>JAEYWY010000025.1 GCA_023428695.1 Bacteroidota bacterium
TGTACTCCGGCCAATATAGTACCTGTACAGCTTCGCTGAATAAAGGATATAAACGAAATAATGCATAACGGAAAAAGCCGCCGGAATGTACCAGCGGCTTTTGCTCCTCCTCTAGGGCTTGAACCTAGGACCCCCTGATTAACAGTCAGGTGCTCTAACCAGCTGAGCTAAGGAGGAATGCTCGTTTTTGGGAGTGCAATAATAAGGGGTTGCCGGGTAAATTTCCAAGGTTGCCCCGCTTTTTTCGCAAAAAAGTCCCTCCTGTGCAGTTAACGCAAACTCTTGCAACATCGTGCGTGAAACCTTGTAAAACCCGTTCCGTTGATTAACTTTGTAACTCAAAGTACTTTCATGAAAGACGTCAAGGAATACGAAAAGGACCTTGCCTCCATCCGGAATATCATGGAGCGGACGGCAAAGTTCATCTCCCTCAGCGGGTTGTCAGGCGTACTTGCAGGCGTATATGCCCTTGGAGGCGCAACCGCGGCATATTTCGTCGTCCAGTACCCGATCTCCCCTTTCGACTATCGGGTCTTTTCCGCTTCTTCGCCAGACACGCTTTGGAAACTGATCGCCATCGCGACAGTCGTCTTGATCTTGTCTGTCGGAACCGGCCTGATGCTGAGCAACAAAAAAGCGGTAAAACACGGCCTCAAATTCTGGGGCGGTCCTACCAAAAAGCTCATCATTAACCTGATGATCCCGCTGGCAACCGGAGGACTCTTCATCCTGATCATGCTCGGCAGCGGTCACTATGGTCTTGCAGCTCCGGCAAGTCTCATCTTTTATGGTCTGGCCCTGATCAACGCGAGCAGCAACACGTTTGATGAAATTCGATACCTCGGCTTTTCAGAAATCGTTGTGGGGCTCGTATGTGCGGCGCTTCCAGGTTACGGACTCGCGTTCTGGGCCCTCGGTTTTGGCGTGCTGCACATTTTCTACGGTGCCATCATGTACAACAAATACGATAAGTGAAAAATCCGTTTGACAGTCTGGACAAAATCCTGGAGCACCGCGTGCGACTACAGATCATGTCTGTGCTCGTAACTGAGGAAGCACTGGATTTCTCCGGATTGAAAGAAATGCTAAACGTTACCGATGGAAATCTTGCCTCACACATCAAAGCACTTGAAAAGGAAAAGTATGTTTCCGTTATCAAGACATTTATCGATCGAAAACCGAATACACGCTACAAGATCACCGAAAAAGGCAAAAACGCTTTTCGTAAACACCTTGACGCACTTGAACAGGTTATCCGTCAACAGAAATAAAAAATTTTTCCTTATGAACTTTGCATTTGAAAGTACTTTTAAATTTATCCTAAAATCCATCACCCGACTCTCCCTGCAGGTCAGGCTTGCACTGCTCATGATTGGTTTCAACATAACCCTTGCCATATGCGCCGTCTACATTTATTTAAGCAATGCAATTCTCCCGGCAACGATCGGTTCCAGATACTACGGCCATTGCTACGTAGCAACGCTTAAAGTATTTGCCATCGTCCTGATCATCACAGGAGGTTATGCACTGCTTGTACTCTTAAATCACTTCATCCTGTTGCCCGGACTGCGGCGTTACAGTTCGCTCCGGATAAGATCATCACTCAAACAATAACACTATGGAAACACCATCCTCCAATCCGCTTTCGCTCCTGGAACGGTTTAATACCTGGATTCAGGAGTCTATCATGATAAAGCTGTTTTCAATCGGCTTCCTCGTCCTCATTCTGCTGCTCCCGGCGTCGTGGATTTCAGAATTAATCTATGAACGCCAATCACGCGCATCGGAAGTCCTGAATGAGGTTTCACAAAAATGGTCAGAAGCCCAAACGATATCCGGTCCCATACTCGTAATACCGTATAAGCGACAAGACGTGATCGATCGGGGTAAGGACGGAGTTGAAATCAGGGAATCTGGCGAAAAAGCCTTTTTCCTTCCCGAAGAGCTCAGCATCACCGGAAAGGTTGATCCGATGCTGCTTCACCGCGGAATTTTTGACGTGCCTGTTTACAAGAGTCAGCTCGAAGTGAATTCCGCATTCAAAAAGCCAGACTTTGAAAAACTTAACATCGCCGCGGAGATGGTGCAATGGAAAGAGGCATACCTTGCATTTGGGCTCACCGACCTGCGCGGAATCAGTGATACATTCGTGCTTACGGTAGATGGTCAACGTCTCGAGCCGGAGCCCTCAAACAACGTAGGGGTTACTGCAACAAGCAGTACAGAAGATTTGTTCGCAAACCACAACCGCGGAGAATATCCGACGACGACAGGAATCACGACAAAAATGAACTGGCAGGGCGCCGATGATTTCAGGGGCGATGTAAAACTCGCATTCAATCTGAAAGGAAGTCAGCGACTTGATTTTGTTCCAGTCGGAAAAACAACGCACGTAGCTCTGTCGGGGCCTTGGGCAGATCCGAGTTTCGATGGTGAATTCTTGCCGGCGGAGCGCAACATCACTAAGGAAGGGTTCACCGCGGAATGGAGAGTACTTCATTTTAACAGACCTTTCGCACAACAATGGAAGAATGAAAATCCGACGCTTAAAGGAAGTGGCGTGAAGTTGCTTATTCCGGTCGATCACTACCAGAAAAGCATTCGCACCGCGAAGTATAGCGTGCTCGTTATTCTCCTGACGTTCCTTGCCATGCTGATGGTTGAAATCACGCAGAAGGTCCGCATCCACCCCTTCCAGTACATTCTGGTTGGCGCCGCGCTCATCATTTATTACACGCTACTACTCAGCTTCAGCGAGCATTTGGGATACAACATAGCGTACTTGATAGCATCAGCGGCGACGGTTATTCTTATCAGCCTGTATGCAAGTTCCTTCATTCGGCAAACACGTATTGTGTTCGTGTTTTCGGGAATGCTCACAATGTTTTACGGATTCATATTCGTAATCATTCTGCAACAAGACTTCTCATTACTACTTGGCAGCGTCGGACTCTTCGTCATCATCAGCGCCGTAATGTATTTGTCACGAAAAATCAATTGGTACAAGGACAGTCGTGACGCAACGACAATGAGTTGACCGGGAACAAGTGGGTGATGATTGAGCAGGCAAGGTTAGCAGTGATCAAATCGCTTGCCTGCTCTTATTCTAAAGGTATCGCTTGCTTAACATATCACGAACAGTATATCTGCGGATTGTAGCGCCTGCCCGCGATATCGTGAATGTATTCTCCCCCGAGTTGATGTGAATACTATCACCAGGTTTGAACCCTCCCGCGGCACCCATGAAGATTTTGATACGATCGTTGTCAAAACGAAGCAGTCGCAATCGCTTGTATGCCTTCAGATGCGTGTCGAGACTATCTTCACGCGAGGCGTTCAATCTTCCCGACGTCAGCGAGCACAAAAGGAAACCCGTACCTCTTTCGTTATACGTTTCGATGCTGTCGACACGGACGGAGAAGTCATAATCAAGAGAAGCGGTGTACCAGTCAATTTCATCGTTGTAACCCGCATACTGTTTGTACACGAGACTGAGAGCAAGCACGGCGACAACGGTCGCGCCAATGAGAATAGGTCGGTTTATGGGAGAAGGCATGAAGTCGTTTGGTGCAAATATTTGACCAGAGTAATGCATTACTCCAGGAAAATGTGCACTACCAGGTTTTGCGCGACTACCAGGAATTTGAACCGGGATTTGAGGATTGGGATTTTGAAGGATCGGGATTTTGAACGATTGACTGGATTTGTCATTCATTATTGAGTAAATTCAATCTTTAACCGTTGTGTATGAATCTAAAGTATTCGGATATCACCGAGAAGGTTATCGGTGCGTGCATGAAAATCCATCGACGTTTAGGGAATGGCTTTCAGGAGGTTATCTATCAGCGCTGTCTCGAGATTGAGTTAAAGGCACTTGGTCTGGAGTTTGAACGGGAAAAGAAACAGAACATTCATTACGAAAACATGTGCGTCGGTAGGCGGCGCGTTGATTTCCTGATTGAAGAAAAGATTCTGATCGAGTTGAAAGCGCGGGTTAAGCTGGATGACGTTCATATCGCTCAGGCAATCAATTACATCGCAGCATTCAATCTCGAGGTTGGACTGTTAATCAATTTCGGCGCCCCATCCCTTGAATACCGGCGTCTGCATAAGCGTTTTCTACCTCCTCAAAGGATGGCCAATCCCAATAGTCCCAATCCCGATAATCCTTCTAATCCAAAATCTCACTAATCCTTTAATCCATAAATCCCAGATCAAACCCTTCTCCTTGCAGAAAACAAAAAGCCCTTCGCAAAATGACCGGATTAGATTACACGCTTTGGGGAAACGCGGATAATCATTAATATTGCAGCCCATTTGAGGAGCTATCGGTCGTGATTGTGTCTTAAATGAAGGTTCGGGGTGTAGCGCAGCCCGGTTAGCGCACCACGTTAGGGACGTGGGGGTCGGAAGTTCGAATCTTCTCACCCCGACAAGACAAAGCCCGCCAGCAGGCGGGCTTTTTTATTGCCGTATATGCATTTCCTTGCTTGTATCGCCGAGAATAACACTGCCGAGATCAGCTGTTAATGATTTATTCGGAGGGTGCATGTATCCCTACTTCTTCTTATCCTTCTTCAACGAATTGAAGAATTTCACCCAATTGAACGGGTTCAGGAAAGGGTTCGAAACCGGCTGGAAACGGTCTGTGGAGGAGTTCGCCCATTGACTCAGATAATATCGCTGATTCTGAGGACCATCCATCGGAGTGGTCTTTAGCATGAGGGCGAGCAGTTCCTGGTTCAGATTCTTATTGTCGATGCCGTTATCCATCGGAATATTCATCGCAAGAACAGCTTCCTTGAATACTTCTTCAGTTGGAAAATCTAATATGACCAATTCCCTCAGCATCGTGGCGTCAGTGACCATAGTTATGACAATGGTCTGATATTCAGGAGCATTATCCGGCACGATAAAGTGCTGGCGGTGGTAGCCTACGCTACTTACAACAATGCTGTCACCAACAAGTACCGGAAGGGAAAAGAATCCAACGTGGTTTGTGGTCGTTCCGCGACCTGCCTTGGGAACGTAAACGTGGACCCCGGGAAGCCCTGAAACGCTTGTGCTGTCGTCGCCAATAATAACACCGGAAAGCTGGATTACCCGCTTTTTCTGCTGTTGTCCGAATGCGCTATTGGAGAAACCTGCAGCCAGTAGAACCACTGCCACTATCCATATCCAACGCTTAGAAGATTCGCCCACTGCTGCTGTTTTGAACTTTTTCAAATATAGCCATAACCCCCGGAAGTGCCTAATGTTGTGTACCTTTGCCCTTCCTTCTGAAGGATGACCGATGCGCCTCAAAAGTTTCAATCTCACCCTCGGTTCCCAGATTTTTAAGGCTTGCGCCGATGAATCGCGGATCCGGATCCTGCACCTGATTTACATGAACGGCGACATGTGCATATCCGATATTGAGCGCATCCTCGACTTCACTCAAGCCAAAACATCAAGACACCTGATTTACCTGAAAAATTCCGGTATCCTCAGTTTTCGAAGGTATAACCACTTTGTCTTTTATCAGATAAAGGACGAGGTCGCGGAAATTATTAATCAGATTTTTCAGTTTCTCAGGAAAGACCAGCAATTGCAGCGCGACCAGCAGGTGTATGAAACGCTCTTTTCGAACCGTGAACTTGCCGTGAACAAAATTCCCGATTTTCAATTCCGAACGACAACTCCTTCAGGTGGCCGGTCGCGGCTGAGTGAAATAAAAACGAATCATAAGAATGAACAGTAAGTACAAATGCGTGTTGTTTGATCTGGACCATACGTTGTGGGATTATGAGATGAACTCGCGCGATACACTCTCCGAACTTTACGAACAATATGGACTTGCGTCACGCGGCATTGAAAACGAAGCGTTCGCCAATCAATTCCGCGATGTAAACAATGCACTTTGGGAATTGTACGACAAGGGTTTGATTGACAGCGAAGTCATCCGCAAAGAACGGTTTGGACGCATACTTGCTGCGTTTGACGTTAACGACGAAAAACTTTGCGCAGAACTTTCTCACGATTATTTGTGGGCTTGTCCGCGTAAATGCAACCTGATCCCGGATGCTCTCGATACGCTTGACTATCTCTCCGGAAAGTACACACTTGCAGTTGTTACAAATGGATTCGAAGAAATCCAGCACATGAAACTCGCCTCGGGCAAGATGACGCACTACTTTGATCACATCATCACGTCACAAAAGGCCGGCTACAAAAAACCTGCTAAAGAAATTTTTGAATACGCGCTGAACGCCAACGGAGTGAATTGCCATGAGGCGATCATGATTGGCGACAATCCCGTTACGGACATGGGCGGCGCGCGTAACGCCTGCATCGATGCCGTGTTTTTCAACCCGGCATCGCTCTCGTGTGAAGTCCATGTTCATTATGAAATCCGGGCGCTCTCTGAACTTCGCGAGTTTCTATAAATTGCTACATTTGCCCCCGATAACTCATTTGCGATAACCTAAAACGACCATTACTATGGCTAAAGGCTTCTTTACCGTACCCTTACCGAAAAACGAACCCGTTCTTAACTACGCACCCGGCAGCAGTGAACGCGCCGCGCTAAAAAAAGCGCTTGATGAAATGCGCAAGGCTACTGTCGATGTACCGATGTATATCGGCGGCGAAGAGGTTCGTACGGACAAGAAGAAACCTATTTCACCGCCACACGACCACAAACATATTCTCGGTTATTATCACGAAGGCGACCGGTCACATGTAGAACAGGCCATCGACGCCGCTCTGGCCGCGCGCACGTTGTGGGCCGAACTCTCATGGGAACATCGTGCCAGCATCTTCCTGAAAGCCGCCGATCTGCTCGCGGGCCCATATCGTTACAAAATCAACGCAGCAACAATGCTCGGTCAATCGAAGAATGCTTACCAGGCAGAAATCGACTCGGCTTGCGAACTCATTGACTTCCTGCGATTCAATACGTATTTCATGACCCAGCTTTACGCGGAGCAACCCATGTCATCACCAGGCATGTGGAACCGCATGGAGTATCGCCCGCTGGAAGGGTTTACGTTTGCTATCACGCCGTTCAACTTTACTGCGATCGCCGGCAATCTTCCCACCAGCATGGCACTGATGGGTAACACCGTTGTTTGGAAGCCTGCGCACACACAAGTGTATGCTGCGAGCGTCATCATGGAAGTTTTATGTGAAGCCGGACTGCCTGATGGTGTAATCAACCTGATCAACGTCGCCGGACCAACAGCAGGGGACGTTATTTTCAAACACCCTGATTTCGCGGGGATTCACTTTACCGGAAGTACGAAAGTATTTCAGTCGATGTGGAAGGCGATTGGTGAAAACATACACCGTTATAAGACCTATCCGCGTATCGTTGGTGAAACCGGCGGAAAAGATTTCGTCATGGTGCACAAGAGCGCGAACGCAAGAGAAGTAGCGACTGCATTGGTTCGTGGCGCTTTTGAATATCAGGGCCAGAAATGTTCCGCGGCATCGCGCGCATATATTCCTTCGAACCTGTGGGACGATGTGAAGAAATATATGGTTGAAGATCTTAAGTCGGTTCGTATGGGCGGCACCGAAGACTTCGGAAACTTTGTTAATGCCGTGATTGATGAAAAAGCTTTTGATTCCATCGCTGAATACATCGATGGCGCGAAGAAGAACGACATGAACACGATTGTCGCCGGTGGCGGATACGATAAATCAAAAGGTTACTTTATTGAACCGACGGTGATCGAAACGAAAGATCCGTCATCCACAACGATGTGCGAGGAAATTTTCGGACCCGTGCTTACGATTTACGTTTACCATTCCGAAAACTTTGAGGATACACTTGACCTTGTTGATCGCACCTCGCCGTATGCACTGACGGGGTCGATCATTGCACGCGACAGGTATGCCATTGACCTCGCTACACGCAAGCTTGTGAATGCCGCAGGTAACTTCTACATCAATGACAAACCTACGGGGGCTGTTGTGGGTCAACAACCCTTCGGCGGCGCACGTGCATCGGGAACCAACGATAAGGCTGGAGCAAAGATGAATCTGCTGCGCTGGGTTTCTGCGCGTTCGATCAAGGAAACGTTCGTACCTCCGGTGGATTATCGCTATCCGTTTCTTGGCAAGGACTAGCATTTGAGTTAACAAACTATACCTGATTCGAGGGAAAGGCATGGATAACGGATACACGCCGGAGTAACCGTTTACCCCGGGTGAGCGATGGAAGCGGAAACCCGGCGCCTGCAATGTTGCCCTTGTCGTATCTGTAGCATGTTCGGGACGAATACCAACCTAATCAGTCATTGCGAATAGGCGGCGCGTTGCAGCGTACAGCGCGGCCCCCGCTGAACGAAAGCTTAGTCTTCAACGCGGATAATTTCAGAAAGTGTTACCACAAATCAGGTAAATGCTAAAGGCGGGGGACACCCCCAACAAATAATACTTTTGATTCTCGTGGCGGCTGGCACTTTTTGGTAGCAACCACGAACACCGTTTCTACAAGGTGCCACCAGGCTATCCGCTCCAAGGCCAGAAGCGAACACACTTTATTTCTTACCTCCTGCTTCATTTGTCACACCCAACACATTCCCGATCCAAAACAAACTTTGCACCGCCACGCCTGCATTCAATCCTGCCCTCCATAAATCCTTCAATCCCAGTCCGCCTTTCCGCTCCTATCCTTGCCGCGGTGCGTGCCAGGGTCGTATGTCGCGGCCCGCGTTCAGGGCAAGTCAAACTGAATTACTCAGCCGTTCACACATCCTATCCTGGCGAATACCTCACTCTCTGAATGCAAGTCTCCCACTGGCGATAAGGATGCCTCCCTTTCCGCGAAACGTCTTGCTTGCATTTTCGAAACCTTCGGCGCTTATTGATCGCGTTGCATCTTCGATAATGTACGTAGTAAAACCTTCTCCGATGGCATCGAGTGCCGTGAAGAAAACACAATAGTCTCCGGCAAGGCCACACACGTACACCTCGGTAACTTCACGTGCGTGGAGATAACCTGCGAGTCCGGTGTTCTTACGATGACCATTGTCGTAGAAGCCGCTGTAGCTGTCGATGTTGGAATCCATTCCCTTTCGGAAGATGGCTTCGACCTTGTTCATATTCAGGTCCGGATGAAACTCTGCACCACGGGTTCCCTGTACGCAATGGTCCGGCCACAAAACCTGTTCGAGTCCATCGAGGTCAATCTTCTCAAACTGGTTTTTACCTGAATGCTGTGACGCAAAGCTCTTGTGTGTTTCCGGATGCCAGTCCTGCGTGGCGACGACAAGATCGAACGAACTTTGCAAAGCATTCACTACCGGGATGATGGCATTCCCATCCGGGACTTCGAGTGCACCGCCGGAGGTGAAGTCATTCTGGATATCAACAATGATTAGTGCCTTCATGATTTTTTCAGATAATGATCTCTCAATTCATTCCTCAGTCTCTGCAGCGAAGTGCTGATACCAACCTTGTACGTGTGCGGATTTTGAAAGCGCCTGTACTCCGGAGGCAGCAGCGCTATCCGTTGTTGCCGGTATGCTGACAACTCCGCCAGCGATTTTCGTTCATCGGCGCGTTCGCCGTTTTTCATAACGACTTCAAGCAGTGCCTCCTTTTTATGGTTGCCTATGCGCATTGACTTCCCCGGCTCGATGGGATGATGCATCTCATCCGGCGGCGCCTCGTTTGAAAGCGCGACAGCATCTGCCCCGAAAAACATTCCACCTGAATCAAGGACACGATACACCTGCTTCTTGTCGGGTAGCGTTGTCTTCGACAGGCTCTCCGACAACTTAATGCGCGGCTTGCCATTTGAATACGCGAGCTTGTACACGCCATCGAGCGCAGCATCGGGTTGCCCGGTAACGAGGTTGGTCCCGACTCCAAATATGTCGATAGGTGCACCCTGCTCGAGGAGACTCTTCACAACATTTTCGTCAAGCTGGTTTGACGCAGCAATTTTGACGTAATGAAGTCCCGCGTCGTCGAGCATCTGGCGCGAACGTTTCGCAAGGTAGGCAAGGTCGCCGCTGTCGAGCCGGATCGCGAGCAGGCGTTTTCCATCGCGTTCCAACTCCTTTGCTACTGTAATTGCGTTGGGAACCCCACTTTCGAGTGTGTGATATGTATCTACCAACAGCACACAATTTTCCGGTCGCCCACTGGCAAACACACGGAACGCAGTAAGTTCGTCTTCATAGTGTTGAATAAATGAATGTGCCATCGTTCCCGAAACAGGGATATCGAAATTCGCACCCGCCATGACGTTGCTCGTTCCATTGAAACCGCCGATGATCGTCGCACGTGACGCGTGGTAGCCACCGATTCCCTGTGCCCGACGCAAACCGAAATCAAGCAGCGTCCGGTCCCCTGCTACTTCGCGCACGCGGGTTGCCTTGGTCGCGATCAGTGATTGAAAGTTCAGCAGATTCAATAAGACCGTTTCAATGAGTTGGGCCTCCAGCAACGTACCCTCCACGCGTGCAACGGGAATGTTTGGAAAAATGACCTCGCCTTCCTTCATGGCATGAATAGTTCCGCGAAAACGAAAACGCGAAAGGTACTTCAGATAATCATCGCTCATGCCGATGCCTTTCAGGTATGCAAGATCATCTGCTGTAAACTGAAGTCTGCTTATCGTTTCGAGTACATCATCCAGCCCCGCGAAGACCGCATACCCGCCACCATAGGGAAGTTTGCGAAAGAAGTAATCAAACACCGCATCCTGTTCATGGTGACCACTGGAGAAGTAAACCTGTCCCATTGAGAGCTGGTACAAATCAGTGTACAGTGCCGAAGGAAGTAAGTCGTATTTCATTCAGGTGTTATTCAAAATGTTTTCAATCCGGAGCCTTTTTCGCTTCTGCCCGATCGTGTTTGGCCACGGAAAGGCGTTGCGCGTGATAGATACCAGTGTGGCCACTGAAGTAGTACGCCGTAAAACATGCTACGGCATAGTACAACACATTGCTTGTACCAAAAAGCTCCACCCCCATTAACGTACAGGCTAGGGGCGTATTGGTAGCGCCGGCGAATACGGCTATGAATCCAAGACCTGCGAAAAGGTCCACAGGCACTCCCATCAACACGGCCAGCGTGTTCCCCAACGTTGCGCCGATAAAAAACAACGGTGTTACCTCGCCGCCTTTAAATCCTGTGCCCAGTGTGACTGCGGTAAATACGATCTTCCAAAGCCAGCTCCAGGTTTCTGCGCCTCCGTCCTGAAAGGCGTTGACGATAGACACGCCACCTGCGTCGGCCGAAGTTACACCAAGGCCAAGGTAGTCCCGTGTTCCAACGATATACGTGAGGCTGATAACGGCTATTCCGCCAATCACAGGAATGAGCCATCGAACTTTGATAAAGCGGTTGGCATAATCGCGAATGCCGTGCGAGAGTTTTGAGAACAGATAACTGGCGAGGCCAAAAGCGACGCCTGCGAGGATTGCTTTGATGAGAAAAACAAAATCGAATGCGATGAACGGAAATGTGGCAACAGCAGCTGCGACAGATTCGATGTGATAGTGCGTATGACTGATGCCCCATGCGTTGCATACGATATCACCGAGTACGCTGGCGATAAAGCACGGAAGCAACGCATCGTATTTGATGCGACCTATAGCGAGGACTTCGAGTGCGAACACTGCACCTGTGACGGGTGTACCAAATACAGCACCAAAACCTGCTGCGATGCCTGTCATGAGGAGGATGCGCATGTCCGCGCGGTTGAGTTTGAAAATCTTTCCCAACCAGTGCGCCATGCTGCCACCAATTTGAACGGCGGTACCTTCGCGTCCGGCAGAACCTCCGAAAAGATGGGTTACGATGGTTGTGACGAGAACAAGGGGTGCCATACGTGTCGGTACACCTCCGCCGGGTTGATGGATCTCATCCATGATCAGGTTGTTACCGGCTTCTGCATTTTTTCCGGCAAGGCTATATAGAAGGTGAATCGCAACACCCACGACGGGTAGCAAAAAAAGGAACCAGGGATTATCCCATCGCAGCTGTGTGGCCTGCTCGAGTAGCGCGAGAAAAAGTGCAACCAATGAACCTGCAACGAGTGCGACGGGAATACACAGTATCGTCCACCTTAGGGCGTAGCGGAGGATGTGCAGGTGTTCAGAAAAGAATAGACGTGCTTCCGGCATGTATCCAAAGATACGCCGGAAATCTTTTCCCGCGGTACGATTTTTACACCCACCGGGTGCCCCGTGAAGGCACACAGCGGATGCGTAACCCGAGTAACAAATGGAAGGGAGGTCAGTCTCTCCCTCAAGTCGAGGTCACTCTGTTTTTGGACTATAGAATGGTATAGTTGAAAACAATCCGAGTTGTAGGGTGTGATTGTTTTCAATCCGGTTTCGGAGTTGAGCATCGAGAGATCGCAGCATAACGAGTTGATTAAGATAGCCGGCTTCTACCTTGAGATTTGCCGAAAGTGAAATTCCCAGCGCGGCGTAAACCCGATTCTGGTCGAATACATTGTATGCGACTTCCTTTCCAAAATTGACCATCACCTCGTCGTAGGCCGCGAAAAAAAGTCCACGCTCGCCGGCGGTCAGCGGTACCGTGGCTTTCGCCATATATCGGATACGGTTTTCATAACGCCCATTCTCAAACGTGCCTTCTGTTGCATTGCCAATCATTCGTTGCTCCAGCCTGTACCGGTGCGCCAGCCTGACTTTGCCGAGTGATTGAGAATTCGTGTACTGTTGCCAGATGCGATGTTCGGGAAAAGCATTCGGCACGCCAAATTCACCATACGGATGGGTCTTGATAAAAGCATACCCAACTGTAAAACGTCCGCTGGTTTTGGTGTATAAATCCAGTCCGGTACGAAGGAGGAACTGCTGAGGATCTGAGACAACATCATGTCGGCGCAACTGAACCTCGGCATGCCAACCGAAACGTTCCGAAAAACGATGATTTCCGAAATACATGATCCAGGCATTGGTATTCGTTGTGTTATTGCGGGTATCCTGAGCGCTGAGGCCAGGCGCCAGCGTCATTCCAAACAAGATCAAAGCAAAAATTTTTCCCATAACATGCGAATCTCACAATAATAAGACATATCCAAATAAAGAACATACCCGATCCCGGGATCTACACCAGTGGTTCACGCCGGACTTTCAATGGACAACCGAAAGTACCTGACTTACATTCTCTTTATCACAACAAAAACCCTGAATGGAAAGATACCTGCAAATAAGCGTCGTGCTTTATTTGATTGAGCCAAAAAATTGTGAATGATAAAAATCACATCGAGCGAAAACATTTCTGCCTGGTCAAAGAGATATCATTTACAAAATTGTTCCCTGAATCTGTTATGAGGGAAGTCATACACATGATTCGCAAACCGCATTCACCTTGCTGTGACCTCGTTTCATGACCAAGTTGAACGGGTACATTTTTTAAAGAAATTGATTATTAACCCAATCTCTGACTGCCATGGAGTTAAACCAAAAGATTCTAAGCGACCTGATTGTTTACATGAAGTACTCCCGCTACCTGCCTGATCTGAAGCGAAGGGAAACATGGCCGGAAATCTGCGCGCGTTACCAGCAAATGATGAATGAAAAGTATCCGCACATGCATGACGAAATCGATCACTGGATGCAATACGTCTACGATCGAAAAGTTCTGCCGTCGATGCGTGCCATGCAGTTTGCCGGTACCGCGATCACCCGAAACAACAGTCGCATTTACAATTGCGCCTACCTTCCGGTTGATGACATCCGCGCTTTCAGTGAGACGCTATTCCTCTTACTCGGGGGAACGGGTGTCGGATACTCAGTTCAGTACCACCATATTGAACAACTCCCTCCAATCAGCAAGGCAGAAAAGACCAAGAAGTTTCTTGTCGGCGACAGCCTCGAAGGATGGGCCGACGCCGTAAAAGTACTGATGAAGGCATACTTCGGATTAAGCAAATACATGCCGTTGTTTGACTTTTCCGATATCCGTCCAAAAGGCGCGCGTCTGGTCACTGCAGGTGGTAAAGCTCCCGGACCGGAACCGCTCAAGATCTGCGTTGCCCACGTACAGGCTATCCTCGACAGGAAGGAAGACGGCGACAAGTTATCTCCGCTCGAATGTCATGACATTATGTGTCACCTTGCCAATGCGGTACTCGCGGGTGGTATAAGACGCAGCGCAATGATCGCACTATTTTCAGCAAACGACGAAGAGATGCTGACCTGCAAATTCGGTAACTGGTGGGAACTTAACGAACAACGCGGACGCGCCAACAACTCAGTTGTACTGCCACGGGAATCCACAACACGCGAAGAATTTCTTGCGCTCTGGAAAAAGATCGAATTCTCGGGATCCGGTGAACCCGGATTTTATTTTACCAACGACGTCGACTGGGGAACCAACCCTTGTTGTGAAATCGCGCTTCGTCCCTTTCAGTTCTGCAACCTTTGTGAAGTCAACGTATCAGATATTGAAAGCCAGGAGGAACTCAACCAGCGTGCCCGTGCTGCGTCGTTCCTAGGAACACTTCAGGCCGGGTTCACAAATTTCCATTACCTCCGTGAAGTGTGGCAGGAAACCACTGAACATGACGCGCTCATTGGCGTCGGCATGACTGGTATTGCCAGCGGATGTGTTCAAAATTTTGACTTGAAAGAAGCCGCTGATGAAGTGAAGCAAATGAACCTTGAAACGTCATCGAAGATTGGCATTCAGTTCGCGGCGCGGTGCACGACGATCAAACCCAGCGGAACGTCGTCTCTTGTACTGGGAACCTCCAGCGGAATTCACGCGTGGCATAACGACTTCTACCTGCGGCGTGTTCGCATAGGCAAGAATGAAGCGTTGTATGAATATCTGCGCATCAACCACCCGGAACTTCTGGAAGATGACATGCTCAACAGCAAACAGGCAATCATTTGCATTCCCCAAAAGTCTCCTGAGGGTAGTATTCTGCGGAACGAAGACGTGATGGAACTTCTTGAGCGGATACGTCGCTTTAACGTCGATTGGGTAAGGAATGGATTCCGGCGCGGAAGCAACGCCAACAACGTGTCAGCTACTGTATCCATAAAAGATGGCGACTGGCCGCGTGTAGGGGAATGGATGTGGGAAAACAAAGCGTCTTACAACGGACTCAGCGTTCTGCCTTTCGACAACGGAAGTTACAAACAGGCCCCCTACGAGGACATCTCGCGCGAGACGTTCTATGAACTGGAAAAAAGCCTCAAGGCAATCGCGCTTGAAAATGTTTACGAAAGCGACGACGAAACCGACCACAAGGCCGAGGCAGCATGCGCGGGAGGGGCTTGTGCCATCGTATGATGACGCCAGATTGAAAGAATAATCCAACGCCCTGAAATGCCGGAGATTCTAAGGAATCATTGCTCAATGATACGAGTCTCCGGCCTTTGTGATTTTGATCATAAGACTGACCATTTTACATCATGTAACTTGGCTGTTCATTTATTGTGTCATCACGCGTAATTAACCATCCATAATTTTCAGAATTCATGCTATTGACCGGACATACATTCCACATACCCGTAATGGGGTTGGCATTTACAATTGACTCACCGCTCAAAGTCGCGCGATTTGGAATCTCATCCGTCGTGTCGATCACCGAGGACCGACTGGTAGAGACGATGCGAAAGCACTACTACGGCGTGATTGACGAATACTTCAAGCCGATTTCTGAAAAAGATCCCGATCACCGGGCAAAGCGTATTACCGACTACCTTAACTTACTCAACCGCATGGTCAATGATCAGATTGAAAAACTCAGGTCGTTGCCTTTCAGAGCCGGCTCGGAGCTCGTCAAATATTTTGAGATGCTGCCTGTCGAAAGTAAGCTCCGTCAGTTGTACACCCGAATGATCGAGACAAAAAATAATCTTGAAAAGGAGTCTCTTCAGACTTTCCTGCGCAGCCAGGTCAAGCCCGGCAGCATCGACGTCAACATCATGACAAAACTCGACAAGCCGTTCAAAGACAGCAGTGGCAACGATGTTCCCGAAAACTCCGACGCCCTCGCTGCATTACGCGGCTATGCACTAAGTAATCTATCGAACTCATCTGTCGTCCTTTCCGCCGGAATGAATCCACGATTGTTCAACTATCTGGAGTCATTCCGCATATTTGACGCGACGGGATGGGGTGAATTCAAGAAACGAATCATCATCAAGGTAAGTGATTTCCGCTCCGCTCTTGTACAAGGCAAGATGCTTGCGAAAAAAGGAATATGGGTGAGTGAATTCCGGATCGAATCTGGTCTCAACTGCGGCGGCCACGCCTTTCCGACAGACGGCAGTCTGCTTGGTCCGATCCTGCAGGAGTTCAAAGACAAACGCGAAGAGCTTGCGACCGAATTGCATACAATTTACAACAGTGCATGCGATGGCCAGAAGCGGCCGTTGTTTGACAAACCACATCCGCAACGTGTAACGGTGCAGGGAGGCATCGGAACTGCCGAAGAAGATCGCTACCTGCGATCGTTCTATCAGGTGGATGCAACGGGATGGGGTACGCCATTCCTCCTTTGCCCGGAGGCCACTACTGTTGACGATACAACGCTTAAGCTGCTGCAAAAGGCCGGTAAGGATGACGTTGTCCTCAGTGTTAATTCTCCACTGGGTGTGCGTTTCCATTATTTGAAGGGGACATCAGGCGAAAAGGAAAAAGAACGTCGGATCGACAACAACCGCCCTGGAAGCCCATGCACCGAAAAACACCTTGTTAACAACACAGAGTTCACCAGCGAACCGATTTGCACGGCATCACGCAAGTATCAGTCACTGAAGCTTGCACAGTTAAAAGATCTGCAACTCCCTCCGGATGAATATAACAAACAGGTGCGCGCGGTTCTGGACAAGGAGTGCTTGTGTGTCGGGCTTAGCAATGCCGCCGCCTTCGTTTACAACGCACCGTTCGTACGCCGGACCACGGGAGTGACAATCTGCCCTGGCCCTAACATCACGAATTTTTCCAAAATTGTTTCCTTACGGGAAATGGTGGATCACATTTATGGACGTGGAAACGTCATGACAAATCCCCATCGTCCGCACATGTTCATAAACGAACTCAGTCTTTATGTGTCCTATCTTAATGAATTGACTGCCACTCCTGCAGGAGACGCGCGTGCAGAGGCGCAGCGCACGAAGTTTGCCAACAACCTGCTTGCAGGCATAAGATACTATAGGGAGGAAAGCACACTTGTGAACGATGCTGTCTTTGAAGATGCACTGAACGACGCGGAAGAACAGATCAAGGCCCTCCTGGAAGTTACCACTCCGGATTTGAAGGAAGACCGCGTGGTTGGTTAACGCCACGCGTTGCTAATCAACGTTATCGGAATGATACCATTCCGCAAAACTCGTCGCGGTTTCGCGTAGCATGACGGAATGAAGGATGAGATTTCCTTTGATTGCCTGTTGTAGACGGTGTACAAAATCAAGAATCAGATTCTCAGCAGTAGGCTGATACGGAGTAAGAATAACTTTAGTCCCGATAGAACGAATTGTATCCACGCGCTCATCCTTGTCATAGAGCACAAGTGCGTGATCGAAAACGTCAAGCACGTGTTCATGAACAATCTTCTTCACGACACCAAAATCAACCACCATGCCGTCATCCGGCGAGTCGGTGACTTCCTTGACCCGACCTGCGATAGTTACTGATAAATGATAAGAGTGCCCATGAATGTTCTCGCATTTGCCATCGTAATTCCGCAAGGCATGCGCCATTTCGAATGAAAACTCTTTGGTGACGCGCAGCTTAGGCATGAGCGATCAGATCAGTGTTATGATACGTTCCGCGGTTTTCTTTTCGCGCCAACGAATGCTGAATGATTAGGCCTGCAACCTGACACATGTTTCGAAGTTCCCACCATCGCGCATTACCAGCTTCGCGATTCTGCTCAACTTGCCGGAGAAATTCGTTGACAATGTCGTGAAGCTGCGAGAGTCCTGTGTTTGTTCTCACAATGCCGGCATCCATCGCCATCGCATGACGGAGCTTACGGCGGTATTCATACAGATGCGAATCCGTCATTCCGGAAAGTAATGTCCGATCAGTTTTTGCGTCCTGCGGAACGGGAATGCTGCTTATGTTTTTCTCAAGATCGAGAAATATCTCGTGTGCATATACAAGTGCCTCCAGTAATGAGTTCGAAGCAAGCCGGTTGGCCCCATGCAATCCCGTGCGACTACATTCACCACATGCGTATAAATTTGCGATCGACGTCCTCCCCTGGAGGTCTACGGCAACGCCGCCACATAGGTAATGTGCCGCCGGAGAAACCGGTACAGGTTCGCGTGTGATGTCGTATCCGTGCGATAAGCAGGAATTATAGATGAAAGGAAATTTCGCCTTCAAGTCGTCAGGGTCAAGATGACGACAGTCAACGTAAACACAAGCCGGTGCCTCCTGCAATTTCATTTCTTCATGGATAGCCTGCGAAACGATATCGCGTGACGCGAGTTCACCACGCTGGTCGTAGCGAAATAGAAACCGTTCTTCGTCGCGCGTTACGAGATGTGCACCAAAACCACGTAGCGCTTCCGATATAAGAAACGAAGGGGCATCGTTGTTGGAATGAAACGCGGTTGGATGGAATTGTACAAACTCCATATCGCTTATTTCAGCACCGGCGCGTAACGCCATCGCTATTCCGTCGCCGGTTGCAACTGCAGGATTTGTCGTGTTGCTGTAGACCTGCCCTACACCACCGGTACACAGTACGGTGGCACGGGCAGAAATTGTTTTGAATAATCTGTTCCGGACGTCCAAAACATGTGCACCTGTACATGACGTTACACCATCGCGTAACTCAGAAACCAGATCAAGTGCGAAATGGTGATCAAGCAAGGTCACATTTGACAATGTACCCACATGTCGAAGCAACGCATCGGCTATTTGGAAACCTGTCGAATCCTTGTAGTGAATAATCCGGTGAGCGGTATGACCTCCCTCTCTTCCAAGTGCAAGATTTCCGGTTGCGTCGCGGTCGAATTGAACTCCCCATTCAATTAATTCGCGCAACCGACCCGGCCCTTCCTTAACAACTTTTTCCACGACAGCCGGGTCGCATAACCCCGCTCCCGCAAGCAACGTATCCTGTACATGCCGGTCAAATGAATCCGCACTGCTATCAAGGACAATTGCAATACCTCCCTGCGCGTAACGTGTGTTGGATTCGAGACCGTTATCCTTGGTCACAACTGTAATCGAAAGATGTGGCAACCATTTCGCGGCTTTCGCTACCAGAGAAAGCCCGGCTATTCCACCACCAATTACCAATACGTCGGTTGTCATAACACAGTGATCTTCGACAGGTCCAGCATTCTTTGAATAGGAATCCGGGCGCGTTCGGCCAGATCGTTATCGAGTACGATTTCGGGTTGTTCAGACTGAAGACAGTGAAGAATTTTTTCGAGAGTCGTCAGACGCATAAAAGCACATTGGCTGCAGGCACAAGTGTTATCTTCACGTGTTGGTGCCGGGATCAGATGTTTCGACGGAACCTGTTTACTCATCTCATACAGGATACCCTCTTCCGTCGCAACAATAAACGCCTCGTTCTTGCTTTCGCGTACGTATTTGATCATGCCGGCAGTAGATCCGATGTACGTCGCAACTTTTAGGATATGCGCTTCAGATTCAGGATGCGCAATAATCTCCGCGGTGGGATTTTGTGCATGAAGCGCGAGCAGTTTGTCAATCGAAAATGCTTCGTGAACGATACAGGC
Source organism: Bacteroidota bacterium (assembly GCA_023428695.1). Lineage (GTDB taxonomy): Bacteria > Bacteroidota > Bacteroidia > Cytophagales > Cyclobacteriaceae > Ohtaekwangia. Next base: position 19,698 of record JAEYWY010000025.1, read on the forward strand.
ACCGTCCCACAATTTCATTTCACGGCCGGTCTTCTGTATCAGGTAGCGCCCTAGATTTTTGTCGGGCACGAAAATCAACTGCTCTTCCGGTGGAAACGAACGAATCACGGCTTCGGCATTGGCAGATGTGCAAATGACATCACTTACGGCCTTAACCTCCGCGGAGCAGTTCACATAACTGATAACGCGATGATCGGGATACTTCCGCCTGAGATCGAGAACGTCCTGCGCGGTACATCCGTCTGCGAGGGAGCAACCCGCGTTAAGGTCGGGTAATAAAACTTTTTTTGAGGGATTAATGATTTTCGCTGTCTCTGCCATGAAGTACACGCCGGCAAAGACGATCATGTCCGCCTGTGTATCCGCTGCCTGTTGTGACAGGCCGAGGCTGTCACCTATGTAATCAGCGATATCCTGAACGGATTGATCCTGATAGTAGTGGGCGAGAATTACAGAATTCTTCTCCTTACGAAGAACATTTATTTGTTGGATAATGTCGTCGTTGGAGGATGGGGCGAGGTGCATGTTCATTATTCGAAAAACTCATTTGTCAACCTGCTGTTCTGACAAACCGAGCTTGTGTTGAAAGACTCCTGCTATGGCTGTAGCCCGCATTTTTATCTCTTCCGCTGTTTTGCCGGCAAAGTGTTCATCGACGACTGCCGTAAACAAACCAATCCACGCTCGAAAATGCGCTGCTTCTATAGAACGTCCGATGTGACTGGCAAACGGATTACCACGGTATGATTGCTCGCCGAGTATCATCGACGCCCAAAAACTCTGCATCACCGGGAGGTGTTTATCCCAGTCAACATGACTGAAAAATGGAGCCATGTCAGAATCAAGCCGGACCCTGTCATAAAAAATCCGAACCAGAAGTTCGATATCGTCCCTGTTACGAATATCCCTTTTCATTATCTAACCTCATGAATCCAACCTGGCACCAGATCGCAATTTTACCATTGGAACGCGGGGAAAATATGATTTCGATCATGCTCCTCTAATTTTTTCCCTAAACCCCAAGTTCTCAGGAGATTCCGTCGCTCTCGTGTGCGATTCCGGCCGAAACGAATGCAAGAGAATTCCAACAAAGCCCAGGAACATCAATGCAGAAAGAGAAAAAACCAGAATCGGAGTCACCGCTGCGACCGACGGTATGAACGGTGTGGCTGCCAATACCGTCTCTGAAAGGACGAAGCCCAGAATCAAAAACACAACCCAGATCCGAGATACCTTGTCCTGCACAAACCTTTCCTCGAGATACCACGCGATCATTCCGAAACTAATCACGCCGACAAGCACCACGTGAAGGTACGCGATCACCAGGTGTCGGTTTTGATATGCCATGTCTGCGATCGTCGGGTGTGACGATGCAAGCTGCAGAACCACCTTAAGCAACAGCCCTGCCGTTGCAAGGTTCACCAGCAACTTCCCACCCGACGTATGTGCGAGATCATTAAACGCCTTCGTCTTAATGATTGCGCCACCAATAACAACCAGCGCATACACCTGCAGGACAGCGCCGACAAAGCCAGCAACATTCCAGATCAGCGGAGGATGCGCCCATAGCAACGACAGCGCGTACGTCAACACAACGCCGATGACAAGTGCCTGAAGGGGTTTCTTCAATCCGGGTAGTTTGCTCGCAAATCCACGTCGCTGAAGAATGGCGGCGAAAACGGAAAGCAATCCAAACAGGAAAACCCCGTTGTATTGAAAATGCAGGTAGAAATAAATCGCGAAATAATACCACTTGCTACCGCTGCCGCCATTTGCCATGATTGGCCCTAGTGCAAAAGGCCCCACAGACGAAATCAGAAAGAACACAAGCGCTACTTTTGCCAGGCGTATGGACGCAACCTCGGATCCGCGCGTATCACGCATGAATCGCACACAAAAATATCCCGATGTCAACGTATGGGCTATGGATAGTGGAATGGTTACAAATCCGTAACCCTGCACAGGAAACGCGAGCAACATTAAGACAATAAGGATCTGGTTAATGACAAATACGCGGCGATAGGCACCTTTCAGTTCCCCAAATGTATCACGCACAAAAGTCAGGTTAAAAAAGTTGAAAACCCAGCCAAGGAACATAACATGTGAATGCGTATGCAACCAGTTTCCATAAATCAAGCCTTCCGTTGGACTAACAAATTGCCATCGCAGTACTACGCCCAGCCCGGCCGATATGACCAGAAATATGAGCGGAATACTAAGTGCTTTTCGCATGACGCAGACTTTTTATCGTGACCGTGATTAGCGTTGCAAAGTAAAGCAATATCGCGAGTCCGTTCAGATATCCGGCCGGAAGTCTGAACGAATGATCCAGGAGATTGATATCGGCGCCGATCCGGACAATCAACGATGTATGCAGAAGTACCAGCGGAGCATACAAAAAGCGGTGATAAGGTTTGACCATCAGGCCGAGTACACCCGGGAGAATTACCGGTCCATGCGCGAATATCATCGAGAAAACAAATCCCAGAAAGAACATATGGACAAAAGCATCGTAGGCGTAGGCGAGATCTGGGAGCGCGATGAAGAATATTCCCGTGAGCAAAAGTGAAAAATATCCCAATAACAATGCGACACTTGTAAAGCGGATCAGCCCTTTCTTTCCAAGGTTAATCCGGACAACATCGTGACGCATCAACCAAACTGCGATACCTACTAATGCGATTCCGGAAACGTAATTTCCAGACGCATGAAAAGAGAGTAGAATCCCCAATACGAACACACAAAGCATCGCGACCAGCAATCGTTTGTCATTTTTTGTGACCGGAAGGAATTTTGAGAGTTCTAAACGTTCCGATACGATCGTAAACAGCAAAAATGCAATCCACCAGGGTAGTGCCGAAGGGTAGAAGGAACGTGACAGCAGCACATTATTTCCGATGCACAGCGAAATCCCGCCCGCAAACATTAACCAGAAATGCAACTCACGATGCAGGTAGAGGTAGAACAAAAAAACTCCGCTAAGCCCGGCACTTGCCGCAATTAGTAGCAATACACCAGCTGCAAAATGACCAGTCCACAACAATACAACGCTTGCGGCACTGGCAAGTGGTATCAGGAGGAGCCAACGCTTCTTCAGTGGAATAACTTTTTCCAATGCGATCAGTGTTCCGAGAAAACCACCCACCATGATGGCCCCGTGATGCAGGTAGCCGGTGAGAAAAACATTCGTCGCGCCCATCCTGCCAAGACCGGCATAGACACCGAAGGCCAGATTGGCAACAACAAAAAGAAGGACCGGTATCAGAGCCGCGCGTTTCACAATAGGCAAAGAACGGGACGGATTACCTGGTGAAGTATGGAAAAAATTCTGCTTTTCTCTGACATTTATCAGTATTCCGCATCAAAATCGGACTCTGGCTAACATAATGTACGGTCGGCTGGATTTAAGCCCCTATTTCGAATATATTTACAGCCTGTCTGTATGAAGAAGTTAATCCTCTTATTCGCGCTGCTGATTCCGGCATGCGCATTCAGCCAACCGAAAAAAGAGATCATTTACGTTGGAACCTATTCGGTAAGGGATAGTAAAGGCATTTACGTATTTGAATTAAATCGTGTGAAGGGTACACTCAAGCTGATTCAGACAGTCATAGATCGCAACAGTCCTTCGTTTCTGGCCGTGCATCCTTCCGGGAAGTTTTTGTATTCGGTGAATTCATCAGGTATTGAAGGCTACGAAGACTCCGGGTCAGTATCTGCGTTCAGCATCGATCCGAAAACCGGGAAGCTGACATTTATCAACCATGTTTCATCCTTTGGAGACGGTCCCTGTCACATCGCTGTCGACTGGAACGGAGACTGGGCATTTGTCTCAAACTACAATGAAGGCAACTTCGTTGTAATTCCGATTTTTGAAGACGGGTCGTTGGGGGCCATTTCGGATTCCAAAAAATATTCCGGAAGCAGCGTAAACAAATCGCGGCAGGAAAAGCCGCACATTCATTCTGCACGGATATCAAAGGACAACAAATACGTTTACGTTTCGGATCTCGGAACCGACAAGATTTACACCTATTCGATTGATGCTGCCAATGGCAAAATTTCACCAGCTACAAAATCAGAAGTGTCAGTGGCGCCCGGTGCAGGCCCGCGTCATCTCGCGTTGCATCCAAATGGCAATTTTGCGTACTCTGCTGAAGAACTCACTTCAACCGTCGGCGTTTTTTCGATCGATCGCACAAGTGGTGCACTGACTATCATTCAGGACACCGTGCGATCGCTACCAACATCGTTCAACGGTTCAAACACGAGCGCAGAAATTCAGACCGATGCCGCAGGGAAACACCTTTACATGTCCAACCGCGGTGCCGATGTGCTTTCTGTTTTTTCCATTGAACCCACAGGCAAGATCAAGTTTGTCGGGACGCAGTCAACAATGGGAAAGACGCCGCGTAATTTTCTCGTGGATCGTCGTGGTAAATTTATCTGGGTTGCCAATCAGGATTCGGATTTGATTACGATTTTCAGAATCGACAACAAGACCGGCATGCCAGTCTTTACCGGTAATAAAGTGAAGGTCCCTTCGCCGGTATGTATCCGTCATCTCATCCTCAATTAATCTGACAAACTGCCCGCCCTGGAGTGTGTTTACCCAGCGTTTTGTCCGGGCCATGCGTAATCCTACTGGCAAAATTTCCGAAAAGTTTGAATGGATCTGTTTTTGGGCATCGAACCAAAAACATATATGGACCCATTCTCACAAATCATTATCGACGCTGTCGACAAGACGAAGAATGCTGTCGTCAGGATTGACGTGTTCAGGAAAGGAAAGGACGGTAAACTGAAGCCGGGCGGCTCGGGATCAGGTTTTATCTTTTCGACCGACGGCCTTGTATTCACCAATAGCCATGTCGTTGACGGTGCGGAAAAAATCATGGTGAGCCTTCTGAACGAAAACGAAATCGAAGGCTTCCTCATCGGAAAAGATCCGGATACCGACCTCGCTATTCTGAAAATCTACACGGAAGGGTATTCCGTCGCGCGGCTGGGCAACGCCTCGGATATACGCATCGGGCAATTCGTCATCGCGATTGGCAACCCATACGGATATCAGCACACAGTCACAACGGGTGTTGTAAGCGCACTCGGTCGGACATTACGAACACAATCAGGAAGGCTGGTTGACAACGTGATTCAATCCGACGCAGCACTTAATCCGGGAAATTCAGGCGGACCTATGATCAATATGGATGGCGAAGTGATCGGTGTAAACACGGCAATCATTCAGGGAGCACAAAGCTTAAGTTTTTCGGTTGACATCGACACGGCCAAGGAAATCGCCGGCCAGCTTCTTCGGGATGGAACTGTGTTCAAGGCATACCTTGGCGCAATGTTACAGGAAGTCCCGATCAATCCGAAAATCCGGCTACATCATAACCTGTCAAATCAAAAAGGATTATTCATTACAAAAATTGAAGAAAACTCACCGGCTTCACGGTCGCAACTTATGGAAGGCGATATCATCATATCGTTCAACAACAAGATTGTGCCCACATCGCATGAACTTTTCCGCGAACTGAGCCGCCGGGAAATCCTTCAAATGATTGACGTCGTGGTTTTGCGGCACACCGAACTGCTTCAATTAACAATCACGCCGGCACAACGCAGGTCCTAGCGCCATTTACGGGTACGCGAAGCTTTTTCGCGTACGTGCCTGTTGCCACGGGCAGGAGACTTGCTTCTCGATTCACGCCGTTTGGGTTTGGAATCCGATTCGCGCTTCTCCGTCACTTCTACACGAACCTGTCTGCCTTTGTATGTGATTCCGTTAAGCCCATTCAAGGCATCTTCTGCCATGGAGGGATCCACTTCAAAGAAAGAGTACGCACCCTTAAGGTCGATGCGGCCAATATTCTTTTTCGAAATACCGGCATAATCATCGATCAACTCAATGAGTCGTGAAACATCCACACCGTCCATCTTTCCAACGTTGATGAATATCCGCGTACCAGATCGGTAACTATCAGAACCACCTGCGCCCCGCGTTGCATCCGCATTCAGGTCCGGCGCATTGCGATAGTAGTCGAGGAAACGATTAAACTCGATTGACGCAAATCGTTTGATCAGATCTTCGCGCGAAAGGTCTTTGAATTCTTCAAATACCTGCGGGAGGAACTCACCGATTTCGGCCTCGTTTACCTTTACCTCATGAACCTTGTGCATCAATGAGAGCAGTTGCTTCTGACAAACATCGGGACCTGTAGGTATCATCATCCGCGTAAACGGAGACTTGAGTGTCTTTTCAATTTGTTTAACCTTACCAAGTTCCTTCTTTGTGATCATCGCTATTGAAACGCCCTTCTTCCCTGCCCTCGCGGTTCTTCCGCTTCGATGGGTATAAAACTCCATTTCATCAGGGATATTCATGTGAATAACATGCGTGATGTCATCAACATCAATTCCGCGAGCAGCCACATCGGTAGCAACGAGGATTTGGAGTGATCGGTCGCGAAACTTCATCATCACGCGATCACGCTGTTGCTGTGTAAGATCACCATGAAGCGAATCTGCATTGTAACCATCTTTCATCAGCATCTCCGCCACACGTTGTGTGTCGATTCGCGTTCTACAGAAGATCAATCCAAAGATATCGGGATTGAAATCGAGGATTCGCTTCAGCGCGAGGAAACGATCCTTCTCCTGGACCAGCACATAGAAGTGATCGATGTTTGCGTTTCCGGTGTTCTTCTCACCAACGGTAAGTTCGTGGGGATCATTCATGTAGTTCTTCATGATTGCCCGTACTTCCTTTGGCATCGTAGCCGAAAACAACCACGTATTCTTTTCCTCGGGAGTGAATGACAGAATTTTATCAAGGTCTTCCTTGAAACCCATGTTGAGCATTTCATCAGCCTCGTCAAGCACCACGTACTTTACCGTTGCAAGATTGATGGCTTTGCGGTCAATAAGATCAATAAGACGTCCGGGTGTGGCGACGATGATTTGTGCACCTTTTTTCACCTTGCGAATCTGCTCGCTTATACTGGCGCCACCGTAGACGGCGACGATGTTAAACGTCTTGAATTTCTCGCTGAAGTTTTCGAGGTCACTTGTAATCTGCAGTCCCAGTTCACGTGTGGGAGCCAGGACAAGTGCCTGTGTCTGTGGTTTGCGGTCGTCGACAAGTTCGAGGAGCGGAAGGCCAAAGGCAGCAGTTTTTCCCGTACCAGTTTGGGCAAGCCCTACAAAATCGCGGTTTCCGGTCAATAAAACAGGAATTGCCTGCTCCTGGATGGGGGTAGGAACTTCAAAGCCGATCTGTTGAACCGATTCGACCAATCCCCTGGAGAGTCCAAGGGTTTCAAAAGATTTCATGTATTTTTCGATGATTAAGGGCTGGACAAATTACATTGCTTTTACCATCAGCCCGGGTGATTAAGCGGCAAAGGTACGCCATTTAATTTAGAAAACGACGGCGGTAACAAATTCCGACCGGGCGTGTTAGATTTGCAACCTCAGTTTTATTGTTAAAGTACAGCCATGATAACCATTAACCGCCTCAAAGGATTCATTTTCCTTTTATTATTTCTCGTAATTCTGCTTCCGGCAATGTCCCAGGGACAGGGCAACATCCGCTGGACAAAGGACGGGAACGCGTATTACCGAATTGAAGACAACGAAATTGTCGAATACACCCTGCCTGCCGATGCCCGCAAGGTGCTCGTCACGAAACAACAGCTTACACCTTCCGGACAGTCTGCGCCATTAAAGGTGAATCTTTTTCATTTGTCGGACGACGCCGGCAAGCTCTTGATTTATACCAACGCAACTCGTGTATGGCGTATCAACACGCGAGGCGACTACTGGGTACTTGATCTCAAAACCAATCAACTAAAGAAACTCGGTCAGGGTCGCCCGGATGCCTCCCTGATGTTTGCCAAGTTTTCACCCGATGGCACAAAGGTCGCATATGTGAGCGAATACAATGTCTATGTTGAAGACATCGCGACAGGTACAATCACACCGCTTACCACTGATGGCACGCGCAAGTTTATCAACGGCACGTTTGATTGGGTGTATGAAGAAGAGTTCGCATGCCGCGACGGTATCCGCTGGAGCACCGACAGCAAATCGGTTTTGTACTGGCAGATCGACGCCCGACCGACACGTGACTATTACATGATCAATAACACAGATTCTGTTTATTCAAAAGTTATCCCGGTGGAGTACCCGAAAGTTGGAGAGCAACCTTCAGCGTGCAGGCTTGGCGTTGCCAACATCGGCACTGCAAAAACGACGTGGCTGAATATTCCCGGCGATCCGCGTGAACACTACATCGTGCGTGCAGAATACATACCGAATACGAACGAAATCCTGCTGCAGCAACTTAACCGCAAGCAGAATGTGAGTGTCATCTATCGTGCCAACGCCCAGACCGGTGCCGCTTCAGGTATCTTTCAGGAAGAAGACCCGGCGTGGGTGGATGTCTACACACCTACAAGCGCAGAAAATCCCTATGCAGTGGATTTCCGTCACACATTCAACTGGCTCGCTGGTGGCAAAGAGTTTCTTTGGGAAAGTGAAAAGGACGGATGGCGTCACGCATACCGTATCAGCAGCGATGGAAAGAGCGAGACGCTTGTAACACCCGGAAATTACGACGTGATGTCTGTCAAGGCAATCGACGAAAAAGGTGGTTACCTGTATTACCTGGCATCACCGGAAAACGCCACGCAAAAATATCTTTATCGCATCAGGCTGAATGGAAAGGGAAAACCTGAATTGCTCACACCCGAAAATCAAAAAGGAACGCACAACTATTCGGTATCGCCTAACGCGAAATTCGCGCGTCACACATTTTCAAATATCTCAACCAAACCACTTGCGGAGACGATCAGTCTTCCCAAACACACCGCGTTGAAGGAAAACGAAAGCATTGCTAAAAAGATGGCTTCGGCGAAAGAGGATTCGCACACAGAGTTTTTCAAAGTCAAAATTGATGAGGGCGTTGAACTCGACGGCTGGATGGTGAAGCCTGCAAACTTCGATGCTTCCAAAAAGTACCCGGTCGTCTTTTATGTTTACACTGAACCATGGGGACAAAACGTAACTGATTCATACGGCTCTTCGAACAACTTCCTTTACGCCGGCGACATGCGTCAGGATGGATACATTTATATTTCTATCGACAACCGCGGAACGCCGGTGCCAAAAGGGCGCGAATTCAGGAAGTCAATTTACCGCAAGGTAGGCCAGATCAACATCGATGATCAGGCGAAGGCTGCGAAGGAAGTTCTCAAGTGGCCATTCATTGATCCGGAACGTGTAGCCGTATGGGGATGGAGTGGCGGTGGGTCCGCGACGCTCAACCTGATGTTCCGTTACCCTGAAATTTATAAGACCGGTATAGCCATTGCAGCGGTATCAAACCTGCTTACGTACGATAACATTTATCAGGAACGCTACATGGGACTTCCTCAGGAAAACATGCAGGATTTCATCAAAGGTTCACCGATCACACATGCGCGTAACCTTTCCGGTAACCTGCTTTTGATTCACGGTACCGGCGACGATAACGTTCACTTTCAAAATGCCGAGATGCTGGTAAATGAACTGGTTAAACACAATAAGCAATTCCAGTACATGGCTTATCCAAACCGTTCGCATGGCATGTCCGAAGGAGAAGGTACGTTCGTGCACCTTTTAACACTCTACACAAAATATTTAAAGGAACACTGTCCTCCGGGAGGCAAATAGACCACTAAAAAAGTGGCGGAAATCAACCGCCACTTTTTTTATGCTATCCTCACACGAATTTTTAGGGCTTCCCGCGGATTTGTTTTTAAGAGTTGATCCATTTCGCGCGGTCCGAACCCGTATTTTCTCAGGGCAGGGTACAATTTTTTCGCGATCGTCACATAGCCTCGAACGTCACTATTTTCGCCTTTCGCGGGATCATACCACCCGGCGTCGTGTGAAATCAACGTTCTGTGAAGGTATCTGTGATCACGCATGGAACTCAGCATCGCAGCATATTGCTCGACGTTGTCGTCATTCATGCCATCGAGGCTAACCCAGGCGCCAAGTGATGCGATCCTTTCATGGAGCGTTGGATCCATTTCGGTCTGCGCATGTACCCAGATAAATGCCTCAGGCAATACTCTTAGTTCTTCCAGTATGGTTACTTGCTCCAGCGCAGGAATGAACGGACCCGTATGAGACGCAATCGTGAGTCCGGTTCGTTTATGTGTGATCGCCGCTGCTTCGATCAGTTTGCGCGACATTTCAGAAAGCTTGCCGGGGTTGACGCTGATTTTGATTAAGCCGGGTTTGATGCCAGTGCCGTCGATGCCGGTTTCCCATTCCCGTATCCAGCGTGTTGCAAGCTGAGCAGCTGATTCCGTAAAGGCATGCTCCGGCAGATACTTGTGATCAGAACCGCCATAGTATCCTGTGTTTGTAACGATATTAATTCCCGATGCCTCTGAAAGTCTTTGAAGCAGCGTCACGTCGCGGCCGAGATAGTTGGGTGTGCAGTCCACAAATGTCTTACCGCCTGACGCCCGGAACTGTCTGAGATACGGGAGCATCATATCAATCACGTCGTCGTGATTCCAGCGCGACGGATTTATTTTGGCCGCACCAATGAAGTCAACCAGTATATGCTCGTGAACTAACGTTATGCCTATCTGACCTGCATCCAATGGCCCGGCGACAGTCATCACCACCGACGGTTGACTGTTCCCATTCACGAGCCCCGTTCCGAGTAACGCGGTACCCGTTAGCCCGGCAACCTTCTTGACAAACGTGCGCCGTTGCATATTGTCATTTCAGGGAAAATGCAAGTAGTTTTCCTTCAGACATCTGTGGTATCAGGAGTACGTTACCTGTAGCCAGCGCAAGATCGGCGGTGCCCATGTTGTACGAACCAATTTCTTTGTCAATACCCTTGTTGTCAACGAAGAAAATTTTCCCGGCGATCCAGTCGGATACAATGAAGCCGTTTTTGTATGCTGCAAGTCCATCGCCGTTCGCGAAAGGTTTAGAGATCTCTGTTACTTTCTTATCCTTCAAGGAGATTTTATAAATCCTGCCTTTCACGGCATTTGGCGTTTCGTCGCTGGCAACCTGGCCCCAGCTTGCAACGAAAATTTCATTTCCTTTAACGAAAAGGCCATTCGGAAAATCAAGTTTTTCGTCTGCAAACCACTGTTCGATCTTGTCGTTACTGATCCTGTAGATTACATTGATGAACGTGTCGGAAATGTAGACGTCGCCATTGCCGGCTATTGCCAGGTCATTGAGGAATGTTGCGCCCGGTGCGGAATACTTTTTCTCAATGCTGCCGGTTGCGATATCAATAACAGCAACCTGATCAATATCCGACACATAGAGTTTGCCGTTGTCAATGCCCATTCCTTTGGGCGCATCCAGACCTGTTACCCATTTTTGATTGACAATTTTTCCGTTCTTATCGATCTGTGAGATGTAGCCGCTGCCGTCCTTCTGGGTTGGATCACCGGTAACATTGGCCACGTAGTACATATTTTGCTTCTCATCAAAAATGACGGACTCCGGGGCCTCGAGCCCCGAGACTTCCCACAGGTTGGTGAGAGTCTGTGCATTCACTTCAATGCAAACAACTACCAGAAGCGCCAGGCAGGCTAATAAAGGGTTTTTCATATTTGTCTTTTGTTTAACAGAAAAGTACTACAGGTACGCGATTTTTAAAAAAGACATCCATCATACACCGGAAAAAACAAAGGATACGCCATATGACGTATCCTTTTTATGTCGAAAATCCCGTCCCGATGCCAATCGGGACAACCCGATGAGTTTGAAAAAAGAAGATCAATCCTGATAACGTTAAGGGCTTGAGTCAATCCTGGTGATCCTTCAATCCCTTAATCCCAGTTGTGGAGAATATCGGAGTCGAACCGATGACCTCTTCCATGCCATGGAAGCGCTCTAGCCAGCTGAGCTAATCCCCCTTAAAATATCGGCCAAAAATAGATTTAATTTTGATTCAAGCAAAGCGTCTTCATCGATCGGGCGCCTAATTCCCCATCTGCCGGCTTTCGATGAACTCCCGGAATGCTTTCCGGTAGCTTTCGCTGATCGGGATGTGTTCGTTTCCGATTCGGATCTCTCCTTTGTGCACAGCGTCGATTGCCTCGATGGCAACTATGTAGGAATGGTGAACGCGAATGAATTTGTTCGCCGGCAACTGGTCTTCGAGCACTTTAAGCCGTTGAAGTGTCGTGATTTTTTGTCCGCGCATGTGAATCGTAACGTAGTCTTTCATGCCTTCGACAAAAAGAATATTGTCAAACGCTACCTTCACAAGCCGCGTTCCATCCTTGACGAAAACGTAGGTTTGTTCCTCCTTCTTTGTATCTACCGGGATGCGTTCCGGCGAACCCATACGTTGGTTGACTTTCTCCACCGCTTTCACAAAACGTTCAAAGGTTATTGGCTTCAGCAGGTAGTCGACAACATCGAGTTCATAACCTTCGAGTGCATATTGAGAGTAAGCCGTCGTTAACACGACAAAGGGTTTCTTCTGAAGCGTTTTCAGCAGCGATATTCCCGTAAGTTCGGGCATCTGAATATCGAGAAACAGCAAGTCTACCTGTTCCTTGCGAAGGATTTCCAATGCGGCAAGCGGGTTTGACGACGCCTGGATTAGTTTCAGGTACGGCACTTTCTGAACGTATTCCGTAAGCAGGTTACGTGCAAGAGGTTCGTCTTCAACGATCAGACAAGTAATCATGGTTGCCGGTTCAGCTGGAGTTTCAGTTCAATATAATACCTCTCGGCTTCATCTTCCACCCGGAGTTCATGCCGACTGGGATACAACAATGCAAGCCGCCGTTTTACATTGGCCAGTCCGATGCCAGACTTCTCTGTCTTATCCGTTCCGTTGGTCTTGCTGTTTTCAACTACAAAAACCAGTTCCTCGTCATCTGCCTGAATTAGTATGTTCACCCACGCGGCTGCGTTTGTGTTTGTGATGCCGTGTTTAAATGCATTTTCGAGAAACGTAATCAGGATAAGCGGTGCGACCTGCACCTTTTCAGTTTCGCCCTGGATGTTCAGATTGATTGTCGTCTGATCATTAAGACGAAGCTTTTCGAGTGAAATGTAGTTTTCAATGTATTCGATCTCCTTGCTGAGCGGAACCAGCGGATAGTTCGAGTCGTGAATCATGTATCGCATCACATGCGAAAGCTTCGCGATCACTTCGGTAGTGTTCGGCGACTTTGAATACGCCAGGTAGTAAAGGTTATTGAGGGTGTTGAACAGAAAATGCGGATTGATCTGTGCCTTCAGGAAGCTGAGCTCTGCTGTAAGACGTTCTGTTTCGATTTCTTTTCGCGTTGCCTGAAACTCAAACCAGTCGCTGACAAACCGCAGAAATCCGATGAAAATTGCGATGAAGAGGGTGATTACCACCGACTGGACGATAAACATCGTCGAGTATGCAAACCTGTCCTGGTGTGTCAGCCCATCGATAACGAACCGCTGCCAGTAGACGCGCGCTACAATGACGACAATAAAGGGCCCAAGGAAATGCAGGATATATCGCAGCCAGCTTTTATGTTGCTGAAACCGGGGCAGCAGGTAAGAGTAGTTGAAGTATGCGATGAACAGCATCAGGATGAAGTGCCCGATGAGGATGGAGATACCTTTTCCCCAGTCAAACGATTCAAAGCGCCGCGTAAAAACGGTAACCTGATAAAGGTTGAATGAGAGGTACACGCACCAGAAGGAAACGTGTAACCAAATGTTCTTGCTGCGGTCTATAAATGACGCCATGTGAGAGGAATTCCGTCGAAAGATAGGGTTTGTGTACACGCTTCTTACATCTCATACGCGGTTTTCGGCCGTTCATCACTTTTTATCGACGAACCCGATACGCTGCCTTGCCATTCGGAACGGTCGAAAATCACCCGTAACCGTCGAGGGGATTGCAGAAACGATCGAATCGCCCGTTGAAATGGCTAACAATTATGTTCTTTTGCCGTTCAAACATCTGATGGTGAGGGCACACCCGGAACCAGCATACAACCATACCTTATATATGAGAAAGATTTACGCGTTATTCGCGATTTTGTTGGTCAGCCTGAACGGCTTTGCCATGAACACACCGGAAGTGTCGGATGGGAAAATATCAGGCGTAGTCATTGATTCAGGTTCCGGAAATCCCGTCGAGTACGCCACCGTGGCATTGATAAAAAAAGGTTCTGACCAACCAGTAAACGGAGCGGTCTGCGATGACAAAGGCAAATTCACCATCAAAAACATCCCGCCGGGTAACTATACAGTTGTCGTTTCATTTATCGGATATGAATCCAAATCGGTAGACGTTAACATCCCTGAGAAGAACAACGACATTAATCTGGGTACGATTTCAATCGGAGTAACCGCAGAGATCCTCAAAGAAATTACGGTTGAAGGCCAGAAGGCTCTTATCGAAGAAAAAGTTGACCGCACCATTTACAACGCTGAAAACGACGCGACCGCTAAAGGTGGTGACGCTTCTGATGTGTTACGCCGTGTACCCATGCTGACCGTGGATCTCGATGGAAACGTGTCACTGCGCGGGAATCAGAATATTCAGGTATTGATCAACAACAAGCCGTCAACCATCGTCGCGAGCAGCATTGCTGATGCACTGAAACAAATTCCGGCTGACGAAATCAAAACAGTTGAGGTTATTACCAGCCCTTCCGCCAAGTACGATGCAGAAGGTTCTGCCGGTATCATCAACATCATAACCAAGAAAAATAAGATTGAGGGGTTCACGCTTGGGGTAGATGCCGGTATCGGATTACGCGGTTCCAACCTTGGACTTAACGGGAACTTCCGTCGCGGCAAGATGGGCTTTTCTCTCGGAGGCTGGGGACGTGCCGGTTACAACACAACGGGAAGCTTTGAGAATCGCACTACCACATTCGACATCGACGAGATAACATCTGAAAGGACGATATCTGGTATCAACACACAACGTGCCGAGACAGATAATCGTAACATGTTCGGCAACTATACCCTGGGTTGGGATTATGATATCAACGACAAGAACTTCATAACTTCGTCCGTACGTTTTGGGATCCGGAGATTCAATCGCTTCCA
The DNA here is from genome assembly GCA_023428695.1 of Bacteroidota bacterium. Lineage (GTDB taxonomy): Bacteria > Bacteroidota > Bacteroidia > Cytophagales > Cyclobacteriaceae > Ohtaekwangia. Next base: position 34,794 of record JAEYWY010000025.1, read on the forward strand.
GGACAATTACCTTCTTCAGGGATTTGATCCGGAAGGAATGCTGATCTCCTCGACCTTGTCGGAGAGTGAAAATCGCAATCGTTCAAATTCCGTCGACGCAACGCTTACCTACACTCACCTGTACGAAAAAAAAGGTAAGGAACTCAGTTTCCAGGGACAATTCGGCAGGAACAACAACTACACCTTCTTTGAAAACACTGTGATTAGTTCGACACTACCGACGCCGTTCAGTCCGTCGAATGAGAATGACAGTTACAATCAGGAAGTAACGGTCCAGGCGGATTACGTTGCCCCTATCGGCGACAAGCAAATCTTTGAAATCGGAGGTAAGAACATCATGAGAAAAGTTTACAGTGATGTAACGGGTGGAAACACAGGTCGCAACAATCTGAATTATGATCAGAATGTAATGGCCGGATACCTCACATACACCGTGAACTTCAACAGCGGGTACAGCCTGAAGGCAGGGTCCCGGTACGAACACACAACAATCTCGGCATATACGGAATCGCTTGAAGAAGGACGTCAGGACGTGGATATTCCTTCTTATGGCGTGCTTGTGCCAAGTGTGAACATTTCGAAGCGATTCAAGAATGGCAAGACTGTGAAGGCATCATACAACAGAAGGATTCAGCGCCCTTCAATCCGGTTTCTAAATCCGAACAAAACATATCGGGGGGATGGTCTGAACTACACGGTTGGAAATCCCGCCCTTGATCCGGAGTATACCGATAATTTTGAGCTGGGTTACAGCACCTTTATTAAAGGTACTTCACTCAACTTCACCGCCTTCGCGCGTACCAGCAACGATGCTATCCAGAGCCTGCAGGAAAAAGACGAAGAAAATCCGGATGCAATCGCAATTCGTACCACGTACTACAACATCGGTTCTGAAGATGCATACGGCACAAGTGTGTTCGCCAGTGTGAACATTGGAAAACTTATGTTGAATGGTGGTGGCGATTTATACTATGCTGTCCTTGACAACAACGTTCCCGACCCAAACTTCCGGGCTAGCAATGAAGGGTGGGTTGTCAGTGGCCGACTCTTTGGTAGCTACAATCTCAACAAAGGTTGGGCGATGCAATTCTTCGGATTCGGTCGTGGCCGGCAGGTACAACTGCAGGGCTATCAGGGCAACTTCAGGATGTACAGCCTTGGTCTCCGAAAAGAGTTTAATGAAAAACGAGGCAGTATCGGTTTCGGACTCGAGAACTTCCTGCAAAAATCAATCAAGATAAAGAGCGAAACTGACACAAGACAGGTGAGCCAGTTCAACGTGAACACAATGAACAACCTGAGCTTCCGCGTTAACATCAGCTATCGCATTGGCAAGATGACCGTTGATCAGAGTTCGCGTCGCAGGGGCAGCAGGATCAACAACGATGACCTGAAAGACGGCGGTGGCGATGGCATGGGTATGGACGGTGCCATGCAACCAAACGGTGGCGGCGGAATGAACCGCGGTGGAAACGGTGGTGCACCGCGTGGCGGAGCACCTGTTCAAAGCAGGGCTAATGACAAGATGATTGAAAAGGATACCGCGGCTGTCGTGAATCCTGTAGGAACATGGGCTTACACTGTAGACTCACCTCAGGGTGGCGCTGGTAACTTCAAGATTGCACAAGACGGCGATCAATTCACGGGAACAATTTCCAACAACCGCTTCCCGAATGAAAATCAGCTCAGCGATATCAAACTTGTTGGTAACGAACTTTCTTACAGCTATGAAGTTTCCTTCGGAGGCAATAGCATGAAAATACAGATATCGGGCACAATCAATAACGACGAGTTCAACGGTAACATGACCGTCGGACAATTCGGCACATTCCCGATCAATGCAAAAAGATCAGAATAGGATAAGGTTTGGTTCCTGTTACAAAAAAGTCCCTGCCGGAAAGGCGGGACTTTTTTCATTTCAGACGCATCGTAAACGCTAGCGTTTTATCACCCGCCTTACAACAACCGAGCGCTCCAGCGTAAACACGAAGGAGTATAGTCCGACCGGAAGGTCATCAAGCGCAACGTCTCCGCTACCGGAAATTGCGACTGCCCTTTTTACAACTCTTCCCGAAAGATCATAAACAATCATTGACCTCACTGGTAATACCGTAACAATCCTGACAGACGAAGACGTCGGATTCGGAAATACCTGGATGATGTCGTCAATATCTTCTTCCGCATCGGTTGGAATCTCAAACTCGTTCTCGGCAAGCGGTGTATACTTCGCTGTTTCAAGGAAAGGACCTGTGACGTTTGGTATCCGACTGTAAGAAGTATTCTGTTGCTGGCGTCCGTACGTTACTTCGTCAACTTTGATTAACGCTGCCCCTACCTTTTGATAAATACCAATCTGCTCGCCGTCGGCAGAAAGTTTAAAACTCAGGTGAAGCGGCCCCTGACCAATCTGTTCATCGGCCCAAAGCAACTTGTACTGTCCCGGTTGCAGGATCGTCTCTGCACCGGCAAACGGAATCCTGTGCTTCGTTTTATTACTCAGATTGTCGGTGATGAAGAAACCGCCGAAATCAACCGGGTTGGCTCCGTTGTTATAAATTTCAATCCAGTCGTCCTTCTCTCCGAACGGATCTTCATAAACTGAATTCGATGCCGAAAACTCATTGATCACAATGCCTTCCTGGACAGTAACGGGTTCATAGTATACCTCGATATTGACGTCGCTCGTCGTAAGGTCGGAAAATACCGGCGTCGTCGTTGTAAACTCGGTAAGCGCTCCCGTCTTGTACGTTCGAAGATCGAGATCAAAACTCACGTCGGAACTTGTTGGGCTGTTCTGGTGTAATTCCACCGCGAGAACGTTCACACCAGGCTTAATCTTTCCGGCGGGAATTGTAAATGGATAGTAGGTGGTCTCAGATGGAATAGCCTGTAGCGCTACCGTGGAATAAGAGATTGTCCCCGATGGCATATTTCCGCGATACACTTCTTCGCCATTGAGGTAAATAACAACCCCATCGTCGTAAAGCGCGGTGCCGGAAAGCGTTCCGAAACCGACGGTATCAGCTACATTGATTTCTTTGCGGAAGTATGTCGTAATGAATTTGTTGGAAGCATTCGGACCAAAACTCACAATTGTGGCTTCATCGCCTTCGCCGTAGCCCAGCTGCGCGTTTCCTTGCGCCCACGCTCCATCAGAATATTCTTCACTCATCCAGTCACTCGCAGGGAGCGCGCCTCCGTCAAAGTAACGCCACGCCGAACCGCGATCAACGAGGCGAATTTCTGTACTCTCGCGTTTCGTAATGTTGTAGTGCGAAAATTTGTATCCGGCATCAGGAGCGGGCGCGACTTCAAAGGGAATACCTTTAAAGTACAGGGCTTCCGTCACCTCATCGCTGGTGATACCATTGAGTTTAACCTTACCGGTACCCGCCGGATACGCCGTAGCCGAGATTCTCACCCTTTCATCCAACCCAAAAAATGCCGGGATATAAGTCTGCATAAAGTCGTTTCGCTCGCGCGCAAATATCCGTAGTCTCTCAACCTGGTTGTGCCAATTTGGAGTCGACTGATTCCAGCGGATCGCATGATATGGTACTTCTGCAACGAGCTTCGACTGGAAGTTATCGATCATCCCAATGACACGTTCGGGACTAAACGTCGTGCTCAACGCAGTTGTCATGGTTTGAATAAGCTTATTCCTGAAGGTGGGGTTTTGCAGTAGAAGCCGGATTTGCAACGTCGACCACGGAGGGTTTGGCCAGCCTGGTCCATTCGTGGCGGTCGCAAAATCGAGCGTCGGATGTGTCGCATAACTTTGGTCTGTATACAGTGCAAAACCGAAATCCGTATCCCAAAGTATCCACCGGAATTTGCCACCATTTGAACGTTGTCGCCAGAACTTTACATTGTTGCCGGGCCAGTCGGTATTACCATAATAGATTTCGGCAGTCAGATAATTAATGAACTCCTGCACATCGATGTATCGGCCGATAAAATCGAACGCCTCATCTTTCGACAGATCAATTTTCTGAAGACTGTCCATAAAGATGTTGTAATGCGTCATTGAGCCTTCCAGTGCAGTGCCCCATGTTTCGATCAGATCAAGGTCATCGCGCTTTACTCCATAGTTTGACTCAATGTAATCCGCATCAATTTTTTCGCGAATGTTTTGAATGCCCCAGTATTGACCATTGATAAAAACGGTTGCTGGCTGATAATCCATGTAGTCAATATCCATTTGGCCGATCGGAAGTTTCTGCATCAGCGCATCGCGAAATAACGTGTACCAGAAATCATTGCCACTGTTTCTCAACATAAGACCGCCCACACTACCGTAATTCTTATCGGGGAAGAAATCGTATTCAAGCGTCTTCTTTCCATACTTGTCGCGCGCTTTTATCGCAAGAGACTTTTGGGGATTGTTCCGGCTGCACGCACCACCGATCCGAATATCAACTCCGTAGTCAAATTGTCTTGATCCACTGGTACTAAAGTATTCAAAAGTCGCGTGGCGGTCCCAGTCGCGATTCCAGTTCACGGGATTATCCCGGCAATTTCCCGTTATGCCATTTGTTCCCGCGACATAGATTCCAATTGTATTATCGTTCAGATAAGCGGGTCTTAGCGAAAGCGAAACAACGGGCAGGTTAAACGCCCTTTCATTGATGAAGTATGTCGCAACCTTCGTCGGGCTCGGCAGATAACCTTCGAGGAAAGCCTTCGCCTTAACGGTCTGCGTAGACGACACGGAAATAGGTTGGGAATAAAGCGCGGACGACGAATTTGGCTCTGAACCGTCTGTCGTAAACCGAATCTGAACGCCGTTTACCTGATGGCTGATACTAAGTTGCTGTGTGCCTGAGTATCGTCCGGGCGTTAACGAAAACGAAAGTTCATCAAGTACGCCAACGCCTGTCGCGGGGTTATTCTTCACACCGGGTGAAGGGTAAACCATGTAGCCAATTACTGAACCACCGTCAGCAGTACGTCCATACGAGACATTAAGATATTGTTTGGGCAGGTCAATACGATCAATTTCCGAAAGGCCGGAATTCGAAAGAATGACCGATTCACCATCCGGATCAATATTGAAATTTGCATGCACACCTGTGCTGAGACCGTCACACCAGATCAGCTTGTAGCTGCGGGCAGGAATGGTGGTACCGTTGGGAATTCGCCATTTGTTCCTGACGGAAGGATCATCGGAAAGATAATAGCCCCCAATATCTGCTGTTGTATTCCCGGTATTATACAACTCAATCCAGCTTGCAAAATTGTAGAAGTTGGGATCGTAAATGATATCACCATTTGCAGCGCAGACTTCATTGATCACAACCTGCGAATACGATGAAAGATGCGCAATAACGATTAGAACGGAAGCAAGCAAAAGTCTCTTCATAAGTAAACGTGAACGAACACACGACTCGACTCCGGGAATAAATCCACGGTCTGTAAGTTACAACGAACTCAAACAATATCAACTGAGTTGGTCCGCGATCGAGCGTATAGCCCTCACAATATCAACATCGACGGTCCGCACCAGAGATTCACCTGCGTCGTCGGAGCCCATCGGGAATTTTTCGGATCCACTGTACGTCATCACACTTTCGCGATACTTCGTTGCGGAAAGGTGTATCTCCCGGGCTCCGGTTTCACGGATGATTTGTCCGGCGTTGTCTGCATTAATACCGGAACCCGGCATGATGGTAATCCGGTTTGCCGCTTTTTCAACCAGGGAACGAAGCAAAGGAATTCCCTCAAACGCCTTGTGTTTGTGCCCCGAAGTGAGAATACGATCAAATCCGGCCTCAATACAATCCTCGAGTGCCTCAAACGGGTCGCGCGTGCGGTCAAACGCACGATGACACGTCACCTTCATGGGACGCGCGCGCTCAATCAACTCACGGCATCGTTTTACGTCTATTTTTCCCCCGGGCGTGAGAATGCCAAAAACCACACCGTCTGCACTGAGTCTTTGAAACTGGGAGAGATCGCGCTTCATCGCATGGAATTCATAATTGCTGAATGAAAAATCGCCGCCGCGCGGACGAATCATTACAAAAAGATCGATACTAACGTTTTGCCGGGCGACTTCAACGACTCCGTACGAAGGAGTTGTTCCGCCTGCACCCGGATCGGCGCACAGTTCAATCCTGTCAGCGCCCCCTTCCTGTGCACGCAGCGCAGACTCTATGTTATAGGCAACAATCTCAATAGTAACCAAGTGAATTCTTGTTCAGGCTAATCTACGAAAAGTGACTTTTCGAAGTATGAAGTTTATTTCCCGATGGAATATGCAGGGCGTAAGTAAATCCGGGCTGAATACAAAACGCACCGGTGTTTCCGTGCTTGTCGAGAGCGAGGAACCCAACCTGAAGGGTACGCGCTCTTTCCGGATTCTTCTCAATGATTCGGTGCACAGCCTCACGACATGCCTCGTCAGGAGTCCGGCCCTGTCTCATAAGTTCAACAACAAGGTGCGATCCCACTATTCTGATAACCTCCTCACCTACTCCGGTAGCGGTCGCGGCGCCTACTTCATTGTCGACATATAGTCCTGCTCCGATGATTGGCGAATCGCCCACGCGGCCATGCATCTTATACGCCATACCGGAGGTGGTGCACGCACCTGACAGGTTTCCGTTCGCGTCCAGTGCGAGAATACCTATGGTGTCATGATTTTCAATATTGATAACAGGCTTGTATTCGGATTTCTCCGACCACTTCTTCCATGCTTTTTCACCTTCCGGTGTAAGCAGTTTTTTCTTTTCAAAACCTTGTGAGACCGCAAACCGGAGCGCACCCTCACCAACAAGCATCACGTGCGGGGTTTTTTCCATCACGGCCCGGGCCACACTCACCGGGTGTACGATGTCCTGAAGAAAGGCCACTGACCCACAGTTACCTTTTTCGTCCATGATACAACTGTCAAGGGTGACAAATCCATCGCGGTCAGGCAAACCGCCGTAGCCTACTGAAGTCTCCGAAGGGTCTGCCTCAGGAACTTTGGCACCGGCCTCCACAGCGTCAAGAGCGCGGCCACCGGAACTCAGCACTTTCCATGCCGCCACGTTCGCAGCCATACCAAAGTCCCACGTCGAGATCACCACCGGTCTTTGTGCCGCTCCTGCTTTCGTCTCAAGGGCGGATGAAATGCCAAGCACTGCGCCTCCAGCTGTGACTGACTGAATGAAACGTCTTCGTGAAGTCATGGATCAATGCAGTTTGTCTAAGGTAAATGTTTATTCGATTACGCGACGCGCCTTTCGATAGGCCTTCTGGTAATAATCGGAGAAAATATTCACCTCACACACGCCGATCTTTGAAGATGCATGGATGAATTTTACATCATTTTTTCCGCGGACTTCCGTAACGAGGCCGACATGCGTGATCTGCTTCTTTTTCCGGCCTGTTGCAAAAAAGACCAGGTCCCCCGGTTGAAGTTCGTTCATTTTCACCTCCGCGCCCACTTTCGCCTGGTCGGCAGAACTCCTGGGCAGATCCAGATTGATTTCCTTGAATGCATTGAGTAACAGGCCCGAACAATCCATTCCCGACCGGGTCGTACCACCGTAACGGTACGGCGTCCCGAGATAACTTCTTGCTGTGGAGATGACGCGACTTACCTTTTCATCGCGAACGGTCGCCTTTTGCGTGGAAGCACATGCAACAAGAAAAAGTGCGAGGCCTATACCAGCATGGACGCAAAGCTTTTTTTTACTTTGTAGCTGAAAAAATGTAGTCATACAGATTCAAAAAAAGTATAACAAATATACACAATCATGCCATTTGCAGAAGTGTCGCCCGATATCGTGGAAGTGTTTAAGTCGATTATCGGGGCAGATTACGTGATCACTGACCCCGAGAGGCGACGTTTTTACGGTCATGATGAGACTGAAGATTTCAATTTCCTCCCAGATGTGGTGCTCAAACCTGCATCTGCCGAAGAGATCAGCGCGATCATGAATGTGTGCTGCAAACATTCTATACCGGTAACGCCACGTGGGGGTGGTACAGGGCTCAGCGGCGGCGCGCTCCCTGTTTATCACGGAGTAATCCTCTCCATGGAAAGGTTCAACCGGATACTTGACATCGACGAACTGAACCTTCAGGCAACGGTCGAGCCCGGCGTAATAACTCAGGTTTTTCAACAAGCCGTTATGGAGAAGAACCTGTTTTACCCGCCCGATCCCGCCAGCAGCGGATCGTGTTTCATCGGTGGCAATGTTTCTGAAAACAGTGGCGGACCTAAGGCAGTAAAGTATGGCGTCACCCGCGATTACGTTATCAACCTGGAAGTCGTATTACCCACGGGTGACATCATCTGGACCGGTGCCAACGTCTTGAAGAATTCTACCGGATATAATTTGACGCAATTGATGTGCGGCAGCGAAGGAACATTGGGCATTATTACAAAAATTGTCTTCAAACTGCGCGGCCTGCCAAAGAAATCAGTGCTCCTGTTAATTCCGTTCTCGACCAACGAAGAAGCATGTAAGGCAATAGCTGCCATCTTCACAGCCGGCCTGACACCTTCGGGTATGGAATTCTTTGAGCGTGAAGCCGCGATGAAGACAATTCCTTACTGCGAACGAATCTACAATGCAAGAGTGACCACACTGTTCCCTGAAAGCATGGATGCCTATCTGCTTTGTGAACTTGACGGAAATGACGACGACGTGCTCATGAAAGACGCGGAAAGCGTTATGGAGGTGGTTCAACAATTTAGCACAGGCGAGGTACTTTTTGCAGATACCTCATCCCAGAAGGATGAGCTTTGGAAGATACGGCGGAACATTTCGCCGGCTGTCAACGCGTACACACTGACAAAGGCGGAGGACGTTGTTGTGCCGCGTGGAAATCTTCCGGCGATGATCACTGGTATTAAGGAAATCGGCAAGCGTTACGGTTTTAATAGTGTGTGTTACGGACACCTCGGCGACGGGAACCTTCATATCAATATTCTCAAGGAAGACATCCCTGACGAGAAATGGACAACGGAGGTGATGGACGGTATCGGTGAAATATTTAGTCTTGCTGTCAAACTCGGCGGAACTTTATCCGGAGAGCATGGTATCGGCATCGCGAAACGTGCCTACATGCCGGTGGCGATGAAAGAAGTCAACCTTGAGATCATGCGCGGGATAAAGAAAGTCTTCGACCCACAGGGCATCCTGAACCCCGGAAAAATATTCCGAGTCACCGATATTGATGAATAAATCCTAATTTACACTATGACCTGGAGTACCATCGTAACCATCGCCGTTGTAATCGTCATCTTCATTATTCTCTTTAAAGTATTTAAGTGGGTACTCCGTTTGATTGTGTTTGTCGTATTTCTGTTCATCGCATTCGTGACTAACCCGCCCCTGGAAGCACACCAGCGTGCCGTAGAGCGCAAAGCTGCTGCTGAAAACTTTGATACAAGACGAGTAGTCGTTGAGATGGACGACTATTATGTATTTTCGCTTACCCATACCGTTAGAGGTGACGAGCGCAAACTGGTTGGCGCAGGCGCATTTACACAGGTATATATTTTCGGAGAACCCTGAACTTAATTAATACACCATGAACAAGAAAATACTCTTTATTATCCTTTCCTTGATATGGTTCTCATGCGGAACACAAAAAAGTGATCAACCTGCCGCCGCGGATGAACAAGCTCCAAATACGCTAAGCGCTGTACGGACTGCCGAGGGCTGGCGTCTATTGTTTGATGGAGAAACCATGAATGGCTGGCGTGTTTTTCGCAATGCCGAAAACAACAGCTGGGAAGTTGTAGACGGGACGTTGCACTGCAAACCGTTTGCTGATGACGCTACAAACCTTCGTTCCGATCTCGTTACAGAAGAAATGTATGAAGACTTTGAACTTTCATTTGAATGGAAGATCTCCCCACAGGGAAACAGTGGCGTCATATTTCGAGTCTCGGAAGAGTTCGATCAGCCTTACGCATCCGGGCCGGAATATCAGATTATCGATAACGAAGGATATCCAGGCGACCTCCAGCCAGCGCAACACGCCGGAGCAAACTATGACATGCACGTACCTGCAAAAGATAACACCAATCGCGTCGGTGAATGGAATACGGCGAGGATTGTCGCAAAAGGAAATCACATTGAACATTGGTTGAATGGCGAAAAGGTTGTTGAATATGAACTTCAATCAGATGACTGGAACCAGAAACGGCTTGCCAGTAAATGGAAAGACTTTCCTGATTACGCGCTAACCAAAAAGGGACACATCGACCTCCAGGATCACGGCAACGAAGTCTGGTTCAGATCGATAATGATCAAACCGCTGTAATGCAAGAGGGATGTGCGGCATTACCGGAATCTTTGCGTTTAACCTTGTCGGGAAAGTTCACAAAATCCACGTCACAAATGCGACGCAGGCAATAAGCAAACGCGGACCCGATTTTCAGGACATCTACCTCGAGGAATGGGTGGCCCTTGGTCACAGGCGCCTTTCAATCATTGATACTTCCTCGCACGCGAATCAACCCATGTGGGATGAATCCGGCCGGTATTGCATTGTATTTAATGGTGAGATATTCAACTTCCGCGAGTTGCGAAAAGAACTTACCGACCGTGGTGTGACCTTCTTTTCACAGGGTGACACCGAAGTGTTGCTGAAGTTGTTTATTCACCAACGCGAAAAGTGTCTTTCACGACTTAACGGTTTTTTCACATTCTGTATTTACGATAAAGCGGAGCAGTCACTTTTTGTTGCCCGCGACCGGTTCGGAATAAAACCCCTGTATTATTGCTTCGACGAAGACAAATTTATTTTCGCATCGGAGATGAAGGCGATGATGCAGTATGGGATCGAGAAGAAACTCGATATCGATTCACTGCTCATGTATTTTCAGCTGAACTATATTCCCGGCCCGGATTCTGTCTTCACAAACGTGAAGAAGCTTCTACCCGGGCACTACCTCGTTGTGAAGAGACAACGGATCGCACACGCTCAATATTATGACATCCCCTATAATCCCGAAGCTGTGCGACGCGATCTCTCGTATGACGATGCATGCCATGAGTTCGCGAAGCTGCTGGAACGATCGGTGCAGCGCAGACTGGTGGCGGACGTTCCGCTGGGAGCATTTTTGAGTGGAGGCATTGACTCCTCGGTAGTTACCGGACTTGCGGCGCGTTACAAGCCGGACATACACACGTTCTCCATTGGGTTTCGCGACGAGAAGTTTTTTGATGAGACCCACTACGCGGAAATGGTCGCGAAGCATTTCCGAACGCGTCACACGGTCTTTTTTTTGAGCAACGACGACCTCTACGCCCATGTTGACGATGTACTCAAATATATCGATGAACCCTTTGCTGACTCGTCAGCCCTGGCGGTCTATATATTAAGTCGGGAAACGCGTAAACATGCCACGGTTGCACTATCGGGCGATGGCGCCGACGAAATGTTAGGCGGGTACAACAAACACGCTGCGTTCTATCGGATGCTCCATCCGGGATGGAAAGAAAAGACCGTATCCGCACTCGGACCTTTGTGGTCGGCACTGCCGCAATCACGAAGCAGTGCAATCGGCAATCTCATCCGGCAGCTCAACCGCTTCAGTCGCGGCAGTCGCCTTAATGCAAAAGAGCGCTACTGGCAATGGGCAGGCTTCGTGGGAGAGAACGAGGCAACCAATTTGTTTACAGAAAACGCGCTTGCAGAAAGATCGGATCGTTATTTCGAAAACAAATCGAGACTTCTGGAAACAATTTCAGAAAGGGACGGCATGAATGCCATATTCCTTACCGATATGAAGGTAGTGCTCGCCAACGATATGCTGACGAAGGTGGACCTCATGAGCATGGCGAACTCACTTGAGGTGCGGACTCCTTTCCTGGACTTCGAACTCGTCAATTTTGTCTTTAGGCTGCCATCGGAATACAAGATCAACGGAAAGATGCGAAAACGAATTTTGCAGGATAGTTTCCGGGACATGTTGCCGAAGGCATTATATAATCGTCCAAAGAAAGGATTTGAAGTACCCCTCCTTAAATGGTTCCGGCGCGAGATGAAGACTATGATTATGGAGGAAGTACTCGACGATTCCTTTATAATGGAGCAGGGAATATTCAAACCTGAAAAGATCGCAGCACTGCGAAACCAGCTTTTCTCAGCGAGTCCGGGCGATATTCACGCGCGGATTTGGGCATTTATTGTGTTTCAGCGGTGGTGGAAAAGAGTCTTTAAGGCGTAACCGCAACTTTTTCAGGCAATACATCTTACGTTTTAGTGATGAAAAAGCCCTGATATACAAAACAACCTGCTGTTCCTGACTCGCAAAAAACGATGTAATATTTCGATAATTCACCGTTTCAGGCGATTTCCCGCTTGCTTGCAGTGATAGTGTGCCAACGTTTCCGACACAGTTCGGGATAAACTTACAAACAACAGAGTTCCGCGTGGCTCGGTTGGCAGCCTGCCATTTCGATTCCGTTACTTTGAACCATAATTTTTTAACCAAATCTCAAAAACAATGAAAAAATTATCAATGCTTTTTGCTCTTGCAATGCTCTTTTCCGTTGCGGCCAATGCGCAAGAGTTCAAGAAATTCAGAGTTGGCCTTGGTGCTGGCTACGCTATTCCTGGCGGAAGCGGTGCTAAAGGTGGTCTGCTTTGGACGCTTGAGCCCTCATATCGCGTTAACGACCAACTTGCAGTAGGTCTTCGTATTGAAGGTGCAGTTCTCGTTAGAGGCTTTTCAGAAGATATCAGTGATGACGTAGATCTGGATATCGCTGGTATTTCTTCTTACACTTTGACTGGACAGTACTATTTCAACAACAACAGCTTCCGTCCTTTCGTGGGCGCTGGCTTGGGTATGTTCTCACTTGCTGCTGTAAAAGCAGAAGTTGATGGCGAAGGTACCCTTACTGCTGCTGCCTCTGAAACCAAATTCGGTTTCTTCCCTCGCGTAGGTTTCGACGCAGGTCACTTCACGCTGGCTCTTGAGTACAACCTCATCCCTGCAACTGAAGTTGGAGAAGCTGAAATTAAGAACAGCTACATCGGTATCCGCATCGGTGGATTCTTCGGTGGTGGACGCAAGTAATTAGCGACCTTTTTTAATAGACAAAGAGGGCTGGCCAAGGGGGTCAGCCCTCTTTTTGTTTCCCGGGAAGTTTGGGTATTATTGATCCGGGCGCCGGAGTCTTCCCGCTACCAGTCCCGGCTTACAGTTTAGAATTCTTCCCTTACCCGATTTGCCCGAATATTATTGTGTTTTCCGTACGTTGGCCACAACTATACCCTGCTATCTTGAAAATTTATCATTTTTCTTACAAAGTGGTTCAAATTTCACCCTACCTAAATCGTTTTCTGCGATTTTTTTTGCAAAGTGGGTTATTTTTTAACCGGCGGGATACTACTTGCGTCTGCTAATTCCTAACTAAACCTAACTTTAATGATGGAAGTACTACCCGACTCTACGGCCGTGTTAGCCGGTGCAGAACTTGCCCTCGCCGATTCGGTGAAAGCAGTTCAGGCTCAAATGGTTGAGCTTAATAACACAACAATTTTGACAGCCAACAACGTCTGGATGATCATATCAGCCTTGCTGGTGTTCCTGATGTCATTGGGATTCGGATGTGTGGAATCCGGATTTACGCAGGCGAAAAACACCGTAAACATTCTGTTCAAAAACACTGTCGATACATGTATCGGCCTCGTTGTTTACGCATTAATCGGATTTGGACTAATGTATCCGGGCACCTTCAACTTCATTGAGGGATGGTTCGGATTTGGTCAATTCGGTCTTTCGACAGCTTCTGACTACACCCCTTTTGGCTACGTGGGTGGTGGTTACACATACTGGACTGACTTCCTGTTCCAGGCTGTTTTCTGTGCAACTGCGGGTACGATCGTATCGGGCGCGGTTGCTGAGCGTATAAAAATCAGCGCGTATTTCATCTTTACATTTTTCCTCACCGGCTTTATCTATCCGATTCTCGGCAGCTGGAAATGGGGCGGTGGCTGGTTGAACGACTATGGATTCTATGACTTCGCGGGATCCACTGTTGTTCACTCTGTTGGTGGTTGGGCGGCTCTTGCTGCGGTAATCCTGCTCGGGCCACGTCTTGGCAAATATGAAAACGGCAAATCGAATACATTCCCGAACTCATCAGCACCGCTCGCCATGATCGGGGTATTCCTCCTGTGGTTCGGATGGTTTGGCTTCAATGGTGGTTCAGTACTCTCCGCTGATCCTGAATTGATCTCATTGGTGTGCGTAACAACAGCTCTCGCCGCTGCAACGGGCGGAATCGGTGCGCTCATTTCTGGATTGCTCGCATTCAAACGCTTCGACCTGGGTATGGTGCTCAACGGTATCCTCGCCGGACTGGTCGGAATTACTGCAGGTGCTGATCAGATGAGTCCCAATGAAGCCATGCTTATTGGAATTTTCTGCGGCTTTGTCGTGGTATATTCTGTGATTATGCTGGATAAATTCAAAATCGATGATCCTGTCGGTGCTATTTCCGTGCACCTGGTGTGTGGTATGATCGGAACTCTCGCAGTGGGAACTCTCGGAAACCTCGCCAGCGGTGATCAGTTTGTCAAGCAGCTTGTAGGAATCGTTGCGTACGCTGTCCCTGCATTTGGACTCTCACTCGCAGTATTATTCGCCATAAAAAGCACGATGGGCATCCGCGTATCTGCCGAACACGAACGCACTGGTCTCGACAGTCATGAACACGGAATGCGTGGCTACACCATCACGTACGAAGACTGAGACGATACTCATTTACCTAAACCGTTAAAGGGTCCGCAAAAGCGGACTCTTTTTTTTAGCGACACGCCTGTTAGCTGCTGGAATAGACCAGTCTTATCCCCGCGCACCCCTGACCCCTGAAGGCCACCGCACAAGAAATGCATCATGAAATGTCAGTCCCACCCCATCAGAAATTATAAATGAATTAGAAATCGACACGTCTTCAGCGTCCATCACACTTACGTTACCAAACGCATTCCGCTGAAACCCGAGACCTGGAAACCTGAAACTCCCCCAATGTTAAGAAATTGTTAAGTTTTTGACGATTTCAATCGATTGAGGCCCGGTTTAAATATCAACTGGTTTTTAGAAAATAGACTAATGTTCGGCTGATTCAGGCTCTTGCCAGATCCATCGCATTCGGAAAGCAACACTTTTTAATTTGACTCCGCCCCTGGTGAGACCGTCTCCTATTACAGTGTGATTTCAAATAATTTATAACAGTCTATTTTACAGCATGTTAGCGTTTAAACTATACAGTCTTTTTCGTAGTTTAAGGATGTAGAACACCAAATTTTTTTACGACATGATTGCAACACTCGATAGAAACAAACAGGAAGCATTAAAGAAAGAACTGAAAGCTCAATATCCTGTGCTTGGCGACAAGCACCTCGGTACTGAGTCAATTCAAAGCCTTGTTGTTGAAGTTTCCATGATCACACATCAGGACGAAGCAAAAATCGCTGAAGAAATCGAAAGGAAACTGGAGTACATCCAGTCAAAGTCAATCTAGGGAGCAAGGGTCCAAATAAAAAAAGGCTACTCACAGCGAGTAGCCTTTTTTTATGCCCATAAAATTCGTTATCTATTATTCATCCCATATTTCATTTCACCCTGACGGTAAATAGCCAAACATCATTCCGTCCCAGCCCATCTTTTTGAAAATATCATAAAAAATTCACGAATAGGGTCTATTCTGACCCCTACCTACAACGATTTCGTTAATTTTTTTTCTAAAGTGGTTCTTTTTTGACCCTACTTGTCGGAAAATTGTATCAGTTATTCGGTAGAACAGTTCGAAATTACCCTTAACAAACTACAGACCATGAAAAAATCAGTAATCTTCCTTGCCCTGCTGATCTTGATCAGCATTCTGGCAGTGTTCATGCCGGCAGTCCCGACGCAAATCAATACCGAGGGCATCAATTCAGGAGACGTCGCCTGGATGCTCTGCGCAGCAGCCCTTGTTATGTTGATGACACCCGGTCTTGCCTTCTTCTACGGTGGAATGATTGACATGAAAAACATCATTTCTACCATGCTTCAAAGTTTCATTGCAATGGGCGTAATCAGTGTTCTCTGGATCGTTGTCGGATTCAGCCTCGCGTTCGGTGATTCGATCGGCGGCCTCGTCGGAAGTCCTTCGACGTACTTCATGTTTAATAATGTACTCGACGCCCCTGCATGGGGAACAATTCCGCTGGTACTCTTCGCCTTCTTCCAATTGAAGTTTGCGATCATAACTCCTGCGCTCATCACAGGTACTTTCGCTGAACGTATCCGCTTCAAATCATACATCCTCTTTCTGGTGCTCTTTTCGCTCTTGATCTACGCACCATTGGCACACTGGACATGGCACTCAGAAGGATTTCTCTTTAAAATGGGTGTCCTTGATTTTGCCGGTGGTACTGTAGTTCACATGTCTGCGGGCCTTGCCGCACTCGCTGCATCAATTTACCTCCGTAATAAGGATGAAAAGAAAACTCCAATCGCACCTGCTAACATTCCATTCGTTCTTTTGGGAACAGGTTTGCTCTGGTTTGGATGGTTTGGCTTTAACGCAGGAAGCGCATTAAGCGCAGGTCCTCTGGCCGCATCTGCCTTCGCTGTAACAAACACGGCTTCCGCTGCCGCCGGTCTTGCCTGGATTCTATTTGACGCTGTTCGCGGCAAAAAACCTTCCGCTCTCGGATTCTGTATCGGTGCGGTCGTAGGACTTGTGGCGATCACGCCTGCGGCAGGATTTGTTACGATTCCTTCCAGTCTGTTTATCGGTACGTTCGCCGCACTTATCAGCAACGTGGTTGTTCACTGGAAAAGCAAAACATCCCTTGAAGATACACTTGACGTCTTCCCTTGCCACGGTGTTGGTGGTGCAGTAGGAATGGTGATGACCGGATTGCTTGCTAACACAGCAGTGAACGGAGGTAACACAACAGGAAACGGACTCTTCTTCGGCGAGACAACACTATTCTTTGTACACATTCAGGCTCTGGTGATTGTCGTGGCTTTCACATTCCTCGGCTCAATGGCCATCCTGAAAATTACCGATCTCATACTACCACTGCGTGTATCACCTGAAGAGAAGAAAGTTGGTTCTGACTACAGTCAGCACGGCGAAAATCTTTATCCGGTTGACTACAGTGTACTCGAAGAAAAAATAGCGTAAAAAATATCGAAGGCCGGCCGCGCCGGCCTTCACACTTACAACCCTTAAACCTAACCTAACAACGCAAGATGTATACAATCAGACCAACTGCATCGGTGCCATGACACCACTGACATCCGGATCACTTCATGGCTTATCTGATCCGGAAAGGAGCCGGAATCCAGGATTCAGGTTCACTAAAGCTCCCGGCCGGGTATGAGAGACCCGACCAGGATAACTCTAGTTCATTGTTAAAAAGACAACAACCAAAATTATGAAAACGATAAAATTTTACGGACTATTTCTTTCAGCTTTTCTGATTTCCGCAGCCACCTATAGCCAGGAAACTGTACTCGCTACTGCGGAAACAATCACACCTTCCGAAGCAACTGCTTCGTCAGACAAAGAAGAGGAAGATGAAGCACCGACATTCTCATTGTCAGGATCTGTCGATACATATTTCCGCAGTGCATTCGGGTATAAGACATACGCACCTGCCACCGCATTTGCTAACCAAAAAGGATTCGGCATCGGGATGGTCAATCTCGTGGCATCGTACGAAGGCGAGAAAGTGGGTTTTGTTGGCGACCTCGTATTCGGTCCACGCGGCAGAGATGCCGTGTTTGGTACACCCATCGGAATCGTAAACCAGTTGTTCGTGTATTATAACCTGAGTGAAAAAGTAAAACTGAACTTCGGACAGTTCAACACGTTCCTTGGTTACGAAGTTATCTCGCCGGCAGTAAACTTCCACTACTCAACTTCCTACATGTTTTCATACGGACCATTCAGCCACAGCGGTCTGCGCGCCGACTTCGATCTTGGTGGCGGTATGGTCGCAAAACTTGCCGTATTGAACCCAACCGATATGCTTGAATTCAACCCGGTGAACACCTACACCATCGGTGGTCAGATCGGACACTCCAGCGATGCAGGTGGCATCTGGTTGAACGTTCTCTATGGAGATCAGGATGGTAAGCTCGTTAAAGAAGACTTCAGCGAAGACCTGGAAGACGACGAGTTCTATTCCGCCGGAAGCCTGTTCCAGGTTGACCTGACAGCAGGTTACAACATCGGCGAAAAATTCTACCTCGGTCTCAATACTTCATACCAAACAGTAGCCGCCGGTGAGTACTTCACTGAAGAGGGCGACATCGAGGAAAGTGATGCTGATGCGACCTCATTCTTCGGATTCGCGGTTTATCCCAAGATTACTTTCTCAGAAAGTTTCGCGCTCGGTCTTCGCCTCGAACAATTCATGATCAAGAAAGGTCACCTCGATATCATCGGACTTGACGATGAGGGAAGCGGAAGCGTAACAGCAGTGACACTTTCTGCCAATTACAAGGTGGGGGGATTAACGATCATCCCCGAGGTGAGAATGGACATGGCGTCTGAGGAATCGTTTGCCGACAAAAACTGGAAAGGACAAAAGAGCCTGTCATCATTCACTCTTGCAGCAGTCTATTCATTCTAAGAAAACTGAAACTACCAACAAACAACTATAACCTTATGTCAAAATCAAAACTTGAGTACATCTGGTTGGATGGATATGTCCCAACCCAAAGCCTGAGGAGCAAAACCAAAATTGTAAAAGACTTCGACGGTAAGCTGGAAAGCTGTCCTGAGTGGTGCTTCGACGGAAGCTCTACAGAACAGGCACCCGGCGGGTCTTCCGATTGTCTTTTGCAGCCCGTTGCCATATTCAAGGATCCCGCAAGAAAAGACGGATACCTCGTTATGTGCGAAGTTCTGAGTCCTGACGGTACGCCGCACCCTTCTAACGGTCGGGCTACTATCGATGATGACGACAACGACTTCTGGTTCGGATTTGAGCAGGAGTACTTCCTGTGGAACCCGGCAATCGACAAACCCCTCGGGTTCCCTGAGCACGGCTATCCCGCACCGCAGGGTCCCTACTACTGCTCTGTTGGTGCGAAAAACGCATTCGGACGTCACATCGTGGAAGAACACCTTGATTACTGTATCGAAGCAGGAATCAACATTGAAGGTATAAACTCAGAAGTAGCCACCGGCCAATGGGAGTTCCAGATATTTGCAAAAGGTGCAAAATCTGCAGGTGACCAGGTTTGGATAGCACGTTACCTCCTTGAAAGAACTGCCGAGAAATACGGTATCGCGATTAACTGGCATTGCAAGCCTCTCGGTAACACCGACTGGAATGGTTCCGGTATGCACGCGAACTTCTCAAACAGCCTGTTGCGCACAGCCGGCTCAAAAGACGTTTACGATACCGTGTGCCAGGCATTCGCTCCTTTTGTAAAAGAACACATTGCTGTTTATGGTGCCGACAACCACCTGCGTCTGACCGGTAAGCACGAAACACAGTCGATCGACAAATTCTCTTATGGAATTTCCGACCGCGGTGCTTCGATCCGTATCCCGATCGCTACGGTTGAAAACAACTGGAAAGGATGGCTTGAAGACAGGAGACCCAACTCTTCAGCCGACCCCTACAAAGTTGCAGCGCGCATTATAAAAACCGTCAAGTCTGTTCCCGTCTACGCCACCGCGAACGGTCAATAACTTTGGGCGTCTGGTTGTAGTTTGAAGTCGGGCAGAAATGTCCGGCTTCTTTTTTTGTCCAAAAAAAATAATTTCCGTCTGGCGATGGACTATTAGTTTTTTTTGCATGAACTTTATTTAAAGTAATGTACAGATTGGGTTAGTTGTGTGTCAGAAATAAAAACCCGATCCTTCCATTATCAGATCACTAAATCATGACGGACAAAACAAAAGAATTAATCATTTTATATGATCCACCCCGACACGGAGCTACGTTTCATTAATGAGACTATAGGCTATGGCGTGATTGCCACCAAATTCATCCCCAAAGGCACAATAACCTGGGCACTCGACAAACTGGACCGCATTTTTACTCCCCCCGACATTCAAAAACTTGATCCCCTCTACCAGCAGGTACTCGACAAGTACACTTACAGAAATCACGAAGGAAATTATGTACTCTGCTGGGACAACGCACGTTTCGTAAACCACAGCTTCAATTCAAATTGTCTTACCACTGCCTACGAATTCGAAATCGCTGTCAGGGACATTCATCCCGGTGAGGAACTTACCGACGACTACGGATATCTTAACATAGACGAACCCTTTGAAGTACTACCCGAAGAAGGTACGGACAGACGGGTCGTGTACCCGGATGATATACTCCGGAATTACGCTGCGTGGGACGATAAGCTTCTAGATGCATTTCCCTGCCTGAACAGTGTAGGACAGCCGTTGCTGAAGATCCTTACACCGGATATGCGCGAACGGGCTGCGCGAATTTCGACGCGTCAGGAAAAGTTTCATTCCATACTCCACTGTTATTACCCGCGTCACAACGGCAGAATCAATGGAGAAGCGAGGTTGATCACAACGCGCTCTCCAAACGTACTCTACCCATTCTAGGACTGGTTGCCAACATAAACCATGAGCGTCTGTTCAAGATGCTCGCGGTTCTTCCAGAGTTGTCGGCTATAGACGTAGCGGTAGTTCCAGTTCTTTTCTCTGAGCAGCAACGGCGTGTAGGCGAATGTATCCTTAATGGAAATGCTGCGCTGGAACCGTTCGTCGTCGGTCAACAACGCGGCCAGGTACTTATCGGATTTCCGGATATTGATATCGGTATGGGGCAGCGATTGAAGTTCGAAGTCAAAACCGCTCAGCCGCTCGTCGCACCACGCCAGCAGTTTCTTACCAAGGGTCGCGCGACTATGCCCGTTGGATCGTGGTTCGAGACGCCAGTTTCTGTCGTGGACACTGCGCACGAATTCAAGGTATGATCTCAGCATAGACGGCCCGGCATTTTTCGTATTCTCTGTTTTTAGTTGCTCCGGTTGAATGCTCGTCACGACAATAACCTTTTCACGCGCCCGCGTTACAGCTACGTTAAGCCGGTTTTCCCCTCCCGGAACATTCAAACTTCCGAATTGCAATGAGACTTTTCCCTTTTTGTCAGCCGCGTAGCCAATCGAAAATATGATAATATCCTTTTCATCACCCTGGACGTTCTCGATGTTTTTGATAAACAACGATTCGGGTACTGCTATTCCTTTTTCGCGGAAACGCTCTTCCACAAGGTCCATGATAAGATTTTGCTGTGGCGCGTTAAAAGTGACAATACCGATTTCTTTCGACGGGTTCTCCGCTATCAGTTCGGTTACAAGGCGTGTTACTTCCTCTGCTTCCACGACGTTGGTACCGTCGTCCCATACTCCATCCACACGATTATAAACAAGTGCGGGCTCATTTCGGTTAAGCCTATCACGGTCCGGCAGAAGTCTGAGCCGGTGACTATAGAAATTCCGGTTTGAAAACTCGATGAGTTCAACCGACTTGCTCCGGTAGTGTCCCTGCAGGTGTACCGTTGGCAGATACCTTTCAGCGAGTTCAAGCAACGACTCCACTTCGACATCGGCCTCCTCTTCGTCATCCTTACCTGACCAACGTACCTGGTACAGGTCGTTGGGGCGCAGCTGCTGCCCATCGCCTGCAACAAGGACCTGCTTTGCCCGGTACATCGCCGGCAGACCACGTTCCGAAAAACATTGTGATGCCTCATCGAAGATGACCAGATCAAAAAGCGCGGTCATCGGAAAGATCGCCGACACGGATTCCGGGGATGCCATCCAGCATGGGACAAGTTGAAAGAGCTCTTCATGATATGTAGCGATCAACTTTCGCAACGGCCAAAGCTTCTTCTTTTTCGAAACCTGATGAAGCAGGTCACGATACGAGACCATGTTGTTCAGCCTGTTGTAGGTGATTTTTTCATAGGCGTTCTCGCGCGCCCGAAGCAGTAATATATCGAGGCTCAGTTTCTGTTTTTCCGAAACAAGGTCGGGTAACGTTTGTTGCAGTTCCTCCATCTTCATGGAAGACACAGAACGCAGCACGGGGTGTTTGAGCTCTATGTGATCAATCCACGCAAGGCTGACACTGTTATTAAACAATTTCTCGAGTTCATCACCATCCCATGACCCGACAAAATCCTGTAGTTTCAAGACCACGTTCTCTTCGACGCCAGCCATGCCGGCACGCAGCCCGTCAAATTCACACAAACTGTCAAAATCGTCATTGAGGGAATGCCTTAAGAGAGCAGCAAACTCTTTATCCGACGAAATTTTCCGAATGTGGTATGCCGACAACAATTTCGCCCATTCTTCCTTGCGTGGAGGAATTTCCTTCAGCAGGTCGAGCAGTTGACGCATTATTTTATGAAACTCGCTGCGTGTGCAGACCTCCGGGTTAATGCTTTCGCGGATTTCGCGGAACGACCGAAACGTAAGTTTGGCGCGTACCGCCTGCTTTTGTTTTGTGAACCAGATTTGCCAGCTTTCCTTTTTATAGTCCGTCGGCATTTCCACGAGCCACGTTCTCGCCCTGAGCGCGGTTATCTGATGTTCAAGATTCAACCTGGTGTCTATACGCTGTTCCAGAACCCGAAGCCCGTACTTGTTGTACGCCAGATCATTCGCGACAAGCACGCGCTTGATGACAAACTTATTCTCCGAAAAGAGTTCCCACCGGATTTTATGAATCAGGTTTTTACGCGTGCGCATGCGTTCGTGAAGCACTTCCTGGAACTTTCCCAGTTTTTCAGTCGGGATTGTGACTTCGGGGCCGATTTCATCAAAGCAGTTTAATACAACGCGCTCCATATTGGAAAGCCAAAGCATACTGGTTTCGTCATCGGTCTCGTTGTTCATTAACCGGAAGTAACGGTATACATCATCCTCCCTGATGAGTGTTAACATCCCGATTATTTCTTCATGCCGGTACCACAGGCTCTCGCAATCTTCAAGGCCCAGTCTGGCGCTTGTTAATTCAGCGATCTTTTCTGAAAGCTGACGCTCAAACTCGAGAATATCATCGATAGTCTGTTCGATGCGCACCTGATCGGAAGCCTGTAGTCCGGCAAATGACTTTCTTTCCTTCCAGGGATGACCAGGTTGTTCATAGACTGTGGCATACATGGCATACCGATGCAACTTCTTGAGGAAGGCATCGGCCGGAAGCATAAAGTAATGATACTCCTGCTTAAGATTTATGGATGGTGCGGCTGGATCGGATTGAAGGTATAATTGTTTTACAGATACACCACATTCGATCTCGTTATAAAGTGCGTCCTTGAACTCCTGAAGTTCTTCTGTTGTCTGATCTATCGCACGACAAACCTGAACAAAACGGCGTTCCATCTGGATGATGTCAACGGAACGGTTACGCGCTTTGTACTCGTCTATACGATCAATCTGACGGGCGATCTTTGCGAAAATTTCCTTGCGATCATTACGGAAGTCGTGTACCAGGGCAAGAAAAGGCTCGAGACCTTTTTTGTTCATGCGTTCATGCACAACATCGAGCGCCGCTCTCTTTTGACACACGAGAAGAACTTTCTTTCCGGATGCCATAGCGTCACTCAGAAGATTACAAATGAGTTGTGACTTCCCCGTACCCGGCGGACCTTGTACCACTAACGACTTACCCTTTTTAATCTCTTGTATCGCGTTTTCCTGCCAGGCGTCTAGCGGGAACGGTGTATACATCTTTTCTTCCTTGAGGCCGTGATTAGCTGGAACAAGATATTCGTCCCTGGTCATTTCCTGATCGGCAAGACGTGCCCTCGTAAAGAAGTCTTCAAGATCCTGGAAGTTTTCATCTTCGAGCAAATGCAGGTAATCAGGCACTAATTGAGACCCCGCCTGCGGAAACAATCCGAGCACAGCTTCAGGAAATAACTTGAGTTGACCTGTACCGTGAGTACTTTCAAACTCAGTCTTCCGGAACTCCGCAAACTCCTGAAGTTCATCTGTAAAATTATCGGGATTAAAATTCAGTTCGATGCGATTCTTAAGCAGTTCATATAACTGCGTACGGAACTGTGTGATTTCGGAATCGAATTCATCAAACGAAAAATCGAGCAGATCTTCGTCTACATTGAGGTTGTGGTAAAATGCATACGCGAGAAGAAACGTTTTATTAAAAGTGATTCCGGCGTCTTCGCGGGATTCGAGTATCCACGACTGATCTTTTTGAACCAGGCGTACCGGAAAGAATAGTAACGGACATCTCACAAGCGTACCGTCGGCAAACTTACCCCGAAGGAACGGCCACCCTACATGCAAATCGCGCGTACCACGTTCTTCAAAAACGGAATGGTCGGCGCGCTGCAGCATTTTAAGTTTGGTGCTGACGATGTTGTTGGCTTCCAGTCTGCTATCGTGAATCGCGCAAATCTTGTAGTCAGCACCTTTGACTAATGCACGAAGCATCTCAAAAGCAGGAAGCCCGTTGAGAAAACTAAAGCGTTGAACATCGACAAACTGATCGGAAACCAGACGCAGCAGCAGGAGGCTACGGTTGTTTCCCGACAGGTTGGTGAGTCGCCTTAAAAATGTTCTTAATATTCCTTTTGCCTGTGCGGCCATAATGGATTTTACTGAATAAACGCCTAAAGCGGCACTTTCTATTTCACATCGACCGTAGATTCACTATTCAACCGTCAGATAGGGCCGGATTTTCCGGAACGTAACAGAATCCAAGTTTTCGATGCGGACAAGATCCTCAATTGAAACATAGTTTCCATGGTTAAATCGATAGGCCACAATAGAGCCGGCCTGCCGGGGAGAAATATAGGGATGACCCGCTATATCCTGACGGCCGGCTGTGTTAATATTGATCTTTTTCGGCTGAAAATCAGGGTTTATGAAACAATGACGCCTCAATTCGGCAATTCTCGCGGAATCCATGGCATACACCTCGCCCAACTGCTCCAGTCGGACAAATCCGCCCAGTGCCTCGCGGTAGCGGATGATCCGGAGCGAAAGCTTGTCCCCAATCCCCCGAATCGCCTTTAATTGCGCGGTATCTGTAGTATTAATATCAAATAAGCGGATCTGGATTCGTGATCTATCCGATTGGCGGGGATGTCCGTATTTCTTTACCTGCTTTTCATAACCCGGTACCTCCAGGAATGGGTGAAGTCGCTGATAAAGAGTACTGTCTATTCCATAAATCCTTTTGAAGTCCTCTTTTACGCGAAATGAACCTCCATTTTCACGAAAACGGTTAATCCTTGCTGCAACCGAAGGCGGGATTCCAAGTCGTCGCATGTCGTCTACGGAAACGCGATTTGGATCAAAATAAAAAAGCGTTTCAGCCACAACCGTGGAAGCGGGCTTGAAAAGCGCAACAAGGCTATCCAGACGTTGGAAATCTCCCGGGTCAGAATATGTCCCCATACTTCTTTGATAAGCCTGATAGAGTGGTGCCGAAAATATGAATACGATTGTCAATGGCAGAAGCAAAAGGAAGCCATTACTCTGGGCACGTGAAAATCCAACCTGGCGGTACAGCCAACGGTAAATGAAAAACATAACTGCTAACGGTTTAAATTCTATCCGAAGATAGCATAACCCAACCCATGAGAAAAGTCAGTTTGTTTTTCTGATTCCGCTCAGGCGTTTTGCACAGAGAATCGCGTTTTTTTACCGATCAGTTTGAACTTCCAAAAGCGAAATTGTTGTATTTGGAGAGAAGAAGCAAAACCTACGCGGCCAGCCGTCGTAAAAGGAGCAGCCCGCTTCCGGGAAAACTATTTATACTGATTCTAAATTATCGGATACCGATAGTTTTTAAGGTTTGATTTTCCAACTGGATTTACATTTGTAGTTCTGATGACACCGAATTTTAAAGCGCTCGTTCTTACTTACAAGACCGCCCCTGTATCGATCAGGGAACAGGTTTCACTAACCGAAACGACAGGAAAGCAATTACTTCAGTTTCTTCGGGAGTACACGAGTGCGACGGATGTCCTGGTGGTATCCACCTGCAACCGGACCGAGATTTACTACAACGCCGAAAAGGATTACACCATTGAAATTTTTACCGGATTGTCATTCGTAAAGAAACTTTCGAATGGTTATCAGGATTATTTTCAACGTCTTGAGGGCGCGAACGCTATTGAACACCTTTTTGAGGTAGCCATCGGGTTGGACGCGCAGGTTATCGGTGACCTTCAGATTTCGGGGCAGGTAAAAAGCGCCTACCAATGGAGCGCCGACGAGAATATGGCAGGACCATTCCTGCACCGTCTCATGCATACCATTTTCTTTGTTAACAAACGCGTTGTCCAGGAAACTGCGTTCCGTGATGGTGCAGCTTCTATTTCCTATGCAGCAAAGGAGCTTGCCGAAGACCTCACAAGTAACGTACGGAACCCGAAAGTACTTGTGCTGGGCGTTGGTGAAATCGGTCAGGATGTATGCCTGAATTTCCAGAAGTCGCGGCTGGAAAATGTCACAATTCTAAATCGTACCGTTGAAAAGGCTGCGAAACTTGCTGAAAAGACGGGATATAATTACGGTGGACTTGATCTGCTGGAAACAGAGCTAAAACAAGCTGATGTAATCATCAGTTCGGTGTCGGGAACTGAGCCGTTGATCACACGTGAGATGGTCAGCAGACTAAATATCGTTTCACATAAGTTTTTTATAGACCTGTCTATGCCACGCAGCATAGAACCGTCGGTGGATGAACTGCATGGTGCGCTTGTTTTCAACCTTGACGACATTCAGGAGAAAACAAATGAAACCGTTGAGAAACGGAAAGCATCAATTCCGCAAGTACGGGCACTCATTACGGAGGCAATGGCCGAGTTCGAAGACTGGTCGAAGGAAATGATCGTCTCTCCGACGATTCAGAAACTCAAACAAACGCTCGAACAAATTCGCAAAGAAGAGTTATCGCGTTTCATCAAGAATGCAAAACCGGAAGAGATTCGGAAACTTGATGAGATGAGTCGCTCACTGATGCAGAAAATTCTGAAGTATCCGGTACTGCAACTGAAAGCTGCATGCAAGCGTGGCGAAGCCGATACATTGTCCGAAATCCTGCACGACCTCTTCAATCTTGAGCGTCAGCCCGAAGAGAAAAAGTAAAAGCTGACAAGATACTGTCAGGCCGCCATGCCGGATGTTTTTCTGATGCGCGATGGCGACCATCCAAACTGCTTTTTGAAAGCCGTGGAGAAATGATTGGGATTCTTGTATCCTGTACATGCTGCGGCTTCAGTAACACTCATGTTCCTGTTCTCCATCAACGCGCGGGCGTGTTGCATCCTCAGGCGATGGATATAACCAAAAATCGTTTCACCAAAACTCTCCCTGAATCCCTTTTTGAGTTTGAACTCATTCACGCCAAACATCCTGGACAGTGATTTAAGCGAATGGTTGCCGCAAAAGTTATTATCGAGGTATTCTTTCAGCTGATTAAAGACAGTCCGATCCGACAACGTCATAACCGGATCAGGCTTCATCGTTGCGGAATGGTATTGATCGAGTTGCCAGGCGGTAAGTTCAAGCGCCCAAGCTTCAACCAGCAAATTTCCCAACGGCCCCGACATACGACAAGTCATAATCTCCTGCATGACCCGGCGCATTGCCGGTGTAATCGCCAGGCCGGACTCTCCGCCAAGTACAGGTTCCCTTTTGTCAATCTTCAACCGCAGCTCGTCACACCACGAGATTCCTGTGAGTATATCGATAAAGTACGTGCGGTCAAAAGCAAGATGAAGCAACTTTAGGGGCTCCGATCCTGCTTCAATGAAGTGATCGTCATACACAACAGGTTTGTAAATGAAATTTTGTTTGCCCTCGGTTAATAAACGATGGTAGCCAATATCATTAAAAGCCGAATCAACTTTCCCGCTCACAACGAAACAACTATTCACCGTCTGGCATTGCTGCGGATCAGTATGTTTGATGTGGATATTTTTTTCAAGGTTCGCTGAGAAGTGCGTAACGGTTAACATTGGCAGTTTTACCGATTCAATTTGGATAGTACCCCAGTCACCCCCCAGGGTATACCCCTTCTGCGGCGTGTGCGAGCCGGAACCTTTTCCTAAAAGAAATGAATAATCCAGGGAAACAAAATTCCCGGTTTGCTTTGGCATCTGTGAAACGAAATAGGATGCTGGATATACGGCTCCGGCCGACATAGGTTGCCGAAAACGCTCCCGTTGCCGTAGATTTTTATCCGTCTCGCGTAGTCTCCCGCGTTCGCGTTTGCCGTATCAGGCTCTTGTACAATTCAGATAATTGATATGATTAAAAAAATCCTCAAAGGTGTTTTGATTGTTTTGGGAGCCGTCATATTGTTCGGCGTGGGCTTCTATGTGAAAGCTTACATCAGCACGGAAAGCAGGCTCGACACGCGGTATGCCGTTACGCCGCAAACGCTTTATATCACGCCCGATTCCGCGATGCTCTCCAAAGGGAAACGTCTCGCCTCTGTAAAGGGATGTATGGAGTGTCACGGCGCTGACCTGAGCGGGAAAATCATGCACAGTGACTTCATGCTGGGACGCCTCGTTTCTGCGAACCTCACCAAGGGCAAAGGCGGTCTTTCCACAGACTACGGCGTTCGCGACTGGGTTCTCGCCCTTAAGCATGGGATCCGCCGGGATGGCACACCGCTTATCTTTATGCCGTCGCATGAGTTCTATTTGTTAAGTGAATACGACATGAAGTCAATCATTGCATACTGCTCAACGGTACCACCAGTGGACAACGAGTTGCCCGAAATAAGACTTGGTCCGATGGTGAGAGTACTCTCAGACCTGGGCAAGTTTCCACTGATTCCAGCGGAAATGCTCGACCATGATCATCAGCTTATAAGCAACGTTAAGGAAGAAGTATCTGTGGTATTTGGAAAATACCTCGCGACATCGTGTTCGGGTTGTCATAAGGAAACCATGAAGGGTGGCGAAGCCCTCGCGCCGGGGCTTCCGGTGGTTGCTGATATTTCATCAACGGGTAATCCGGGCAAATGGACCGAAGACCAATGGATAACAACATTGCGGACAGGCGTTACACCTGAAGGGAAGATATTGAAACCGGAGGAAATGCCATGGCCAATGGCGAAGGACCTGACCGATGTCGAACTCAAGGCGCTGCGCAAGTATTTAAACACGCTCTAGCGAATAAAACGCATCATTCTGCAACTAATCCCGGCCTTAGTGTCGGGATTTTTTTTGAACCGGCGAACTGTTTCTTCGCAACCACCGTACCTCAGGTTTTCGACCTTTTGCGTCATCAATCCACGTTTCCTATGTAATTATCTTTATCTATCTTCGACCGATACAAAAGGGCATTCGGCATTGGCGGCAATCGATGAACAACGGTTCGTTAACCTGATCAATGAGCACCAGGGATTGATTCACAAAGTGTGTATCATGTACGAAAACGATCCCGAGGTGCGCAACGATCTATTTCAGGAAATTGTACTCCAGTTATGGAGGTCATTTCCGACGTTCCGCGGTGAAGCGAAGATCACTACATGGATGTACAGAATTGCTCTTAACACAGCAATTTCCGGCTTCCGAAAGGAAACGAGAAAAATCAAGACCGAGGACCTGCGTGAAGTTCATTTCAACCTCACGGAGGGCAGTGACGATTCCGAGGAAAATCTGCACAGACTGCAAGCCGCGATCCGTCAACTGAATGAGATTGATCGCGCCATGATTATGATGGCGCTTGAGGAAGTGCCTTACGAAGAAATTGCTGAGACAATAGGTATCTCACAAAACAACGTGCGTGTTCGAATGAACAGGATCCGGGAAAAATTAAGAAAATTGATGTTGGAGCGATGGAGTTAGAAGATCTTAAGGATATATGGAAACAACATACGGCTGTTTTCCCGCTTAAAAATGAAGCGGAGATAGCGGCCATGCTCAAAGGCACAAGCCGCTCTATCGTAGCGAAGCTTAAACGAAGTGTGTGGTTCGAATTGATCTTTACCCTTATCGCCGGCGTCGTTATTGTTATCTATGCGATGACATTGCCTTCCGGAGCCATGAAGTGGATGTCAATCAGTATCCCCCTCATTTTCATCGTTTACACGGTATACTACATCAAGAAACTGATTCTGCTTTCGCGCTTTAATCCACTTGAAGGAAATATACGTTCAGGCATCGAGAACCTCATTAACGACTTGTCAGCGTACCTGCGGTTTTATCGGAGAAGTTATACCGTTCTCTACCCTGTTTACTTTGCGATGGGTATCCTGTTTGGGTTACTCGAAAAGGGCACCGTTGACATACTTGGCATATTGAGCAAGCCGAAGACAATTCTTATGCTCTCGGTCGTCGCGGTAATTTTTTATCTTACGAGCACATGGGTGGTGAACTGGCTGCTGAAGAAATTGTATGGTAACCACCTTGATAATCTTAAATCGCTGTTGCATGACATCCATCAAAAACATCCCGAATAAAATCCGCTTAACATTACTGATCACGTGCATTGTTTTCCAAACCGGCTTCGCGCAGAAATCGGATGAGTCCTTGTTATGGCGTGTGTCGGGCAACGGATTGGCTAAACCTTCATACTTGTTCGGCACATTTCACCTGATGGGTAGCGAATATATTGATAGTCTTTCGATGGTCAAGGCACGATTCGACTCTGCAAATACACTGATCGGCGAACTTGTACTGGACAATTCCATGACACCAAAAGTCATGATGGCGGCCATGATGAAAGATACACTCCTGCAGGATATTCTGACCGAAGAAACATATGCACTCACATCTGAATGGCTCAAGGAACTTGGGGGAATGGATCTGACCATGCTCAACAAATTCAATCCCTCGATGGTCCAGATGTTGATTGTTACATTGGTTCAGCAGAAGCTCAACGGCAAGGCTGTAATTCCCATGGATCTTCATTTTCAAAATCTTGCCCGGGATTCAAAGGGACTTGTCGGGCTTGAGACATTCGAGGAGCAGACCGCTGTATTGTTTGGAAGTTCGTACGTCCAGCAGGCGAAACAACTTGCCGAGTTCGTAAGCAAACGCGACTCATCTATATCGACGCTGATTACAATGAACAGGATGTACCGCGCGCAGGAACTTGATTCGCTGATGGCGATGTTTTCGGAATCTTCATATTCCACTTCAGAAAAGGACGCGTTGCTGGACAACCGGAACCGGAACTGGATAAAAAAACTTCCCGGGTATTTCGATTCCGGGTCATGTTTCGTGGCGGTGGGCGCATTGCATCTTCCCGGGGAAAACGGGCTCGTTTCGCTGCTTCGCAAGGCCGGGTATACCGTAACGCCGCTTCCGCTGAACTGACTCGGGGATTTTGTTTCCGGGAAGAGTTAATGGGCACGCAGAACTGTTGGCGACAGACGGAAAATAGGCTTACTTGCAGCCAGTATAGTTACCGACTTGAACCATGAAAAGATTGTCACTTCTTACGCTCTTTGTTTTTGTTTCGTCACTGGCTTTTGGATGGGGTGCCACGGGCCATCGCGCAGTGGCTCAGCTTGCCTCAAAATACCTTAACAAAAAAGCAAAGCGCGAACTGAAACGTATCCTTAACGGACAGTCTATGGCCATGGTCAGTACATGGATGGATGAGATTTACTCAGACAGCACATATAAGTACACGTACGACTGGCATTGGGTGACAATTCCAGACGAGCAGACTTACGAACAGGCAGAAAAGAATCCAAAGGGCGACGTAATAATGACGCTCGAACGCGTGATCGCGGAACTCAAGAAAGGAAATCTCGATCCAGCCAAAGAAACCGAGTACGTAAAGATGCTGATCCACCTTGTCGGAGACATCCATCAACCGCTTCATGTCGGCGGCGGCAACGACCGCGGTGGTAATGAAGTGAAAGTGATGTGGTTTCGCGTCGATAGTAACCTTCATCGTGTTTGGGACAGCGATATGATTGACGACACAAAACTGAGTTACACGGAACTTGCCGAATCGCTCCTCGAACCAGATGCCGAGACGTTGAAGAAATGGCAACGCGCAAGCGTGCGGGACTGGGCAAATGAAAGCAAGGCTTTGCGCAAAGAAGTTTATGACTACGATCGCACCCGACTCGGTTACGAATATTCATACCGGAAACTCCATCTTGTTCGCACGCGACTGCTCCAGGCCGGCGTCAGGCTTGCTGCCGTCCTGAATGAAATTTACGGCTGAGAATCACAAACGCGGTTCTACTAATACTATCATATGAAACGCCTCATGATTTTCAACTTCGTCGTGGCTGCGATTGCAGTCTGCGTCGATGTGTCGGCTCAGCAAACATATGCTGAGAAACTTGGTTTCCCCAAAGGTACGCGCGTGCTTATTCTGCACGTCGACGACGTTGGTATGTCGTGGGACTCAAACCAGGGTGCGATACAGGCATTGGAGAAAGGTGTGGCAACCTCGGTAAGTATTATGATGCCTTGTCCGTGGGTGCCGGGTTTCTTTCACTACATGCAGGAAAATCCCGGAGTTGATGCGGGCTTGCACCTGACACTTACATCGGAGTGGAGAGACTACAGATGGGGTCCCCTTTCCGGCAAGAGCACAACGCCCGGGCTGGTTGATAAGGAAGGCGCTATGTGGGCCTCTGTTCCGGACGTTGTAACACATGCAACCCCGGACGAAGTGGAAAGAGAAATCCGGGCCCAGATTGATCGCGCGCGTACAATAGGATTCGAACCAACCCACCTGGATAGTCACATGGGCACGGTGTTCGCCAAACCGGAGTTCCTCGAACGTTACATAAAACTCGGCATTGAGCTTAAAATCCCCGTCATGTTTCCGGGTGGCCATAACCAACTGATTTTCGAGCAACTCAAGTTGACACCTGAACAGTTGATTTTTTTTCAAAGGTTCGGTGAGTCGTTATGGAAAGCAGGCCTTCCCGTACTTGACGATCTGCACAATTTCAGTTATGAGTGGAATTACAGCCATCTCTCCGCCAAAGACGAAGAACTCCGGAAGTTCGCGACAGGTAAATACATTGAGACGCTTCGAAATACAAAACCCGGACTGACGATGGTGATCATGCATTGTACGGCACCGACAGAGGTCTTTCCTTACATTTCTGATTCCGGGAAAATCCGCAAGGGTGACTTACTTGCCATGACTGACCCTGCATTACGGGAGTTTCTCAAGAAAGAGGGGTTTGTTCTTACCACATGGCGGGAAGTGATGGAGCGGCGGAAAAAGCTTACCGAGTAAGCGATATTTTCATAATAATCGTTTCCTTCAGCTCCCCAGGTTTACGAATAGCTCCGGCCGTTCCGGCTATCTGATGAATCTGACTGTTTGCTATAAAATAGAAATCATTCCCAACGATCACGCCTGTTGTCGGCAGGTCGAATGCCGGATGATTTGAAACAAGCGCACGAACTTCGGTAACACGCGCAAAACTTTCATCGCAGGTAAGCTCGAGAATGGCTTCAGGAAACGTGACGTTCTGAACTGCAATCAGCTTGTGACCACTTCGATACATGCCGTCGATGCCAATCAGCAGATGTTTTTCATGGGCCAATACCTCAATTTTTCCGGACTTCCGATCAATGGTGACAAGTCCTGGCCTGGTGGCTACAGAGACTATCAACCTGGTTTCATCAGGCGTTAGCGCAATACCGTTTGGGTACCTGACTTCACCCGCCTTGACAAACTCCTCAAGGACGTCACCGGATTGACCTATGACGTAAATCGCACCGCCGTCGCTGTCGGTGACATAAGCAACTCCATCCGATGCGACGATGACGTCATTGAACAGATGCTTTTTCTTTCCTTTCAGTTCGTACTTCTTCTCGAGCCCGCCATCGGCCAGCGAAAACACATACACGCGGGAGACAAACTCGGTTGTATCGTGAGCTGGTGAATTGCTGCAAACCCAAAGCTTTTGCCGGGCTTCATCCACCCTCATTCCAAGAACCACGCCAAGCGATAATGCAAAGTCGCTGACCCTGCCGCGAGCATCGATCTTTACGATCTTCTGTTTTTGAATGCTACCTACGTAAAAGGATTTTTCAGCAGGATTGTAAGTGATTCCTTCGGGTATCAAATCCTTTTCACTAAGCCTGAATTCTTCTTTGACAGCAGATTTTTGTCCGAATGCAGCAATGGAGACCAACGCAACGACCAGACTAAGCAGAGTTCTGAAACAAAATTGGAAGTAATGCCTAGAAGCCGTCATCTTCATCAGCGGGAGGTGTTTCTTGTTGTTTCGGTTCGGCAACCGGAAGTTCCTGTGATTCCTCTTCATCATCCTGCTGATTCTTATTCTTCTTCTGACGCTTTTGTTTCTTTGGCTGCTCCTTCGATTCTTCTTTCTTTTCGGGGCCAAAACCTTCGTCGGCAGGCGCTGGTTCAGTCTTCGGTTTTTCCGTATCGCCAGGAATTACCGTAGGGACATAAGGACTTGTCGATTCCTGTTGCAAAGCCGGCGGTGATTCATAAAGGCTGTAGGGCACATCATTTCCGAGGTAGTTCTTTCTGAATTGATTAATGAATGTCAGCGTTTCATCGTCACTGCCAGGCATAAAGGCCACCTCTCCGATTTTCGCCTTGCCAGCATTTGTCTTCTTTGAAATTATGGAGTTGAATTCATCATCAGAGGAATGAATGAGCAGGCGGTTGTCCTCATAACCGAAGTAATACCATGCTTCGGGAGACGCCTTGAAGAAAACGTGGAATACAGGACTACCGTCTTCATTCTTGCGAATCTCCATGTAACCTTCAAATGCGCCGTTGATGTCGTTTCGAAGTATGTTGGAAATACCAATCTTGCCTTCACTGTAAAACGCATTACGTTCAGGCGACCACTTCAATTGTACGTTCGAGAACGCAATCGGCCTGGCCAGTTGCGGTATTGTTCCAAGCGAGACATATCCCTGCTGGCTTCGTTGCTCAAAATCCTGGGTAGCCCTTTCTCCGATGAGGTCAGCTATTTTGTAAAGCAATTCCGTCTGGTCACCGAGTCCTTCATCGGCGCCTTCGTTTTGAATCACGTCCTGAATACGCTTCGCCATCAGATCAAATGCCGCCGGAGGTGCGTCGCAGTTAAGCAGCAGGAACGAATTCATACTGATCGCATTTGTCGTCATATTACCCTGACCGATCGCGGTAGCGCTGACGTCAAATCCTTTTGAACCACGAACCAGTTTCACCGGTCCTTCAAACCTGACACGTGTATCCTCATCGTTGTACGCGAATACCTTTCCCGAAAGTTTATTACCACGGGCTTTTTCAATATCCTCAATCTTGAATTCGGATGTCGCCGTATCGTAATGAAGCATACCACTGGGCAGGAAGAAGTCGTCATCGTCAATGTTCTTCTTCTTGGTAAGGAACGTGATATACAGGTCTCCGTCACTCTGACCGAAGTGCAGTCCGGCATTTACCTGATCACCTTCTTCAGTTACGGCTTTTTCAAAATCGACGAGAATTTCCGTTTCGTCACCACTTTGTTCATATTGAATCCAGGCTGTAGGTTCCTTGATATTCTTGATATCAAGTTTCAAGAATCCGCTTAACTGAAGGGCTGGACGCGTGGCGTACATTGTCATGTCTCCCTTATAAAACATCCCTGCACCGAGTACCAGCTGATCTTTGTCGGTCACGGCCCCCGTTCCAACCGTTTGCATGGATGCACGAGTCTGCGTCCGTTTCGAACTGCGCCTTGTTTGTTCTTCGGTGGTAATAGGCTCAAGATGGAAATCAGTCATCTTGATCGCAAACGTATCACTCAACAGATTCACATACTGATACGTCGCATACCCCGAAAACTCCTTGCGTGACTTGATGTCCACAACACCTTCCGTAAGGCGGTGATATGCATTTAGTGTATCAAGAACGATAGTCGTATTCTTTAACGTTCCGATCTTTGCGTTTTCGAGGATAAGAACTTCATTGTTTTCCGGTGTGATCATCGCATCCGCCACGATAATGTAAGGAATGCCGCTTACCTTCAGCTCCTGCGTCTTCAGATCATACACGGCTTTTTCCGCATTGAACCGTAGCGAGTCAAGGTCTTTCCTTGTGGTATAGAAGTATGAATCTTCGAGAGGCTGATCGGGATCTTTCTGCATCGTAATTTTTTGCTCATCAACATCCCACCGCATTTGTGAAATTGATGTCTTAAACTGTGCATACGGGAAATCAATCGCGGCATCACCCGCTACTTCAGGACTTACGTCAGCATAATTCTCCTCGAGATTAAAACGCATGCTTACATCCGTTCCCGTTAGCAGCGGCTTCTCCGGATCTTCAGACTTTACCTTTAACCGCGCATGGTTGGCACCAAACTCCTTACCGGAGAATTTCATATACCGGGAAACCAATTCTGTTCCACGACTTTCAAACTTACCTGCACCACCAACGCCGTCCTTGGAAATGGTTACGGTGCCGCGCATTTGAGCGGTGGAGTTATAAAACTCAAACGGCGCGTTCAGGTTTTTCAGCTCCATCCTGTCCTGCTTCGGATACCACTTCATATTATAGTTAACCATCCGCGCCTGCGGGAAAAGGACAGGCCCGAATTGCTTTTCATCGATCGTTGCAAGTTCGCCACGACCAAGAACGGAATCGGGATAAAATATAAAGTCGGAGGAACTCAGTTTTGCAGCGAGGTATTCAATGGAACCATTGCCACGCAAGCCGCGATTGTCCATCGATAATGATCCCTTCATGTTACCATCACCGTTATACAAGCGGTAGCCGGCCTGCGGAATGTTATGCGTGAAGCCAAGGGACTTATCAGGTTGTGTGTGCAACTTCTCCTGGAACGCCGGGAAGATCCCACTGGAGTTGAACTTACCTTCAAAGTTAATTGAACTGGGATCGGCATCATTCAGACTGTCGAGTTTGAACGGCGGCACAACAAAGAATACCGACTTGTCATATGCACCACCGAGGACCTCAGGTCTGTCAAAGTAAATCACACCACCTGCGCTCGCATCGAGACGCGGGAAGGTGGGGATCTTCTCCTTCCCGGATTTGTTGCCACCCTTGCTGATGTAAAGTGTACCGGACGAACTGGAAGGATTTCCCAGGCCACCGACTGCGGCCGCGCTTGAATCAGCGCTAACCATTGAGTTATTGACCTTCCGCCTGATCATTTGACCACGTGCATTCTTTTCCATCACAAAAAAGTTGATGGAATCAATGTGCTGAAGATTTATATAAAAACTGTCGTACTTTAAGAGAAAGCCCTTTCCGCTGATCTCAAAATTTCCGGCATTGATTGTACCGTCAAATTTAATATCGCGATTCTGAAGCAAGGTAATTATGCTGCTATCCGGTGTAATACGAACATTCAGCGAATCGCTCACCTTGAATTCGTCTACACCGCGCACCGTCATGTAACCGTCCCGGTAGTTTATTGTGGCATTCGCAGCGCTGTCAATCACGGACAATATTTTCAGGTTGTCATAGTCGCTTTCACCACGCGCGCCCTGGTACACAAGAATGAGTTTATTCTTAACGGTAACCTTGTCGGTTTTTATGTCATAGAAGAGAAGTCCCTTTTCGGAAAGGAATTCGATCGCGGCTTTGATGTCCCGGGGTTCTATGCCGGCGGAAAGCGCGAGGTCGCCGGAGTAGAATTCGCGCACATTGTTACGGAGACAATAACTTGCAATGAGCGCCACAGGATGGAACCTGAAGCCTTCGCCTTTCAACAATCTGTAATCCTCCTGGTCATAATAGTCTACCGACTCAATCACCAGCGGCACCGTGTTACGCGCACCGTCGATGGAAACGTTCATGCTGTCGGCAGCAAGGTCCCATCGTATGACGTCAGCGGCAAAATCGATATTAAAAAACGAAGACGAGTAAGGTGTGTGCTTCATTCCGCCTTTGTCCTTGCGAATGATCAGCCGTTGTATTGAGTCCCCGCTCGATGCGTATTTGAACCTGACACGCGGATGAAAAATCGAATCCTGGCCGTGAAATATAGTCACCTTCGCCTGATTCGAAATCACGCTGGACTCCTTGAAGATGAATTCATTTGACCGTCCGACAAACTTTCGAACACCGTTTTGGAATATCTCTACCTGCGCTTCATCACGGTTCACCGAAGCGCCCGAAATCGCATTTCCGAATAAAGAAAATCCTCCTCTGTACTTTACGTTCGCATCGGCAATCCCTTCGATTGCAAGTGAACTCTGGAATGACTGAAACCGCGGATAAGACGATAACGCCGAGTCTGCACGCGCCACTGATTTATATTCAAAAACTCCGGGAATATAACCAGGGGTCTTACCTTTGTAGTTCAGCTTGGCCAGTTCTGATCGGAATTGAGGTCGCGATACCTTGAAATGATAAACGGTCAGCTCGCAATCCACGACATCAGGACCCAGACCTGCAGATTCCCAACTGAAGTTTCCCTGTTCCCCAACAAAAATGTTATCGCGAAAAGAGAAGACGCCTGTTGAATTCTTCAGGAAGACGGAATCGTATCGGGTTACAAAATTCAGCGAGATACGGGAGAAGCGAATAACAGGACCTTCGACGACAGGCGGTGGTGGCGGATTCATCCAAAGTGGCGCTTCGGCGAAGTAGTCTGCAGGTGCACTTGACGCGGTATCATATTCAGGCCATGCATCCGACGATGCCGAGTCATCCTGAGCCGTATCATCTTGATAAGAGTCCGAACTATCGGCAGACTGCATCGGAGGATAATCTGCGCCTAACTCGTACGTGGGCGCAGGTTCGATGTAATCAAAAACGTATTCATCATCCCGCGCGTAGAGGCGGAAGGACCTGTCATAATTCAATGCGTGATGGTGAAAGAAGGTGCGGCTTGTTTTCAGAAAGAACTGCGCGCGACCGGGTGTTTCTTTTTCAATTACTTTTCCTGCTACACCGAGGAAACCTGCAATCTGCTGAGGCGTCGCCTGATCGATGGTGATTGCATTTGATACGGCAGCAAGATAGTTTACGATGTGGGGACGCAGCGCAAACTTCTTTTTCTTAAGCATCCGGATATGCCGTTGTATCACGATCTGCTGATCCGGCGAAAATTTCTCCCACGCCGATGCAAACCCAGCTCCGGTTACAGTCGCGTCAAGGTTTTTTGTGTTTTCCAGAACAATCCGGACGCTGTCAGGAAATGAAATGGGAACCGATGTGGCAGACTGTTGCTGGGCGAACGCTGAGCTCGCAAAAAATAGCAATATGCCCGGGATATATAGCCCAATGTGCCTCACAAGAAATAAAACCTTGAAATTCGGAAATAATGGGTAAATAAGCTAAAACACCCCTCCCAGCTTAACGAAGATGTAAGAAAAAACGTGTTAACGCCACACTCTAAAAGACCGGGAAACGGGATTATTTCTGCATCACCGATTCAGGGGTATGCCGGACCGGAAGGGAAATAATGAATGTAGAGCCTTCGCCCACTTTGCTCCGGGCTGAAATAAAGCCATTATGCTGTTCCACTATCTTCTTGCAAAGGGCCAATCCGATGCCTGTTCCTTCGAATTCCGAATTGCGGTGCAGGCGTTTGAACATGCCGAAGATTTCTTCAGCATAGCGCTGATCAAAGCCTATTCCGTTGTCTTCAATGAAAATCCGACAATAGTTTTTGGTGTACTTGCCAGTCCACACCGGACTTTTAGCCGCCACGTCAGCCTTAATGCGGATATCCGGCGGAATCTCTTTTTTACTGTATTTCAATGCATTCGCGATTAGATTCTGGAACAATGGTTTCATCAGCCCGGCGTTCACCTCAAGTACCGGCAGCGGGGATACCACCACCGTTGCCTGCCGGTCGCGAATCACTTCGTCCAGATCACTAACCACTTCGGAAACAATCTTGTTGAGATCATTTTGGGCAAACTCGACTTTCTCTGAAGAAATCTTCGAAAACGTCAGAATGTCCGTAATCAGATTCTGCATTCGTTCCGCGGCCCTTTGAATCCGAAAGATGTTGGCCTTGCCGTCTTCGTCGAGAGTATCTTTATATTTTACGTACAACCTGTCACTGAACGTCCGGATCTTACGCAACGGCTCCTGAAGATCGTGCGAGGCCATAAACGCAAACCGGTCAAGATCCTTATTCGCTGACTCAAGACTGGCGATGTTTTCAAGCAACTGGCGGTTTAGTTGTTTCACTTTCTCCTCTGAAGCCATACGTTCCTGAATCTCGAGTTCCAGGTTACGGTTGATTGAAACAAGTTTCCGCTCCTGCGCCAGCAACTGCACGTTCTTCTTATAAAGTTCGATTAATACAGAAACCTTTGCGCGAAGTACTTGCGGATTAATCGGTTTGTAGATGTAATCGACAGCACCGGCCTGATATCCCTTATACATGTTTTCATCGCCGTAGTTGTTCGCCGTGATGAAGATAATCGGGATATGCTTAAGCTTTTCGCGTTCGTAAATCAATGAAGCGGTCTCAAACCCGTTGAGGTTGGGCATCTTCACGTCCATCATGATCATCGCGAAATCGTGTTCATTCAGCAAAATCCGAAGCGCCTCTCTGCCGGACGCAGCCTTGACCAGACGATATCCATCTGGTTCCAGGATAGTCTCAATGGATAATAAATTATCTTCCCGGTCGTCTACGATGAGGATTTTCGGTTGCATTCAGTGGGACGGTTATTTACAGAACCAAAGCCGCATAAGCGAAAGCAGTTGGTCTATCTTCAATGGTTTCGTGATGTAATCAGATGCGCCGGCTTCAATACACTTCTGTCGGTCACCCTTCATTGCCTTTGCTGTTACAGCGATGATAGGAAGCGTGTTGTTTTTATGTTCCCGCCGGATCTTCTGGGTGGTCTCATAACCGTCCATTTCAGGCATCATTATATCCATCAAAACCATATCAATCTTTGGATTCTCATTCAGCAACTGAATAGCTTCCTTACCACTCTCCGCGGTAATAACGTTGATATTAAACCGTTCGAACACAGTAGTCAATGCAAACAGGTTTCGCACATCGTCGTCGACCACAAGGATGTTCTTGTTGCTGAGAATATCTTCCTGGTTCCGGATATTCTCGATGATCCGACGTTTTTCATGTGCGAGTTCCTTGTAGTTGATGTGAAGGTGGCTCACGGTTTCCTCCAGCAGCTGCTCAATCGAATTCGCTCCCTTGAGGAGGATCGAGTTGGAATGACTGCTTACCTGACTAAGTTCAGCCTTGTTGAAATCGCGCGCGGAATAGACAATCACCGGAGTGAGGTCATCCTTGGTGCGCGACACCTTTGTTATCAATTCTGATCCTGGCATGTCAGGTAGCGAGTAGTCAAGGATAATGCAATCAAACTTCTCTTTTGTAAGCGCGTCCAGTGCATCGGCCGCAGTTTGCCGGAGATCAACCTGCAGGCAATCATCCTGGAGCATCTTCACAATCTGTGAAGAATCGATTTCGTTGTCTTCCACCACCAGAACGCGCTTTACTTTATGATTCAGGTTGTGAATCATATCGTCGAGTATCCTGTCTAATGCTGATGACTCAAGAGGCTTTAGCATGAAACTTCGCGCTCCACGTTTGAGTGCCAAAGACTGGTTTTCTTCGCCGGATATGACGTGAATTGGTATGTGCCGGTAATTTAAGTCACTGCGAAGCAGGTCGAGTATCTTCCATCCGCTTGTATCCGACAACTTCACATCGAGTGTTATTCCAATCGGCGTAAACCGGTTTATGAATTCAAACACTTCAAGGTAGTTTGTCGCTACGACAGCCTTTAGCCCTTTTTCATGCGCCCTTTCGATCACAATCTTTGCAAATCGGAAATCATCTTCAACTACCAGGATTATATTATCTGAAACACTGATGTTGTTTCTGTCGTCACCGGCTTCGTTGATCATTTCGTTCACCAACTCGAAGCTGCGGTTTTCGATACCTTCGTTCGTAATGCGTAACGTACCAAGAATCGACTCGAAGGTCTCCTTCTGCTCCTTGTTTTGCTGCAATTGCTGAATGACTTTGATGCTCTCCGACGTTTCACGACTGATTACGGAAGCAAAGCCCTCGAGTGGAAGATATAACGTGAACGTGCTGCCGTATCCCGGTGAACTTTCGAGTTCAATATTTCCACCAAGCAATTCAGCAAGACCGCGACTAATCGACAACCCAAGGCCGGTACCACCGTATTTCCGACTTGTCGAACCCTCAGCCTGCTGGAACGCCTCGAAGATGATCATTTGTTTTTCCATGGGAATACCGATACCGGTATCGCTGATGGAGAATCCGATAACATCACGGGCATTGTCGAGTGAAGGTACACCCTGCCGCCATTGGTTTTT
Source organism: Bacteroidota bacterium (assembly GCA_023428695.1). Classification (GTDB taxonomy): domain Bacteria; phylum Bacteroidota; class Bacteroidia; order Cytophagales; family Cyclobacteriaceae; genus Ohtaekwangia. The sequence goes on from JAEYWY010000025.1 coordinate 76,999, forward strand.
CATCGCCTGGAATATCTTCAGGCGAACTTCACCCTTCTCCGTAAACTTAAATGCGTTTGAAAGCAGGTTTTTGAGGATCTGATTAAGGCGCTGTATATCGGTTTCCATTGTTGATGGAAGTGCAGAATCAACCTCAATGTTGAATTTCAGATTTCTTGCCTCTGAGATTGGTTTGAAAGTCGTCTCAACAAAACTTGCGATTTCACCAATAGGCACCGGAGCGATGTTCGCTGAAATGAATCCCGATTCAATTTTCGAAAGATCCAGAATATCGTTGATAAGCTGAATCAGGTCGTCACCGCACGAGTGAATCGTCTTCGCGTATCGTATTTGCTTCTCGTTGAGGTTTCCTTCCGCGTTTTCGTACAACTGTTGTGCGAGGATGAGCAGCGAGTTAAGCGGGGTTCGCAGTTCATGCGACATGTTTGCCAGGAATTCCGACTTATACTTCGACGTAAGCGTTAGCTGCTCTGCCTTTTCTTCGAGGGAGCGGCGAGCTTCTTCGACTTCCTTGTTCTTTGCTTCCACTTCCTCCTTCTGCTTTACAAGGAGAAGCGCCTTGTCCTGAAGTTCGTCATTAGTACGGCGTAATTCTTCCTGCTGTACCTTCAATTCACCTGCGAGAGATTGCGACTGTGCAAGAAGTTCTTCAGTCCGTGTATTCGTTTCGATTGTGTTCAAAACTATACCGATACTTTCCGTTACCTGACTGAGAAAGTCAATGTGTGTTTCACTCAAATCGTCGAGCGAAGCGAGTTCGATAACGGCTTTCACATTATTTTCAAACAATACCGGCAGGATAATCAGATTAGATGGCCTCACTTTTCCGAGACCGGAATTAACCTTGATGTAACCCTGCGGAACATTCGTGATAAGAATCTTTTCTTTTTCAAAAGCACACTGACCAACAAGGCCCTCACCGATTGCAAACTCCTTTGGAACGTTTTTCTCCTCCTTATACGCGTATGCCGCAAACAACCGTAGTTTGAATTCGGAATTATTTTCGCCCTGCTTAAGAATATAGAAGGCGCCAAAATGTGCATTAACAACTTCGGCAAGCTCTGAGAGAATACGCTTCGACACGGTGTCGAGGTCGCGTTGCCCCTGAAGCATTTGCGTAAACTTGGCAAGGTTCGATTTCAGCCAGTCCTGCTCCTGGTTACGCAGCGTCGTCTCACGAAGGTTGGCAATCATCTGGTTGATGGTATCCTTCAGCGCCTCCACTTCGCCTTTCGCTTCCACGCGAATTGTCCGCGACAAATCTCCTTTCGTTACAGCCGAGGCTACTTCGGAAATGGAACGCACCTGTGTGGTAAGGTTCTGCGCGAGCTGGTTCACATTCTCAGTAAGATTTTTCCAGATACCGGAAGCACCGGGCACGTTCGCCTGACCACCAAGTTTTCCATCCACACCAACTTCGCGTGCAACGTTTGTTACCTGATCCGCGAAAACGGCAAGTGTTTCGATCATTTCGTTGATCGTATCCGTAAGCTGCGCCACTTCACCTTTTGCGTTGATCGACAATTTCTGTCGCAGGTTACCGGTTGCCACTGATGTCACAACTTTCGCGATACCGCGCACCTGCGATGTCAGGTTTGATGCCATCATGTTTACGGAATCCGTGAGATCTTTCCATGTTCCGCCAACACCCTTTACTTCGGCCTGGCCACCAAGTTTCCCTTCGGTTCCTACCTCCCGGGCCACACGCGTTACTTCGAACGCGAAAGAGTTGAGCTGTTCCACCATCGTGTTGATGGTATTTTTCAATTCGAGGATTTCACCCTTAACGTCTATGGCCACCGTTTTTGAAAGGTCACCTGACGCCACCGCCTTTGTCACCTGCGCAATGTTCCGTACCTGCGCGGTGAGGTTACCTGTCATCTGATTTACTGAATCCGTAAGATCTTTCCATGTTCCGGCCACACCTGGTACGAATGCCTGGCCACCCAGCTTGCCATCCGTACCTACTTCACGCGCCACGCGTGTTACTTCAGACGCAAATGCGCGCAGCTGGTCAACCATGGTATTCAGGGTTTCCTTCAACTGCAGGATTTCTCCACGAACATCAACCGTAATCTTTTTCGACATGTCACCGTTCGCAACGGCGATTGCAACATCGGCGATGTTCCGAACCTGTGCGGTAAGATTACCGGCCATTTGATTTACCGAATCGGTAAGGTCTTTCCATGTTCCGGCCACACCGGGCACGTTGGCTTGTCCGCCGAGTTTTCCTTCCGTACCTACCTCGCGGGCTACACGCGTCACCTCGGACGCAAAGCCGCGAAGCTGATCCACCATGGTATTGATGGTATTCTTTAATTCAAGGATTTCCCCTTTTACGTCAACACCGATCTTACGCGACAGGTCACCGTTCGCCACAGCGGTCGTCACCTCGGCGATATTCCGCACCTGTGAGGTGAGGTTCGACGCCATCAGGTTCACGGAATCGGTAAGATCTTTCCATGTTCCGGCAACGCCAGGTACGTACGCCTGGCCACCAAGCTTACCTTCGGATCCAACTTCACGGGCAACACGCGTAACCTCCGACCCAAATGAATTAAGCTGGTCAACCATCGTGTTGATGGTGTTCTTTAATTCGAGAATTTCGCCTTTTACATCCACAGTGATCTTCCGTGAAAGATTACCCTTCGCCACCGCGGTCGTTACTTCGGCGATATTGCGTACCTGTGCAGTCAGGTTCGACGCCATCTGATTTACGGAATCGGTAAGGTCTTTCCACACACCACCAACTCCTTCAACGGTAGCCTGACCACCAAGCTTACCCTCCGATCCCACTTCACGCGCAACACGGGTTACTTCCGATCCGAAGGAGTTGAGTTGATCCACCATGGTATTGATCGTATTCTTCAACTCAAGAATTTCGCCCTTTACATCAACGGTGATCTTACGGGACAAATCACCTTTTGCCACGGCGGTTGTTACTTCGGCGATGTTCCGTACCTGCGATGTCAGGTTCCCGGCCATCTTGTTTACGGAATCGGTAAGGTCTTTCCACGTTCCACCAACACCGGGAACGTCGGCCTGACCGCCGAGTTTTCCCTCGGAACCTACCTCACGGGCTACACGCGTTACTTCAGAAGCAAATGAATTAAGCTGAACCACCATCGTGTTGATGGTGTCTTTCAGTTCAAGGATTTCACCTTTCACGTCGACAGTAATCTTGCGTGAAAGGTCACCGCGCGCAACGGCGGTAGTCACCTGTGCGATGTTACGCACCTGCGCTGTCAGATTCGACGCCATCTGGTTTACGGAATCTGTAAGGTCTTTCCAGACACCACCGACGCCTTCAACTGTAGCCTGACCACCAAGTTTTCCTTCCGAACCCACTTCGCGCGCAACGCGGGTTACTTCGGATGCAAATGAGTTAAGCTGATCCACCATGACGTTGATGGTATCCTTAAGCTCGCGAATCTCGCCCCTTACGTCCACTGTAATTTTACGCGACAGGTCACCGCGCGCAACGGCGGTAGTTACCTGCGCGATGTTTCGCACCTGACCCGTGAGGTTGGAAGCCATCTGGTTTACAGAATCCGTAAGATCTTTCCATACCCCGCCGACGCCTTTTACAGTAGCTTGTCCACCGAGCTTTCCTTCGGAACCAACTTCGCGTGCCACCCGAGTAACTTCAGCTGAAAACGAATTCAACTGATCCACCATCGTGTTGATTGTATTCTTGAGTTCGAGGATCTCTCCTTTAACATCCACGGTGATCTGACGGGAAAGGTCGCCTTTGGCAACCGCAGTTGTCACCTCAGCAATGTTTCGCACCTGGCCCGTAAGATTGGAAGCCATTTGGTTTACAGAATCGGTAAGATCTTTCCACGTTCCGGCTACACCTTTTACCTGTGCCTGTCCACCGAGCTTACCCTCTGTACCCACCTCGAGAGCCACACGTGTTACTTCCGACGAAAACGAGTTCAACTGATCCACCATCGTGTTGATGGTGTTTTTCAATTCAAGAATTTCGCCCTTTACATCAACGGTAATCTTTTTCGAAAGATCACCTTTGGCAACTGCAGTCGTCACTTCAGCGATGTTACGTACCTGAGCTGTAAGGTTCGAACCCATCTGGTTTACCGAATCGGTCAGATCCTTCCACACACCTGCGACACCTTTTACTTTTGCCTGGCCACCGAGTTTTCCTTCGGATCCTACTTCACGCGCAACGCGTGTAACTTCCATGGAGAAGAGGTTCAGCTGCTTCACCATATCATTGACCTCTTTCGCGATACGCGCGAATTCACCCTGCAACACGTGTCCACCGATTTCAAGTGGCATCTCCTGCGAAAGATTTCCTTTGGCAACGGAACTGATAACATGAGCAATTTCAATCGTCGGATGTACAAGATCGGATATCAAACCATTAAGCGACTCAACACCTGTACTCCACGCTCCTTTTGCATTCGGCACATCAATGCGTTGCATAAGTTTACCTTGTTTACCGATTGTGTTGCCCGCTCTGGTGAACTCGTACATCATACGATCATTCAGGGAGATAATGTCATTCAACGTGTCACAGATTTTTCCTGTCAGACCAACTTTATCAAGAGGCATGCGCACATTGAAGTTCCCGTTTCGTATTTCCATCAGCACGCGAAGAAGTTCACGGTGATCTAATTCTGTATCGTTATGATTGAAGTCGTCGCCATTCGCCTTGACTGTTTTCCTGCTCTTCGGAGTACGCTTCGGTTTTATTGCTACAGGTGGTTCCTCAAGCTCGGCGGTGCCGGTGAAATTGCCACTGGTTTTCTTGCTCATGTTAACCGAGTTTATTGCATGTTAAATGTAAAAAGAAATTACGCCAGAGGATTGCGCGAATCCTTTGCGAGGAAAAATAAATTTTCGCATCAATGAAATAACCTTAGACGTTGTTGACTTTGCTCCACATGAAGTGAAAAAATCTAAATGTAAAATGTTATGCCAGGTTGTTTTGCTGGTGTACCTGCGCAAGAATTGGTAACTATGTCGAACAACAGATGAAGGGTTAAATGAAAATTTCTGTCTTCATATTTCTCGGCTTTCTCACGATTCTGAGTATGTTCTCGGTAACCACGTATATCAACTTCAGGTTATCGGAACAGGTAAACGAGAATTACGAATACCTGAGCCTGTCGACCAGTATCGTAAGAAGCGGAAACCGTTTTCAGCGAAACATATTGAATATGGTGAGTGGCTTGCGGGGTTATTTACTTTCCGGTGAGGAATACTTTATTCAAACGTACGACTCGGCTGCGCAGGAAAACGAACAAATCCTGCTTGAGTTGAAGATGGTAATTCCTGAAGGTTCAGAACAGCGAAGTGCACTAAACCAGATCAGCAGTTTAAACAATCGCTGGATCACCGAATATTCACAACCGCTGATTGAGGCTAAGAAGGCTTCGATATTGTCGGACAGCAGTATGCGCGCCTTCAATGCCCTTTACCGATCAAAACTACAGAGCGGAATTGAAGTGAGTCTGAATAACGCAATGAATACACGCGTGCGCAATTTCATCAACTATGAATACAACATCAGAGACGTACGCAAGGAGGTACTGGAGGACTCTATCGAAGCAACTGGCAAGATATCGATCTACCTGACAACGTTTTCGATCCTGACTGGCCTGCTCGTCGCAGGATTCTTAGCTTCAAGAATCTCTAACCGGATAATGAAAATGGTAAACATGGCTGACAGTATAGCCTCAGGAAATTATGACGCTCATACAGAAGATTCGAGTCGTGACGAGTTGAGCAAACTTGCAAACTCACTGAATCATATGGCCAGGGTGTTGTCAGAAAGCTTTTCCCTGCTTAAAAGAAAAAACTCAGAACTCGATCAGTTTGCTCACATTGTTTCGCATGACATGAAAGCACCACTCCGTGGAATAGACAACGTCGTTACATGGATAGAAGAGGATCACTTTCACGAGCTTTCACCAAAAGTTAAAGAATACGTTGGACTTATTAAGAGTCGTATAGTCCGAGGCGAAAACCTTATTCATGGAATACTATCTTATTCCCGCGTTGGACAGTACGAACTCGAACAGGAAGAGGTTGATATAAATCAGATGATTCTCGAAATCAGTGATAACCTGCCTTTGCGTCAGGGACTAAAACTTACAATTCAACCCAACCTGCCGATGTTGCATACGCAACGTATTCCACTCATGCAGATTTTCAGCAACCTGGTTGGTAATGCGATCAAATATCACGACAAAAATGCAGGCGAGATAAAAATATACCATACAGAAAACGGCCAGAACTATCACTTCTTTATCGAGGACGACGGACCCGGGATTTCAAAAAACTATCACGATAAAATATTTACGATTTTCCAGACTCTGAATGGCACGGATTCCTTCCAAAGCACCGGCGTTGGTCTTGCAATCGTGAAAAAAATTCTCGACGACAGGAACCAGATTATACGTGTTCATTCCGAACCAGGAAAGGGTTCTATCTTCGAATTTACATGGCCAAAACAATAGCGACAATGATTGAAAGTAACAAAGTGATAAACATTCTGCTCGTCGATGATGACTCACTCGACGTCATCGACATGCAGCGTACTCTTAACAAGATGAACATCCTTCACAAGACTGCGATAGCTAAAAATGGGGAAGAAGCACTTGAATACCTGAATCACCTGGGCCCTGACGAACCACATCCCGACGTAATACTGCTCGATATAAACATGCCGAAAATGAACGGCATCGAATTCCTGACTGCGTTGCGTAAGAAAGAGGAATGGAAAGATTTGAAGGTATTTATCGTCACCACATCGGATGAGCGTGTCGACCGTGACGCCACGAAAAAACTCGGAATCTCAGGCTATATCGTTAAGCCCCTTAAGCTAAATAATCCATCTTCAATCGATTCGTTTAACCTGATGATTGACTTGATGAATATGAAAGGCGGGCGCTAGTCCTTTTTTCTTTTTACGGGATTCTTTTTAGCGTTTGCTATTCGCCGTACCCGGAACATCCTTCCGGGTTTCTCCGCTGAATACTTTGTTTTCAGGAACATCTGCCTGACGTGTAGCGCCGAAGTCGGCACCACCGGGAACGGGACTTCCTGCGATATTGGGCTCAGCGGATTGTTTCGTGTTCGTACCATCGGGATAAGTGCCATCTTCCATTAGCACTCCCGGCGAACCGCTTGAACTGGTGGTTCGCGTACCGGTTGGAGTCAGTTCGACATTCTCACCGGCAGGTTCAAGATTATCTTGATTTCCTGCGTCTGCAGGCGTACCACCTTCATTTTCGGAAACACGTGAATCTATTTCGTCGCCGCGATCACGATCCTGGCCGTCGGAATTGTATTCGGCCTGATGTGCGCCTTCGTCCTTGACGCCTTGCTTCTCCTGGGCGAACGCAACTCCAACGGAGAGGCTAAAGAACAATATAAAAGGTAAGACTGATGATTTCATAAGAAGATTTTTAATTACCAGCGATTTCGCGACCGTAGTAGCCGCCCTTATTCACGAGATTCAATGTATCGCCATTACAGTCGATACCTTTTCCCGCTTCAATAATGACATAGCCAACGCAATGTTTTTTGAGAATTTCAGCATTGGCCGAACCAGACGGCATAAAGTCAGCGCCAATCATAAGGAGGACTGTTGCGGAAAGGCACGCGGTTGTGATCAGGAAGCGTTTCATACGTGACGTGTTTGCTTCCGAATTCAAAAAAGAGATACCACCAACGGTATCGATGCACGGCCTTCACTACGCGGTTGATTACGGCATTTTTTGCCTTTACAGCTGCCCGATCTTATTGGGAATTCTTATTCGAAATGTGGTTCCCTTTCCCACTTTTGAATCAACAGTTACTTCTCCACGGAGTTTGTCCACCGTTTCCTTGACGATATAAAGCCCGAGTCCGGCACCCTCCTTTTGCATCGTCGCGCGGAAGAACATATCAAACACCCGGTTTACATAGGCCGGATCAATACCGATACCGTTGTCTTCAAAAATCAACTCGGCCATCTCATCGTCCGTCGAGACAGTGATGTTAAGAAACGAGTCGTCTTTGTTTTGGTCGGCGTACTTGATGGCATTTGAGATCAAGTTGTTAAGAATCAGTGAAATCCGATACGGATCCGACGCAAACGGAGATTTCGTCTCCACGTTGACTGTCTTCCTGATAAGCTGAGCGCCAGGTATAAACTCCATCTTCTCAAGATTGTCCTGTACCATTTTAGCAAGGTCGATCGCCTCGACCGAAAGCTCTTTTCTGGCATTTTTTGAATAATCGAGAATCTCCTGCAATGTGTCGTCGAGTTTATGAATGCTACGCTCCATCATCTGGAGATAGGAGGAGAACGTTTTACCCAACTTTTCATCCTCCAGTTTGGCCAGGTTCAGCAAACCGAGTACAGACATCAGCGGTGCTTTCAGGTTGTGAGATACGCTATACACGAAACTGTCAAGTTCCTTGTTGATTTTTGTAAGTTCCGCATTCTGATGCAGCAACGCTTCCTTCGCCTGCATTTTCGCTGCCTCATCCTCCCGCTGCTTGAGAGCGCCCTGAATTGCCGAAGGCAGACGCGCGAGATTTGATTTGAGTACATAATTATCCGCTCCCTGCTTAAGACTGTTTACAGCAAATTCTTCGGATACCGCGCCCGTTACAAGTATAAACGGAATTTGAATTCCCTGGCTGCGACATATGCGGAGCGCCTCTGCGGAATTAAACTGAGGTAATGAGTGGTCCGAAAGAATAACGTCTGCCGGATAAGTGCTCAACGCCTCCACGAACTCCTCCTTCGTATCGACGCGTTTCGTTTCACATTTCATCCCTGCTTTTCTCAGGGAATATTCGATCAATTCCAGGTCTTCCTCCATGTCCTCGAGGACAAGTACCTTTAAGCCATTTTCCATCGGATTTTGATTTTTTTGTCTGGGTTACCATTAATAATGTAAACGTCATTCCAGCCGTCAATTTTATTTTCCGCCCGTACTTTCAATCCGTAGCTATACGGCATTGTGGAACGTTCGCATCATTCGGAATTTCGTTGACCGGTTTTGCCGCATGTAATGAAAATGACAGAAGGGAAACTTTTTCAAAGATGCTGTGCGCAGACGCCTATCCATACCGTTAGATCAATGCGCCCATCGCCGTTGAATCCAATCAGTAGCCCTGACGTTAGTACTTTACATTTCTCAAACGATTTTTAGTCTCACTCATTATGTCGGAACCAGAAAGGGTGACCAATGGAATAATAGCCGCTGGCTTATACCGCCGTGGCAATTCATACCGTGGTTAAAGAATTCTCGTAAATTATCCGCGGAAAAAGTACAGCCTATGCTGTCTTGATATGAAACTGTAGATCCTCGTGTGTCTCCGAAAGACGCGTGACATCGCAGAACGTGGTGGTAAGGGTCGTGGTCTGGTCATCCTTTTTTTCCATCCTTACCTGAACAAGTAGCCGTCGTGTTCCGAGATGTCTGGTTACGAACGCGAACGTATTTATAGCCTCCCCTTTTTCGAGGACCATCCTTTCAAACGCTTCCTTTGCATCCTGACTTTCACAGTCAACCATATCCAGCCAGAACCAGGGTTTGGAAAGCACCCCTTCATCTGCCCCCAACAGGCCACGTTTACCTTCTGCTTCGAATCGCGCTCCTGCCGGTGTTATTGTATGGATGCAAACCAGCTCGGCCATACCCGATATGATCGTTTTCAGATTTGAATAACAATACTGTAAACGTTCATTCGCGGCCGCGACCTTGCGATTGACATTTTGCAGCTGCTCATTGACAAGGATGAGTTCGTTGTTTACGTGTTCGGTCTGACTTGCGCGATAGGCGAGTTCCTCGTTTTCATGTTCGAGGTATCGCGTGCGCAAGTTCACCTGATGCTGGATGTTTCGGGTCATCTCACTCAGCTGCTGCTGGAGTTGTGTTTTTTCACTCGAATCGAGGAAGGTTGCAACGAGCGCATTCTCGTATTCCGTCCGTGAAATCATCACTTCGGCAGGGAACACACTACCCGAGTCATGACGAAACTGCCAAACACCAAGTTGCTCCATTCCTGTAACCATGAAAAGCTTCAACTGTTCAAGATTGGATTCGTTGTCAGTATGGACCAGGTGATGCAGGAAGCGGGGGCCCGCCTCTTTGCCTGTCAATCCGAACAATTGAAGTGCAGCGAAATTCATGCGCGTTACCCGGAATGAGTCTTTACTTATCAACGCCATCGGAATCGGATTCATGACAAAGAGACTCTCAAGTCCGCCGCGGGTTGAACGCGCCCTGACCGATGACTTGTGCAGTACAACAAACATGGCTGCGCCGCAGACCCCGACGAAAACGAGGCCTGTTAAAATATGCAGTTGTGGAATGTGTAATGAGAATTTTTCGTCGAGTCGCTGGAGCAGGTAGTCAGCAAAAAGAATCCATACGATTCCGGCAACAACAAAGGTCATCGTCACCGACACTTCACGACCGGGAAACCCCGGTCCTCCAACATCCTCCTTGTGTTCTTTCGCTCTATTCACTACGCTCCGTTCAGGTCACGGATCAAAGTAAAACATAATTCTACTCGGTCGCACGTGCCGTTTATTTTGATTTAGCCACGTTCACAGGTATGTAATGTTTTTTGTAGTTATTGAACAACGTGCGTGCAGGGCGATGTATCGGGCGATCCGGCGACGAATTGAAATCGAAAACCTGAAAATCAAGGGCATTACGCCACGGTAATTCTTGTCAGAAAAAAAACATCCTTACGGGCAACGGAGATACCTGAAAAATGATGTGAGCGGTTTCTGCCACATCGGAAGTCTTTGTAATTTCCATCTTCCAACCCGAACTATGAGACATACCGTATTAATCCTGCTTTTGCTTTGCGCAGGTTTCGCAACGCAAAGTCAATCAACTCAAAAGCCAATCCTTCACGGTAAACACTGGATGGCCATTACGGGCAAGCCTTTGGCTGCGACCGCCGGAGCGATGATGTTCAACAAAGGCGGAAATGCTGTCGACGCGGCGTGCGCAATGCTCGCAGCAACGTGCACGATGTGGGATGTGCTCAGCTGGGGCGGTGAGACCCAGGCCCTCATATACAACCCCAAAACAAAAAAGGTAATCGGTATTAACGCATGTGGTATTGCACCAACAGGCGCGACTGCTGATTTCTTCAAAGGCAAGGGAATGAACTATCCGCCGGAATTTGGTCCGCTGGCGGCGGTGACACCGGGAACTCCCGGTGGACTTTGCACGATGCTTGCCGAATACGGAACGATGAGTCTGAAAGAAGTGCTTGCTCCAGCCATGCAGTTGGCAGATGGTTATCCGATTGAAGGCCAGACCGCCAACAGCATCGAACGCAATAAAGCCCGGATCAAGGAGTGGCCGTATTCAAAAGCCGTCTTTCTGCCGCACCTGGGCAAAGAACGCGAGGCGCCTGAGGCTGGTGAAATTTTCCGGCAGGCAGATTTGCTCGAAACACTTCGCAAGATGGTTGAAGCCGAACAACAGGCGTTGAAAAAAGGCAAAAGCAGAAAGGAAGCCATCTACGCGGCACAGGAGCGATTCTACAAAGGCGATATCGCACGCGAGTTTGTTCGCGGCACTCAGGAACAGGGTGGACTAATCACCATGGAAGACCTCGCAAAATGGAAAGTGATCCAGGAAGAACCACTTAAGGTAAACTACAAAGGAATTGATGTTTACAAACTTGCACAGTGGACACAAGGACCAATGATGCTTCAGGCATTGAACATGCTTGAAAACGTGGACCTCAAAAGCATGGGCTTCAACTCGGCGCGCTACATCCACACCATCGTTCAGGTTATGAACCTGACTTTTGCGGATCGCGACTTCTACTATGGCGATCCGTATTTCGCACCGGAAGAACCAATGCAAACCCTCCTCAGCAAAGAATATGCGAAAGCCCGTATGAAAGACATCAACTGGGAAAAGAACGATCCTAAAGCAGCACCCGGTGATCCGTATGCGTTCGAAGGGAAAGTGAATCCATATCTTGAATATCTCAACACCTGGAAGCAGGCATCGAACAGTGAACCGGTCTCACCTATTGATGAGGAATACTTGAATCGCGTTTTCCTCGGAACTACGAGTGTTGAAGCAACAGATAAGGATGGTTGGGTTGTTTCGATCACGCCAAGTGGTGGCTGGATACCCGCGTGCATCGCCGGTAAAACCGGAGTTGGATTGAGTCAGCGCATGCAGAGTTTCGTCACGGATCCAAAGATGAATCCCTACAATGTTGTTGAGCCAGGTAAACGCCCGCGCGTAACGCTCACACCAACGCTGGCCATGAAGGATGGCAAGCCCTTCCTCGCGTTCGCCGTTCAGGGTGGCGACACACAGGATCAGAATCTGTTGCAGTTCTTTTTGAATGTCGTTGAATTCGGAATGAATGTTCAGGAAGCAGCGGAAGCACCAAACGTGAATACTTACCAATACTACCTTTCTCTTGGTGATGACGACCGCAAACCGAAACCCGGTCAGATCCTTCTTCAGGAGGGTACGCCGTCTTACGTTCGGAAAGAGCTGCGGAACATGGGTTATCGTTTGATTTTTGATGACCGTACTTCCGGTCCCATCAACGCGATCTTTTTCGACTGGGAGCATGGTTCATTCTGGGGTGGCTCCAGCAACCATGGGGAGGATTATGGGATTGGGTGGTAAAAAAGAAGTGGTCTCACCGGGAATCGAACCCAGATCTAGAGTTTAGGAAACTCCTATTCTATCCGTTGAACTATGAGACCGGTTTTGGCGTACCAAAAGGGACGGCAAAGATAAAATTTTAACCGAAAAAAGCAGCGAATGTCGCCATTCTTCGGCCTTTTTACGGAAACGCTGTCCGGCGACGTGAACCTGTGAGGTTAGAATACCTTCACCGGCTCGCGATGGCCCACCCAGGTAAACCTCCTGTTCACATAATCAGGATTCGTGAATGACGCGTTACCCGCCGGATTTCCTCCCGTCACGTGAAAATCAGAAAATGCTGCGTTCTGATTGAGGTAAATTCCACCGGTTAGATTGATCGATACAGGCGTAGCCGCCAGCGACATCTGATCAATGATCCGGTCACGTACCTGCTGATCCGTTGTGTACGCGCCGCATGAGATCGCTCCGTGGTTTATGGCGAGGTCTTTCGCCAGAGCAATGGATTCTTCGGTGTCACGTGTCTTAATGAGCAACGCTATCGGACCGAAAAGTTCCTTGCTGAAAAGGTCTTTCTCCGCAGCCTCGACTTCGAGCACCGCCGGCGTTTGAACGCGCGCATTTTTGAATTGCGGGTTTTCAATTTTCCGCGACTTCAACCAGACTTTACCGGGAAGGCTTTCCGCTGACGTAACGCGTTCACAAGTTTTTTTGTTCTGAATCGCGCCAAGCACAAAAGGGCCGGCCTTTGGATTGTCCACCAGTCCATTGATGTTATCGATGAGTTTTTGTGCTACCTCATCAAATGAAAGTTGTCCCGAAGGTGTCTTTATACCTGAGGCGGGGACGAAGAAATTCTGTGGCGCAGTGCACATCTGACCGCTGTACAGACAAAGCGAGAACGCGAGGTTTGCCGCGACCTTATCGATGTCTTCAACCGAATCCAGTATCACCGAATTAACGCCGGTCTTCTCCGTGAAGACGCGTTTACCCGAAAGCGATTCGAGATAACCTCCAAAGACAGAATTGCCTGTATAGTCGATAATTTTCACCGCAGGATGTTCCGCAAGTTCTTTCGTAACGGGCGCATCAAACGTATCAACGGCAAGCTGACAAATATCGGCACTCAGACCATTCTCTGTAAGCGTCTGCTGAATGCCCGCCACAACGATAGCGATAGGTAAAATCGCGCCGGGATGTGGTTTCACTATTACAGTATTACCTGTCATCAGGCTTGCGTAAATTCCGGTAACAGAATTCCACGTTGGGAAGGTTGAGCAGCCAATCACAACGCTCACGCCCATCGGTACCGCTTTCCATTCCTTCGCGAGTTGCACGTTAATCTTTCCCATCGGCTTGTCCCAGACCACCCGTTCAGGCACACGCTTCATCTCTTCATACGCCGCGGCTATTGCTTCAAGTGCACGATCGGCGGCATGCGGACCGGAAGCCTGAAACGCCATCATGTAACCCTGGCCCGTAGTGTGCATCGTTGCGTACGCAATTTCGAAAAAGCGCGTCTTCATTTTCATCAGCGATTCAACAAGAATGCCGGCGCGTGTATCAACATCGGTCTTACGCCATTCATCGAATGCCTTCGATGCGTTTTCGATCAATGTTTCAGTTGCGTATACCGGGTAGGTAATTCCCAGAGGTTCCTGAAGATAAGGTGACTCCTCCTGCCCTTTCCATTCGGGTGTGCCACTTTGTTTGAGTTCGGTGAACTGCTTGCCAAGCTGACCACGAAATTTTGCCTGACCATCGGCGTCAGCGGTTTCGCCATAAACGGCAGGCGCAGGATGCTCGGGAAATGCGGCAAAAAAGGTGCGCTCATGCAAGGCGCGAATTGCCTTTTCAATAATAGGGCGATGCGAATCAATAAGATTCATATTCTGGCTGGGTTAATGAGTTGTAGTTTCAGGTTACGAGATTACTCTCGTGTTATTTCTGACCACCGAAAACGCGCTTCAGCAATTCAGTAGTCCGCGCCGCAGGATTCGCACGTATGTTCTGCTCCTCTTTAGCGATCATCAAAAACAAACCTTCAATTGCCTTGTCGGTTGCGTAGTCGTCGAGATTAGGATTAACCTTCTCCACTAACGGAATCTGATTGTACTTGTTTACGATATCACCATAGTACTTCGTCGCACTCACCTTATCAAGCGAGTTCTTGATGACGGGTTTAAACTTTTCCTTGAGAAGGCTGGACGTCGTTCTTTTCAGGTACTGCGTTGCTGCATCCTGGTCACCGCGAAGTATTCCAAACGCATCTTCAATCGTCATTTGTTTGATAGCCGCGATAAAAATAGGCTTCGCTTCTTTTGCGGCATCTTCCGCACCGCGATTGAGTGTCATGATAAACTTGTCGACCTCGCCGCCGAATCCGATCTGGCGAAGGCGATCCTCGACCTTCTTCACATCGGGTGGAAACGGAATTTTTATTTCGGGATTTTTGAAATACCCATCGACTTTGGAGACGATATCCGCACCGTTTGAGATTCCTTTAATCAATGCCTCCTTCAAACCCTGCGCGACTTCCGATGACGTAAGGGGTGCGTCGCCGCCAAGTGACTTTCCAACTTCACCAAGGGTCTGATTAATTTGGGCGCTCGTACAGGAAGCAAGTACTATCGCCAGAAGAAATGAAGCTCTTTTCATAAGCTGTTCAGGTTAATGTGTCTGTGACACTGCGTCAAAGCTGTAAATTAAATAAAGAAAAGCAATTTCGTTTTCAATAAAATCCATTGCGGCGTTCATGCCAGGACACTCCTCGGACCCAATTTTGAGTTTTTTGACAAACTTTTGAATACTTTGGGCGTTTCACGGAGTAACAATTCCTTTATTGCCGGCAGTTATTCCAAATAAATATCAAAAATCAAATGATAAAAGCTGAGTTGCTCACGATTGGCGACGAACTCCTTTTCGGACAAATAGTCGATACAAACTCACAATGGATGAGCGTCGAACTTGCCGCGGTTGGAATTCACGTGGTGCGGAAGACCACCGTAGGCGACAATGAAACCGATATCCTCACAGCCTTTGCCGAAGCCGAGTCCCGCGCCGATATCGTTTTGATTACCGGAGGTCTCGGCCCAACAAGTGACGACCTCACCAAACCCTGTCTGGCGCGCTATTTCAATTGCGAAATCCGGATCCACGAAGAAGCCCTCCGGGAAGTGACGGCCTTTTTTGCTTCGCGCGGCCGCGAACTCACAGAAATCAACCGTCAACAGGCGGCACTACCCGTATGTTGTGAGAAAATTACGAATGCGCTCGGCACCGCACCCGGAATGTGGTTCTACATAAACAACAAGGTGTTTGTATCGATGCCGGGTGTTCCGCATGAGATGAAGGCTATGATGACCAACATCGTGATTCCAAAACTGCGTGAGACATTCCAAACCCCGGTGATCGAACATTTTCACATTCGCACCATCGGAATTGGCGAGTCGTATCTCGCAGAAAAGATCGCCGTCTGGGAACAATCGCTCCCGAAGCACATCAAACTTGCTTACCTACCCAGCCTTTCCCAGGTAAGGTTGCGCCTTACGGCACTGGGCAATGACCGCGAAACACTGATTCGCGAAAACCAGGAACTCGCTGACAAACTCAAGCCATTGGTTGGCGAATACATTTTCGGCTACGGCGCGGATGATCTTGAAGTTGTGACAGGACACCTTCTAAAAGCACGTGGACTTACAATCGCGACTGCCGAAAGTTGTACTGGCGGACACCTGTCACATATGATTACCAGTGTCCCGGGCAGTTCAGCCTATTTCAAAGGTGGCGTCATTGCCTATGCCAATGAAATCAAGGTAAACGAATTGGGAGTGCGTGAGCAAACAGTTAAGGATCACGGCGCCGTTAGTGAGGAAACCGTTTCAGAGATGGCACAGGGCGTTCGAAAGAAATTTGGAACTGATCTTGGTATTGCGACAAGTGGCATCGCCGGTCCGGATGGCGGCACTCCCGAAAAACCAGTGGGTACTGTATGGATCGCTTACGCGGATGCCGACAAAACCGTCACGCGCAAACTTAAATTATCGCGTGACCGGATTATCAACATGAAAATGTCGTCGATACTTGCGTTGAATCTTGTCCGGTTGAATATGCCAGCATAAAAAGAGGCTGCACAGTAGCAGCCTCTCGTTCAAACGAAACAAACAATAAACATCAATTGCCTGAATACGTTGATTCGCCCAGTTTGGCGTGTGCGGCGGCAAGGCGGGCAACCGGCACACGTGGCGCTGAGCAGGAAACGTAGTTCAAACCAAGTGAGTGACAGAATATGATTGAATCAGGGTGTCCTCCGTGTTCGCCGCAGATACCAACTTTGAGGTGGCTCTTCTGACGACGACCATCCTGAACAGCAATTCTCATGAGTTTGCCGAGTCCTTTTGTATCCAACACCTCGAATGGATTGTCTTTGAGAATATTATTCGAGATATAGAATGGAAGGAACTTGTTCTCAGCATCTTCACGCGAGAACGAAAATGCAGCCTGTGTCAGGTCGTTCGTACCGAATGAGAAGAAATCGGCAATCCGGGCCAGTTCTTCGGCTTGCAGACACGCGCGAACAACTTCGATCATTGTTCCGAACTTGAAGTTCAGCGTGATGCCTTTTTCTTTTTCGAGTTTTTGTTTGATGTCGTCGACCATTGCGCGAACCTGTTTCAGTTCTTCGGCGGAGCTCACCTGCGGCACCATGATTTCGGGACGAACGTCGATACCGACGCGCTGACATTCAGCCGTTGCTTCGAGAATCGCTGCAATTTGCATCCGATAAATCTCAGGGAACGTAAGACCGAGACGAACACCACGGTGTCCAAGCATTGGATTGACTTCGTGCAGTTCACGTACCTTACGCAGCATTTGCGTTTTCTTCTGAATCGCCTGTTCAACAAGCTCAACGCCGTCGTTTGTGAACGGCGCCGGTGATTGATTTATGATTGACAGGTCAGCTTTCAAAAGTCGGAGACTGTTGAACAAATTCGATACGCCGCTGACCGTTTCCTTGAGATGTTTCAAGTGTTCAAGTTCATCGCGGAGCACGTCTTCGGTAGGAAGGAATTCATGGATCGGCGGATCCAACAAGCGTATGGTCACCGGTCGTGGCGCCATGGCCGTAAGGATTTCTTTGAAGTCGTAACGTTGAATATCCTTCAGCCGATTGAGTGCTGATTCACGTTGTTCAGCGGTATCAGCAAGAATCATTTCAACTACGATCGGCAACCTGTCCACATCGTTGAACATACGTTCCGTGCGACACAGTCCAATACCCATTGCGCCATACGTAAGCGCTTTCTTCGCGGCTGACGGTGTGTCGGCATTCGCCATCACGCGCAGCGAAGAAATTTCGTCAGCCCATGAGAGCAATACTTTTAGTTCATCGGAGAATGTTGGTTCGACAGTCGGGATAATGCCCTGGTACACGTAACCGGTACCACCGTCAATGGTGATGTAGTCGCCTTCCAGGATTGTCTTGTCTCCTATTTTTGCGGTGCGGGTTTTTACGTCGACGTGAATTCCTTCGGCGCCGGCTACACAAGGTTTACCCATTCCGCGTGCAACAACCGCAGCGTGTGATGTTTTACCGCCGCGACTTGTCAGAATTCCCTGCGCGGCAAAGAATCCGTGAATATCTTCAGGTTTCGTTTCTTCTCTGACGAGAATTACTTTTTCACCTGCACGTCCGAGTGTTTCCGCGCGATCAGCGTCAAAGACAACGTGACCTGATGCTGCGCCCGGCGACGCAGGAAGTCCCTGTGCCAGCGGAAGTGCTTTATGCAGTGAGTCCAGCCTGGGGTGCAAGAGCTGTTCAAGCATCTCAGGTTTGATACGCAACAGAGCCTGTTGTTTTGATATCAATCCCTCACGCGCCATCTCAACCGAAGTGCGAACCATCGCCGTTGTGTTCATCTTGCCATTACGCGTCTGCAGGCAATACAACACACCCTTTTCTATCGTGTATTCGAAGTCCTGAACTTCTTTGTAGTGTTTCTCAAGTTTTTCGCGAAGGGATTCCAGTTCACGGTACAGTGTTGGCATTTCGGAGGCCAGTTCGCTTACGGGTTTTGGTGTACGAATGCCGGCTACAACATCTTCGCCTTGCGCATTGGTGAGATATTCGCCAAACATAACGTTCTCACCTGTGCCGGGATCACGCGTAAATCCAACACCAGTAGCCGAATCGTTGCCCATATTGCCAAACACCATCGTCACAACGTTGACAGCAGTACCATTTGCCATTGCGGGAGTGATCCTGAACTCGCGCCGGTAGTCAACAGCACGTTTGCCCATCCATGAATTAAAGACTGCTTTGATAGCGATTTCAAGTTGTTCGAACACATCTTCAGGGAAAGGTCTGCCCAAAGTTTCCTGTACAACCTGTAAGAAGCGTTCACTAACTTCCTTCAGATCGTCAGCGTTGAGCGCAATGTCAACTTTTGCACCGGCGCGTTTCTTTACTTCCTCAAAGTGTTTGTCAAATTTTTCATCGGGAACCCCGAGGGCGACTTTTCCGAACAATTGAATAAACCGACGATAGGCATCATAGCCAAAGCGCTCATTTCCGGATTGTCGGATCAGTCCCTGCAGTGTGACTTTGTTCAAGCCGAGATTCAGGATTGTATCCATCATGCCCGGCATGGACATGGCCGAGCCGGAGCGAACCGAAACGAGCAACGGATTATCGGGATCGCCAAAGAGTTTTCCGGTTTCACGTTCGATTTTCCGGATGTGATAGCGTACCTCTTCCATTACGCCCGCTGGCAGAATGTGGTCCGGCGTGTCGAGGTAGGCAAGACACGCTTCCGTTGTTATTACGAAACCCGGAGGAACATTCAGTCCGATCTGGGTCATTTCACAGAGGTTCGCACCCTTGCCACCAAGTAGCTGTTTGTTCTTCCCATCACCTTCCGTGAAGGAATACACAAACTTCGTCCCCGTTTGTGGTTCTGGTAGTTCCTCGATCGTTTTTTCTTTCGCCGATATCATGGTATGTCAGTTTTAAAATGTATGATCGAATCTTGATGTATTTGTATCAGGATTTAATGATGGAAGTCAAAATCATTGGGGATTCCTGTCATTCGCAAACGATTCAATCGTCAGTTTCCGCAAATGCCAGAATGATCAGACGAGGTGGACAACGGCTACAGAATTATCTTTTGTAATCGTCGCAAATGAGAAAATTTACCGGGCGAAAGGCTATTCCGAAAACGATTACGGACTTGAAAAACAGCCAAAAATATTAACTTGCCACCTCAAAAAAGAAGACATATGCCGCAGGTTGAACTGATTATGCCCAAGATGGGGGAAAGCATTATGGAGGCCACCATCCTGAAATGGCTAAAGAAGCCGGGGGACCGCATTGAGGAGGATGAGTCAGTTCTGGAGGTTGCCACCGACAAGGTCGATACAGAAGTACCCTCGACACACGGCGGTGTTCTAAAAGAAATCCTGGCGAAGGAAGGCGACGTTGTAAAGATCGGAAAACCGATCGCCATCATTACTTCCGATGCAGAAGTCGATAGCGACGGTCAGGAGGTTGCGCCATCCACATCGGTTGTGGTCGAAGCCGAAACCAAAGAGCCGGTCGAGACCACTGTCAACGGAGCCAGCCATAAGGTTGAGTCATTCAAGGGCGCCTCGCGGTTTTATTCTCCGCTTGTGAAGAATATTGCGCGGGAAGAAAATATTCCGGTTGAGGAACTCGAAACAATAAGCGGATCCGGTGCGGAAGGCCGTGTAACGAAAAAGGATATCCTCAACTACGTTGCCACACGCAAGGCTGGAGGCAAAACGAAGGCATCACCTGCCGTTACGACATCAACGCCTACACCTAAAGTGCATGCCTCAGTAAGTTCCGGTGACGAGATCATCGAAATGGACCGCATGCGGAAGATGATCGCAGAGCGCATGGTTGACAGCAAACGCATTGCTCCCCACGTTACGTCATTTGTTGAAGCCGATGTGACGACAATCGTACAGTGGCGCAACAAAGTTAAGGGCGATTTTCAACGCCAGACCGGCGACGTACTGACCTTCACGCCAATCTTTGTTGAAGCCGTTGTTAAGGCGATCAAGGATTTTCCGATGATCAACATTCAGGTTGACGGCGATCGCATTATCAAGAAACGCGACATCAACATCGGGATGGCGGTTGCACTACCAAGTGGTAACCTGATCGTGCCTGTTATCAAGAACGCAGATCAATTTACCATAGCCGGACTTGCGCGAATTGTCAACGACCTCGCACGACGAGCCCGCGACAATAAACTCAAACCCGATGAACTCGCTGGCGGAACATTCACCATCAGTAATGTGGGTTCGTTTGGAAACGTGATGGGAACACCGATTATCATGCAGCCGCAGGTTGGAATCATTGCGTTGGGTGCCATTCAGAAAAAACCTGCCGTGATGGAAATGCCTTACGGTGATGTTATCGCAATTCGTCACAAGATGTTCCTGTCACATTCGTACGATCACCGCGTTGTTGACGGTGCACTCGGCGGCAGCGTTGTAAGGAGAGTTGCCGATTACCTCGAGAAATTTGACATGAACACAACGATCTAGATTTTCTGAAAAATTCAGATTTGTCTGAGAATAATAAAGGGGTCAGTTGACCCCTTTATCTTTTTGTAACGAATGGGTTTTTATTTGGCTCCTGCTACAGCATGCAACAACGCCTTCAGAAATAGCCCTGTTATTGAATCAACATTTGCTGGTTCTCGGGGACTACCAGATACCTTGATGCATCTTCGCTCCTTGCGGAGTCAGACACTGAAAAAATCCTACATGGAAAAGATGTAGAGCACCAGCAGGATAATCAGCGTAAGTAAAATTTCAGTTGACTTTGTCATCGTTGTCAAAAATTATACAGCATAAAAGTATACACTGATAATTCCGCCGATCAATGAAAAATGACCTGGAGACGAGACTTTTATCCTGACCTATATCAACCTTTGAGGTCTCCGGACGTAAGTCCTGACCATTGGTGAGCAAAGTTTGAAATGGAAACCATATACGTCATGGATCAATCCGGAAAATGGATTATCATTCGTTCCCACCGCAACAAAAATCCCACGCTACACCTGTTACATCGGTGTCAATAATACCATTCAGGCCATCTTTGTCTTCAGATTCCGGTCATTTCGCTTTCTGAAATTACATCGGCTTTCGATTACCTTGAAAAAGCGGTACATTTTACGACCTAACCAGTCTTATGGGAAAAGTAATTTCTTTCATCAGCCGCAAAGGCGGTACCGGAAAGACCACCAATGCGATTCATTTGGCGACAACACTGCACAATCTCGGGAAACGCGTGATGTTGATTGAGACCGATGCCAACTTCACGCTGACAACCCTGCGGAAGATGGAGCAGTTTAAAAGCAGGAACCAAAACGCTCCTTTCGAAATACACGGCAGCCAGGACCTTCAGGTCGCTGAGGAGATCGCCCGACTGAAGTCGAACAAGAAGATCGACATGATCGTTGTTGACAGTGCCGGAAAGACAACTGATGAAGGAATAAAGAAGCTGTGTCTCGAAAGCGATCTGGTAGTCGTGCCAACAAGTCTCACCCAAAACGACTTACTGGTAACTTATCAAACGGTAACCGACCTGGCACCTGCCCGCCAGCTCAATCCGCGGCTTAAGATTGTTGTGTTACCAAATCGTATCCACAGTTCTACGAACGTATACACCGTACGCGAAAGCCTGAAGAATCTTGATGCGTTGATACTGCCGGTAATCGTGCCTCAGAAGAATCTTTTTGTTAATTTCAGCACACTCGACGCAGCAAGGGAGTATGAACCTGTTGCAAAAGCGATCTTAAACTACCTGGAATGAGCAAAAAGAAAAACACACTCAAGGATCTCGACGAGTTTCTCAAGCAACAGGCGGCCACGCTTGCGCAGCCTGAGCCGGTTCCGGTTAAGGAACATCGCGTCGAAGTAGCACCGACAGACTATTCGCCGGAAACAAAACCGCGCGAGCACGTAACCACGGACATGATATTCAAGGACCTGGTACAACTGTCGCGCGAGGAACCCGACTCATTTCGCCAGAAACTGTATGCGCTGGTCATTCAGGTTCTGGAAGCCCAGCCTGAATCAACACCTGAAGACAAAATGCTTATCAATACCGCGTTATACCTTAAAAGCGGTGAGCATTGGAAAGAGGCCATTCGCGATTACTGGGTGAAGCACTGATTAGTTTGGCAGGACGCCATCAAAACTTGCACGCCGCGGGCAACACCGTTAAGTTTGTCCCGCAAAACAACTAGCTAACCATTCCTATTTTATGAAATTTGGAACACTCGCCGTTCACGCCGGCGTAGCACCCGACCCATCGACCGGTGCTATCATGACACCGATTTTTCAAACATCAACGTACGTGCAGGAATCACCTGCAAAGCACAAAGGATACGCTTATGCGCGTGGTGCCAACCCGACGCGGGATGTTCTTCAGAAAAGTATCGCGGCGTTGGAACGTGGACGTTTCGGACTGTGCTTTTCATCAGGCATGGGTGCGACTGATGCCGTGATTAAATTATTGAATCCCGGAGA
The DNA here is from genome assembly GCA_023428695.1 of Bacteroidota bacterium. Classification (GTDB taxonomy): domain Bacteria; phylum Bacteroidota; class Bacteroidia; order Cytophagales; family Cyclobacteriaceae; genus Ohtaekwangia. The sequence goes on from JAEYWY010000025.1 coordinate 100,197, forward strand.
CGAAGTGATTACAAGCAACGACCTCTACGGTGGATCATACAGGATGTTCAAACGCGTCTTTGAAAAATATGGTATCGTCTTCCATTTCATCGACCTCACCAACATTGAAAATGTACACGCAGTACTCAATGACAAGACCCGATTGTTCTGGTTAGAAACTCCAACCAATCCGCTGATGAACATCGTCGACATCAAGGGGATGGTTGACATCGCCAGGAAAAAGGGCAACATACGCGTCGCCGTTGACAACACCTTCGCGTCGCCGTATCTTCAGAATCCGCTCGAACTTGGTGCCGATATCGTGATGCACTCGGTAACGAAATACCTGGGTGGTCACTCCGATGTAGTGATGGGAGCTCTGGTTACCAACGATGAAGCTTTATACAAGGACCTCGCTTTCATTCACAACTCATGTGGCGCGGTACCCGGTCCACAGGATTGCTTCCTGGTATTGCGTGGAATAAAAACACTTCACCTTCGAATGGAGCGCCATTGTTTGAATGGTCGGAGAATCGCAGAATACCTCCGACAACATCCCGCTGTCGGGATGGTATATTGGCCGGGATTTGAAGATCATCCGAATCACCAGATTGCGAAGAAACAAATGCGCGACTTCGGAGGTATGCTCTCCTTTACGCTCAAGGATGACGACATCGCGAAGGCAACACGGCTGATGGAGAGTGTGGAGTTGTTCTCGCTGGCGGAATCCCTGGGCGGCGTTGAATCACTGATTAATCACCCCGCCTCAATGACACATGCAAGCATTCCAAAGGAGGAAAGGTTGCGTAGCGGTCTTGTGGACTCGCTTATTCGTCTCAGCATCGGTGTCGAGGATTCCGAAGACCTGATCGCGGATCTTGAACAGGCACTCGCAAAAGTCTGAAGGCTAACGAACAAACTAAAAGGAGGTCGCCATTCGCGATCTCTTTTTGTTTAGAGACTATTCATTCATCGGATTTTGTTATCCGAACGGCTTTGTTATTTTTATTCTGCCTTTCGTGTAATGGAACAGAACAAGCTTAAACAACTCTTCAGTTTGCCAGTTATTGTGGCGGCGCTCGGATACTTTGTCGACATCTATGACCTGCTCCTGTTTAGTATAGTGCGAAGGGCAAGCCTTTCCTCATTGGGTGTTCCTGAAGCATCGCTATTCGATACAGGGGAATTCCTGTTACAGGTACAAATGATTGGTCTCCTCGTTGGGGGTATTATCTGGGGAATTATGGGTGACAAGAAAGGTCGCCTTTCTGTCTTGTTCGGATCGATTTTACTCTACTCACTGGCGAACATCGCCAATGGTTTCGTTACCACGGTACCTCAATACGCCGTGTTGCGGTTTATCGCGGGCGTGGGACTAGCCGGCGAACTTGGGGCGGGCGTAACCCTCGTGTCTGAAATTCTGTCGCCGAAGGTCCGGGGTTGGGGCACTACCATCATTGCAACCGTTGGCCTGATGGGCGCCGTGCTCGCCAATATCATTGCAAAGAACTTTGCCTGGCAAACCGCATACTTTATCGGTGGCGGGCTCGGACTATTGCTTTTGATCGCACGGGTAAGCGTACTGGAATCCGGCATTTTCCTGCGAACTGTTGAAAAAACGATCTCACGGGGAAACATTCTCCTGTTGTTTCAGAACCGGCAAAGGTTCCGGAAGTTCATGGGCTGTATACTTATCGGACTGCCTATCTGGTACGCCATTGGGATTCTCATCACGTTTTCACCCGAATTTGCCGTGGCGTTGGGGATTGGCCAGATTCAGGCTGGTGACGCGGTTATGTTGAGTTATTTAGGACTGGCCGCCGGTGACCTCAGTAGTGGATTTTTAAGCCAAACGTTCCGTTCGCGAAAAGCAATCGTACGATTGTTCATTTTTCTTACATTGATTTTCATCCTGATGTTCCTGTTTATGCCCATCAGGACCACCGGGTTCTTCTTTATCGCATGTTTTGCGGTGGGGTTTGGTATTGGATACTGGGCGCTGTTTGTAACCATTGCCGCGGAACAATTTGGCACAAATCTGCGGGCAACGGTAGCCACATCCGTCCCGAACTTTATCCGTGGCACGGTGGTGCCTCTGACCCTGATGTTCAAGTTCTTGCGTAACGAAATCGCGGGGCCATCAGCGGGAATTGAAGCAAAACATACAGGTCTGATTTATGGCGCGCTGATCGTAGGGATTTTTACGATAATTGTAGCTTTCTTGTCACTACGTGCAATAGACGAGACTTTTGGCCGCGACCTCGATTTTGAAGAAGACGCGGCCTGACTTGTAACAACTCGCCAGCCATTCCGTAAACGAACAGGCGTGATTTACGGTCACTTTTTTATAATTTTAGACTTTCGTCGGGGCTCAAACTGTGAAATACCTTTTTCTGATCTTTTTTGCGGGCGCTACTGTAGTGGCATCGGCTCAAAATCTGGAATTGATCCAAAAAATAAAGGCGGATCTCCGGAAGGCTGAGGGTATTGAACGATTTGAACTGCTTAAAGAACTCGCATGGGAATACCGGTGGGCCTACCCGGACAGTACGATAGAGTATGCAAGCAAGGCCTACGTTCTGGGGCAGAATCTTAAACTTACGAAAGATATCGCCGAGCCACTCAACTTCATTGGGGTGGCCTATAACTATAAAGGAGACCGCATCCAGGCATACGAATACTATGACCGGGCTCTCAAGATTTCGACATCGCAGGCAGACTCCGTACAGATTGCGTACTCCAACAATAACCTGGGGCGACTCTTCTTTGAACAGGGTGTTCTTTCGCGTTCATATGAATACTTCGCACAATCGCTGACGATATTCGAGAACATCGGGGATTCATCCGGACTCGCCTACACTTATCAGAGTCTCGCCAATTTGTATAAAGTTCAGCATGATTTTGTAAAGGCTGAAAGAAATTACCTCAAGGCATACGAATTCAGGATCCGGCTTGGCAATACCCGCGACATTATGTCGGCACTTGGGCAGTTGGGACGACTGTACCAGGACAACGGCGATCACCAAAAAGCAACGCACTATCTGCACCTCGCGGATTCTGCCGGTCAGGTTATCCACGATGAGATCAACCTCGCTGAAATCAAGACATTAATCGCAAACAGCCTGCATAATCAACGGAAGCTTAAAGAGGCCGAAGCAATTTGCGCCGAAGGTCTGGACGTAATCGTGAAGGTGAATAACGTGCGCATGCTGCCTCAGGCCTACCTCACGATGGGTCAGATAAAATTCAGTCAGGCAAACCTTGCAGAAAGCAGAAGGTACTTCATGCTAGCCCTCGGGATTTCCAATGAAATCAAAGATCTCAACTCGAAAATGGAAGCGCATTTGTGGCTATGGAAGCTTTCCGAAAGGGAAAACAACCATGCTGAAATGCTTCGCAATCACAATCAATATCTCATCCTGAAGGATTCCGTTAAAGACCTTGACGTTGCGCGTCAGGTTGAGCGGCTCCTATTCGAAATCGAAATCGGGAAAAAGGAACAGGAAAACGAACTTCTTAAAGCAAACCAGGCCCGTATCGATGCCATCATTCAGCAGCAGCGTCTGCAGAACATTATCCTTATCGTTGTACTTGGATCCATAAGTCTGCTGGTACTGGTTCAGTATGTTGCGATACGTAAACGTCAGGCGATTAACCGCAAGCTCGCTGAACAAAATGAATTCATCCAGAAACAGGGTCAGGAGATCATTGACCAGAACGGAAAGCTGCAACGACGCAACCAGGAACTATCAGACCTGAATTATGAAAAAGACACGTTGATGAGCATCGTCGCGCACGACCTGAAGTCACCGCTCAATCGAATCAACGGTATGGTTGAGATTATGGAACTTGAAGGCGGGTTGACACCAGCGCAACGCATGTATCTGCAAATGACAAAGGAAGCAACGCGATCCGGTCTTGATCTTATTAAAGACCTCCTCGATGTACACATGCTTCAGGAGAACACCATTCCCAGTTACTCAGTGTTTGACGTCAGTGGGTTCCTTCTTGAAAAATGTAAAGAATTCGAACCAACGGCAGAGGCCAAGAATATTCATCTCAACATCGCCCGTGTCGAAAACGAGCAAGTAAACCTCGACGCGAACTACCTGAGCCGGATCGTCGACAACCTCCTTTCAAACGCGATCAAATTCTCGCAACCAAACGCTACAGTTACTATAGCCGCAGGCAGGGAAAACGAAACGTTCTGGATCTCCGTGAAGGACCAGGGCCCGGGATTCAGCCAACGCGATCGCGATATGTTGTTTCAGAAATTCAAGAAGCTCAGTGCAAAGCCTACTGGCGGAGAGTCTTCCAACGGACTTGGTCTGGCAATCGTAAAAACGCTGGTTGATCGCCTCAATGGAACGATTGAGCTGGTTAGCGAGCGTGACAAAGGCAGCGAGTTTGTTGTAAAGCTTCCGCTGATGCCGGCAAACAGCGAGGTGCTGACAAGCCATTCCATCTGATTCCCGCCCGGGTCTGGATTTTCTTTCACCGCCCATACACCGCCATTCACCTACACTCTGCTGATGGTGACCTATTGCCCGTAATCCAACACGCGGTCTGCACGTACATTGGGGTATAAATCACACAAAAATGGAAACGCAGAGCAAAATTTATCCGAGTTCGAACCCTCATCCGCATAACGATGGCCGGGATTCACGTCATCACGACAATGGACGCCGCTGGGGCGGACTGGTGATTGTGATCATTGGAGGTATCCTGTTGGCTCGGCAGGTTGGTGCAGATATCCCTTCGTGGCTTATCAGCTGGCCCATGCTTCTGATCGGCATAGGATTGTTCATCGGTGTGCGCCATTCATTCCGCAACCCGGGCTGGATAATTCCTGTGATCCTCGGGTCTGTGTTCATGATCGACCGCTACTATTACAGCTTTGATGTGTGGCAATACTTCTGGCCAGCCTTTATTATCGCGATCGGACTTATCATGATCCTGAAGTCGCGTAGCAGATTTCGGGACAATGGACGAGTAAACGTGCTGGAAGGCAACGAAGATGTGCTGGATACGGTTACAATATTCGGTGGTATCAAGAAGAACATCATATCAAAACACTTTAAAGGTGGTGAAGCCGTGACCATTTTCGGCGGATGCGAAATCAATCTGATGCAAGCCGACACGGACGATAAGATTGTCCTGGAACTTGTACAGGTGTTCGCCGGGGCGAAGCTCGTTGTGCCACCGCAGTGGAAAATCCATACCGATGAAGTAGTAACAATTTTTGGCGGTTTGAACGACAAACGTCCGATTGTTACGCAGACTACTGAAGACAGCAAGATCCTTATTCTCAAAGGCACGTGCATATTCGGTGGAATCGACATCAAGAGTTATTGACGTAGTAGAAAGAAAAGACCCAACTCCAAACCCAACGTATGAACTGGTACATAGCAAAAATAGTCTTCGGAATTACCGCTCAGAATACGGAACACAAACCTCAGTTTGACGAACAGCTCCGACTTGTTTCAGCCGACTCTCAGGAGGAGGCTTTCATGAAGGCTCGCATCATCGGACTTCGTGAGGAGGATGCTTTTGTCAACGACCGGAACAATGTTGTAAGATGGGAGTTCATCAATGTGGCGGACATTACGAGGCTGGAAAAGATTGAAGACGGAGCAGAAATTTATTCACGGATATACGAAATGGAGGAAGGTGATGATCACATTCATTATGTTCATCAAAAAGCCATAACATTGCGTCTGAATTCCAGACCTATTTACTGATCCGTGTCCATAACGAAAGTTCCATATCGGCTCTTTATCGCGCAGTACCTCGCATGGTGGACGGGTGCAATTGCTCTCCAGACGGTTGTCCTTCACCATAGCGCAGGCATCGACTGGATGTTGTCCCTGCAGGATGCCACGATAACGAATGTGGTACTCGCGCTGGCCGGAATTGAACTAGTGATTGTTATGCGCCACTTTCAGCCGAGACAATCGCTGCGGTTTGTATGGAGCGTCGTCATCGCCGCCGCATGTACGGCATTCATTCAATGGTTACTCGGCAAGGTAATCGACGACGCCGCGTATATTGAATTCGTTGACAGGTGGATTATTGTTCGTGGGGTATTTGCATGGTTGCTGATCAGCTTTATAACGGTAGTGAGCTGGATGTGGTTTTATTTGAATGAACAACAGGAGATTCAGATGCGGAATGCCGACACGGAAAAACTCGCGCGTGAAACCGAACTGACGATGTTGAGACAGCAACTCCAGCCACACTTCCTGTTCAACAGCCTGAATTCCATAAGCGCACTGGCAGGATCAAAACCGGAAGAAGCACGACGAATGATTCAACAGCTTTCCGATTTCCTCCGCGGAACGATTCGACGCAGCGACCAGTCAATGATTACACTGGAGGAAGAACTCACGCACCTGCAGTTGTATCTCGATATCGAAAAAGTCCGTTTCGGGCATCGGCTGAATACGGTTGTTGAAAAAAGTGACGAATCCATGGCGCTGAAGCTCCCGGCACTATTGCTGCAGCCCCTTGTAGAAAACGCTATCAAGTTTGGACTCTATGACACGATCGGTGAAATCACCATCAGCATTCACGCAGTCAACGATGATAATTTCCTCCGGATTACCGTAGAGAATCCTTTCGACCCGACGACGGCTCCACCGAAGAAAGGAACCGGCTTCGGCATCAGTTCGATTCAGCGCAGGTTGTATCTTCTCTTCGGGAGAAACGACCTGCTTACGACAAAACAAACCGGAACAATTTTCACCACAGAAGTTCGTATCCCGCAATCATGATCAATACCATACTAATCGACGACGAACCATTGGCAAGAACGATCACAAGGGAGTACCTTCAAAGCTACCCCGAGATCTCGATTGTAGCCGAGTGTAACGACGGGTTTGAAGGCGTCAAAGCAATAACACAGCACAAGCCGGACCTTATCTTTCTCGATATTCAAATGCCAAAGATCAACGGTTTCGAAATGCTCGAATTGCTCGATCCCTGTCCGCCGGTCATTTTCACGACGGCATTTGATGAATATGCAATCAAGGCCTTTGAAGCACACGCTATTGACTATTTGCTGAAACCTTATAGCAGGGAACGTTTCGACAAAGCGATGCAGAAATGGTTCGCACAACGTAATCAGGCGGAACCTGTTGTGAAGACGCTTATTGAAGACGTTCGCCAGCCGGAAGAAAAAAACCGCATCGTTGTTCGCGAATCAGGAAACATCCGCATTATCCCGGTGCATGAGATTCACTACCTGGAAGCCTACGACGACTACGTGAAGATTTACACGCAAAAAGAAATGTTTCTCAAGAAGAAAACGATGAGCTTTTACGAAAACACGCTGGATGCGGAACAGTTCATTCGTATACACAGGTCGTACATCATTCAACTCGCACAGATCACACGCATTGAACCCCTTGAAAAAGACAGTCACGTGGTATTGCTTAAGAGTGGTGTGAGACTTCCCCTGAGCAAAAGTGGTTACGCACGCCTGCGCAAGGTTCTCGATATGTAATCAATTCTTTGTAAAGCTGATGTCTGCTCCTGTGGACAAAAGGAGGTCTAGCTTATTGAAAAAGTTTTCCGAAATCCGGCGCGGGACGTGAACACGCATCCGACATGAGTCGGTAAAGTCTTGTTCAACGATGTGGAGGTCGAATTCGCGAATGAGCCGCATCACCGTGGTGGTGTCGTCGTATTTGTATTCCAGGGTTACATCGTCGAAGATTTGCCTCTCAACCGATCCGGCATCATCGAGGGCAAGTGCAGCCGCGCTTTTGTACGCAGTGATCAGTCCGCTTACGCCAAGTTTCGTTCCGCCGAAATAACGAACAACTACAACGAGCGCATTGGTAAGTTCGCGAGACCGGAGCTGGCCCAGGATGGGATCGCCCGCAGAATGGTTTGGTTCGCCATCGTCGAACGCACGAAACTGTTTCTTGTCGGGCCCAAGTACCCATGCAAAACAATGGTGTCGGGCATCGAAGTATTCCTTGCGGAGCTGTTCGATATGAATCTTAATCTCATCCTCGTCGGCGACCGGAAAGGCAAACGAATGGAATTTGCTGTTTTTCTCTTTATAATGGCCCTTTCCGGCGCGTGCCAGGGTCCGATACGAAAACTGGTCAGTATTCATTAAATGCAGCCAAAAATTATTGCACGAGGTGCAACCCTTGTCATACTTCTGATGTCTCTTTTAGCAAACATGATCCAATATGAATAAAAAAATTGCCATCCTGCTCGTCCTTGTGACAGGATTTACCACCCTTTTCGCTCAAAATCGTGAAAAAAGGAACGTTGATACATTCACGAAGATAGCATTCCGGATCCCGGGTAAAGTATATCTCCGCCAGGGCAATACGCAAAGCGTTGAAATTGAGGCATCGAAGGAATTGTTGAAAATAATTGAGACTGAGGTCGATGGCTCAACACTAAAAATCCAGTCTCCTGACAAGTGGAACTGGCGCGGTGACGAAAGAGCTACTATTTACATCACAATGAAAAGCCTTGAAGGTGTAAGCGTTGCCGGCTCTGGTGACCTTATCGGCGAAACAAAATTCACCACCCGCGATCTCGACCTGAAAGTCAGCGGCTCCGGCTCTATGAAACTGGAAGTCGAGTCCAATGGCGATATCGATGCCCACGTATCAGGTTCAGGTGATCTCTTCCTTAAAGGAACCGGACGTAATATCGAAAGCAAGGTAAGTGGTTCTGGCAAGGTAATCCTCGATATGGCGCTCGCGGGTGTAGCTGATTTCGGCATTTCGGGATCAGGCCGCATTGAAGCAAAGGGACGTGTTAAGGAAGTGAAGACCTCCATCAGCGGCTCAGGTAAAGTTCTTGGCGCGGACTTCGAGGCAGAGGTTTGTGATATCCGGATTTCAGGTTCCGGCGACGTGGAAATCCACGTGAAAGAAAGACTTGACGCCAATATTTCAGGCAGCGGAACCGTGGCGTACCGCGGAAATCCTTCGAAAGTTCATAGCTCAGCTTCCGGAAGCGGAAAAGTCAGGAAGATGTAGTGGTGGCAGACATTTTAATGACAAATCAGGCGGAACAAATGTTCCGTCTTTTTTTTGGAAGAACGTCTCGCTACCGGCTAGGCGTACGGCGTCTCGTTGTGATTGGCGTGTTTGATGATGCCGTTTATGATTAGCAGTTGCGCCGTGATATACGTTAGCATGATCCAGATCCCGTCACCGCCGACAGGCTGAAGAAACTTGTTGATTGCCAGCAACGAATCGGAAACCATAAACGAGACTGCACCTGCAAAAACCATCCAGAAGCTTTGGCCGATGGTACGCCCCAATCTTCCAAGCGCAGACAACACCATCAATATCAACACAAGGGCATAAAGCATCACAGGGATAAGCAGTTCGCCAAGTTTTGGATAAAGCACAAAGACAAGACCGGTACCTGCAAGCACTACAGGGAACGCGAGCCTCACACGTTGCACGTTCGTGATCTCGCTGCCTCTCTTTTCGTCACGGTGCTGCCGATAAGCGATAATGTAACAAAGCTGCGCGACGAGGAAGGCACCCAGCCCCGCCATAAAATACACTTCGGAAAGATGATCATACATTAACAGGCTGTCGCCAAGAAAGGAAAAGAAAATTGCGCCCACCACAATCCACGAACGACGCGTGCCCGGTACTGAAGCGAAGTACAGCATCCCCAGGGAAACCATGATGAGAGGTTTGCAAACGTGATGGATCCAGCCCGTATCGATGAACTGGGAAACAAGTTCTCCAATGGATACTGTAAGGAATAAGAACCAGGCTATTCGTTTCATTGAAGCAAGTTAATGAACAGCGAACAACGTTCCATAATAAATCAAGACAGGTTACGACCCTTCAATAACACGATCGGAGGAACGGCGTATCGCAAGCAGGTAAAGAAACGCGGCGATTGCCAACGCCCCGCAGACGCTGAAGGCAACGAAGAAGTTTTCCGGTCTATCGGCATAAAGGTAGCCCGAAAGGAAGGCACCGAGACCGATACCGAGTTCCATGAAGATGTACAATGAAGCGACACCGCGACCTTTGTGAGCGGGATCGCTCAGGTCTGTTGCCCACGCCAGCAGTGTTGGTGACGTTGCACCGTGACTGAAACCATAAAGCACGATTGCGAGGATCACAACAATCCTCAGATCACCAACAGCCAACATCACCATGGCAGTTGCAATCATAAGCACGGAGATTCTGAGCACCGGTTTCCTGCCCCAGCGATCCGAGGCTTTGCCGCCGATGAGACGAACCGCCAGTGAGGCAATCGTAAACACTGTCAGGAGAAGCCCTTTGTTCATCATACCAATATCTTCACTGAAATCCGGAAGCAATGTAACAACGGCACCGTAAGCATACGCGGAAAGCAACATAACAATACACGGTGCAAGTACACGCGGTTCGAAGAGATCAGCGCTTCTTATTCTGAAATGATGCCGGCTGAGTCGCTGCTTGTCGTTCAGTGTTTCTTTAATGCCTGCAAGTACGAGCACCGATATTAACGCGAATCCTGAGGACACATAAAAAACTTCATCTCTTCCATAGAGATGTTCGAGCCACCCGCCAACGGCCAGGCCACCCGCCATTCCAACGGAGTTGGCGGTACCAAGTATACCCATTCCTTCGCCGCGTTTTTCCGCGGGAATAATATCGGCCAGATAAGCGGTCTGCCCCGTGGGAGTAAATCCGGTAGAAAAACCATGAAATAATCGCAGCCACAACAAACCCGATGCAGTCGCAAGCCATGGATATATAAAGCTGCAGATAATACAGACGAAAGCTCCGAAGAAAATCACCGGTATACGACCGATCTTATCCGCAAGTTTCCCGCTAAAGGGACGTGATATCAATGCGGTAACCGTGAACAAAGCAATGATCAATCCCTTTAATTCAGGCGCACCCAGTTCTGACAGATACGCCGGCAAAACTGGTATAATCATGTTGAAGCTGGCGAAAAACAAGAGCGAACTCAGACAAAGCAACCAGAAATGCTTCGAATACAGATCAGAGTTCAAGGGAATGTGTTTTAATAATTGTCAATCATAAAGACGAAGGTCATGCTCGTTTGAACATGACCTTCGATAAACTTCGTCATTCCTGCGGCTGTTCCTGCTGCCCCAGCAGAAATGCTTTTATAAAATCATCAAGATCGCCATCGAGCACCGACTGCGCATCATGCCTCTCGACACCCGTTCTCGCATCCTTCACAAGTTTGTATGGATGGAGTACATAGTTCCGAATTTGAGATCCAAAATCGATTTTCATTTTGCCCGCTTCAATCTTGTCGCGTTCCGCGTTGCGTTTTTGTATTTCAAGCTGATACAACTTTGATTTCAGCATCTGCATCGCGCGCTCGCGGTTGGCATGCTGTGAACGCTCAACCTGACATACGATCACGATGCCCGTAGGTTTATGCGTTAACTGTACTTTCGTTTCAACCTTGTTAACGTTCTGACCACCCGCACCGCCTGATCGCGAGGTCTGAATTTCCACGTCAGCGGGATTGACTTCAATTTCGATCGAATCATCAACTTTTGGATAAACAAACACCGAAGCGAATGATGTGTGGCGGCGGTCATTGGAATCAAAGGGTGAGATACGCACCAGGCGATGCACACCGATTTCGCTCTTCAGCTTGCCGTATGCAAATGGTCCGTCAAGTTCAAGCGTTGCACTCTTGATTCCGGCGACTTCACCAACCTGGTAATCGACCTGCGTGACCTTGTAGTCGTTCTTTTCGCCCCACATGATGTACATGCGGTTAAGCATGTCGGCCCAGTCCTGGCTTTCGGTTCCGCCAGCACCGGGATTGATTTCGACAACGGCGCTCAGCTGATCCTCTTCCTTGCTGAGCATTTTCTTGAACTCCAGTTCCTCAACGGCGCGGTTCGCTTTCGCAAACTCACGATCAAGTTCTTCGTCGCCTACGTCGCCGGCTTCGTGAAATTCATTCAGGACCTCGAGATCGTCCACGAGCTTGCGCACGTTATCAAACGAGTCTGTCCAGATTTTCTTTGTTCTGATATTCTTAAGGATCACTTCGGCCTGTTTGGCGTTATTCCAGAAGTCGGCCTGCTGCGTGATCAGTTCTTCATCTTTTACTTCAACGATCTTGCGATCGTAGTCAAAGATACCTCCTCAAGGCGCTAACACGAGCCTTCAAATCTTTCAATTGATCTGTTGTCATTTGGTGAACGTTAATTTTAAAGGTGCAAATATACCGGTGTTTTCGGTTAATCAAACGCCGACTGCCGGAGATCGGGACGGTAAAAACCGGAACGTTTGTCAACCACGCGTAAACGGTACTTCCGCCCTACCTTACAATACTTTTTCTTGATCAGAAACAACGGCAGCCCGACACCCAACATCGCCACCGATGCCACGGTGACGTTTTCGTCGAGGTTAGGCGATTCCCCATGTACCAGCACGTTGACCTGATCAATCACAAAGTATCCTATTCCGCCGGTTACAAGTACGCCTCCTATGACGTTTAGAAATGAGCTTTGTTTGAAGTATATACGGTCAAATTCATACAATGGAATCACCGTTTTGTGAACCGTGACAGCCGTATCAGAGAGGTTGTTAACATAACTCCGGCGCATCTTGCGGGAGCCTTTCAGGGAATAGATTATCTCATCACCGGGATACAATCGCAACAGTACTTTCTCACCTTTTAATACGACGAGTTGCTGTTCAGAAGGAACCTGCGCCACCGCGGGTAGCGAAAACAGAAACAGGATTGCAACAAACAGCGTGCGGGGCATTCGATAAAGATAGTCAAGATTACCGGAATGCTTTTGACTCTGAACGTGGCGCATCTTTTTTCACCGCGGAGGTGCAATGACGCAAAGGGGCGCAACGAGATTTATTCACGACGATTACTGATAGCCTGAATCAGACTTTTACAATCCAGTTGAACTCATCCTTTACCTTGCCGTACTTAATTGCATTCAATTCATTAAGAAGCATGGGTGCGATCTTCCATTGGTCAACCGGCGCAAGTGTGTAATCATTGTTATCGAATCCCACTGTTGTGATCGGAGCTATCGTTGCTGCTGTACCCACGCCAAATGCTTCTGTCAATCGACCGGATTTCAGACCTTCACCTACCTCGGTAACAGCAACAGGTCGTTCTTCGACATCTATACCTTTGCGCCGCGCGAGATGGAGTACGCTGTCACGTGTAATGCCTGCAAGAATTGAATCGCTCAGCGGTGGCGTTATCAGACGACCATCGATGAGAAACATCACGTTCATCGTCCCGGATTCTTCTATGAACTTGTGTTCCTTGCCATCAGTCCAGATGAGTTGATGATAGCCCTGATCCTGCGCAAGTTTCGCCGGATAAATCGCGCCACCGTAGTTGCCTCCCGCTTTTGCATATCCGGTTCCGCCTGCTACGGCACGCGTAAAATGCGTTTCAATGCGTACTTTAACAGGTGACGAATAATAAGCACCGGCGGGACTCAAAATGATCATGAATGTAAACGACTCGGACGGTCTTATGCCGATATACTCATCCGCTGAAAACATAAACGGCCGAATATAAAGCGACGAACCTTCCTGGTCCGGAATCCAGGCTTTATCCAGCCCGACAAGTTCACGCATACCTTCAATAAACAGATCTTCGGGTATCGACGGCATACACATCCGCTCAGCAGAAATATTCATGCGTCTCCAGTTATCGACAGGTCTGAAAATCAGGATTTCACCGGAGGAAGACTTATGGGCTTTGATGCCTTCAAAAATCGATTGACCATAGTGTATAGCGGGAGTCGCCGGGCTGACCGCAATGTAACCAAACGGTATGATGCGGGGGTTGCACCATTCGCCCTGCCGGTAATCGGCAACAAACATATGGTCGGTGTAAACTTTCCCAAACGGGATTTTAGAAAGATCAGTTTGCGATCGGCGCGAATGCAATACACGATCGACCTCGATCCTGAGCGTCTCAGTCATAGGGTTAATGAGTTATGTCCGAAAGATAGAACTTATCGCCGGAAATTACTAACAGATGTTAGGTCAAGACTGATGCCGGGGCCTCCAGGGGGTTTCCGGAGCGCCGATTTCTTTGCTCATCAGCCGGCAAAGCACAAAAAGGTAGTCGGAAAGTCGATTCAAATAGCGGATAACAATACCATCAACTGGTTCCACAGCATTCAGAGCGATAACCAGCCGCTCTGCGCGGCGGCAGACAGTGCGGCTCACATGCCCAAACGAAACCGCGGGCGCTCCGCCAGGTAATACGAAACTTTTCATCGGTTCGAGTACGCCGTCCATTTCATCGATTTGTTTCTCAAGAAATGTGACGTCGTCCTCTGCTAATTGGGGGACTTTGACCTTAGTGTTGCCGGGTTCGGTGGCGAGGATACTTCCGATTGTGAACAGGCGATCCTGAATTTCAACAAGAACCGGGTGTCGGCTGCGATTCACTTCCTGGTCGCGCAGTACGCCTATCCACGCGTTCAATTCGTCAATGGTGCCGTAGGTTTCGATACGCAGGTCTGACTTGGAAACACGCTTTCCACCAAACAGGGCTGTCGTACCCTGATCACCGGTTTTTGTATAAATCTTCATGGTAATGGGCGACTTATTCGTTGCCCAAAGTAAGGATAATTGCGGAACCCTTTATCAGTGAGATGGCACGACCTCACCACGGTTGATGTTCTCGTTTTTCCGATCCCACTCGATCAAACCATCGCGCAGACGAATAATGCGGTGGGCGTAGTGGGCGATGTCGTCCTCGTGCGTTACCATGATAATTGTGTTGCCCTGATCGTGCAGATCCTGGAACAGGCGCATGATATCGTAAGACGTTTTTGAATCAAGGTTACCGGTAGGTTCATCGGCGAGAATGATAGACGGCTTGTTCACCAGCGCCCGCGCAATGGCAACACGTTGGCGTTGGCCACCTGAAAGCTCGTTAGGTTTGTGGTGATGGCGGTCGGCCAGGCTCACATTTTTCAATGCTTCCATGGCGATTTCTTCACGATCGGCACGGCTGTAGCCCGCATAAATGAGCGGCAGCGCCACGTTTTCCAATGCTGTAGCACGGGGAAGGAGATTAAACGTCTGGAATACGAAGCCAATTTCCTTGTTCCGGATTTCCGCCAGCTCGTTTTCCGTCATTTCACTGACCAGTTGATTATTGAGCATGTAGGTTCCGCTTGTCGGGGTGTCGAGACAACCGACGATGTTCATGAGCGTCGATTTCCCGGAACCTGAGGGCCCCATAAAAGCCACATACTCGCCTTTTTTGATGGATATCGTTACATCCTGAAGCGCGTTCACGATGTTATTTCCCATTTTATAAATCTTGGCAATGTGGCTGGTTTCGATAATGTTCATGCCGGAATTGGTTGTTTTTTTCTCACAATCATTACAGGACAACGTCCGAAAATTGTAATTCTAGGCTAAGACGGCTATAAGGACGTAAAAGTTTAACGGAAATTCAAATTAACTGTTTCGGGGGGCTATGTGCGGTGATCAATGATGTATGCCACGATCCGACGGATAACATCATCGTCTTTCAAAATCCGCGTATGGCCAAGCTTATGTGTGCGCATCAGCTGGGCGCGCGGATAGGCTTCCATTAGCGCTTCCGCGTGACGGATCTCCACTTCGCGATCATTTTCGTCATGAACAAGCAGGATGTCTATTGGTTGCGGAAGGTTTTTGACGAAGTGCAGACTAGAGAACTCGTCGAAAGACTTGCCCAACGTGCGCTTGATATAGTCTTTGAAAAA
Organism: Bacteroidota bacterium; assembly: GCA_023428695.1. GTDB lineage: Bacteria > Bacteroidota > Bacteroidia > Cytophagales > Cyclobacteriaceae > Ohtaekwangia. The sequence continues at coordinate 115,915 of JAEYWY010000025.1, forward strand.
CAAACCTGTGGACCAGGATCCATTCACTGCCTTGAGGTATGTCCGGATGACTTCGTCGCCGATGGAAGGACTTGCGATGTTGACAAGCTTACGCACGTGCAATCCTTGCATGGCTGCAAACAATACGGCAACACCGCCGAATGAGTGGGCGATGATAGCCGCAGGCTCACCATGTATTTCATAAATCTTATTGAGTGTTTCGCGGAATTCGTAAATATTTGTACGCCGTCCGGTAGAGCTGCCGTGAGCCGGACCGTCAAAACCTATCACGCGAAAACCCGATTTAAGCAACGGTCTGATGAACCGGCGGAACTGCGTAGCGCGTCCAGCCCAACCGTGGACGACCAATACATACGGAAGGCCTTCGTCTCCCCAGATGTAGCCCTGTACCGACTGATTTGCCGCCGTCAGCGTAAACGTCTTCGCGAATGAAGTCGCCTTATTTTCCTTTTCGGGAACCGGATACTTCAGCGGCGTGAAAAAGATCTTAAGGAAGTAGCGGTGCGCAAGTGACGGGAAATATTTCTCAAGCCTGGGAAATCCCCATCGTACGAGTTTCAGTAAGAACGGGGTCTTATCTTTCCTGTGCTTTCCCATTGAGGTCCGGAAAGATAACAAAAGAGATCACGCGCCTGCAATGAACCCGAACGTTTGTTCCTGATAACGAAATGTTGTTACATCAAACACACGTTCTTTGAACGTCACCTTATTTTTGCGATCGACCAGAATCACCGTCGAACATCGGGAGCCATAGTCCGGCGTTTTGATGAACATCGACGACAGCGCGCGCTCGCGTTCAAGAGGAAGCCCGGTATCGGGAAGAAGGCTGTCCTCGGCGATGTCTTCATCATAGAGTAACTGAAAGAGCGCATCCGTATCTATGATGCGGTCACCAAGAATAGATGTAAATCCGGATTTGCCGCGCGCGACCTTTGGCCAGGGCGTATCAAGAAGGTGGTTACTCAGTCCAAAAACGCCCTGCTCAATTCTTGCAATTCCGTTTCCATAGTTTGAATAGTACCAGAACTCATCCGGTGTGCCCGCCAGCAGGTTAAAGCCGTTGAACCGGTGGCCGTCCGTCGAAACCTGTCGCAGATATTCATCGGCAGGCACATTCCTCACAAGATAGTCGGACACCAGATGGCCACGCGACGGCGCGTCCTTTTTTAAGGTCCGCAGATCGCGGTAGTTTGTAAGCATGCTTATCCGGCCGCTTCGTGTAATACCCAACCAGGTACCCATAGCCTCCAGGTCGCGTCCTGCGAGGATTTCCGGGTGATCATTCCAAAAACCTGCCGCCGCCGTTTTTCTCTTGTAGAACTCGTCGCGGTTTCCCGCCACGACGAGTTTGTACTCCGGATGCTGGTCAAGCGCAAAAAAAATCAGGCACATGATACAAAGGTAAGGGAAGTAAACGGACTATATCGTCCACATCGTAATGAAGAAGAGCATGGTACGATATAGCTGAAGTGCAATAAACAGACTTGGCAACGCGAGCAATGCCTTGATCCATGCCGTCTTTGTTTTCTGGTTATAGACGGTTTTTTCCATTCGGAAAAATATGAAGACGCTCAGCGTGATAGTGACCCAACTGTAAACGCTGTCGCGGAAAACCGAATTCAGAAACGTATCCGAATCAAAAAAGATAAAACTGAATGCCATAAGTATCCTTGGGAGAATAACCTGGGCCAGAAGAATGACCACGCTATTGTACTCCAGCGACACGAGAACGTGGTCGTAAAAAAAATAGTGATTTGAATAATTGATCAATGCGAGCGGTACGGCAACAAAAAAGACAAAAACGATGAGCAGTAGTTTGGCCATGTTTGTCGATTGGCGCTGATATCGGTTCGTAAATTCCCCGAGTGTTACTCCTTCACTTTCCAGTTCCTTTTCAACCATCTGCCTGGCAATTGCGCTATGAGGCGTGAAGTGCATCTGTGTACGTAGATTCGCGTTGAATGTATCGAAGACCGGAAACAGAAAATAAAGCAGGTTTGCAATAAAGAACAGAGATACCGGTTTGAGAAAAGGAACGCGAATTCCGTTCATCACGTTTCGGGTTAACTCGCCGGGTCGAAGGAAAATCATCTTCGCTGTCCGGAGAGCCTTGTTATCCAGGAACGTGATTGCATTCAGGAACTGTGTGAGCATCCGGCCGAGGGATTTATCGGATGGGATCATGACCTTCTCACCACAACGGCTGCAATACCTGCCTGTGAAATCGTGTCCGCATGTCCTGCATAACCGGGTGACGTCATAATTAAAAGATGGCGTGCGCCTGAATTCAGCAAACTTCATACGGAGCCGGATTGAATAACTCAAGTTGGACGGGCAAAAGTTGAAACGACCTTCTGTGATACGGTGTCACTCCCAGTTTCCTGATGCCGTCACGATGTGCTTCTGTCGGGTAGCCCATGTTTGTTTCCCAGCCGTAGCCGGGATATTCGACGGCAAGCTTCATCATGAGATCGTCACGGTATGTTTTTGCCAGAACGGACGCCGCGGCAATCGACAAGAACTTTGCGTCGCCCTTGATGATGCATCTATGCGGTATGTCGGGGTATGGATTAAACCGATTTCCGTCAATCAACAACAAAGAAGGCAACACTGACAGTTTTTGAATAGCGACATGCATTGCCTTGAACGAAGCTTTCAGAATATTAATGCGGTCGATTTCGTCGTGACTGATTTCGGCGACAGCCCATGCAAGTGCGTCGCGTTGGATTTCCTCGCGTAGTTCTTCCCGTTCCTGGCGTGTCAATTGTTTTGAGTCGTTTAATAAAGGATGGCGATATTTTCTGGGCAGCACGACCGCTGCTGCCACAACAGGACCGGCGAGACACCCCCGGCCAGCTTCATCACAACCTGCTTCTATATGCTTTTTCGAATACGAAGACCGGAGCATGCACAAACATAAGATTCAGCGGCGTTACTCCCAAGGTACACCCGGCCGAAAATTTTCCGGAATATCGCCCGGAATTCGTGTCTACACGAAAGTTTGATAGTTTTGAAGTTCGCTAACACAATCCAATGGAGCAACAACACGACGAGCACCATAATCCATGGACTACCCTTTCGGGGGAAGAAAAGTATGACAATCCCTGGATCCGTGTAACTGAATACCAGGTACTCAATCCTGCCGGGGGTCCCGGCATTTACGGAAAGGTTCATTTCAAAAACAAGGCGATTGGCGTTGTCGCGCTTGACAACGAAGGCAACACGTGGCTTGTCGGACAGTATCGATACACGTTGAATGAATTCTCCTGGGAAATTCCCGAGGGTGGAGGACCAATGGGCGACGATCCGCTCATTTCAGCGCAACGTGAGCTAAAAGAAGAGACGGGAATCTCTGCCGGCAAATGGTCGACGTTATGCAGGCTGCACACGTCAAATTCGGTCACAGATGAAGAAGGCTTCATCTTCCTCGCCGAACAGCTCACACATGGCGAGATCAACCGCGAAGACACCGAAGCCGATATGCGCGTTAAAAAAGTACCGCTTAAGGACGCTGTTCAAATGGTATTTCGCGGCGAAATCACCGACTGTATGAGCATCATCGGATTGTTGATGGCGGCACGCATCCACGGTATCTGATTCATTCTGCTATGGCGGCACTTCAACCGGTAAGCCTACACGTTCGCGAAAATCTCAAACTGGCCGTGCCTGTGATGCTCAGCAATCTCGGCCACGTATTGATGGGTCTCTGTGACAACGTCATGGTTGGACATGTCAGCGCGCTTTCACTTGCCGCCGCGGGTCTTGCCAATGTTGCGTTTAACGTTCTCCTCTTGTTTGGAATCGGCGTTTCCTATGCCATTACCCCACTTGTCGCCACCGCCGACGGAGAAGGCAACGACAAGCAGATTACCGATACAATGCGACACGGCCTCGTGGTGAACGTTGTCAATGGTATCCTGCTCGCGTGTGTTGTCGTCTTTGGCAAGGATGTCTTACACCATCTGAATCAACCCCGGGAGGTGATCACATTGTCATTGCCTTACCTCAGCATCATCACGTTTTCCCTCATTCCCGTATTGATCTTCCAGTCTTTCCGTCAGTTTGCAGAAGGAATGAGTAACACACGGATTGCACTGATAGTCGTACTTGGCAGCAATCTGCTTAACGTCATCCTTAACTACATATTGATCTACGGACACCTCGGGTTTCCCGCGCTCGGCCTCAACGGTGCCGGCTATGCGACATTCATCAGCCGTATCATTATGGCGGTCGGAATCATTGTCTACCTGTACTACCACCCGCGTTTCAAAAAATTCAGGACGGCATTTATCCCCGGCGTGTACTCCACTTCGATATTACGTCGCCTCCTTCACCTTGGAATTCCAAGCGGGATTCAGTTCATTTTCGAAGTAACCGCGTTCGACTTTTCACTCATCATGATGGGCTGGCTTGGCAGCAACGCACTCGCAGCGCATCAGATCGTCATCAACCTCGCGACATTGAGTTACATGGTGACATCGGGCCTTGCGGCTGCAGGTACCATTCGCGTCAGTTATTTTTCGGGACGTCGCGATCCGGGAAACCTGAAACGATCATCGGATACCATGCTTGTTCTTGGAATGTCGGTCATGATGATCTTCGCTATGATATTCATCGGTGCCAATACATTCCTTCCACACCTGTATGTAAACGACGTGGAAGTTATTCAATTCGCATCCACTCTCCTCATCATTGCCGGGCTCTTTCAGCTTTCTGACGGCGCGCAGGTAATTTGTATAGCAGCATTGCGCGGCCTGCAGGACGTCAAGGTTCCTATGGTTCTTATTTTCGTAGCATACTGGCTTGTGGGTTTGCCAATGGGCTATTGGCTCGCGTTCAACAAAGGCCTCGGCGCGCAGGGTATCTGGCTCGGTCTCCTCACCGGCCTTACGATGACTGCGATATTGATGTACACACGCCTGCGCTTCAAGATCAGAGAACAGTGGGAAAGTGCCGTGGTTCGGGAAAAATAGGTTATTTTTAACCACCCCTACCGTTTCAAAATGGAAAAGTCAAAACCTGTCTCCGAGTCGCAGACAACCATCACTGAACTGATGATTCCAGCGTATGCGAACTTTGGCGGAAAGATCCACGGTGGTATACTGTTGTCGATTATGGATAAAGTTGCGTATGCGTGCGCGAGTAAACACTCCGGCGCGTACTGCGTGACCGTTTCCGTCGACAAGGTTGAGTTCCTTCAGCCGGTTGAAGTGGGCGAACTTGTATCGCTTCATGCTTCTGTGAATTACGTGGGCCGTTCTTCGATGATCGTGGGCATCCGCGTAGAGGCGCAAAATGTCAAACTTGGCACCATCAAGCATACGAATTCGTGTTATTTCACGATGGTTGCAAAGGGCGACGATGATCGGCCTACACTCGTACCACGCCTTGTGCTTGAGAATTCAGAGCAAGTGAAACGGTTCATTGAAGCCATGAAGATGCGTGAGATCAAAGCTAAAGTGAATGAAGAAATGAACGACGCGAAATCGCATATACATCTCGAACAGGCGTCGGAACTGCTTAAGGATGAACGCTGTATTATCCGCATGGCATGAACGGCGGGGTCATCGCCACCACACTTATAATTTCCAGAATTGATTCGGAAAGCTTAATTTTTCCCCGAGGTTGTCGTAAAAAACTCACACCCCGGATATGAAAGTTCTGCGCGTGCTGCATACGGGTTATGGCCTTTTGGTCTTTGTCGTTCTCTTTCTGATTTTTTTTCCTTTTCTGTTGATTCCCATTCTCTTTCCAAAGATGTTTGAGCTTACCGGAATGTTAAACCGGTGGTGGGCAAGGCTGTTGTTCTTTCTTGTAGGAATCCCCTGCCGTGCCGAATACCGGTCCCCCAACATGCCTCAGCAGCAATTTGTGTTTTGTCCGAATCATTTTTCGTATCTCGATATTCCAACGGTAGCGCTAAACCGGCATAACACCATCTTCGTCGGAAAGAGCGATATGGAGAACATACCGCTGTTTGGGTTCATGTACCGGAAGCTTCATATCACGGTAGACCGGTCAAGCCTCAGAAGCAGGTCGAATACCCTCAAGCGCTCCCTACAGGCCGTTGATGAAGGAAAAAGCCTCGTAATCTTCCCGGAAGGCGGCATTATTACGGAAAGCGAACCGAAAATGGGCAGATTCAAAGACGGCGCGTTCCGCGTTGCCATAGAGAAACAAATCCCTATCGTGCCTGTGACGATTCCTTACAATTGGATAATTTTGCCACCGAACGAATTCGTACTGCACTGGCATCGCCTGCAAATTATATTTCACGAGCCAATCTCAACGGAGGGACTAAACCTGAACGACGTAAATGTTCTCAAGCAAAAAGTTTTTTCCGTGATTGACTCAGAATTAAAGTTACACCTCGACCAAAAATGAAAATAGACCGCGCACTGCTTGACAAGATAGCTCACCTGGCAAGGCTTGAGATCAACGAAGCCGATGCCGACAAGATGATGCAGGATATGACGGCTATTGTAGAATGGGTAGAGAAACTCAATGAAGTCGATACCGAAGGTGTGGAGCCACTAACCACGATGAGCTTTGAGATAAATGCCCTGCGCGAGGACGTTGTCGGAGAACACCTGCCACGCGCACGCGCCCTTCAGGGAGCGCCTAAAGCCGACGATCAATTCTTTCGCGTACCCAAGGTTTTGGAGTAACAACCCTGGTTATTCGTTAGCCTCCACGTTACTTTCATCCACGTCTTCGGACGTCACCTTCTTCAGGAAAAAGTATCCGCACGTGCCTGCCACCAGGGATGCGGCAAAAATGCCCAGCTTTGCTTTCATAACGAGATCACTGTCGGTAAACGCCAGATTGGTAATAAACAGCGACATAGTGAAGCCGACACCGCCAATGAGGGCAATACCGGCGATGTGGCCAAAATGAAGTCCATCAGGCAAAGTGGCAATTCCGGTTTTTGTCGCAAGCCAGGTTGCACCAAGTATCCCCGTAAACTTGCCGACTATTAACCCGGCTATAATTCCTATGCTGACACCTTCGAAAAAGTGACCAGTCAACACGCTGATGTCGATTTTAACACCGGAGTTGGAGAACGCGAAAACCGGCATCACCAGAAACGTGACCCATGGTACCAGCACATGTTCGAGTCGCTGCAACGGAGGCGCTGCCTGAAGGGAAAGTTTTCCAATCCTGTGGACTGCCTCGTACTGCTCTGCCTCAAGTAATGTTTTGTCATTCGGAGGGATCGCTTTGAATCGATCAACCTCATCACTCAGGGATTCAACGAATTTGTTCTCATCGATATATCGACGCGCCGGTATTGTCATCGCGGCAAGCACACCGGCAATCGTTGCATGGATACCCGACATAAGAAACGCGAGCCAGACGCCACCTATACCGATAACTGCGTAAAAAAGCGTTCGGCGTATGCCCAGATAGTTTCCCAGCAACAATACACCGATAAAGCCGAGGCCCCATAAAAGACTGGCAACAGAAACTTCAGACGTATAAAAAAATGCAATCACGAGGACCGCACCAAGGTCATCTGCAATGGCTAATGCCGTAAGGAATACTCTCAACGAAACGGGTACGCGTTTCCCCAACAGTGCGAGGATCGCCAGCGCAAACGCGATATCGGTCGCCATGGGAATACCCCATCCGTGGACGGAATCTGTTCCGGCAGTAAAGGCAGTGTAAATGAGGGCCGGGACAATCATTCCACCGGCCGCCGCTGCTAACGGGAGGCTTGCCAGTTTCCAGGTTGACAATTCTCCACCCATGATCTCGCGCTTTATCTCGAGGCCCACGGTGAAGAAGAACATGGCCATCAGACCGTCGTTGATCCATTCATGCAACATTTTGTTGACCGAAAAGTCGGCAAAGTGAAACGAGAAATGGGTTTCCCATAATTCATGATAGGCAGTGGCCCACGGCGTGTTGGCGATAATCAATGCCATTACTGCACTGATCAGGAGAAGACTTCCCGATGCAGTGTCCTGTCCCATATATCGTTGAAAAGGCCGAACCAGCCTGTCAATCTTTGCTGCCATCTGACTTTCTTTTGATCAATTGTCCACCCTACTTGTGTATAATTATGGGGCCTGTGTACGTTTTCAAATCCGGTGGTCAACCCTTAGCTTGCACCTCAAAGTAGCATTACAATGTCGTCACTATTCTTTTGGAAGGAATGGATCAGGGAATACCGGTACATCTGGTACACAGCCGCTGCTCTCTTCTTCTTCTCGTTGTTCTATCTCTGGTATGCATACTTCACCGGCATCGACGCGGTAACGCATTGGGATAAGCTGCAGGAACAGCAAATCATCAATATTAATGTCCATACGTTCCGGTTGGGGCCGTTCCAGATAAATGTTCCCGCGGAAAGCTACGTGGTCATGGAACACTTCAGGGGAAGCGCGTTGTCTCCAAACACGACCGCGTCCTACATATCGCTTGCAATTCTGGCGCTGGCGTTCACGATAATGATCGCTGTGGTCTCCACGTTTGAGAAGTTCTGGTATTTCTTCGGAATATCGCTGCTCATCGTGTTGTTGATCAGTCTTCGATTTGAAGTGCTTGGTTTATTCGGCGTGTATAAGCTCGCTGTACCCGCCGTGATCATTCTCCTATATGCAGGGCCGTCGCTTTACTTTAACAGTTTTCGCCCAGCCACGTCGTTTCTCGTGAGGCTTGTCACATTTCTTGCCATCACCATCGCACTTGCGACAATCATCTGGTTCTTCTCCAGAGAAGCGTTTCCGTTTTTCCACCTTTGTCTGACCAGTCTGCCGGCTAACCTGATAATCGCACTTCTCTTTATCATTCTCGTCGGACATGATATCGTGGCGGGCTTTGTCTACGCCGTGGGTCAGGGCTCATCAAGGAGCCTTCAGCATCTTCTATTGATTTCAACTATTTATCTCGTAAACGTTTTTATCGCAGCCTTGCATGAACTCGATGTAATCAAGTGGGATTTCGTGTACGTGAATGCATACCTGCTATTGTCAATTTCAGCATTGATCGCCATCTGGGGATACCGCAGTCGCGAGACATTGTACGGGAACATCATGCCGTTTTATCCCTTCGGTGCGTTATTATTCCTTGCCGTCGGCGCGGTTTGTTTTTCGGCAACAGCGCAATTGCTTGCAAACTTCAATGATCCGGGATTGAAAATAATCAGAGAAATCATCCTGTTTGTTCATGCGGGTTATGGCCTGATGTTCCTTCTTTACCTGATCTCAAATTACGGTGACCTCCTCGCGAAGGACAGGTCCCCATACAAAGTCCTCTACACGCCGCTGCGCATGCCTTACTTTTCTTACAGGCTCGCCGGACTGATTGCCACGCTGGCGTTTGTGGTTTATGGCAATCTGCGCGACTATCTGTCTCACGGCATGGCAGCGTTTTACAATGTTGCCGGCGATCTGCATAGCATGATGGATAACCGCAGTTACGCCGAGTCGTTTTATCTGCTTTCATCCAAACAGGGATTCGAGAATTACCGGGCGGCGTATGTGCTTGCCAACATGAAATCGTCACGGCTTAATATCAGTGAAGCGCACTATTACTATAAGCTTGCAGTCCAAAAAAGCGGGACTGACTACGCGATGGTCAACGCCGGCAACATGTACATGTGGTCAAATGACTACACGGAAGCGACAAAAAAATTCAGAGAAGGACTCACAAAGCTTCCAGGCTCTGCATTTCTCGCGAACAATGCGGGCATCGTCTACTCAAAAAGACATCTTCCCGACTCGGCTGCATACTATTTCAATCTCGCACGTAGCAAGGACTTAACCCGCAATACAGCCGAGATGAATTTCTTCGCCCTCGCTGCGAGTGAAGGGATTCCGCTCAAAATGGATTCCCTGCTGAAAGCGTTTGAGACTACTTCGCCGGGGACGATCTCCAATGCGCTTGCCGCCGCGACAGCCCAGCGCATTCCTTTCGAATACGAAATCGATCCGCTCGCGAATGAAAAACTTAATCTTGAAACCGCGACGCTGTTGAACAATTATGTTCTTCACAACGCCAGGGAAGTCGACACCGTCTTTCTTAACAAGGCGTTTGCCATTGCTTCCGCTCCGGAAAACGCATCGTACAGCGAAGCACTCAAGGCGGCACTGGCGTTTGGATATTATCATCAGGGAAACATTTCACGCGCCATGGAAATCATGGCGGAGCAGGTATTTCTGAGTCAGAGTTATCAGGGTAATTTCAATTACATCATGGGACTTTGGGCGCTGGAGCAGGATAACCCTGACAAGGCATCGACTTTCTTTACGTATGCCGATACACAGGATTTTAAAGAGGCACGCTTTTACAACGCTATTGCGCTCACAGAGGCAGGTCGCCGTGGTGCTGCACTTGCCGCCTGGGATTCGGTAGCCCGCACAGGTTCTGAAGCACACCAAATCATCGCGGCAAGCATCCGGAAAATTCTGACGCAGCCCGAATCTGAAACAACCCTGCTGGGGGATGCAGAAAAGTATCAGTTTTGCCGTTACCGCATTTCATTCTCCGACACAACGTTGTTCAACAGGATCAGCGACACTTTTCGTGATTCCAATTACAAGGCGCTTGCGTTGCTTGATATGAGCCGAAAACTTTTTGAGGCCGGATATACCGTGCCGGCTATCCGCCAATATCAGCGCATCGCGGGACTGCGCCTCACGGACAAGCAATTGTACGACAACATCAGGCATTTCGAACTCCGCATGCTGGCGTCACGTGGCGAGGTTCGCGAACTTGCGAAGCAAATCAACGATGGTATTGAGTTTGGTCCCGGGCACAACCTTGAAAAAATCTGGTACGCGGCCCTGATCGCCGAAGCCAATGGTGACACTGTTACTGCGGAGACGAATTATAAGATACTGGCCCGGTACAACCCTTACTTTGAAGAAGGAGTCCTTGCCGCTTACCGCTACTATAGAAACAAGACAGAGGATGGCTTGTATCCATACACGATCCTTGCGGAGGCGATCCAGGTAAATGACAACTCACTGAGGTTGCTCCGCGCTTACCATGAAGAGGCGTCACGCGTGGGACTGACGGAATATGCTGAGGGAGTAGCTGAACGTATACACGACCTTGAACAAGGACGGTAGCGTATGCTAGTGATGAGTGTCCATGCGCTTCGCGGTCTTGCGACGACCTTTTACTTTGCGCGCTGACTTAACATGTTTACCGTTGCGGGCAGTACCATTCTTTTTCCTGGCCGCCTCACGTTCTTCGGCTTTCCAAAGTCTGACGTTCTCACGGATCACCTTCCAGTAGTCCTTGCCGTAGTCAACAAAGACTTCGGCCCCGGCCGGGATATCTTTTTTGGATTCGATGTACGCACGCGTGCCATCAACAATATAGTCGGAGTTGTTAGTAAGCCCTTTCACACGAACAAGGCCCCGGGCATCGTTTGCGTAACGTGCCAGTGCGGACTTCCACGGCTTTCCATCGATTACGATGTTACGGTTGATGTAAAATATGTAGCCATTGCGGCCATCTTCGTCCTTAACCTCCTTCCAGGTCGAACGCCTTCCCTTATACTCCACGATGCGTGTACCCTTCGGAATAAACTTACGGGTAAAAAGTCCCATTCCGGCATTAGGAATGGTTGACTTCTTTACATACAACTGCTTCTCCAGTAGTGCCATTAAAAAGTGAATCGATTTTTGAGCGCGTGAAGATAGAACATTTTACAGGCTACGCAAAAATCTTTATGCCACCGAGTTACACGAGTTTGACGTTGGTCAGTACAACGCGTTTGCTGCCGGCTTAAGATCTGTCAATTCCTGGGACACGCTTTGCCATTATCGTGTAGGGATTCAGTAATGCGGGAATTCGCCTCTGAAAACCATCTCGCCTACATAAAGTTTCTTTGTCACTGGTCGGGAAGTGGTGGAATGATTAGGTTTGTCTCTGGTCTATGAAGATATTGACCCTGTTATCCAGAGCCGGACTTAACGGTTTCTTCTTCGCTATGATTGCCGTCGTTGCGTTGGCGTGGTTTTTCCCCGCGGCCGGCACGAACGATAGTCCGCTACCACTCAAGATTATCTCTGACCTTGGTGTTTCAGTCATCTTCTTCTTTTATGGGGTGAGTTTAAGTCCGGAACGCCTGCGCTCGGGGCTCTCGCAAATGAAGCTCCATGGCGTGGTCCAGGCGTCGACATTTCTGCTTTTTCCGGCCGTTGTACTTATCGGTTATGCGTTCTTCAACAAACCCGATACGCGGATGCTGTGGATCGGCGCATTTTATCTCGCGGCGCTGCCTTCAACTGTATCGTCTTCGGTTGTGCTCGTTTCCATCGCCGGCGGGAATGTTGCGGCTGCGATTTTCAACGCGAGCGTATCAAGCCTTATCGGGATCTTCCTTACGCCTTTGTGGATGAGTATCTTCATCGACAGCGGAACACTATCGGTAGGCGATCTCGGCAGTGTGATCATCGACCTTTGTGTGCAAATCCTGCTGCCGGTAATCGCAGGCCTGGTGCTTCACAACAAACTTGGCTTCCTGGTCGATCGGTACCGGAAGTATATGCGCTTGTTCGACCAATCCATTATTCTCCTTATTGTGTATCGCGCATTCAGCGAGTCTTTTTCCAGAAATGTATTCGCTCCATACAGCATCAGCGAGATCCTGTGGCTGTCGGCTCTTATGCTCGCGTTGTTCTTTCTTATGGTCGGCATGATGATAACGCTTGCCAAATGGCTAAAGCTCAGCAGCGAAGACCGGATAACGTTGATCTTTTGCGGCTCGAAGAAATCTTTAATGCAGGGAGCGGTAATGGGACAGGTCCTTTTCCCGCAAAACCTGTCCCTTGGCATTATTCTGCTTCCGCTGATGGTTTACCACGCATTGCAATTGCTTACAGGAAGCATCCTCGCGCAACGCATGTCCCAAAACAAATGATGACCCTCAGGGTTTGCGCAGATACACCTTACCATACTGAGACTCCAAAACGTACGCCGGACCGTTTCCGAACGCAGTTTTGATTTCAGTCCAGCTTCTATTTTCGTCTATCGGTGTGAACTTTACGTTAAGATTGGTGAGTATTTCACCGTATCTGGTGCGCGCGGTCAGGTCGCCGGTCCGTGCCGCGACAACGGTCGCATCAACTCCGCCATACTTTGCATCCACCTGAAGCGGCGCATTGAAGTTAGTGATCTCTACCAACCCGTATTTTGCCTTGATGGATGTGGTTACGCCCTGCGGCACCCAGATTTCCAGTGTGATATCCCGAATAATTCCACTCGACATAAATGTATACGCGCCGTCATTTTCGTCGAGAAATTTTTGAATGGCAGGATCACGCGGATCATTTGTCGGGAAATAATAATCCTGATCACCTTTACGAATGAGTGTCCTTCGCGGAATCTTCTCACGATCGCGGAGCTGCGAAGTTAGTGACACCACTTCCGAGGTATTCGTTACCACAATCTCAAATGCGTCGTCATGTTCGCCACGATTTATGCTGACGTCACCGCGGATGAGTACTTCATTCTTTTCCCAGGTGTGCACCTTTATCAGCTCCGGATCATCAAAGCTCATCTGAATCGTCTGGCCACTCCGTACCGGGATGGTCTGTTCGATTTTGCGCTGGGCAATAGTCAGGCCGGTGCAGGCCAAAAGACCTGCGATTAACAGATATTTCATATTGTAAGAGTTGAGTGAAAGAAGGCGCCCCTAAACAGGGCGCCATGACCTTACTTTTTCCTGATGTAGATGTTCCCGTGTGCAGATGACAGGCTGAGATCCAGGCCGCCCCCGTTTATCTTACCATTGACTTTGTTGGATCCGTACTTGACCCAGTCCGCCTTTTCATCCATTTCGATTTTTATGTTGGGATCGACGAATATTTCCCCATACAAAGTTGACAGGCTAACGCTTGCCTTAAGCGCAGCCGGGATTGTGACGTCGACGAGACCATGCGCAGAGGCAATCGAAATCGGGCTTTTGGGATTCGCGCTGAACACAGCTTCGATTTCGCCGTGAACAGTCTTCACGGTCATCGGACCCGTGACATTTTCCATACTTACACCATTGTGCACGGTGGAAATTTCGATTTCACTTTCAACATTTTTGAGTTTAACGCCACCGCCATACGGTGATGAGTGTATCAGCGATATTTTCACGCCCTTTGGAACCATAATTTTGATTCGCGTTCCGTCCATCTTTTTCATTTGATAGACTTCAATGGCATCACCCTTTTCCTGAACGGCGATACCAAAGCCGGTGTTGTCTTCCAGTCCCATGCTGCTGATTGCCCGAAGTCCTTCGGCGCGTTCATCTTTTTTACGCGGGCCATCCAGCGAGGAAAAAACAATTTCATTCCCACTATAACCTTCGATAGTGACATGGTTTATCTCTTTGATGAGAAGCTTTCCTGTGCTTTTTGCCACCTTGTATTCCTGGGCAAATGCCCCGGCAACTGTCATACAAAGCATGAGCCCTATAATTAAACTGCGTGTCTTCATTTCTGCTTGATTTTTAGAATGTGATTTTTTTGTATATAATTCATCGCGACAATTTCATTTCAGGAAAGAACAAGGATTCCGCGCTGCGCTTCGTCCTTAACAGACTCAATCAATGTTTCATCATCTGCCATCTGGCGAAGCGGTTTGATTGCTTCCTGCACTTTCATATCTACCATGAGTTGGATTAGCGCTATCTGCACAACGGGGTCGGTTTGTTTCCGCAGGGAAGCTATAAGGGCTTGCCTTACCATGGGCTCGCGACTGAACCGTGCGAGAGCCTCAATGGCTGCAAGTCGTACATTCGGATTTGGATCCTCGTCCATTGTCTTTATCAACGCCTCAAATATTTCATCACCCGCTGTTGATTCTGCGGCGGCCTCACGAACACCGAGTATTCTTCTGCCGGCAGATTCGGAATCCGAGATCATTGCAACAAGCTGGCTCGTGTGTTCCTTCTGGCGCAGTGCTTCAGCTAGTTTTTCATTCCTGATGTTGCGTTGGCTGATGAAGAATCCGATCGCGAGCCCCGTCAGAAGCAGCGCTATTCCGGCGGCCGCCGCATACCACCAGGGGCGCATTTTCACAACGCGAGCCTTATTGGCATTTCGCATTTCCTCCCGAAGGATATTCTCAAATCCCTCTCGCAAGCGTGATGACGGTTCTGCCGGGCTTACAGCTTCCATCGCGCGGATGACTTCCTTCAGTTCTTCATACAGTTTGTATGCATCCTGATTTGTCATCAGCTCCTGTTCAACATGGTGTTTATCCACGCTGTTGAGTTTGCCATCGATGTAGTCTATCAGCAGACTTTCCAGCTTCTCACGATCCATAGCGTTACATTTTAGCCTGTTCGAAATAGTACTCTCTCAGTTTACCGATCGCACGGTGAACTTTCACTTTTATATTTGACACCGTCGTGTTCATAACTTGCGCCACCTCTTCGTACCGCATATGCTGAAAGCGCGTCATGATGAGCAACTCGCGTTGTTCTTCCGACAGGCGTTTTATGCTCAGGTACAACAACTCTTCCTTTTCGTTCACTCCCTGATCCGTCTCATCGGGGATTGAATCACTCACCTTTACCACGTCTACGGTTTCCTTGTGTGTTCTCTTTGCCATTTGGTAGTGGTCGGCGTAAACATTTCTGGCGATCTGGTATATCCATGGCGTGAATCGCGAGTCGTCCCGGAAACTGTTCCGGTATCGGATCATCCGAAGGAATACGTTTTGTGTCAGGTCCTCGGCAACTTCCCGATCGTTTGAAAGCTGCGCCAGAAAATTGAAAATCCGCTTATGGTACCGCTCAAAAAGGAACGAGGTCTTTTGCAGATCGCCGTTCTTCACAGCCACCATTATCGATTCATCTGTCATTTTTGTCGGTTTCCGTGTTATTTACCGGGACCCCCTGGGAAGGTTACACAAATATTCGGAAAGATTTTTGGCATCCGCACCGGGATGGGGATTCATCGAATCGGCCGATTAATGCCCTGAAGAAGAAAAAAGCTATTATCGTCCTATAATCACATGAGCACTAGTTCCAGCGAACCCGGATGTACTTCTCGCTCTTTTTGAAGTGTGCGGGTATTGATTTCAGAATGGCTTCCCTCAACTTTTGAAGCAATGCTTCCTTCACAAAACCGGTATGCACCGCAAAACTCACTTCTCGAACCGGCTCAGGCGACATAAACCGTTTTACGTTTTTGCTCTTCGCATTAACCGCCAGTTCCGGTATCAATGTATAGCCATAGTTATTATCGACCATTGCCTTAAGTGTTTCGAATGAACCACTCTGATAATTCAGCTGACTGTGCGTTTGGCGTGGCCGTGATGTACAAAGGTTTTCTACCTGTCCGCGGAAGCAATGACCTTCCTCCAGCAACAAAAGGTTCTCGAACGATAGCGACTTCAAATTCACACGCTCCTGTCGGTAATACTTGAGGTTTTGCGCAGTGTACAGGAGAATCGGTTCATAAAAAATCGGAACCTCCCGTATTTCCTTGTTCTCCAGGGGCGTTACCAGTATGGCTATGTCGAGCCGGTTTGTTTTAAGTAACCGCACCAGCTCTTCGGTCTGCAGTTCCATCACCGTAAATGATGTACCCGGATGATTCTCGAGAAATTCATTCAGGAACCGTGGGAGGAGATAAGGTGCCAGCGTCGGGATTACACCCAGGCGGAAGTCACCTTCGATCGAGTCCTTCTCTGTTTTTACAAATTCCTTAAGACTTCGTATGTCCTGGATGATCTGGCGGGAGCGCGCAATAATTATTTCTCCCGCCGACGTGGGTTTCAACGGCTGGCCTTTGTCAAAGATTTTTACACCGAGTTCGTCCTCCAGTTTCTTTACCATCATACTCAGCGTCGGCTGGGTTACATTACAGGATTGTGCAGCCCTGGCATGATTTCTGAAAATGTCGAGTGCAATAATGTATTCAAGTTGCTGAAGATTCATTGCTTAGATGCCGGGTGGTTTTTTGCCTGCGGCAGTCAAAAATATTCAATTTGATAGAATCATACGGATATTTGCCCGGGCGGCTTTGAAGTCTATGGCGTAATTTTAACCCAGCTTACATCTTTCGGCAGACATTTTGTGTCTATCCGGCAAAACAAAAACGAATATGCGAGGATTATTATTGGCATCTCTTCTAAGTCTTGGCCTGGCGGTTCAGGCACAGGAAAATTTCAGAGAACCGTTTATCGAAGTATCGGGTACTGCTGAAATGGAAATCGACCCTAATGAAATCGTACTCTGGATCCGGCTAAAGGAATTTGAGGAAAACAAGAATAAGGTACAGCTCGAAAAGATCGATCAGCGTTTCCTCAATGCGCTTAAGGAAGCTGGTATCGACAAAAAGAGACTTACGCTTGCCGGCGCAGGATCGACATTATCGAAGGTAACAAAACGCGACAAGGAAGCATTTCGCGAAAAAACATATGAGTTGACGCTCTCCAGTTCGGCCGAGCTTGAAAAATTTCTCGCCAGCTCGGAGCCTGTCGAAATCGACAACATGCGGATTGTACGTGTAGACCACACCGACATCGGGAAATTCAAACTCGAAGTTAAAGCAAAGGCTTTACAGGCTGCGAAAAACAAGGCGCAGGTGCTGGCGGAATCAATTGGTTCCACAATCGGTAAACCCCTTATGATCCGTGAATGGGACGAAGGACCGGTGTATCCGATGATGGCTAACGTAAGCTTCAAATCTGCCGAAGCCGACATGAGTGCAGAGGATCCCGTCGCCTTCCGGAAAATCCGTCTCACCGGACGCGTGACAGCTCAATTTGAAATTCGATAGCATAAAAAACGGGAGGCAAAACACCTCCCGTTTTTTCCTCATATTCTCCGCATCTTCATTCTTCGTCTTTGTTTCGTTCAGAAGCCTTGCGATACGTATCAAACCTTTCTTCTCGCAATCTCATATTCTCTTCAACTGATTTGTTTACGATGCGCGACCGGCGCCCGATAACGGATGTGTCCGTCTGGTCCGGTGTCTCAGAACGTGTGTACGAATTCTCCGCTCCCGTTTGATCATTCAAATCAATGGCACCGCATCGGTCAAGAATGAGAGCGGCCTTCTCGGCTTCCTCAACCGATCCTGCGTGTACCGACACAATACAGTTCGTGCGTCCGGCATCGGCAAACTTTTCGGCTTCGATCCGGTTATCAAAGAGGCCGCGGAAGAATCTGCCGATGCTGTCACCGGCGCCGGCATCAAATTCGTGCCGGCCTTTCCTGTCTTCAATGCGGTCTTCATTCAATATGTCGCGTCGCGTTGACGTTTTGGGCTGTGTATATCTGCTTTCGTCCGAAACTCCATAAGGTGTATCATCACCCCCCTGTGCGCCGGTCGTGCCGGTGCGTGGGTAGCCTGTGTGACTCCATGCTGTATCGATGTTTTCAGCACGAAATCCTTCCTGATGAAGTCGCTGTGCTGCTTCATCAGCGTCCGCCTGGTTCGGAAAGATTCCAATCACGGTGTGTTTCATAATTTGTGGTTTTATAATTCACTTTTCGATACTTATCTCAGTTAAATGCTTTGCTTCATTCCCTACAAAAAGACATACCCGGCGGGCAATCTGAGGAACCCTGTCCGCATGCACCGTACAGCCTTGCGTATGTAAGTTTTTGTCGGGTTGTCAAGGAATTAATTGACTCAAGTTCAGCAACTTGCCCCGTCTATTGTCTTTAATCTTAACCTGATCTCCATGTCGCCAATCCAACGGAGTGGTATACTTCTGATCCTGCTTTTTTTCTTCGTCGTTAAGGTTTCAGGTCAGACTCAAACCGAAAGCGCGGAGCTCAAATCGGCATTGCAGGCTAAAGATTACGGTAAGGCTGCACGCATCGCTTATGATGAGGGTACGCGCGCCTGGTCTGAGGGCAATCTCGATGTCGCCATCAGGCATCTCACGCAATCAATGTCGTGGGCCAAACGATCAAACTCCATCCCGCAAACCTATCACGCTGCAACGTTTCTGGGTAAGATCTATTTCGAACGTGAGGACTTCAGTAATGCGGCAGATTACTTCAATCGCGGCGCTACGCTTGCGCGCGAGCTCAGGCTGACTGATGGAGTATTCAACAACTGTCTTCGCGAAGGCGAGAGCCATGCAAGGCTCAACAGATACAAAAAAGCGCTCGTACCAGTAGAGGCCGCGTTGCAGATTGCGCTGGAAAAAAAGGCTATCGACGACCAGATAATCTGTTATCGTTACCTGCACAGCTACTATTTGAAATCCGGGAATTCACGCAAGGCAAGCGAAGCAGCGAACCTGCTCGAAACTCTGACAACACTGCAAAAGAAGGAAGCATTGGCCCGCGAAAGCGCCAGCAGTCTTGCAAACCAGGCGCAACAGGCATTGGCCGAAAAAGAAGAAAGTCTCGAAATCCTGACCGCACAGCGCGAGCGTCTGCGGGAAACAGAAGAATCGCTGCGCGACACCGAGGAATCGCTAAAGGAAACATCGGAGTCGCTGAAGGAAGTGGAAGCACAAAATCGCCAGCGCGAACTTGAAATCAGCCTGCTGAATAAAGAAAGTGAATTATCTCGTCTTCGGATTGAAGAACAGAATGCGAGACTCGAAAATGAAGCGCTGGTTCGCAACTCAATACTTGTCATCATCCTGCTTTGCGCCTCGCTCGCCGGCGTTATGATCGTCAACTATCGCAAGCAGGTCAAGACCAACAAGAAGATCGATCAGCAAAACAAAAACATTAAGAGCAGCATCAACTACGCGAAGCGAATTCAGGAAGCAATGTTGCCTACCGGCGAATTTCAGAAGGTACTTTTTCCCGAGTCGTTTGTATTGTTTAAACCGCGCGATCTTGTAAGCGGCGACTTCTATTGGTTCTCCCCTCTGCCCGACGAGCCCGATGACCTTGTGTTTGCCGCGATTGACTGCACAGGTCATGGTGTACCCGGAGCGTTTATGTCAATGATCGGATTCAATTCGCTGAACAACATCGTTAACCATGGCGTCAGTGAATCCGGTATGATTCTGGAGAACCTGCATGGTCGTATTCGGAAGGCACTGCAACAGGACCTGACCGGCAACAATGATGGAATGGATCTCTCGCTTTGCATCTTCCGTCGTAAGCAAAAGGTCCTGGAGTTCGCCGGAGCGAAGAGCCCGCTGGTGTACATTCAGAATGGAAAACTTTTCCAGGTAAAAGGCGATATTCATCCGATTGGCGGAAGCCGAAGCAAGGGCGAGCAGCGCTTCAAAAAACATGAAGTCGCAATTGAAGAACCAACAATGGTGTATTTGTTTACCGATGGTTTCAGGGACCAGTTCGGCGGAAATGAGAATCAGAAATTCATGAGCAAAAGGTTCACACAACTCCTGCTCGAAATTCATCAACTGCCGCCGGAAGAACAGCACGACAAACTGAGTAAGACGTTCGAAGCCTGGAAGGGAAGTAACGAACAAACGGATGACGTACTCGTCATCGGCGTCCGGCTGGATCCGGCTTCGTAACCGGAGTTCTCCGGAATACTAAAAACAAATCTGAGAGGGGTTTATAGACAAAGGAAGGACTACTGCCGCCCTTGCTCCACGCGTGTTTTCAATTTAAACGCCAGCCAAAAGAAAACCGAATAGAACACCAGTAATGAAGTAAAAACTAATGTCATAGTGGTTGTTGTGGTTGTTTTTGAATACAAGACAAAGAAACGGCGAAACGGGTGGGTTTTCCCCGTTAATGGCGGCCAGGATTAACAGAGGTAAGATCGGCCCGGGTTTTGCAAGTTTCCGATTTTTGCCTGCCGTATAATTCGTGAAGCGAATTGAATGAAGGCATCGTATATTGCGGACTTTACTTTGAAAAACAACTAGTTATGATAAAAAAGATGATAAGCGCGGCGTTGATTGCGGTTGCGGTTATGGGTATAAAACCGGCAAAAGCGGAATTGTATCAGGAAATCCAGGATTCGATCGTTACGCCGAATGACTGGTTCTTACGCGATCCGGAACAGGACAAGGTCCAGGGGGTGAGCGCAGAAAGGGTCTATTCAACCTTATTAAAAGATAAGCCCTCCAGAACCGTAGTCGTTGCGGTGATTGATTCGGGCGTAGATATCGAACATGAAGATCTTGAAGGTGTAATCTGGGTAAACGAAGACGAAATCCCAGGCAATGGTATTGACGACGACAAGAATGGCTACATCGACGATGTTTACGGCTGGAACTTTATTGGCGGTAAGGAGGGAAACGTGGACGCGGACACCTATGAAGTAACACGTGAATACGTTCGGCTCAAAGACAAGTACGAAAATTTCGACGAGAAAAAACTCAATAAAAAGAATCGCGACGAGTACGAATACTGGAAACGCGTGAAGACGAAATTTGAGCGCGACTCCAAGTTCTCGGCTGACCAATTGCAACAATACCAGCAACAGCTTGAGATGTATTCAAATGCGTTCGTAACGATAAAATTCTGCGACAGCGTTCTCACCAAACGCCTTGGCGCACCGGTTTCCAAATCCTCACTTGCAAGCATCACATCCGAGAACGACACGGTGAATTTTGCCAAGCAGACCCTGAGCCGGATTCTTGAAAGCATTGACGGTGATATCCAGGTAAACGAGTTCCTTGAAGAACTCGGCTATTACCTTGATCAACTACAGGAAGGTGTCGACCACTACCGTGTGGCCGTCGAATACGGATACAATCTCGAATTTGATTCACGGACGATCGTCGGTGATGATCCGAATAATCTCTACGAAAAAGGATACGGCAACAACGACGTGGAAGGACCCGATGCACGCCATGGCACTCACGTTGCCGGTATCATTGCTGCAAACCGGAAGAACGACATTGGTATCAAGGGTATCGCCGACAACGTACGTATCATGTCCGTTCGCGCTGTCCCGAATGGTGACGAGCGTGACAAGGATGTCGCCAACGCAATCATCTATGCGGTTGACAACGGCGCACATATCATCAACATGAGTTTTGGGAAATCATTCTCCCCACAGAAGGAAGCCGTTGACAAGGCAATAAAATATGCAGAGTCGAAAGGTGTACTTTTGGTTCATGCCGCGGGGAACGATGGCAAAAATCTCGACAGCGAATACAACTATCCGACACGCAAGCTGGACAAATCAAATGAAGCCAAAGCATGGATTGAAGTTGGCGCGTCGTCATGGGGAACCGATGAAGATTTTGTCGGATCGTTCTCTAACTACGGCAAGAAGTCGGTAACACTTTTTGCTCCCGGCGTTGAGATCTATTCAACAACTCCCGATAACACATACGAAAGTTTGCAGGGAACCAGTATGGCAAGCCCCGCAACGGCAGGTGTAGCCGCGATTATCATGTCGTACTTCCCGGAGCTTACTGCAACGCAGGTACGCGATATCCTTGCTCAATCGACAAGGAAATTTGATGGTCTTAAGGTACAAAAACCAAAGAGCTCCGAACAGGTACCGTTCAGCGAACTGAGCGTTTCCGGCGGATTGGTTAACGCATACGAGGCTGTGAAACTGGCGATGAATCTGAGTCAACAAACCCTGCGTAAGAATTAAACATTACTCGTCATTTTGAAAAAGGCCGCGTCAAGCGGTCTTTTTTTTTGATTATACCGCGGCACACGGTAGGATAATTTTTGATAAATACCTATCGGCCTACCGATTTTCAATGTAACCCTTGGGTTATGCGAAACATTGTAAGGTCTGCTTGCGCCGATAAATCCGCCAATCCGCGGGTTATAATTGAGTAGGGTCACTGGTAGCTTTCAACAGTAAACGCTACCTGCTATGAATCCCTGCCGTGCCCTCCTTTTCGCCTTCGCCTTGTTGACCGGCATTGCGACGAACGCCACCCCTACCGAAGGTTTTTTCCTTCCGGATTCCGTTAATGAAATAACCTTTCGTTACAAAAATATTGATAACCTGATCGTATTACCCGTGCGTATCAACGACTCGGAAGTAGTCAACCTCGTGCTCGACACCGGTTGCCGGAATCTCGTGTTGTTCGGAAAAC
The DNA here is from genome assembly GCA_023428695.1 of Bacteroidota bacterium. Taxonomy (GTDB): domain Bacteria; phylum Bacteroidota; class Bacteroidia; order Cytophagales; family Cyclobacteriaceae; genus Ohtaekwangia. The sequence continues at coordinate 138,844 of JAEYWY010000025.1, forward strand.
GATTCAGGAAAATGCTTGCCGGAACAGACCCCAGGACGATCACCTTCTCCGGCCTCGGCCGTGGAAAACCTGTTACCGGATTCATTACACTCGAGAATGATGTGGAGTTCAGTGCAGTCACAGGAAAGCGTATAGCCATTGTCGTTGTGCCCGAACGAAATGTATTTCAAAACAATCCTCAGATTGACGGCGTTATCGGTTACGAGCTTTTCCTGAAATTCGAAATCGAGATCAATTTTGGTCACCAACTCATCACATTCCGTCCCGCCAAATATTCATATCCTGACAGTGATTTTCAACTCGTACCGCTTCGCGTAGAGGACTCGCGCCCCATCATCCCATGCACGATACAATTCTCAAAAAACGAAAGCGAAGCGTGCGATTTATTGATTGACACCGGCTCATGTCTCGGCTTGTTGTACATTTCGCCAGCAGACAAAAATCAGTCTCCCTCCACCAAGACCGTTGTCGGACGGGGGATTAATGGTGAAATCGAAGGCAGGAAAGGAATCGCCACAAAACTAAGGCTCGGCAATTATGAAATTGAAGACGTACCCGCCGCTATTGTTGCATCACCGACGCGTCACTACGCGTCACTTGGAACGGGCGTACTAAAGGACTATACGCTCCTTCTGAATTACCAAAAGGCATACGCCGGATTCAAACAAAACTGACAACTCAGCGGCGAAGATTCCCGACGTTCCCAAAGTGACTATGCATTAACAAAGTATTTGTATCTTTAGACGAATTCATTTGTAACCAACATTCGTCTATGGATCAACAAATGCATTGGGATAACATCTCGTCGTCGTATGATGACGAAGTATTCAATGTTTTCAAATCAGACAAGAACGGAATACTGCCTTCCTATTTCGCAAAACATGCGAATCCCAAATTGCGGGCAACAGACTTCGGATGCGGCACCGGAAAAGCGTTTGAATACCTTTCACCGGCTTTCAGGGAGGTGCTTGCACTTGATATCTCCGGCGAATGTCTGAGCATAGCGCGGTCACGCGGCTACAAGAATATCACCTACAAACGCGTTGACCTCACAAGACCACCAAAAAATATTTCACCAGCCAATTTCGGGCTGTGCTGTAACGTGGCACTACTCCCGGATGTCGACAGCAACAGGGCTATACTAAAAACCGTTTACAAAGGCCTCGCGAATGGTGCAAGCGCGATATTCGTTGTTCCTTCGCATGAAAGCCTGTTCTACGCATCGTGGATTTTGCTGGACTGGTACAAACGCGAAGGTGTGAAGCCTGCCGATGTACCGAGGCATGAATTGAGTTATTTCAAAGGAAGCAAGACCGACATTATTCAGGGCATCATGTACATTAACGGTGTTCCTACCAAACACTATTCATCTTCCGAAATCCAATTTCTTTTCAGGGAAGCCGGCTTTACGATAACTGCCCTTGAAAAACTGGAATATGAATGGAATACGGAATTTGATTCTCCGCCCAAATGGCTTGGTGCTCCTTATCCATGGGACTGGATGATAGAATGCCGGCGCTAGATATTATCCACTGCACGTGCGCGATAGGAATAACCCAGCCACGTCATCACCAGAAAAAGTACTGCAACTAACGTCATCGCTATGCGCAGCGTCTGCCATTCGGCAATAAAGCCTATGATGGGCGGTCCTGCGAGAAATCCCGTGTAGCCCACAGTTGTCACCATCGCAAGCGCAACGCCCGAAGGAATGTCTTTCGTGTTTCCGGCGATACTGTACGTGATTGGTACAATTGTCGAAAGTCCGAGGCCTGTCAAAAAACAGCCTGCGATGACTACATATGGGAATGGCAAGGCAAGCATTACTGCAAGCCCGCATGATGCAGTCACACCGCCGGCAACGATACACATACTGTCGCCAAGTATAACGCGCACCCTGTCTCCGAAAATCCTTCCCACGGTCATGGCCGCGGCAAATCCGGTCAGTGCCAACGGCGCAAGAAACTCACTTGAGCCGGCGATGTTCTCCATGTAGTTAACGGTCCAGTCCGCCATTGCGCCCTCACCCGTCATACAACAAAATGCGATGACGCCCACGCTGATCAATGACGCACGCGGAAGACGGAAAAGTGGGCCTTCCGGCAGCGAATCCTTTGATGGTTTATCATGAACAAGGTGCCGGAACATCCAGATCGTACAAATTAATCCCAGCACAACGATAGAAAGGAAATGCACGTTCAGGGAATATTCCGTCCCGGCGAAAAGCGCGCCACACCAGGCGCCTAACGCCATGCCTATGCTAAAAAACGCATGAAATGAAGTCATGATGGGCTTCCCGTAATCGCGCTCGACGATTACGGCCTGTGCATTCATGGCTACGTCAAAGATACCGGTGACTGCACCCATCGTAAGAAACAACGGGATCGATGCTGACCAATGTGTAAACGAGGGAATAATCACAACAAAAAGGCAGTACAGGACCGCTGCAGCTAGTGTAATCCGACGACTTCCGTTGCGAAGTATGACCCATCCTGCGAATGGCATCGCTACCACTGCACCAAGCGAAAGACATAACAGGACGAAACCGATAGTCCGGTCGTTGGCCACGTATGCCTCCTGAATACGAGGCAGCCTGGACACCCAGTTTGCGTAGATGAAACCGTTAACGAAGAACGCTGCGTTAACAGCCAGCCTGTTCTTAAACACGTGTGATAGATTAGAACTCCATGCGCTTAACCTGGAACGTATGGGAAGCGGTTCCCCCCTGCCCGTCCGGCGTCAGCGCCTCGACGACAACTTTATAGGTTCCGGGTACGTCAGAAGTGTAGAATTCAATCGTGGTGGAATTGCCCGTGACATCGACAACTGGATCCCAGTGTAGCAAAGTGCGCTGATCAGGCATACGTGTACCCCTAACCCTGACAGTCTCATACGTTGGCGACCAAAACTCGCGTCGCACCTGCAAACCATCGTAATCAAGGGTTACCGCACGTGGATCGAGTTCGAATCCTGCGAGATCACCGGTGTACGTCATGTAGCTGACAATACCCGGCGTCCGCGCCGGACCAAGGATATAGTTTCTCATCACTACGTCAAGTTTCCTGATCTTAAGCGGATCGAACCTCATCATCCTGTCGAGATCAAAAATCGGGACACCATCCAACAACACCAGCGGATCTCCGTCCAGAATGCCTTTCTTCGTTGCATCAAGCACGAGAAAATGAAACTTACCTTTACGTTTCCTGACAAGCACCGACGCAACATACTCCCGCATTACCTCCTCGAGAACGGGAAAGCGGGTATAGTCGTCCAAAAGGTAGGACTGATCAGCGATCCCATAGAAAGCCGTACTATCCTTAACCGCACGAATACGCTTATCACTGACTTCACGATAAAAAATATCCTGCACCTGCATGGCCAGACTACGCTGTTCCAGCTCGGCACGCATTCCGGGATCGAGGTAAACAGGCGGTAATGTGTACTTGCCGTATTCCTTGCTGAAAGGATCTTTTATGGAAAGTTTAAGCGTACTGTCAGCGGAGGTGTGTTGCAGCACAAGCCGTTGTGAACCGTAAAAATCCTGCAATTCAAAAGCAAGCAGACCTTGAAGATCACTTCGCGAACCTCTCAGCGTAACCAGTTTCGACGGAGTTGCGAGCAAGGCCGGAACACCGGCAGCAGGCGTTCCATCTGCTTTCTTCACTTCAGCAAACACAATGTGTGATCGCATCTCTGGCAAGTGCTGAAAAGTTTTTGAGGGCTTGAGCACCTCATCCCAGCTGAAACGCCGCCACCCGTGCACAAGCATAAGGTTATCAGCTGCGTCTTCCACATTTGGAGCGTCACTGAGATAAAAGTCCGGTGATTCAATATCTCCACGCAGGTCAGACGTGAGCAGCAACCAGGGTGCGATACCATGATTACTTCCGGGCCCCTCCAATGAATCCACGCGCACCACTGAAACGGATGCACTTGCCGGAACAGCCTTATCGCCCACCATAGCGCCTACATCCAAAACAACTTTCCGGCGTGGCAGATACTCCGCCTGATCAGCCTTAACGTGCAATGTTAACGGAGATGCTGGACGCACGAAGAACAGTCTCTCGCAAAGAGGCTGAAGGTCGCTGTTAAATACAGTTACATGCGAAATACCGTCAGGGAATCTGGATTTGGGAATAACGAATCGGGCACGCCCTCTCTCAATCAACTTCGCGCCCGCGAATACCACCTTCTCCCGGCAATGCACGAACACATATACCAAATTCGGTTCAATCCCTTCAGCTGCAACATCGACAGCAACATTCTGGTCGTCGCCCTCCTCCACGTGAAGTACATAGCCCCGGGCCTCTGCTTCCGGCAGCGGGTGAGTACTCTGTACACCGCCACGAGTTGTCGCAATATATCTATAGTGATTTCCTTCAGATGGCGTAAATGAAAAACTTCCCAGGTTGAACGCCAGCGGATTGGCTACAGCTACCGTATCATCATGCTGATCAATGACAACGCCTGTGTAAGGCTCTGTTCCATTGGGAGCAGAAATACGAAACGCCACCTTGCTGCGAAGTCCGTTTACCAGGTGACCGCCCTCGGGAAAGAATTCCACCTTAACCGGAGCCGGTCTCTGCGCTGCAGGGGTACCAGGTTTAATAAAAGGATTCACAACCGTGACGGTCTTTGTGAAGTAGTACTCCTGGGGGAAATTCCTCATCCAGTTCGTGTATGCCCGTACCAGGTACGTGTCCGTTGACAACGTTGCAGGAATGAACAAACCACTGTGGCCGCCGTCCTCATCGAGTTCGATCTTCGCCTGTACAACGGGTTCGTTGTCGCGGTTGAGTATCTCAACGTACGCGACCTTGCTCAGGTTAACAGGACGATGGTGCGTTGCGTCGACCTGATATATCCGTACCCACATCGTCTCACCCGTGAGATAGAAATCACGCGCGATGTGCATGTAGAGTTTTTCCTGCAATGCACGTTCACGCGCTTCAGTGAATTTTCCTTCAATTACTTCAAACTTCGGGACCTGGGCCTGTAATTCACCCACATTCATCGCCAAAGCAATAAAGGCTAAAACTAAGTACGAACGAAGTATATCCGTTTTCATCAAGGCCAGTATTCAGGTTTGGTTGTTGTTCCGCCACGCATGAAAAAGCTGCAATCAAGACAACTGTGGGTTGAGATTGTATAACCCTCAGTGAATCCGAAGTTGTTGAGTACCTCCTGGCCGAAGATCGTGCCGGGAGCAATAAATTCAAGATCGGGAATCAAGACAGTGTCCACGCCACAAAACGGGTGACGATAATTGACGTAAGCCTGTGGCAAATCAGCGCGACTGATCCAAATGCGTTTTTCTTCCACGGTCGACGCACTGAAAAAACCGATGACACTTTGGTCGGGATCCGAAACACAACGGATGTTTCCAAAAATCTGACCCGGAAGCGGATCGAAAAGCCCGCCCGTGTTTTCTGTCGTTTTGTAAAGATTCAACCAGTACGTGTACGCTTCTTCCGTCAACGCCATTTGTTTTACATTCAGCGTGTACATGCGCGTCAGTTTGATGGAACCACGCGAGACGCGTTTTATTTCGCGATTACGAATCGCGTTTGAACTGAGTTCACCGGACGAACTGATCAGGATTTCATTCGATGGAGCTGCGTTATAACAAATATAAACCCACTGTTCAGGAGTCCTGAAAATCATCTCCCTTTCCTCATCCATATACCATGATGAAAACAAGGGAGCGTTGTATTGAAATGCCTCCTCATACCTCCATCGGTAATACTGCGAGGACGCAGGTGATTCAGCAGAGTTCACAAGAATCCGAACGTCGTCGTCGAGGGCTTCAAACTCGAGACTTTCAACAGGAGCTGCAATCTGGATCGACGTGAAATCAGACTCATATTGGAGACCGGCAATAATCTGAAGTTTATATTTCTTGTCGGTGTCGAATGTAAGGTCCTGCGCGAAATAGGTATTTGGAAAATCTGAATTGACATCGCCAAACTGAAGCGGATATTCAACACCGTCGTCGGCGATGATCCTCACATCCGCACCCAGAACGACAGGGTATTCTTGTCCCTCTTCCTGAATTCCCAGCGCTTTGGTCAATTTGACCGTAACAATACCGTCAGTTGCATTCAGGAAACCGTCTACAACAAGAAAGTCGGGATTTGACGATACACCCTCAAGCTTGAAAGGCTCTATACAACGTACCGCCGCAAACATCACAAAACAGATGGCAGCCACGTATGCGCCTTTAATAAGGACACGATAAACGTTGCTGCGAGGTGTTCTCTTCTCCAGGTGGAACATCATCTAGAATTTAAAGTTATACGTGATCGTCGGAATTGGTCGCGCAAAAATCGAAAGCTTATACCCCTTTATCTGACTTCCTTCTGTCACGAAAAATACTGAATATGGATTGGCCCGCCCGAGTAAATTGTAAACTGCAAAAGTCCATGAACTGTGAGCAAGCTTTCTGACCTTGTGGTTCCCCTCAACATTGACGGAAAGATCCATACGGAAGTAGTCGGGGATGCGATAACCATTACGGTCACCATAAAGAACGCGTTCCGTTCCTTCGATCTGATATTTCGCAATCGGCACCGTGATAGGGCGGCCTGTATTGTAAACCACATTCCACGACACATTGAAGCGACGGCTGAATTTGAAATTACTGATGAAGTTCACTGAATGCGGCTTATCAAAGTGACTCGGATAAAACTCACCGTGATTTACAACTTCCGAAGAATACACTCCCGTAGAACGCAGGAATGTGCGCGAATAGGTGTAGCTAACCCAACCGTTGACCTTGCCCGAGTTTTTCTTCAACATGAACTCCAGGCCGTAAGCTTTTCCTTCCGCAGGAATAACCTCTGTCTCCAGCGTACCTGCGTTGTCAAGCAGCGCCGCGCCATCCTTATAATCGATTGTACTCAGGATCTTTTTGTAATAGCCTTCAACCGACGCCTCGATCAGTCCGCGTTTGAGATTCTTATAAACTCCGATTGAATACTGATCACCAATTTGTGGCTGGATATAATTGTCGGACAACTTCCAGATATCGGTAGGTGTAACAGCCGTGGTATTGCTCAGCATCTGGATGTATTGCCGCATGCGATTGTAGCCGAGTTTTACAGATGCATCCTGACCAAATATGTAACGCACCGACAACCGCGGTTCAAGTCCACCATACGATACAATGCTTTCGCCCTTTCCGTAAGATACGGTGTCGACAATATTAACTCTCTCCCGCGAACCTGAACCATAGACGATCACATCCTTCGCGCCGAGGTATTGATACAACGAATACCGGAGTCCGCCATAAATCGACAAACGAGGATTCACTTCGAAGGTCTCCCCGATGTAAAGTGCGCTTTCTAACCCCTGTTCGTCCTGGAAGGCACGCCTCATCCTTGTTGACTCCTCGCCTACCGGCTTCGTGTCACCTGGCGATATGTTGTAACGCGTAACGCTCACACCTGCATTAAGTGTATGCTTCGCGTTGGGGAAATAATGAAAGTCGGCCTTACCTGTCATCTGCTTGATATCGAAACGCGTAATGAAGGCCGTTGCCGGATTCCTCTCACTTGCTACCGAATAGAAATAGTTGCTATACGATCCCGTCAGTACACCATACAGTTTGTTGTTGATGACGTGCTTCCACTTTATAGAAGCATTTCTGTCGCTATAGGTGTACGACGTATCACCATTGAGTTGGAATTTATCATTACTGATATAACCGGATGCGTACAGGTTATTGTTGTCGTCAATCTTGTGCGAGATATTCGCCGAAACATCATAAAAACCGGCAGTACTCTTTCTGAATGACTTGTTCTTGAGTTGACGGAGCAGCCAGTTCGAATATGTGGAACGAACACCGAGAATAAACGATGTACGATCCTTCCACAACGGGCCTTCAATCGTAAATCTGCCCGTGACCGGGCTGATGCCGCCGGAGCCGGTAAACTTCTTCGTATTTCCTTCCCTGCTATGTACATCGAGTACTGAAGAGAGTCGTCCGCCGTAGTCGGCCGTGATGCCACTCTTATAAAGTTCGACGTTCTTCAATACGTCCGGATTAAATGTTGAAAAGAAACCGAAGAGGTGAGACGGATTGTAAACGATGGCATCGTTAAAGAGGATCAGATTCTGGTTTGTTGCACCGCCCCTGACGTTTAGTCCAACCGTGCCCTCGCCAACGCTTTGAACACCGGGCAATGCCAGTACAACCTTCATGATATCTGTTTCACCAAGTGCAAGTGGCATCTGCCGCATCGTACGGATATCAAGTTTCTCCATACCCATTTGAAGACTGCTCACGCGAACATCGCGTTCCGATTCTACAACAACCTCCTTCAGCGGCGTAATCTCCTCATCGAGTTCAATATCAAGTCTGCCATTTCCATAAAGCATCACCTGGCGCGTTGTTGACTTCATGCCGATGCTCTTGACTATCAGGCTGTGGCGCCCTTTCGGAATAGTAAGCGAATAATGTCCGAACTGATCAGTGCTCGCGCCAATAAGGGGCTTCTCAATATAAACTGAAGCTCCGATCAAAGGTTCTCCCGATGCTATGTCACGCAGCGTACCGATGATGGTCGCCGTTCCGTCAAGATTGGCGGTCTTCGGTCCGATGGTGTATAACCGATCTTCTGCTATGCGTTTTCGTTTTTCGCGCTTTTCATATTCAGAAAAATCAAACTCAACGGCCTGCCGCGCACCTGCAACTTCTTCCTCCGGAAAGAAACCTGGCGGAAGTTCAGCGAGTATCTCACGTTGCCTTGTTATGAACACCTCTTTACCCGACGATACAGTCCACTTGAATTCGGTGCCCGCCAAAACCTGCGAAAGGACTTCTTCAATTTGTTTGTTTCTGAAAGCTGCATTCACCTTAATGGTGTCGAGCCATGCGGGGTTATAGTAAACACGATAACCAGATTGATCTTCTATATTCCGAATGAAATCTTCAAACCGCGTGTCAGTGAAGTCGCCATTAAGCAAAGGTTTGCGCTGCGAAACTGCAGGGGCACTGATTAAAACCGCAAAGAAGATGATGATATATAAACGAATCATTATTGATCGCCTTTTAGGGAGTCGTAATACGCAGCGACAGCCGCATATGCACTTGGACTATGTTTCGAAATTTTCAGTTTTTTTGATCTGATGAAGGTGCGCAGCTCGCTTTTCTTGTCAGAAAACACCTTTAGAACCTCTGACTTTCTGAGTACACGAACATAAGAATCGCCCTTCCTGATATAAAAACGGATCTTCGGTGTGTAATACAAAACGAGCGCGCTGTTTTCAATTTTCTCTTCGTATAACTTGTGATGACGAATCAAAACACGTGACGGACCATCATGTGCCACTTCGTAGAATCCGGGCTCGGGCAATCCGGCGAGTTCCTCCTGACTATAGAGGCGAAAAGTCCGATCGTACATGCTGAACTCGGCGACCTTTGCTTTGATGAGTTGAATTTCCTGTCCGTTCACAGGATTCTCAACAATTAACTCATCGGTCGCGATACTGTACAGGAGATTCGCGCCCTTATACCATTGTCCATTGTATTTGACATCTCCAACTGTCCAATCATACATTCCAAAATACGGATATTGTCCTTCGCGCATTTTTGGTTCACGGTATTCAGAACCGTTTATCAATCCGGAATGCGGAGTAATGAAATCGTCGTAGAGTTTGTTGGTATTTCTGAATGCTGTTTGCGCGATCAGACTGTCCGACTGTGCCTCAACCAACATGGGTAATAATACTAACGCACATAAGGCAACGGTTCTGCACATAGCTATAGAGGTGGAAGGGATTAAAGATTGAAAATAATTCCCTTACAACCAAGTCCCTATACCTTTTGTGTAAAAAGTACGGTATAAAAAAAAAGGCCGCAGCGTTGCGACCCTTTCCTTGAACAACGTAAGGCCTATTTCGCGTACGCGACACTCCTCATCTCCCGGATCACAGTTACTTTAACCTGACCAGGATACTGCATGTCACGTTCGATTTTCTGTGAGATGTCGAAGCTCAGTTGGCTGGCGCGTTCATCGTTTGCCTTCTCGGCGTCAACGATCACGCGAAGTTCACGTCCGGCCTGAATGGCGTAGCACTTCTCAACACCATCGAAGCTTAGTCCGAGTTCTTCAAGTTCTCTCAGACGCTTGATGTATTGTTCCATTACTTCCCTTCTCGCACCCGGGCGTGCACCACTAATGGCGTCACACGCCTGAACAATAGGAGAAATTATACTTGTCATTTCGATCTCATCGTGGTGTGCACCAATCGCGTTGCAGACAATGGGATGTTCCTTGTACTTCTGTGCGAGTTCCATGCCCACGATTGCGTGAGGTTTCTCAAGTTCTTCGGGCCACACCTTGCCGATGTCGTGCAACAAACCTGCGCGTTTCGCCTGCTTGACGTTAAGGCCAAGTTCAGACGCCATGATTGCGCAAAGGTTGGCAACCTCACGCGAGTGCTGAAGCAGATTCTGTCCATATGAAGAACGGAAACGCATGCGGCCTACCATCTTCACAAGTTCGGGGTGCAGACCATGAATGCCGAGGTCGATAACGGTACGTTCACCAATTTCGACAATCTCGTCTTCAATATTTTTCGACGTCTTCCCGACGATCTCTTCGATACGCGCCGGGTGAATCCGGCCATCCTGTACGAGTCGGTGCAGCGAAAGCCGGGCGACTTCACGCCTTACGGGGTCGAAGCCCGAAATAATGATTGCTTCCGGAGTATCGTCAACGATAATCTCGACGCCGGTAGCTGCCTCCAGCGCGCGAATGTTACGTCCTTCACGACCGATGATCTTCCCTTTGATGTCGTCGCTTTCAATATTGAAAATGGACACGCAGTTTTCGATCGCGTGTTCGGTGGCGGTACGCTGGATGGTCTCGACCACGATCTTCTTCGCTTCCTTGGTTGCCGTGAGCTTCGCCTGCTCCATGATGTCTTTAATAAAGCTCGATGCGCGGGTTTGCGCTTCGTCTTTGAGCGAAGCGATTAGCTGTTCGCGCGCTTCTTCGGCGGTAACCTTGGAGATGTTTTCGAGTACCTGGATCTTTTGCTGGTTGAATTTATCCAGTTCTTCCTTTCTTTTCTTAACGTGTTCAAGCTGGACGCCCAGGTCAGCCTTCAATTCGTCGAGTTCGGCCTCCTTGCGTTTAAGGTTTTCGATTTCCTTGTTGAGCGACTGCTCACGTTGTTTGATCTTTTGTTCGTTCGAGATGATGAGGCTTTTCTTTTTGTTGGCTTCCTCCTCGAACTCGGAGCGCATTTTCAGAATCTTTTCTTTGGCTTCCAGGATGCGGTCCTTCTTGAGATTTTCGGCGGCGATCTCGGCTTCTTTAATGATCAGCTTTGATTTGTCTTCGGCATCCTCCAGATTACTCTTCAACTTGCGTTTATAGAGGAAGGAACCGATCAGCAGACTCAGCACGACGGTAGCGACGATGCTGGTCACCAGAATAGCAATGACGGTTACAGACATAAAAATTTAAAGGGTTATAAAAACCCCGGTGTGCCTCCTTGGCTCAGGAAAAATCCGGATTTGAAGAAAGATCAGAGGATGGACTGCGAAACGATGTTGTTAAGGTGGCTTACCTTTTCAAAAACAGTCTGATCAATAACAGAATGATTTTCGTCGGCTGCCATTTTATCCACGAGGCAGTCGAAGGCAACCATGGCGAGCAAGTCTTGTTTATCGTCAATGCCGAATTGCTCACGATAGAATTTCAACTTTTCATTAATCATTTTACCGGCCGCTCTTACCCGCGCCTCGTCCGTACGCTTAACCTTCATCGGGTATTCGCGATCAGCAATTTTAATTCGTATAGAGAGTTCTTCCATCTACCAGCCCTTAGATTGCCATTATCTGCTTAAATGAGCGATACATCTGTCGATCTCTCGGATGTACTCGTCCACTTTTCTCTTCAATTCCAGAACACTTCCGTCTTCCGGGTTCAAATTATCCACAATTTTAGTGATTTTCAGTTGATTGTGAAAACTTGCGATCTGCTCGTCGCGCGCTTTCAGGCCACTTTTGAGCTGCTGGTTCTCCAATTTCAGGTTTCTGACCTCTTCCCTGAGGCTCTTATGCTCGTTTATGAGCACCAGGATTTTTCGCTCAAGACCATTAAGATTGGTCTTCAAAAGTTCTTGATCCATGCCAGTTTCTTTTTGCCTCTGCGGCTTTTTCGTTCAGTCCACGCCTGAACGTTAACGGTTTTTTTGAGAGAACCTTATTTCCTTATCAACGCACCCAGCTTCTGCTCGAATGCATTCATCAACTTCTGCATCGTTTTGTCGATCTCCTCATCTGTCAGCGTCTTCGCTTCATCCTGAAGTGTGAAACCCAACGCGTACGCTTTCTTGCCCGACGCAATCTTGTCGCCTTCGTAGACATCAAATGCGACAATGTTTCGGATCAGTTTCTTTTCAGTCGAAAGTACCAGACTCCTGATCTCATCAAAACTGATTCCCTTGTCAATAACTAGTGAGAGGTCTCGACGCACCTCAGGAAATTTTGCAACTTCCTGAATGACTAACTTAGGGCTTGCCGACTGGAAAAGCAAGACGGAATTCAATTCACAATAAAATATTTCCTGCTTAATGCCGAATTCTTTTAATAACGTCGATTTTACTTTGCCAAGCTTGCCAATCTCTTCCTTGCCACGCATGACACGCAAGCCATAGTCAAACAATTGGTCCTGAATTACTTCCTGCTTTACCTGTTGCAACCCCGAACGCGACAGGATGTGGTTGACCTGCTGGGCAAGATCAAAATAGGAAACTGTTTCCGTCTTGCGCTGCCAGTTTTCAGCCTCGCGGTTACCCGTCATGTATAACGCAAGCCTTTCCTCCTCGTGATATTTACCACCTTCCTTATAGTAAATCTTTCCGAACTCATAAAGCCGGAGATCCTTCTGCCTGCGATTAATATTGTATGCACAAACCTCCAGTCCGGTAAATAACATCGTCTGGCGAAGAATACCTTGCTCCTCGCTCAACTTGTTAAGCATTTCAACAGGCTCACCTGTGAACGTGAGATTGTGCTTCGTCTGATAATTCTGATTCGTCAGCGAATTGGTCCAGATCTCGTAGAATCCATTTCCCGCCAGCATCTCACCAATAGTACGGCGGTACTTGTCAATGTCTTTTACCGGAAACTCAGCGAGGTAGTCCGTCCCCGCTATCGACAAAAGCTCGATGTTGTTGAATCCGTAAATTCTCAGAATCTCCTCCACGACATCAGCTTCCTGTGTTACATCCACACGATACGGCGGAACAGAAACGCTGAATTCACCATCACCCTTTTCGAGTACATCAATATCAAGCCGACCGAGGATCGCGAATATCTCGTCATGCGGAATCTGCTTTCCAATCAACCGGTCAATATTCCTGTGTTTCACCTTAATAACCACTGGCTTCACAGGTTCAGGGTAGATATCGACGATCTCGGATGAAATCTCGCCGCCAGCGATTTCCTGAATCAGTAACGCGGCGCGTTTCAGTGCATAAACTGTGTTCCCGGGATCGGTACCTCGTTCAAAACGGAACGACGCATCAGTTTTCAGCTGATGATGCATCGACGTGCGCCGGATATAGTCAGGAGAAAAACACGCGCTTTCCAGGAAGATACTTTTCGTTTCATTCGTGACCCCGGAATGAACACCACCAAACACGCCTGCGATACACATCCCCTCCTGCTCATCGCAGATCATAAGGTCCTGTGACGTCAGTTTGCGTTCCTTACCGTCCAGTGTTACGAAGGCAGTGCCTTCGGGCATCGTCTTCACCACAACACGCCCGCGAATCTTCCCGAGGTCGAATGCGTGCAGGGGCTGTCCTGTTTCGTGAAGTACAAAATTCGTGATGTCAACAATGTTATTGATCGGTGTAAGCCCAATGCTGAGTAATCGGTTCTTCAGCCACTCCGGCGACTCCTTTACCGTCACGCCCGATATGCTCACACCAGAATATCGCGGACATGCCTTCTGGTTCTCAACTACAACCGGTATCGCTCCCGATGTATTTGCCACACGAAACGAATCAACCGATGGTTTGCGGATCGTGCGATTTTTCGCCGCGCGCACGTCCCTGGCAACACCAATATGTGAGGCAGCATCCGCGCGGTTGGGTGTGAGACCTATTTCAAGAATATGATCTGACTCAATCTTATAATACGCCGCAGCGGGTGTTCCAACCTTAACATTGGCAGGAAGCACGATAATGCCTTCATGACTTTTCCCGATGCCGATCTCATCTTCAGCACAGATCATCCCCTCGGATTGCTCACCGCGAATTTTTGCCGCCTTGATAGTAAATGATTCTCCGCCGGCAGGATAAAGCGTTGTTCCCGGCAGCGCTACAATCACCTTTTGTCCCGCAGCAACGTTGGAGGCACCACACACAATGTTCCGGATAGTACCATCGCCAACATCAACCGTGGTGAGAGACAACTTGTCTGCATTCGGGTGCTTCCGGCATGTGAGGACTTCACCGACAACCAGCCCCTTTAGTCCGCCTTTCACGGTTTCGTGTTCTTCGACTATTTCAACTTCAAGACCTGTGGAAGTCAGAATGCCGGCGAGTTCTTCGGGCGATTCCGGGATATCGATATATTCTTTTAACCAGTTGTATGAGATCGTCATAGCACAAACCCGCGCAGGGAAATTTTAAGCGCCCAAAAATAGATGGATTTGGAGGCGTAACCAAACATTTTCCGAAAGGAAGTCGATCACGACGGGAGCCGGAAATCCGGCCCCGAATGGCGCTAGTGATATGTCTTTTCGCCCGCCTGGATTGGAACCGTAAGCAGGTTTTCAGGTGGTGGCAACGGACAGGAGAATTTGTCGGTGTACGCGCAATACGGATTATAGGCCTTGTTGAAATCCAGCGTGATCGTGTTGCTGCCCTGAACGCGGTTTATGTCGAGATAACGTCCGGCACCGTACGTTTCATCAGCGCTGGTGCCATCGCCAAATGCGAGGAACAGCTTGCCGCGCGCTGGTCCCATGTCGATCATTTCGAGGATGAGCAGACGGTTCCGAAATCCCATCAGATCAAATTCCGCGTAAGCGTACTCCATATACCGCTCTTCCTTGCCATCATTGGTGGCCACAACAACAAGTTTCCGGTCCTCAACCGGCTTGAGATCAGCAGTAATGCGGTACTTGATGTCCGGCGGGAAGTATTTGAGCCCTTCGAATGAATCGGGATCATCAGCAAAGGGTGACTCTTTCGATGTGCGCATGAACGTGTCTTTCTCCTTGCGCTCCTTAACGATCTGATTAACATATTCGGTTTGATCCTTACTGCCGTAAATCGTATAAAACACGGTTATGATCACCGAAGCGATGACAAGAAGAAGGATTATGTTTTTTGGTTTCATGCGTCGTGGCTCGTAAGACCTCGGCAAGTATCGAACATCACGTCCAAAGTTTCAAGCTTCCCGCAACAAAAGCGCTATTGTCCGACACCTGTTGCCGGAACGTTGACTTTCGCATGATAATTATCCCATTCACGAATGGCGTCCCGGTGTTTGTCAAAGATCCCGAGAAACACGGGAATTCCGCGGTCAGGAAGTGCTCCGGGTGCGTTGGCAAGTATACAGATGGCAAGCTTATCCTTCACGCTCACCGCCACTTCACTGCGGTAACCATTCACAAATCCACCGTGATACGCAAGCGTGTCGTTGGGAAAGTGCAGAACGCGCCAGCCCATGCCGTACGACGAGTCGCGGATACGCCGTGACCGGCCGTAGTTTCTGTTTCGGGAAGGCGCCTTGACAAAGGGTGTGTAACATTCCTGCAGTGTTTCAGGTTGGATGACATCGGGACGTGCGCCGACCAATGCTTTCATCCAGTGCGCCATATCGTAAATGCTGGCATTCACTCCGCCAGCAGGGGCTACGTTGTAATACGTGTTGTTGATCGCAACCCTGCGCCAGCCACCCTTACGCGGCATGTGTGGCTTCGCGACGTTGTCGTTCGACATGATGGAGAAATAGTCAATCGATGCGTCGGACATTCCCAGCGGACCGAATACCTTTTCAATCATCCACGCTTCATAACTCTTGCCGGTTCCCTGGTGAATCACTTCACCGATCAGGCTATACGCCACATTCTGATAGCTATACGTCACACCAACGCGCGTTGCCAACGGTACACCCTGCAGACGCTGCAGCAAATCCGACAACGGCAGGCCTTCTTCAACAAGATTCGTGTATGCGTGAAAGGGAAGCCCCGTTGTATGACTGAGTACGTTACGAATGCGCAATTTTTTCGTTTCCTCCGGTGAGTGCAATGAAAAGTCCGGAACGTACTGCGTAACGGGGTCGTCCCAGTTGAACCGGCCTTCTTCCACCATGATACCTGAAAGAAACGACGCAAAACATTTCGACACCGACGCAAGGCGAAACACTGTATGTACATTCACACTGTCGTTGGTGCCGGCTTCGCGCACACCGAAGCCTTTCATGTACACAATCGTCGAATCCTTTACAATAGCAACGGCCGCTCCGGGCGTATGTGAGATGAGGTTCATGATCTCAAGTTGCCGTTCGAACTCTTCGATCACTTCGTCCATGTGTGGATTGTGCGGAGGTCTCGCAGCCTCGACCTTCACAGGTACAACTACTTCATCTTCGCGGCTGCTGACATAGATCTGACCAACGAGAATCGGTACGACAAGGAAAACGGAGACAATAAAGAAATAGAATTTGTGCTTCATTCCGTCCCGGGAAAGCGGTCAATATAAGTCTTTTCTGTCAGACGAATTTATTACAGCATGCCTTCGTCGGCAAAACTGAAATACCTGTGCCCTGCCACGATAAGATGATCGAGTACCTGGATCTCAAGCAGCTTGCCGGCTTCTTTCAATCGTTGCGTCAGCTGTATGTCAGCCTGACTCGCTACAAGATTGCCCGAAGGATGATTATGCGCCACGATGATGCCGCTCGAAAGTTCTTCAAGTGCAAGTTTGAAGATGATCTTCGGATCTGCAACGGTACCGGCGACACCACCAATGCTCACCTGCTGTTTTCGGATCAGCCTGTTTGCCCGGTTGAGCAACAACACCCAGAATTCTTCATGGGGCAGATCCATCAGATTCGCCTTTACGAGTTCAAACGCATCGCGTGAGCCACTTATTTTTGGTTTTTCGTCCGGAAGAAATTCTCTTCGCCGGCGGCCAAGCTCGAGTGCGGCGGCAACGGCAACTGCACGTGCCTCGCCCACGCCTTTTACGCGCGTAAGTTCCTTAACCCCCAACGCACCAAGCGTGTGAAGATTGTTTCCGGCTATCTGCAAAAGGTTCTTCGCGACCTCGACAGCGCTGTGTGTTCCAGTCCCCGAACCGATGAGGATAGCAATTAACTCGGCGTCACTCAGCGCGGACTTTCCTTTAAGCAGCATTTTCTCGCGGGGGCGGTCCTCCGGGGACCATTCTCTGATGGTGAGATTTTTCATAGTAGCTAACGGTGTTTTTCGATAATAACGAAATCTAATCTAAGCTATTAAAAAAAACCGAAACCGGATCCTGAGCACGGCGCGTGCGAAAGCCCGGCAGCGAGCGAAATCGCTACCGCGGACCGATCTTAAGAAACGCAACTGTGATTTTCAGCAGCTGCCCCAGCCACCAACAAAAAACCCCGCGTGTCGCGGGGTCTGTATATTAATGCATTGCGGTCGTATTGTTACGCCAGCTTGCTTACGTGCTTGCTCAGCTTCGACTTCTGGTTGGCAGCTTTTCTCTTGTGGATTACACCCTTCTTGGCCAGTTTGTCGATCATCGATGCTACCTTATTGTAAAGCTCCTGTGCTTCCGACTTCGTTGAAGTTGTCTTCAAACGCTTGATGAATGTACGCGTTGTCTTGTGTTGATAACGGTTCCTGACACGCTTAAGCTCGTTTGCACGGATTCTTTTCTCTGCTGACTTATGATTTGCCATATCTGTCTTTAAAAATAAGGACTGCAAAGGTAGGGATAAATCTTGAATTTCAAATTTTCAGTTTTACAATTTCTGACATTCTGGTCCATCGATGGGGGAGCCTTTTTTTTCACCGCGAAGACGCAACAGGGGCGCAAGGAGTTGGGGGCCAGTTTTGACGCAAAACCGGCTTTAAAGGGCGATTCCGACGCAAAATTGGCTTCACGGCCCTCAGAGCTCCATGCGTGATGATGATAATAAGAGCTGGCCAAAGTTTAAAAAACGCGACCTCGGATCCTGAGCACGGCACGTGCAAGGCCAGCAGCGAGCGCCGTGTCCCGAGATACCCGGGGAAGGACCCGGGCGTGCATTCCGCTTGTACTGCGTGCGTTCCATGGCGAAAGCTATGTTGGGGTGATTTCTCAAAAAGACATTCCTCGATAGCAATCGCGTTCTCCCTGATCCTTCGCTCGCCGCTGCCTTGCGGGCAAGGCAGCGGATGCAGGTGATCAATTATTTTACGCCCGCGACTCTGTTATTGTCCGAATTTTCCGCGTCAAGACCACCCTCGCGCACCCCTGGCCCCTAAGGGGACAGCCGCACGGGGAGTGGCAAGTGTGAGCGTGAGAGAAAGCTCGGGCCTCACTCTGCGTTGCCTGCATTCCGGCGTCTCCGCTCCGCTCAGCCCCTCCTCCGCAACGCCACAACATTCTCCACATGCGTCGTATGCGGGAACATATCAACCGGCTGTATCGCCGTGATCTCGTATTTCTGATCCAAAATCGCCATGTCCCGGGCCTGCGTGGCCGGATTACAACTCACATATACAATGGTCTGCGGTTCGGCCTGCAAAAGCATTTTCGTCACATCCTCGTGCATCCCCGCCCGCGGCGGATCGGTAATCACCGTGTCCGGATGACCATGAACCCCCAGAAACGACCCGGTCAGCAGGTCCTTGATGTCGCCAGCGTAAAAATCGGTGTTTTTGATGCCATTCAGGGCTGAATTCAATTTCGCATCGGCAATAGCATCGGCCACGTACTCAAGGCCCACAACCCGCTGCGCATTCCCGGCGACGAAGTTGGCGATGGTGCCCGTGCCGGTGTAGAGATCGTAAACCAGTTCACTGCCCGTGAGTCCCGCCATTTGCCACGCCACCTTGTAGAGCTCAAACGCCTGGTCCGAATTGGTTTGGTAAAACGATTTGGGTCCGACGCGAAATGAAAGCACGCCGCTCCCATCCGGTTTTGGCATTTGTTCCGTGATAAACGGATTGCCTTTCCAGCATTTGATATCGAGGTCAGCAAAAGTATCGTTGCGTTTGCCGTTAATCACGTACATAAATGACGTAATACGGGGGAAGTCCCGCTCAAGGCGACTGAGTATCTTGTCAATCCACGGCATTTCATCGTAGGTCACCTGCAGGATTACCATGACCTCACCGGTGTTTGCCGTACGAATGGTGAGCGTGCGCAGAAAGCCAACCTGCTTGCGCAAGTCGAAAAACGGGATGTTTTCCTTTAATGCCTCGTCGCGGGCCGCAAGGCGGATCATGTTCGACGGATCAGGCTGAAGGTGACACTCTTTTACATCGAACACCAGGTCGTACTTGCGCGGAATGTGGTAGCCAAGTGCCGGTTCACCCTCGCCGGGACGTTCGGGATCGTGCATCTCGTCACGTGTCAACCACCGCTGCGCAGAGAATGTGTAATCCAACTTATTCCGGTAGAACCGTGTCTTACCGGATGGAATGATTGGCGAGATATAGGGCAGCGTCAGGCCACCGATTCGCTCCAGGTTATCAACAACCTGCTTTTGTTTATAGGTGAGCTGCGTTTCATAATTAATGTGCTGCCACGAACATCCGCCGCAAATTCCAAAATGGACGCAGAACGGCTGAGTGCGGTTCGGGGAAAACGATAACACATTCGTAACCCTGCCCTCCAGATAACTGCTCTTGATCTTGTTAACCTGAGCCTCAACTATGTCACCCGGAGCACCTCCTTCGAGAAAGATAACCTTTCCATCCACGCGGGACACACATTTACCCTCCGCAGCCATTGTCTCCACAAGCAGATTGCTGATTATATCGCCTTTACGCATAGGCGCGCAAATTACGGCAAAGAACCGTTTTGCTACCGATCCATATTACTTATCTTTAAAATTCGGGGGGATGTTATGAAAAGGATTTTACTGGTATTTGCGTGTTTGCTGGCCGCCGCTTCTGCCAAGGCCAGCCACATAGTAGGCGGAGAATTTGAGTGGGTATTCAAGGGGGTCCATCCAGCGACCGGTCAACACCGGTTTACCCTGAGCATGATCCTTTATTTTGATGTGCGATTTGGTAGTCCCGCTGCCCTCGACCAATACGTCGACGTCAGGGTATTCAGGAAACGCGACAACATGATCATGATCAACCAGATCAGGATGAATCTGGCCGAGATTTCGCGCGTTCAGTACAAGAGGCCGGTATGTGCAACGCAAAACGGATCACTCGTTACGGATCGTATCTTTTATACGTACATGGTCAACGGCGTTCAGGCTGAGATCCTGCTCAATCCCGGCTTGTACGATGACCCCGAGGGTTATTACATTTCCTGGGAACGCTGCTGCAGAAACTACAACATCACCAACATCTACAGCGAACCTCCCGATGGACTCGGCGGACGTTACGCAGGACAAACATTCTACATGGAGTTCCCGCCGTTGATTCGCAATAGTCAGCCGTTCTATAATTCGTCACCGCGACTGTTCCGGCCGCTGAGTGACTATGCATGCCCGGACCGCCTGTATACCGTCGACTTCGGTGGCGTCGATCCCGATGGCGACTCACTCGTTTACACCATGGTAATCCCGCTTAACACAAAAACAGGTGACGCAATTCCCGAGCCGGAAAGACTGCCAAGACCGGGACCATACCCACGCGTTAACTATCGCTCACCGTTTTCCGCGAGCAACATCATGTCGGGTGCACCGGATCTTGCCATCAGCAAATCAGGAATACTCTCGGTAATCCCCACACGACCCGGACTCTACGTGTTCGCCGTACGCTGTGATGAATACCGTGACGGCCAGAAGATCGGCGAAATCAGACGCGACTTTCAATTACTTGTATTGAGCGATTGTCCGCCGGCGTCACCACCGGTCGTGGAGGGTAAACGCCGCAACCAGACGGAATACGTTCGCAATCAATTACAAGTCGCGTTTGCAAATAATGACGTCGGTGAAGAGCGCTGTGTTGATATCCGCGTAAGCGATCCCGATGCAGCGACACAGGATGAAGACATCGAGATCCTTGCCGTTGCAGTGAACTTCCAGAACGAGAACCTCAATGAAATACTGCCCGAAGTTCCGCGTGCCGTTCTCTCCGACGGAAACCCGCAGACATTCGCGATTTGTTTTCCGCAATGTCCGTACACGCCCAACGACGTTTTTGTCGTCGATATCATCGTGCTCAATGAATCGTGCGGTGGCGCGTTGATGGATACGATCCGCGTTGAAGTGAATGCTGAAATGCCGCCAAACGCCACGCCGAAGTGGACACCTTCTGAAGTAAACGCTACCGTAACCGAAGGCGGCACACCGTTCAAGGTAACGTTCACCGGTACCGATGCTGACAACGACGAACTTGAAATCATTCCACCTCCGCTTGCTGCCGACTTCGCGAAATACGGACTCAACTGGACCGTCACGGACGTCGCTCCCGGCCGTGTTGAAGCTGAGCTTACATGGAATACCGAATGCGACCTCTACGACTTCAGTGTTCACCGTGAATTTGATTTCATCTTTCAACTCAATGACATCGACCAATGTGATATCACACCCAATGATACACTGCACTTCGACCTGAAGCGCAGAATCCCCGACTTTCACGATCCGTTGATCGAATATGAACCCGACAAGCCGCGACAGAAAATCAACCTGAGTCAAAAGCTGTATTCTACGTTGCAGTTCAACACATTGATTTCCGACGCGGATAACGACAAGCTGGAAGTCACCGGCGTTGGCAAAGACTTCGACTTGCCCTTGTACGGCGGTATTTATCCCGACAGAACACTCACTGGAACCACCAGTGTGCCCACCTCAGCGCCATTCAGCTGGTACCTGGATTGTAACCGCATTGATCTCAAACAAAAGGATACGTTTGATTTTTACCTGATTGTCACCGACAAGGAAAACCTGTGTGGTTACTACCTCGCTGACACACTTGACATTCGCCTCAACGTGCTGCCTCCTGATAATAATGCGCCGCACCTGACAATTAATGGCGAGTCTGAAGACGTTGAAGTAACTGTCACGTTAGGTGAAGAGCTCAATATTCCATTGATAGGCACCGATGCTGACGTGGTGCCGCGCGATATGCTCACCATGGAAATTATGAGCGCTTCCGGGAACGTATTGCCGGAGGGATTCGCGTTTACCTCGGAGCCGTCA
Organism: Bacteroidota bacterium; assembly: GCA_023428695.1. Classification (GTDB taxonomy): domain Bacteria; phylum Bacteroidota; class Bacteroidia; order Cytophagales; family Cyclobacteriaceae; genus Ohtaekwangia. Next base: position 161,183 of record JAEYWY010000025.1, read on the forward strand.
CAATCACCGGTGACAGGCACCTTAACCTGGAATCCGGGTTGCGAAATATTCCAGAATGGCGTCTATGAGAACAATTACCGCTTCAAGTTCCGCGTCACAGACGACAGGTGTTTTGCTGCGAAGTTCGATACGCTGTCCATGCGCCTAACGATAAAAGACCGCGAAATTGACGACGACTTCCTGCCACCCAACGTGATCACGCCCAACTATACGGACGATCTGAACAGCTTCTTCGCGATGGTCAAGCTTGTTGACGGCAACCTTGTGAATATCCTCCCAATCGACAACTGCAGCGGACGCTTCCGCGACATAGTTATCATGAACCGATGGGGCCGCGAAGTGTTTACCAGCACCGATCGCGACTTCCGATGGTATGCCGAAGGTCAGCCTTCAGGCGTGTATTTTTATCAGTTGAGGTATACAAACCGCGAATACAAGGGTATTGTCTCCGTACTGCGCGGCGGAGAATCAGAGCTGAACAGGTAGCACGCGCTGCTCGCGGATAAAGGCGGTCTTTCCTTTCCAGCGGACTTTTATCCAAACATCCTGGCGGCTTTCGATCTCGAAACGGTGTCCGCCGCCAATGACAGCCACAACGGGTGCGGCACCCGACGGACCTGCCATAAGGTAGTTGTTTTCCCCCGTGACGATAATGCGGTTCGAATCATCCCTATAGGAAAGATGCAAGGCGAAAAGTCCGGCAACCAGCAACGCCATAATGAGTACAGGAGCGGGCTTTTGGTTGCGGCGTGACAGGAAAGTCGCCACACTCACCAGGAGCAGAATGACAGCGCCAATGCCCATTGAGATGCGGTCGTGGTTCTTCTGATAGGTGATCATAACCTGCCCGGTTTCGTCTATGGCGTAGCCGGCAAGCTGGTGCTTTTTCGAAAGGCTCTGCATCTTGTTGAGGGCAGCTCCGTCGCCGGTGGCGAGGTAGTAGAGGTTGAGATAGTAGAGTGCCTCCCCTACGCGGTTGAGCCCCTCCTCGACAAATGCCATTTTCAGGAGCATGGCGGGGGTATATTCGCCCCGGTCGAGAATAGTTTTATAGTGGTCGAGTGATTGTGTGAACTGCTTGGCATTAAAAAGAGAATCAGCCGTTTGAAGGCGATGAGTTGCCACCTGACTGTAACTGGGCGCCGCAGCAATGCCTGTTAGCAGCAGGGAAACGGCAATAATTTTTAAAATCCGGCATTGCATTTTTTTCATCTTCTGTTACCTTTGCGACCTCAATTACGGAAAACACACTGTAATTGCAAAGAAACAAAGCCTTCTGTGTTTTCACCTTAAAAGTGAAGGATGCAGGGAGCGGAAACAAAGCGAAAAGCGATCGGCGACGGCCGGGAGCTCTAGCCGGAAAAGCGAAGCGCCGGGTTACCGGCGGGTAGCAAATCCGATTCCGTAGCTCAGCTGGTAGAGCAATACACTTTTAATGTATGGGTCCTGGGTTCGAATCCCAGCGGGATCACAGGTTGACAAACCAAAACACTCGAAAGCTCACAAAATTGATTTTTGTGGGCTTTTTTGTTTTTAAAGCCTACCGAAAAAGACATCTATTCTCATATGTAAAGGGACCTATTCGGGACCTGCGACAATTTGAGAAAACGAGGTCTCGCTAACCTGTATAAGGGATTCAATATCAAGTAGTTCAGTAAATGAACATCTTGATTCTACAGAGACATCAAAGGATTTTTATTAACCATTAAAAAATTACTTTGATGAACAAGACAATCAATGTCCACTTCCGATTGAAGAAGCGAAGCAGCTATGTGGTCGGAGAAAATTTGCCAATCTATTTACGATTGACAATCGATGGTGAGCGAACAGAATTCACAACACAACGTGAGATCGATCCAGCAAAATGGAATTCCAAAAAAGGTCGCGCTATTGCGACTAAGAAAGAAGAGACGCGCCAGCTCAACAGTTTTCTTGAAACAATGCAAGCGCAGATTTTCGAAGCGCAACGCGCCTTGTTGAATAAAGGAAAAGACATCACCGTCAAGTCGATCAGAAATAAAATGCTCGGCATTGAAGAAGAATTGATCGATCCTTTGAAAGACAAGAGCCTGCTCCCGGTCTATCGCGAACACATCAAGCAGATCTCTGATCTGGTCGGCAAAGAGTACGCGAAAGGAACGTTAAAAAGATTTAAGTCAGCTTTCGTTTCACTGGAAGCCTTCATGAAGCACAAGAAGATGGAGGACATCAAGCTTCGCGAACTCAATTACCAGTTTATCACAGACTACGAATTCTTTTTGAAGACCGTCCGAAACGTTGAGCATAACACCGCGATGGGAACAATTAAGAAGCTCAAGAAGATTATTCGAATTTGCGTTGCTCATGATTGGATGGAGAAAGATCCGTTCATGAATTACAAAGTAAGGGTACGTGAGACTAACAGACCGTTCTTACTTCAAGATGAACTTGATAAGATAATTGCCTTAAGATTTACGGCAGAGCGCCTCACCCAAGTGCGTGACATTTTTGTGTTCTGTTGTTACACCGGTCTAGCTTACGCGGATGTTCAGAAACTAAGAAGAGTTGATATTGTGATCGGTCACGATGGCGAGAAGTGGATTCATACTGAGCGTGTGAAAACAGAAACTGCAACACGCGTCCCACTCCTGCCTCAAGCATTGAAGATTATGGATGTTTATAAAGATCATCCGCAGTGTGTGAATGAAGGGAAACTCTTGCCGGTATCCAGTAATCAGAAGATGAACGAGTACTTAAAAGAGATCGCAGACCGGTGTGAAATCAATAAGAAGATGACGTTTCATACTGCGCGGCATACTTTCGCGACTACGGTGACCTTAACGAATGGAGTGCCGATTGAAACGGTGAGCAAGATGCTTGGACATAAGACCCTGAGGACAACGCAGCAGTATGCGAAGATTTTGGATCAGAAGGTGAGCGAGGATATGAAAATACTACGAAACAAGCTTGATCAGAGAGTTCAGTAGTTCAGGATATTTGACATTACCCTGCAGGACTTTTAGATTCCTGCAGGGTAATTTTCATCAGGATTCACCGAATAACAGAAAACTAAAAAGGAAGGTCGTCGGTCTCATCATTTTCATCTTTCTCATTCAAAGGTATATCGGTTAAGTTTGAGTCGTTAATACTTTCTTTTGAGATCGTAACAGTAGAGGTATCCTTCACCCCCTGCCAATCTTTAACAATCTCTGACCACTCTGGCTTCCTTTCGGACTGGCCAGTCCAAACACCCCAGAAATCTGGATCACTTGAATTCGGTCGATAGCGCTTTTCAAGTTCGTTCATCTCAACGAGAATCGGTATTGATGAAGCCCATCCTAGTAATATGGCCTTTCTCGTCGGCAAAATTGGAAGTTCCTTTAACAATCCTCCAATATTATCTGGCACAAGGCGTCTCACCAGATCTTGATCTCTATCATTCACAAGTCGATGAAGAAGGAACGTATTACATTGTGACAAGACGGTATCTGACAATTCAGAGGGGCGCTGTGAGGACAGCATAAGGCTCAACCCAAATTTTCTACCTTCCTTTGCTATTTTTTCGAATACTTGGCTACATACTTCAGAAGGCGAGACCTCATCACGTTCATGGTATTTTTTTATAAAATTATGGGCCTCCTCCAATACCAACACTGATGGCAATACCTTCGAGAATTTCCTTCTGTGACGTTGCAATGCTTCAAATACTATTCGTGAAATTACTGCGACAATTAAGTGCACTACATCTGATGGGACAAGTGATAAATCAATTACTACGGTTCCCGACATATACTCTTCCAACCAATCACCTAGTGTAGTCTCACCGTCATCATGGATTATTGAACGCATTCTATTGTCTGACAATAACGATCTAATGCGCATAATGAAAAAGTCCAGAAACTGAAGCGCTCCTTGTTCCTGTGCTATCAATTCAAGGTGATCAGGCAACTGATCTAGTTTGAATAATATTGGCTTGTCTTCATCAGGACCCTCATGATTCATTACTCCACCAATACTTTCAATGAAAATACTCAATGATTTTAGAGCGTTTTCAACTTCTGCAACTTCGAAACCTTCATAGTATGATATAGTTTCACCGTTCTTTTCGAAGGTTTTATAACGAGACGATGAAATGTCATTTAACTCAGAATGGAGATTTTCTAAACTTTGTTTGAGAACATCTGAGGTTTGTGTACTAAAATACTCTGCATCATTGGCGCAACTTTGGAGTTTCTTACCAAAGTCATTTCTCCCAGGTTTATCTTTGAATGCGGAAACACCTATCATTAAATCGTTTCGAAGGGAAATAATACAGCTAGAAAAATGTCGCCTAATTTTAATTGTGATTTCATCCTGCGATTTGTCTCCACTTTTTAGTTCCCTCAAGGCACGCCTTAGAATTGGACGTTGAGTTCTTCCTGTAGCTTGAGAAAAAGAACTCCACTCGTAACTATTCCAAAACCATGCAGGAACTCTTAGTTGCTTAAAGGAAGATGCTTCTTCCACCGACACTTCAATTTTGAACAACTTAAGATCGCTATCTAGATCGTCAAACGATTTTGAATATTCTCCATTGGGGTCAAGAATAATAAACCTTGAATTTAACTTTTGCAGTTCAGCTTTTTTGCGTTTTGAGGCTTCCTCTAACGACCATCTGATAAGTCCCGCAACTGAGCAAGACTTACCGCTACCTGTATTTCCTAAAACAGCCACGTGGCGTCCGAAAAGCCGATCGGGATTGATCTTAACTATAGCATTCCCCGCAATTGGAGCTCTCCCTATTTGTACGTAAGCCTCTTCATCATCGTTTTCAACAATAGATCGCAGTTGTTGATCAGTCGGCAGAATGACAGAATCTCCAATCGATGGAAACGAATATACGCCTCGTTCTAATGTATAAATTGGATCGCCATTTTTGGTTTCCCGCTTAAGCGTTCCGATAGGATTAACTGCCATTTTTCTTAGCGGGAAGGGTAGATCAATTAGGTCATAGTCCTTAAATCCCTTCCTCTTTGGATATTGAGAATGCTCAACTCCTAGCCAACTAATTATTCCCACCAATGCTCCAACTTCATTTGGTATGAGGATAAATCCATTTATTCTTGGAAACAGACTGGGCACGCCAGTATTTAAAGCAGTATTTTGAGGGGCATCTGGTTCAAGTAAAACTTTAATTTCGTTAGGAGAAACAAAGTCGACTGTTCCAATGGAAAGATTTCTTAATCTATCAAAATTATATTGCTCTATCATTGACTTGCAGTTTTGTCCTTACTTTCCTTTATATCAATGATCGAGTCCGCATTATCCTTTCGCTTGTTAATTAAATCACTCATTTTAGTTGTTAGACGATCAATTGCAGATTTTGGTAAGTACCCATCGACAAGGTGGCGCAAGTCGCCAAAATGGCTTCCTATCAAGAGTGTGTATTGAGCACGATTTTTATCTTTTAAAAAATTTTGAATTCGATTGCCTGGATCGCTGTAAGCTATGATCACGAGATGAGTGGACGGGATAGTAAACATATCTGCGATAATCCGATTAATATGAGAGTCCCCAAACCCATACCCGTATGTTACGACTGCAGAATTCGGGCGGCAAATTGCAGTAGAGAAGTCACGAAACAATTCTGAGTACGGATAATATGCAGTTTCTATGTCTTTTGCAGAATTAGGATAGATCACAACATGATCAATTGCTTTTTGCGGAATCTCTGGATGAGTATCAATTGCTCCAAAAGGCAGAAGTGCACGAATTATCTTTCCATGCTCTTTAAATTGCCAATCAATTGATCCGTGTAATTTTGTGATCCTTGCCACTCCCTCAACGTATCGAGGTTCACCTCTAATTCCTGGAGGATTGTAATGATAATCTAATTCAAGCCGAGTGTTTCTAAAAATCGGTTGAAGCTTTCCCTTAAAACGGTCTAATAGTATAATACCAACTTCGTCACAACCATATTCGAGAAATCGATCGTAATTAGTAGTAAAAATATTAAGTCGCTCTCTCGAAGCCGCTCTGCTTGAAAAGCTCAGCAAAAATGAATTCAAATAGCTGAATGCACTGATAGCTTGCGTTTGTTCATCTGTTGTCCGTGACGTTAACTTATCACGAAAGTTCTTTTCGGTTAACAAAACCTGCCTAATGAATGAGTTTAATGACGTATCTAATTCAGACTTCAACGCTGCTGCCTTTCCATCTTCTAAAATTTCGTATCCTTTTAATAAATCAAGCGCAACTCGAAAATCATCTTCAAGATTTGCTTCACCACGTTCCATCGCACTTGCAGATTTGTCCGCGTGTTTTGTTATATTTTCTTTATATGGTCCGGCCAACGCTAATCGCCCCATTCCTTGCGCCTTTATTCCGGCTAAATAAGAAACTGCTGATGTCAATCCTGACCCTATAAGAAGAGAGAAGTGTTCACTTTGAAAAATTGCACTTAGCCAGGGTTCCACTTTTGATCTCCATTCTTTATAACCTGGATCCTGGTCGAATGATGATGAATCAGTACTGGTTTTAATGATATGTTTTCGATTCCAGTCAATATTAAGCTCCATTTTTAATGGTTTTGAAAGTCAAATGATGATGTATTATGAAAGATTTATAATCTCGCCTTCTATTACTTTAACAAAGAATTGCACTTCATCAACCGATGTAAACTCTTTTGATAGGTGAGCAATTAGTTCAAGCAAGTGTGGCCTATGCAATTTTAGTTTCTCACTCGCTATTGCAAAAAGGAATTCCAAAATCCCTTCTGCCGACTCAAGATTATTAGGATTAAAAAGAATAATTAGGTTCCTAAGCAATTCCTCACTTCTGGCTACGTCAATCGTAAAATCCAACTCTACTGGACGTGCAATTCTTAAGATTGAAGCCTGTATTACGCCGTCATTGTATCGAGTAAAGTTATTCGCATCTATTAACGATTTAACATGCTCATGTTGAATTAGGAATTTATCATCATCCTTTCTACCACTAATAAGTTTGGGGTGTCTTAAACAATGTATTACCATGTACATTATGAAATAAACATCCGCCTGTGAAACCTTATTCAGTTCAGGGAAATCAAAAAATGCAAAATTCGGCCTTAGCGATAATTCCTTTTTTAAAAATGGATCAGGGAAAAAGACATTGGTACTCATTCCAGCGAGTCGATTAATAGTCTGCACTCTCGATTGAATTATTTGAGAAGAAGTAGGATATTTTTGAATCCACGAACTCAGAAGTTCCCGCTCCCAACCAAATGATGGTTTAAGGAATCTCGTAGTGAGTTGAGAGTGATTATTCGGAAGAAAGCATTCAGCAAGAATAAATAGTTTGTTGATTTGCGTTGTACCCTGTCTAGATTCTAGATTACTCCGCAGAGTCTTCAACTTATCCAAATCGTGCAGCCGCCCTATCCCAACTAAATAAAAAATCGATGAGTGTTTAAAACGTCGTAAGCTTTGAGCAACACCGTTCAAAATGTTTCCGGTAGATATGCATGACGCCACAACCAATAGTGTCTTGTATCTTCCAATATTTTCAAGCTTAGAGACATCTTTAAATGAAACCACCTCTGGCGATGGTCCACCTAACGATTTGAGAAACTTATCGACCTCGTTTGCCAAATGTTTCGATGATATATCTTCTAGATATATGACCAAATTGGTAGACGCTGGTAAGCAATTATTTAAAAATTTATCTAGTTCATTCTTGAACAAACCGTTAGACTCTATTAAGGGTGGAAGATCAAAATAGACATCCCGTATCTTTCCAGAACCAGCGCCTTCCCCTTTATACACAGCAATAGAATTACACGCTGTTAAATACTTAATAGCCGTTCCAAAGCTGGGAGTGTTATTGTGGTGCTTCTTAATTATAACACTTTGAATGAGCACTCTAGAAGGCATAAAATGATCATCTCTGACAAGCACTGGAATTGAATTGTCATTGCAGTAGTCACAATTCTCTGAACCGAACTGCTGAAGTTGATGGTCCTTAGGCAATAACTCATGAAAAACCGCAGCGACATTGAAAACGATTTTTCTAGTCGTACCTATCTCCCGCTCAACATTTTGCGAATTAAATATTAGCGTGACTATCTCTAAATCAGGTTCGAATTTTCTAATCCCATCCTCTAGTCTACCCGAGTTTGAGGCGGAAATTAAGACCAACGATCCTCTCTTAAAACGGTATTCCTTGAAGGCATACGATTTAAAACTTCGAATAGGAACTTCCAAAAGTTTACCGAATAATGAGCGCATGTAAATCAACGCATACGGAATAGTTAGGATCGAGGAGGTGTCAGAAACTATTTCTGTGAGGGATTCTTCGTTTATAAACTTAAGTAATTGAAGGGCCACAAAATTAATTTCCTCATTTCGAGATAGCATATTTGCAGTCCTAATGAAATATGGAGAATGGGTGAGTGAAGGGTTGACGTAATGGAAATTATTGTCAGAATGCAATATTATATTGTTACGATGTACTATTGTTAAATTGCCATGGTACATTAGAGTGGCGGAAAAATCACTTTCCTCTATTAAACCGTTCTCACTATACGGTAATAAGATTATTTGCTCATCATCAACATGGGCGGAAGAATTTACAATCTTTTTAAGCATTACTTCACTAAGTATCCCATTAGGATAGATGATAACAACAAAATTGCTTCGTTGCTGATTCGAATGAAAAGACTTAATCTCAGCCGTGAGGTCCTCCTCAACGATATCTTTACAGCAGCAAAAAATTGCTGTATAACTTGATCCTTTATCTGAAAAACTGAAAATGAAGCTATTCATTACGATATAAGAAAGGATATAGTATTGTGACCACTGTCCCCTCTACAAGTCCCTTAACCTCTGCTTTAAAAGACAACCCTGCCCCGTCTACCTCTTCTTGCCGAAGTCTGTCTTGTAAAAAATTCCGAAATAATGAGACGTGTCCGCTACGAACTGAGAGGAAGCCATTATTGCCTATGACCTTTATCACATTATTTAAGCCCCGCCCCCGTACTTCATAGCGTCCGGAGCGATCTGACGTAACGTATTTATTGAAGCAATTGATGACCGCGGCTATTTCCTCATTGCCTCCAATTTTATTATAATCTTTTTGAAGCCATCGTCTAGCCATTCCGGGTCCAACATCAATCATGGATATTTCGCAAAGACCGATCTTGGTATCGGGATATAGTTCGGATTGCCAGCTGGGTATACCAAGTTCGTGAGGTAAAGTATTTGTTAAGCGAGAAATGTAATCAGTTACAGTATCTGTGTTTGCTCTAAGCTGAAGTTTCACACGGTTTTCCATTAGGATGTTTATATAACAACCCCGGAGATTCTTTTGGTACTCATTGCTATCATCGAAAGTCGTACGAGCCCACTCATCCGTATTATCGAATAGTTCCTTTATAAGAATACCGATGTCGTTATGGGTTTCATTTCGGTAAAGACCTTCTCTAAGCTTTAGGCGGTTATACCGAAATACTTTTGTAATCCAGGAAATAATTTCCTTTTTTGATCGAAGGGACTTGTCCGCGCTATAAAAATACGATGTGCCATTAAGCGCGGGGATATGATCAAAGTTAGGTATGAACATTGTTAGCCCGTGCCTTTCTTTCTCATCTCCTCTATCGCTGAATAATGCTTGCCGCAGTTCTTGCAATTGGTTTTTAGGCGCGTCCGTAAGATCACCGTTTTCAAAAGTAAGAGAGTAAAGTTGCTCTTGGAGATTGAGCCTGACAATACATTGTGACGAAAGCCTACTGTGGTTTATCGCAGAACCATTCTTATTAAAGAATTGGACATTTGGCATATCCTTTCCAAGAAGAATGATCGCCAAGACTTGATAGTACTGATAAAAATTGCTCAGGATAAAATGCTCATCACGTTCATCAATATACAAACTGATGACTATCTTTTCACAGTTCCTTAGCCTAGTCGCTATATGTTGCAATAGCCTAAGAAAAAGCCCAGGTCCGTAGGCCGAAACAGGAACAATATCAATGAACATTTCATTGTTAGATAGATTTTCATCTATCAGATTTTCTAGAATCTCTGTAGTTAGTATCTCTGGAATTCGTTGCATGGTATTTATTCGGAGTCTTTATGAAGACTCCAAAACGATGAGAAATTATAATTATGCCCACTGTTATGGAACAAACTTATTTAGATTCCTCGTGGGCTAGTGATCGAGTGGATCTGGTGGGTCAGGGAATCACTACTAAAGTAAATAATTTCCGGTCAAGCGGCAATACCCACAAGCACGGAAAAATCGGTCCCACCTTCGGCCTATAGTGTGAGAGGCCCGCTATTCAGGCTCATACTTTCGAGTATGATGTTTAGAAAAATATCTCCCAATTGGGACGCTATAGTGAAAGGCCCGCGAATCAATGATGCAGTTTTGAGCCATACGATTCATTCTGCATGCTCACAGATTTCATCTTCACCAACATTTGCATGCTGAAATATTTCGCTCCCAGCCTGGACCAAGCTGGGAGTTATTTGATTGTCTTTATTGGAACATTGATAAATAGATCGTCCCAAGGCCCCATGACTGCACCATTCAGAACGGTCGGCATCAATCCTTCAAAATTCCTCGCAAAACTGGAAAACCCAATCCCCCACTATCCCGTCTTATCAAAAAACCTCCGCTCAACAGCCACCTCTACTCCAAAAAATTGATCTTAGCTAGTTGATCGCCTGCGCAAACTGAATCGATAACAAATAAAGCCATTGCCATTGCATAAGCCTGCATGACCAGCTAACTTCTCCTGCAAATGATACTCGAAACCTTTATGCCGACAGAAAGGCTAAGGCCTTTTGTGAAGTGCTACATCGTGGTTGACTGTGATAAAACCATGGTCAATACCATGCTTCCGGATACCTCCATTGTCCTGGGATTCCGGTTTAAAGGCTCAACGAAATACATCACCGACACCGAGAATACGCTTCCATTTGCAGTGGTTGCCGGACTGAGAAAATCGATTCAACTGATGAAAGACGAAAGGGGCACCGGGAACCTCCTCGTAGTCTTCAGGACCTCAGGCGCCGCTGCATTCTTTAAAGAGCCCCTGCATGATATGTTTGGCGAAGTGTTGTCGCTCAACGAGTTTTCTAATTTCAACGTATTAAGCCGACTGGAGGATAAATTGTGCGAGGCAAAATCAAGTCAGGATAGAATTAACATAGTCGAAACGTTCTTGCAGGAAAAACTTTGCGATCATAAACAAGACGCGCTTGTTGCCCATGCAATCAACATCATCAATACGCATAAAGGGTTCATAAAAATCAGGGATCTGGCCGCTAAACTTTGTATAAGCATTGATCCTTTTGAAAAAAGGTTCAGGAGGGCCACAGGCGCCACCCCTAAACATTTCTGCTACATCGTGCGCATGAACACAATTCTCACCGAATTGAATGATAGAAGTCTCGCGCAAACTGCAGCTCAGGCTGGCTACTACGACCAGGCACACTTTACGAAAGACTTCAAATTATTCACCGGAAAAACACCACTCGAATTCCTGAAAAACCCGCTGCCGCGAGATCACTGATTTTTTACAAGACCGTCAGGATGATGGCTGATAGTTTTGCCATAAAAAGTATATGGCGTATAAAATATCAAAAACACGACTTTGGTCATCGTACATCCTTCAGGGCATCGTGGCATTCTTCCTTTTTATCGGGGCAGTTAACAACCTGATAAAAACCGAAACTGCGCTTGAGAATGCAGCAGCATTAGGTTATCCTGAAAGTGCACTCGTTCCAATGGCCATTGCGTTGATCATCGGACTGTGCTGCTACGTAATTCCAAAAACCTCTGTACTGGGTGCTTTAATATTAACAGGCTGGTTTGGTGGTGCCGTGGCCACGCACATCATTCATGGAGATTCGTTTGTCATCCTCCTGACGCCAATATTGTTTGCCATATTGGTTTGGCTTGCCATTGGATTACGTGACAAAAATGTCCAGGCCGTTTTGTTCTTAAACAAGCTACATATATGAGTGTGTGGCTTATCATTCTACTCACCGTAGTTGCTGTCATTACAATTCTGCTGGTGGCCGCGTTGTTTTTGCCGAAGCACTATTCAGTAACCGTATCAGAAACGATCAACCAACCAAGATACTTCGTTTATGCCTATGTGAGTCTCTTCAACAATCAGATGCAGTATAGCGAGTGGTTGAGGGCTGATCCTGAACTTTCGCCCACGGTGACAGGTGAAGATGGAAAGGTTGGTGCAATACTAAGATGGGAGAGTCACAACCGCGACAAGAATAAAAATGTGGGCACCGGTGAACAGGAAATTGTAAAAATGGACAGCAATACCATTGAGCTTGAACTGCGATTCATAAAACCCCTGGAAGCCACCTGCAAGCTTGTAAACAATTTCATTGAACCCGCACCCGGTATAACGCAGTATACATGCACCTTTTATGGATACGCCAAATTCCCTGTCAACCTGCCAAACTACCTGATAGGAAGACGAATTATTAAGAAGACGCAGCAAAAGATCTTGAGGAATATCAAGGCGATAGTTGAGCAGCGTGCATGACTCATCGCAAGACGTCTGAACCGTGATCTAAGGATTAAAGGATGGACGTGATGAGGGGTGATGGATTGGAAGGAGGAAGCTGAAGATTAGTGGCTTCTTCCAAAATGCAGGTGCTGCAAAGCTTGTACTCCTGCCTTTAAACCTCCGCGCACCCCTTACCCCTAAAGGGGAACAGCCGCACGGACAGTCAAGTAAGTAACAAGACATGAAAACCAAGCGAGCCGAATCAAGTTAGAACTGCGCGTGGGTCGCTTTACAAAAAAAAGGGTGCGCGTGGGAAGACGCGTGATTGAATTGAATACTCATCCAGGATGCAGCAACTGCAAGAATTGTACTTCGTCATTTTGAACTCCTCTAGCCGCGGAGTATTGGAGTTTTTCTGCCTTGAAGATGGTGGGCGATTGAGTTTAGTCTTGTCCTTCTTTGACGTCTGAACCGTGATTCAAGGATTAAAGGAGGGACTTGATGAGGATTGATGGATTGGAAGGAGGAAGCGTGAAGATTAATGGCTTCTGCTACCTGAATGCAGGTGCTGCAAAGCTTGCACTCCTGACTTTAAACCTCCGCGCACCCCTTACCCCTAAAGGGGAACAGCCGCACGGACAGTTTAGACATGAAAACCAAGCGAGCCGAATCAAGTTAGAACTGCGCGTGGCTCCCTTTAGGGAAAAAAGGGTGCGCGTGGGAAGACGCGTGATTGAATTGAATACTCATCCAGGACGCAGCAACTGCAAGTGTTGTACTTCGTCATTTGAACTCCTTCGAATACGGCTGTAGCGCAATAACGGGATAATTAAATTGTGAGAGCAGGCTGAATCCTAGTATTCTATTTTGGCATTACAAAATGCCTATATGCAAAGCGCCAGGGAATAACAATAGGTATCAGTATTACGCCAATTAAACATGCAAAAAGAGTTTCTTTAGCGTATGTGTCAAGATCATTATTAACCCAGCTCGGTAAGGCGAACCCGGTCACCCAAATTAATTTCCAAATTAGTTCGAAGATTAAAATCGGGAGCATTTTCAAGGGATAGCGTATTCCTATTATCGCGAGCAATGCTAAGGCTCCCAATAATGATTCAATCACTGAATCTTGATTTGCTAACCTTTGGTAGGGAGCTATTATTTCAGGCCAAACGGTCAACACCAAACCTACTGATATCAGAAAATACATCGCACGCAGGAGGTATAGATTTAGTTTTGTTATTTCGGGCATGAATAATCAGTTTTCCTGGGATGACGATTTAGTTCGTGAAATGTTACAGCCAGAACTGCGCGTGGGTCGCTTTACAAAAAAAAGGATGCGCGCGGGAAGACGCGTGATTGAATTGAATACTCATCCAGGACGCAGCAACTGCAAGAATTGTACTTCGTCATTTGAACTCCTCTAGCCGCGGAGTATTGGAGTTTTTCTGCCTTGAAGATGGTGCGCGATTGAGTTTAGTTTTGTCCTTCTGTTGACGTCTGAACCGTGATTTAAGGATTAAAGGATGGACGTGATGAGGATTGATGGATTGGAAGGAGCGTGGAGATTAGTGGCTTCTTCCAAAATGCAGGTACTGCAAAGCTTGTACTCCTGCCTTTAAACCTCCGCGCACCCCCTCCTCTAACGGGAACAGTCGCACGGCCAATACAGATGGAAGGCCCGTGCTTTAATCGGAAATTTTGCCCAAAAACCGTCCAGTAATCGGAAACTTACCCTAAAAGTGCCGTTTTAATCGGAAATTTTACCCAATTTTAGGTAAAATCGATCAGTTAATGGGAAAAATTCCCCCTTCTAAGGTTCAGGAAATTGTGTTCGCCTCTTCGGATAAAGCGGAGTCCAGGAGAATAACTGCTCTATTGAAGGAAAAGCAGATCAGGAAAATTGCGCCCAGGGTTTACACATCAAATTTTTCTGATGAACCGGCAGCAATCATTAAACGGAATTGGTTTCATATCCTGTCGGCTCTATATCCAGACGCGTTGCTCAGCCATCGCAGCGCTCTTGAATTTGTGCCTTCTCCCCAAGGACATGTCTTTCTGACCTATACGTATACAGAAAAGATTCAGCTACCCGGGTTGACCATTCAGCTTTTGGAAGGTCCACAACGGATTGAAGGCGACAATGCATTCTTTGGAAATCTCCATGCTTCCCAGGAGGCAAGGGCGTTTCTTGAGAACCTTCAAGTTTCAAGGCGCAAAGCGGAATCAAAAACGCTGACTCGTTCTCAAATCGAAGAACGTCTTGAAGCGATTATCAGGACGCGAGGCGAGAATGGCCTTAATGAGTTGCGTGACAAAGCCAGAAAAATCTCGAAGTCGTTGGGGATGCAGGATGAGTTTAAGAAGTTCAATGACCTGATCAGCGATCTCCTTTCTACAGGCAAGTCAAAAAAATTAACTACACCTGCAGCAATTGCGCGGTCACTCGGTGAGCCGTTAGATCCTGATAGAATCAAGTTATTCGAAAGCCTGTACGAAGAGTTAGCTGGAAAAACATTTCCGCGTCATCCGGATAAAAATAAGGCGACTAAATCGTATAAGACCTTTGCTTTCTTCGAGGGCTACTTCTCGAACTTTATTGAAGGAACTGAATTCACTGTTGAAGAGGCTAAAGAAATCATTGAGACCGAAACACCTCTTCCTGCACGGGATGAAGACTCACATGACATACTCGGTACATACCGGATTGTGTCGGACAAAAAAGAAATGGCTATCTGTCCTACGAATGCCAACGAGTTTCTGGATATCATGAGGAGAAGACATGCAATTCTTCTTCAATCCAGGATCAGTAAGAAACCTGGGGAGTTCAAAGACAAAAACAACAGAGCCGGCAACACCGAATTTGTTGATAAGCAGCTTGTAGTTGGAACATTGAAGAAGGGATTTGAATGGTATTCCTTATTGCAAGAGCCATTTGCAAAAGCAGTCTACATGATGTTCCTCGTTAGTGAAGTTCATCCATTCCTTGACGGTAACGGTAGAATCGCGCGTGTGATGATGAATGCAGAGTTGTCTGCTAAAGGGCTGTCGAAGATCATTATCCCCACTGTTTATAGAGAGGACTACATGGGCGCATTGCGAAAGCTGACACGCCAACGTGTAGCTGACGCTTATGTAAGAATGCTTTTACGTGCGTATGAGTTCAGTTCGACTTTGCACGGTGAAAGCATTGATGAGATGGAGAAGCATTTGATTAGGTGTGATGCGTTTAAGGAGCCGAAGGAGGGGAAGTTGAAGATCCTCGAAAAGTAGAAAAGAGACAGCTATGGCAGTAACAAATTTGCAGGTACTGGATATTATTGAAGTAATGGAGGCTTTCCTTGAAAGAAAGCGACCACCAGAGCACATTCGTCCGAAGCTTGACATTGGATACAAAATAGAAGGGCAAAGTATAATCATCCACGAGATTCGTCCATTTTGGAATGATGCTTCTAAGATCATTTACCCTGAAGTGGCAAAAACTACTTTCGTAAAAGCGAAAAACCACTGGAAGGTATTTTGGCTTCGGTCTGACTTGAAATGGTACCCGTACGACCCCAAGCCAACTGTCAAAACTCTTAAAGAGTTTGTGAAATTAGTTGAAGAGGACAAGCATGCATGCTTTTGGGGATAGCGTCATGAAAATCCAATACTGTTCTGACTTACACCTGGAATTCCCAGCCAACAAAAAATACCTCAAGGCAAATCCAATAAAGCCTGAAGGCGAAATTCTTTTGCTTGCGGGGGATATCATTCCATTTTTTGAGATCGAAAAAGAAAACGACTTCTTCAATTTTCTTTCTGAAAGCTTTGAGCATACGTATTGGATTCCTGGCAATCATGAATACTATCGGTCGGATATCACAGAAAGAACAGGAACGTTTCATGAGAAGGCCAGAAGTAATGTATCACTGTTGAACAACACTGCGATTGAACACAACGGTGTTCGGCTTTTATTTTCAACGTTATGGTCTAAGATCAATCCTGCGCTTGAGTTTGTGATCCAGAAATCAATGGCTGACTTTCGGTTGATCAAAAACAACGGAAAGAAAATTACAACCGATGACGACGATCAGCTTCATGAAGATTGTAGAGCGTTTCTTGTGAAGGAGTTGGGTAACGTGACGAATCAGAAGACGATTGTTGTTACGCATCACCTACCTACGTTCTTTAACTACCCCGAGAAGTACAGATACAGCGAACTGAATACAGCATTTGCAACGGAGTTGTTTGACTTGATCCAGCCTTCAAAATTTGACTACTGGATTTTTGGACATAGCCATGAAGTGGTGCCGGATTTTAAGATTGGGAAAACAACTTTGACTACGAATCAGCTAGGGTATGTGGAATATGCGGAGCACTTGAATTTTCAATCAAACAGGGTGATCTTATAGTCTAAATCTCGCCCGTAAGTGAGTAAAGACTTAAAGTCACATCGATTTTAAACAAATAGTCTCCCTAGCCGAGCAATTCGACAAATAGTGCGCAAATAGGCTGCGCAGGCGTTTAGTTTATTTGCTTCACAACATCACTGACAATAAAATGATTATTTTTCAAGACTTGGTTTTAATAGACCAGATCGTGCTTCAATCAAAAATTGCACGAAGGGCGGCAGAACGTTTAAAAGCTCCTGACAACGATATGGTGGAGACGTGGAGTTTAATTCAATCTATTCTCGTAGCCACCGCGAATGTGTCCAAAATACTTTGGCCTAGAACTAAATATAAGCCTCGCGGAGAAAGATTACGTCAAGAGCTTGGCGTTGAAAATAGCAACATTCTTTCTAGTCGGAAATTTCGTAACTATTTTGAACACTATGATGAACAGATTGACGAATGGTTTAAAAACCAATCCAGTGCGGTATACACTGATTTGGCAATGAATCCGTCTCTTTCAGGTGTTGGCGCCAGTAGCCACCGAGGGTATAATTCGTTTAACAAGACCTTAATTTTTCGTGGCGAACCACTTGATTTATGCGAAGTATTGAAAGCACTTGAAGAGATTCTTATTAATTGTAAGCCATATGCTTTCGTGTAGAACTTAAATTGTTTGCAATACTGCAAATTGCGGATTTGAACATAATGAGTGGTCGCTATTTTAAAATTGGAAGACAAAGTTTAATACAAATCAATTGGGGTTGAGAGAGTATGGAGCAAAGTTCTTTTCGCTGTCAAAACCTTATGACTTAACCTATTAGGGCATGAATGATATTACAATTGCATCTCTTGAGCAATTCTTAAATTCAATAACCGGATTCTCGGATGTCCTCTTCTATCGAGGGGTTAGCGATATTAAATATCCACTCATCCCATCCGCTGGACGTTTTGGAATCGAAGATGAAAAAACTCAAACTCAGTTTGAGCGAAGCTTGCTTACCGAATTCATCAGAAAGGCACCTATATACTTGGCGAATTCACCAACGAATGATTTGGATTGGATGATTTTGGCGCAACATCACGGTATACCAACTCGCCTTTTGGATTGGTCGTTTAATCCGTTGGTTGCGCTTTTCTTTGCCGTAGAATCGGACAAGGAATGTGATTGTGCTGTTTACATGTCATACCTGTATTCCGGTATTGCCAATCCAAGAACCTTCGACATCATATTTAGTAAAAACGTGTTTACTCCCATTACGCCAAATTTTACGCATCAACGATATGTCAATCAGCAAAGCTTGTTCACTTTGCAATCTGATCCAACAAAATTTGATTCATCTAAAATTTCTACGAGATTTATAATACCCTATGCAGTGAAGAAAGTTATCAGATGGAAGCTAAGACGAATGGGCATTACGAAGTCATTTATCTATCCATCACTTGACAGTCTTTCCTACGACGTTGTTCAGGTGCATAAACTTAGTTATGAATCCTACTTTAAAAAAATAGCATATGACAGCTGAAATGTTTTCTACGTTAAGAGGTGTTGCAGAATCTAGTGTGGCAAAACGACTAGGTCTACCTATTGATTCTCTACAGAATATTCTAAATGGATATGCTGATTCTGATTTCTTAAAAAAATTCAATCTAACAGAAGAAACTGCGATAATGATCCGTAATGAAATAGGGATTCAAGGCTTAAGAGGTTTCATTCTCGCAAAAATACTTTAATTACCCAAAGCCGTAATATTATGACGAATAAGGACTTCAATTTCATTGCAAGGTCGGATATTGGAAGCCTCCTCGTGCACTGGACCAGAAGTAAAGAGACAGAAAGTCAAACGACTACCGCATTCAACATTCTTAGAAAAATCGTAAGGGAAAGAAGAATAAGGTCTGGAAACGGGTATATACGCGGTAACTACAACTGCGTCTGCTTTACAGAATCACCAATATCTGATCTTGTTAAAGTTTTTTCTCTAGCGAAAATGAACGAAGAAAAAGTTAGACGCCATCGCTACGAGCCATACGGAATAGGCATTAGAAAGGAATGGTTGTTCAATCAAGGTGGGAGGCCGGTTATATATGGAAGCAGCGAAGACTATACAGAATTACCTGAATCGTTAAAGTGGAGGTACGTTAACTATAACCCACCGGCAATTGATTTCACGTGGGAACGTGAGTGGCGAATAAAGACTGATGTCTTAGAACTAGAACCGGAACAGACTGTCCTTGTGGTACCCACGCGTGCGTACGCACGACAACTCGATGACATAATTGACGGGCACTGGCTAACGTTGACACTTTCAATTTTAGGACTACCAAGTGATTGGGCGGATTAATGAGATACATCACTTATTAAAGCGAATAATTGGATTCAGATATCAAAAAACTTATCCAAATTCTCAGGCATCATAAAAGACCAGAGCTTGCAGAATTACTTTTCAACTCAAGAGGTGAATTGAGAGAGTCTTCTACTTATGGAAGTAAGTGGTTTTCCACTTTAAGTACCTACGAATTTTATCAACCATTAGTTGAAACCGAAAGGCTTATCGAGCTAAAAGAAGAAGATCATCAAGCGATTATCAGTAAGCACCCGGCGAAGTACGTCAGTACAGGTTTCCCTTTTCAGGTAGCAAATCATCGATGTCGTTGACCGTTCTATTCGGCAGTTCTTCCAAAACATGCGTGAGCCATTTCATTGGATCGATTTC
>JAEYWY010000028.1 GCA_023428695.1 Bacteroidota bacterium
AAAATCATCCGCTCTGTATCAGCCTTGACAAGCCCTGGGCTGATCCATATCTTCGCTTGTCGGATGACCAGCACGGCAATGAACTACTAAACTCAAATGAAATTTCTGTGCAGTTTATAGGGGGCTAGGACAATGCAAGCCACGCGCAATGCATAAGTATTGCAGGCCGCGCAATTCCTTCACACAAATCCAAAGCCAGCAATACACATGCTTCTTGCCAACGCTTTGAAGTCATCTGAATAGTTTGTGAAACACTCTCAAGCCAGTCTTTTAATTTGCTCCGCTAAAGCTTCGCAAGAATGCAGCGGTGTTCGCACTTTTTGTTATGTACTTTTTGCCTTGATGCATAAAGCACCAAAAAAATCAAGGCCCAAAAATGCTTCCTCGCTCCTGCCAACGCACCCCCGCTTTTGGGCCGGGCCACCGCTCACCCGAACCTATTTTTGTAGGTTTCTTATTTCCTGAATAATCTCATTTACTGTTTCTTCAATTTCTGGTCCCATCTTAAGTATCTCATTTGGGAAATCATCTTTCATTAATGTCATTAAGGCATAGTATACAGGCTTCATGATATCTACCAGATTGTAGTCAGGATTTTGGAAAAGCTTAAGTACCGGGTAGTATAAGCCTTGCGAAATCATTTTCATCATAAGGGATGTAATGTCCTTAATCTCATCTTCTACATACTCCTGGTCTTTCAAAACTACCTTAAAGTCCTCAATGGCACGTTCTGTTTCACCTACCCAAAATAAAATGTTAGCCGAGTATTCATAAACGTATGTTTCATCAGGCAACTCCTTCTTTGCATTCTCAATTAACTCCACAGCCTCGTCCTTATTGATATTTTTATCCATGTAGAATCGAGAGAGACACGCTGAAGCAGAGGCATCGCCACTTTCAATTGCCAGCTTAAATAGTTCGATTGCTTTCTTATAAGTTTTTTTATTTTCTGCATACAAATGAGCAAGCGGATGTATTGCATCTTCATCATTATAGTCCTTGAATGCTTTTTCGTAATATTTTATTGCAACATTACTTTGCTTAAGGTGTCTATCATAGATACGACCTAAAGCTAGATAAGGCTGAGAGTCATCTTTATTAGTTTTGGCAGCTTTTTCTAAATAATTAATGGCTGTTTCATAATCCTCCTTTAGGTCAGCATACATAATTCCCAAATTATAGTAAGCCCTTTTCTCATTTTTCATATAGTAAGTCTTAGCCATCTCGAAATCCTCCATTTCGAAATGATACAATGCGCCCAAGCAGAAGTTAGCTCCTGTCCTACCCAAATCAATAGATTTATTAAAGTGTTCTATCGCCTTTTCATAATCTTGCTTACCATAGCCATAGAAATGTGCTATCTCATGATGTATTAAACTACTTGATGGCTCGGCTTTTAAAAGAGATAGATAGAGTTTTTCGGCCTTGGAATTATCTTTCAATCTTCTATAAAGCACCTTTGCTGCTGTCAATAAGGCATCGGGTTCTCCAGCTTTGCCAGATTTTTCGTAGTATTTGACGGCTTCCTGATAATCATTTATCTCTTGCTCTAAGATTTGAGCAATGAAGAAAAGATCTTTCGACTCAGTAAACTTTAACTTCTCAGCAGTTTTTAAAACATTGATCACTTGATTGTAATCTTCACAGTCCAATGCAACTCGAACAATAGCTCTATAATTACTTCTCGTTATTTCCTTTATGGATGCTATCTTTTGACGAGCACTTTCAATTTTTTTGCTCTTAACAAATTGCTGCGCTTCCTTAATCAGATCGTCATCCAAGTTGAACTTACTCTTGTCAAATTCTTTTGGATATAGGTTAGAAGTAGTTTCTATTAGCTTTTCCTTTATTTCAGTTGGAACAGTTCCACAGGATACGTAAGCCTCTCCTATTAGAATTGCTGAATTCATATCGTAGGTTTTGTTGCTGCCCAAATTCTTAATGTGCTGTTCAATCCTTCTCTCAAGCTCTTTGCCATCACACCAGGTCTCAAAGAACCTTACAAGCCATATAACCCTCTTTTTGTCGTACCTTCTGCCATATCTCATTAAGTACCAAATATTAAAGAACCTTTCCTTTAAATGGTACATATGATTCTTGGAATCCGTAACAACCTTTTCAATTATTTGGTTTTTCTCAAGCTGTCTTAATTGTGCAGAAACAATCTTACTGGATATTCGAGTTCTTTGTGTTATCTCCTTCACGCTAATAGCGTCCCAATTCTTAGCAACAACATCAACGATTTTTTGTTGTTGGGAAGGTAAGTCATCCATTCGATGCTTATATAATGGCGTTAATGAATCTAAGATTAACTGAAGATCCTTGAGAGATTCTCCATCTTCATTTTCAATGAAAATTTTAAACAACAGAACCATTGTTCTGATTACACCGCCTGTGAGACGTCTTAATATTTCAACCCTTCCAGGATTTTCAGTAATTATTTTTTCTATCGCTGACTTAGCTTGGTTTAACTCAGCTAGCTTAACCAGCAAAATTGTTGTTTCCTTATTTGTTAAGCCCTTCAGCTCAAGTACTTTAAAAAATTCAAAAAATGGCTGCGAATAGTCAAGAACGCTTTCGAGGGTAACCGGAGTTCCAGCTATGAGTCTAATGTGAGGATATGTCATTAGAATTTCTCTGAATCTTTTGGTTTCTCGATCATCAAGTTTTTTCAGCAGCTCACCGAAATTATCAATAAACAAGATTATTTTCTTTTTACTTGAGTCAAGTGATTTTACTAATTGTTTAAAACAATCTTCCTCATGATCCTCATCCCTCTTTCTAATTTCATGTATTTTGGAAGCCAGTCCCTTAAATCCATAATAATCATCCAAGATTTCTGATAGTGTCTCCCATAAGTCAGCTAAGTTTCCAATATGATATTGTTCTTCGCCAAGGTTAATAGGGAGCAAAAGTTTATTGAGCTTTGTATCATCTTCAATAGCATATTTTAGGCGAAACAATAACGTTGTTTTACCTGAACCCCTCTGTCCAACAATGAGGTAGTGTTGCTCAGGAAATTCATTCTTTGATGTCTTGATATCATTAAAAATTCGTTCAAATGAACTTATTCTGACAACAAACTCCTCAACCAAATTAACCTTGTTTTTTTCGGCAGGGTTATATAGAGTAATTAATTTATTGACTAACATATTTTTTCCACCACATTTTAAGTATAGCTGAGTTAAACCTAAATAATTTTCCATCTACATCGCTGAAGATGTATCCATCATAAACTAGACTCTGAATTATCTTGTTGTAATCGTTTTCAAGATTATACTTACTTGCTAAATTGATAATTTCATTTTTAGAAGCAACATCTTTATCAGCAATCATGTTTAATACATCTTTGGCGAAATGGTAGTCGAAATCTTTATACAATTTACTTAATCTACTAGCGTAGTGTTCGAAGTAGTTATTATTCCTAAACTCTACGATTGCATCAAAAGCACTATTTATTTGTTCATTTGTAACTTCTTTTCCTTTTTCTGGAGCCAGATCATATAATTCTTTAATGAACAATTGAATATGAAATGGAATTAGCCACTTAAGTTTTTCAATAACATAGGCAATACCATCATCAGTTATACTAATGCCATCAGTCGAAGCTAACTGTTTAATAAGTTCCTTTGTCTCTTCTGATGTCAATGGAGAAATAGCAACAGATGCAATATCATTGACCAACTCTGACGAGCGAATCTGTTCAACCGTTGCATTTAGTGAAATAGATCCTGTATAAACAAACAAGATTTTTTGATTTAATACTGGATCCTGTCTTATTGTTCTTTTTGACTTTAACAAATTCCTAGCAGCTTCAAAATCTGGCCCCTTAATAAGATTATTAATTGCATATGGGAACTCATCGATGAGCAATACTAATCGCTTGCCATCTAAATCAATTCCCTTCACCAAATTTGTGAAATCGTCATAATAGTTTGATTCGGCATTTTCAGCAAGTTCAATTGTTCCTTGAGTAACACTTATACTCTTTATTCTTTTAAGAAATGTGTTACCAGAATCCGCAAGTTGTTTGATTAATTTGGTGCCCTTGGTTAAAGCATCACTTTTTAAAATCCCTTCATATAAACGTCTGTAGAAATCATTTTCACTTTTAGTGGCTTCCACATCAACATATATGAAGATTGAATCCTTCTGCGCATTATCCACAAAGTACATTAGAATAGAAGTCTTCCCTACTCGTCTAGGAGCCGCTATTTGTAAGTTACTCCCTGCACCAAGGCTTCTTTTTATTTTTTCAATTTCTTTCGGCCTAGGGAAAAAGTCATTCCCTCTGGCCGGCTGTCCTACCACATTCTTCATAATTAACAATAAACTTATTGGCAAATATAGTGACAATAAGTTTATTGTCAAGTATTATGACAATTTATTTGTTGTCATAACCTGTACCCTGCAACACCCATTGTCAAGCCGCACGTCCCTCCCACTTCCAAAGCTTGCCAAAGCGTGCCGCTGCGCAGCCCGTTGAAGGTGAGAAGACTGAGTTCTGAAATCCAGCGCTAAAAAACTTTCTATGAAGATTGCGTTAGGCCCGGATGCCTAAGCTATTAACATAACGCGGAACATTATGTAACTTCTTCTTGTGCTGCTGGCTTAATAGTTTCGCCAACGCGCCACTTGACTTAGAGTTCTCTTATTTTGATGTTCCTGAATGAAACGCCACTCGCCCAATCCTGAAGTGCGATCTTTCCCTTCGTGGCTTTGCCAAACGATTTGTACTTGGCAAAGCCGCTATAATGTCTAGAAAGTTGATGCCGACGGTTCCTGGGGTCCATGTTACTTCACATTGAGCACAACTTTGCCAGTGGTCTTGCCGCTTTTAAATAATGTAAGGGCCTCGCTCATTTTTGAAAATTCAAAACTGTGCCCAATCTTTGGTGCTGGCAGCTTGAGCTTCTCGATTTCTGTTAGCATCGCTTTCATCAGCACTTTTTGTTCGTATATCCAAATGAGGTTGAAAGCCATCACGGATTTATTGGTCTTGATCATTGTGAGTGGATCAACGCGCGGGCGAAAGAGATATTTAAACAGCAGGGTAAAATAATTCGGTTTGTGCGATGAAGGTGTGAATTGTGCAGAACCGTATGCGACAAGTCTTCCCATAGGGGCAAGCATCTTATAGCTGTGGTGAAAATACTTTCCTCCGGTAGCTTCGAGAACAAGGTTAAGCGGTCGTCCCTCCAGCGCGTCAATCAGATCTTTGTTAAAGTTTTTCCCTCTCACGATCGTCTTGTCGAATCCCTCCTGCTTTAGGAGACCCAACTTGCTTTCATGGCCTACGACGCCTATCGTGAACGCATTACTCTTCTTTGCGATGCGATTGGCTTGCAAACCGACGCCTCCGGCTGCACTATGAATTAGCACTGTCTGGTCGAACTTCAAAGAGCCAAGCGTATGCAGCGCATAGTATGCTGTGAATGTCTGTACGGGAAACGCAGCTCCCTCTTCGTATGACCAGCTTTCGGGAAGCGGAAACAGATAATGAGGGTCAGCAACGATATGGCTGTCGTACCCGCCAAAGCGGGTCACGCCCATCACTTTTTGTCCTGGAAGAAAATCATTGGAGTCAGAATCAAGCACTTCCCCGCTGAATTCAAGTCCAGGAATGAAAGGCACTTTTGGAGTGGCGCTGTAAAGACCCATTATTGCAAAGATGTCGGCATAGTTTAATCCAATGCTCTTCACCCCTACCAGCACTTTGCCTTTGCCCAGAGTCGGAACTTCTGATTGGTTGCGTTTCAGGTTGTGCAGAGATCCTGTTTTCTGCACCTGGTAAAATTCGCGCATGCAGCAAAGTACTGAGAAAGTTCGGGAACAAGGAAGAGTTTTCTTTCCGGATAATTGGTTGATTCCACCGATCGGACCAAATTAATGTTTGGTGGAACCGAATCACTGCCTTTTAGGAGGGAAATGCCAACGCTAAACTATTAATGCCTACTCCAACACCAAGCGTTGGCTACGTGCTTGGCAATGCTTCGAAGCAGAAGCAATGATCTTCTCACCATCATCTCTTCCACTTCATCATGCAACCAACGCCATCGTTAATACCTTTTTGTTTTTCGTGTCGAAAACCAATGAATGAAGCCGCGTCGTCGGGATTGATGAATTCGTCTTCATTGCTTATAAGTTTCTCTTCATCCCCGACGGCTTCACCCCAAACTTGCGCTTGAACGCCGTGGCGAAGTGTTGTGGATTTTTGTAACCCGTAATGCGGGCTACTTCAACGACGTACATGCCCTTATCGTAAAGCAGTGTCCGTGCGTGTTCCATCTTCTGGTTGAATACATATTCGATGACGGGAACGCCAAAGAGCGATTTGAAATACTTCTTCAACTTCGTCTGGTTGATTCCAAATTGCCGGGATAGATTCAGGATAGAATGATCGTGATGGAGATGGGTGGTAATGTAGTCTTTAACGGCATAGAGAATTTCTTTATCACGCGCTGAAATGTTCGCCCTCACGTCCGCTGGTACTCCCAGTTGGTGAAGCTGCCAGGCTATCAGCTGTTGAAGGCTTCCTTCAAGCATCAGGTTGCCAAGGCTACCCTGCAGCGGGCAATTCTCAATGTCGGATATGATGCGTTGATGAGTGACGGAAGGCAACACCGGAAAATGGCCGAAGCGGTCATTCAAAACATTCGCTTTGAGTGAAGATACCACCCCCTTTTCATCAGCTTGTTCCATTAACACTGATGTAAAATAGTCAGGATGAATTTCAAAGCTTGTAACGGTGGTGGGCACATCGCGGTAAAACCGGTGTAGCTCATTGACACCGGGATTGAAATTGAATGATCCATGCCCGCCGGAGACATTTACTTCCT
Source organism: Bacteroidota bacterium (assembly GCA_023428695.1). Lineage (GTDB taxonomy): Bacteria > Bacteroidota > Bacteroidia > Cytophagales > Cyclobacteriaceae > Ohtaekwangia. Next base: position 6,840 of record JAEYWY010000028.1, read on the forward strand.
GATCATCAGCAAAGGTCGCGTTATCCTTTCCGGAAGCCATGAGGGCAATAACGACCTGTCTTTTTTTACCGGCCTCAGGGGTCTGTAAAAAGACATCGTGTTTAAAGTGCGCACATCCCTTATAAAGTGAAAAGTGAGGCGATGAGATACATTCAAGCTGAAACACGCCCAGGTCTTTCTCTATGGCCAGTTCCAGGTTTGTTCGCTCTGGGCCGGAGTGTTTACAGTGTTCCCTATTGGTAACCTTAAACTGATCGGAATATATAAGAGCAGGTACACTCATAATCAGGCGCTGAGATGGGCTGGTTTGTGCAGATGTACGTAATGGACGCAAACAGGTTGCCCGATGTTCCTCGCAACTTCCTTTGGTCCCGTCTTTCGAAGAATCCTTTCGCGTAGTAATCCCGCCTTTTTGCGTAGCCTCCGCCCTGCCCTTCGTCCGTATCATGCCTTAAAACAGCAACGAGTAAAGGAATGAAAAGGACATTTGAAAATCCTGTATTTGGCGATAAGGCGACCATTTTAAAATCCGGCAGTGAGACTAATGGTGAATGCACATTGCTGGAAGTTGAGGTCGCCCCCGGTGGTGGAAGCTCACCCCACATACATCATTCCTTCACGGAAAAGTTTCATATCCTGAATGGTGAGCTTGATGTGCAAATTCAGAATAGGAGACGTCTTTTCAGGCAAGGTGACGTTGCCGAGGTACCCATCCGGACATCACATTTTTTCACGAACCGCACCACTAATCCCGTGAGGTTTCTGGTGGAGCTTCGTCCGGCACAACCAGGATTCGAAAAGGCGATAGCTATTGCCTACGGACTTGCCCTGGATGGCAAAGTCAATAAGAAAGGGATTCCAAAAAAATTCACACACGTGTGTATCCTCACCGTGATGAGTGGCACAACACCTTCCGGGATTTTCAAAGTATTCATGCCACTGTTTCGGCTAATAGCAAAGCGCTCACGAAATAAGGAAGCTGCACTTGTGAACAGGTATTGCCGATAAACGATCCGATCACCAAAATGAACATCTACCCTATGATTAAGAAGATAGCAAAAGTAGCGGGCATAGTCATTCTTTCGATACTTGCGATTGTGGTTGCTGTGTTTGCATACAGCTACATCAATATTACTGTACGCGCCGGTAAGAAGTATGATGTGCAAATTGAGTCCATCACGATGAATTACGATTCGGCGTCAATTGCTCATGGTGAACGGTTATCACGAACACGTGCATGCCGCGAATGTCATGGTGATAACCTGGGAGGAAGCTCGTTGATTGATGATTTTATGATCGGTCGGTTTACCACGCGGAATATCACAAAAGGCAAAGGGGGCCTGCCTGACGATTTCTCCACCGAAGACTGGATCCTTGCCATGAAGCATGGCCTGGACCGCGAGCGCAAGCCATTGTATCTGATGCCGTCGCATGAATTGAGTCAGATGAGCGAATCAGACATCGCTGCGTTGATCGCGTATTGCTCACAGGTTCCTCCGGTTGATAACGAACCTCCTTCATTTCGCATCGGCCCTCTGGGCTATGTGCTGTCAGCCTTCGGACTCATTCCGTTATTACCTGCCGAACTTACCGATCATACAATACCTTTCGCTCAACCCGTGGTGAGTGAGGTTTCTGTTGAGTATGGGAGGTACCTTTCCACGATATGTATCAACTGTCACGGTGCTGATATGAAAGGTGGAGAGTCACCGGTTCCCGGAGGCAAGTATGTAGCCGATATCACGTCTACCGGCAATCCGGGTAAGTGGACACACGAACAATTTATCAAGGCACTGCATACCGGTGAGACTCCCGAAGGGAAACACCTGAAACCGGAAGAGATGCCCTGGACGATAACCAAAAACTTTACGGAGGACGAGCTGACTGCGTTGCATTTGTATTTGCAGACGCTCAAATAATGCAATGCTTGAGAAACTTTCATTAGCCAGAAATCGGTAAGACGGTTCTGCGTGCAAAGATTCCTTTTTCACATTCCCTTCCTGAACCGCTCCCTCCCAAACAGCACCATCGTTATCGCCTTCTTGTCTTTCGTATCGAAAACCAGGGAGGCACCGTCATCGGGATTGACGAACTCGCCTTTGGCAACGGGAAGCACTCTGTATCGGTAACCGCGGTCGCTGCCGTAGAGTGTTCCATCGGTGATTTCGAACGTAATCTTCCACTCCTTGTTGTCAATGTTTGTGTATTCACCCTCCAGGAGTTTCAGGTCCGAAGCAGACACTTTGAAGATCAGGTCTTCTGTATTTACGCCATTTTCTTTAAGAACCTTTATGCCGTTTTCGTTGCGAGGATTTAGTCGTACGGATTTTTTATAGTTCTCGATGGCTGCGGTCTTATCCCCAAGCGCCGTGAGCGCCTCGCCATAGCTGTCATACACATTCGCTGATTTGGGAAACGCTTCTGTGTTCAGTCTGAAAATGGCAGCAGCTTCTTTGAGTTTGCCCGCCAGCATAAACTCATACCCGGTTCCGTTCATTTCATATTCATTCAGGTAGTATCCGGTCGCGTCTTTTATGTCCGGGTAAAATTGGAGCGCAGCTACAAGTCCCTCCTTGTCAATTTTGTCTGCGAGTGAATAAGCAACGGAACGTTTTGGAAGGTCATAGGACTTATCATACAGTATTGCGGCGATGGCGTTCGTCATTTCTCCGAGTGGTGCTCCACCGGTGTTATTCAGCAAAACAATGAATGATTGATCTGAAGGGATCCGGGTGATCTGTGTGTTAAAACCGTTTATCCCTCCCCCATGGCCAATGGTTGCAATTCGTTCCTGCGTGTTGCCTAACGGGATATCGCCAATGCCCCAGCCATAACCATAATGACTGTTCCCCCATGACGGAATGTGTTTGCCAAATAACAACTCCATATTTTCCTTGCGCAACAACTGATTCGCATACAACGCCTGCTCCCAGCGATACAGGTCTTCTACTGTTGAGTACATCGCCCCCGCAGCGTGTGGCACCGACATATCAATGAAATGGGCATTAACGTAATGCCGGCCATTTTTTTCATAAGGTCTGGCCCTGTTCTTCAATAACGTTTCATGATGATCATAGCCGGTATTTTTCATGCCGAGCGGGGTAAGAATATTTTCCTGCAAAACCTGCCCGTACGATTTTCCGGTGGCTTTCTCGATGATGTAGCCCAATACCAGATAACCTGAATTACTGTAGGCAAACCGCTCCCCGGGTTTGAATTCCAGCGTCGAGTCGGCGGACATGCCCACAAGCTGTGCGGGAGTGTACGCATTACGACTTACGTTTTTAAGAAATCCCGGAAACGACGTCATGTTCGGAATTCCGGAGGTGTGCGTGAGCAGGTGATGAATGGTAATGATATCTCCGTTTTTCTTAGGGTAATCCGGAAGCCAGGTCGTAATAGGGACATCCAGTTTCAGCTTACCCTGTTCAACCAGTTGCAGGATCAGCATGGCCGTGAATTGCTTTGTGATAGACCCCAGCCGGTGTTTGGTGTCAGGTTGATTGGGAATATTCCATTCCATGTCAGCCAGTCCGAAGCCTTTTTTAAAAATCACGTTCCCTTTGTCGGCAACGAGAACAGATCCATTGAATTTGCCATACTCCGTATACGCGCTGATCAGTTTATCAATCTTATCAGCTTTGCTTTGTGCATGCGCAACATTGAGACTCGCTAAAAGTATAAAGCATGTCGCGAAGGCAATCCTGAATGGAAATCCTCCGGGTCTGTTCATTTCGTTATTCATATTTTTTGTGACCAGGATTGTTTGACACAAAGTCGTTCAGCATCCGCCGTTTCTGGCGACGGCATACAAAACATCGTCCGAGACAAATATCTTAAAGACTTTTTTAGGATTACTATCCCGACCAATGGAAATTGACCGTGAAGCGGCTTCCAGGTGCACGATGTTCCATGTTTTACCGAGGTCGGTTGACCGGAAGATGCCATCGGGATGTCCGCATATCAGAATTCCGCCAACTTGTTTGATCGATGAAATGAGCGGTGATGGGGGCAGTCCCTTATCGATGGCTTTCCAGGTTTGTCCACCATCGAATGAAACGTGTATCCTCCGCGATTCGGTTTTTGTGCTGTAGGAAATCGCAGCGAATCCGCCCGCGATAGGCTCAACAGCGATGCCTACCCCACCCTCGCGGATAACACATTCCCAGTGTTGACCATCGTCTGTCGAACGCACAATACCCAGCCGACTCGTACCGATCAGGATACCGTCCGACTCGGCCATCTCCATGTCCCCTTCGTCACGCACCTGACTCCAACTTTGCCCGCCGTCGACTGATCTGTAAAGGCCGTTGTTGTTTGCCCCAAACAGCGTTCCTCCGGATGTTTCAAAAATGGTGCGAATCGGTGCCTGGCATTGACCCGTGGCAAATGCTGTCAACCAACTCCCCGGGGTAGACGTACTTTGATAAAGCCGGCCTCCAAAATTGTAAAGGATGGTTCGTGAACGAAAAAGTGCCGAGCAGTCGGTTTTTTGATCGCGATCATTCACTTTCTCCCAGAGAGGTGTCTTGCGATTGTTCTCTCTGCGATAAAAATCATTCAGAGAACTTAAATAGATCGCTGACTCGGTGGCGAAGAAATCTACCAACTGTTCATCTACCGGCAGGCCGTAACTGATGTCCTGCCAGGTCTGACCACCGTCTTTGGACAGGAGAACCATGTTGGTTGCGACAACCTCTGAATTTATTGTGTCTGAATGCGCAATGGTTGGTTGCCCGGTCGGGTTCGCAGATGGAATGATCAACATACAAAGTGACAATACCAGATGTAGGAAGTTCATAGTAATTTGGTTTATGTGATTAAAAAAGTCTTTCTAAAATCTGCCGGGCGAAAAATGGTTCTTAAAAAGTTTCGCAGGCAATTCATATTAACGTGTTACCTTCGTATACCGAAACCTACGCAGGAGTCCTGGCGGTCATTGTAAATGATTTGTAAAAAGAAATGTAAATGCTTGTAAATTCTGCTTATATGCGCTTTTTGATTGACAGGTTGGCGTTAAAGTGTGGCATGTTCATCATCCTGACTGCTGTCTTTTCTGGCGCGTCGTCTTTTGCAGGAAATCCCGATCGCGTCTCGCGCGCAAAGCAGATCAACCTCATCATCCGCCAGATTGGCCACCAGTTGTTGTTGCAGTCGGGGGATTCAAGTTCACGTGTCTTGCCGGTCACCGAGGTAAAGGAGGGCACCTTCGTACTGAGTTTCGAAAACGAATTTATTTTCAGCCATGACTCGCTTTGGCAACTGACGTATGACCTTCTTCCGCGCTCGCGTTTTCCTTCCGGCTACACGGTTACTGTTCATGACTGTAACCATAATTACATAGTCTATGGATTCGAGGTGAACGGTTCGTCCCCCGACATACTGGCTTGCCAGGGCAGGCATCAGGCCCCGGGTTGTTACACTATTGAGTTTGCCTTTACCGATTTGTATGCCGGAACCGAGGTGAAGAAAGTGCAGCCGGGGAACACCGGGGCCACTCATGTCGCCACACAAAATGAAAACGAGCCTGCCGAAGAATCTGGCAACGGGACCAATACTGATCAGCTGATTGAAACAGCCAAAACAACCACCGATGAGAATCCGCTTGTTGCCAGAACGGCAACATTGGGGGGAGTCTCCGGTTATTCGTTGCCAGGTCTTTTGAGTAGCAGCATGCTGGTGATGTTAGGGGTCGCGTTGTTTGTAGTACGACTTCGGGAGTTCCTGCCAACGTTAAAAAAACAAAACATCAGCGTTATAGATGAACACCCTGCGCAATTGCCTTCCCTCGGGCAATTCCTGTTTGATGTTACGAATCAGCGTTTGCTGATCGGCAGTGAGGTAATTTCGCTTACCGATAAGGAATGCCGGATTCTTGAATTGCTCAACCAGAATTTCGGCGAACTGATCTCACGCGAAACGCTGATGCAGGAGGTTTGGATAAACGAGGGCGTCATCACAGGTCGCAGCCTGGACATGTTCGTATCGAAACTCAGAAAGAAGTTAACCCCTGACCCAGAGCTCAGGATAACCAATATTCACGGCAAAGGCTACAAGCTGGTTTCCTGTCAGGTGTCCTGATCGAATCGACGCACTTCTACCCTGCCCTCACTCGTACTTCAGCGAGTCGACCGGATTATTACGCGCAGCTTTGATCGATTGATACCCCAATGTAATTGCGGCCAACACACTTGCGAACAGGCCCGCCTGGAGGTAGAGCCATGCGGTGATATCGGCTTTGTAGGCGTATTGGTCGAGGTACCAGCGAATCGCGAACATTGCCAGTGGTGCCGCCAGGAGAAAACTGATCAGGATGAGTCGTCCGAATGAAAGTGAAAGCAACACAACGATTTGCTGAACGGATGCGCCGAGTACTTTGCGAATACCAATTTCCTTCGTGCGCTGCTCCGCTGTGAATGCAGTAAGCGCAAACAAACCAAGACATGCAATCACGATGGCGAGTCCGGCGAACAGCATGAAGATTCTGCTGAGCTTTTGTTCCGTCGTGTACAGACGCTGAAAATCCTGATCAATGAACGCATAAATGAAGGGTTCGCCCGGGGCAACTTTCTGCCACGTACTGCGAAGCGCATCGATAACGTCAGGAGTTCGCGCAGTTTCATAGCGGAATGCAATGGAACCGATGCTCTCTCCAAAGAACAAACCCAGAGGTTGCACATTATCACGAAGCGATTCAAAATTGAAATCGTTCACAACACCAACAACAGTATAGGTATCAATTTGCGAGCGATCCTGAGCACCATCAGGGCTGTCGCGGAAAACATTCACCTTTTGCCCTATGGCGTCGTCAAAAATTCCGAGTCGTTTCGCGGCCGTTGCATTGAGGATGACGCCTGTTGAATCCGAAGGAAACTCGCGTGCGAAATCGCGCCCTGCGATAAACTCGAGTCCAAGTGTAGCGGCATAATCGTAGTCGACAGACCATTGTTCGATGTTCACCGAATTCGACGGCGCAGGCTCCATACCGTAACGCCAGATAAGCGGCGTCTTTCGCGCGGAACCTGGTCCGGGAAAGTAAGAACTGATAGTCGCGTTTTTGATCATCGGAAGCTTAAGCATCTCATCGCGGAACGTGTATAGTCGTTGTCCGGCGTTGCTAACATCTTTGAGCCGTATGATCTGCTCGGGACTAAAGCCAAGTTCCTTATCCTGCATGTATCGTGTTTGCGTAATAATGGCAAGCGTTCCGATCGTGAGGAAGATCGAGACAGTAAACTGAAACACGACAAGTCCGCTGCGCATGAACGTGCCCGACTCCCCTATTGGTACTTTGCCCTTTAGAACACTCACCGGTTTATAGGATGAAAGCACAAAACCTGGATACAATCCTGCGAGAACGCCAATCAGGATAGCCACACCAAAGAGACTTGCCACGATGGTAAAGTCGCCGAAAGGAATGTCGAGTTTCGAACCGGTCAGCGTATTGAAGTAAGGCAGTGTAACTTCCGTGGCTGCCAGCGCGATGACAAATGCGAGCAGACTCAGCATCACGGATTCCGCCAGGAACTGGAGACCGAGGTGCACGCGATTCGACCCCATCACTTTTCGGATACCAACTTCGCGTGCTCGTTTTATGGATCGTGCAGTCGCAAGGTTTGTAAAGTTGACGACCGCGAGTATCAGAATAAAGATGGCGACGCCGCCCAGGAGATAGACGTATTTGATGTCGCCGTTGCTGCTGAGTTCGTTTCGGAGATGTGAATACAAGTGTATGTCCGTCAGCGGCATCACGTGCAGGGTGAGGCTGCTGCCATCGCGTTTGAATTGCTCTATGAAATTGTTTCCCAGCACCAATGCCGCATGGGGCATGACGTATTTCTCGACGATGATGGGAAGTTTTGATTCCAGTTCCTTAGGATCCGCATCGGCTCGCAGCAACAGATATGTGTTGAACGGACCGCCGATCCAGTTTTCGTTTTTTGATTCGGGCAGTCCTTCCATCGAGAGGAACATATTATAACGGAAATGTGCATTCTCCGGCATGTCTTTGAAAACACCGGTGACTTTGTACAGTGTTGTATTGTCTTTGATCAGCGTCTTGCCCAACGGATTTTCATTTGGAAAAAAACGGGCTGCACAGGATTCGCTGATAACCATTGAATGGGGGTCCAGCAAAGCTGTCGTTGGATCTCCCGCGGTAAATTCAAAGGTGAAGATTTTGAACAGGTCGTTATCGGCGAAAATCACCGCCGGTTCAATCTGATTTTCAGTCGCAACCTTGAATTGGTACGAACCTGAAAAACGGAGTCGCGCCGCCGCTTCGACTTCCGGGAATTCGCGAACAAACGCCTCAGCCATTGGCGGAGTGACGGCTGCGTTATACGTGTGAGCTTCCCCCAGGCGAACTTCCCAGTCGATTCTTACAATACGATCCGCATTGGTATTGTGCCGGTCAAAGCTGAGTTCAAATCGTATGAACAGAAAAATTACGAGACAGGCTGTAATTCCTATGGTGAGTCCGAGAACATTAATGAATGTGTAGAACCTGTACTTCTTGAGATTTCTGAGTGCGACGGTGATGAGATTCTGTATCATGGCGAATGGACAGGCTTGAATAATTGTCCGGATTACAATTCAAACCAGATGCCGTTATGAAACAAGCAGAGAATCAATAGATTGTCAATGACGATAATTAGTTTTGTGTACGGTTTGATTGATTGGGATGTCGAAATCGGACACGCACCGCTAAACAGGTAACGGCCCCCATTCATCACAAATCGAACTGGTAAGTTGCTATTGCAACCGATTGCACCTACTTTGGTTTGAAAGAGGGATAGATTTGTGTTTGGACGTCAATTTACAATGCAATCGATTTAATAAAACGCGTCAATTTCAAGCAAAACCGATGAAATCTGCGTTCTTAAGCCTCGCCTTCCTCATCGTCGTCGCATCCGTAAGTGCACAGAAGCCTGTCGCGACACTTCAATTCGACAATCTTCCTGAGAAGGGTGGCTCCTTCCCTGTTCAGTTTAGCCTGGACAAATCTGTTCCGCAGGATGCGCAACTGGTGCTGGTTGAAAATCGCGGTAAGGATAAAGTCACGATTCCGGTTCAATTACATCAGGATGGATCGCAGCGGATCTTTACGTTCATGGTCAATCCATCCAAAGCCAAACGAACTTTTCAGCTTATTCAACAACCGCTTAGCCAGTCCGTGGCAAAAATGCGTGCAGAGAAAAAGGATGGAGATCTTGTCATTAGTTCCAACGGTAAGAACCTGTTGCAGTACCGATACGAAACGATGTACCCTCCGGCTGGCGTTGATACTGTCTTCAAACGCAGCGCATTCATCCACCCGTTGTGGTCGCCACAGGGACAAGTGCTGACGCGCATTCAGCCTCCCGATCATTATCACCACTACGGAATCTGGAATCCCTGGACGCATATTCTTTTTGATGGCGATACCGTTGACCTTTGGAATCTCAACAGAAAGCATGGTACGGTACGCTTTGCGGGCTTTAAAGCGATTGAAGAAGGACCAGTGTTCAGTTCATACAGCGCATTGCATGAGCATGTCGTTTTCAAAAAAGGAAGCGAAACGGTGATCATGAATGAGATTCAAACTGTTACAGTCTATCAACCGGAAGACAATGCATACATCGTCGACATCGATATTGAAATGACATGCGCGACAAACAAGCCGGTAACGCTGCTGGAGTATCGCTACGCCGGACTCGGGTGGCGCACAACCGAGCAATGGGACAATCAAAACAGCTCGGTACAAACTTCGGAAGGTAGTTCGCGCAAGAATGCAGATGGATCGCGGGCGAAATGGTGTTTGGTACAGGGCGCGGTTGACGGCGTGAATGCTGGTGTTGTGATGATGTCATCGCCGGCAAATTATAACCATCCAGAACCCCTTCGGATCTGGCCGGAAAACCAGTACAACCGCGGTGACATGTTCGCGAACTTCAATCCTACCAAGGACCGCGACTGGGTGCTCGAACCTGGCAAAACGTACAAGCTCACCTACAGGCTACTCGTTTTCAACGGGGACTTTAACAGCGAAATGAGTGAAGCTGCGTGGAAGAACTTTGCAACAACTCCTGCCCTCACCATAAAATAACGGACATCCTCCATGAAAAAAGAAAAGATTTCGCGTCGCGGTTTTATTACCACATCGGCAAAGGCTGCGGCGGTCACCTCGCTGGCGATCACGGGTTTTCCGACGATTGTACCTGCATCTGTTCTTGGAAAGAACGCTCCCTCCAACCGGATCAACGTCGCGGCTATTGGCACCGGACGCATCTCACGCATACATGACATGCCTGGCGTATGGCGGTACGATTTTGCGCAGCTCATGGCGGTGTGTGACCTCGATACAAAGCGTGCCGAAGAAGGAAAGGCACTCGTAAATAAGTACTACACCGAAAAAAACGGCAAACCCTTCGATGGTGTCAGGGTGTATCACGATTACAAGGAGTTGATGACGAACAAGGACATCGATGCCGTGGTTATCAGCACGCCGGACCACTGGCACGCGTTGATCGCCATTGCGGCCGCGAGAGCCGGTAAACACATCTACCTTCAGAAACCGACCTCACTAACTATTGAAGAAGGACGTATACTCAGCGACGTCGTCCGGAAATCGAAAGTCACCTTTCAGATTGGAAGTCAGCAACGTTCTTCGGAACAATTCCGCTATGCCGCCGAGCTTGTCAGAAATGGCAGGATCGGTCAACTGAAGAAGGTGTACGTAGGTTTGCCGGGCGATCCCTCAGGTCCGGATGAACCGGAAATGCCGGTGCCGCCTAACCTGAATTACGACATGTGGCTGGGTTCAACGCCCGAAGTGTACTACACTGAGAACCGGGTGCATCCACAAAACGGTTATGATCGCCCGGGATGGTTACGCTGCGAACAATTCGGTGCCGGAATGATTACAGGCTGGGGTGCACATCATATTGATTCCGCCCACTGGGGAATGGATACCGAACTGACGGGACCAGTTGAAGTCTGGGGTCATGCCGAATTTCCAAAGAGCGGCTTGTGGGATGTTCATGGCATCTTCAGGACGGAAGCCATGTACAAGAACGGCGTGCACATGATTGTGAGCAATGAAATTCCGAACGGAATCAAGTTCGAGGGTACGGAAGGCTGGATATTCGTTACGCGTGGGAATTATCGCGCGACGGCTACTGATCCCGTTGCGGGCGAAACGAAACCGCTGGACGCAAGCGATCCGAAAATCATACAATCGAAGATTGGTGCCGACGAGGTTAACCTGTACCGGAGCGGCAATCACCACGGCAACTGGCTCGAAAGCATCCGCGACAAAAAAGAACCGATTGCTCCTGTTGAGGTGGCGCATCGTTCATGCTCTGCATGTCTACTACATCATATTGCGATGAAACTGGACAGGAGGCTGAGGTGGGATCCGGATAAAGAGAAATTTATTAATGACGACGAAGCCAACAAGATGTTGTCGAGACCGCAACGGAAGCCCTATGAGATCAAGTAACGGTTTCTCACAGAAAGCATAGACAACACAGAGAACCCACAGACGAGCTAATACGAAAGAGAATCATGTACAACAGACTTTGGCGATGAAGACAGTGATTAATGCATCCCTTTTACTTTTCCTGATGATGCTACCTTCCCTGGTGGGCGCACAAAAAAGTATCACATCGACAAAATACGCGTGGGAGGAACCACGTAAGGAAGTGGCCCCCGGGATTTACTCGGATGTCTTGTTTGAAGGTCAGGCTTATGATTTCGAGTTCCTTCAAATGAACGCCACGACGATTGCAGGCAACACCCCCGCCCGTTCGTTCAAGGTTCCCTCCGGTGAAGAGCATCTTATACTTTTAAAGGACGGTCTGCTCACCATAAGCTTCAACGATTCAACATGGACGATCGGCAAAGGCAGTGTAGCGTTGATGATGCCAGGAACGAGTTACACGCTGCAAAATAAATCTGGTGAGAAGAGTTCATTTTATGTGATGAAGTATCGTTCAAAGGCCGATCCTGACCCTGAGCGTGGCAACAAGAGCGGTGGCTCCATCGTCAAAGACTGGAAAAAGATACCCTTTCATCCGCATGGACGTGGCGGGATACGAAACTACTTCGACCGCTCAACCGCGGTGGCAAAGCGTTTGGAAATGCATGTAACGACGTTGAAGGAAGGAATAAAGAGTCACGAACCGCACACGCATCGTGCCGAGGAACTTGTGATCATTCTGGATAATGACACTGAAATGCAGATTGGTAACGAATTCTTCCGCGGCAGCGCGGGGACGATTTACTTCCTCGGGTCAAATGTTCCACACGCGATTCAGAATATCGGTACGACGCCATGCGTATATTTCGCTTTTCAATTTGAGTGATTCATGATAAGCAGACTTTGCCGAATTTTTGTAATTACTTTCCTTTGTCTCGCGTGCGCGGGTAAGCCGATGGACTCCATAGAAGATCAGAACCCTTCAATAAAATTGATCACAATTGATCCGGGCCACTTTCATGCAGCACTCGTTCAGAAGTCGATGTATCCTGAAATCGACAGTACCGTGCATGTATATGCTCCGGAAGGCAATGACCTGAAACTGCATCTCAACCGCATAACGGGTTTCAATACACGCGCTGAAAATCCTACGTCGTGGAATGAAGTTGTTTACATCGGGGATGATTTCCTTGAGAAAATGATTCGCGAAAAGAAGGGAAATGTCGTCGTCATTGCGGGGAACAACAGGCGGAAAGGAAACTACATCAATGAATCGGTGAAGAATGGATTTCACGTGCTGGCGGATAAACCTATGGCTATTGAGCCGCGCGATTTTGAAATGCTGAAGTCAAGTTTTGAAGTCGCGAAAAAGAATGATGTGTTTCTTTACGACATCATGACGGAGCGTTATGAAATAACAAGCATTCTCCAACGGCGGTTTTCACAAATCGAAAGTGTTTTTGGGTCACTTGAACACGGCACGCCGGATAATCCTGCGGTGACAAAGGAAAGTGTACACTACTTCTTCAAGTATGTTTCCGGGAGTCCACTCACGCGGCCGCCGTGGTTTTTTGATGTCAAACAGGAAGGAGAAGGAATTGTAGACGTGACGACACACCTGGTGGATCTGATTCAATGGGCGTGCTTCCCTGAGCAGATTATCGATTACGACAAAGATGTTGAAATGATTTCTGCCAGGCGATGGCCAACAACGCTCACGCTGGATCAATTCGGGGAGGTAACAAAAGAGAATGCGTTTCCGGACTATCTTCAAAAGGATATCAGCGACGGAGCATTAAATGTGTACAGTAACGGTGAGATTAACTACAGACTCAGGGGCGTTCACGCGAAAGTATCCGTCGTCTGGGATTACAAGGCGGCTGAAGGGGCAGGTGATTCGCACTACTCGATCATGCGTGGTACGCGCGCGAATCTCGTGATACGCCAAAACAAGGACACGGGATTCAAACCTGTGTTGTTTATCGAACCTGTCGGGCAGCAACCTGACTATGAGAAGAAACTGAGAGAAGCTTTCAATCAGGTTGAAGCTGAGTATCCCGGGATAACGTTGAAATCAGTTTATGAAGGATTTGAAGTTGTCGTGCCTGATACGTATCGCACAGGACACGAGGCGCATTTTGCCGAAGTGACGACAAGATTCCTTGAATACATTGCAAACAAACAAATGCCTGAGTGGGAAGTACCAAACATGATTGCGAAGTACTACATCACCACCCAGGCATTGGAGATTGCCAGAACGAATAACTAGTTTATCTCCTACTTGAGTCTATATGCTATCACAGTTTTCTTGAAGAACGTCGGAACATAGACGATCCCTTGTTTCGGATCGTAGCCGATGTCAGCCGTGTTCATTTTCTGTTCGCGTGTATCGAGCAAGGTTGTAAGCTTGCCGTCTTTGGCCATGTGATACACCAACCCGGGCCAGCATGTGATTACGAAGTCGCCATTGCCTACGGGTTCGATGCCGTCGCCGCCTATTGCAGTTGTTGCCACGGTTACGAGCTTTTTGTTTTGGTCAGTCTTGAATACATCGTTAGCTGTAAGTAAATACAAGTCAGTGCCCACTGCTTTTAATCCGTTAACGTTTTTCAAATCCTTGATATAAAGTTCCGGCTTGCCGTCTACAATGCGGTAGACGTTGCCCTGTCTGGAATCTGATACATAGACAACGCCCTTGTCGTCAACCGTAATGTCGTTCAGATTCGTGGCGCCTTCAACATTGATCTTTGATTCGATCTTGCCGTTAGCCGTGTTGATGACGACTACTCTCGACACATCCGCGACGTACAATTTCTTTTTCCATAGCCCCATCCCCTTTGGAGCGCTCAGTCCGGTCACCCAGGTTGCATTGACGACTTTGCCGTTCTTGTCGAGAATTCCGATACCACCTTTGCCGTCGTCGTCCCAGGGCTGGCCATCGATAAGGGAAACGTAAAGGCCGCCATCAAAGACGAGGACAGATTCCGGAACGGCGAGCGTGCTATCCGTTTCCCAAAGTTTTTCCAGGGCGGGTTGTGCCTGGGTTTCGATTATGATAAGGGTTAGCAAAGCAGCTAAGAAGGTTTTCATAAATGTTTTTGTTTTCAATCTATACATTTATTCGCGATTTTGGTACCAATGTTTGTTCATCATAACATAGCGGACCTTTATCGCACGCTCAACCTGCCGGCTGATGAAGAGATTGATTTCACGTTCCTCAGCATTCCGGCGATACATCCACACTTGCCGTATAAATCTCCGGTGATGCGCGCAAACTACTTTGCCTTCATCCTGAATATCAAGGGAACCGGCGTGTACTGTCTGGATGACCAGCGGTTTCCATTTGACGATGGGACATTGTACTTTGCCAATCCGGGTCACGTCAAGGCATATGAGCTGACAAAATCCGACGACGCGTTTATTGTTGCCTTGTCGGAACGTTTCCTCAGAGAGCATGTGAGCACGGACATCTATATTGAGTTTCCCTTTCTCCTGGCTGAGACCGCAGCACCCCGAAAACTTGATGATAATGATTTCGCGGAATTCAGGGAATTGTACGCGCATATCGGAAGCGAATTCAATCGTATTTCTGAATACAAGGCGAAGATTCTTGGCAGCCTTTTGAGGGTGCTCCTGCTCAAAATGAAAGAGAAATTCTGGCCCGCTTATGATCCGCTGGAAGAGGGCAACAGAAATTCGCGTATAGTCACCACGTTCAAACAACTGCTCGAAAGTGAGTTCAGAAAACTTCTTGAAAACGGTCACACCATCGGTAAGATTCAGGCAGCTGATTTTGCTGGCAAGATGAATTTACATCCCAACTACCTCAACTCGGTTATCAAAACCAAGACGGGTCGCACGGTAAACGACTGGTTATCGGACCGCACACTCTTGTTGGCGAAGTCGCTGCTCATGACGACAAACTTGTCGGCGAAGGAAATTGCATACAAACTTGGTTACAGCGAACCGACACACTTCAGCCGCTTCTTCAAAAAGCACACGCAACTTTCCCCGGGTGCGTTCCGGAAGTCGGTGCCGGTACACGCTGATATTTGAAATAGGTCATTCGTTATTTGATTGGGGTTGTTTAAGCCCCATCCTCCTAACTCACTTTTGCCGGTATGTCAGGCAACGTCAGATCCACGTTGCCTGTGAAACGAAACCTTAAAACAGAAACGGTATGAAAAAAAGAACAATAGGCAAGAGCGAACTGAAGGTATTTCCCATTGGCCTGGGCACGATGGGGATGTCGGAATTTTATGGTGAAGCCAATGATGAACAATCTATCCGTACAATTCACAAGGCGATGGAACTTGGTGTCGATTTTTTTGACACTGCCGACATGTATGGCAGCGGTCACAACGAGACGTTGCTTGGGAAAGCATTAAAAGGCAGATTTGACAAGGTAACGCTGGCGACCAAATTCGGAAATATGCGCGGACCGAATGGTGAGTTCCTTGGGATAAACGGGAAACCTGAATATGTGAAGCAGGCATGTGACGCAAGTCTGAAACGACTGGGTACCGAAGTCATAGATTTGTATTACTATCACCGTGTCGATCCTACGGTGCCGATTGAAGACACGGTTGGTGCGATGGCCGATTTGGTGAAACAAGGCAAGGTTCGGTACCTTGGCCTCTCGGAAGTGAAAGGAGTAACACTAAAGCGAGCCTGTGCTGTGCATCCGATTGTTGCTGTGCAGTCTGAGTATTCAATCTGGACCCGCGACATTGAAGAAGCAAATATGAATGAATGCCGTGAGCTTGGTGTGACGACGGTGGCGTATAGTCCGCTTGGCAGAGGGATACTTACCGGGAAGTTCAACACGATCGACGATCCAAAGGATTTTCGCCATTCGCTTCCGCGGATGCAGGCGGAGAATTTTGAGTCGAACAAGAAGATCATACAAAAGGTGGAAGAGATCGCCGTATCAAAAAATGCGACTGCATCACAGATTGCACTCGCGTGGGTACTGGCAAAGGGTGATGATGTGATTCCGATTCCGGGAACGAAAAGAGAAAAATACCTTATTGAAAACCTCGATGCTCTGAAGATTGAATTAGCGGGCGATGAGATGAATGAACTTGACAGCCTTTATGCATTTGTTCGTGGCAATCGGTATAATGATTATTCGATGGCAAGCACACTGAGATGATCAGTGTGAGGAGCAGTGTGTGAGTGCGGAGAGGTGATTAGGGGTATTTATGAAATAGTATTACCTTGGGTGAAGGCCCTACCCACGTGACGTCCAGACGCATCAGCAGCATACCTATACGGTCAATACGGCCACTGTCAACTCATGCCAATGCCTTTGAGGGTTTTAAGATTCGGAGTCTGAGTGAAGTTCTTGCCGGCAGCGATATCAACCACGATCTTCACCGGCATGATTTCTACTTTCTGCTGATTATCTCCAGGGGGGAAGGACTTCATGAAATCGATTTTGTTCCCTTCCACATAGCCAACCATGCTGTTTTTATTCTGCGCCCCGGGCAGGTGCACAGACTACACATGAAAGCCGGAAGCGAAGGGTACCTTATTGAGTTCAGCAAAGGCTTTGAGTTTCTTTCCGCCAACCAGGGAAACGAACTCCTGCGGAAAGCAGGACGCCGAAATTTCTGTAAACTGGATGAGGCAGCGTTTGAATCGCTGATACCTTCCCTACAGGCAATTTTCGATGAATACCAGTCGAGGCCGGAAGGTTTTGCAACGGTTATAAGGGCGCATCTTGAAATCCTGTTGACGCGATTATTGCGCTATCGGCAGCATCCAGAGGCGCAAAGTACCATGAACAACGCTTATCAGCAGGAAAAGCTTGAAGCGTTCCTTGCCTTGCTGGAAAACAATGTGACTACGATCCGCCAGGTGGCGGCCTACGCGGAGATGATGAGCCTCTCCACTTACCAGTTAAACTCGATTACGAAAAACCTGCTGGGGAAAACCGTAGCCCAATTAATCGAAGACCAGGTGCTGCTTGAAGCGAAACGCCATCTGCTGGCGACCTCAGATCAGGTGAATCAGATTGCCTTTCGATTGGGCTTTGAAGACGTATCTTATTTCATTCGTTTTTTCAGAAAACTTACGGGGCATACGCCTGAGGCGTTCCGGAAGAACTTTTCGTAAGTACCATCGGACTTGAGGATAATCCTATCTCTCGCTGTATCGGTGCCTCTACCTTTGTTGTCGTAAAAAAAGACAACACATGAAAACAAAAATGAAACTGAAGGCATCATTCAAGATCTGGGCAGTGATTTATCCCTCCATCACATTGTTTCTCTACTTTTTTGGTGAGCCGTTATCGGTGCTGCCTCTGTACCAGCGCACCTTCCTGTTGACGATCACTCTGGTTCCCTGGATTGTATTCGTCGGCGTGCCATTCGTTGACGCCGTGCTTAATCGTTTTTCATCGAAGAATTAACGCTACCGTTTTGGCAAGTCGACGTGCTTTTCAGATCCGCGCTATGGCTGTAAGTATGGCTGCGCCGGCAAGCATGGCTAAATCAACAAGTAATCAGAGAAACATAATGAAGGAAAAGATTGATGTGATCATCGTGGGCGGGAGTTATTCCGGACTCGCCGCCGCTATGGCCTTGGGACGCGCATTGCGTAACGTGCTGGTGATCGATGGCGGAAAGCCCGCCAACCGGTTTACGCCTCACTCACATAACTTTATTACCCATGATGGCAAGGCGCCGGCTGAAATCGCGGCGGCTGCCAGAATCCAGGTTGATCGTTATCCTTCCGTAAAACGGATTGAGGGATTCGCCGCTAATGCCGGCAAGACGGATTCAGGGTTCGAAGTCGTCCTTGGGTCGGGAGGGCGTTACGAAGCCCGAAAGCTTGTGTTCGCCACCGGGATTGTAGATCTAATCCCGGAAATACCAGGCTTCTCCGAATGCTGGGGAAAGTCTCTGTTGCATTGCCCCTACTGTCACGGGTACGAAGTTCGCGACATGCCGACCGGAATTCTCGGGAACGGAGAGTATGCTTTTGAATTTGGTACGCTCATTTCAAACTGGACGCACAACCTCACGATCTTTACTAACGGCGAACCCGGTTTAACAGCATCGCAACGGGCAAAGTTGGAGGACCGCAGAATCCGCATCATTGAACACGAAATTGCCGGACTTCATCATACCAATGGTTACATTGAAGCAATTGCATTCAGGAATGCCGGTACTTTTCCGTTGTCGGTCCTTTATCTTCGTCCGGAGTTCCGGCAACATTCAGAAGTGCCGATGCATTTAGGCTGCATGTTAACGCCTGATGGGTACATCGCTGTTGATGGGTCGCAAAAGACGTGGGTTCCAGGTATCTACGCCTGTGGCGACAATACGACGCGCCTTAGAACCGTTGCCAACGCGGTGGCCATGGGTACCACAGCGGGTATGATGGTGAACAAGGAACTCGTTATGGAGAGTTTTGAGAAGACGAAACAAGGAATACAATGAAAGCGGTAGTTTATGAACGCTACGGTTCTCCCGAAGTCCTCGAACTCAGGGAAATTGAAAGGCCTGTTCCGAAAGACAATGAAGTACTGGTGAAGGTAAAAGCCACCACCGTCACTGCGGGTGACTGGAGGATGAGGAAGGCGGATCCCTTTCTCGCTCGTTTATTCAACGGACTGTTTAAACCCCGGAAGGTTAAAATACTTGGATTTGAAATCGCCGGCGTTGTTGAAGAAACCGGAAAGAATGTCCATGTATTTAAGAAAGGTGATCCGGTATTTGCTTCATGCGGATTTCGTTTCGGTGGTTATGCGGAATACACGTGTCTGCCGGTAAATGATCAGATCGCCATCATGCCGTCGAACATGACATTTGAAGAAGCTGCGGCGGTGCCAATCGGTGGACTGACTGCGTTACGACTTCTGAGGGCTGCCCATCGGGGTCCCGGCGAGAAAGTACTGGTTTATGGTGCTTCCGGAAGCGTGGGTACCTTTGCAATTCAAATAGCCAAGGCATTTGGCGCGCATGTCACAGCAGTGTGCAGTACCTTAAACGTTGACTTGTGTCGCGAACTCGGAGCAGATGAAGTTATCGACTACAAGAGCACTGATTTTGCGAAAACCGGAAATCAGTTTGATGTCATACTCGATGCTGTCGGAAAGATAAATAAGTCGAGCAGCAGACCTGTGTTAAAACCCGGGGGTCGTTATGTAACAGTATCGGGAGCACCGAAGGCAGGAAAAAACGATTTGCTTGAACTCAAGGCGCTGATTGAAAGTGGAAATCTGCGCACCGTTATTGACCGGCGATATACCCTTGAACAGATCCGCGAGGCGCATGCGTATGTGGAATCATTTCGAAAGAGAGGTAATGTCGTGGTGAATGTTGTTCCGCCGGCGAAGTAATATAAAAAATTCTCTATGCGGCCCCGCAACTCCCCGTCTATGCGTTGTCCTGCATTCACATTGGTGAAAGCACACACCGAGCAATGTGTGCGTGCTATTTAAATTTGAAGATTGTGTCAACTAATCCCCCTTCAAATATGTCGTGAGATAATTCCCAGAACATGATGCCGTCGAGGCCTTCGTCGATGACGTATTGCGTTTTGCGCGCGATGGAACGTTTGTTATCGAACGTCGCGAATAGTTTTTCCTTCGCGTTATAGGCATAGGGTGCGTGCGCGGTTTCATCCCAGTAGTGCGTGTAGCCATTGGATTGCGAGAGCTTTGTGTCGAAGTCTTTGAAGTTGATGCCCATTTTGAATTTGCCGGGTTGGTACAATCCGTTGTTTTCGGGAGCAACTCCCTCCCAAACCCGTGCGTAAAAGGCTGCTCCGATGACCATCTTGTTCGCGGGAATGCCGATGCGTTTCAGGTACTGGATGGAGTTATGCGCTGACTCTTTTTGTTTATCAGTTGAAAACAGTGGCGTATGGTGACCTGTTGCGGTTGAGTAACCGTGAACAAGATCGTACGACATGATGTTAACGCGGTTAACCGTTTTCATGACTTCCACCCATTCGATGGATTCATCAAGGAAGGTTTGAAATCCACCCGCTGCAAAGCTGATTTCATATTGATTGCCGAGTGTATTTCGAAGATCCATCACGAGCGTTGTGAAGTTCGGGCGGTCTGCGGGTTTGTATGTGTGTCCCGGATAGCCGGCAATTGCGGGATACTCCCAGTCGAGGTCGATGCCATCGGTGCCGAAGTATCGGTTTAACGCGAGCACTGACTCGGAGAACTCACGAATTGCTGCCTTCGTTGAAAACACATCTGAACAAGTCTGACATCCACCCCACCCGCCGAGGGAAAGCAAAACTTTCAGATCCGGATTCCGCTTCTTCAGTCCGGCAAGTTTTTGTATGGTCAGTGTGTCCCTCGCGTTGTCAACTGCAAGTTTGTTTCCCTTCAGGTGGCAAAAGCTGAAGATAATGTGAGTTAGCTTTTCGGCGGGAATGCTGTCGACCATTTCGGGGCCGTGTGAATAGTAAGCGATGACGTTGAAGGGCTTGTTCTGTCCGGGTAGTAACGTCGTGAAAGTTACCAATAGAAAAACGGCGATGAGAATCTTTCGTATCATGCGAAAAGCGAGTTTACCAAAGCTGTATCGCAAACATGAGAGCTAATCGGCGTTTGTGATGGACGGGGGATTTTTATTGTGCTGCCGGTGTTGTGTGGTGTGTCTTGAACGCAACCTTACCCCTGCATGCCGGAGATTCGATAAATTAAAAAGGGCCCTTCTCGGGGCCCCTCGAATTCACGTATGCATGCATTGGTGATCCATCGCGGACAGTTTTTGCGCAGTTAGTGCTCAACCGCTGCCTTCTGCTTTTTCGATATCTGTCCGAATAAAAGTCCGGCGATGGCGTAAGGCGTAGCGAAGAATAGGTTCACGCCGATGACTTCAATGACCGAGCTTTGCGGATACTCATGCATGCCTGAGATTAGTGCGACCACAACAACAAGTAGCAATGCAACTGCCGTGTCGAACATGGCTCGCTCCATACGTGCTGCCTGGAACCGCGCGCGAATGCTGCCGATAATTCCGACAGCGAGGACCCCGATATAGAGGAAGTTACCGGGATTAGGACCGGAGCCGATAAGTCCCACGGCGAGGTTTGCCCATACCAAAAGTAGTGTGGTTCCGATAGCCAGACCGAATGCAGCCCGGTACATGATATTGGCAGATTGTCGCGTTATCAGAATATAGGCCAGTCCGGTGGAGAATAGTAATACTCCCATTACCAGGAAGTCGAGCGGACTCCAGTTTACCTCGTCGGTGAAGAACATGGCAATCCACGGGATCATGAGGAGGCTCAGTGTAACAATGACCAGGCCGAGGATTGATTGGTAAAGTTTCAGCTTTTTCATTTCGGTTCGTATTTGTTGGTTGATAATGGCGGGCCCTCGCCGGGAAGCCACGTGAGTTGCTATTGCCTTTGATGTTATAAAAGTACTTTGTGTTTCAAAGTAAAGCAAGAAGATGTTGATAAAAACTTTAAAATTTCAACCCGCACTCATTAAATCCTGCTGTAAAAAGTGCCTTCCCGTCGGAATTTCGCATATTGTCGTGCAAATGTCGGGTTATTGTAGTTGGACAGCCGCGTACGCCACGCCGTAATTTGTTTGAAAAACGGAAACAACTATGAAAACGGGAGAACTAATCAGACAGCTACGGCTGCAAAAAGGCATGACGCAGGAAGAGCTTGCGGCCAAAACCGATATCAGCGTTCGGACGATCCAGCGCATCGAGAACAATGAGGTCGACCCGCGTGCCTTTACACTCCAGGCAATAGCAGCCGCCTTAGAGGTAGAATTTGAGGCGCTAAATGCCGCTGAAGCGGCAACTCCAACGCCTGATCGCGAATCGTTCTGGATCCCGCTCCTGCACCTCAGTGGATTGCTGTTGCTGATCATCCCGCCGATATTGATCTGGCTGTGGAAACGAGACGCGTCTGTTGATATGAGGAGGCATTTCGTTGCCGTTATGAATTACCAGCTAAGCATGACGCTTTATCTATTGCCCTGTGCCCTTTTGTCGGTGTACCCTATCCTGCTCGTGTTCGGACTCTACAGCCAGGTGATGATAATCGTGAATACAGTCCGGGTTGGCAGTGGTGAGCCGTTTAAATATCCATTAAGTATCAGGTTTTTCCGCAATGAGCCTGCGGTGCTGGTGTAGTATGTTGTTCGGGACTAAAGTCCCAGGGGTGTGTTTGGGGTATCTTGAACTCCTCCGCCTGAAGGCGGAGGTTATTAGGAAACGGGATTCTGTTCTAAGATGATTTCCTCTTTTCTTTCCTCCGATTCAAAAGCACAACGTGGAGTGCAGCGTGCTCGCGTTTGAAACCTGAAACTTTTCCAACTTAAAACTTCTCACGCGCTCTGTGATAGTTGCGAACACGAAAAACCTTATTCGTTACTTTTCAATGCTTTCACCGGATTCGAATGCGCCGCCTTGATGGCGCGGAAACTCACCGTCACCATGGCAATAGCAATTGCTATCGCTCCGGCCATGAGCGCAAACGAGAACTTGAAGTCGATACGGTATGCAAAACCCTGAAGCCACTCATTCATGCCGTACCACGTTACCGGTACTGCCAATATCAGTGACACCACGATGAGCTTGACGAAATCCGCGGACAGTAGCACAACCACCTGCGATGCCGTTGCCCCCATCACCTTCCGAATGCCGATCTCTTTCGATCGTTGTTCGGCCGTGAACGTGGCAAGTCCGAGCAAACCAAGACATGCAATGATCACTGCAAGCGAGGTGAATACCAGAATCACGTCGCTGAAGCGCTGCTCGGCTCTGAACTTCCCGTCAAAGTTCTGGTCGATGAACGAATACTCAAACGGACTTTGAGGTGCGAACTTTTTCCATATCGTTTCCAGCAGTTGGACTTTCTCTGCGGGGTTTCCGGGACTCAGTCTGATAGCCATGCCCCAGTTCGGCGAACTGCCAAGAAACATGACCATTGGCCGGATATTGTTTTTCAGTGATTCGAAATTGAAATCCTTCATGACGCCGATCACGGGCAGCTTGAAGTTTTCGGGGGCACCCGCATGACGGATAGCCATCTCCCCACCCTCCTTGAATCCGAATTGTCGCGCCGCAGTTTCATTGATAATGACTGCTGCCGTGTCTGAAGGAAAGTCGCGTGAAAAAAAACGACCGCTGACCATTTTCAAGCCCAGCGTTTCAAGGTGGTCATGATCCATCACATACACTGCCATCGAATGTGTTTCGTCACGATCTGCTGCTTTGAAGGTTCCGCCCCAATCCACATTTGGCGGAAGCCGGCTTGAGTAACTGGCCGCGATGAATTCAGAATGCTGCAGCAGTTCGTTTCTGAAAGCTTCGCCATTCTGTCCCAGGTTCATGGTGTGCATGATCCCGACCACGTTCTCCCTGACAAAGCCGACGTTCTGTTCCTGCAGGAATTTCAGTTGCCGGTACACCATCATCGATGAGATGATCAATGCGATGGAAATGAAGAACTGAAATACCACCAGGCTGTTTCTGATTCCGGAACTTCTGAATCCGGCGCTGATTTTTCCCTTCAGTACATCGATCGGTCTGAATGATGTCAGATAAACCGCAGGATAACTTCCTGCGAGAAAGCCGACAACCACCATCAGGATAACGAACCCTGTAAGGAACGTCGGCTCGTACAGCATCATCGGACTGAGGTTCTTACCTGAAAGTTGATTGAACGGCTCCAGTATGAAATACACCAGCGCGAATGCAATCAGAAACGCGATAAACGCATACACGAAAGACTCCATAAGAAACTGACCCATCAGCCGGAACCGTAATGCGCCCACGGTCTTTCTTATGCCTATTTCCCGGGCTCTGTTTGCCGATCGCGCCGTCGATAAATTCATGAAGTTTATACATGCCAGCACGACAATGAAAAACGCAATGGCGCTGAACAGATAGACGTACTCGATGTTCCCGTTTGTGCCCAGTTCGTCAGGAAAGCTGGATCTGAGATGCACGTCCAGAAGCGGCTGTGTTTTAAAGCCGAGATGGCCGCCGCCCTGTTCAAACTGTTCGAGTGTGACATTCAGGAATTGCTGCAGCTCATTGGCGCAGTATTTCCTGATGAAGGTGTCAAGCGTGGCCTCTATCCCTGATACAGGTACGCCGGGCAGAAGTTTAAAATAGGTGTATGCCTCAAAATTCAGCCAGACGGGATTGTCGGCGTAACCTGACGTTTCCAGTGACATTACGAAATCAAAAGGCAGATGTGTGTTTCCGGGTGGGTTCTCGGCAATGCCCGTGACTTCGGCAAAGATGGCACCTTCACTTCCAATGACCAGCGTTCTGCCAATTGGCGCGAGGTCGCCCCTGCCCTTGTAATTGAAATACCGGATGGCGGCGCTTTCTGAAATCACAATCTTGTTGGGACCCCGAAGCACTTCCTGTGGATTTCCGGCGATGAGTGGATAATTGAAGAATGAAAAGAAATTCGAATCGGCGAGGCAGAAGTTCATCTCGGTGAAGGCACGGTCCTCAAACCGCACCGGACATGTTATCCATTTGTCGACACGGAGAACGGACTCCACTCCCGTGGCCTCCCGTTGCAGGGCTTCTGCCATGGGCAGTCCAACCTGCAGTGTATTAATCTCCTGGTCCTGCAGTTTTCCGCGGAAGGTCACGCGGTGGATCCGCTCCGAATCGGGGTGGAAGCGGTCGTAGCTTAATTCATCGGCGACGTAAAGGAGGATGAGCAGCGACGCGGTTATGCCGAGGGTCAGCCCGAAGATGTTAATGGCAGAATAGGTTTTCTGGCGTCTAAGGATGCGCCAGGCGATGGTGAGGTAGTTCCGTATCATGGGTGGGTCTGGAATTGAAGGAAAGCCAAAGAGTAAACGGCTTTTTCAGCACCAGGGTTTGTCACAGGATAGGTTTTGTTTTACGATTGAACGGCCTGTTTGCTCCTGGCAGCTGGCTACTTGCTTCTGGCTTGAGTTCGCGGAATTTTTGCGATACCGTTTCCGAGCTACGTCTCCGATGTTTCACCGCAAGGGCGGAAGGTTGCAAGGAAGGGCGTACATGCAGCCTGTTAAACGCATCGAGACTTGATACACGGCCAAATAGCCCGGCTTTCGCTCAATGCGTTCGAGTTCAAGTTACGGTTTCTCTTATCCTCCGTCAGATCGGAACACACTCGTGCCATCGATGCCATACAGGTACTCGATGAAGGATTGAGGTTTGAGGTCATTCAACAGCCTTGGACCACCGGGTGAGACTCTTTTCATGATCGGCCGAAAGTTATCTTCCCGGGCGTTAAACCGCGCGCTGTCAGGATACTCCGTGATCAGGACGAGGTTAAAATGATTTGTAGAATCCGTCGACGTGCGGAGCAAGTTGAAACCTGAGATGTACCCATCCGACAACGCGGTCTTTCTGAACTCCTTCCAGTTATGCTCATAGTAGAACATCGCCTCTTTCTCAAAATTTGGGTCGATTCGTGCGATGTCGACGGATGAGATGCTTTGCCCCGGGGCTTTGGTAAAGGTCGTGACTAGTAAGAAAGTTATGACATAAGCAAGCTTCTAATTGGTGTCGCGCTCTTTCCGCCAAACTACCAATTCCTTTTGATCATTGGCTCACGCAGATTGGGGCAATCGCAGTTCTCACGAAGAGTAAACTCTCTTTAAGACTGCACAACTTCCTCTGTCTGTTCTTCCTCCTCAGGCACCGGTTTCGTTCGCCACCACAGGCCAAGGGTCGATCCGGTGATATTCATCAACGGACCAAAGATTGCCGGGGCCAGCCCTACCGTTGCGAGTTTGCCCATTTCCTTGGCGAGTCCAGAGGCCAGGCCACCGTTCTGGAGTCCGACTTCAATGGCTATAGTACGGCAATCGCGTTCAGGCATTCCGACAGCACGTGACAGCCAGTAGCCCAGCAGGTAACCGGTGAGGTTATGCAGGAGAACTACAACCATAAGCAATGCGCCGACTTCAATAAGTCCATCGCGACCGGCTGCAGTGATGATCGCAATGATAAAGCCGATGCTAACCATGGAAATCAGAGGCATCACGGTTTGAATCAACGTAAAGCGCTTATGGAAGAAGTGATTGAAGATCAACCCTGCCCCTACCGGGAAAATGATGATGGTGATAATGTCCCACATCATCTTCCAGAAATCCACCTGAACGTATTCGCCGGCAAGAAACTCCATGTAGAATGGCGTTATCAGTGGTGCGAGTAGTGTTGCGACAGCTGTAAGTGTAACCGAGAGCGCCAGGTTTGCACGCGCCAGATAGGAAATCACATTGCTTGCAAGTCCGCTGGGACAACTCCCAATGAGAATGACTCCTGCGGCGACTTCTGCGGGAAGCGAGAACATCTTTGTGAGACCGTATCCGACGAAGGGCATGATCGTAAACTGGCACACGATTCCGATCATCACGCCTTTCGGCATCTGGAGAACGCGTGCGAAATCGCGCCAGCTTAATGCAGCTCCCATTCCAAACATGATGATCTGCAGCAAAGGTACGATCAGTTTGGACAACTGGTATCCTCCTACGCTGGTCAGGTGTTGCGGATAATACATCGAGAAGGATACCGCTGCAAAGATCATGATGGTGTATGCATACCCTTTCAGTATGTCGTGTGTACGAAATGAAAGAGCAAGCATGATAAAGAACCCCATCAGGAACCAACCTGCGTTTGTATAACTGCCCATGATATTCATCGCGACATACACCGCTAACATCACCGCAGCAAGCACCGCGGGAATTCGTGCAACCCGGTTTTTACTCATAGATTTCGTTTAAATCGATTAGCTCCACAGTCGGTCCCAGCTGCGATCCTTATCCCATTCGGGAGTTGGTGTGAAATATTGTTTGTTTTCGGGATCGAGATGCTGTTTCACCACGGCCTCATTGAGTTCAACACCGAGGCCTGGTGCGTCTGGAACAACAGCAAATCCCTTTTCGATTAGTTTATGTTTGGTCTTGACGAGGCTCTCCCAGTAGTCGAGGTCGACGCTGTGGTGTTCGAGCGCGATGAAGTTTTGCGTTGCGGCGGCACAGTGAACGTTGGCCATGAATGACACCGGCGTTCCTGCAAAGTGCATCGCCATGGCAATACCACGTTCTTCCGCGTAGTCACCAATGCGTTTTGTTTCGAGCAGTCCGCCCGAAGTAGCGAGGTCCGGGTGAATGATGTCAACCGCGCGTGCATCCACGAGCTTGTTGAAATCTTCCTTGAGGTAGATATCCTCACCGGTACACGTTGGCGTTTCGATCGCATCGGAAATGGTCTTCCAATGGTCTGTGAATTTCCACGGAATAAGATCTTCGAGCCAGGCCAGGCGATACTTTTCAACTGCGCGACCAAGCCGGATAGCATTATTGTGATCGAAGTGGCCGTAGTGATCTGAGGAGATTGGTATTTCGTAACCAATCTTCTCTCTGACATATGCAACGCGTTCGACGAGAATGTCGAGACCTTTGTCAGTGATCTGTACCTGTGTGAACGGGTGTTCCGTTCCACCGTAGGTCATTGGTTCATTGGACCATTGGCGGCCAATATCCCAGAAGTTGCTGTTCGCAACCGTGCCGGGAATACCCTTCAGCAATTCAATACCAAAGTCCATTTTAAGGAATGTGTAACCTTCGTCATTAATGCGTTTGGCAACGCGTGCCTTGAAGTCGGCCTCATCTCTGCCTTCGGGCGTGTCGGCATAAAGACGGACTTTGTCGCGGTACTTCCCGCCCAGCAGCTGATATGCGGGAACGTTATATGCTTTTCCGGCGAGATCCCACAACGCCATCTCTACTGCACAGACACCGCCACCCTGGCGCCCGTGAAACCCAAACTGCTTGATGCGTTTGAAAATCAGTTCAACACTGCACGGATTCATTCCGAGAATTCTGCTTTTGAGAAAAAGCGCGTATCGCCATGATGCGCCATCGCGAACTTCTCCGAGTCCGTAGATACCCTGATTGGTATCAATACGTATGACCGGACAACGCGCGTGTCCGTTCATGACGACAGCGTAACGCATGTCTGTGATCTTAAGATCAGACGGTGCTGAGTTTTTGTTTACGCGGGATGTACTCTGTGCAAGGACGTCTTCAATGGGACTGAACATCATTCCACCGAGGAATATTCCGCCCATTCCCGCTTTTTTAAAGAAGTCGCGGCGTCCGTTTTGTTCGTTCGCTTTTGAACCATCATTAGCACTCTCAGGGGAATCAATAATCCCAAGACGGTTCAGGTATTTTGCTGAAGGAGTATGCATAGTGTTAGGTTTTCTTTAAGGTGTTACCATGTACGGCTTTTCATGTATGCGTCGAGTTCCTGGCGCGTCATTGGCAACTTGTCAGGGTTGCTGTCGAGCCATTTGAGGAAGTCTTTCTTAATCTCGTCTGTCCATTGCTGGTCAATCTGACCGGGTGTGTATTTGCCCTCACGGAGGCGCTGGTGGCCGAATTGGTCGCGAAGGGCGATGAACTCAGCCTGAATGACGATCTCTTCAACAAGATGCGCAGGGATAAATATCACGCCGCCTTTCTTGGCGAGGATGGCATCGCCGGGAAGTACAGTAGCCCGCCCGATACGTATCGGAACGTTGATACCGCCAAGCATCATTTCCTGTATATAGGACGGATCATAGCCTTTGATCCACGCGTTGAATCCTTCAATCTTTTCAAGTCCTTCTGTATCGCGGACGGATCCATAAAAGATGATGCCATTTTTCGATTTGCTGTAGATTGAGTTACCAAGGTTATCACCGATAAGGGTACCGTCGACGATCTTGCCATAGCTGTCGGCGACGTATATGTCACCTGGTTTCAGCATATCGATAGGCCAAGAGTTGAAATTCCCGATCCGTTTCTCTTCTTTTCCTTTGGCGCGGATCAGTTTGTCGTAGTCGTCGCGTTTGGGGAGGTATTGAACGGTGAGGGCTCTGCCAGTCATAACCTGGTCAGGACGGAGTACCATCCAGTCGCCTTCAAACTGGTTGTTATATCCTTTGGAACGCAACACGCCCCACGCTTCTTCCAGCGAGATGTTTTTTAGTCGTTCAAGAAGCTTGTCGGGAACATGAGGTCTGCCGTCGGGCAGCCGATCACCTTTCCATTCGGGCGTGATCGCGATGATCTGGTCGCGCGTGTAGGTGACGTGTTGTGAAAAAAGCGGGGCGCAAAAAAGCAGGAACGCCTTTGCCAAAAGCATCGGTTTTCGCATCATAGAGTAGAATAAAATGTTTGGTTTAATCCGGACTATGTGCGCTGCCGGATGCGCAATGACCAGCCGAAGCCAAGATAGGGCATTTCGTCAAAAACGCAAACCCGTACCTGCCTGTAATCGCGATCACAGGGCGTGTTTTTATGTAAACGGCCTTTTTGCCGAAATGACGGTGAAGACGTCCTCTATGTCGGGTGGAAACTATCAGAAAAAAAAATCCGTAATTGGGGTATGAATTCAAAACGAAGGATTGCACTTCTCCTGGCACTCATTTTCCTTCTGCCGGTAATTTCCTTCTCGGTTTATGAATTCTCATCGTTTAGTCGCGATGAGAAAATGATTCAGACTATATATCACAAACAACTTGAAGCGATATTGTTTAGTGTAAACCAGTATTCCGATGACGTTTTGGGAAACTGGGTGTCGCGCGTGGAGACTGACCTTTATCTTGACACAACCACATCAGGCAATCCGGTACGGATACAGAATCTGCTTCTGTTAAATGAATCTCTACTGGGGATTTTTGTCTGCGCTCCTGACGATACCACCCGAATTGACCGGATATTCGAACTCCCTGGCAACGACAGGAATGAGATCTGGCCCGGTGTGGAAAAAGCAATGGCAGCTGATGGGAACCTTGCCAACCTTATCCGGTATAAACGAAGCGGATTTCAAAAGATCGAACAACTTGATCTGCAGTTGAGCGGTTTTAGTGGCGTCGTATTCGTCGTTGAGTCACAACCCGGTGACTACCGGATAGCGGGCTTTGTAATTGACACAGAGTTATTTATTGAAGGGAATATCGGACCACGGCTGCAGACGATCGCGCGCGATCAGTTCGCCTTATCGGTTGTCAGAAAGGATTCCAGTTCGTCCGTCTACTCCACCGGGCAGGCAGGAGGCGACAGCCTTCTGGCGGAAGTAGTGACAAAGGATTTCTGGATATTTCCGGATTATGCCCTGGGAATCGCACCTCGCGGGACGAGTCTGAATCAAATCGTCAGGGAAAGGACAAAGACAAACCTTATTCTGCTTGCCGGACTAAATATCGTGCTTATTACCGCCGTTGTACTCGTATTCCGGAACCTGCGACGTGAGGTCGACCTGGCTCAAAACAAATCCGAATTCATTTCTAATGTGTCGCACGAAATCCGGACACCTCTGGCCGTGATCAGCATGTTTGCAGAGACGCTCGAGCTAAATCGCGTTGCAAATGAAGAAAAGCGCCAGGAATACTATCACATCATCAGCCAGGAAACGCAACGCCTTTCCGGAATTGTCAACCGGATACTGAATTTCAGTCAGGCGGAAACAAAAAAACGTGTGCTCCACCCTGAAACATTGAACGCGAGCGAAGTGATTAACGGCATTCTTCAGACGTATGATTTTCACCTTCGGAACAAAGGTTTTGAATATTCGTATTCAGAAGTCGGAAAGGTATGGGTTCGCGCCGACCGCGAAGCGATGGAGGAAGTGATGGTAAACCTGATTGACAACGCAATCAAATACAGCAAGGACAACAAGCGGCTTGAAATTGAAACCAAGACTGATGGCCTGCACGTAATAGTCAGCTTCAAGGATTATGGGATCGGCATTGCACCGGCGCACCAGCAAAAGATTTTTGATAAGTTTTATCGCGTACCTACGGGTGATCTGGCCAAAAGTCGCGGCACCGGCCTTGGCCTCGCACTCGTTAAACAACTGATGGAAGCGCAAAACGGGAAAGTGACGGTTGAGAGCCAGCCAGGAAAGGGGTCGACATTCAAATTATATTTTCAACGCGTTTAAAAGAGCAGTTTTGGCAAGGATACTAATTATCGAAGATGAACCGGCGATGCAGTTGGGATTGAAGGACAACCTTGAACTGGATAATTACCAGGTCGAAGTCGCCGGCGACGGCATTGGCGGATTGAATTCAATCCGGACGCGTTCCTTCGATCTTGTTTTGCTGGATGTGATGCTTCCGGGAATGTCAGGCTTTGACGTATGCAAGACAGCCCGGGCAGAGGGTATTCAAACACCTATTGTACTATTGACCGCACGTGGAGAGGAAATTGACAAGATCCTTGGGCTTGAGCTTGGTGCAGATGACTATGTAACGAAACCTTTCAGCATAAGAGAATTACTTGCGCGTATCAAGGCGATTCTAAGGCGCCGTCCCTCAGAAACGGTAGCTGACCAAGCGGTCACCATCGGAAATATTGACGTTGACTTTGACGCATTTCAGGCGAAAGCCCGCGATGGCGAAGTAAAGATGTCGCATAAAGAATTTGAGTTGCTCCACTACCTGTATCGAAACCGAAACAAGGTTATCAGTCGTTATGAATTGTTGCAAAACGTTTGGGGTTATGAAGAGCAGATCACAACGCGTACGGTAGACAATTTCATTGCACGCCTGCGACAGAAAGTGGAAGTGAATCCCAATCAGCCCCGTATTATTCTTACCGTTCACGGTTCCGGCTACAAGCTGGTTTCCTGATCCTGAAACGAATCTTTCCCTTATGTCCGGAGCGCCTTTGACAAATTGTTAAAAGGCTGTTACAATCTTTTACAATTCCTTACGCAACGGTGACATCTGCTATCATGGACGCCGCGTTCTTTACAGTACTGTTTCAAATTCCGACACACTGTAAACAAAAAACGCTTATGAAAACCAGGTTCATTATCCTCGCACTCGCTTTGATAGCAGTTGCCACATTAAACACGTACGCACAGGAGTCACCCGAATTGCGTATCAAGGTCCTTCCCTCACGCCCGGGCTATGCAAAAGTTTTGTATGCCATGCAAAATACAGATCCCGTAACCGTCCGGTTCATCCGTAACGGAGAGGTCTTGTTTACCGACAGAATTACCAGCGGTCCTTACGAAAAGGGCTTCCAGAAGTGGTACAATGTCGAAAAGCTGGGCAAGAAGGATTGCATTGTAGAAATCAACGACGGTCGCACTTCGGTTTCATACCGCATCGTGCCGTTTAAGAATAGCGCTGTGTTTGTCGCACATCTGGAACATGTTTCCTACCATGACGCGTATACGGCATCGAAATAACTAGTACGGTTTGACTAGTTTGGGTTCGTTTGAAGAAGGCACGCAGATGGCGCGCCTTTCTTCAAACAATTTGTATTTTGGTCTAAATTTTTGATTGGGTGAAAACAACAGGAATTATAGTAGCATGCTTTATTCTGATATCGTTATCAGCTAATGGCCAGGTCATCGATCTTACGGGTAAATGGAAGTTCAAAATCGGTGATGATGAAAAATGGGCATTGCAGTACTTTAATGATACGAGTTGGGAATCCATCACCGTCCCGTCTGCATGGGAAGATGAAGGCTTTAACGGCTACGATGGCTTCGCCTGGTATCGAACGCGATTTGATGGCACGAAACTCAACAAGAATGAGACTTACTATCTCGATCTTGGTTTCATCGATGATGCTGACGAAGTATATCTGAACGGCAAGCTTATCGGCTTGTCCGGAATCATGCCGCCAAAGTTCAAGACCGCCTACAACAATGAAAGACGTTACGTCCTTACGCCTCATTTGATTAACTATACCGGCAGCAATACGATTGCCGTTCGTGTGTTTGATGGTATGCTTGCGGGCGGAATTGTGGATGGCCGACGAATCGGGATTCACCGGCGCTACCGCGATAACAATCTGCTTCTGGACTTGCAGGGTGTTTGGTCGTTTGCAACGAGCCCCAGCGGTCAACCTGTGACGAATGAACGCGCGTGGACAAACGTTATGGTACCATCTCCGTGGGAACATCAGGGCTTTTTCAAGTACGATGGTTTTGCCTGGTACCGTAAGACGTTTGAACTTCCGCCGGACCTTGGTGATGAGCCTCTGGTCCTGCTGCTTGGGCTTATTGACGACTTCGATGAGGTGTATATTAACGGGAAGTTCATTGGAGAAACCAATGACCATCGTCCGTACGGTTCAAGTAGTTCCTACGAGCGGAAACGTGCCTACCCCATCCCCGCGAATCTTCTGCGCCGTAAGGGTGAAAATGTCATCGAAGTCCTTGTTCACGATATAGGAAATACCGGTGGTATTTATGACGGTCATGTTGGCATCGCAACCAGAGGCGCATACGAGCGCTACTTCCGGTAACCCTGCCATTGATCAGGAAAGCCTTTCAATATTGCAATGAGGTCGTTACATTGTCTGAATGAAAAAACGCTTCATTGCAACAATCATTTGCCTTTACATTCCACTCGCGATTTGGGCGCAGCGCCCTGCGGCAGATGAAATAAAAACAACAAAAGGATCGATTTCTATTCAACCTGTGCTTCACGGTACAGTGGTCTTCACGTACAACGGCAAGACTATCTATGTTGATCCCTTTGGCGGCGGCAAAGTGTTCGAAGGAATTGCCGCTCCCGACTTGATTATCATCACAGATATTCACGGAGATCACCTTAATGTCGAAACGCTTGCGGCAATCAAAACGGAAAATGCGCATTTTGTCGTTCCCAGGGCCGTTGCGGATCAGCTACCTGAAAACTACAAGAAAACGATGACTGTCATCGGCAATGGTGAAACCGCGAGGGTTGAGGGAGTTACCATCAGCGCGCTCCCAATGTACAACCTTCCGGAGACACCGGACTCACGCCATCCAAAAGGAAGAGGCAATGGCTACATACTTCAACTCGGCGGCAAGCGTATTTACATTTCAGGTGACACGGAAGACATTCCTGAAATGCGAAGTCTTAAGAATATTGATATCGCGTTTGTTTGTATGAACGGCCCGACGATGGATATCAATCAGGCTGCGAGCGCTGTGCTTGAGTTCAAGCCAGAAATCGTATATCCTTTTCATTATCGCGGCAGTGACACCGAAGCCTTCCGCAAACTGGTGAATGACTCCGATCCAAACATTGAAGTTCGTTTGAGAAACTGGTATCCTGAATAGGCTTACGCAGATTTTGAGGGCCGATCCTTTGATACCTCGCAATTGGTTCTAACTTCGTGTGCCAATTCCTAATCATAATGTATCGACTTATTGCCTTCGTTGCATTAAGTTGTGTTTCGTTGCGCTGCCACGCACAATCACAAACTGATGCTGAGTTGTCAGGCATCCTGACAAAAAGTAAGAGCTCACTGGTCCGGGACGTAATTGCGAAAAAGGACACGTTCAGGCTTCAGATCATCTACACACAGATCGATCGTGACAGGAATAATAAACCTGTATTCAAACATCTGCACTTTAATGTAGATCCGGATCTTTATTTTAACCCCGCTTCTACCGTGAAGCTGCCACTTGCGTTGCTTGCGCTTGAAAAGCTGAATGAAATGAACCTCAAGGGCGTGAATAAGTTCACGGCAATGCAAATCGACAGCAGTTATGAAAGGCAGGTACCTGCATATCATGATTCGACATCTGAAACCAATTATCCTTCGATCGCCCACTACATTAAGAAAGCTTTTCTCGTCAGTGACAACGATGCATATAACCGGCTTTATCAGTTCGTGGGACAGAAAACCGTAAAGCAACGGCTGGCGTCAATGGGTTTTGAACGGACCCGTATCAATCGTCAGTTCATGGGTTTTTCCGATGAACAAAACCGCCACACCAATCAGATCCGGTTTCTCGACAAATCCGGCAAGGTGATCTTTACGCAACCGCCGGCATACAACGATGACCCGTACATCTATGGCAAACCTGTGCTGATTGGCAGAGGTCATCTCGACCGGAATGACAGCCTGATACACAGGCCCATTGATTTTACCAAGGCTAATGATGTACCGCTCGCGGAGCTTCAACAGATTTTGCAATCGGTGATGTTTCCGGAGTCTCTTCCAGCTGACAAACGCTGGAACTTCACCAATGACGACTACGATTTTTTGTACCGCTACCTTTCGCAATACCCGTCAGAAACTAGTTATCCGAAGTACGATACATCCCAATACTACGACAGCTATGTGAAATTTTACTTCAGAGGGAAGCATCGGATGCCAGACGGCGTGCGTGTATTCAACAAGGTTGGATGGGCCTACGGTTTTCTGACGGATGTTTCGTACGTGGCTGACTTCAACAACAACGTCGAATTCATGCTCACTGCCACGCTGTATGTTAACAGTGACGGAATTCTGAACGATAACAAATACGAATACGAATCCGTTGGCTGGCCTTTCCTATATGAACTTGGTCAGGCCATCTATCGATATGAACTCAATCGCAAACGCACAACCAAGCCTGACCTTAGTCGGTTTAAGGTGAAGTACGAAAAGCGCGATTCCGGGGATAATCGGCCATCGCTGCGGGATGTCGACAACTAAATGTTACTAACGGATTGGAACAACGAACCGGGTATCGCTCCATTCAAAAACGATGTCGATTCCGGTGTCAACTGCCGGAAGGGAAATCGTATACTGTTCAACGTGTGAACTGTTCTTTTCCACCGGAACGCGTGTTTGCAATACATCCAATTCATGATCCGGCTCGAACGCGCCCCATTGTCCCAGTTCAGAGTTTAAGTAGATTTCAAATTCATCAGGTCCGGGTACGGCGTACATTCGGTATGATCCCGCTTTCACATTGCTTCCATTGAAGCTAACGTCACGGCTGAAGGTCACTTCGGTGGATTCGTTGGCGCCCAGTCGCCAGTATTTTCCATACGGCTGCAGTGCTTCCTGCTCTTCCGGACCAAAGATCAACCTGTTGCGCACTGACGGTCTGCTGTAGGTGATGCTGACTGTGAGATCGCCTGCCGTAGCTGC
Source organism: Bacteroidota bacterium (assembly GCA_023428695.1). GTDB lineage: Bacteria > Bacteroidota > Bacteroidia > Cytophagales > Cyclobacteriaceae > Ohtaekwangia. The sequence continues at coordinate 43,187 of JAEYWY010000028.1, forward strand.
AACTTCTCCCGGAGGGCTCAGGCTTCTGTTCCTGTACATCAGGTACGCATACGCTACAACCAGCAAAATCACGATTGACGCGAGAATGATCCAGATCGTTTTCTTTTTCATAATTATCTTTTGAGGTAATTTGCTCCGAAACTCCGGCCGTCAGTAGCCGTTAAAGATTTATCTTAACATAACACAAAACCCTTTTCTAATGAAATTTTCCCGGATTTTTCTTTTCGCTGCCATCATCGGCTGCGTTTCATGCCAGCAGGTTACTAACGAAACATCAGACACCATTGATTACGACAAGGAACGAGAAGCAATCCTCGCAGTGATTGACGGAGAATCAGCTGCTTTCTGGAATAAAGATTATGAGAAGTGGGCTTCGTATTGGGTGCATGAGCCATATATCCGTACAATGGGCTGGTGGAAAGATGGTGGTGTGACCGTTGTGCAGGGCTGGGATCAGCGCGCTGCGCGATCAAAAGATCACTTTGAGAGAAGTCCGGAAGCGAATCCTACGGCGACACGCGTGCGCAGGGAAAACATGAACATGCGGATATATCGCGACGTGGCGTGGCTTACGTTTGACCAATACGGTGAAGATACCGGCGATAGCCTGATGGATATGCCGGGCTTAAGTCGAGAGACGCGAATCATGGAAAAACGCGATGGCACCTGGAAGATTGCCTACGTAGGCTGGCTTCTGGAAGGTGAATAAACGGTGTTGAAGTCGCGCACACTCCGGGAATGGATCACTCCTTCGTGAAATCGAAATTCCGTTTCCGGAGTTTGCCATCTCTCCGTCCTTCGATACTTGCATACATGCGATTGTCTATTCTCCTGTACGCGATTCGTTGGGGAAAATCATGCTCCGGGTTTTCGCAAATGAACTCTTCCCGACCTATGAATGTGACATGAAAGGATACGGGGCGATTGTCGTTTTGGCCTTCCACCTTTGATATGTAATACCACTCCCCTTTCCGACGTTCGAGCCGAAGCGTTTCCTGCAGTGCAGACGTTCCATCAGACCTGATGATTACACTTCGCCCGGTGAGCAAACTGTCTGATTCCGTGTTCCAGCTTTCAACCATTTTGCCATTCCGTGTTTCCAACGCCCAGGAGCCGGTCAACCATGAGAACTGATTTTCCTGAACACGCGCGTCAGGAAACAATGTGATTGCAATCAAACAGAAGATGTATTGCATAGCGCTGATTTGACTTGTCTAATGTCACTTCCAAAAAAGCTGGCGCATTCTTACCCTTACAATGCCGCAACTGGCCACCTGCTCAACCGGATTAGCATATTAACTTTGTTACAAGATAACGCTAATTGCTATGAAAAAGACAAACATCATCTACTGGACTGTAACCGGACTATTCGGTGCATTCATGCTCTTCTCCGCAATACCTGACATCATTGTGGTACCGGAGGCTGTCGATATGGTAAGCAGCCAGTTGGGGTACCCGAAGTATATCATCCCCTTCCTTGGCGTGGCTAAAACACTGGGCGTGATTGCCATTCTGGTTCCCGGCTTTCCGCGAATCAAGGAGTGGGCTTATGCCGGACTGTTTTTCGATCTCATCGGCGCATCGTATTCCGCAATTGCCACATGGGGACCGAGATTGGATATTGTCTTCATGCTACCGCCAATCGTTGCGCTCTTCCTCTCCTACGCGTACTATCATAAACGTCAGAAGAAGGAAGTTACGATTGCATCGGCAGTGTAAATCAAACAAACTCCGATTTCTCACGGGAAAACGTGAGCGTGAGTCGGTGCATCGCGCGGGTGCAGGCAATGTACAGCATACTCCGGTCCACTCCAGTATTGTAGTTCCCTCCGGAAACAAAAGGAATGACAACCTCATCGAATTCGAGCCCTTTGGAGAGATGCACTGTCGTGATTACGATGCCTTGCTTGTACACTGTGCTTTCGGGTGTGAGTAGTTGAGCTCTGGTGGATTTCAATTCGGCGTGAACCACCTCGGCTTGTTCCTGCGTTTTGCAAATAATACCCATGGAATGGTATCCCGAATTCTGGAACGCCTCAACCAACTTACCGATTTCCGCGATCTCTTCAGCGTTCGATGCAAACCCGATTACATGTGGTTGTTCGCCGTGACGTTCCATCGGAATCACATTCGTATTGGGAATGATGCGGTGTGCAAATGCCGTGATCTCGAGCGTTGACCGATAACTCCTGAACAGTTTTATCACCTCGCCTTGTGGGAAAACCTGTTCAATGCCTTCGGCTGATGAAGCGCTGTACGGATTCACACGCTGACTTACGTCGCCGAGTATCGTCTTCCGGCACTTGAAGATTCGGGAAACCACTGCGTATTGAACCGGTGTATAGTCCTGCATTTCATCGATGAGCAGATGCTTTACGTGATCGTAGGGAGTAATGCCTTCGAGGCGGATCTTGCAATAGATCAAAGGAAACACGTCACTGTATTCAAGGCGTTCGCCGCGCATCATGCGAAACATCTCAGGCCTTCCCATCCACTTGTAAAAATCCTTGTACGCATCGAACGGATTGTCGAAACGAAACATTCTCGGTATTGCCTGCCATACACGGGCTTTTTCTCCGCCACTGAGTTTCCTTTTTACCTGTTGGCGGATGTATTGAAGCACGTCTTTCACGACTTCAGGAACTCTTTTCAGAATCGGGAGCCGGTGGTAGGCACGGAAACGCTCTTCGATAAACGGATGCGGCACGACCATTCTCGCGACACGGATTTCTTCAAAGTTGAAGTAGTTATTTTCGATATGGATGAAGTACTGATTCAACTTGCTAAGAAACTCAAACGTCGATTTGAATCGAATACGTTCGACAAAAGCCTGGTCATGTTCGTCGAGCAATACCGATACCTGCTCAAAAAATGTCTGAAAACGATACCTGTGCTCCAGGAGGTCTGACGCGAGTTCATCCATACCCGTCTCGGGTATTTGTTCCTCGCCCAGTTCGGGAAGAACGTTTGAGATGTAGTCAGCAAAAACTTTGTTCGGAGATATAATCAGAATATCGCGCGACTTGATTTCATCCCTGAAGCGATACAGCAGGAATGCGATGCGGTGCAGTGCAATTGACGTTTTCCCGGAACCGGCAACACCCTGGATGATCATGACACTCGCGCTTTCGTTCCGGATAACGGCATTTTGATCCCGCTGAATAGTCGCGACGATGGTTTTCATCTTATCATCTGCGGACTTGCTCAACTCTTTTTGCAGAACTTCGTCGTGAATGTTGATGTCGTTTTCAATCATAAACTCCATCTGGCCATCACGGATGCGGTACTGCCGTTTCAGTGTGATCTCGCCGTTTACTTTTCCTGCGGGAGTGTTATACCAGGCCTCACCGCGTTCGAAGTCGTAAAACATCGATGAAACGGGTGCACGCCAATCGTAAACGATGTTCTCCTTCGCCGCATCATCCGTAAAGGTGTGGATGCCGATGTACATCGGATTCGGTGCTGCCTGCCCTTCGCCGGTGAAATCGATTCTTCCAAAATACGGTGACTGAATCAATTTCAGCAGTCGGCGGCGTCGATCGACGGTTGATTCGCCGGTGAATGCCATTCGGTTGATGGATTGTTCAGCGGCGACGAGATCTGCTTCGTCAAGGCCGGACTGATGTTGATGCAAATACTCCTTGTTTTGACGGAGTTCTTCCGATTGCTGACGCACGGACGACTCGGCGCGGTTCAGCGCCAGATTCAGTTTTTCTTTTACAACTTCGAGGTACTCGCGTTCGTCGCGTTCAGTGGGATTAAAGACAGTCAAATTGTTGGGTTTATGTTTTGCAAAGTTTGGGCCGCGAAAATAATAAACCAGACCCCCCTTACGCAAGTCGACACAAATCAAAAACTGCAACGCAGGATTACGATCGGTCGCAACTGGGATGCAGTCTTCACCTTTCCATTCTCATATCCGTTCCACTGGCTGGTTGCCACGTAGTAAAAGGTGTTTCCGTCAAACGTGCCTATAGTCGGTTCGCCGAACGCCGGGTGATTGTTGTCGACAACCGTATAGCGATCAAAAGCATTTTTGCTTTCATTGAGCCAATGCCTCACAACACGGTGAGGATACACGCCATTCTGTATCGTGATGATAGAATTTCTATAAAAATAAATTCCGTCGGCACCCTTTAATGAAATTGCGTATGCTGCTTTTACCGGTGTCAGGTGCCGCGTGCGCATGTCAAGCACATAAATGCCTTTGATATAATCGGAGACGTATAGTTCTTGGAAATCGCCTGAGAACGTCATTCCCTGCAGGTTCCAGAATTCAGGCGACGTAAAAAAAGGAACAAGCACACCCTTTTCGCGGTCGATTGTATAGATAATATTGTTCTTCGAATCAGAGACAAATGGATTTCCATTTCCGTCAAGGATTACGTCACCAAAGACGTGGCCGGTGAGTGTGTCCGAGGGACTGTACGAGGCCAGGAGTTTGCCGTTCTTGAGACTGAATTGATAAAGCGCTGAAGTTGCCGTTGAGTCGTAATTCTGCATTTCTTTCATCGGTGAAGCGCATGCCCACAGGAGGCGACGCCGCGTATCGATCTTGAGACCAAACACCGATGTTATTCCATGTTCTTCGGCTTTGATGAAATCACTTACCTTGCCATCGCGCGTGATACGGATTATTTTCCTTTTATGAATACTGCCTCCGTATAGCACCTTTTCCCTGGGATCATAGGCGACTGATTCAAGATGCAATTGGCGATCATCGATTACGAATGCTGTATCTGAAGTAATGACCGGCGTTTCAAGCGTTGCTTTTTCCTTTTCAAGGTTCTCGAATTCAGGATGTTTCCATATGTTAAACAGATCAGCTTCCGACAGATTGAAATCACTCCGGATATTAATCGCCTTTCGGAGAAGGGCTATCGCCGAATCTGGTCGGTTGTTAAGTGCAGCGGCCTTGCCTGCGTGCCAGATTATGATTGGATGTTGGGGAAACATTTTCAATGCCGTCGAGATCATCGAATCGTAACGAACGAAATCACGTTTTTTCAGTGCTTCCGTCGCCTCCGTAAAATAGAATTGAACGTTTTGGGAAGCGCCCGTCGAAAGGAACGAAAAGACAACGAGGGTCGCTGCGAGCAATCGGAACATAAGTTTAACTATCAGTCAGGTACGAATATACGGACTTGTTTCTTCTTTGGTGGAGTCTGGCTTTGTGGTTTCGCGCGAAATCATGTGGCTCGAAATAATTAGATCGATGATATGCACATTTAACCCTCAATGCCGATATTACCTGTGAATTCAAAAAGACCATGGCAAAAGCTTCTCTTCCCAGGGTAGCGTACTTCTGTATGGAGTATGCACTCCAAAGTGATTTCAAAATGTATGCAGGCGGACTCGGTATCCTCGCCGGTGACTATCTGAAAGGTGCCCGCGATTACAAGTACCCGATGGTAGGTATCGGCCTCAAGTGGAAGCAAGGTTATACCGACCAGAAAATCTCACAACAGGGAAAACCGGTGGACACCTATCCGATCTACGAGTACCCGTTCCTGAAAGATACCGGCGTTACAGTGACAGTAACTATTCGAAAGCGAAACGTCAAGTGCAAAGTGTGGCTGTGTGAAAAGTTCCGGAATGCGCCACTCTACCTGCTTGATACAGATGTTCCTGGTAACGAAGACAGCTGGATCACCGGTCAGCTTTATGGCTGGTTTGGAGAAGAACGCATTGCACAGGAAATGGTGTTGGGAATCGGTGGTGTGAAAGCGCTTCGTGCGCTTAAGATTCCCGTTGATGTATATCACTTCAACGAAGGTCATGCCCTTTTCGCAGGATTCGAACTTGTGCGCGAAAAAGTCGCTGCCGGAAAATCGATTGACCGCGCGCTGGATGAATCACGTAAGCAAATCGTATTCACAACGCACACTCCGGTCGTTCAGGGTAACGAGTCGCATTACATCGACAGACTGATTTATATGGGCGCTGACAACGGTGTGTTTACGCGCCAGGATCTCAAAAGACTTGGGGGCTCACCCTTCAACATGACGGTAGGTGCGCTACGTTTATCGCGAAAAGCAAACGCCGTTGCGCAGCTTCATGCGGTGACGGCAAATAAAATGTGGGAAGGCGTAAAGGACCGCGCGGAAATTGTGGGCATCACAAACGCGATTCACCTGCCAACATGGGTGGATAACCGGATCGTCAGGGCTGCTAAAGAGCCGACTCAGGAAATCTGGCGGGTACATCAGGAAAACAAGAAGAAGCTGCTGCGTTTCATCTATGAAAGGACCGGTGTCCGCCTTCGTCAGGATAGCCTGCTTATTGGATTTTCACGACGTGCGGTGCCTTACAAGCGCAGCGATTTCATTTTTAGTGATCGCTCGAAAGTTGACCGCCTGTTCAAGAGCGGAAAACTTCAGATCGTCTTTTCCGGGAAGGCGCATCCGCTCGACGACGGTGGTAAGCGCATCGTGGAAAACATAGTTGCGCTGACTCGCAAGTACCCGAACTCCGTCGTCTTCCTCGAGAACTACGACATGACTATTGGTTCAATGCTTGTTCGTGGTGCCGATGTGTGGCTTAACAACCCGCGCCGGCCCCAGGAAGCCAGTGGAACCTCGGGTATGAAGGCCGCGATGAATGGTGTACTCAACCTCAGCATCCTTGATGGATGGTGGCCGGAAGCATGCCATCATGGAGTTAACGGATGGCAAATCGGTGACGGCTACGAAAACAGAAACGAGAAGAAGCTCGACGCTCACGATCAGAAGTCAATGTACAAGGTTCTGCTCGGCGAAGTGCTTCCAACCTACTACGACGATCGCAAGAAGTGGATTGACATGATGAAAGAAAGCGTCCTCAGTACGCACAAGCAATTCGGTGTAAAACGAATGCTTGCCGAGTATTACGGGCAACTCTACACCATCTGAGAACGCTTTATACTATTCCTGTCTGAGGCTGTTTACCGGGTTTGCGCTCGCGGCGCGCAATGTGTGTATCATTACGGTTAACAATGCGATGAGCAAAACCACGACGGTTGGGATGGCAAACAACCACCAGCTGAGATTGATGCGGTAGGCAAAATCAGTAAGCCACAAATCCATCAGCCACCATGCCAGTGGAATGGATCCGACGATTGCGATTGACACAAGTACAAAGTAATCGCGACTCATAAGTGCAACGATGCGCGGAACGGAAGCACCGAGTACTTTCCGCACGCCGATTTCTTTTGTGCGTTGCGCCGCGGTGAGCGCGGAGAGTCCGAACAGTCCCAGACAGGCGATGAAAATGGCCAACGCTGAAAATATTCCGAATACTCTGCCGAATTGTTGATCTGCCTTGTATTGTTTGTTGTAATGATCGTCAAGGAAGAAGTGAATAAACGGATTGCCGGCGAAAACCGACTTCCATTGTTCTTCAAAACTTGCCAGTGATGTCCTTACGTTCGCGGTGTTGAAGCGAATTGAATAGTAGCCGCCCGGGGAAGGGTCGTACCTGAAAAGCAGGGGATCAAATTTCTTTTTCAGCGATTCCTGATGGAAATTTTTCAGTACACCCACGATACGGAACGTGTCCCCCCAGAAAAGTACCTGATCGCCGATTGCCTGCTCTGCGTCATCAAATCCCATAAGCTCCAGTGCGGATTCATTGAGCATCAGTGATTCGCGTTCGTTCGGAATCTCATCCGAAAAACCACGCCCCGCGACAACTTGAAGCCCATAAAGCGGGATAAAGTCTCCGTTCATCATGATGACCCTGTATTGATTTTGCTCCTCTTCCGTTTGTGAGAGCCGGCGTATACCACCTGCGTTCCACTGAGGTTGTGATCCCGGAATGGAAGTTGACGCGCTGACGGAAACCACTTCAGGGAATTGCAGCAAACGTTGTTTGAACACCTGGAACTTGCTTTGATAGGTTGAGTCGACAACGTTCGGAGAATTGAGCACAAGGGTTTGCTCGATATCGATGCCGAGTTTTTGGTCGCGCATGTAAGTCAATTGCCTGTAAACGGTAAACGTTCCGGCAAGTAAGGTGATCGATGCAACAAATTGCATGATGACCATACCTTTGCGAAATACGATCCCCTGGTTCGTATTCTTGAATCGGCCTTTGAGAACTTCAACGGGTTTGTAGGATGACAACACGAATGCGGGATACAAACCTGAGAGCAACGCTCCAACAACGATAGCGCCAGTGCTCCAAAGCCAGAAACCCGGCTCGCGGAAAAGCAAGTAGTCAAGTTGACGACCCGTCAGGTCGCCAAACCACGGTGTTAGCACCACCACCAGGACAAATGCCACGACAGCCGCTGCCACATTCAGAAGGACGGATTCAAAAATGAATTGCCTGACAAGCTGGGAGCGATCACTACCCATTACTTTGCGAACACCAACTTCACGCGCGCGTTCTATTGATTTCGCAGTCGCGAGATTGACGTAATTGATCCAGGCGATGACAAGGATCAGGATTGCAACAACAGATAGAAAGTATACCGACTGGCGATTCCCGTTTTCCTTAAACTCGCCCATGAAGTCCGAATCAAGATGAATATCGGTGATGGGTTGAAAATTGAATATCATGCCCGCGTTAAAACGCTTCATCAGTTCGCCATTGATTCTTTCGGTGAGCTCCGGGAGTTTACTCTTCATTACCCCGAGGTCCGCGTTTTCGTGAAGTTCAACGTAAGTCATAAACCCGTCCCAGTTCCACGAGGTGATTTCATCATTCCATAGTTTCTTCAGGCTTTCAAATGACATGAGGGCGTCGATCTGCATGTGCGTGTTCACAGGCAGATCGGCGAACACTCCTGTGATTTCGTAGTCAGTCCTTCCGTTTTGTTTGATGACCTTCCCTACCGGATTGGTATCGCCGAAGTATTTGCGTGCGAACGATTGAGACACCACCATCTTGAAGGGCTCCTTCAAGACAAGCGAGTCAACCCCATCGATAAGGTTTACCGAAAACATTTCGAAGAAGTCTTCTGAGGCGTACCAGGTGCCCTCCTCCTTGAAGTAGGAATCGCCTACTGCATACACTCCATCGCCGCCATGAAGTCGGACATATCGTTTGACTTCAGGCAGGTTGGCTTTAAAGTCAGGTCCGATTCCGGCAGCACCGGCCGCCCAACGCGTTGAAATAGTGCCTTTATCATAACGATCGAGCTGTACGCGATAAATGCGGCCTTTATTGCTGTGGAAATTATCGTAGCTGATTTCATGCAGCACAAATTGCATGATCAGCATACATGCCACCATACCAATTACAAGTCCCGAAAAATTAATGGCAGAGAAGACCCGGTTCCGTGAAATGTTCCGGATGATGGAGGTTAGATAATTTCTGATCATAAACGCGCAGTTTCTTCAAAGACTGCTCTTTCCTGAAACGGTTACGCAGCTGTCAGGGTTTAATTTCAGGCGGGGTAAAAACGAGTGGATAAAACTTTCCGGTCATAGGTTCGCCCTTTCCGACCGCCGGCGTGCCCTCAAGTAATGGACTGTCGGAATCTGAAAGTGTACCGTCGGCAAACACATTGAGTACGAATGCCCTGCGGGATCGGTCAGACCTGTTTTCGTACGATCCGTGAACCATGAGCGGATGGTGAAAGGTACCATACCCTGCCCCGAGCTCGGCAAAGACGCGATTCTCAAATTGTTTCTGCTGGTCGGGATTGAGGTATCGATCCAGGCCGTTCATATCCCCGGCAAGTTCCGGCTTTTCGAGCAAACCCCATTTGTGACTTCCGGGAATGTAACTAAGGCACCCGTTTTCCCTAGTAGCATCATCAAGTGCAACCCAGCATGTGAGATGTTGCATGGGAATTGTCCGTGTCCAGTAACTGTAATCCTGGTGCCACGCAACGACACCACCGTGGTGTGCAGGTTTGCAAAACAACTGGTCATGCCAGAAACGTACAGCTCGATTTCCCAGAAGCTGGCTCGCCGGAACCACAAAAGCAGGGTTCCAAAGAACGTCGTGAAACCCTTCCGCTATACGCCAATGACCCAACGAGTGGAACAAGACCGTATTTGGATCACCTGACTCGTTGGAATGGAATTCATAGAACAGCGAATGCCCTGAGTGAGCCGGATCCTGAAGCTCTTCCAGTTCCCGGTTCAGGTGCGCAATCTGATGTTCTTCAAGAATGGGCACACCGGACAGGTAGCCCTGCTCGTTGAAGAATGTTATTGCTTCCTCCGGCAACGCATACTTTTCCCAGGCCGTTTCAGCGTCAAGCTGTGGAAACAGATCAGAAATAAGGGTGTGATATGAGGCCAGGTCTTCTTCCATAACTCAATGTTGACATTAATACGGGAATTTCAAACCGGGACACCGAAACACGAAGCACACGGAATTCCCTGTCATTGAGCAACGAAGAGTTTGAGTTCACGCATGTTCCACGGAATCTCGAACACGTGTGGTCTTCCTCTTCGCTCACCATTTACCGGAGCCTCGGATGCGGTTAACGTAATACGCAAAAACTTCGCAGGTGTCGGCTCAAAACGTATGACGCTCTGGTTGTCAATGCCCTTGCCCTTTGTGACCACTTTTGTCCAGTTGGTTCCGTCTGTTGAAAGTTCGATGTCGTATTCTTTCGGATATGTGGTCAGCGGTGGTGGTGCTCCCTCACCCCATCCTCGTCTGATCGTTGATGAGAAGAAGCTGATTTCGGTTAACCTCGTCACTTGAGGAAGTTCAACCTGAAACCACATTCCTGCCTGCTGAGTCACGCCGGTTGTCCAACCTTCAAATGTGAATGCACCTTTCGGAGAGGCTGTGCTGCCCTTTCGAACATCAGCCGTGTGGCTGGCTGTCACCTTCCACTTCTCATCAAAGTGCAACGGTTGGGGTACCGCATTCCAGAGTTCGCTGAACGTATATGTTTTTTTCTGGTCCGCTGTCTCCCGGCGCACACGCGCGACATCTTCCGGAGAAACGGGCGTTGATTCGTTTTCGAAATTTGTACGGATGTACGATACTACCGAAGCAATCCACTCGTCTGTGTTGTTACCCATCGGCGCCATGAGTCCACCAGCATAGGTCTCCCCGTTAATATCCCCGGTCATTCCGTGGATTAAAACGCGGGTTGCATAATCAGGATGTGCCTTTACCCGCGGGGAATTCACAAGTGAAGGTGCCATCAGCTTGCCTTCACCAAATGGTGTTCCGGCACCGCGAGGTCCGTGACACGTCGCACAAAGACTCTGATAAATCTTCTCACCCTCCTCGACGCGTGCTTTCTCTTCCGGCGTGAAGCTTGGAAAGTTTCTTCCAAAGAACGAATGTACAACCGGTGGTTCGAGTACCTGCTTTCCTACAAGCTGAACACCGGCCCGTGTATCTGTCTTAAGAATCTTCTTTACAACGGCTTCTCTACCGGGAATATCAAGTAAACGACATGTCATCATGGCGCGCATCCGTACATGCAGGTCCGGATCCTCAATCATTTTCAGGTAGAGTTTTTCAAAAGATTTGTCACCGTTCTTATACAAAGTCTCTGACACCCACATCGCCTGAATCCGGAGACGCGGCTCTTCATGTACGAACAGTTCTTTCACCAACGAAGCAGGTAATGCACCGATTCCTTCCAACACCCACAATGCATGAAAACACGTGCGAATATCGGCGGCGTTCTTGACAAGGTCAGTCAATGCCGGAGCGACTGATTTATCTCCACGCTGAACAAGTACCTGCTGCGCCATGTCGCGCCACCATCCATTGGGATGCTCAAGATGTTTCAGTAGCTCCGTGGACGACTCTTCATACATGCGGGGCTTGCGCGTGTCGCGTTCGATACTTTCGTGCGTAAGCCGCCAGATACGACCGAGATTGATGACTTTGTCCAACTGGTATTGCTGGATCTTAACGCGGAGATACGATCCCTCGGGAGTCCACTCGCCTTCCTGGATGATGCCATGATACATATCGACGATGTACATAGTGCCGTCAGGTGCCGTTGCCATGTCGACAGGACGGAACAATGGATCAAGTGAACGTATGAACTCTGCCTGCTGATCCTGGTAAACGTTGTGAAGCAGGTACAAACCTTCGTTTTCCTCGGCGCGTACCTGTCTCACGATCCTCGCGACGGGTTCACCATAGAAATATTGGTCCTTCAAATCACCAGGTAAACGATGACCTCTGAAAAGATCATTACCCGAAGCGCCGGTCACGCGGTTGAGTGTTCCTTCAGGCATACGGACAGCTTGCATACCCCCCTGCATGTCAGCGATCCGTACAGGCGCACCCCACGGTACTTCGAAACCTTCGGCGAAATTCTTTTCAATGATGTAGTCACCATAGTGAATAGGAAACTGGAACCATGACGGAACACCATTGGATCCGCCCTGGAACCAAAGCTTGCCATCGTCGTCGTGCGTAATGCCCCACTGTGCGTGGTTGGATCCCGTCGATTCACGGACTACACCCTGTGGTGTTTCGCGAACGCGGAAAGGATTGACGGTACTGTATAACCAGTTGTCCATTCCCCAGTATAAGAAAGCTTGCTGGTGTTCGACATTTCCGGCGCGACCAAAGTTGTCAGTGAAGAATTCACGTTTGTCTGCCTTGCCGTCGTTATCGGTATCGGTGTATTTGTAAACAACGTCGGCGTTTGATTCCATGGTGAGAATACTGTTCGGGCCCACGGGAAGCACAAAGCGCGGGAATACAAGGCTATCAACAAACATACCTCCTGTTTCATAGATACCGTCGTTGTCGACATCTTCCCAGCGGGAAATTCCGCTTACCGGTTCCAGCGTTCCGTGTGAATCCACGGTAAGCATATACGAACGAAGTTCAAGTACGTACATTCGGCCATTGCCATCAAACGTAATGGCACCTGGTTGTTGAATTGCCGGCTCCGTGAGTACGGGCTCCATGTGGTACCCGGCTTGTAGTATAAACTTTTCCTGTTGTTTTGCAGGCGGCAACGGAAGTACTGGTGGTTTTGGTTCGATGTCGATACCTTTCCAGATAGCATTGGTTGTATCCGCACCTTCCGGAAGTTGTACGACCGGCCAGGACTCCTTTTTTGTAGAACAGGAGAATGCAAAAATCAGAATTGGAAGAAGTATCCTGTACGTTACTGGATTACCAACGCGTTGAATTGTCATGAGGGGTTACACTTTGCAGAATCAAATAAACCAAATTGCAATTGATAGGAAAACTATGGGAAGGATTTTTACACGACGATTTACTGAAGATTGTGTACCTTTTCCACAAGCGGTTGTGAAATGCCTTGAAAATTCTGTACTTAAGTTCCGAATAAACACCATGAAATGAAATCAGTCCGGAGAATCTTTACCGCGCTTTTGATCGCACTGGCGATAAACGCAAATGCTCAGGAAATCGGCATACAGATGGGAAGCATGCGTCAGATGTTCAGCAAGGGTATTCCCGAGACGTTGGCGTATATGAAAGAAATCGGTATTACTGAAATTGAAGGCGGCGTTCCGCGGAGTATTGACCGTCAAGAATATAAGAGGTTACTGAAGAAATACGGTTTGAAGATTGTGTCGACGGGAATAGGTTTCCCGCACCTTGAAAATCCGGACAGTATCGCGAAGGCTATCCGCAACGCGAAGGATCTGGGTGCAACGTTCGTGACATGTTACTGGATTCCGCATGATGGCGATAACGTCACATTTGACGACGTGAAGAATGCAGTCGAAGTTTTTAATAAGGCTGGAAAGCAATTTGCGGAAAGCGGCATTACGTTCTGCTACCACTTTCATGGATATGAATTCCGGGAATATGGCGAAGGCAAGAAGACTATGTTTGAATACATAATGGACAACACACGTCCGGAATGGGTAAGCTTTCAAATGGATGTATTCTGGATCAGGAATCCGGGTCAGGATCCTGCCGCACTACTGCGCAAGTATCCCACCCGTTGGAAGACGCTGCACCTGAAAGACCGCCGTCATGGAACACCAAATACGGATAACGGTCGCCAGGACAAAGAGAGCAATGTTGTACTGGGTACTGGTGACGTAAACATTGCCGAAGTAATGAAAGCAGCTCGTGAAATTGGAGTAAAGCATTACTTCATTGAAGATGAATCATCGCGAGCGCTGGAGCAGGTGCCACAGAGCATCGCTTATCTGAAGTCGCTGCGGAAGTAAAGCTATTATTGATACGCGAGGCGGTAAATCATAATCGCGGCGCGTTTTATCTGTTCGTCGAGCGTGCGAAGGTCGATGTACTCCTCCTGTGAGTGTGCACCGGCACCCATTGCGCCGATGCCGTCGAGGCAGTCAACGTACTCAGCAACAAATGAAATGTCTCCTGCTCCCCTTTTTGCGGGGTCGAATGGTTTCACGGGACCCAGTCCAAGATCGGCGCTAACCTTGCTGTACAATTCCAGCAGTCGCAGGTTGCCCGGGGTTGGCGGCATAGCAGGATACCCGTCGTCAAAGGTGATTGTCGCCGATGTATGAGGAAGGCTTTCGGCAACAATTGCTTTCATCTTTGTCTTCGCCCTTTCACGTTGTTCATTCGAAAGGTAACGAAGGTCGCCCATAACGCGGGCGCTATTCGCAACGATGTTTGTCTTCCCTGCGGCGTTCCCGCGTTTGCCCGCAGAATCAAGTTCAACTTCTGTCCCGCCGAGTATGAGGCCCGGATTAAATGTGAGATTCTCTTCCCGGAGTTCTGTGTAAAACCGGTTCAGAATTCTCGCCGTTTCGTAGATCGCTCCAGCCCCTGTTGCAGGGGTAAATATCCCGGCTGAGTGGGCCTGCCTTCCCGATACCTTTAGAATCCAGCTTGTAGTTCCCCGACGCGCAATGGTGGCCTCACCAAAGCCTGTTCCCGTTTCAAAAGCCAGTGCCACGTCACTGTTCTTAGCGGCATTAATGATGTCGGCGCGACTGATTGACAATGGCCGGCCCGCTTCTTCTTCGTCACCGTGCAGCGCCACAACAATGTGGCGATCATTGAGCAAGCCAAGGTCGTTCAACGCTTTGAGTGCATATAGTATAACAACGTTACCGCCCTTCATGTCGTTGGTGCCGGGGCCACGCGCAATCGTATCACCGTGATTAACGTAATTCTGAAACGGGCTCTCAGGTTCGAATACGGTATCGAGGTGACCGATGAGCAAGATCCGTTTACCTTTCGATCCGTCAATTTTCGCGAACAAATGACCGGCGCGTTTCAGATCCGGTGGAAGCGTTATCCATTCTGTTGTAAATCCGATCGCGTCGTACTCCCGCTTCATGTGCATCGCCGCAGCGGTTACACCTGCAACATTCAGTGTTCCGCTGTTGATGCTAACGCTTTGTTCAAGCGTCTTGCGACAGGCGTTCATGTTCTGATCGACCTGTGCAGCGATCCGTCGTTCAATTCGGGAAAGTTGTGCATGGGCAATTACGACATCTGCACAAAAAAACAGAATCAAAAGGATGCGATTCATAAGTATGGATATCTCATGCAATATACGCATGGAATGCGAGCACTCGTGCTTCAGGTTGGTTCACGATCATAAACCACTCGCGATGAAGAGTAGCCTTTTTCACCGCAAGGAAACCGGGGCGCAAAGGACCGCAATGAGGTTTATTCATCCTCTGACCAATGTGCATTTTCCTGAAACCTGCCAGCCCGCCATAGCGTTTCGCGACGACGGGAGACTTTTAGCTTGTCTTTCAACTCTTAACTTTTCACCGTGAGCTCACCTGCGAATTTCTAATTAGCCTCAGTGTAGCGCTTAAAACTATCGAGAATCGCCTGCCATCCCCCCTGCTGCAATTCGCGGGAGTTGGTATCCTCAGGGTCGAACGTCTCGGTGATCCTTACGCCGCCGGGAGTTTCAGAAAATCTAATGGACACTTTACGCCCGTCTTCCATGGCATATTCGATCAATTGGTTCGGGTTGACAGCTGAATAGAGACCGATTACATCAAACTGCATGCTTCCATCCTTTGCAGCCATCGTGGTTTTGAATGAACCACCTTCCCGAAGATCATTTTCGGCATACGGAGCATGCCAGTCGTCGGATGCCTGACACCATTTCGTTACGTGTTGAGGCTCATTCCAGCATGACCATACTTTTCCTATGGGTGCGTTGACAGTAGTTTCGACAGTAATAGCGGCTGAAGTGCTCATGATAGTTGGGTTATAGATGATTTGATTGACTTTGTTTTTATCTACTTGTTGGCTGCATCAGATCTTCCCCACGGCATCAGGTAATCTACCGAGTATTTCCCGGCTCCGGTTACGAAAATAACAAAACAAAGAAACCAGAACAGGAGCGGCAATACTTTGTTTTGAAACGGGTCTTGTGCATGGGCGACAAAATATGCGACAGTCATTGTAAAGAAGATGGGTATGATTGCCACGCGCGTGAGAAAGCCTGCAGTGACAAGCATACCACAGAAGAACTCGGCGAAAATTACCAGGATGAGCGACAGTTCTGCGCCGAGTCCGACTTTGTCGCCGATATCGCCAAACATGGGAAAGACCACATCGTATGCGGAAAGTTTCGAATAGCCGAAATATATGAACAGACCTCCGAATGAAAGGCGCAGCAGTAGTACACCGATGTCGTTGTTTAATGAAGTTGGTGAGAGTACCTTTTTCATTGTCGTTTTCTTTTTTCAAAGGTATGCGACGAGATTGAAATTCAAGCTACCCGGATACGCCAACATCAGGGGGTGATCCCGACAGGATTTTGTGTGGCAGGAAGACACTAGTTCTGTTTTAACCAAGAGCTGCGAGCTACAAGCTGCAAGTTTGTTTGGTCTAACTTAATTACTTGTTCTTATTCTCCGCAGCTACTACCTCAAAAGTTAAAAGTTGAAAGTTAATTGTTAAAGTAAGGTCGAAAGAGAAAGTGTTTCCCGAAGGGACTTTTAACTTTAGACTTTAAACTTTACGCGCGATGCAGTGTCAGGAAGAGTGTGAGTGTGAGGAGTATTGCGTTCGAATCTAATTTACTTTATTTAAATCCTATCGGTATACTCCTGATATCACTCTTCTCGACCCGACAATGATATTCGAGCACTGCCGACGTGCCCTCCTTACGAACAACAACTTTTTTGACATCACTTATCTTGTATTCCTGTGACGTCCCGTTGTCCTCGATCCAGAATGCCTCACCTTTGAATGGCTTTTCGTTGCTTTCGAAAATCAGGCTTTGATGACCGTCGTCTTCAAAATTGAATTTGATCTTGTGTGAAAGCATGTTGTTTATTTTAATCGGTTATACTTCTTGATTATTGTCAAGATCTGTTCTGTGGGAATGGCTTCGATACGATGACCATCCCGTCCTTCCATTGTGTCCGCCATGAAGAGCGAGTTGAGTATCGCTTCCTCGGTGGCCTCGATCACTGCCATGAACAGCGACGACATATTATCATTGCGCATGACCACTACCGTGTCCGTAGGTACCCGCTTTACATGTTGTATGCGGTTTCCCGGGGCGGTGGAAACTGCAATTACATAATCACCGCTTCCGTTGGCGGCGATGCCTCCTGTTTTGCCGAGACCAAGCATTGCGCGTTTCGCAAGCCGTTCAAGATTCCTGGCGTCAAGCGGTGCGTCCGTCATTACAACTATCATACAAGAACCATCGGCTTCATTTAATACATCCCGGTTCGGATAACGGCCAAGTTCCTTCCCTACCGGAACGCCGGCAATTTCGAGCACGCCTCCGAAGTTTGTCTGCACCAGAACGCCAACCGTGTACCCGCCCAATGCAGCCGGCAGGCGACGTGACGCTGTGCCGATGCCGCCCTTATATCCAAAACAAATCGTGCCAGTGCCCGCGCCAACGTTACCTTCGGCGACAGGACCCGACTTCGCGTTTGCGATGGCTTTAAGGATGTCTTCTTCTTTGATCCGGCGTCCACGGATGTCATTCAGCCAGCCGTCATTCGTTTCACCAACGACCGCGTTGACCGAAAATACCTCCTGGTTCTCTTTTTCTGAAAGCGTGTACGTGATCAATCCATTGATGGCAGTAGCGACAGACAATGTGTTGGTAAGAATGATAGGCGTTTCAATGTTGCCGAGTTCTTTCACCTGCGTGTAGCCGGCGAGTTTTCCGAATCCATTGCCAGTGTAGATTGCGGCAGGCACTTTTTCCTGGAAAATGTTGCCTGGATGTGGCAGAATCGCAGTGACGCCGGTTCTTATCGAGGTGCCTTCCACGAGCGTTACGTGACCCACCTGGACACCGGGAACATCGGTGATGGCATTGAGAGGACCGGGCTTCAGAACGCCGATAGTGACACCATAATCACGCAGCCGTTTCTTTTGCGGGAACGCGGCGATTGGTGCCAGTACCAGTACGAAAAGCAAACACTTTCTCATACCGGAAGTTTACACAATTCAGGTCAGATTCGGGAGTATTTTGGCGCTATTCGTAACGCAGCGAATCCACAGGATTTGAGCGCGCCGAACGGACGGTGTGGTAACCCACTGTACCGAGTGCGATCGCAAGCGCAATGAGTCCCCCGACAAAAAACCACCCAAAGTTAATGTCAATCCGGTATGCAAAACTTTCGAGCCATTTCCCGAGAAGCCAATAAGTTATCGGGCTTGCAAACAGGAATGCCAGCAGTACCAGCGTTGCAAAGTTTTTTCGAAAGTAAGATGGTGGGCTGGGCCTCCGTTGCCCCGAGTACTTTTCTGATTCCGATTTCGCGGGTTTTGCGAGAAGTCGTAATCGCAGCCAATCCAAAGAGTCCCATGCAGGAGATCAATATGGCCAATCCCGCCATGATGGAAACTGTCTGGCAGCCCAATACCGTTCCGTTATTTGATAACTGTCTTGCCGGCTGCGACGCTCAGATGTGCGCCCATAATAGCGTCGTTGCATTGATTACAGACAAAACCGGCTTCGAGCCCCGAGCGCATGTCGTCATTCGTATGAACTGAAATGCACTCCGGGAGATTGAGTCGGGCACGGATCGCATCAGTGTCAAGGAAGCAGTCGTAATACACCCATTCGCGGCAGTTATCAGACCACGCCTGTCCCCGAAACGTTTCGCGAATCCCGCGTTGTTTTAACTCCGCATCCAGCGCATCAAGATGTTCACACATATGATAAATGATTTGGCTGCAAACTCAATTACATTTCAAAACAACTCCAGGTAACGGGATCACATTTCCATTCTTATCATGAACAGTAAGTGCCCAGTTGCAGGCAGAATCTGTCACCACAACGTATACCACGCGTCCTATTCCCCATTCTCGTCACATGTCCAAAGAACACCAAGGAAAGTGCTATTCTCCATGAAATTATCAAACCCATAACCATCCGGTATGGGAACTTCATTCACCTTCTCCAGTATTGCGGGTGGTATCGAAGGTGAATCGTCGTAAGACTCACATGAGGACAACGCGACGAGACTGAGTAAGGGAAGTACAAATTGGATAAAAAGTCGTTTCATTGTGCATAAGGTAAAGGTTTGTAACGATCACGATCCAACTGCACATTGTATCAGACACGCCTGGCGGCCAATTGGCTGGAATGCAGCCACAGAAAAGCTCTTAGCAGCTTGCATATGGCTGTCTTTTCAATCCCCTTTGTACCTTGTCACCATTGCGCTTGTAAAAAAAGACTCGTCATTCAGAAACGGTCCTACGAATCCCTCAGTTTCTCCGCCGGATTTGTCAATGCCGCCTTTACGGATTGTCCTGCGATGGCGAGTAACGTTGCGGTAAGAACCAGGAGGCCCGGCAGAATGATCATCCACCATTGCACCGTGATCTTGTAGACAAATCCCTCCAGCCACTTGTTCGTGAGGTAGTACGCTACCGGAAAAGCAAACGCGCAACTGATAATGATTAGCCTGACGTACGTCTTCGAAAGCATAATCAGCAGGTTCGGAATCGTGGCGCCAAGCACCTTACGGACTGCAATTTCTTTTGTTCGTTTTACCATTGCCAATGTTGCCATCCCAAACAGGCCTAGGCATGCTACAAAAATGGCAATCGCGCTGAATATTTTAAGAAGGGCACCAAACAGTTCGTCAGCTTTATATTGTTCCTCAAAGAAACTGTCCATGAAGTAGTAGATATACTGGTCGTTGGGATAGTGACGCGCCCAGATATGGCCAAGCCTTTCGAGATAATCGCCATCGCGTGATTCTGTCCGGAATGAGTAGTATCCATACTCCCATGGATGCCGGTGATAAAAGATTATCGGATCGACGGACCGGTGCGCAGATTCATGGTGATAGTCCTTGAAAACTCCGACGATTGTATAGTGTTTATTTTCGTTCGAAATGATTTCGGTGCCGACTGCGTCTTCCGGTACGTCGTAGCCCAACGCGCGGGCTGCTGTTTGATTGATCAGGCAAGTGTTGTCGAATTCCTTCTGATTGAAGTTTCTGCCTGCTGTAAGACTGAGTCCGAATGTTTCGACGTACCCCTCATCAATCAACATTATCCAAAACGACTGCTTCTTCTCATTTGAGGAACCCACTGCATGAACTTGCTCGTCATGAAACCGTATCTCCTGCCCCGGTATATTCATGGATGCAGTTCCGCTCTTAAAGCCAGGCAGCTGCAACACCTCGGAACGGAAAGATGTATAGCGGGAATAGCGCAGCGAATCTGAATTGGTTGATGCCGGCGCCCGTAGTGTGATGGCGTGGGCATTATCTACACCGGAATCAAATGTCCTCATGAACGCAATCTGCCGTGATGCGATCAAGGTAATGCCTACAACAGCGACAGCCAGGAAAAGTTGGAAGATCATCAGCGACTGATGCAAAATTCCTGCACGACCCTTTCCTCCGAATTTGTTACGCATAATCAAAGCTGGCTTGTAACGTGACAGGAAGTGTGCCGGATAAAAAGCAACAATTGTTGTGATGATAACGAACCCGGTAAAATGCAGCGCAAGCTTTGAAGGAGAAGGCACATCAAATGTCGCGAGTGAGAACAATAATCCCGACGCGTTAGCAGCGAATGTAAGGAACAGCAGATAGCCCACAACAAATGTCACCACTGACAGCATACACGCTTCAACGAGGAACTGGCCACTGATTATCAGGCGTGAAGCACCAAACACTTTGCGCACACCAATTTCATCTGCACGTTCAATAAGACGCGCAACAGTCAGGTTAATGTAATTAATCCATGCTGCGACCAGAATGAAAACGCCCAATGAAAGCAAGGCGTATAGTAGCGTCTTGTTAATGCCCGGTTTGATCTCGCCCTGAAGGCCGGGCGTAACATGCAGGTCTTCGTATGGGGTGAGCGAATATTCGCCGGTATGTCCGATTTTCTCAAGGTGAGTTATGTGTTCTTTAGCCATCCGCGAAAGCGAACGGTTAAGTGCATCAATTTCCGTTACATTTTCCCGAAGTCTTACAAAGGTGAAGTTGCCGGGAGAGTCGAATGATCCTTCGCGGCTTGCCCAGCCGTAATACCACATGGTGGACCACGAAAGCAGAAAATCAAATTCGAGAGAAGTATTGCCCGGAATGTCTTTAAATACACCGGTTACTGTTACCGGTAAATGTTCGTTGAAGTAAAGTGTCTTTCCCATCGGTTCTGCGTCACCGAAGTATGCTTTAGCCTGCGACGCTGAAATCACGACTGAGTTAGGGGGCGTCAACGAAGTTTCAGCGGATCCACTTATGAGTTCCAGTGGGAAAACCTTCATGAATGAACTGTCTGCAAAGAGCATGTTCTGATCAACAATGCGCACATCCTCATTAAATATGAAGGCTTTCTCATTATAAACGCGGGCAACTGCTTCCACCTCGGGAAGGTATTCATGAATGAGTACGGCGGTGCGCGAATGTGTCCGCGCTGTTTGCAGTACGGCCTGCCCTGCCTGATACTCTGTGTAATTGATCCGGAAAATCCGGTCGCCCTTGGGATAAAATTTATCGTAACCGAGATGATAATTCACATAGCCGGAGATCGACAGAAATACCGCGATTCCAACGGAGAGTCCAACGAGATTGATCACCGTAAACAGTCTGTTGCGGCGAAGGTTGCGCCAGGCGCCAACGAGGTAATGCTTAAACATGAGGTCTATATTTTTGCGGAAACTAACGTACAAATTCTGCTAATGCAAGGAGGAGTTCAAAGTTTGAAAAGTTTAAAGCGGGAAAGTCAAAAGTTGAAAATTCTCTAAAGCCGAACGTGAGCGTCGCTGACCAGGATTGATTACAATCTGCAATTTTCTATTGATCCGTGAATCGAAAACTCTTTGCGTCTTACCAGCGCCTCGCGCCATTGAGGTAAAAAAAGCATACTTCTCTTCGATAACTTGGCTCCGCCAATTATAAATCATAAATTCCCAAATTATAAATCCAATGGTCTCTGTCGAAAAACTACGCTCTCTCGCTCTTGCGTTTCCCGGTTGTGTTGAGCATCCGCATTTTGAAAAGCAGGCTTTCAAAGCACGGGGCAAGCGTATATTTTGTACGCTCGCGGCAAAGACGAAGATCGCGTGTGTCAAGCTCTCGCCTGTTGACCAGTCCGTCTACTGCCAGATAGACCCGGATATGATCTTCCCGGTCCCAAACAAATGGGGCAAACAAGGCTGGACAAACGTGGCGTTGTCCCGTGTACCAGTATCGTTAATGAGAGAAATCCTTAAGAAAGCCCACGAGGAAGTTGCTTAAGGCATTGTCCGGCGGCGGTCACTATCTTCCGTTTCTGGACGGAATGAGTGACCCAAATCACTGAAATTTCAAATCAGAACCAACAATTCCAGTTGGAACGGATGTTGGAAGAGGCATTCCACCATTAAGCCAAACTATGATTCGAAATTATCTCACCGTCGCGTTTCGCGCCATCTGGCGGAATAAGTTTTACTCCATTATCAACGTCGCAGGTCTTGCCATCGGCATTGCGTGCTGCCTGTTGATCAGTCTATACCTCAGGGACGAGTGGACGTTCGACAAATTTCACTCGAAAGCAGACCAGCTCTATCGCGCTTATGTCAAGGAAGACTACGGTGAAAATGAGCAGTTCTTTAACACAGTCACGCCCTTCCCCCTGGGACCTACGCTGCAGGAATCCTTTCCCGAAATTAAAGATGCCATCCGTATCAACAATCTTGGCTCACAGGTAAAGACTACCGGCGAACAGTTTGAAGAAACGGTTACCATTGCCGATCCGGGATTTTTCGACGCATTTGATTTTCCACTTATCAAGGGGTCAAAGGTCGGTATCCTTTCGAACGCGGGACATGTCGTACTATCCGAAGACATAGCCACGAAGTATTTTGGCGATGCGGATCCGATTGACAAGGTACTTGCCATCCGGCTCGGTGAGAATTTCGAAGACTACATTGTAAAGGGCGTCGCCAGACAAATACCAACAAATTCGAGCATACAATTCGGGATTCTGATTTCGTCACTTAACAACCCGAGATTGTATAATGAGCGCGCATTGACTTCGGCCTGGTTTAACGTGACACCCGAGACGTACATATTATTGAAAGAAGGCACGGACGCAGAAGCACTGATGCAAAAGTTTCCACCGCTGTTTAAGAATATCCTGGGCGAAGAATTTGAAAGAAGCAAGTACTTCGTCGGCCTGCAACCACTGACGGACATTCACCTTAATCCTGATTTTCCTGCCGGGTATGCTCCCGTAAGTAACCCGCGCTATTCGTATATCCTGGCCGTTGTGGCGCTGCTCATACTGGTACTTGGATCAATCAACTTCATTACGCTTTCTATCGGACAAACAATCAAACGTTCTCGCGAGGTCGGAATCCGCAAGGTCGTTGGTGCAGTACGACGCCAGCTCATTACACAATTTATTGGTGAGGCGATGCTCGTGACCTGCTTCGCGTTGTTGATTGGCGGGTCTCTGGCAGGAGTGACGGTGCCGCTCTTTAATGAATTGTCTGGAAAGTCGCTGGCGCTGAGACCGGATATTTTTACAATGACTGTCGGGTTGGCATTATTGGTTCTTATCGGACTATTTGCCGGAAGTTATCCAGCTTTTGTTTTGTCGGCGTTCAGACCCATACAGATTTTAAAGGGCAAACTTGATGGAACCGGAAAACAAACTCTGCGAAAGATACTTGTCAGCGTTCAACTTGTGTTAGCGATCTTCCTGGTATCTGCCACGCTGATTATGCGAAAGCAATTGCATTTCCTTCAGGAGGCAGATCTCGGTTTCGACCGCGAGAACGTTGTTGCGATGAAATTAACGGTTCCACAGGGCGGCGGGCTTCTCAAGCGGGTCGTCGCCGGATTCGAGAAAGCAGAAATACTGAAGCAGACCTACTCGTCCATCCCGTCTGTACTTTCTGTTTCGGCCGCGTCACATGATTTTGGCAATGGCCAATGGACTGAAATCGGATACACCGATGATAACAGTACGTACCGGATCTTCTATATGAATCTCGTTGATGCTGATTTTGTCCCGGCGATGGAAATGAAACTGGCCACGGGCCGGAATTTCGACAAGAACAATCCTGCAGATGCGAGAAATGCTATCATCGTGAATGAGGCCTTCGTTCGTGAATATGGCTGGGACGATCCTCTGGGGAAACGAATCCCGGGAATGAAATTTATCGAACACGAGATTATTGGTGTTGTGAAGGACTTCAACTACGAGTCATTGTATCAGAAAGTAAGACCCCTTGTGATGGCGATAAATCCGGAGATCATTCTTAGCGGTACTGAAAATATCATGATAAACAACTCCCCTATTCCAAAGTTGTTTGCACGACTTAAGGCAGGCGAAACAAGCAGCGCAATCGCCCAACTTGAAGAGCAATGGAAGAAGGCTGTCGGTCCCGACAGTTTCGAATTCAGTTTCGTCGATGAACGGATCGACACGCAATATCGCAGCGATAAAAACCTGAGCAAGATCATCTCAATTTCAACGGTGCTCGCGATTATCATCGGTGGACTTGGCCTTTACGGATTGGCATCACTGGCAATCCAGGGTCGTGTCAAGGAAGTCAGTATCCGCAAAGTACTTGGTGCGTCAACGAAGTCGCTGGTGATGTTGCTTTCAAAGGAGTTCGTGATAATGGTTATCGTGAACCTGGTAATATCGATTCCACTTACGCTTTACATTGCAGATAAATGGCTGCAGTCGTTTGAGTACAAGGTCGACGTTGGTCCGGGGATCTTCCTGGCCACAGGTGCGGTGTCGTTGGTGATAGCGATGGTTACGATTAGCTCGCAGCTTATCAAGACGGTGTTGTCACAACCAGCGGACACGCTTAAGGTAGAGTGATAGCAGCTGGCTGTGTAGCGCTAATGATGTTCGTTTCTTAAGGCTGCAGGTGGAAATACAAAAACCGCAAAGGCGCGGAGACGCCAGGGAACGCAAAGATGAAGGGGATTACTTTGCAAACGTAACGCGTGTAATCAATCCGTTGTTCACTTCATAAATCGCTACAGCCTGGACGGTCTGATCGTTGAATTTTACGCGTTCGTGATCGATGACTTTGTTGCCGATGACAATTCGCTTCTCAATGTTGCAATGCAGGTACTTCAGATTGGTAAACATCGACGCGTAGTTTGCGCGCATAGCTTCCTTGCCCTTTGAAATAGGTTTGTCCGGAAAGTCGAACAGTTCCACATCGTCAGAATAGGTTGCCATGAATGCGTCAATATCGCGGGCGTTGTAAGCGTTGAGTTGTCGCTGCACCACCATTTCCGGCGATTCCCTGATGAGTGTGTCCGCGCGAAGCATTTTTCCGTTCACAAAGACCAACTCAATTGAATTGAGGTTATTCAAATCGTCAAGCGGATTTTTCGTCATCAGCAGCAAATCGGCATCGCGACCTTTTTCAACAAGGCTGTTGTTGCGGCCAAATGCGCTTGCTGCATTGATGGTCGCACTGCGTAAAACTTTTGCCCGATCCAGGCCGGCGTTTTCCATCGCGATTAATTCCTGGAGGAATGACGACGCATGTTGTGTTCCGATGTTTCCGGCATCCGTTCCTGCCACGATATTCACTCCCCCGTCAGACAACGCGCGAAGATTCAACGCCATGATGGAATCGAGTTTCTTCATTACAGGGGGAAGTCCGTGTTTCCGAAGTTTGCGCACGTGAGGCGGTAGTATTTCAGTCGGGATTACTTCAAGGTCTTTGAGTGATCCGTAAAAGAACGGGTTTGCAAACGCGAGGTCCTGTGGATGGAAGTCAAGGCGACCCGAGAAGGTCTTGTAATAGTTTCCCATGACAATAAGTGTTGGAATGTACGAGACGTTTCTATCGCGCATGGTGCGTATCAACGTGGCGGGTATTTCTTCATTGTCGACGCTGTGAACCAGAATATCCGCGCCTGCCTCGATTGCGAGTTCGGCGGTCTTCAATTGCGTTGCATGCACAGCGAGTTTAAGTCCGGCTGCATGTGTTCGCTCTGCGATGTGTTTTACAACGGGATATGTTTTATCAGCCGGAAGATCCGGTGTTACAATGTACCATATCTTGATATAGTCCGGTTTCAACGGCAACATCGTATTCATCAAAGAATCAGCCTGTGCTATGGTTGATATTTTCAAAATCGGTACGTCGTTGCCGATCTCGAGTTCTTCGTCGCGAACCATCGAAAACAAAGGGCCTGTAACCAGTACGTCAGGTGCCACGTTTGCGCGCGCAACCGAATCACGAATAGAGAAATTGCGCATAGGACCACCCACGTCAGCTATCGTGGTTATACCGAGTCGCAGATATCTCCGGAAGTAATCGGGAATTGATTCCGCTCCTTTTTTCACCTCCTGATGATACGGAACCCGGGTTGTGAGATTGATCGCATCAGGACGTGTATACAGTCCACCTGACTGAAAGAAGTGAATGTGTCCGTCTGTCATTCCCGGCATGAGATACTTGCCGCTTCCATCGATGATTGTCAGGTCTTTGGACAATTTGGGATTCCGGCGCGTGGTGATTTCAGCAATCGTGTTATCACGAATGACTACCGTCGCTGACGGTATAATTTTTCCCTGACGGACATCAACAAGTCCAACATTTGTGATCGCAATGTTTTTTTGGGCGTGGGAAGTGAAAAGAATCAGGCACAGGAGTGCAGAGAAAGTAAGACCTCGTTTCGCGAGCATAGTGCAGGATCAGGCTGATGAAGAATTTCGGGAAGATGTCAAAAATCGACAGGTAATGCAACGTATATTGATTCTATCGGCAAATCAGCGAGTCAATTATTTGGTGAAACAACATTCGGTTTCAAGGTATTTTTCCTACTTTCGGTAACCCGGAATAGTCGGCTTTCGGCCGATCTGGGGAGCAACGTAACCCTGTCTATACTTGTTTTATGAGCACCCTAACCGTCAAAGGCATCCGCTGCCTTTCTATTGCGCTATTGTGTGCAATTGCCTGCCTTTCTCCAAATGCAGGCTATTCTCAAAATTCTAATGTCTCAATCGGTACCGAATCGCTGAAGGATCGGGCGATACTCTGGTTGAAAGGTAACGGCAATCAGGGGTTGCTTCTTCCTGTCGTCAGTAACCGGTCTACGTTCACCGGTCTGAACAACAGTGATGACAAGGGCATGCTGATCTTCGACAGCTCTGACAACAAAATCTATTACTGGAACGGTACCACCTGGATTGAGGCCGGCGGTGGTGGTGGCGGTTCCAATCAAACACTGTCACTCAATGGCAATACGTTCACGTTGTCGGGAAGTCCGGCGAGTTCGGCAAACCTTTCGGCTGCAGCACCAACAACAGGACAGGCGCTGATCTGGAATGGTACAGCATGGACGGCCGCGTCTACAGCCGGTGATGTGAGCGGACCGAATTCTGCTACTGTGGTGTCCGGCATCAAAGGGCAAGCTCTCCCTGCTACTCTGCCGGCAACGACGAACGCGCTGGTGTACACTGGCACTTCATGGGCTTTCCAACCTATTTCGTCCAGTGGTGAAGCGAACACAGCATCAAATGTAGGAACCGCCGGCGTTGGTGTCTTCAAACAAAAGAACGGCCTGGATTTGGAATTCCAGAAAATCAACGCGGGGTCAAACAGGATAAGTGTAACACTTGATGCGACAAACAGTGAAGTAGACATTGACGTCAACCAGGCCAATCTCGCTATCGCCAGTTCGCAGATAACAGGCCTTGGTGCACTGGCCGCCCTTTCTGTTATTACCTCTGCTCAAATAACCGATGGTACTATTGTCAATGCCGACATCAGTCCGTCAGCAGCCATAACTGTGAATAAGCTTGCTCCCGGCACAAACGGACAGGTACTCACGGTGTCGGGAGGCGTTCCTGTCTGGAGTACGCCTGCTGGCGCGGGAACCGTCACGAGTGTGGGGACGGGTACCGGTCTCACAGGCGGACCAATCACCGGCACGGGAACGATCAGTATTGCTGCCGGCGGGGTTACGATAAACGAACTCGCCAACAACGCCGTCAACTCAGCTAAGATTGTGGATGCAAGTATCACCGGCGCTGACATTGCTGCTTCGACCATCACAACGGATAAACTTGTACCAGGTACGAATGGCCAGGTGCTCACAGTTTCAGGCGGCGTCCCTGTCTGGAGTACACCAGCCGGAGCTGGTACAGTCACTAACGTGGCAACAGGAACAGGACTTACAGGCGGCCCGATTACAGGAACGGGAACGATCAGTATCGCTGCCGGAGGCGTAACGGTAACGGAACTGGCGAACAACGCTGTCACCTCTGCAAAGATCCTGGATGGTACGATTACCGGGACCGACATTGCTGCAGCGACAATCACCGCAGACAGGCTCGCGGCATCCGGCGCTACTGCGAATCAGGTCCTTCAATATAACGGTACAAACTGGACTCCTGTAACGCTTCCTGCCGGGGGTACGGTTACGTCAGTAGGCACGGGTACAGGTCTTACAGGAGGTCCGATCACGGGTACTGGCACGATTAGCATCGCCGCTGGTGGCGTCACGGCAACAGAGCTCGCGACCAACGCGGTGACCAATATTAAAGTTGCCGATAACGCGATCACCACGGCAAAAATCCAGGACGCGACGATCACCGGTGCCGACATTGCGAACACAACCATAACAGCAAACAAGCTTGCCCAATCGGGAGCTACTCCAAACCAGGTTTTACACTGGGATGGTACCAACTGGGTTCCGGTCACTCCCACTTCTGGTACGGTCACCTCAGTGGCTGCCGGTACAGGGTTGACTGGTGGCCCAATTACGACAACGGGTACGCTCAGCATTGCCGCAGGTGGAGTTACGGCAACCGAGCTCGCGACGAACGCCGTGACCAACATTAAAGTAGCCGACAACGCGATCACTACGGCAAAGATCCAGGACGCAACGATTACAGGTGCCGATATTGCCAACACAACCATAACAGCAAACAAACTTGCGCAGTCAGGTGCAGCCAATAATCAGGTGCTGCAGTGGAACGGAACCAACTGGGTACCCGTCACACTGGCGGCGGGCTGGAACCTTTCTGGTAATGCAGGTACAAACCCAACCACAAACTTCATTGGAACAACAGACGATCAACCTCTCGAGGTTAGAGTGAACAACACGCCGGTTGTGCGTTATGAACTGAACATGGCGCCGACAACCGCCGGAACACCTTCTCCCAACATTATAGCCGGATACTCCGGCAACTCTGCGACTGCCGGTGTAAAGGGTTCGGTTATTGCCGGAGGTGGACTTGAAAATGCCAACATCGTTGATGGCGACTGGGCTGTAATCAGTGGCGGGCGTGACAATCGCGCAGGCAGAATGGCGCCCTACAGCGCTTACTCTACTGTAGGTGGTGGTGCCAGCAACGCATCCCTCGGACAGTGGTCCAGTGTTGGTGGTGGCAAGAACAATACAGCAAATGCAAGTGGCTCAGCGATACCGGGTGGAATTCGATTGATTACCGGTGCCTATGGATCGACTGTCGTCGGGACGGCAAATGTTGATCCGTCCGCACTTGGCTATTCGACAAATACCTGGGTAGCAACTGATCCTGTGTTCATCGTTGGAAACGGTCAGGTTGCAAACGACGGAAGTGTTGTTACGCGCTCGAATGCACTTACGATTCTCAAGAATGGTAACGTGGGCATCGGAAGAGATCCGTCTGCCCGTGCCCTTGAAGTCGAGGGAGATGCTTCAAAAACAACCGCTGGTACCTGGGTAGCGAACTCGGACCGTCGTATCAAAACGGATATACTTGACATCGAAAACAGTTTCGACCTTCTTCGGAAACTTCGCCCGGTAAAATTCAAGTACACTCCGGAATGGCGCGAACGTCACCCGTCTATCGAAGACAGATACTATTACAATTTCATAGCCCAGGAATATGCGGAAGTGTTCCCTGAATCGGTTAATTCCAGTGGTGAAACGCTTCCGGGCACCACCGATGAAGTTCTCCAGATTGACACATACAACGCACAAATCGCTACGATCAAAGCTGTTCAGGAACTGATCGAGAAAGTCGAAAAACTCGAGGCTGAAAACAAACAGCTCAAGGCTGACAATAACCAACTGGAGAGCAAGCTCACATCGTTTGAGCAGCAACTGGAGGAGATAAAGCGATTGATTGGTGCAACCGCCTCTGAAGTAAAACCTGCCACAAAGGAATAGACCAACATTGAGACAGGTATGCTAAAAGGCTACATCACACTCTTGTTGACATTGGGTTGTATCGCAAATGCGATCGCGCAGATCACCATTGCACCCAATAGTACGATGGAGGTCCAGGGTCTCATCGCAGTCAACGGTTCTGTAAACAATGCAAGCGCACTGACCGGACTGACAGCGGCGGAAATGATACTAAATGGATCAAATCAGACAATCACGACCACGGCGCCTATTAGCATTCAAACGCTTGAGGTGAATGGCGGTGGTGTCAAAACGCTCGAAGGAAACTGGTCGGTCACATCGCAACTTTTGCTCAACGATGGCGTTGTTACGGTCGGGCCAAACGCAAAGCTTGTGTATTCGGGAACGGGGCCCGCACAAGGCAGTACATCGTCGTGGATCAATGGATATCTCTATATTCAGGGTGCTGGCGAATTATTCTTCCCGATCGGAACATCAACAGCCTATGCACCAGCAATGGTATCGTCGGCCCCTTCCGGAGAACATGGAATCCGTGTAGTCAGCGGTAATGTGGCGCTCGGGCTTCCCACTGGTGTCGACGCTTACTTCACCGGACATTACTGGGAGACCACTGGCGTTAATGGCCGGGTAGGTTTAAGCATCAATGGACTTGAGAATTTTCTCACCGAAGGTGCTCCCGTAATTCTCGAAGGTGATGCCGCCGGCGGACTGGCTACTTCATTGTCCGGAACCTTAAGCGATTCATTTGTCCGGAGTGCCAGCGCAGCAACTTTACCTGTACTTGCCGTTGGGAGAACCGCCGAATTCACCCTCGTTATTCACGATCTTATTACGCCGTACGTACAGGAAGGTGTAAACGACAAACTCTTTATCAGGAACATTGAGATGACGAACTCCAACACGGTCAAACTCCTTGATCGGTGGGGCGTGCTTGTGAAAGAGTGGACGAATTATTCGAATGATGTCGAATACGACTTCTCGGCGCTCAGCCCGGGAAATTATATCTGTCTCGTGGAATATATAGCTCCGGGTAATCCGAATACGGTGGTAGCTAAGGGAATGGTGACTGTCTTGAAGACAAACTGAAAGGCCCATGAAAAAACTCTTCACATTAATCCTTACGATACTGGTAGCGGCTCCTGTCATAGCCCAGGATATACCGATGTTGGGCCAGAAAATGACCAATACGTTTATGTACAACCCGGCGGTGGCTGGTCATTCAAGTGGGTCCCTCACCTACTCCTTCCGGAGGAATTTTTCCGGTATCAGCAATGCGCCACGAATGAACTTCATCAGTGTGCATACACCCCTCCTTAATCATCGTATTGGAATTGGTGCGAACGTGTTTCAGGAGGACGTGAATTTTCTGAAAAACACGTACATCGGCGGAGCGCTTGCGTATCATGTGAAGTTTAATCAGGCCAATGTACTCTCATTCGGCGTGAGTGGTGAATACAATTCTATCCGCCTGAGCGGTAATACAAACAGCAACCCCGAGGATCCCGAATACACGAGGCTTGCAAATGGTCAGCTTGACGATATCGATTTTTCATTCGGGATGTTGTTTCACAACCGTTTTGTTAAAGTAGGATTTGCCGCGAACAGATTGGCTACTGCATGGATCAAATCCGAGGACGATTTCATACTCACAAATTTTTATTCTGGATTCGTACAGGGAATGATTCCGTTGCGCGGCGGACAGGATCTCCTCGAACCGTATTTCGCCTACAGGAAGTTTTCGGAAACGAACGATGCTTACGACGTTGGTCTTTATTATACCTACAACGATATGCTTATGGGCGGTGTGGGCTTCCGCAAAGGGTCCATAGCAATTCTTTCGGCGGCGTTTCGACTCAACAAAAAGCTTATGCTGGGTTATTCTCATGAGTTGCTTTTTGGCGATGTCGCACGACACCTCGGAAGCGCAAACGAGATCACACTTCGGCTCGATTTCAAAGAATACAGTTACAAGACAAATTACCAGGCGGATTATAAGGCAGCTCTGGCCTATCGCAAGAAAACGTCAGGCACCGGTGCGCGATCACCGCACCAGCTGCATTCGCGGATGAAAAAGCTACCAAACTATTCACCCAACAAACGCTACCTGGTTCAACCCGCCAGGAAGTCATATAATCAGGCACCGAAACGAAAGTCTGCATACCGTTCGAAGTCATACCGGAGAAGATAGCCCTCATTTTGAAAGATCGCGTATAACGATGTTTCTGAAATCTATCGGCTGGCCTTCGCTTTGAAGTCCGATGTATCCGGAGCGTAACGGTTTGCCTGGTTCCCAAATCGCTGAATCATAGCCCTGTACCACGCCCCCACCCATTGTCGGCTTCGAGTATTGTAAAACGGTGTCGCCATTGATGACATGTGTGATGAGCGAGTCGCCCAGGACGATTAGTTCAGCCGAAACCCACTGATCACCATCGTAGGTTTGGGAAGTTGAATTGAGGCAGTGGCCATCGTAAACAACGCCGTTGTATACGATATCAGTTCCCGGTGAGCACATGTTTCCTGTAGGGCGTGGGTTGCCATCGCCGAGGCCCCCGAGAAATTGCATCTCAACCGATATCGGCCAGTTCTGTTCCACGGGAATTGCGCGTGGGTCCTGTGAGTGGAACATGACGCCGCTGTTCCTCAATGTGTAGTCAGGCGCACCCCGCTGTAATTCACCAACGAACCGGTACTCCAGCTTGAGATGGAAATGCGAAAACGGCATCTCGTAAAAGAGATGGCCGAACTGATCATTGAAGTCGTCATATTCATCATAACGCACCTGAATCACACCGTCTTCCACACGAAACGTGCTACCAAAGTTTACACCAGGTTCGTGATGGTGTATCTTGGGAACCCAACCTGTGAGATCACTTCCGTTGAACAGTGTGATCCACGTATCATCGGGAAGACTATCGGATTTTTTGTCTGAAGTAGAACATGCGATCAGAATAGAAAGACAGCAGGAAACAATTGAGAGTCTCATAGTAAACGTTTGGAATGAAGGTAGCGTTTTCATGGCAGATAGAAAACACCTCAATTATGCCGACAGTGTTAGTCACATGCCGGAATGATGAAGTGGTCCATCATGTCAAATCCATACTTAAGCGGATCCGTACTCCAGTTTGTTCCATTCATGACCACTACAAGCTGTAGTTCGGGGACGATAAAAATGTACTGACCACCATAACCCCAGGCAAGAAAAAGATTTCATCGGCTTGCCCTTCCAATCAAATGTGGTCGTCCACCAGAAGTAACCATAATCCGTTCGAGCGCCGGATTTTATGATTGGTGAAGTTGATTCTTTGATCCATTCCGGCGACAAAACTGTCGCCCTTAATACCGATTTCAGAAGGATCGATTTGTTAGCGGGAGTGCATGCCACACGTTGATACTTCCTCATGTAGTGGCACAGCGAATCGTTGACCGTCAGTTCACCGCGTTCGACGGCGATACCGGTCAAAGCGGAGACCAGACTCTTTGTGACCGATTGTATCCCAAAGGGCACATCGCCATTAAACCGATAATAGTAGTCTTCGAAAGCAAGTTTGCTCCCGCGACTGACGAGCAAACTATGCATGAAGCCGAATTCACCACGCTGAATGCGAAGCGCGAGTGACCGGATGAGTTCGGCCGGATACCGACAGCATTCATGTCTGACATTGCTATCCCGTCCGACCGACTATCGGGAACCCTATACGCTGTGTCGATTCTCACCTTCGGGCGAAGGCACAGAACGGTGTCGGCGAGTACTCGTTTGAAAACAACATCCATGGGGTCATGACCTTCTTCTTCCCAGATCCCTGTAATCCAATCTCTTTCGGGATTATATGATCCCCGAAAACGGGTTCGTGAATCGCTCCTGTTGAACCTGATAGAATCACCTTTAGTTCGAAGCCAGTTTACAGGAACCGGGTAAGGCCGAATACCAATTACTTTGAGACTTCGCCTTTGGGGTGAAGCAATAGTTTGAAGACCTGTTTATCGATTTTCAGGTCCGCGAGATAGTGACCCCTGGGTGGACCCGTGATAACGGTCGCGAAGGACATCGTCAAAATCGCAACCGGCACTACTGCGAATCGTTTCATCGTCATTATTTACACAAATTGGCGTCCTGCTACTCTGAACGGCCCGCGAAAACGCTAGAATGTACAAAACCATACGCGTTGAATTTATTTGCGTGGACCGGTGAACATTGTATCTTGTCGTTGCATACATTTGTCAGAAAGTATGAAAGCCGCCGGGAAAAGAGGAACACCACTGATTGTCATGCTACTGCTGGCATCGGTACTCCTTTGCTCCGTCACATGCCCAATTACGGACATACGTTCCCGGGTTAAAACCGAAACTGCCGTCACGCAGTACGCTGATTCAGTGAAACCATTCATTTTTGAAACTAACGACACCACGGCCAAAGTCAGCCTGCTGCTCTTCATCATACTTTTCTTTCCGTTACTTCACGTTTCCGGAAAGAGGGTTTCCCGAAAACTCTTATTCACCGCGACACAGCGGCACAGCGTCTTCAGTTGTATTTCTATCAACGCCCCTTAATTCATTCCTGACTACCACCTATCCACTCAGGCTCAGGTGAACTTCGCCTGCGAATTCGCGGGCATGTATTATCGTATTCTTCCAGAAATTAAAACTTCACAACAATGAAAGATCTGCTTATGCTGATTAAGCGGTTCTGGTTCCTGCTGTTTATGATGGCGGTACCGGTACTGATTTATTACGCGCTCAAAATGTTTACGGATTTGTACTAACCCATCCAACCAACAGGTGATCAATCGGTCACCTGTTTTCATTTTACCCATATGGAACAAGCTATCATCGCCATTTTTATCCTCGGGTATCTCTGCATAGCCCTGGAACATATAATCAACATTAATAAGACAGCTTCGGCTCTTCTTACAGGTGTCCTATGCTGGACGCTCCTTGTTTTTGCGACTCCATCCGACAGCCTGCTTAGCAGCAACCTTTACACTGGTGCTGCAGCAGTCATTGGCCTCGGGAACCCGGAGTTTGCAAACATGGACCCGTCCTCGCGATACCTTGAGTTCGCACTTTTTGAGCTTACAAATCACCTCGCTGCAATCGCACAAATCATTTTCTTCCTGATGGGTGCCATGACCATCGTAGAATTGGTCGACGCTCATCACGGATTCCGGTTCATCACAGACCGGATTCGAACCAGTCGTTATACGACGCTCCTTTGGGTTGTCTGTATTGTCACCTTCTTCCTTTCGGCGATACTTGATAACCTTACGACATCCATTGTCATGGTATCACTCATTCGCAAGCTCGTTCACAATCACGAAGAGCGGATGTTCTTTGCCGGGATGGTCATCATCGCTGCCAACGCCGGCGGTGCATGGACTCCTATTGGAGACATCACAACGACTAT
Source organism: Bacteroidota bacterium (assembly GCA_023428695.1). Classification (GTDB taxonomy): domain Bacteria; phylum Bacteroidota; class Bacteroidia; order Cytophagales; family Cyclobacteriaceae; genus Ohtaekwangia. The sequence goes on from JAEYWY010000028.1 coordinate 79,016, forward strand.
GCTATGGATAGGTGGACAGATCACGACGGTATCCATTATGAAATCGCTTTTTATACCATCCATTGTGTGCCTGATTGCCCCGCTGATTTACCTTACTTTCACAATGAAGGGTAAAGTGGGACCTCCGGTGCATACTGAATATGAGCCAGTCAAAGGAAGTCGTCTCATGCTCTTCCTTGGTGTTGGTGCTCTGGTATCCGTGCCGATATTCAAGACATACACACACCTGCCGCCGTACATGGGCATGTTGTTAGGCCTCGGGATTCTTTGGGTCGCTTCGGAGCTGATCCACCCGGATCTGGATGAAGCACAAAAGAAAAAGTACTCAGCCGCAGGTGCGCTTAGCCGCATCGATGTACCGAGTGTATTGTTCTTCGCTGGTATTTTACTGGCAGTAGCTTCACTTGAGACGATGCTTACATTACACAATTTTGCGGAACTCCTCGCCGACGTGTTTAAAGACAACCGGATTATCATTACCCTGATTGGTGTGCTTTCAGCTGTGGTTGATAACGTTCCGCTTGTGGCTGCAAGTATGGGAATGTACTCGATGGATGTGTATCCGCAGGATCACATGATTTGGTCTTACCTCGCCTATTGCGCGGGAACGGGAGGCAGCATGTTGATCATCGGCTCAGCTGCCGGAGTAGCAGTCATGGGTATGGAGAAAATCGACTTTATCTGGTACGCGAAGCGGATGTCGCTCCTGGCAATGGGCGGATATCTGGCTGGCGCCGCCTGCTTTTTGCTGATGCACTGACGTCAGAGGCGCCGTTTCCCCAAAACAGGAACCGAACAACCACCCTGGAAGCCGATTCAACATTGGCGGTGGATGGAATACGTTTTTCACTTCCCGGTCGATGATGAAACCGATTCGAGAAAGTATTAATGAGTTTTTGAACAACCCTGGAAAACGCCGTGTATTGATTGTCGGCGCAGCGGCGGGTTTGTTGATCCTGTTTTTTATAATCATGAAACCCGCAGTTTTTGGACCCGATGAACTGTATATCGACAGCACCGCCACACCCGTGTCGGCACTGGTAAAAGATATTAATGTTGACCGGCCATATTATAACAAGAAGGTACGGGAGAAAACGATTTCTTTCTACAGGAAGAATAACAACAAGACCCGATGGCTTGAATTTAATGCGCCAACAAGCTTTTACAAGACCTATGTCAACGCTATCGAAGACGCCGAAAAATCCGGGCTCAATCCTGATCACTACGACCTGAAGAATATCCGAAAGGACGTTGACGAATTGTATGATAAAAAGGAGCGCGAAGCCGAAGACATTGCACGCCTCGACGTGCGCGTAACAGCGTCTGTGTTTTTGTTCACAACACATCTCCTTGAAGGCAGAATTCGTTATGCAGGCTTTGGCGACGCAATCTGGAGTAAACACAAACCAGCCGAAGACGACATTGAACTCCTGCTGACTATTACTTCAGGTAAGCTATCCGATGTGTTTGAAGCATTACATCCCGAACATGAACAATACGAGAAACTCAGAAAAGCACTTAAGAGGTATCGCGAATTCGACAATGAATTCGAGATCAAACTAACCGCTGCAGCAAAAACAATCAACCCCGGTGACAGCGACCGAAGCATTCCGTCTATAAGACGCCGCCTGAGTTTGACCGACTGCAAGCCATACAGTCCTGACGATTCACTGAAGTACGACGATAAACTTGTCGATGCCATGAAGCAGTTTCAACGCCGACATGGCCTTGAGCCAGACGGCGTAATTGGAGAGACGACACGACAGTATCTCAACCAGTCACTCAGTCATAAAGCCGACCTCATTGAACTAAATCTCGAAAGACTTCGCTGGCGCCCGAAGAAATATGGCCCGGATTATATATCGATCAATATTCCGGAGTACATGCTCCGCGTCTATAAGAACGGAAAGCAGAAAATGGAAATGCGAGTTGTGCTTGGTTCTGAATACAATTCTACACCAGTATTCAGCGACACGATCGAATACATCGTGTTTAGTCCAACCTGGAACGTACCTGCCAGTATCACGGAAGAGGAATTTGTTCCAAAACTAAAGGAAGATCCAGAACGCCTTGATCCGAATCGTTTTATCGTCTACAAAAATGGAGAGAAGGTAGATCCATCTGACGTTGATTGGGAAGATGACGACCTCAATCTGGACGAATTCCGTATCGTGGAGAACCCCGGCGAAATGAATTCGCTTGGTCACGTCAAATTTATGTTACCTAATCAATACAACGTATATCTGCACGACACACCGGCAGAGCGTCTTTTCAGGGAAAACAAGCGCGCCTATAGCCACGGTTGTATCCGACTTGAAAAACCGGTTGATCTCGCGCGATTCCTCCTTGCTGAAAACGACATACGCTGGAATGACGACGAAATAAAGGAAGCCCTGTCACGCGAGGAACCACAGGACGTTCCTCTTGAGAAAAAGTATCCCGTCGAAATCGAATACCGCACTGTCTGGATTGACGACAACGGGCTTGTGAACTTCCGGGAAGATATTTACGATCACGACAAACGACAGCTTGCTCTCCTGAAAAAGCTTGAATAAAGGCAGGAAAGTTCATAGACAAGACCCACCCTGCGCCTTAGCGGTTAAGTGGTGCAACCGTAACTAGATTTCGGCTATGACATTTGGAAATAGCGCCTCCATCTTCAGATGTTGGGAGCTATTCAAATACGTTGAATCATTGAAGTACGCGAAGATCATCGTTTTGTCTTTGATGGTGTCGATCACTTTCTTCGCTAACTGCTTTGGCAATGCAGGACATCCCTGGCTCCGGCCGATTCTTCCATATCTGCGTGCCCATTCTTCGCTGACATATTTCGCATCGTGCATCACCACCGCACGGCGCCTCATGTTATTATTGAAGCGGCCATCCATGCCATCAAGTCGCATACTATAGCCTTTGCTTCCGATGTACGTCTCTCCGGTGAGATAAAACCCCATGCTACTTTGATTCGAATGCGGAACATTTGAAAATGATGTTGCCATGTTTTCGCCAGTGTTCCTGCCATGACTCACCAGGGAATGAAACAAGACTTCTCTCGTGTCAAGGTTAACCGTGTAAAAACGTTTTTCTGTACTGGGCAGTGTGAAATCAATAAATGATACGACGCGTTTATCTGAAAGCTTTTCCTGGGCGAGCAGCGAATGATAGCCCATCATGCCATACCGGAATACTTCAAATTTCATTTTGTATTTCGCAAGGCCGAGGGCTTGATACAACGCACGTACTGAGTCATTGAAATTCACGGCCGTCAGCTTTCCCCCGAAGCCCTTGCTGGACGCAAGTTTGACTTTGGGATAAGTCTTTTTTGCCGCATGTACAGATTCAAATGAAATACTGCTGGCTATTATCACAACAGATGCAACCAGCAGAAAAAGTAAGAGGAGTCTTTTCATTTATTCAGGGTTGGTTTGAAAGTCCTCTGAATAACTTCGTGGTCGTCATAATAATTCCCTTTTTAAGCGCACGTCAGGAGAGAAAATCATTGTTGTCCGGATGCAGCCTCGTCATTAACTACCCCCTGTTCGGTTGGGATTTTTGTATCGAGTATGGCTTTCATTCCGCCATCAACATCTATAATGTTATCCCAGCCGCGCGCCCGAAGAATTGAAGCGGCAATCATCGAACGATAGCCGCCTGCGCAGTGCATATACACTTCACCTTCTTTCGGAATTTCACTCAGATGTTCATTCATAAAATCAAGCGGAATGTTTTCAGCACCCTTAACTCTTGTGATTTCGTACTCGGTCGGTTTTCGAACATCCACTACATGCAGATCACCGTGGAGATACCGTTTTTCAAATTCCTCTGCTGAAATTGAATCAATGGTATCCATTTCCTTTCCGGCCTGCACCCACGATTTGAATCCACCGTTCAAATATCCGAGGGTGTTATCGTAACCAACTCGTGCAAGTCTTGTCACGACTTCGCGTTCCCGGCCGGGGTCAGTAATCAGAAGAATGGGATGATTAACACCGGGAATGAGTGCACCTACCCATGGGGCAAAACTTCCGTCAATGCCAATGTTGATCGAGTTTGGAATAAATCCCTTACGGAATGTTTGTGGTGCCCGTGTGTCGAGTACCAGCGCTCCGCTTTCATTGGCGACCATTTCAAATTCATCCACTCCAAGCGCACGGGTTCCTTTGTCCATTACGGTATCAATGCTTTCATATCCCTCGCGATTCATTTTTACGTTCTCAGGGAAATAGGCCGGCGGTGGCAGTAGACCGGAGGTCACTTCATTTATAAATTCGTCACGCGTCATGGAAGCACGAAGCGCATAATTGAATTTCTTCTGGTTACCCAGTGTATCGACAGTTTCTTTGCTCATGTGTTTTCCGCACGCCGATCCTGCGCCGTGTGCAGGATAGACAATAATCGAATCGTCAAGTGGCATGATGCGGGTCCGTAGAGAATCGTACAACATTCCGGCTAGTTCCTCCTGCGTCATGTTCGTCGCTTTCTGTGCAAGGTCCGGTCTTCCAACGTCACCAAGGAACAACGTGTCGCCGCTGAAGATCGCATAGTCTTTACCATCGTGATCCTTCAGCAAGTACGTCGTAGATTCGAGAGTATGTCCCGGTGTGTGCAGTGCCTTAAGGGTCAGTTCACCGATGCGAAACTCCTCACCGTCTTTGGCGATGTACGCATCGAATGTTGGGTTGGCTTTTGGTCCGTATACGATCGTGGCACCTGTCTGGCGGGCAAGATCAATGTGGCCTGAAACAAAGTCGGCGTGAAAGTGTGTTTCGAACACATACTTGATGGTAGCTCCGTTCTTTTTTGCCCGTTCAATGTACGGCGCAACTTCCCGTAGCGGGTCAATGATGGCCGCCTCTCCCTTCGATTCAATGTAATAAGCCCCTTGTGCAAGGCAGCCGGTATAAATCTGTTCGACTTTCATATTCCGTCAATTTAGGACCAAATCAAAGTATAACCGCTTGCAAAGGTAAAAAATTACAGCAGAGAAGGAAGTGCCTAAAGTCACAGAGAAATGTTGGTAATTTCGCTACGGGAAATGGCAATCCGATTCCGCGATTCCAGTTTCTTGAGCAGGCGCGAAATCACCTCCCGTGAGGAATTCAGGTCGGTCGCGATCTCCTGGTGGGTCATGTGAATCGTATCCGACTTGAACGTTTCAAACTGCCGCTTGAGGAAGAACTCCAGTTTTTCATCCATGGAATGAAAAGCTATCTGGTCGATGACCTGAAGCAATTCCTCAAACCTGAGACGGTATGTCTCCAGGACAAAATAGTACCAACTTTTGTGTTCGCGCATCAGGCCGTCCATGTGTTGGATCGGGATGGCCAGTGCTACAACTTTTGAAATTGCTTTGGCCTTGACCTCACTCAGCTCGTTTCGTGTGGCGCAGATCATTGACAGGGCGCATGCGTTGCCAGGCTCGAGATGATACAGGAAGAACTCTTCCCCCTCAGTGCCCTCACGGTACAGCTTAACCCGCCCTTCGAGTATCAGCAGTGTGTTCTTGAAATACTGACCTGTCCTCATAAGGAGGTCACCCTCTTCAAAATGGATGATGTTTCCGATCTTCTTCAGATGCTCGGTGAGTGCGGCATCAAAATTCGGAAAAAGAATCTCAATCTCGGATGTCCCTGCCATGCGTTCCTGTGTCTGCTGTAAAAATAGTCGGCCGGGGCTTAACTACAAAAGTATAGTCAGCTATCCTGGGAGAACAGCGCTACATTGGCCGAGAATTACCCAGATAATGATAAACACGATAATGGTCCCGAAACAGCCGCCGCCGAGTTTCTTGGCACCGTAGCCGGCAATCAATGCGCGAAAGAAGTTATTCATACGAAACGTTTTTTCTTTGGGATTAAAAGACGTGCCAGGCGACGCAACACGTTCTTGCGCATGCACTTCTGCGCCGTGCCTCAATCATCGAACAAGTCAGACAAAATCGTTTCGTCTTTGAGGACGTTTATGATCAGCCAGGTTAGTCCGATGGATATTGCAAGAAGAAAGACCAGCAGCGAACCCAGTGTCATCGAAAGTTCGGCCAGATACAGGATAAAAGCTATTACTATTAGCAAAAAAAGTCCGCGCAATACAAGGCTTGTCCAACTCATGAGTTCGTATTTGAACGAACCTCAATAATTGTAATGCCTGGCTGGCTGGTAAAGTTTTACGAAGTGGTCGTAGAAGATTACGTCCCAGGTTTCAGAATAATTACGGTCATACTCTTTGGTCCGTGCGCGCCAAGAACCAGTGATTGCTCTATATCAGCAGTCTTTGACGGTCCGGCAAGAAACGATGCGAAAGCATAGTCACGCGTCCCGATACGCGTGTAGGCCTCATGCATGTCATTGACGATTTCATCGTGGTGGATCACAGCAATGAGGTGTTGACTGATGAACGGCAGGACGGCATAATCAAGGCTTGCATTGGTGATCCAGACAGCACCGTTCTCAGCAATGCCAAATTCTGCGCGGACTATTGCCAAATCGCAGTCTTGAAACTCATGTGGTTTATGCGCGTCCCTGGCAAACCCCGGAAGCCCATCGTAGAAGGAAACGATTCGCTTCGCGTCGGGGAATTTTTTTTGAATGAAATCCCGGATTGCTTCATCACCCTCCAGGGTTACGGCAGCGCCCCCTATTGCCGCGAGTTTTTCCGAAAACATTTCCGCCGATCCTCGCCCGGAAGACGTCGTCGGTAGCATCGGCATCGTTGATCGGGATGATTTGGGAATTCGACTTAATATCTTATCACGGTCATTCATTTCCTCGTTCGGTTACGTTTGTACCATTCCTGAAAACTCTCCGATGGTGGCTCAGGCATTTCCCGCTTTCGAAACCATGGGTTTAGATTGTTCTTCATGAGGAACGGCATGTATTTCATACCCCATTTCAGCGCACTGCCCGAAAAGCTGTACCAACCTGATGAGCTCAATACCCATGAAAACATGTGCATCAGGCCACGCTTTGATGCAGGGGCATATCCTTTGCGAACAATAACCTGTCGCCATTTGTAAAGTTGATCATGAATATCAATCTTCACCGGACAGACGCTAGTACAAGAACCGCAGAGCGTGCTTGCAAAAGGAAGATCAGCATGCTTTGACATATCCAGTGCCGGGGCGAGAATTGAACCGATGGGACCGGCAATGGTATAATTGTAACTATGTCCGCCGCTACGGCGGTAGACGGGACACGTATTCATACACGCGCCGCATCGTATGCATTTCAGCGCACTTCGAAAATCAGGTTCGGCAAGGCGTGTAGTCCTACCGTTGTCAAGCAATATGACATGCATTTGCTGACCCTTTCCAGGGCGACGGAAATGACTCGAGTACGTTGTTATGGGTTGCCCTGTCGCGCTTCTTGCCAGCAGACGAAGAAATACGCCAAGGTCTTGTCTCCGCGGTACCAACTTCTCGATACCCATGCAGGCGATGTGCACATCGGCAAGCTGAACACCGAGGTCGGCATTGCCTTCATTCGTGCAAACTACAATTTCACCCGTTTCCGCCACGGCGAAGTTTACACCAGTGATCGCGACCTTGCTGCTAAGGAAATGTTGTCGCAGGTGGCGCCGCGCCGCTTCTGTCAAATACACAGGATCATCGGCGCCTTCCTTCGTCCCGAGGAATTGGTGAAACAACTCTCCTATTTCCGCCTTCTTCTTGTGAATACACGGTAACACGATATGGCTTGGCGGTTCTCCCGCGAATTGTACGATTCGCTCACCCAAATCTGTGTCGACAACCTCAACCCCATTGGTATGCAGGAATTCGTTAAGTCCACATTCTTCCGTAAGCATCGATTTACTCTTTACGATTCGCTTTTCCCCCGTGGCAGAAATCAAATCGAGGACGAGCTTGTTCAAAGACGATGCGCCGTCGGCCCAGTGAACATGAACTCCGTTGTCTTTCGCATGAGTCTCAAACTCCATCAGAAGGTCGTGGAGATTATCGAGAACGTATTCCTTGATTTTCGAGGCAGTGTTTCGCAACTCTTCCCACTCAGGGACTTGCCATGCGGCCTTGTCACGCTTTTGGCGAACAAACCAGAGCGTTTCATCATGCCACGAAACCCGATCGCGATCCCGGTTAAAAGCGGACGCATTCTCCGCATGTGTTTTTTTACTGGTTGCCGCCATGTCGCGTATTCTTAGTTGTTTGCATTCCCGCCCTCGTGGTTCAGAATTTCTGCCAGGTGGATAACGCGTGTCCGGCTCCCCTGCCGTCTGAGCAATCCATCAAGATGCATCAGGCAAGACATATCGGTGCCTGTTATGAATGCAACGTCGTTGTTGATATGGTCTGCAATACGATCCTCGCCCATGCGCACAGAGACAGCTTCTTCCGAAACACAAAACGTTCCTCCAAATCCACAACATTCGTCAGGACGCTGAAGCGGGGCGAGATCAATGCCTTGAACCATGCCGAGGAGTTTGCGCGGTTTTGAAAAATCGGGAGCAACCAGCTCCGACATCTGGGAAAGATGGAGGCCACGCTGCGCATGACAGCTGTTATGAAATCCAACCTTATGCGGAAACCGTGCCCTGAGTGATTTTACATCGAGTACGTCAGTGAGAAATTCGCACAACTCCCAAATGCGGGGCGACTGTTGAGAGCTAGTCGGTAGTTCCTTTGTAAGGTGTTCGCGCAAATGAAGGACACAACTTCCTGAAGGCGACACGATATCATCATATCCGGCGAACACGTGAAGGAAATGCTTATGACAATCCCCTGAAAGATATCCAAACCCTGCGTTGGCCATGGGTTGTCCGCAGCATGTTTGTCCTGAAGGAACAACGACTGCTACACCAAGTTTTTCAAGCAACTCAAGGGTAGCAATACCGACATTCGGATAGAACTGGTCAACATAGCATGGAACAAAAAGCGCGACTTTCATGATTCAAGAACCTGCACGTCAGTAAACATACAAAAGCAGTCGTCAAATCCGACAGTTTTTGGTGACTTCGCAAAATGAGGTGTAATACTATGATGACTATCCTGCCTTACCCTTTTCCGATTGTATGATTTTGATGGAATTTGGTGCATTAGCGAACTGCCGAAGCGACTTTGTCCAATGAATTCACGGAAATCAGGCGAAAGTCGTCAGACAATCACCACGGCTGTAAATGTAAGCTATGTGTTCATTTTCAAAAAAAAGCACGCCCGGTAATTAATACCTTGTATCTGATTTAAGAGTGATTATGTCCTCAACAACAATCAGGAAGGAACGCCCCCTTCATATCCGCTTCGCCAGCTACGGTGCTGATGACGATCCGGAATTTAAATATGAACTCGTTGTGCTGATGAGCGGAAGCCTTCGCGAATTAAGGCGGGCTGCAGCCTTATCGCTTACCAGTGGTGACAGCGATTTGTTCAAGCGCGCAGCTCATAAAGCGAAGTCAACATTGACATTGATTGATGATTCTGAGTTCACAGATACTGTGGAAACTTTTTGTACGGCTGTCGCTGCCATTGAGAAGGAAACCCGTGATCGCGCATTCGAAGAATTCAATCGTATATCAGAAAGCATTATCGATAGCCTTGACCGCAAAGCTGAACAGCTGAAGGGTCAAATCGGATAACATACTTATAACTTAACCTAACCTGACAAAAAAAGCTGACCCGATAAGTCAGCTTTTTTTGTTGGTGCCGCCGGGTTACTATTCGTAACCAAGCTCCTTATACTTCTTCTCGATTCGTTTTACCTGATCAGGCATATCGAGATCGCCGTAGATGGAGTACAGCACGTCCAGTGTGTCCTGATCATTAGGATTCAGCTTTTCAGCTTTCTCCCAGTACGGCAAAGCAACTTTCAGTTTTTCAACAAGAACTTTGTCGAGTTCGAAACGTTTCTTCTTGTCTTCAGCGCTGATACCGAGGTTGGCCATCTGCTTCTTGATGGTAGCGGCATCATTGTACATCAGACGCGCCAGGTAGAACTGAGCCTCGAAGTATTGCGGATCAATCTTAAGTGCGTTTTCGTAGTTCTTCTTGGCATCTTCAAGGTTATTCAGGCTCTGGTTCGCATAGCCCAGATAGAAATGCAGGATCTTATTGTCAGACTCTGTTTCAAGTGCTTTTTCAAGTCCGGACTTAGCTTCATCGATGCGATTCAAATCGATCAAATGCGCGATCTCCAGTTTCGGGAAGTCAGGGTTGGTCGGGAATTTCTTCTTTGCTTCACGGACAAGTTCCAATGCTTTCTCTTTGTCACCCTTTTGGATAAGGATGTTATTCATAAGCTTATAAGGATCCGTGTTCGTTCCTCCATTTTCGTAGTATGCTGCAAAATTCTCCAATGCTTTGTCCAGGTTTTCTGAAGAGTTCGCAGCAAAGCCAGCATACAGGTGACCGAGAGTATCCTTCTCGAGAATTTTGGATACTTTTTCGAAGTTAGTAAGCGCTACTTCATACTCTTCGTTCTGATATGCGTCAGCACCTTTGTTCAATACCTGATTTGCCCATTGTCCAACCTGTTGCTCCTTTGTAACCGGGTAGCCACTTGCATCTGTCGTGAAGTAGCCTTTGCCTTTTGAAAGTTGGTCCGCCTTTTTGAAAGCTTCAATGGCGACGTCGAATGCGTTAGGATCAAGATTCTTAAACGCCTCATTCGAGGTTGTGTCGATGGCTGCGTATATCAAACCCCGGTAGTACCAGGTCTTGCCATCATTCATCATCTTTTCGTTAGTAATAGCCGCATCTATATTGGCCTTTGCTTCGTCAAGCTTGCCAGCTGTCAGGGAGCTTAATGCCTTGTTCAGGTTGGGCTTGACCGGCTTTTGTGCATATACTGTTGCAGAAGCTGCTATGAACAGTAAGAGTGCAAATCGTTTCATTTTGAATTTATTAGTTTATTAAGTTATAGGTTCCTATTCGTTTTCTGGTTCCTCAGCCTGTTCGTCGTTTTCTGAGGATTCTTCGCCTTCAATGGTATCATCCTCATCTTCAAGTTCTGTTCCATCCGTCAAATCTTCATCGTGATCCCCAAGGCTGCTTTCTGTTTTCGGAAATGCCGGAACGTTACTGTCATCCCCAGCACTTTCGTCACTTTCCACTTTATCGATATGCTGGATCTTCTCAACAGATGATATCCGGTCGTCTTCGTTAAGTTTGATGAGGCGAACGCCTTGCGTGGCGCGTCCCATCACCCGTAACTCTCTGACACTGATTCGGATAGTTATCCCTGAACGGTTAATGATCATCAGATCGTCGTCATCTCCGACTTGCTTGATCGCAACAAGTTTGCCAGTTTTCTCTGTTATGTTGAGCGTCTTGACTCCCTTGCCTCCACGCTTGGTTATGCGGTAGTCTTCCATATCAGACCGTTTGCCATAACCTTTCTCAGATACTACCAGCAAATTGGCATCCGGCCTGGTGATACAAACCATGCCAATGACCTTATCGGTAGGCGATTCCAGCGTTACGCCGCGTACGCCCGCCGCCAGCCTGCCCATCGGGCGTACATCTGATTCGTGGAAATGTACTGCTTTTCCCTCACTCTTTGCAATGACTATATGGTTATTGCCATTAGTGAGCGACGCGTTGAGGAGACGGTCGCCATCATTGATTGTTATGGCCGTAATCCCTCCTTGTCTTGGCCTGGAATACGCCTCCAGCGACGTCTTCTTGATTGTGCCCTTTTCCGTGCAAAGAATTACATAATTATTGTTGATATATTCCTCATCGGCGATCGTCTTCACATTGATAATTGCCCGCACCACGTCGCCGGGCTCGATGTTGATCAGGTTCTGAATCGCGCGCCCTTTCGAGGTCTTGGTTCCTTCAGGGATTTCGTATGCCTTCTTCCAGTATACCTTACCCTGATCCGTAAATATCAACAGGTAGTTGTGTGCACGGGCGATGAACAGGTGTTCTGTAAAGTCATCCTCTTTCGTTGAAACGCCCTTCGAACCAATACCACCTCTTCCCTGAGTCTTGTATTCGGAAAGTGATGTCCTTTTGATGTAGCCTTGATTGGAAATGGTGATGACCATGTCCTCATTAGGGATCATGTCTTCGACCGTGAAGTCATCGTCGCGGTGCTCAACGATTGTACGACGCTCATCGCCATAACGGTCCCTGAGTTCAAGCAATTCCTGTTTGATCAACTCCATCCGTTTCGGCTCGTTGGCAAGGATTTCATTAAGGCGATCGATGAGTTCTTTAACTTCCTTGTACTCCTGCTGGATTTTGTCGCGTTCGAGTCCGGTGAGTCGTTGCAGACGCATGTCAAGAATCGCCTTCGCCTGAATTTCAGACAAGCCAAAACGCGAAATCAATCCCTCCCTCGCCGTGTCAGGATCTTTTGAACTACGGATGAGCGCAATCACTTCGTCGAGGTTGTCGAGTGCAATGAGGTAACCTTCGAGGATATGTGCCCGGCGTTCCGCTTCGGCCAGTTCGTACTTCGTACGGCGTACGATAACATCATGGCGATGTTCAACGAAATACTGAATGAGTTCCTTCAGGTTGAGTGTCATCGGCCGACCCTTAACGAGCGCAACGTTATTGACACCAAATGAAGATTGGAGCTGGGTGTATTTGTAAAGATTGTTAAGAACGATATTCGGAATGGCATCGCGTTTCAGGTCGTATACGATGCGGTAACCTTCGCGGTCGGATTCATCGCGAAGATCGGAAATGCCTTCAATTTTCTTTTCGTTGATCAGCGCGGCGGTCTTTTCAATCATCATCGCCTTGTTGACCATGTAGGGAATCTCCGTGACGACGATCTGGTCTTTCCCACCCGATGAAGTGACGATCTCGGCCTTGGCGCGCATCACAATTCTGCCGCGTCCCGTGAGGTATGCCTCCTGAACACCTGAGTAACCGTAAATGATTCCGCCCGTCGGAAAATCCGGGGCGGTGATATGCTTCATCAGTTCGGGAATGGTAATGTCGCGGTTGTCGACATACGCAACGATGCCGTCAATTACTTCGCGCAGATTATGGGGGGCCATGTTGGTAGCCATCCCGACCGCGATCCCCGACGATCCGTTTACGAGCAGGTTCGGGAGTTTGCCGGGTAGTACCGTCGGCTCCGTCAGGGAATCATCAAAGTTGGGCTGAAAGTCAACCGTGTCCTTGTTGATGTCGGCCAGCATCTCCTCGGCAATACGGCGCAGTCTTGCTTCCGTATAACGCATGGCTGCAGGTGAGTCACCGTCGATGGATCCAAAGTTCCCCTGCCCGTCTACGAGTGTGTAGCGCAGAGACCAATCCTGCGCCATACGCACCATCGTATCATAGACGGATGCGTCTCCGTGAGGGTGATACTTACCCAGAACTTCCCCGACAATTCTGGCTGATTTCTTATACGGTTTGTTGTAGTTAACTCCAAGTTCAAGCATTCCGTAGAGCACTCTCCGGTGAACCGGCTTAAGTCCGTCCCGGACGTCAGGAAGGGCACGCGAGATGATTACCGACATCGAATAATCGATGTAGGCACCGCGCATTTCGTCTTCAATATTGATTGGAATGATACTTTGTCTTCCCGGCGTTACGCCACCCGTTTCTTCTGCCATTTATAGATTTCGTTTTGAAGTAAAATAGGCCCTTTCCAAGGCCCCGCAAGATAGCAAAACTTGTACGTTAAAACGGTCAAAAAAACAGGGAAATTAGCGGTTAAAATGTCGATTCAGCGGCTTCAAAAATGACGGTTTAAGAGCCGCTTTTTCGCAGGCGTCAATAGGGATTGAGCTTGTACTTATTACGGCCTTTGTACTTGATCAGATTGGGGTAGTTTTCGCCGTAATGAGGGTTCTGTTTTTTGTATATCGGATGGACCCTGCTGCGGTATTCCCGGTTGCCGTGCGCATGCCGGATCTGGGCCTTGCAGGTCTTGATAAAGCAACGCCGGAGTTCCGGAATCCTGTAGGTAGCCCCTACGTTGACGTAGAAAGCGTTGAACCTGTGCTTTACGGATGCAGCGGTCTCCGGTATTGACGTGCTGAAACTTTTGAATTCGTAAGACGGCCGCACAAACAGCCTGAAGTATTCCGACATCTCGCGTTCAACGGCTACGCCGATATTGAAGAACATGCCCCTGTCGATAAGGCTGTTGTCAAACTGTTTACCAAGTTTGTACCCACCGAGGTTCAGGTCCGCCACCAGTAAGTACTCCTCATAACGGTACACGCTCGCGCCAAATGAACCGAAGTATTTCTTCAGGAAAAAGTTGTTGAGATCCGGATCAAAACTACTTATCTCATCACCGTGAGTGAGCGGTACAAAATCGCCAACGTTCGTGTACTCAAACGAATATCCACCACCGATTCGGTATCGATCAATCTCAACATGAATGGTTGCCCTCAATGGAATGTGGAAGTTCTTTGCGCGGAATCCGATCTCCTCATCATCTGCATCGAATACAGGGCCATTGATTGCGCCCAACGTCGATGATTCAACCTTGTTGAACCAGTTCGAATAGGCGGACGTGCTGCCTGACTGGAAAATAACAGGACCGGTACCCGGATTCTGCAATAGTTGAAAACCTTCGAACTCATGACGGAACACGGACTGGCCGTAACCCGTACTGAGTCCAAGGGTCACTTTGCTCAGCAGCTTGCGAAAAATGCCGGGCCCCTGGCGCTTGATATAGAAGTGTTCGAGCGGGATCGTAGCATCTTGTTCGCTGTCGTATTGAGCAAGCACATCCGGGGCCATACAAGCCAGCAAAATGGCCATGGTCCAGACTCTGAAATAAGGTTTGATTGCAGACTTCAAACTAAAAAAATGGGCTTCAGAAGCCTTTTAAAGGGTAAATGTAAGACAAAATCGCCAAGTATCCTAAGCCGTCGGCTCGGGATGAAATTCAATAAAACCGGTACGCCACCGGCTTACTCTCTAACGACGAGAAGGTGTGGAATAATGTCTGTCCGGGGCGGGCCTGATAAGAAAAAGTGTACGTGCTCTGATCCCCATTCTGGATCTTGAACTGAATGGTATTGGGTCCGGCCTTCAGCGGAACTCTCGCGTAGTAGATGGTGTGAGGTAACGTCTGCCAGCTGCGTGTGTCGGCCTTTTCGGTGAGGGCATTCATCACCCCGATCAGCGCACCGAGTTGATCATTCTCCTTACGCACACTGTGCTCGGTGGCCTTCTTGAGCGCGGCACGCAGCAAGCCCTTGCCGAACTCCTGCAACATTCGCTGTCTCAGACTATGGAAAGCGATCTGGTTGATATCCTCACTCCTTTCAAGCGGATAACTTCCTTCGGAGGTTTCGATCACGGCGCGGTCGTAATGCAGCGGGCGCTCCAGGTACCGCGGAAACGCGACACGGAAGACTTCCAGGCTCTTTAGATCATTCTTTTCCTTGTCATCTTTCAGCTGGAACGGGAAGCTCATTCCCATGGAAGTGTTTGTGAACACGGCCATGTTGTTGTCCTGGTGGTCAATCACAAAGTTGATACCCCACTCGTCTTTGATGGGAGCAAGTCCGTTATGCCACAAGAAAACAAGTTCAGCTTCGTCATCAGGTGGTGTGTAGTCCGGCATATTGAATTTTTCCTTGTAATGATCGAACTCGTCGATAAACCCCGAACGCCACGCCATGTGCAGCAAGTCTTTCTTCAACTGTAACGGGGCCTCCACGCGAAACAATTCCGTGTACTCGCCCTCGTACACGGAAAGCGCGTTTCGATATGCGATGAATGCGTTGTTGTAATCTTTGACTGACTGGTAGATGATCCCCATCAACATATGAATGAATCCGTCGCGTTGCAGCTTTGATGGTGATGAGTACTTATCGTTTAACTGGTTCAATCTTATATTCAGTCTGCGGCATTCCACCAGGGCTTCTTCGGGCCGGTTCATTTTCAGGAAGTTCAACGCCTTGAAGTAAAGCACCATCAAATGTTCATGGTCTTCACCACGATACGCGGAGAAGTTAGGATTGCTCAGGTATGAGACAGCCTCGTTAACATAGTTCACTCTGAAGTCCTCACCAAAGAGAAATGCCTTTTCGAAGGCTGCGTTGCTGGTCTCATAGTCGCCAAGGATGCTGTTAAGCAAGCCTTTATTCGCGAAATAGATAAACCGGTTCTTGCCTTCTGCCTCGCGTGAATTCCGCTGCAGTGTTTCCAAAGCGTTTCGGAGATCACCGCTCTCAAATTCCTGATTGAAGTTCCAGTGGCGTTGATAATAACTTGCGCAGGCGGGGAGTAAAAATATGACAACAAGCAGGCTGGATCCCGTGATAAGGTTGCGTTGTGAAACAAACCGTTTAAGGAGCCGGGCCATGATGCTAATTCCTCACCAGCTTCTTGATTTCACGCTGACCGTACCATATTCGTTTGTTGGTTTCCAGGTCAGTCAGAAAAAGTGTAGTGACATAGTTGACCACGCGTTTGCGCGCTGCCGTATCAGTCTCAGAACTCATCTCTCCAAAGAGTATCAGGTCAGCGCCTGTTTCACGGCCCCATTGTGCCATCGTCTCCGCCGAGGCGAATTCCTGCTGTTCAGCACGCTCGCGTCTCACCTGATCCCGGAACTCCTGCCCTTCGACCAGTTCAGCCAGGCCTGAATTGTGAATGACAACTTCGAGTTTCTTTACATAGTTGGTGGCGTCAATGTGTTCGGAAGTGCGGTTCCGGATCGTGCCCACGATGATCACGGGCTTTCGTCCAAGTTCACGCGCATAAGCCTGATAGCTGGCGGAGTTGACGAGATCATAGATCATCTGATCAGCAACGAGTCGTGAGTCGGAATCATTCCACCTGCCACTGAGGTCCACCTGAGTATCGGGGGATATTCGGTTTACGGTAGGAGAACACGCTGCGATCAACAAAAGAAAAATCGGAAAGATCCTGTGCATAGGTAGAGTGTTTTTTTTGGACAAAAGTCAAAAACCTTGCCGGGAATACGCCGAAACGGGGGTCAGAGTTCTGTCAAACGGAGACTTTAATCTCCTTCAGCTGACGGATCACTGACTTTGGATCAGAAGCCGAAAACACGAAGTTGCCCGCGACAAGAATATCAGCGCCAGCTTCGCACAACGCGGCCGCATTACCCATGTTCACACCGCCGTCGATTTCGATCAGCGCTTTCGAGCCTGCATCAAGGAGCATTTTCTTCAGCGTCTGAACTTTCCTGAAGGTATGTTCGATAAACTTCTGAGCTCCGAATCCGGGGTTCACGGACATCATACAGACCACGTCAATATCATTCAGTACGTTTTCGAGCGACGAGAGTGACGTATGCGGATTGATGGCTACTCCTGCCTTACAGCCAAGTGCATGAATCTGTTCAAGGTTTCGATGCAGGTGCGGGCATGCCTCAACGTGCACCGAAATCACAGACGCACCCGCCTGAGCAAACGCTTCGACAAAACGTTCGGGCTGTATGATCATGAGGTGCACATCCAGGGGTTTTTGTGCCGTCTTTTTAACCGCGTTCAGGACGGGAAATCCAAATGAGATATTGGGCACAAACACGCCGTCCATAACATCAACATGAATCCAGTCGGCCTGGCTTTCATTGAGCATGTTGATTTCACGTTCGAGATTTCCAAAATCGGAAGCAAGGATGGATGGCGCAATCAGCGGCATGGGTCAAAGTTTGTTTCGGCAAAATTAATCAATCTCCCGAGACTTGCGTTGCTAATATAGGTTGTGACACGCTCACTCCCGCTCTACTGTCGTACCACCTTGAATACGAATCGTTTGCCACCTGAGACAATGCGAAGGAAGTAAACCCCCGGGTTCAGGCCCTCAAACTGAGGCGAGAACTTGTTTTCGAACCACGAGAATTTCGGAGTAAAGTGATAGATACGCCTTCCCTCTGCGTTGATCAGTTCAATTTCGCAATCACTAACAGATAAAGGATCCCTCGGCTGGATGACCAATTGAAGATCACCATCGTCAAAGGGGTTGGGGAACACGGCATATTCATCAGACTGTACTTCCGCCTCGATATAGTTTACGATGGCGCGGAAGTGCGGAATACCGTATCCGAGGAAGGCGTCGGGAGCACCTGACTGCGAAGCTGACCGCCGGATAACGTTGAGCAATTCCACGTTCGTGAGGTCGGGATACTTCTGCTGAATACCGGCGGCAAGGCTGGTAATCAACGGTGCCGCTAATGATGTTCCGCTCGATTTGCCCACATTACCGGTTCTTTCAATAACGCTTGTCGCCACGCCCATGGCTGCTACGTCTGGTTTGATTCGGGAGTCTGCTGCCGGTCCTGTTGAACTGGAACTTGCCCGCGAGCCGTTGGCATCGACGCTGGCAACGGCGAGAACATCAACGGCATCCGCCGGAGCGGTGATAATGCGCCACGAATTATTTCCCTCGTTGCCGGCGCTTACGATCACAACTATTCCGCGATCTGCCGCCCATTGTGCAGCCCGGGAAACAACAGTGACAACGCCATTCATTTCTGATTTTTGATAATCCATCTCGGGAAGGTCAAAATCATTGTAGCCCAACGAAGAATGTATGATGTCAACGCCTGCGCTATCGGCACGCTCTGCGGCAAAAAGCCAGTTGTATTCTTCGACGCGGTATTCAGACGGAACGTCTTCAGTGACATATAGCTGGAAAGTTGCCTTATAGGCGCCGCCGGTAAAAACGCCGGGCTGATAAGCGGCGATTACAGAAAAGACTTCGGTGCCATGATCATCATATTGAAATACGTCATCAGAATTGTAAACAAAGTCCTTCGATGTCATAAGGTCGATACGTCCTTCGGTGAACAAATGTTCAAACGGCGCACCAGCATCAACCCCCTGAAAGCCCGCGTCGAATAAAGCGATCATGATGCCTTCGCCGCGGAAGCCCATTTCATGCATTTCATTCAGCCCGACCATCGTGAGCTGGGTGTCGGTGACTTCGGCAGTTCGCGACGACTTCTTGCCTCCCGGTGACTTTTTGCGGCCGTTGCTCATAAGTCGTACGTCCGGCGCAACAAGCTCTATACGATCCACGAAAGAAAGTGCTTCGATCGCGCTTAGATTTTCGGGGTCTGTCTGCACCAGAACGCCGTTCAGCCACCTCGTTCTGAAAAAGACTTCTGCACCAGCAGCGCTTACGGCAGAAACATAGGCAGGGTTTATAGGCAGATCCTGCTCCGATATCTGAACTCCGTGACGGATCCTGCGCTCAATAGCATCTGTGGAAAGAAATGCAGACGGCTCGGTCACCGAGTATGGCGTGTCATTCTTGTCCTTGAAAAAAACCATATAACGGTTGGGCTGTGCCCATGCGCTTCCGGCAATAACAAGAAGGAAAACGGTGATAATTATCGTTCTATTGACGGCCATATGCTTTCAGGGTCTGCGTATACCTTCGGCCACTGTCGACAATCTGTTTGCCAATACAGCCACGGCCCTCATTGGTGCAATACTCAAGTTGAACAAAAGTCTTTGAAATCAAACCAATATTACGGGCATATGTCTCCTGCCGGAAATCGGTATAGAGAATCGGATCGACGGAGTTCTCCTGTTCGATGACCACGCAGTCCGGGTAGGCAATGTCATTCAGCGGGATCGTGACACTGGTTTCAATTACCGAGAACAGATCAGTCGTTTCTCCCGAGAAAGGATTCCTCTCGTCGTTGTACAAGTTCGCGTCCCAACTCATGCTCTTTGTAAGCGGAAAATTCAATACCACATAGGGAACGTTGCCCTCCCAAAGTAGCATCTCGTTGTTTCTCCGGCGGACTGACCACGACTCGAGTTGCTCCCACCCATCAGCACCTTCTAACTTTTGCGAGCGGCTGATCACATAGGTAAAGCCACCTTCATCAGACGGAAAGGAGTCGGACACGACGTGTTTCAGTTCATAGAATAGTGTTTCCGGTTCAGAAAGCACATACCGGATCTCTTCAACATCGTAGATATAGAAATTTCCCGTTACTAACGGGAAATACGCTTCGTCATGGATGGAGAAATCGCGACGCTCACCATCCTCACAGGAAAGCAGCACGTACAAAGCCAGCACGGCCAAAGCCCGCATTATTTTAGTTCCGATCACCGCGAATCCTTTGTTTTTCCTGAAACGGGGTTCATATTTGAACCGCAAGTTCGTCAAATTTATTTCTTCTTTTCATTAAAGCTATGGCATTACGAACGCTGGTCAAAGTTGGAAGCATCACGAATCTGAGTGATGCAAGGTATTGTGCAGGAATGGGTGTGGATTTCCTTGGATTTCGCGCCGTGCAGGGGCAGCCAAATGCGATTGCACCGGCGACCTACCAGGAAATCCGCGGCTGGATCACAGGGCCACAAATCGTTGCAGAGCTTTATGGCCTCCGTGACCGAGGTGAACTGGACACAATTCTGAATGATTTTCAACCCGACTTCCTTGAGTTTTCATTGGAGGAATGGGCGATTTTGAACGCAGCGCCGCCATTGCCATTCATGTTGTCGGTCAAACCCTCAGATGAACTGCCTTTGGGAATGCCGAGGCCCGCGTACCTTATTGTGAACGTGCCGGGTGACGCCTTCAGCCGGTTTTTACCAAAGTATGAGTTACTGGCCGCCGTGCCTTCGAGAAACCAGCTCGATGAATCCCTTACGCTAACGGGGATTGCCGGAGTATGCCTGACTGGCGGATATGAAATCAGACCAGGTCTGAAAGCCGAGGACGACCTGCCCGATATCCTTGAAGCGCTTGAAGTTGACTGATTCATGCGCGAACCCTTTGAACTTCAGATAAAAGTCCGGCCATCGGATATCGATGAGCTTGATCACGTGAATAACGTCGTATATGTTCGTTGGGTCCAGGAAGTCGCCGCAGCACATTGGGATATGGTGGCAACACCTTCAATGAAAGAAGACTATCGATGGGTAGTTCTCCGCCATGAGATCGATTATCGCAATGCAGCCCTTATCAACGACACGATTCGCGGAACAACATGGGTTGGCGAGCATCATGGTGCGCGTTTTGAACGTTTTGTGAGACTTATTTCCGTCCGGGATCAACGCGTACTTGCCGAAGCAAAGACAATGTGGTGCATGATTGACGCAAAGACTGGTCGACCGGTTCGGATCACGGATGAAATCCTGGCCATTCTCTAACGTATCCCGGGGGCTCCGCTGACAAGAATTTCCTTTTGATTTGTTACTGAATTGTCTACCTTTTTTTCAAATTCTCCCCAATGAAAAAGTTTCTATCGACTTTTCTCGCCTGCTGTATGGTTTCGTTCTTGATGGCACAGAAGGATGCAATGATTACGCTCGCCCTGAAGGCAGCACCAGACGAACTTCGCGACGGCGCGACCGTCTATCAGATCAAAAATAAACACGAACTCGTGGTAATCCGACAAGGGAAAAACGATCTGGTTTGCCTGGCTGACGACCCTCAGCAAAAGGGCCTCAACGTTTCGTGTTATCATAAAGACCTGGAGCCGTTTATGGCTCGTGGTCGCGTACTCCGTGCAGAAGGAAAAACATTTCAGGAGATATTCGACATCCGCGAAAAGGAAGTGAAGGAAGGCAAACTGAAGATGCCAAAACAACCAACATCACTGTACTCCTACACGGCCAACGAGGGCGATTTTGATCCGGCTACCGGGGAAGTTAAGAAGGGCTACCTTCGTTACGTGATTTACATCCCGTTTGCGACCGCCGAAACCACCGGCTTACCATTGGCGCCAAGCGCGCCGGGAATGCCCTGGATAATGGATCCGGGGACGCATAGAGCCCATATCATGATAAACCCGCCGCACAACTAACGGCCTATGCGACACATCTTTTACGTCCTCGTGAGCATCCTGCCGGTTTTGCCGTCACTGGCCCAGGAGAGTTCCGAGCTCGTAGATTCCAGAACGCGGACGGTCGTGATACGAAATGTCAACGTGATCCCGATGGACCGTGAGGAAGTGTTGTCCGGACAGACCGTCGTCATCGAGAAGGGCAAAATAAGCGCTATCGGTAAGCGTTTGAAATATCCTTCCAATGCATTCATTGTTGACGGAACCGGGAAATACCTTATGCCTGGGCTTTCAGAAATGCATGCGCACGTTCCTCCGATCGATGATGTCGAACCAATGAAGGACGTGCTGGCGCTGTTTGCAGTAAATGGCATCACGACAATTCGCGGTATGCTCGGACACTCGAAACATCTTGAACTTCGCGAACAGGTGAAGAAGGGCGAAGTACTTGGTCCCCACTTCTATACGACCGGTCCATCCTTTAATGGCATGAGCGTAACGTCCCCCGAGGCCGGAGCAGAAATGGTTATCCGGCAAAAGAATCAGGGATATGATTATCTGAAGCTGCACCCCGGTTTGAGCCGTGCGAAATTCGACAGCATTGCTGCAGCCGCGAAGCGTGTAGGCATACCGTTCGTTGGTCACGTCTCATTTGGTGTTGGCGTATGGCGCGCGATTGATGCCGGGTACTCCACCATCGATCATCTCGACGGGTTCATTGAAGGGATGGTGCCGGGAATCGAAAAGATGGCAGAACAGGAAACGGGTATCTTCGGAATGCTTGTCGCAGACCGGGCAGATATTTCGCAAATCAAGAAACTGACCACAGCACTGCGCGAGAACAATATTTGGATTGTTCCAACGCAATCACTCGCTGAACGCTGGTTCTCGCCCGATTTCGCAGCCAGCGCGTTCCGATCCGACCCTGATGCGCGATATATGCCAAAGAAGACTGTTGACCAGTGGGTAAACTCAAAAGAGAACCTGGTGAAGGACCCGGCGTACAAGGACAACGAGGTGCAGAATTTTATTGCACTCCGACGCAGGCTGATCAAAGCGTGTCACGATGATGGTGTAGGCATGCTGCTGGGTTGCGATGCACCTCAGGTGTTTAACGTTCCGGGATTTTCGACCCATCATGAGCTGCGATACCTGGTACTGTCCGGACTCACGCCCTATCAGGCATTGAGGACGGGTACCGTGAACGTTGCAAAGTATCTGAACAAGCCTCAGTCTGGAATTGTACGGCCTGGTGCGGAGGCGGATCTCATTTTGTTGAATGGAAATCCCCTGGAAAATATCGCGAACTCTGCCAGGATCGAAGCCGTAATGCTTAAGGGTATCTGGATGCCACCGGCATACCGCACGGCGACGTTAAAACGGCTCGAAAAGTAGGGGAATTACGTTGCCGGATTGAGCAGAATCGCCGTTTAGAAATCAGGCATATGTTTTATCGTTCCGACCTTAAAACAACCTCGGTATGGCACACAACAAAAATCATCGCAACCCCGACGTGTTCTCCGTCGCACGTGGTGTGTGGGGAAAGAAAGAACTCTTTGTAAACTACTATTTCATTCAGGACGAACAGTCCGGAGAATGGGCACTGGTTGATGCCGGACTGAAATGGTCCGCTCCCGGAATAAAGGCCATGGCAAAGGAATTGTTCGGCAATCAGCCACCCCGTTGTATAATCCTTACCCACGGTCATTTCGACCATATCGGAGGTCTGGATGCCCTTGTAAGGGAGTGGCACGTTCCGGTGTACGCTCATGTGATGGAACTGCCCTACCTCACCGGCAAGTCATCCTATCCGCCAGCCGACCCGGGCGTTGGTGGCGGCATGATGGCAACCATGTCATGGATGTATCCGCGTGGTCCTGTGAATATTGCCTCGTCAGTGGAAGCGCTTCCGCTTGACAACTCAATCCCCGGTTTTCAGGAATGGAAATACATTCATACACCGGGTCATTCTCCGGGGCACATTAGTCTTTTTCGTGAGCACGATAAGGTTCTTATCGCGGGCGATGCTTTCGTGACTACAAAAGCCGAATCGGCGTTGTGTGTGGTCTCCTATCGCAAGCATCTTTCCGGGCCGCCGCGCTATTTGACGTGCAACTGGGCATCGGCAAAAATTTCTGTTCTGAAACTTGCGGCTCTTGACCCGGAGATTGTTGCCACCGGCCATGGATATCCGATGTATGGTCCGGAGATGCGCAATGCCTTGCACAGACTCGCACGGCGTTTTGATGATCTCGCATTACCCGCAGAGGGCCGTTATGTTAATGAACCTGCGGTAGCCGATGAGACCGGCGTGTTGTACGTTCCAGCCCCTACAGAATCAGTACCGCGGGCGCTTAAGATTGTCGGTATTTCTTTGGCAGTGGCGACTGCAGGTATCTTGCTTTACTCACAATTCAGGAAGCGGCCCGAAGTCGCATCGAATCTTGGAAACAAAGCGAAGAAGCTCGCACAAAAGGCTGGTAACGAAATGAAAAAGGCAGTGACTTCCGCGAAATCAACTGCCTCTTCATACCATTAGCCAGGGCGTTGTCTCTGGCTCAGGTAGCCCAGGTTTTTCCGTTTCCGGCTTCTTCAACGGGTACACAACCTTTGTATGCCCCGGGCACCGGTGAGTATTGAAGTACCTGGGTAGCTCCGGCTTCCGAAGTGAAAAATCCCAACATGGTCAATTCTTTCGCCATGAGAATGAATGGCCGCGGTTGACTGGGATCGGTTTTATGTGCATTTACTGCTTCTTCGTGAACCTTATTCACGAATGCCACCTGTTGTTCCGGATCCAGTTCTATAAAGGGATCGCCATATTCCTTCTTGGCGCTGTCGTCAAAGGCTTTCATCGCTGCAAGAAACTTGTCCTGCTCGTCTTTGGAATAAACATCCTTCAGCATTTTATCAATGAAACCAGGCACACCGACGTCCTTGGCGCCCGGTGTATCCGTAACCGGGATAATTATTTCGGCCACTTCAGTGATGAGCGCGCCCTGTTCCCGGCTCAAAAACTCGGGCTGCCAGTTTATAGTCGGTTCCGCTTTACATCCTTTCAAAACGCCCAGCATCGCCGGCGCGGAAATCGCGCCGCCCATGATCATCGCTGTTCGCCGTAGTGCTTCTCTTCTGTTCATATTTTCTATTGATCAGTTTTTCCGCGTGTTACAACGGTATGATTAGAGGTTCATTTTCTTCATTTCGCTTACAGCATAATCACAAGCCCTTGCAGTAAGCGCCATATACGTAAGCGATGGATTCTGACACCCCGCGGAGGTCATTGCAGATCCATCAGTGACAAACACGTTCTTGCAGGCGTGAACCTGATTCCACTTGTTCAGGACCGATGTTTTCGGGTCTTTACCCATCCGTGCAGTACCCATCTCGTGGATGCCCAGCCCCACACCAATCTTGCGGTCGAAGGTAGCAACGTTTTTGTATCCGGCCGCGTCCAGCATTTCAGCGGCGTCATTCACCATGTCCTTGCGCATCTTCAATTCGTTTTCCCTGAGAATAGCGTCGAAGGTGAGCGTAGACAGTCCGTACTTGTCCTTGATATCCTTGTTGAGTGTGACATAATTCTCATGATACGGGAGTATCTCTCCAAAACCTACTATGCCGATACCCCAGCCACCGGGTTTGGCAACAGCTTCCTTAAGCCCTTTCCCGATGCTGAGTTCTGCGACCATGTTGGACCAACCCTGACGGCTCGCGCCACCCTGGTAACCAAAACCACGAAGGTAGTCGCGTTTGTCATTGCCCATGTTTCTGAATCTGGGGATATACAATCCGTTCGCACGTCTGCCGCTGTAGTACTTGTCTTCGAATCCATCTACTTGTGCACTCGCGCCTGCCGAAAGATGGTGATCCATAATGTTATGACCAAGTTCACCACTGTCGTTTCCAAATCCGTTCGGGAAGCGATTCGAGATTGAATTCAGCATGATGAAAGTCGACCCGAAGGTCGACGCACACAGGAAGATTACGCGGGCAAAGTATTCGGTTTGTTCCCCGGTCTCTGCATCGAGAACCTTAACCCCGGTGGCCTTGCCCTGTTTTTCATCGTAGACCAGTTCGTACACGATGGAGTTTGGCCGGAGTGTCATGTTCCCGGTCTTTTGCGCAGCCGGTAGTGTGCCTGCATTGCTGCTGAAATATCCGCCGTACGGACATCCGCGACTGCAAAGATTCCGGTACTGACATGTCCCACGCAACGGACTGTGCGGTAGTGGTGCCGTTGCATTGGCTGTTCGTCCGATAATCAGCGCACGGTTAAACCGGGTCTTGAGTTTCTCCTTCAGATCAAGTTCAACACAGTTCAATTCCATTGGCGGAAGGAATTTTCCGTCCGGCAAATGCGCGAGGCCATCACGGGAACCGCTTACACCAACGAAGGTTTCCACGTAATCGTACCACGGTTCGAGATCTTTGTAACGGACAGGCCAGTCAACAGCGATACCTTCGCGGGCATTTGCTTCGAAGTCGAGGTCGCTCAGACGATAACTCTGACGCCCCCACATAATGGACCGGCCACCAACGTGGTAACCGCGCATCCAGTCGAAGCGGTTGACTTCCGTGTATGGATTTTCGAGATCGTTTACAAACCAATGTTTCGTCGCTTGTGATACTGTGTATCCTGTCCTTGCCTGCTTATGTTGTTGTTTCAGATCTTCCTGCGTTGCCCTTCCGGCGTATGGGAAATCCCATGGGTCTTTCGTCGCTGTTGGATAGTTTGGATGTTCTACCATCCGGCCACGCTCCAGGACCAGCGTCTTCAAACCTTTCTCTGTGAGTTCCTTGGCGGCCCAACCTCCGCTTATTCCCGTGCCGATTACAATGGCGTCAAATGTGTTTTTCTTTTCAGCGTCAGTGTTGAGATTCATGAATCAGATTTTCTGCTAAAATTGAATTTTGAACTAAAACAATTTGGCAATTTATACTAACGGTGAAATTTTGTTCAGCAATGTAAGATTATTGCAGATTATTATTCTTTCATATGATGAGTGGCAATGACGATCCGTGAATTGAAATTTCTCCCTGTGTGTGGGATTTACACGACTGTAGGGCGTCCGTTATTGATCGATGATTTCCGAAAGAATCAGCCATCGTTCGGTTTTCACGTCGATGTCGTTATTGATTTCTTCGAGCTCCTTCGACCAGGCAGTCAGTTGTGTATGATCTGTTTCGCCTGAACTCATAAGCTGCGTGAGTTCTTCCTTTCGTGTTTCCAGCACCGCGATTTGTTTCTGGAGTTGTTCGTACTCCTGTTTTTCTTTAAAGGATGCCTTTCGTTTTGCAACTGGAACTTCCTGAGGTTCAGCATTTTTTTTCACTTCCACCTCCGGAACTACAACCTCGTCCGTGTCGGTAAGCCAGGCCCGGTAATCAGTATAATTCCCGTTGAAATGGCGAATTGCGCCATCGCCTTCGAACACGAACAGCTGATCAACCAGGTGATCCATGAAATAACGATCATGCGAAACGAGTAACAGGCATCCGGTGAACTTCTCGAGAAAGTCTTCGAGTACATTCAGGGTGTCGATATCAAAGTCGTTTGTCGGTTCATCGAGGATCAGAAAGTTTGGGTTTGTAACCAGCAGTTTCAGCAATTGCAGTCGCTTCTTTTCGCCACCGCTGAGCTTGCCCACATACGTGTATTGCTTCTCAGGAGGAAACAGAAAATTGTCGAGGAATTTTGAAGCCGAAACCTGAGAACCATCCGAAAGTGTGATGAACTCTGCGATCTGTTTTACTTCTTCAATCACACGATTGTCATTGTTCAGACTAATCGCTTCCTGTGTGAAGTAGCCGAACTTTGTCGTTACGCCCGGGGTGATCTCACCGGAATCGGGAGTTGTCCTTCCCGTAATCATATCCAGAAACGTGGACTTACCGGCGCCGTTCTTGCCGACCACACCGATCCGGTCGCCTTTCTTGAACACGTATGAAAAGTCCTTCACAAGTGTGAGTGAACCGAACTTCTTATTGAGTTGTTCCACTTCAAGGATTTTTCCGCCCTGGCGCGCCTCCTTGATATCAAGTTCAAGCTTGTCCTTACGTAAATCCTGCGAAGCCTTTTCCTGTAGTTCATGAAATGCCTCAATGCGGTATTTTGCTTTCGTACCGCGCGCTTTCGGCTGGCGTCGCATCCATTCAAGTTCCTTTCGTAAGAGATTGCGCGCTTTCGTCACTTCAGCTTTCAGTATACTCTCACGCTGCTCTTTCTTTTCGAGGAAGTACGCATAATTTCCTTTGTACCGGAACAACTGACCACGATCAAGTTCGATGATCTCTGTTGCGACTGCATCCAGAAAGTAGCGGTCGTGGGTTACCATGATGAGCGTAATGTCTGTACCCTGAAGGTAGTTCTCCAACCATTCAATGGCGGACAGATCGAGATGGTTGGTCGGCTCATCCATGATGATCAGATCCGGTTCGAGCAGTAGAAGCTGCGCAAGAAAGATTCGCTTCTTTTGCCCACCGGAAAGCTCGCCGAATGATTTGTCTAAATCCGGAACTCCGAGTCGTTCGATTATTTCGTGAACTTTGGCTTCGTAATCCCACGCATTGAGTTCTTCCATCTGCACCAGTACACGCTGCATGCGGTCGGGATCCGCATCCGGATGCGCGATACAAGCTTCGTACTCTTTTACTACCCTTGCGATATCATTGGCATCGCTGAAAAGAATTTCCTTCACTGCGGTTTCCGGGGCCACGGAAGGTTGTTGCGTCAGATAGCCGATACGTATCCCCTGGCGCGTGCTTACTTTTCCAATATCGGGTTCAATCTCACCGGTGAGTATGCGTAACAAAGTGGTTTTCCCTGCCCCATTGTTACCGACGAGGGCAAACTTCTCACCCTGCGAAATACCGAGTGAGATATCCTTAAACAACCACTTGTCGTGATACGATTTGGCTACCGATTCTGCTGAAAGTAAGTTCAAACGATTCTGAATTAAGGCGGCAAAAATAAGATAAAATCCGGATGACCAACGCGAAGTATTCTGAAGAGACTCAGAAAAGGAATCCCAGCCTGACATAGCCAAGAGTTCCTTCCTCAGAGTGGCCTGCTTCGACGGACAGCACTGTCAGGTTAAACGGTGTAAACCAGATTCCACCGCCCCAGCCCTTGTGCCATTTGTTTGAACTGCCACCCGCGGACGGATCAATTCCGGTTTCGTCCTTGTACCACACTCGTCCGAGATCGTGAAATGCAAGAATGCCCACCGATGCTGGAAACAGGTAGGTCTTCACAGAAAACAGCTTCGCCCGCATTTCAAGGTTCGCATACATCTTGCTGTCGCCATAAAAGCGGGTTTTTCTGAAACCGCGCAGGTCTGTTCGCCCACTGAGAATCTGCGCCTGGTAAAACTCCGCGTGGCCAAAGGTGCGACCGCCACCGATCCGGCCAGCAAACACGAGCTTGCCAGATGGAATTAACGAATGGTATAGTGCAACGGCTGCCTCATACGCATGGAAGTCATACGCAAGTCTGTCAAGGCCGTTCATGCTTCGCCCCTCCAGGGTAATGTAGGTACCCCTTGATGTGAACTTCGGATCGTTTCGTTGGTCCGCCTCAAAACGTATCACCAGGCCGGCGAAGTCGTTCTCTTCTCCAAAGAGCTGGTAATCCAGTCCTGAGGCATATTCTTTAACAAACCGGTCGCTTTCTCCGGGGTCTTCAACGTTGAGGTGTTGGTATGCCGGACCGATACTAAGCTCAGCAGAACCAAATAATTTCCGCCGCAACGCCACGTCCAAACGCACCTCCCGGAAACGAAATCGGTAATAATCAATCGCGTCGTCCACATTTACAAATTGATCTTCATCAATGTCCTTGTTGAAGACTGTTTCGTTGCCGAGTCCGAAAAAGTTATTGACATAATTCGGGCTCTTGATATCTGCGTCAATCGAAAGCCCCCACTTGCCGATTACATCCGTGAAGTCTCCACGATACAGGATGTTGTACGAATTTGTGCGCGGAGCCACGCTGGCCAGGAAGATGTGACGTGCCTTGAATGGATCCTTGCGAAAGCCTTCAGTCTGATAAAGAAACCCGCCTCCGAAAAACAAACCATCATCGGGATTGAACTGTCCGTAAAGTAGTGGCGCCAGTCTGTCCGGTTGGTAACTTTTCCGGTCATAGAGATTCACATCGGGCTGATTTGATGTTTTATCCTGCAGCTCCTTCCCACCTACGACAACATCGGTATCCCGATTATCATAGTAGAGTGTCTTTCGGCGAAACGATGCGACCGTTGAGTTGTCGTTGACAGAATCGCGGCCGGGACCTCCGATGATTCGGACCAGTATGCTTTTCGATGCATTGCCCGTGACGATGAACTGGTCGTCACCATGCAAGCCATATATCTGAATCTCCTTTGTTTCCGATTGACGAAGCGTTCGCGAATAGAAACTACGACTTTGTTCGCCCTTCTTGTTGATCTTGAATCCCTCTACGGTGACGTCGCCGCTCTCCAGCCGGTGTATCAGGAAACGTTCCGTTTTGTTCGATCCCACCACGCTTACCTCACGCGAAAGGTATCGATTCATAAACTGCGCATAGTGTGTGAGTTTCTCTCGTCGTGCCTTGAGCTTGCTGATAATCTCAGGTCCGTCAAGCTTGTATACCTCTTCCGGCCATTGCCCAATAGCTGCTTCGATCACATCATCGGTGAGCTCATTCTTCAGCGCTTCTGCCTCTTCAATCCACACCGACTCCTCGAGTTCGTTCAGGAATGTCCGATCGAAATGTCTTGCGTTGAAAGCAACACCAGGAATCCAGTTGATATCATTATCGAAGCCCTCGAATTTTGGCAATGCCCACCTGCGGCTCCAGACCTTTGGAAGAATGCCTTCGTTGACGAAAAATGCCTGGTCGCGGTCGCGTGGTATGGGCCGAAAAATCTCAAGCTTGCCCCTTTCCTGTGTGGCCCATCGCCACTGATCGTCGTGGCGGTCCCAGTCTCCAATCCACAGATCAAAAAGCCGGGAGCGCGCTACGAAACGTTGGTCGACCCGGTTGTCAGTGTCGTCAGCGAGCTTTTCTAAAACTTTACTCGTGGAAATAATATTGCTAGAATTGCCGAAAAACGCCTTATCCGACCAATCCTCATCGGGACGTTCTTCGAAGATCGCCAAAGTGCCTGCAAAGTCCCGGCGGTACTTCCCAAGCAGTGAGTCATCAGCAATGTAGACCAGTTTGGGGTTCGTGTGATAAATACCTGCCTTGTCCGCCAACTCCGGGATGACCAAAGCGCCATATGGATGCGACGCCGAAATCTGGTCCTGAACCAGATCCTGGGCAAACGTTTTCCGGAACATCTCGGGCACGGCGCCCTCGGGGTTCTTCTCAACTGAGCGCAGGACGTATTCGCGTCCGGTAGAATCAGCGAGACGCAACGACAGTGTTTGCTGCCCACCACCTTTCTGAAGAATCTTCAGCCCTTGATTGCTCAATTGAAAAACGGGCACTTTCACCTGAGTCTGCCACGTATCACGATAATTTGAACCAAAGAAGAATCGCCGTCCCGGACCGGCCGCATATTGGTGGCTCGCGCTGACGGCGACGGTATCCTGTTCCAATAGTTTTACAGCGTCAGGTGATGAAAGCAGTTGTCTTACAGGAGCAAGTTCCGCGGTATGCACAACCTTGCCGGTCGTGAAATCGTCGTCCACCTGCCAGTATTCGAGGTGTGCACTCCCATCTGTTGTGAAAATAACCTTTACGAAGCCCTTCACTCCTTTTGCATACTGCGCGTATCGCCCTTTTCTTACGTGACCCGTTTTGCTGCCCGAACCGCTCACAATGTGATGCGCACTGTCCTTTACGATATGCTGCAACGCATGCTCATGCCCGGCGACATACAAGGAACCCGGGTACTGAGCCAGAAGTCTTTGAATTGCCTTGCTGTATTGATTGTAGTTAACATGTTTTATATCCTGAGGATGCCCCAACAGCGACCGATACAGCGGATAAATCGAGCCCACCACCGGCATCGGTACGTAGAGTGCGGGATGCAGATCAACCAATGGAAAGAGATGATCCTGCAAAGTGAAAACTCCGCCGTGGTCGCCGTAGCTGATCACAGGATGATGTGCGGCGAGAACGATCCGTTTACCATGGTTCCTTTCGAAAGCATCCTGCAGCAACACGAGCAGTGTATTCGGATCCTTTGCCATGCAGTCGCTTTCTTCTCCTGGCTTTTCATAAGCATGCAGTATCCATTGTGAGTCGATGATTAATAAAACCAGGTCTTCCGAAAGTTGCAGTTCAACAGGTCCCGGACATCCATCACGCGGGTACATGATGATGTTTTCGTTCCGCAAAGAATCAATAAACAATTGTTGATTCAATACGAACTCCCAGCCACTCCTGCTCCACCGTTGCCAGTCGTGATTACCCGGAATGAAAATTCCTTTTGCATCGAGTCCGGAGATCCAGCCAGCCTGCGTGCGAAGGATTTCTTCACCACGTGAACGCGCCTTGTGACCTTCAGCGGGTAAACCAAAGGGATAGATATTATCACCCAGATAAATGACGGTTGATTTTATGCCCGCCTTTTCAACTTCACGCCGGAGCACGTCTCCTATCGGCGAGTCTTTGATGACCGGTTCGCCACAATCCCCAATCAAAAACAATGTATAGTTGACTCCTGCCTCCTGGGCCGGGCACACGAAGGCCTTGAACGTCAGTAGAAACGTCAACGCCAGACATACATTGAAGCGCGCAAAGGGATGATCGATAGTACGCCTATGGTGTGGCATCCGGTTATGGACCTTCATCTCTGAAGCAGTCGATTCCATTACTGGAATATTTTTTACATTAGGCCTTTAAACTATGGAAACAAAACTGATTGCTAAAGCGAAAGCCCTTGCCGAAAAGACATTTTCCGGCGAAGCCTTCGAAAAGCACAACTTTCATAATATTCATCATACGGAAGATGTGGTAAGGGCGGCCGAGCATATCGGAAAAAAAAGTGAGTTGACCGATGATGAATTGGAATCAGTTCTCATCGCGGCCTGGCTCCATGACATTGGCTACGAACAGGGTTCCTCCAACCATGAAGCAGTCGCTGCCGAAAAAGCAAAGAAGATGCTTGAAGAGGAAGGTGCCAGCGAACAAAAGATAAGGGATGTAGTCGGAGCCATCGAGT
The DNA here is from genome assembly GCA_023428695.1 of Bacteroidota bacterium. Classification (GTDB taxonomy): domain Bacteria; phylum Bacteroidota; class Bacteroidia; order Cytophagales; family Cyclobacteriaceae; genus Ohtaekwangia. The sequence goes on from JAEYWY010000028.1 coordinate 111,831, forward strand.
CAACCAAAATGCCTCAGCAACCCACAACGATCATAGGGAAAGTATTATGTGATGCAGACCTTTTCCACTTGTCTACGGATAAGTGTGAGGAGAACGGTCTTAATCTGCGTTCCGAATGGAAATCGTTGGGCTTCAAAGATATGAGGGACGAGGAATGGGAACAGTTCAACCTTCAGTTCATGGAGAGTCATCGGTATCACACCCGGTATGGACAAACCGTTCTCGAAGAAGGAAAGCAAAAGAACATAAAACGCCTCCGGGAAACATTTGCGCAAAACGCCGAACAACGCGCCAACGGAGCGGATATTGGCGAGGTTCCGGCCGACGTGGAGTCTCTTGAAAAAGAGGTGAAACGACTACGTGCCAAACTGGAAAAATCAAAAAAGTCGAAACCGGAACGTGGGGTTGAAACTGTTTTCAGAACCACATCACACAATCACATCATGTTGAGCGAGATGGCGGATAACAAGGCCAACATTCTCATCACGATAAATTCAATCATACTCTCCATCGTGGTGTCGGTGCTGATTCGAAAACTTGAGGAGAATCCGTACCTTCTGATACCAACGATCATGCTGGTAGTTGTTTGTCTTGCGACGACCGTGATCGCGATACTTGCCACGCGACCTATCGTCAACCAGGGTACGTTTACACGCGAAGACATTCACAGCCGGCGGACAAACCTGCTGTTCTTCGGAAACTTTTTCGGCATGCGGATCGAGGATTATGAATGGGGAATGAAAGAGTTGATGAAGGATGCCGACTACCTTTACGGGAGCCTTATTAAGGACATCTATTTTCTGGGAAAAGTCCTGGGACGCAAATACAAATATCTTCGGCTCGCGTACAACGTCTTCATGTACGGATTCGTACTTTCAATCCTGTCATTCATGATTGCCCTGGCGGTATCGGGTGAACATCTTTGATAGCAGGATTATGCCTACAAAATCAGGAGACGTCAAAGATATGGATCAGCATATCCGCAACATGTTGCAGCGCGTGCAAATGCATCCTGACGCATACCGGATTGTTGATTATATCGGCGATGACCAAGCCAGGTTTGACGCCCTCATTCGAAACTTCATCGCCGGACCGTACCGGATTACACAGCGAGCTTCGTGGCCGTTGACTAAGTGCGTTGAGCGTTTTCCATCCCTGGCGAAGTCCCACCTGCCAACGTTCATAAAAGCACTCGCCTCTGACGGTCACCCGGCAGTGCGACGCAACATGCTGCGAAGCCTTCAATACATCAAAATTCCCCCACGGTATTACAGCAGACTTGTGAAGTTGTGTGAATCAATTCTTCGGGGGAGCGAACCGATTGCCATTCAGGTGTTCGCGATGGAAGTATGGGCGCAAATCGCAGAAGCGTTACCGGAGTTACAGATCGAATTATGCACAATTCTCGAGGAACGTTTGCCTTATGGTTCGGCTGGCTACCGGAACCGCGCCATGAAGATTCTGAAACGCTTCAAACGGAAAGCGCAGCCGTACTAAAAACTGCTCAGCTTATCAATTAGATCGTCCGCTTGTTGTTGATTTTCAGGCGTACTGAGCTTACGGTATTCATGTAACACTTTAACAGCTTCTCTGAATTGTCTCGTCATCGCGAGCGTGAGCCCGAGATTGAAGTAGCTGTTCGAAAAAGAAGGTTCGATTTCAATCGCAGTCTCATAGTGAATTCTCGCGAGTGCAAAGTTTCCTACTTCAGCGTACAGATTAGCGAGATTGTAATGAGCTTCATGATGCCGTGGCTCCTGGCTCAGACAACGCGTAAAGCAGTCGATCGCTTTTGCGGTATTACCAGCCTGACTTTCGATAATGCCGAGGTTACAGTATGCATCGGCGAGGCAGTCGCCAGCTTCGATGGCTTTCGCGTAAGCTTTACGGGCGGCGTCAACCTGCTGCTGATCGTCAAGCATGAGGGCCTCCTCGAATGGAGAAAGCTGATGTAATGGGATTATTCTGGCGCTTGAGAACAGGTTAAGCTGGCCTGGAACCTTCTCCCCTTTTTTCTTGCGCACGCGTTCCGGCCCGAACTTTTCCGGTGTTGGAATCGGAAATTTGATCACCTTCGCCATGGTACAAAAATAACGAATTGATCAGGGTTGATCGCACTTGTCAACGCAAATTTCAGATTGGCTGACGAGTTATGACAGAGGATGTCAATCAGCTCGCCTTGCGACGGGTCTTTGCAGGTTTCTTTGTTTCCTTCTCTTCCCTGGCTTTCTTGGATGCGGTACCCTTTGCCTTCTCCATTGGCTTCTTAGCAGCATCGATACTTGCCTTGAGGGCAGACATGATATCGACGACCTTTTTAGGTTCTTCGGTTTCGACGGTTACGATTTCCTTACCGGAAACTTTTGCATCGATGATTTGCTTCAACGTATCGTAATAACGGTCTTTCATTTCGATGTCAGTGAATTTCACCGTCATCGAATCAACGAGTGTCTTTGCCAGTTTCAGTTGTTCCTTTTCCGGTTTCACGTCTTTCAGCTGGGGAACTTCACGGATGCTGCGCACTTCATGCGGGTAGCGCAACCGGTACATCACCATTCCACCTTCGTGAGGCGAAAGCAATACCGGCGTTTCACGATCTCTTAGAACAACTTTTCCGACAGCAATCTTTCCGGTTTCTTTAAGGGTATGACTCAGCAGTCCGTATGTCTTTGCTGCAACATCACCATCAGGTCCGAGATAGTACGGCGCTTCGAACAACGTAGGATGCACTTCCTTATAATCGACGAAGCCTTCGATCTCAATAACTTTTTCACTCTTCAACTTAACCTTTTCGAGGTCTTCCGGTTCGATAATCACATATTGTCCGGGTTCGTATTGATAACCTTTCACAATCTCGTCGTTCTTAAGCACCTCACCCGTCACTTTGTCCTTCTTCTCATAGCTCACGGGGTTGTGCCCTTCTTTTGACAGGAGATTGAAACTGATCGACTGCGCTGAATCAATCGCGTTATAAATGCGAATTGGAATCGTTACGAGCGAAAACTGTATATGTCCTTTCCAGATGGCGCGCATAGGTAATACTTAGTTTAAAAAATGAAGTGAAGGGCACTAAACTACTGATTGTGAAGCAATTTTACAAAACAATCAGCAATAAAATGCGCACCACCCCATCATGATCTTATTCCTTGTTCTCTTAACAAAATTTAGATGCCTGTATTTGGAAAACGTCAAACGCGCGCGAACTTAGAACGAAGTTCGTAATGATTAGGCCTGGTAAGGCGTTAAGTGTATATGAAGATAATACTTTCCCTATGTATCACGCTCACCTGTTGGCTGCCGCTTCACAGCCAATCTACGACTGATCTGTTTGAACGCGCCGAGAATCAGCATCGCCAGGGATATTATGAAGAGGCGATTCAACTCTACAGCCAGTCTCTTTCTGCAAATCCGGCATTGGTTGAAGCCTATGTAGGGCGGGCACGCGCGCGGGAAATGATCCGCGACTTCCAGGGCGCTGTTACTGATTACAGCATCTATCTGGAATTAAAGCCTGACAATTTCGACGTGCTGTTGGCGCGTGCAAACGCACGTTATAAAGTCGGGCATTTCCAGCAGGCACTTGTTGACTACAAACGCCTGCTCTCACTTCCGCCGGGCGAAACAAACGTGGTGATGTTCCAGAAGTCCGCGTCACCACAGGGAACTCGACAGATCACAACGGCGCAAAGCGACCTCCGGCCATCGCTGTACAACTATATCGGACTGACTTCCTTCAAACTACAGGACTATACGCAGGCATTGTTGTGGCTCGACTCTGCGATCCGGCTGCAACCACGCGAAGCTGATTACTATGTAAACCGCGGAATGGTTCACGAAAAGACCTCGACCGAGAAAGCGATCGAAGACTATCAGCAGGCCCTCGATATAAATCCCGGACACACACAGGCACTTAGCAACCTTGGCGTCCTTCGGGCGCGGTCCGGTGATGGTGGCGACTACTTCGACAAGGCCATCGAGAGTGATGGCAGCATGCTTCAACCCTACCTCGAACGTGCATATCACCGGATGCGGGGCGGGTTTTATAAAGGCGCTCTCGAAGATTACAACAGCGCGCTTGATATTGAAAAGTCTGATCCCGAAGTATGGCTGAACCGTGGCTTCGTCAAGGAACGCCTTAATGATCCCAAAGGCGCCTATGCGGATTACACGGAAGCGCTCCGACTGAAAGAAGATTTCGGGAAGGCCTGGCTTAACCGCGGCAATGTGTTGTCAAAGCTCGGACGCTATGACGAGGCAGTAAAAGATTATAATAACGCGCTTGTTTACGACCCCGACTATGCGCCGGCCTATTACAACCGCGCTATTGCTTATGAAAAACTCAAGCGCAAGGACGACGCATGCCGCGATCTGTTAAAAGCCAAAGAGCTTGGGCAGGAGATTGATCAGAAACTTCAATCAGCTGTATGTAAATAACTGATATTTAAGTCATTAAATCAGGCCTGAGCCGCAGAAAAACCGGCTCCCGATACATCGCATCGGGCGTGATTCGCGAATAACTGACTTCTGCCACGACCTGAGGACGGAACCAGGTAGTTACTTTGGGGTCGACTATTTTTCCAACGACTTCTGTACTTTTCGTTTTCCCTGCGGCTTCAAGTGCCTTGAGTATTTCCTTCATTTTTTTGTCGTCGAAACCGGTACCAACCTTGCCGCGGTAAATCAATTTGCCGTCTACTCGTTCCGCGATCTGGAGAGCGCCAAACGTTGAATCGCGGTCTCCTTTTCCCTTCGTGATACCAACAACGAGCACCTCGGCGCTTTGTCTCACCTTCACCTTAACCCAGCAGTTGCTGCGCTTGCCGGGAAGGTACTTGCTGTCTTTTTGTTTTGAAATTATACCCTCGAGGGTGTGGACGCGCGCGGCTTCAAACAGAGCGTCGCCATCATCCACTGCTTCACTAAGCCGGTAAGGTGTATCAGGGCGGATTACGTCAGCGAGCCACTCGCGCCGTTTGAGTAAAGGCTCGTTGATCAAGGCGCGGCCATCCAGGTACAAACAATCAAAGAGATAACAGTGAACGGGATTCCGTTTGGTAAGATTCTCGATGTTCTTCTCGCCTGTACTCATCAACCTGTTGATCACATTTTTGAATACCGGCTTTCCTTCGGAGTCGAGGCAAACAATCTCACCATCGAACAAACCATTCGTGGCCCGAAACGCATCTTCTCCATTAAGCAGTTCCGGGAACTGTTTCGTCACCTCATTATGATTGCGCGTTCGGATAGTAACGACGCCGTCTTCAACCGCGATCAGGGCCCGGATCCCATCCCACTTCAACTCATGAACATAGTTGTCGCCAGCCGGTGGTGTTGACGCTGTCTCCGAGAGCATTGGCTCAATCAACCTGTGAAGGTAATCGACCTGGGGATCATCAACCCTTTCAAGCAACCACTCCTTTTCTTTCGTCTTATGAATCCGATACTCACCTGTTATTTCGCGGCTGCTCAAACGAAAGTAGAACCCGTCCTTTTTGTCTTTTGTAACCTGATACTTGCCGAGTGCATACACCCACATCTCTCCGGCACCGTACTGGCCTTTCGGGATTCTTCCGTCAAATGTGAGATATTCGATCGGATGGTCTTCAGTTTGTACAGCCAGGCGCTTAACTCCCGGATGAGGCGGTAGACCTTTTGGAACAGCCCATGACTTCAGCACCCCGTCCTTTTCAAGACGTAAATCATAATGCAGTCTCGACGCATGATGTCTGTGGACGACAAAGTTATTTCCTCCGCCAAGACGAATCTCTCCTGCCGGTTCCGGAGTTTTTTCAAAATTTCGTTTCTTCTTATAGGTTTCGAGCTGTTCGGGTGTCTTGTGCTTTGGATTTTCCGGAAGCGTTTTCTTCCTGGGCTTCGACTTCACCTTCGTATGCAATGGAACTGCAAATGCCTCAAATCCTTCCCAGGGATCACCATCGTTAACAACTTTATCGACTGCGTTGGCAATCGTAAATACACCCGGAGTCTCAAGTGCTTCGAGTTCTTCCCACGTTAGTGGCATTGACACCGGCGCACCCTTACGTCCGCGAAGGCTGTAGGGCGAAACGATGCTCTGTCCTGACCGGATTCTGTATATGTCAATCAACACACGCCCCTTGCGCGCGTCTTTTTTGATGTGTAGTGTAGTCCGTTCGTTGTTCTGCTCCACAAATGGCTTCGCGATTGACTCGGCGGCTTCGAACACCGTGTGGAAGTCCCACCTGGGTTCGATCGGACAACAAATGTGAATTCCCTTGCCACCGGTGGTCTTTACAAAAGGTGTGTAGCCGAAGCTTTCAATGCTCTTCTTCAGATCGAAGGCAATGGGAATAAGATCTGTGAACGTGTAGCCTTCCGGTGGATCGAGATCGAAGACGATATAATCCGGATGATCAAACTCCGGTTTACGTGCATGAAGCTGATGGATTTCAAGCGAAGCAAGATTGGCAAGCCAGACAAGCAATGCGGGTTCGGTGGCAATGATATAGTCCTTCTTTTCCTTTCCAAGGGTGACGAACTCTATCCATTCGGGCGCCCAGTTTGGTCGGTTTTTCTGATAAAAACTTTCGCCATGGATGCCATCCGGAAAACGAATCAGCGTAAGGGCCCTGCCCTTCACGTACTTGAGCAACGTTGGCGCGATCTTCAGATAATACTCAATCACCTGAGCTTTGACAATACCATCTTCAGGAAACAGAACTTTTTCCAGATTGCTGAGTTCAAGCTGGCGCTTGCCTACGTTTACCCATTGCGAGTTCTTTGCCATCGGAGAAATATAACGAATGCCATGAAGACTTCAGCGTACGGAAATATTTTTGATGTTAATTGTGCGCAGCGGAAGTTCTTTGCGGAAGGAAGCCGCATACAATCAACGCAAGACAGATGCTACTGATGGACGTAACCACAGCATTGCCCAGCATCATGTCGTCAGGCGAAATCCAGAACCTCAGGAAGTAAACCACACCAGCCACAAGGATGAATACAAACCAGTATATCCATCCGGGCTTGCAGACTATTACCATGGTCTCGGGCTTTTTCAGGAGAATGTAAACCGTTAAGACCGTCAGACCGACTACCGTGCTTATGTGCTGTAGTGCATACCACAGTGGATAATTCACCCCGTCAAACGGCACGAACCTTCCTGGATAGAACCACAGGTGCTGCACAAAGAATCCCCGGCCATGTGTAAACGCATCCCAGAAAATATGCGATGCAGCACCGAGCAACGCCGAGATAATGAACACCCACACATTGTCACGGAAATATCTTCGAAAGTTCAGTTGCAGCAGCGGATTGAAGCGTCGCTGGACGAAAGCGGGGCTGTTCTGAAGCAGGTTTCGTTTAACGATAAGGTGGAATACAAAGGACAGAAGAATCACAACAGGCAGATTAAAATACAGCAGCCCGGGTAAAGTATGACTGTGTTCGCTGTGTACGCTCATCTTGAAAAAGTACTCGAAATCAGGGGCAACGCTGCCGACAATCAACGCGGTCGCGGAGAATTTTCGCCTGTTAATAAGCGGAAGAACGATAGCTGTATGGGCAGGCGTAAACGGCATAGGCCGGTGTTTCGGTTGTCATTCCATGATCTCACCGCGTTTCTTGTTCGACAAAAAGATCATGCCGATGATGAACGATAAAGCCGCGATCACAATCGGATACCATAGTCCGGCGAATGGGTCGCCATCCGGCCTCGCGGCGGTCTTGCTTTCTGTATAAAGCCAGGTTGCAATAAACGGCGTGAGTCCGCCAAATATACCGTTCCCGATGTGGTAGGGCAACGACATCGATGTATAACGAATCCGTGCCGGGAAAATTTCTACCAGGAATGCTGCGATCGGACCGTAGACCATCGTAACAAGGACCACCTGAATCAAGACCATGGCGGCCATCCCGTAGTAGAGCTCCCCATGCAGCATGATCGAACGTTTGGTGCCATCCTCCGTTTTTCGTTCGCGAAGTTCTGTACCATCGGAATAAAAAGTCACTACTTCGGTATAGGCTGCAATGATCTCATCTCCGTTTGTCACTTCCGGCCTCTCAATCGTCTCCGAGGAGACTTCCTCCTTCTGAGAGACATCGGCGATAGAATACATGTGCATGTAAATCGGCCGGTAGAGGAAGACGGCCAGGATCATACCTGTCATCATGATCACCTTACGCCCAAACTTGTCGGAAAGCCACCCAAAGTAAATGAACAACGGAGTGCCTACCACCAGCGCGAGAGCAATGATGTTTCTGGTTTGCACAAAATCGATTTTGCATGTCGTCTCCAGGAAGGTCATTGCGTAAAACTGACCGGTATACCAAACTACGCCCTGCCCTGCCGTTGCGCCAAAAAGCGCGATGAGAACCATACGCAGGTTTTCCTTCTTCGTAAAGCTTTCCTTTAGCGGATTCTTCGAGGTTTTGCCCTGCGACTTGATACGCGTGAACACCGGCGACTCATCCATTTTCATACGAATGAACACCGATACAGCAACCAGGACCGCCGACAAAAGAAACGGAATACGCCAGCCCCAGGCATTGAACGCCTCAATACCCATATATTGCCTGACGGCGAGAATCACCCCGATGGATACAAACAATCCCAGGGTGGCCGTTGTTTGAATAAAACTGGTGTAAAATCCCCGCTTGGCATCGGGTGCGTGCTCGGCAACGTACGTGGCTGCACCACCGTACTCGCCACCTAATGCGAGGCCCTGAAGAAGCCGCAGTACGAGGACAATCAACGGCGCCAGAATGCCGATGCTTTCATATCCGGGAACGAGACCGATTGCAAAAGTCGATCCGCCCATCAGCACAAGCGTCACCAGAAAGGTATACTTTCGCCCGACCAGATCGCCGAGTCGTCCGAACACAAGCGCTCCAAATGGTCTCACGACAAACCCTGCGGCAAATGTCGCAAGCGTTGCAAGAAAATCCGCAGTTGGATTTGTCTGTGGAAAGAACTGTTCGGAAAGAATAACGGCAAGGCTGCCGAAAATATAAAAGTCGTACCATTCTATGAGAGTACCGACAGAAGAGGCAAGGATGACAAACCAAAGTGTTTTCTTATCATCCCGGGTAACAGCGGGTCCGGTCATTTTACAGCATTCAAACCGGAGTAATATAGTTGAGTTTTCCTAGCCGACCAAAAGTTGCATTGTTGTTTAAAAGAAAATATCCTGTGCGAGCCGATATGTATTCGCGTGTGCCTCGACAATGTCATTAAAATCCGGAGAGTATCCGCCGCCCATTGTCACAACGATTGGAATACGATTCTGCCTTGCGAGACTTAACACCACTTTGTCTCGTTCCCTGCAGCCCTGACGTGTTACGTTAAGCTTGCCGAGCTTGTCGGTTTCGAGAATGTCCACTCCTGCCTGAAAGAATAGAAAGTCGGGTGCAACATTGTCAAGTAACGCTTTCAGATTACGATCGAGCAATTCAAGATAAGTCGAATCGCCGGTGCCGTCAGGGAGTCCGAGGTCCAGGTCCGACGACTTCTTGACCATTGGATAATTGTTTTCCCCATGCATTGAGAAGGTGAAAACACGTGGTTCGTTCCGGAAGATTTCAGCTGTTCCATTTCCCTGGTGAACATCAAGATCAATGATGAGAATTTTTTTAGCGAGACCTTTCTCCATGAGGTAGTTTGCAGCAATAGCCTGATCGTTAAACAGGCAAAACCCCTCACCCCGGTTGCTGAATGCGTGATGCGTCCCTCCTGCGATATTCATTGCAATTCCGAACTCCAGTGCAAAATGCGTTGCCAACAACGTCCCGTTGACGATGACCTTTTCTCTTTTTACAACGGTGTCGCTCAGGGGAAAGCCGGTTCTTCGAATCTCAGCGGGTGATAAAGCGAGCGCATCGAGCCTGGAGACATATCCGGATTCGTGAGTATGCAACAACCATTCATGCGAAATTGGCTCAGGATGGAAAAGGTTACTTTCTGAAATGGTCCCCTCGTGAACAAGTTGCATCGGCAGCAGCTCGTATTTGCTCATGGGAAACCGGTGATGAGGCGGCAATGGCAATACGTATGATTGTGTCCACGCAATCCGGAGCATAGCTATGTAACAGAGAAAGCAGCATCAAAGTTAATGCTGCTTTCGATTATGATGATCTACGTTCTAGTGTTCGTGCGAGTGATCGCTCTCAGCGTGATACCACGCATCCTGAATTTCGTGGAAATCGTCATGCAGTTTGTTGAGAGCGGCTCCGATTTCCTGATCACTTTCAGTGCCAACAATCTTCTCGAATTCCCTGGCGTTGTCGCGCAGGCTTATGATCAGTGATTTCACCTTTTCACTGTCTACGCGCTCCGGAAGTTCAGAGTCAGCCCACTTTTCAGCAACGGCTACCATATGGGCAGCATGATCTTTCGCGGGCTGGAGGTTAGCCGAATCCTTGTACGGATGAAACGCATCGGCCATCACCATGTGAAACTCATCCATCATGGTCCAGTCGGCATCGGCATTGGCATCCGACTCGTGGTCGGCATGATGGTCATGCTTTTTATCACCGCAGGCAAACAGACTTACAACGACGGCTGCAACGGCGAGGCATCGAATGATTGTGTACTTCATAAAATTAAACTGTTTAGATAATGGTTATTCAAGTTATTCCTTCATTTTATACTTTCTCCGGTTTCCGATCAACTTGACAAGCTTCTTCAGCAAATCAAAATAGAGGGTGACAAACAGTGTTATCGTCATCGACCAGATTACGATGACGTTGAACACAAATGTATCAAAATATTCACCGACGAAATGTTTGGTAGGCTGATACAGGTTTGCCGTGAAATCAAAATAATGGGCCGGTTTGTGTTCAAGGATGTAGATGGGGTATATTTTCTGAATCAGCCTTCCATCGTACTCGATGATCCGCTCCGGTGTCGTAATGTTTCGCACCGCGTCGGAGACAGCTTTGTTTACATAGCGTGAGCGTAAGCGGTCAAACCATATCTTCTTTTCCGGCGAATCAGTCATTACTGCAATAAGAGCGTCCTTATTGTCCAGCGCCTTGCGCAGTTTCCTCGCGTAGTACGTTTTCAGGACCTCCAGGAACTGTGACGTGTTCTGCAAGGTGAGTGAATCTACGCGTCCGGGTTGAAGGTTACTTATGTCGAGTTTGTCGTCACCCACGTACTGCAATTCATTCGACAGTTCACTGTGCAACAGCGTTATCGCATTGCTCGTTTCTTCATGCCGCGGGTTTAACCAATAGCTGCGATTGGTTTTCACAAGGGCCAGCTTTGACTCTAATGCGGGAATGTAGTAGACACGTTTGTATTCGGCTTCGGCAGCTGTCTGATCCAATAGGTAGAAGTTCTCCTCAAACGGATTGTCCTTGAATTGCGTGACCATAAACGCTTCGAATGCCCACCGCGAGGCCATTATTTCACCGGCTATCGGGATACCTACCGGTTTTCCAACGCTTGGGTTGAATCGGTCAAAGCTTATCACTACACCACTTAACAACAGTTGCGGGATCACAAGTAAAGGAATGAGAATGTAAATCGTCACAGCCGAATTAAACGATGCTGAAATGTTCAGTCCGAGCATGTTGGCGAAGCACGAAACGCTGAACAAGATCACCCAATAGCGCAACTCGGTGAGCGGTATTTCAAGAATGGAGTTTCCAACCAGGATAAACAGTATGGTCTGGATCGCAGAGAAGCCGAACATGATCAGCGTCTTGGAAGCCAGATAGCTGCTTTTGCTAAGGTTCAGAAAACGTTCACGTTTAAGAATCTTCCGGTCACGAAAGATTTCCTCGGCGCTCATCGTCAGTCCAAAAAACAACGCCACCACTACGCTCATGAAGAAGTAGATAGGGATGTTTTGATTATTGTAAAACGTATACCTGCCGCCGCTTTCGAGTTCATTGTAATACTTTACCATGAACGCGATAAAGAATGCAAGCACAGGCGACTCAAAGAGGTTTACCAGCAGGTACTGTCGATTAGCAATTTTTGAAAGCACATCCCTTCTGACGAACACTTTCATCTGGCTGAACCATCCCGGAATTTCATGAGGAGGCGGAAGTGCTTCCCTTACATGCTGAACACGGTTGAGCTTTATACGTTGTTTAAAGTACTGGTACCATTGCCCGGGTGAAACCTTTCTGGTATTCGTTAACCTGCCGTATTCATTGACGACTTTTGTTTCGATGATACTGAAAATCTGTTCCGGATTAATGTTACCGCATTCCGGGCATGCACCCTGCGTCTTGTTCGCCGCATTTATGATATCGCGGAAATAAATTACCGCCTCGATCGGGTTGCCATAATATATCTGAAAGCCTCCGATGTCGAGGATGATGAGCGTGTCGAACATCTTGAAGATATCCGACGAAGGCTGGTGAATAACAACAAACACCATCTTACCTCGAAGGGAAAGTTCCTTCAAAAGGTCCATGATGTTTTCAGAATCGCGTGACGACAACCCCGAAGTCGGTTCATCAACAAAAAGAATCGCCGGTTCACGGAGCAATTCCAACCCGATATTGAGGCGCTTTCGTTGTCCGCCACTGATTGTTTTGTCGAGAGGTGAACCCACTTTAAGATCGCGAATCTCGGTTAGGCCGAGAACGACGAGTACACGCGACGTCAGATCGAATATCTGTTTCTCTGAATAATTCTTAAAGCAGAGTTTTGCTGCAAAGTAAAGGTTCTCGAACACCGTGAGATCTTCCATCAACAAATCGTCCTGGGGAACGTAGCCGATAATCCCGTGTATTTTCTCCGGTTCCTCGTAGATATCGATACCGTTGATCTGTATCCTTCCGCTCGAAGGCCTTTCCGATCCATTCAGTACGTTGAGGAGTGTCGACTTGCCCGAACCGCTTGCTCCCATTAAGCCAATCAGTTTACCGCCCTGCTCGGCAATGTTTACGTTTTGAATCCCAGCCCTACCGGACCGGAAATGATAGAACACATGGTCGGCAGTGAATGACAGGCGGACCTGGCTTTCGTCATGCAGAAACGCTCCGATGATGTCGCTGTAATAGATCGGACCGACTTTGTCACCACGGATTGTACTTCCGGTGGGAAATACGTCGATTTTGCGACTCTTAAGAATAATGCTGTTCAGATACAGCGTCGTGATACCGAGGTATTTGATGAAGTATGTTTCCGCTTCCGGTAACCGTAGAATAGCGATAAGACCAGTCAGGTTTTTTTCGATAAGTCTGGGACCTTCATATTCGCCGGAACCTTCGTCAATTATGAGCGTGTTTTTTGACGAGAACTCTTCAATGTCCTGCCCGAGTACAAATGTCTGGAGGGAATCAATAATGTGTCGCGGAAGTTTCAGGCCCTGCCCGATGTAAAAGATGAGGTTAGCCTGGCGCTCGGAAACCTGTTTGTCGGCATGAACAAGTTCGATGATCTTGGCGACGAGGACAAGTTTCTGCTGCATGGTGAGCGCGCTGTTCACCTGCTTTACGATCTTCATGATGTTCGCCCAGTCGTCAACAAACTGCTTTGTGTCTGTGTCGAGACTTCCGAGATCCGGTGAATTCAGGTCATTGGTATTGCAGAACTCGTCAAAAAGCTTGAGGTAATAACTTGTGGCTTCGCGATTGAGATGAATGGAAAGAAACTCCTTGATATTCGATCGCTCGTCCTCGGTTATCCTTTCCCGCGCGACAATGGCAAAAAGCTGAATAATCGCCTTTAGTAGTTCTTCACTCATCGAGGTGCCTTATAGGCGTCCAAAATAGCAATTTATAAAGACGTTACTAAAGAAGCCAGCGAAGAATTGGACCAAAAGAAAAAGGACGGCGAACCGTCCTTCCCTGTATTCTTCCGGGTAAGCTAAATCCTACCCAATGGTCGATATCAAATCCGAAAGGATGAACAACCCCTCCCTGAGATACTCGTCTTCAATCTCCAGAAGGTCGTTACTGACAGATACCTGTTCCTTGTTTACGATTTCGCCATCGAGTTTCTGTTTATCGCGCTTAAGTTCCGCATCGGCGATTTCTTTTCGCCTAACCTCTTCGTTAAGACTAATCCGCGTTTCTGCGTAACTCTTCTTCACGTCTTCAACATCCGAAAGCAGTTTTTTCAATCGGGTGTCGGTGCGCAGGCGTTCATAGTAGTTCTTTGCCAACTGAGCCACAATACGTTCGTTTATGACCGGGGTTTTTTGATACAATGTTCCCTTGATTTCATCCCAGGGTAACGCATTGGGATTCGAGCTTTCACCAAATTGTTCCGGCGCAAGTGCGGTAGGCAGGTTGATATCGGGAACTACCCCCTTATTTTGCGTACTGCTTCCGGTAACGCGATAAAATTTCTGGAACGTGAGTTTAAGATCACCAACAGGTTCTTTTTCGTTCAGAAACTGCTCAAGATGAATGACAGTCTGTACCGTTCCTTTTCCGTAAGTTGATTCCCCTACGACGAGCCCGCGTTTATAGTCCTGGATCGCACCGGCAAAGATTTCGGATGCTGATGCACTGAAGCGGTTAGTCATGACGATAAGGGGACCGTTGTATGCGACAGTCGGATTCTCATCAACGCCAACCTCGACCTTGTTACCAGAGTTCCGAACCTGTACCACGGGTCCTTCCTTGATAAAGAGACCAGTCAGGTCAATGGCCTCCGAAAGCGATCCACCACCATTATTACGAAGGTCGATTACAAGGCCGTCAATCTTTTCAGCCTGCAATTCGCGAATGAGTTTCTGTACGTCGCGGGTTGTACTCGTATAGTTGGGATTACCTTTCCTGTATTCGTCGAAGTCCATGTAAAAGCTCGGCAGTGTAATCACGCCCATCTTCATGGCGCGGCCTTCTTTCTGGTAGTTGATGATCTTCTTTTGTGCACGCTGATCTTCCAGGTTGATTTTATCGCGGACGAGCTTAATTGTCTTCGCCGGACCGTTCACGCCTGTTTCGACAGGGAGGATAGATAGCCGTACCGTTGTTCCTTTGGGTCCCTTAATAAGTTTCACCACTTCATCAATTCGCCAGCCTACAACGTCAACCATTTCCCCATCGTCTCCCTGGCCCACGGCTATAATGCGATCGTTGGGAAGAAGTTGTTTACTCTTGTCGGCGGGACCTCCCGGTATGATTTCCGCCACCTTGGTATAGTCGTTTTCAGTCTGCAGCCGAGCGCCGATACCTTCAAGGGACAAACTCATGTTCTGCTTGAACAAATCCGCTGCTCTTGGCGAGAAGTAATTCGTATGAGGATCGTACGCCTCGGTGATGGTGTTCATATAAACACCAAAGACATCCTCTGAATTGAACTGGCGAATCGATTTGATGAACCGATCGTATCGTTCGTGCAGCGTCTTACTGATTTCAGCCTGTGTTTTGCCAGCCAGTTTAAGGCTAAGGGCCTGGCTCTTGATCTGTTTACGCCAGATCTCATCGAGTTCCGCTTTGGTCTCCGCCCATGCTTCCTTGTCGCGGTCGGTTTCAAAGAACTCATTTATGGTATAATCGAACTCTTTGTCGATGAGTTGATCCTTAACGTGAGTCATCCGCTCTTCAAAACGTTTACGGAAAACTTTGTATATCTCGTATGCGGCGCTAACATTTTCCGCACGCGTCATATCATCCAGTTGCTTCCGGTATTTTTCGAAAGACGCTATATCGGATTTCGTAAAATACGTTTTGTTGTTGTCAAGATTCTCAATGTACTTGTCCAGGATAACGGAAGACAACGAGTCATCGAGTCGTATCTTGCGGTAGTGATTATTATCGAGGATGTGAGCAATTATCTTGGCTTCTTTTCCATACACTGCCTTCGGCTTTAGCTCGGTCGTGTCGGGATTGGTAGTCGCGCTGACGATCCCGAAGGACAGGACGAACAGCAGGGTGGTAATTCCGGTTCTCAATCGCATTCTCATTTCAAAAAATTGGATTTACTGGGAGCACGCAAATGGCGTGCCTCGACTTTAAACGTAAAAAATACTGAATTTGATCCTCCAAATAAAACGATTCCCGACCTTTTGAATCAATTCCGGGACAAAACCCTGGCAAGACGCTATTTTTCCGAATCAAATTCTTCCAGGAATTTCACGGCTTGTTCCAGATTCTGGAATTCATAGAACTTTTTCCCGGTAATAGCCGAGTGGATTTCAACCCGAATCAGGTCGATGCTGTTCTTGCGCTTGAAGGTAAGCGGCTTTTTGAGGTCTTTTTTATAGTCTTCAGCCTCCTTGGTCGATATGTTAAAGGCCGTGGCACGCACCGACTTACAGTACTGACACTGATAATGTTTAATCAATTCTCCGGGGGTATCTTGCCCGGGCTGGCGTGTGATTTCTTCACGGACGACCCGCATGGTATAGAAACCGCAACTATTGCACTGCAGCGCCTGTAGGTGGCCGGCGTACTTTTCAATCTTTACTTCACCGGATTTTTCATCCATCCAGACATCGTAGTCGATCGAAAATACATTCTCTTCAGCCTTCATGCCTTCTTCGAGATGCACGTCCTCCTCTTCTTCGCTTAGCAGTCGCATCGGGTTTCCCGCCCCGCTGATCCGGGGGGTATAGCGCCACTTCCGTAGTTTCCTGGTGAGTACAGTCGGATAATAGTATTCAAGGACGAGGTACGCCACGTAGACAACCAGGGTGCCTCCGGCAACGGAAATAAAGAGTCGGATAAAGAACCATAGGCCCATTTCCAGGTCTTCCCCCATCCCGTAAAGATTGATCGCCATCATCACCGAGAGCCCAAAACAGAGAAAAACGTACCGGTAGTGTTTCACTTCCCGGGCGTTGATGTAGTCGTATTTAGCCTTATAATCCCGGATCGATGAGACCCGCAGGTGGTGCCAGAGGTACAGAATCACCCCGGCCAGCAACATTACGATCGCACCAATAATCATTGCCTGGGTCCAGGCGTCGAGAAAGGGATGGCCTACAGATTCTTGCATAAAAAAGGCGTTGTCCGTCTAAATATAGCAACGCAGACCATAAATAATCCATTTTCATGACGTTTTAAATGACGGCTTCCAGGAAGACCAATGATGAAAGTCAGCACGATTGCGTGAAAAATCTGTGCATTTTTACACATAAAAATTTGTATATTTCGAAAATATTCATATACTTTTGTGTACTAATACACAACACTATGACAGACAGTTCAAAAAGAAAGATTGAGCAGGACCTGAAAGCGTTCACAACGCGCAATTTCACTGCTCCAACCGAGTGCAAGAATCTGGAACAGATCCGCTTCTACATTCATGAGCTTTGTGGCAAGATCCAGGACCTTGAGCGCCGGTTCGATTACGTACCCGGATGGGCTTATCAACTTTTGTCCCAATACAAATCAAAACTGAATGCCCTCGTGCTGAGAGAATTCAGGAACACCTATCACCGATAAAATGATGCGGTACATCCCCTCCCCTATTCCGCTGCAATTCAATTACATATACAGCGCAACCGCGAACGCGTCGGGAAGGATGCAGTATCACCGTATCAAACCCAGGCATAGCAAGGTTAGGATAAGCCGTACTGACTTTATCAAGGCCTACAACGAGTCCCAGATTCTGGCTATAAATCCGTTACAGCAGCGGGGACAGGACAGTGTTTTTCAGTTTGAATTCTACGTTTGATTGAGAATTCTTTCAAGATTGGCCGGGCTGTAGTTTATGGATTTGATGGTCTTGTTGTCGGAAGTCCGGTAGACCAGCCATTTCCCGTCCTCTTTTTCGTAATGGCATTCGGTGCCGTCTTTTTTCAAATAATATTCAACGGTAGCCCGGGCCTCCTCTTCGGAATTGCATGCCTTACTCATATTCGATCGTTGCACTTCTTCAAAAAGAGCGGCGAACTTCTCCCCAAGCCCGAATTCGAGAATAGCTCCGGAAAGTACGTATTGCAGGTCACACAACGCATCGGCCACGCTCACGATGTCCTTTTCAAGAATCGCCACCTCGAGTTCTTTCAATTCTTCCGCGAGCAGCGCCACCCGCAGCTTACATCGGTTTTCAGCAGGGATTCCGGGCGTTTCGGGTATCGGATGTTTAAAAGTTCGGTGGAAATCAGCAACGAGGTTCAGCGAGTCGGGTTGTTTCATGGCATTAGGATTTAACACATTTTTGACAAAGCGGCTAAACCTGAATGAAAATCAAGCGTTTAATCCCCTTGTGCGGGCAAAAGTACATGGTTTTTTGATCCATGTGATCTCCCCCGCAACCTACTTCTCGAAAAAATCTGGTATTTTTACAAACTATGAAGCTATATAGAATTCAGGTAGTGAAGGTTCTCATCATCGTGGTGTGGTGTGCGACTTTCCTTCACATGACATTCTTTATGGCCACCATAGTGGCCTTCAAGCTCGAAGGCAACCGTGCTCTTGTTGAAAACACCAAGAAATTGATCGGTAATTCAACATTTGAAGAAGAACGCGACGGTGCCGAGTCCGGGGGTGAAGGCAGATCCGCAAAAGTTGTCGATATCATCGGAAACAACTTCTTTCACACACTCAATGAAGGACGTACTATCACGGTTCTTATCAAGTACCTGATGGACGCCGGTGGCCCGCGATCCGGCCATTGCCTTCGCTTCTCACCTCCTCCCGACCTCCTTGCCTGACAGGTTTCGATACCGTGTCAATTCCGGCATCAACCGGATCATTCATAGCTCTTTTTAGCAATCAGACCCAGGCACTGCAAAACGCCCTGGTTTTAATCACCTGCCAATTTTGGCGGCCTGAGTATTCTATTTCGATAACAAAACAAAACGTGACTAATATGGATATATATAATGCCTTGCTTGATGGAAACCGGGAGTGGGTAAAGTCAAAACTCGCTTCCGATCCAGACTATTTTGAAAACCTGGCCAAAGGCCAAACACCACAAGTACTGTGGATTGGCTGCTCCGATAGCCGCGTACCCGCCAATGAAGTAACTCACACCAAACCAGGCGATATCTTCGTTCATCGCAACATCGCCAACATGGTCGTCCACAGCGACATGAATATGCTAAGTGTACTGGACTATGCAGTTAATATCCTCAAGGTCCGCCACGTAATTGTCTGCGGTCATTACGGCTGTGGTGGTGTACAAGCTGCAATGGAGAATGGACAACATGGATTGATCGACAACTGGCTGCGTCATATCAAAGACGTGTATCGCCTGCATTCCACTGAGCTTGAGGCAATCGAAGATCGCGAACAGCGCCTGAAACGACTGGTTGAGTTGAATGTCATAGAACAGGTTTTCGACCTTAGCAAAACATCGATCATCCAGAATGCCTGGAAAACAATGAATCAGCCTATGGTCCACGGCTGGGTATACGAGTTGAGAACAGGTCTTATCAAAGATCTGGGAGTGAGCATGTCGAGTACCGCTGACCTACCCTCAATCTACCAGATCGAAAGTTCAGTTGTGGCAGTCTAAACCCTGGGTAAAGAATCTATGCGACACGATGAACATTATGTGAAGAATTTCAGGTACGATGTTTCCGCAAGTTTGGTGGTTTTCCTGGTGGCGCTGCCATTGTGCCTAGGGATTGGTCTTGCCTCAACAGGCAGGCCAGACCTGATATTCTCGGGCATCATTGCGGGAATTGTGGGCGGAATTGTAGTAGGGAGCCTGAGCGGATCTTCGCTCGGCGTGGCGGGACCAGCTGCGGGATTGGTGGTGATCGTCTTGTCGGCGTTGGCAACACTCGGAAGTTATGAGGCTTTCCTTCTGGCCGTTGTGATTGCCGGAGTAATCCAGGTGGTGGCCGGATTCCTTAAGGCGGGTATCATTGGATACTACTTTCCGAGTTCCGTCATTAAGGGAATGCTTGCGGCAATTGGCCTCACACTGATTCTGAAGCAGATACCGCATGCGTTGGGTTACGATAAGGATTATATCGGGGACATTGCCCTGCAACAGGCAGACCAGCACAATACGTTCTCCGAAATCTATTACGCAGCCATATACCATAACATGGGGGCCATTATCATCAGCGTAGTCTCAATTGCGCTGCTGATCATGTTTGACAAACCATTTATCAAGAAAATCACGATGTTCCGGTTCCTGCCGGGAGCACTGTTTGTTGTAATTGTTGGGATAGTACTCAACCTCGTGCTACCCGGCATCAATCCGGCGTGGAGACTGGAAGGCGAACATCTGGTACAGCTACCGGTAGCGTCGTCGGCGATGGAGTTCTTTGGGTTTTTCCGGACACCGGACTTCAGCGCGCTTTCCAACCCGGATGTGTATGTCGTCGCGTTAACGCTGGCTATCGTGGCCAGTCTCGAAACATTGTTATCGGTCGAAGCGACTGACAAGCTGGATCCCTACAAGCGCGTAACACCGACAAATCGGGAGTTGAAGGCGCAGGGCATTGGCAATATCGTATCCGGGCTGATTGGTGGCCTTCCTATTACACAGGTGATTGTGCGCAGCTCGGCTAACGTGAACGCTGGGGGAAAAACAAAGATGTCGGCAATCCTGCATGGTGGCATTCTGTTGATATCCGTGATTGTGATTCCTGCTTATCTCAATCTGATTCCGCTGGCAAGCCTTGCCGCCGTGCTTTTGATGGTTGGATATAAACTCTCCAACATTTCGCTTTACCGGTCAATGTTTCGACTTGGATGGGAACAGTTCCTGCCGTTCATTATTACGGTTATCGCAATCCTCGCTACCGATTTGCTCAAGGGTATCGCCCTGGGTATGGCGTTCGCGATCTTTTTCATCTTGCGGAAGAATTATAAACACGCGTATTTCTACAGGAAGGAGACGCGCAACAATCGCGAGGTAATAACGCTGCGACTTTCGGAAGAAGTCACATTCCTGAACAAGGCAAGCATTCAGCTCAGTCTGGATGAGTTGCCTGAGAATTCGAAGGTTGTGATTGATGGCACGAACTCCATTACGGTCGACTACGACGTACTGGAAATCATTGAGGATTTCAAACGGCACTCCGCTCCAAACCGTAACATTGAACTGGAGACGCTGGGTCTGCGGGAAGTACACCTTACGAATACGCATTAAAGACAGGTACACTGATATCATAAACCAATGAAGGCGCTGTAATGGCGCCTTTTTCTTTGCTAAAAACCAGAATTCGGCGGTGCGCTGATGGGCAGCTTTTTTATCTTTGGCGAAAATTTGATGGGATGAAGAACTTTGTTGACGAACTGAAATGGCGCGGAATGCTGCACGACATCATGCCCGGTACCGAGGAACAACTTGCCAAGGGACCGACTTCCGGCTATATTGGTTTCGACCCTACCGCCGACTCACTACACATAGGCCACCTGGTTCAGATTATGACGCTCGTTCATTTTCAACAGTGTGGGCACCGGCCCGTTGCACTTATCGGTGGCGCCACAGGTATGGTTGGCGACCCTTCGGGAAAAAGTGCCGAGCGCAACCTGCTCTCGGAAGACGTGTTGTTTCACAATGTGAAGTGCGTAAAGGCACAGATGGAACGGTTTCTTGATTTTAGTTCCGGCTCAAATCAGGCAGAACTTGTAAACAATTACGATTGGTTCAAGGACTTCCGGTTTCTTGACTTCATCAGAGACATTGGTAAACACATTACTGTGAACTACATGATGGCCAAAGACTCCGTCAAACAAAGACTTGAATCGGGACTATCGTTCACCGAGTTCACCTACCAGTTGGTACAGGGTTACGATTTCCTTTGGTTGTACGAAAACAAGAATTGCACATTGCAGATGGGCGGATCGGATCAATGGGGAAACATTGTTACCGGCACCGAACTCATCAGACGTAAACTCAACGGTGAAGCGTTTGCACTTACTACCAAATTGATCACCAAGGCAGATGGGACGAAGTTTGGAAAAACTGAAGGCGGTAACATCTGGCTTGACGCGAACAAGACTTCTCCTTATCGTTTCTATCAGTATTGGATTAATGTTTCGGATGTTGACGCGGCGAATGCCATCAAAATATTCACGCTGAAGTCGCGGGAAGAGATTGAGAGTATTGAGGCAACACATCAGGTGTCTCCGCACCTGCGGGCATTGCAGCAGGCGCTGGCGGAAGATATCACGATACGGGTACATGGCCGCGATGCACTTGAACACGCAAGAGAGACGTCAGCCATTCTTTTTGGGACTTCGTTCGAAGACTTCAAGCGACTCTCGGGAAGTGAAATTGAAGACGCGTTCGATGAGAGCCTGACGAAGAAAGTGAGTGTAGCCGATTTGCAGGATATTGATCCGGTAAGTTTGCTTGGTGACAAAACCAACATCTATGCATCCAAAGGTGAAGCGAGGAAAGCAATCCAGGGAAATGGTGTGAGCATAAACAAGGAAAAGATTTCGCTGGATCGCAGGATCACAACCGCCGACCTCCTGTATGGTAAATATCTATTAGCCCAGAAGGGTAAGAAAAACTATTTTCTGATCATCGCTGATTAAAAGCTTTTTAGTTCTTGTTTGCAAAATACAAAGCAGGCTATCCTCACGGGTAGCCTGCTCTGTTTTCCAGTATCCTGTCAGTTATTTAGAACCACCAAAACGATACGTAACCGAAAGCTGAAGTACGTTGTTTCTTACCTTCATTTCGTCTATGTCGTATACGTTTGCCAGACCTGCTATATAACGCGCATTGAACCCGAGTCCACCCGGAAGATCGACACCAGCACCGAAGGCAGCTCCGAAGTCGAGTGACTTTGCATCTTCAACATCGCCGCTTATATCACCAACTTCAGCCTCGGCACCTAATAGGAACCCAATCTGGGGGCCAGCATGAAAATTCAGAATTTCGATTGGCTGATACCTGAACAGCACAGGGACGGCGAGATAGTTGAACTTCTGAACAATCTTCTCATCAAGCAACTTAAAATTACTTCCGGCGGTGGTGAACATCAATTCAGGCTGAAGACCGAACTGGTCCGAGAACATGATAGTAGCAAATCCGCCGATGTGAAAACCGACACGAGCATCGGGAGACAGGCTTCCGCCTTCTACCTTGAACTTCTGATTGGCAACGTTAAGACCTCCTTTAACGCCGAAGGTAACCTCCTGGGCAAAACACATAGCGGAGAGAGCCACAAAGGCAACAACTAATACCCCTGATTTTTTCATAAAAGTTAGGTTGGTTAATAGAGGAAATAACGAGACAAAGATCGTGCCTGCAGGATGGAACTGCACCTTTCCATCGGGAATAACAAGTCCCTCCATATGACCACAAAAAAAAACAGGCTATCCAATCTGGATAGCCTGCTCCTTATAAAACTCTCAAAAACTTAGTTCGAACCGAAACGGTAAGTTACAGAGATCTGGAATACGTTGTTCTTAACTTCAACACCTTCGTTATCTTCATCATCCATCACGTTAGTCAGACCCATGATGTAGCGTGCAGTAAAGCCCAGACCCATAGGGAGGTCAACACCGGCACCCACTGCAGCACCTACGTCAAGGCCTTTAGTGAATTCCTTAACATCTTCGCCATCAGATTTAGCGCTCAGCAAAAAACCAAACTGAGGACCAGCATGGATGTTAAGCAGCTCGATAGGCTGATAACGGAACAATACCGGTACAGAAAGGTAGTCCATCGCGATCTCAAAATCTTCTTCACCAGTTCCAACCGAGTTGTAAAGCAGTTCAGGCTGCAATCCAAACTTTTCAGAGAACATTGCAGTTACAAAACCACCAACGTGGAATGCAGTTCTTCCATCAGGAGAAACACTGAATCCACCGGCTTCCCATTTCTGGCTGGCAAAGTTGACACCAGCCTTCACACCAAAGGAAACACCCTGGGCGTACGATGCAGCGCTAAACGCTACAACTGCCACAAACAACAGTACTGATTTTTTCATAAAAATTAGGTTTGTTTTTGGTTGTAAAAAATCATCACAAAGATCAGTCTTTTTCGAATTTAAACAAACAGCCTTACAAACCTTTCAGACGGATCGCGTGCTTTTCGCATGCAAAAACAAAAATCCCCGGGATGTTTCATTCTGCCCCGGGGATTCTTACATGTTTCTGACAGCACCTACTTACCGCCCAATTTTATCAGCTTATATCCAATGGATAGCTGCCATACCTGATTTTTGGTAGCGTCGAGTTGCGGGTTATCCTGAATCTTGCTTAAACCAAGATTATAACGTGCGTCTATTGTAAGGCCGAATGGCAAATCCCACCCTGCGCCCAGTATAAGACTGAGGTCGGAGTTCTTGTAATGCTCCTTTCCTACCGCAATAACGTCACCCTGTGGATTATCTGTTTCAACAGCTTTCCCGCTAACGCCCGACAGAAATCCGAATTGAGGTCCGGCCTGTAAGTTTATACCGGCAATTGTATAAAGTTTGAATACAATCGGAACATTGATATAGTCGAAGTTTGCCTCATAATCCTGAGTATTCAGCGAAAACTTGGTACCCTGTTTTGAATAGATGAATTCGGGTTGTATACCGATTTTCGTCAACTTGATTAACGCGAATGCACCGCCATGAAAGCCCGTTCTGTTCCGGTAATTTTCACCGGCACTTGCCTTGGTATCGATGCTCGCAAAGTTGGGTCCTGCCTTGATGCCTAACGCAAACTGTGCTTGTCCAAAAGCAAAAACAGAAGCGAAAGCGAGTACTGCTGTGACAATCGTTTTTTTCATAGTTTGTTGTTTTGTCTCACCTTAACAAAGATAATGCCTGTACCTCAAAGCGCGTTGTTAAGAAACGGTACCCGCCCACATCTATTGCCTTATGGGAGATGAACCTTCCTTGCGATAGGTAAAAACCTACAGCACGGCAGGTAGACCTGCCTTACGGTAGGTAAACCTGAATTCCAATTTGTACAAACAGTCCCGGATAAACAACTTTAAAATCACTGTCCTTGTCCTTATATGACTTTGCGCCGTATCCGATGAGAGGCTCAATGGCAACAGACTCATTCAACATGATTGCGTACCCGGCGCCGAGAGCCCAGCTGAAAACGTTGCTCTTTGAATCATAGGTCGTGTCTCCACCCTCAGTTTCTTCCTCTTTCGCTACGCCGAATCCTGTTTCACCAAAGAAGAAAATCTTGTTCGGAAGGTAGTAGCGGACAAATGGGGTAAATTCGAGCGAGGTTGACGTTTCTTTTTCGTCGTCGTCCTTATACTTGAATGAAGACAAACTCAGATCAAGGCCTGCACCAATGGCAAGTCTGTCGATGACAAAGTATCCAAATTGGGGTTGAACAGAGAAGTAAGTCGACGTACCGACGTTAACCGTTGTGTTCCCGCCCTTGTACTTCTCAGACTCCACGCCAAATCCGGCAACGCCTCCGATCATTTTTGTTCCCTGACTAAACTGTGCGAACGCTCCTGCCGATATCATCAGCAGGACAACTGTAAAGATGTTTTTCTTCATGCTTTTTTTGTAATTGTGGTTGCAAATAAACGCGCAGCGACAATCCGTCAAATGAACATGTAAGGTTACTTACCAATTTCATTCAAAAGGTCGTCGTCTACGTGACTGCCCCATGTTACGATTAGTCTCGAATTTTGTTTCACTTCACGCAAGATCGTATTTTTTGCGTGTTCATTCCCCGCCCATGCCCTTCTGGCGATTCCGTTATTTACATCAAAGTACAACATGTTTTTAAGCTTGCGCTCCGCTTCTGTACTCCCGTCGAGTACGAGACCAAAACCCCCATTCATTACTTCCCCCCATCCTACTCCACCACCGTTGTGAATGGAAACCCATGTTGCACCTCTGAATGAATCCCCGATCACATTATGAATTGACATATCTGCAGTAAACTGTGATCCATCATAAATATTGGATGTCTCGCGAAATGGACTATCGGTACCTGATACGTCGTGATGATCTCTGCCTAATACCACCGGGCCGATTCGTCCTTCGCGAATCGCTTTATTAAATGTATCTGCGATCCGGATACGACCCCAGGCATCGGCGTATAGTATGCGCGCCTTCGAACCAACAACAAGTCTGTTACGCGACGCCTCGCGAATCCATTTGATATTATCATCCAGCTGTGGATGTATTTCCGATGGCGACTCTGCCTTGATCTGTACCATGACTTCTTCGGCAAGCCTGTCTGTAATTTCGAGATCGGCATCACGACCTGAAGCACATACCCAACGGAATGGACCGAAGCCATAGTCAAAACACATTGGCCCCATAATGTCCTGCACGTACGACGGATATCGAAATGATATACCATCCTGAGCCATAATATCCGCTCCGGCGCGAGACGCTTCGAGGAGAAATGCGTTTCCGTAATCGAAAAAGTATGTGCCTTTTTTTGTATGTCGGTTGATCGCATCCGCATGCCGTCGCAGCGACTTCTGTACTTCATCGCGGAATTTTCCGGGTTCACGAACCATCATCTCATTGGCTTCCCCGAATGAAAGTCCGGCAGGATAATAGCCACCAGCCCAGGGGTTGTGCAAACTAGTCTGGTCGGAACCCACGTCAACGAAAACGTCGGCCTTTTCAAGTATCTCCCACAATTCAACAACGTTACCCTGAAATGCAATGGAAACAATTTCCTTACTTTCTTTCGCGCGGCGAATGCGTTTAACAAGTTCTCCCGCGTCCGCGATTACCTCATCGACCCATCCCTGCGAATGTCTTTTTTGAATAGCCAGCGCGTTGACTTCGGCAACTACAGAAATACATCCCGATATATTTCCTGCTTTTGGTTGAGCACCACTCATTCCTCCAAGTCCTGAGGAAACAAACAATTTACCCGCAGCGTTTCCGGTTCCGCCGCTGACTTTGCGAAACGCATTGAGCAGAGTTATGGTCGTTCCGTGTACAATTCCCTGAGGACCTATGTACATGTACGAACCTGCGGTCATTTGTCCGTACTGAGTTACACCTAAGGCATTATAACGTTCCCAATCGTCGGGTTTGCTGTAGTTGGGAATCATCATACCATTGGTGACTACAACGCGGGGCGCGTCGGGTGATGATGGAAATACCCCCATTGGATGACCTGAATACATGTGCAGCGTCTGATCATCGGTAAGGTTCGCAAGATATTGCATCGTGAGCAGGTACTGGGCCCAGTTCTGAAACACCGCGCCGTTTCCGCCATATGTGATGAGTTCATGTGGATGCTGCGCGACTTCCGGATCCAGGTTGTTCTGTATCATCATCATGATCGCCGCGGCATGGAGCGACTTCGCAGGGTATTCATCCACAGGTCTCGCGTACATCCTGTAACGCGGACGAAAACGATACATGTATATCCGGCCGTACGTTATCAATTCATTATAAAACTCCGGCGCAAGTACGGCGTGATGTCGCGGGTGAAAGTACCGTAGTGCATTCCTGACAGCGAGTTTTTTTTCCGCTACCGGGAGAATGTCTTTTCTGCGCGGTGCGTGATTTACTGTTGTGTCGTATTCCGCGGGTGGCGGAAGTTCATCCGGAATACCACGAAGTATTTCGTCCTTAATAATCATGCGTTACGTTTTCGTTCAAAATCGTCGAGTCGAAAATTCTCTTTTACAAAATCATAACCCGATTGAAAAAGTATGTTGGCCTTTCCAAGATCAAATCCGCTGTAGCTGCCAAGGCCAGGCGGTTCGATCAGAATGTCGCACATGTTCTTACTGATTGTAGTATTGCCGTTAATGGCAATCAGGAGACTGCGTTCGATAACGCTACGGATACTCTTAATATCAAACTCATCGCTGATATAGTTGCAGTGCGATCCAATGACAAAGTCACACGATTCGCGGATCGGTTTCACCGGAAGGTTATCCATTAATCCTCCATCCACGTAAGTGCCGCCGTTAAATTCAACAGGATTAAAAAACGCAGGCACACAACATGACGCAAGCAACGCGGGAAGCAGCTCGCCGTGATCAAAGTAAACGGGCTTCCCTCTTCTGATGTCAGTAGCCGCAATCGTCATTGGAATACGCAGGCTTTCAAACGAGTTTTCCGGGAGTAGATTCAGGAGCGTTGACTTCAATCCGTCCATTGTTAACAAACCCGTCCACTTCCACGCAGGGCGCATCGTGGTGAATAACCGGGTTGACACGATAGCCTGAAGAATTTCATCAGGCGTATAACCATGTGCGTACAACGTACCGACTATTGCACCAGCACTGGTCCCGGAAATTCGTTCTATTGTGATTCCCAGTTCCGTCAGCGCCTTGATTACACCGGCATGTGAAATGCCTCTGGCTCCGCCACCGGATAAAACGAGTCCGACTTTCATAAACTACAAGATCTCTTTCAAAGGGAACGTCCGGTCAACGCGAACGCCTTTTTCAGTATGCCTGACCGTACAACATTCGTGAACGGGATCGTGTTCAAGAAACAACACCCAGTTGTTGTCGGCGGCGTCACGAAGGAACACTTCCTTTTCCTGCAACGTAATCAGCGGCCTGACATCATAACCCATCACATAAGGCAATGGTATATGTCCGACAGAAGGAAGCAGGTCCGCCATAAAACAAATGGTCGTACCTCGGTAGCTGATCTTCGGAATCATCATCCTTTCCGTGTGTCCGGAAGCGAGAAAGAACCCGACATTTGAAAATGGTGATTTCCCTTCGTGAATGAATTGAAGTTGACCACTCTCCTGCATGGGCAGAATGTTTTCTTTAAGGAAACTTGCCTTTTCCCGTGGATTGGGTTTGACAGCCCATTCCCAGTGTTCTTCGTTACTCCAATAAGTTGCTTTTGGAAATGTTAAGGCAAAACGATCCCCTTCTTTTTTTACACCGCCACCGCAGTGATCGAAATGCAGATGGGTAAGCAGCATGTCGGTGATATCTGATTCCGAAAAGCCCGCGTTTTTCAATGAGCCGGCAAGCGATGCACTGCCGTGAAGGTGGTAGTGACCAAAAAACTTTGCATCCTGTTTATTACCGAGACCGTTATCGATAAGTATCAACCTGTCGCCGTCTTCAATAAGAAGACAGCGCATTGCCCAGGAACAGAGGTTGTTTTCATCAGGGGGATTCGACTTTTGCCAGATTGATTTCGGTACGACGCCAAACATCGCGCCGCCGTCCAGTTTGAAAAAGCCCGTGTCAATTACGTGTAGTCTCATAGTGCGTTAGTAACGATTCTTCAGGCAATGATGCCACTTTAAAAAAAGAAGGCTGTAAACATACAGCCTCTGATGATACAAGAAACTTACGTCATCAACTACTATTCCTTCACAACACCCATGCTGCAGAATTTGTTGATGCGTTGTTCGATACGTTCATCTGCCGGTATCTTCGACAGTTCGGCAGTTTGTTTCAGAATAACTTTTTTTACTTCGTCAGCCATCCATTTGAAGTCGGTATGGGCGCCGCCAAGAGGTTCCTTGATGATGCCGTCAACCAGCTTGAGTGCGTGCATATCTTTCGCAGTGAGCTTCAGCAATTCGGCAGCCTGTTCTTTATAGTCCCAGCTGCGCCAGAGAATTGTCGAGCAGTTTTCCGGGGAGATAACCGAGTACCAGGAGTTTTCAAGCATAAGTACACGGTCGCCAATAGCAATTCCCAATGCACCACCGGACGCACCTTCACCGATGACTATGCAGATCACGGGCACGGTAAGCGTGAACATCTCCTTCAGGTTACGCGCGATGGCTTCACCCTGGCCGCGTTCTTCTGCTTCCAGTCCCGGGAATGCACCCGGCGTGTCGATGAACGTAACAATAGGCTTGTTGAACTTTTCCGCGATCCGCATGAGACGAAGTGCCTTGCGGTACCCTTCCGGATTAGCCATTCCGAAGTTACGCAACTGACGTTGTTTGGTGTTGCGCCCCTTTTGCTGGCCGATGAGCATAAAGGTCTGACCTTCAATGGTACCGAGACCGCCGACCATGGCTTTATCATCTGCCACAGTGCGGTCGCCGTGTAGTTCGATAAAGTCGGTCGTGATTTCGTATATGTAGTCCAAAGTATATGGCCGGTCCGGATGGCGGCTCAGCTGAACCCTTTGCCAACCGGTCAGGTTTTCGAAGGTTTCCTTTTTAAGCTCGGTAATCTTCTTTTCGAGGGCTTTAACAGCAGTCTGAACGTCGACATCGCTCACACTTGCTAACTGCTTCATATCCCGAAGCTTGGATTCCAATTCGGCGATTGGTTTCTCAAAATCCAATAGCATTCCAGTCTCTATTTAGGTGCACAAAGTTAAAAGTATTGCGAACATACGGTAGGAAATGGGGAATAATTAGGGGTGGAACGTTTCGGTCAACGGATCACGCTCACCAAGGTTCCTTCGCTCGCTGCTGGCCGCCCGCGCACCCGGCTCAGGACGCTCCATCTTTTTAATAAACTTTGGAGATATCTGAAAAGCAAAAGCCCCGGATTAACTCCAGGGCTTTTGCGGACCGGACGGGACTCGAACCCGCGACCTCCTGCGTGACAGGCAGGCATTCTAACCAGCTGAACTACCGGTCCAATTCGTTGATACCTTCCATAGGTGACCGCCGAAAGGGAGTGCAAAGATAACTTTGGCGTTGTTTTCTCCAAAATTTGCCCAAAAAAAATTGGTTTCCCGCTTTGGAACGGACCTACCTGTGCGGCGTCAGTACTTAAAATGAAACTCCCCAATGATGTTTGAACTATCCCAGGTATTCTGCTTGTTGTTCGAAAGCTTCAGCACATTCGCGCGTACTTCCTTGAATACCTGCTCAATAGTAAGGCCCTTTTTCTTCATTGCTTTCAGTAATTCCTGGGTATAAAGTCCATTGCGACCAGTGCCGTCCTGGGCGACGGAACCCGGTGCTGTAGCGTATGCGATAAACGTTCCGCGCGCTCTTTTCATTTCACCAAGTCCGGAACGCCCTGTTGATCGCGTCAGTGAGGGGAACGGGTTATTCCTGCATGCATCGAGAATGACGATGTTCATTCGTGTCCGCGATCTTTCCATGTTGTTCAGCACCATGCGTTGAATGGGAAAACAATAACGCGGGATGTCGTCTTCGTACTGAACAGTTGCGTCCGCGGGTACGAGGTAGTTTTCATCGTCGAACATCACACCATGGCCCGCGAAGTAGAATAAACCCACAGTGTTCTCGCCATCGCCTTCGTCAAGTTTTTCTTTAAACCGCATGAGCGCCGCACGGATTTGTCCGTAAGTGGCGTTCATGAGCAGATCCACTTCAAAGTGCGACGCCTCAAGTTCGCGCGCCATGTCCTGCGCATCGTTTACCGGATTCTTGAGCTCGCCGATTGACTTCGGATATTTGGAAACACCAACCACCAACGCATAGCGCCTCTCGTTGCGATAAAACTCGTCCAGGCTCGGCGCTGCCGGGGCCTCCGTGACAATTACTTCCGGCTTCTCTTCCTTCTTAGCAACCGGTTTGGTCTCCGTTTTCCCGGGCTTTGTCTTGTTTTTTTGCGGCTGGTCACGCTGGTCTACGGTTACCGTTTTGGTTGTTTCGGGTTTCGTCTTTGCAACGGACTGCCTATCGTCTTTGGCAACGGTTTGATTTTTATTGTTTTGTGCGACAGGCTTTTCTTCGGAACCTGTTGTTTTGGCCCTCGGTGACGAGTAAGGCGCATTTAATCTGTCAAGTTCTTTCTTCAAATCCGGCTGACCGGGATTCAGCGCAAGCCCCTCCTGGAAGTCGGCAATAGCCAGCGTTTTGTCGCCCATCTTTTCATAGATCAATCCGCGTTCATGATAAAGTTTTATGCGCGACTCATTGTTGTTCAGTTCACGGATGGCGCTCTTGTAACTTTGTAATGCGTCTTCATTTCGTCCTGTTTTGTCGTGGCACTTGGCCATGAACCAGTAAATGTTACCGAGGTTGTCGTGGCCGCGCAGAACCGTTTCTTCAAAATCGGGGACTGCTTCAGCAAACCGGTTCAGTTTATAATACGACAATGCCCTCAGGTAAAAGACATCGACATCAATTGCCTTGTCGCGTGTAGCTTTGGTAAGATATTCGGAGAAGTAACGGATTGCCTCTTCGTATTTGCCAGCGGTATAGCTGTCGTGGCCCTTTTCGTACAACTTGAACTGTGCCTGGACCGGAAGGAACGCGACGATTGCAAGCAGTAAAAAAACCGATATCTTCTTATTCACCTCCATTACTCCTTACGAATGACTAAAAATTAAGTGAAATTCCAAACTGCAGGTTGATTGAAGGAAAACCCTGTTCAATGATAGGAAACTCTTCATCCATCGCATCAAGACTGTTTCCTTCGTACTTCTTCGTACTTACGAATGATACCGGGAATGTATATCCAAACGCTGCCTGCGCATAGAATGAAACTTTCCTGGCGGGGAAGAATTCTATCCCCGGCCCGACAAAGATCCCTCCCGTTATACGTGAATCCTTATCCAGTTTGTCACTGATGTTGACACCGATTGATTCCCATGTAGGGTCCCCTGCTTCCCACGGTACCTGTACCGCACTGTAAGCTCCATCCAGTATTTCCTCTTCAGAATATAACTCGTCGAAATCATAATCATACACTGCAAACAAGTAAGACGTGCCCTTCACCTGCGTCCGGCTGGACATAGTAATGAATGGTTTGGCGAATGCGTACACGGATATTGTAGAGTTATCCATCACGGGAACAAGGTTGAATTTCAGGTTAGCAGCAAGCGAAACGAGGGTCATGTCGCCCCCTTTAAAGTCAACATACATCGCCAGCCAGTAATCATAGTAGCTCGTGTTATCGAAGTACATCTCATCCGATATGAATGAATTGTTTACACCGGTCTTCTCCGGATCGTATTTGAAACTCATGTACGACAGCGATCCTCCGATCGAGACCACACGATTGAGACGGCTTATGTATCCGACCTCCACGTTTAATCCCGTGCTATAATCTCCGATGTTCTTACCAAAGGTGAACGATGGCCCTAAACCGAGAAAAATTCCCTTGTCGAGTCCAATCCGATCGCGCTTCGTGATGTTGCCTTCATCCTGAGCGTTGGCGGAAATGGCGAGTACAGAAAAGACAACTAACAGACAGATGGTTTGTTTCATGTATGGTGGGTTTAAAGGTCACGAAATTACTGTTTGTGCGGGTACTAAAACTTAAAGTAGAATTCACCTATGATATTCGAACTATCCCAGGTGTACTGCTTCTCCCCGGAAAGCCTAAGTACATTCATCCTCACTTCCTTAAACACCTGCTCAATTGTCAATCCCGGCTTGCGCAGCGCCTTCAACAATTCCTGCGTATAGAGTCCGTTGCGACCACTACCATCAGAGGCTACCGAACCAGGTGCGGTGGCGTACGCGATAAATGATCCGCGCGCCCTTTTCATTTCAGCAAGACCCTGATTGAGTGACCTCGTCGTCGCAGGGAACGGATTGTTTCTGCATGCATCAAGAATGATAATGTTCATGCGCGAATTTGTGTTCTCCATCTGGCTTAGCACCATCCGTTGTACCGGGAAACACATCCTTACGATGTCGTCTTCGAATTTAACGTTTGCGTCAATTGGCACGAGGTAATTTTCATCCTGGTACTGAACGCCATGGCCGGCATAATAAAACAACCCGACGGTCTGATCGCGCGGGCCGTTTGTCAGTTGTTCCTGAAACTTTCGCATAGCCTCACGAATCTGGATATACGTCGCGTTGGTAAGCAGTTGCACTTCGAAATCGGATTTCCGCAACTCTGTGGCAACATCCGTTGCATCGTTTACGGGATTTTTGAGAATGCCAATATCCTTGTTGTAGTTTCCGTTGCCAATGACAAGGGCAAAGCGTTTTTCGTCCTTATAAGCCTCAGCCAGTGCCGATACCATCGTCGCCGGTGAAGTCTGGCGCGGCTCTTCTTCAGTCTTCGGCTTGTCGGCGGGTTTCTTCGGAGGTTTTTCCGTGTTCTTTGCGTTATCCTGCCGTACCGGAGGGTTATTCTTCTTGACAATTACCTGTGTGTTCCGGTCTTTATCAGCAGTCTGCTGCTTTGTGGTATTCGGAGTTGTTGCAGGTGTAGTGACTTTTGAGTTAAGGGATTTCGCTGAAGCGAGATCTTTCTGCGCAAGGTCTTTTTTTCCTTGCTTTGAGTAGAATGCTGAACGATCCGCGAGGATCTCGGCTGATAGCCTGCGATTTCGTTCGGCAGCTGCGAGCGCGTCCTTATAGTAGTCTTCCGCGGCACGTGCATTACCGAGCTTCGCCTCGCAACGTGCCCGATACCAGTGAATAGTAGCTTTATTGTAGTGATCCAGCTTCAGACTCTCGTCCAGATCGAGCAATGCATATTTGTAGTTTCCAAGGTGGTAATATGCCTGGCCCCGATAAAAATAAAGATCCTCATTAAAACGTTTATTATGTTCGGGATCGGCCAGCATCCCGGTAAAAAGGTCGACCACGGCCTGATATTCTCCGGCCTTAAAACGTGCAACGCCATCGTCGAAGGTTTTGGAGTCCTGGCCGAAAACCCCGACCACCGGAAGCAACATGATGACAAGCAAGAAGTGCCTGAACGTTCGGATAGGGAATCGCATAATTAACAAAGATAATATACGGCAGGATAAAATTACCGTTGCGGGAAAACTCCTGCAAACTTTAAAAATGATACCTTTGCGCAGCCGAACCGGAATGAGAAAGATAGTTACTCTAGCATTATTGGTCCTTGTGTCTTCAATCCTCCCCTCCTGTAACCGTCATTCCGGGACGACGATTACCGTAGTGAAACCAAAGAATCGCCACAGTTTTTTTGACCGCAAAAAGGACAAACGCGCAAAACGTGTGAAGACTGTCAAAATGAAGAACTAGGATCAGTTAAGCCCCTTCAGTGAAAGGTCAATCATTTTTCGGAAGAAATGCCGAAGCGGCGCCTGTTGACTCAGATGGGCAACGAGGATACCGCCGTACAATAGCGATGAAATAACATTCGTGATGTCACGGGTGGATGTCGACTTGGTGATCTCCTTTCGGAAGATGGCTTCAAGTGCAAACTTCTCCAGCATTTGATCCAGCGAGAGAATTTCAAGTGTCGAGATGTTTGCGACTTCCGGGTGCAGTAGTTTTTTCTCTTCCGGTTTAACGGCAAACGGTTTGGGTGTGCGCTTCGCATCCGACAGATAAGCCAGAAGGCTCAGTACGAACCCCGGGCGTTCATCAAACTCATCACTGATCTTGTCAAAGAGAAAATAGATCCCCTGCATGCCCTCTTTTGGCTTATGCAAAAGCTCGACACAACGGTTGAGACACCAGATCCGGAAGTAGTACATGAGGATGTCCTCCTTCTGCGGAAAGTATTTGAACAACGTTACCTTGGATATCCTTACCTTTTCACAAATGTCGTCCACGTACAAGTCATCGAACGACTTCTTGCCAACCAGTTTGAGTGTGTTGTCAAGGACCTGGATCTTTAGCCGCGCTGCCTTTTCTTTCCGGAGGCTCATGCAAGTTGTATTAATGTTTACCCGTGGCTTATTCCTTCCCCTGGTTAACTTTTCGGAACCGAGGCGGAATTAATACTTTTGCCGCGACAATACCAATACAGGGAAAGATGAAGTGCTTTATTCCACTTTTACTCGCCGGAACACTGGCTGCCTGCAAATCAGATAATCTGATCACTCGAGACGTGCAGCCGGTGGAAGCAGACTCCGCGATGGTTGTGTCGGCACATCCCCTGGCGACCAAGGTAGGGATCGACATTTTGAAAAAGGGCGGTAACGCAGTCGATGCTGCCGTTGCCGTCCAGTTCGTTTTGGCAGTGGTGCACCCGGCCGCGGGAAACCTGGGCGGTGGCGGATTTATGCTTTACCGCGAAGCCGGAGGTACAGTTTACTCCCTTGATTACCGCGAAAAAGCCCCTGAACGTGCGGAAACCACTATGTTCCTCGATGATTCACTGGCCGTGATCCCTGGTTTAAGCGAATCAAGCCATCTGGCCAGTGGCGTTCCCGGCAGCGTGGCCGGTATGTGGGAGTCGCACCAACGCTTTGGTTCCTTGCCGTGGAAGGACCTGGTTGAACCTGCTATCACACTGGCAATCAATGGGTTTGAGCTTACCGCCCACGAGGCCGAGGGCCTCCGATCCATCCAGGAAGAGCTTCGCACGAACAACACCGTCGTGCCCGAACACCTCATTCGCGACTGGCAGGAAGGTGACCGGCTTGTTCTCAGCGATCTTGGCCATGCGCTTGAACGTATTCGCGACCATGGTCCCGCCGGATTCTACTCGGGCAAGACTGGTGATTTGATTGTCGCTGAAATGAGACGGGGCGGCGGACTCATAACCAACAACGACCTCCTGAATTACAAGGCCGTGTGGCGCAAACCCATACGAGACAATTACAGGCACTACACAGTTATCTCCATGCCACCGCCGTCCAGCGGGGGCGTTGCTTTGCTGCAGTTGCTGAAGAGTGTTGAGCCCTATCCTATTCGTGAATGGGGTCATAACACGGCGAAGACGATACATCTTTATACCGAAGCCGAACGTCGCGTGTATGCCGACCGTGCTGCATTTCTCGGGGATCCCGACTTCTTTGATGTTCCGCTCCGGGAATTGCTTGACACCAGGTATGTCCGTGCCCGAATGAGTTCGTTTGATAAAAATCGCGCGACATCAAGTGCCGATGTGAAAGAAGGTACGCTTCTCCACTACGAATCAGAACAAACGACGCATCTTTCCGTGATTGACGCCAAGGGAAACGCAGTTGCTGTTACTACCACGCTCAACGACAGTTACGGTAGCCGAATCGTTGTGGCCGGAGCGGGTTTTTTTCTGAATAATGAAATGGATGATTTCAGTGTTAAGCCGGGCCATCCGAATATGTATGGTGCAATCGGCGGCGAGGCAAATAAGATACTGTCCGGAAAGCGCATGCTGAGTTCCATGACACCAACGATCCTCGAAAAAGACGGCGAGCTCTACATGGTCGTAGGTACCCCGGGCGGTACGACAATCATCACTTCCGTCTTCCAGACCATCCTCAATGTTGTTGAGTTTGACATGAACATGCAGGAGGCCGTATCTATCGGACGCGTTCATTCACAATGGTTACCGGATGAAATTCAAGCTGAAAGAATGGCACTCAGTGATGAGGACATCGTATCCCTTGAGGAAATGGGACACCGTATTGTCTTTCGTGATCCTTATGGGCGGGTTGATGCAATTCGTATACGCGAAGACGGAAAACTCGAAGGTGGTGCTGATCCCCGTGGAGACGATACAGCATCAGGCTACTGACCGCGGCATCGATCCGGCAGGCCCCGGCATACGGCGATTCGGGATTTCAATATCAAACGTAGTTCCTATTCCGTGTGCCGACTCCGTTGTAATACGCCCGCCAAGCTTTTCGATGGTCTCTTTCACTATGTAAAGTCCAAGTCCGGCGCCCTCGCTTTTCTCGGTGGCACGGAAGAACATGTCAAAGATGCGATTCACGAGATCTGACGATATTCCAATACCGTTGTCGGAAAACCTGATGGTAGCGTAACAATCCGTTACCTTTGCTTCGACTCTCACAAACTGATTCTCCTTTCGCACATCGCGATACTTGATTGCATTTGAAATCAGATTATTCAGTACAACGGAAATTCTGTTAGGATCTGAGTAGAACCGGGCCTCTTCAGAGACTTCCACAATCTTTTGAATCTGATCGCTGCCTTCGTGATATCTTAACCGTTCAAATCCATCCTCCAGCAATTTTCCAAGATCAACCTTGTCGATCTTGATTTCAGATCGCGCGTTACGGGAGTAGTCAAGAATCTCCTTAAGGGTATCATCGAGTTTGTTGATGCTGTGCTCCATCATCGAAAAGTAACTCAGCAAAACGGCTGTATCCTGCTCTGCTCTTTCCACCTCAAGATGAGCAAGACGCAGCAAACCAAGGACGGACATAAGCGGCGCCCTCAGGTTGTGTGAAACACTGTAGACAAAACTGTCGAGTTCCTGATTTATCTTGACGAGTTCTTCGTTTTGTTTCCTTAATGTGAGTTCGGCAGTCTTTCGTTTCAATTCGATGTTGCGCTGACGAAGGGCATTGACGATTGCTGATGGCAGACGTACCAGGTTCGACTTCAACACGTAATCATCCGCACCCTGCTTGAGGCATGATACAGCAAATTCCTCCGACACAGTACCGGTAACAAGAATAAATGGAATGTTGAGCGCATTCTTCCGACAGATAGACAACGCCTCTACCGAATTGAATTGAGGAAGCGCATGATCGGAAAGAATCACATCCGGGAGAAATTCCTCCAGGGCTTTGATGTATTCTTCTTTTGTGTCAACGGGATGACTATTGAACTGAATTCCTTCTTTACGAAGGACGTGCTCGATCAGGCCAATATCCTCAGGCACATCTTCAAGCATAAGTATCTTCAACGCTCTTTCCATAGCCGGTCTATTACAACTAAGCAGGCGGCTTACCAAACAACAAGAAAGCCAAACCGATCTTGAAACAGCCTTACCAAATTAACAAAGTTCACAGGCTTTTCAATTCATCTCATAACATACGTTAATACCAATTTGAGTCGTCGCTTTCCTCCCCATAGGGAATTAACACGATAACCGGAGTTATTTTCCGGCGAGAACGTTTCACGGGCCGTGAATCACGGTACCCCTTCATTCCCATTCATCACTGCGGATTATGAGTAAATTTTAGTGCCTCTCGCTGGAAGCAGTGTTAACACGCATTAGTCGATGTGAAACGACCTCAGGCTTAGTTTTCCACAGTTTCATCCAGACTATTTGGCGGGATTGGGGAGCGCGAAACCAAACGTGGCTCCTGCTCCATGCTCACCATTAGCCCACACGTGACCTCCATGCCGGGTTACAATCCGGTGAACAATAGCGAGACCTACACCTGTGCCTTCAAAATCCTTTTGGCGATGCAAACGCTGAAATACGCCAAACAATTTATTTGCGTACTGCATGTCGAATCCGGTTCCATTATCCCGAATCGTGAACACGACCTCCTCCGGTTTCAGATCAGACGAAATTTCGATTACAGCGATGTCTTTATTGCGCGTATACTTGAGCGCGTTCGAGATCAGATTCATCCACACCTGCCGGAGTAAATTCGGATCTCCGTAGCAATTCTCAAGCTTACCCAGCCTGATGTCTAATTGGCGTCCTTTTTCGAGAGGAATGAGATCGGCAACTACGGAGTCAACCAATACGTCAGTCTGAATCAGCGTTCTCTCTATCTCTTTTCTGCCGATGCGTGAAAAATCAAGCAGATCATCAATGAGCCTTGCCATTCGTCTGGCGTTGTTCACGACCACTTGCAGCACGCGGCGCCCTTCATCATCGAGTTTGGAAGCGTAATCTTCCAGAAGGATTTGGGTATAACCATCAATCGAACGCAACGGAGCGCGAAGGTCGTGTGAAACAGAATATGAAAAGGATTC
Source organism: Bacteroidota bacterium (assembly GCA_023428695.1). Lineage (GTDB taxonomy): Bacteria > Bacteroidota > Bacteroidia > Cytophagales > Cyclobacteriaceae > Ohtaekwangia. The sequence continues at coordinate 151,020 of JAEYWY010000028.1, forward strand.
CAAATCCTGGTTTAATTGTTCAATCCGTTCAAGCGCCTTCTTCTGTTCTGTGTAATCCATCACGGTGGAACGGCTCTTGATAAATTTCTTATCCGCATCAAAGATGGCGATCTCGTTGACAAGCACAGGAAAGCTGGTACCATCTTTCCTCATAACAACAAACTCTTCATCCCGGATGACGCCCTGTTCTTTGAAACGCTTGAATGTAGTCCTGAATTTTTGGACGAAATCCGGATGCAGCAACTGCTCGAACGGCATCTGATTAACAACTTCATCACGGTCGTATCGCAGCCACTCCATCCAGGTGTTGTTCATTTCAACAATGGTACCGTGCTCGTCCAGAGAATGATAGCCACACGGTGCGTTGTTGTACATATCCTGAATCCTGTTAGACGCAAGCCGGAGAGAATTCTCAGCTTCGGTTCTCGCTTTCATGTTCACGTATATGAAGTAGAAAAGCAGCATTAGCATCATGCCGATGGTGAGCACCATGCCGAGGAAGTAAACATTAAACCGGTTGATACGTTGTTCTACAATTGCCGTCCTCTCGTCGAGCAGGCGATTCTCTTCCTGCTGAACAAGCCTGATAAGTTCCCGAATCTTATCTGTGAGTTTTTTTCCCGTAAGTGTTGCATTCAGGTCTATAGCACCCTGTGTATCCTGACTGCGACGCTTCGAGATTGCCTCCCTTGTGAAGGCAATCTTTTCATCGACAATTTGTTCAAGTTCTCTCAGCCGTTCCTGCTGTGCCGGATTGTCGCGCGTAATCTCGCGCAACGCAGCTGTATGTTCCGGTAATTGGTTTGCCGCTGCGTACGTTGGCTCTAAAAATTCCTCCATTCCCGTCAACGAAAATCCACGCTGACCTGCTTCAAGGTCAAGCGCCAACGCAAGCACTTCTTCCGCATGATACTTGACGTTATTCGCATGGATTACCCAACGCGCCGTGCTTTCCGAAATCTTATTGTTGCGATATGACGTAATACCGAGCCAGGAAATGATGGCGATTGTCGTTACAAATCCAATCAGAATGATGCGCAGGAAGTAGGATTTCATGCAACCGGTTTATGTCGTTCCATTACCCCGGACGATGCGGCGTGCATAAACTTAGGTAATGCACGGAAATAATAAAACAGCCACAACGATTTCCTTATGCGCAGATAAAGAAAAAACCGGAATCGTCATCCGGTTAAAAGATCAGTCTTTCTTGATCGTGAATTCCACCCTGCGATTGAGCTTGCGGGTTTCTTCGGTGTCATTGCTTGCGATGGGTTTGCTTCCACCATAACCTTTACCGGAAATACGTTTCTTGTCGATCCCCTTAGAAATGAGGTACTCCTTTACCTTGTCGACGCGACCCTGGGACAGCTTGACATTTTGTGCCGGTATTCCACGATTATCGGTATGACCGGAAAGTTCAATCCGTACGGAAGGGTTTGTTTTAAGGAATGACACAACGAGATCAAGCTCATCAAATGATTCCGGGAGAAGTATCGTCTTGCTTTGTTCAAAGAGAACATCTTTGAGGTTAACAGTCACTCCGACTTCAATAGGTTGCAGTTGAAAATTCATTTCAAGGTCGTCCATTTCGAATGTTTGAACGTCAAGCTTTTCGAGCGAACTGATAAATCCTGACGCCTCGATTCTCAATTTATATTGTGCCAGCGTGCTGATATCGACCGCGTATCCGTTCTGGTCTGCACGCACAACGGTCGGGCTAAAGTTTTCGTTGCCCTGTTGTTCGAACGTTATCACCGCGGGAATTGCTTCGCCACTCTTCGCGTTAACTACCTTGCCGTAGACCTGCACTGAATGCTTCGGATCGGCCGGAGGCGTTTCGCGAATAATGATGGGCCTCGACTCTTCAACGCGTGCCACCAATGTGCTGTCAGGCTTTGAGAGATTGTCCGGCCTATGGAAACGCAGGTCACCATACCCGTCACTGTTCTTGGTACTGGTGAAGATAGAATATCCGGCGTGCGCGTACTCGCGGTAGTAAAGATCCCTGCCTTCGGTATTGATGCTGCCCAGGTTCACGGGCTCGCTCCAGTTGGACCACCCGTCGTCCAGGCGTGTAGCGAGATAGATATCAAAACTGCCGGCGCCTTTACGGCCATTGGTTGAAAAGAAAAGCGTTTTACCATCAGCGCTTAGAGACGGCGTGATTTCCTGGAATTGCGTGTTGATACGGGGCCCGAGGTTCCGTGGCTGTGACCACTTGCCATCAGAAGTACGTTCGCATACGTAAAGGTCTTCGACCCCGTAGGTTCCGTATGTTTCTGCCGAAAACACAAAAGCAGACAGGTCAGCAGTCAGATATCCGGAAACGATATTTGATTTGTTCTGGTAGTAAGGAATGTTGATATTCTCCGGGCGGGCCCAACCGCTTCCAGTGCGTTTGGACACAGCGATTCCCTGTGTTCGCGCCGGTTGCCCGGAGTTGTCGTAATGGGAAAGCAGGTATAACTCGCGACCGTCGGGAGAAAATCCGGCGACGCCATTGAAAGCACTGTTATTCAGGAAGTTCCCGGCGTGGACGGGTTGCGACCACTCATTTCCCTCGAGTGTACAGAACCAGATGTCACCCGGATCTCTTTTTCCGCCAATGTTCGACGGATGGTTCGCTATTGTGAAGAACATCTGTTTTCCATCGGGGCTCAGCACGGGATTCAACTCATCGTATTGTGAGTTGAGTCGCGAAAACGGATTTGGAGAAAGTGGCTGTGCTGACAGGTTTTGTATAAACAGTAGTAAGACAGCGGCAATCGTAGGCTTCAGGTTCATGAAAATCAAAACAACTCTCAAATATATTTTTCCCCGGCGATACTTAATAGCGCAGGACAGTTCAAACACGGCTTACCCATGGATTCTTTTTGATGTAGAACCTCCAGGGCAACAACGCATCTTTGCCGGCATAATCTATGCCAATGCGCGGACCTATTCCAATCGAACGAGGCCCGACGCTGAAATCGCTCTCCTCAATCCAAATATCGTCACCGTCGAGACATTTTCCGTTCATTTTTCTGTCAATGCCTAAGGCTTTGGTCAGTTTGCCGGGACCAGAGGTGAGTTGAATCGGCACGCCAATTCCATTTCGGCGGACCTGCATGTCCGCGATGCCATGACTCGGCTGCAACGCCCGAATGAGCACAGCTTCAGGTATACCGGGAACATTCGTAACCACATTAAACAGGTGGTGCATGCCATAGCACAGGTAGACGTAACTCAGTCCGCCGCCTTCGAACATCACGGCGTTGCGCTGCGTCTTCTTTTTGCCATAAGCGTGGCAACCACGTTCTATCCAGGAATAAGCTTCCGTTTCAACGATAATCCCACCGGTCACCGCACCGGCGATGTTTGTAAACAGCGTTTTTCCGAGCAAGTCCCTCGCAATCCGGACCACATTGTTCCGTTGGTAAAAGCTATCAGCCAGCCTCATGAGCAACGATTTCCCAAGTAAAAAGAATTTCTATATTTGGCTCCGCCAAAGAAACGAAAACTAAAACAAACCCAGCATGAAAAAATCTATTCTTGTGATTGCCTTCCTGTGTACCTGCGTATTGCTCGAGGCACAAATCCAGACACCTGCTGCAAGCCCGCCAGCATCTGTATCAACCCAGGTTGGGCTGACAGACATCAAGATCAACTACTTCCGGCCCCGCGCCAAGGATCGCAAGATCTTTGGAACCGACGCAAATGTTCTGGTTCCCTACGGAAAAATCTGGAGAACAGGAGCCAACAGTGGAACACGCATTGAATTTTCAGATGATGTAACCGTTGAAGGCAAGCCGGTGAAGAAAGGCGAATACCTCATTTTGACATGGCCTGGCGCTACCGAGTGGACAATTTCCATCTATAAAGACGTTGCCCTCGGTGGTAACATGGGTGGATACAAGGAGGAAAATGACGCTGCAAAATTTACCGTGAAGCCGGGCAAGCTCACAGAAAAAGTTGACGCGTTCACAATTAACATCACAGATATCGCCCCTGACAACAAATCTGCCAAGATTGAACTCGCGTGGGAAAACACTTCAGTAAAGTTCACCGTCGGTGTTTCGTTTGACGAAAAGGTGATGGCTTCTATCAAAGCAAACACGCAGGTAAACCCTGGTAACTACTTCCAGGCAGCGGTTTACTACCTGGAAACTGGTAAAGATCTGAAGCAGGCACTGGAGTGGATAACAAAAGCCGCTGATGCAAATCCCAATGCTTACTGGGTAACTCACCAAAAAGCAAAAATCCAAAAGGCGCTTGGTGATAAGGCTGGTGCTAAAGCCACCGCTACCGCTTCCCTTGAAAGCGCCAAGAAGGCCGGCAACCGCGACTACGAAATGATGAATCAGGATCTGATCAAATCACTGTAATAGTATCAAGTCCATAGAAGAAGCCATCCGTTAATGACGGGTGGCTTTTTTTGTATCTTGTCAGCAACAACCGGTATTTATCATGGCAGTTCCATTTGACAAATGGCTTGAATCATTTCGCGAGCACAGCCGCATTTTCAGAGATTCTTTTGGTGGACTTAGCGTCAATGAGCTGAATTGGAAACACAATGATTCATCGTGGAGCATTGCCCAGGTGATTGAGCATCTGATCCGCATCAACGAGTCTTTCTATCCTATCCTCGACCAGCTTTCCGCTGGAACGTATCGAACACCGTGGATTGGAGGGATCGGATTTTATGTAAAGTATATGGGGAACCTCCTGGAGAAGTCACTTGAACCGGAACGGAAACGCAAGACGCGCACCTTTCCCGTGTGGGAGCCGTCAACCAGTAACATTGATGCGGATGTTGTGGGAAGATTCGTTGCTCACCATGACGCGTTCATTGAAAAACTGCAGGCAAATCGCCAGCTTTTTGGAAAAGGAATCGTGATTTCATCACCTGCGAACAAGTATGTTGTTTATCAGCTTGACAAGGCAGTAGATATATTGATCGTACACGAAAGACGTCACTACAATCAGGCACTTGAGGTGAAAGGCTTTCAGAAAGGAACACAGTTTTAGTAAGCTGAAATCACATCAGAAAAAGAAGGCGCGTTTTCCGGAAGCGGACAGACTGAAGGCCGTCCTTACAAAATCAATCCGAAGCCAAGTATTCTAGGAAGTGTCACGTATTGATAATTGCGCCACCATTTGGGTGCAAAACCTGTCCGGTGAGAAACGCTCCCTCCCGTGACGCGAGAAATACGTAACAATACGCAATCTCTACCGGCTGAGCCGGGCGGCCCAAAGGCACGTCGGTCCCAAACTTCGCTACTTTCTCGTCGTCAAAAGATGCAACAATCAACGGTGTCCATACCGGACCGGGTGCTACGGCGTTTACACGTATTCCCTTTTTGGCGAGCGATTGCGAAAGACTGCGTGTAAATGACACGATCGCTCCTTTTGTTGACGAATAATCAATAAGTGTTTCGTTTCCGCGGTAAGCGTTTACGGAAGCTGTATTGATAATCACACTTCCATCCTGCAGATGCGGAAGGACATACCGTGTCATATGAAAATAAGAGAAGATGTTCACGCGAAATGTGTACTCCAGTTGTTGTGCCGAAATATCTTCCACGTTTTCCTTTTCGTATTGCACAGCAGCGTTGTTGACAAGGATATCGATGCGTTTGAATCTTTCGATAGCCTGATCAATTACGTTTTTGCATCCTACTTCGCGCGATAAGTCAGCGGAAACAAGCAAGGCTTCCTTTCCATATTTTCGAATGTCTTCGGCAGTCTGCCTGGCGTCTTCGTGTTCGTCGAGGTATGCTACAACGACATCGGCGCCCTCCTTGGCAAACAAGACGGCTACCGCGCGTCCGATTCCGCTGTCGCCGCCAGTAACAACGGCCACCTTACCGGTAAGCCGGCCATACCCGGGTTCGTCGGTATCGTACACCGGACGCGGGCGCATTTCCTTTTCAATACCGGGCTGACGATCCTGGTGCTGCGGCGGCATGCTTTCGGGATATTTACTCTTCAAATCCATAAGCCTGTTAATTTAGTAACGCATTAGAGCTGCGATCTCGCTTCCAAAAGGCATGTCCTCACGACTTAGAAAGTGCACGTCTCCACCGTTGAGTATGGTCTTGATGACAGCCTTGTCGACGAGGCACTCGTCGCCTTCCCGCTTTTCAGCATGGATCTCCAATACATTCCCGGCTTCGTTAAAAGTACCCCAGATGTGTGTTTCCTTTATCAGAAACAGATGTGAGATTCGTCCATAGTGTGCCGCGGGTATGATTTCCTCGGGGAGGTCACTTGTAAGCGCCGTCGCGGACTGATTGCCATAGGTTTCAAGAGCCTTCTTTGTCCGTTGACAAAACCAGGGTTCCATCACCTTCCGGGCCTTTTCGTACAAGGCGTTTGTCTCTTCGTTTTCCTGGTTACCAGTAATCACGTCGTTCCAGATGTTGCCGTAGTCTGTAACGGACTTATAGATTGGAAGCAGATATTCAACCCCGGCCAGAAGCAACGGCACATTTTCCCGGTTAAGGACTTCATCCCACAACGTATCGTCTACTTCTTCAAGGTACAGCGCGATGTTTTCCTTATCGTCCGGCTTGCCTGCGCCGTGGCCGTGAAATGAAGCACCCATTCCATTCTGACGACTTTCCGTTCTGAAAAGTTTGTGATCTGTCTTTTCTTCAAGATGAACCACGTCTTCGATACCATTTGGCAACTCCGGTATCTCAATTTCCTGCATACCAAAGGAGTCAGCGCGATAAAACCGGGCCTTCTTCTTGCTTATTGTCAGCAGATAAAAGTATTCCCTGATCGTCATCGCATTGACCAGCGGTTTGAGTAGAAATGAATTATTTATCAGCAACTCGTTGGTTGGCGTATCCGGCATCTTGACGTACTTGAAGAATCCGTCAGCCATGAATACAGCCAGTCCGTTGGACATTGATCGCCAGAACGAATCATTGCGAAGCAGTTCGTATCCCGGCTCAAGAATCTTTTGTATTTGTAAGGCATCGACCCCGTTGGCCTTCAGGGAACTTGTTATTTGTTGCAACGATGTTTTGAAATTAATGTTGTCCTGCATTTCATTCACCTGAACTCCAGCCTTGTGGGTAGGCATATACAATGAAATACACAGTTCGCTTCTGTATTCAGCCAGATTTTGAAAGATTTCGCGTGTTAAAACGCCGGGCAGTTCCTCCGGCGTTGCGGACGAACGATCTTCGGCACCGTTGTCATTCCTGCTTTTGCTGTTTCTGCGATATGACCTTCGATCATCCCGTCGTGCCTCATTCTTATTCACATTCCTGTTGGGATGCCTCATTCTGAATTCGTCGGGCATTTCATCCGCACCATGGGTATACTTGTCGGCCATTTCCTGGTGGTATTCCTGTGAACCAGCAAAAGATGACTCTGATCCTACTCTTTGTTCCCTACCCGAACCAGATGGCTTTCCTTTTTCAGGATGAAATCTTCCCTCTCTGTCTTTTCCCATATTCCATATGTTTTGGTTGAAAGAACTCCGAAAAAGACATACCAAGGCTATCGCCGATAGCCCTGCCGTTGAAACATGAATGATTTATTGCAGGCTGGAGAATGTATCGCCCGCTCCCAGATCCCCGCTTTCGAACCCCTTGCGGAACCAGTACACGCGTTGCTCTGAAGTTCCGTGCGTGAAAGCGTCCGGTACGACGTAACCCTGACTTTCCATCTGAAGGCGGTCATCACCGATAGCCTGTGCGGCGTTGATCGCTTCCTCGATGTCGCCGGACTCAAGGATGTCTTTCATCCGGTGAGCGTGGTGTGCCCATACGCCCGCGAGGAAATCGGCCTGGAGTTCAAGCATGACGCTCAATTCATTGGCGCGCTTCTTTGAAGATTGCATTTGGGCCTGACGCACTTCTTCCGAAATGCCAAGAAGATTTTGCACATGGTGACCAACTTCATGGGCGATGACATACGCCATCGCAAAGTCACCGGGCGCACCAAACTGGTTTTGAAGCTGGTCGTAAAACGAAAGGTCTATGTAGACCTGATGATCAGCAGGACAATAAAACGGACCACTTACTGCGCTTGCAAAGCCGCATTGCGATTGAACGTTTCCTGAGAAAAGTACGAGCACGGGTTCCTGGTATTCGGCGCCCTGTTGTTCAAACAGTGCATGCCACACATCCTCCGTGTCTTTAAGCACGACGGAAACAAACTGCGCTTTTTCGTCGTCCGCGGCGGTGTCGGATTGAACTGCTTTCGGATTTTGATTAAGGTATTCAAGGGGGTCCTGGCCCATTAGGAGGGCGAGAACAACTATGATAATTCCACCCACTCCTCCGCCGATGGCGAGCCCGCCAACCCCGCGGCGATCCTGGACGTTCCGGCTACCCTGTCTTCCTGCCCAACGCATGGTAAAAATTCTTAAGTGTAATATAAATGTACACCAAATTGTTATACCAGCGACTTTTCTTCAATGCCCGGCATTTTTTTTACGCTGTCCGGCAGAAAAAAGATGCCTGCAATCCGGGGAGTCCTTTTCGAATGTGGAAAGGAAGTAACGGTCTTGTAGATTAAGCACTCGAATTTCGACGCAGGAATAATTGCAGCACCGAAGAAATCACCATCACAGCTACGCACCCGATGATGTTAAAGAGCAGATATGCGATCGTCGTCTCTTTGTAACAATAAATGACGATACATTCGCTTATGATCGCGGCCCAAAACACCGCTGTACCGCCGACGCGCTTCAGGTAAAACGCTGTGAGAAAAATCCCGAGGATCGTGCCGTAAAAAAGAGATCCCACAATGTTGACAAACTGGATAAGGTTTTCGGCAAAACTCGCCAGCATAGCAAAGACCATCGCAATGAGTGCCCAGATGACGGTGATGATCCTGGATACCCAAAGGTAGTGCGCGGGTTCCGCATCCGGACGTATTGATCGTTTGTAAATATCTACCGATGTTGTTGACGCGAGAGCATTCAATTCCCCGGCCATCGATGCCATCGCCGCCGAGAACATTACGGCGAGCAAAAGGCCAATGATACCGTGCGGCAGATTGTTTAACACGAAGTTCAGAAAGATGTAGTCGCGGTCCTGGGTTTTGGCGTCAGGCAATGCTGAGGCGATCCTCGACTTTACTGCGTCGCGAATTGAGCGCTCTTCGTTTTCCAACGCGAGCACTGCGGACCGATGCCGCGCGATCGCATCTTCATCATTCTGTTTGATTGAACTGACGAGGTTGTCAACTTCCACGCGCTTTTCATTGTACACCGATTGATACACGGCATCAAGCGAATCCAGGGCAGTTGCCTCTCCGGCCTGGTATGCACGATCCAACACCACCTTGTTGTAAAAAACAGGTGGCTGGTTGAAGAGGTAAAACACAAAAACCATTACCCCGATGAAGAGAATGACAAACTGCATCGGGATTTTCAACAAACCGTTGAACATGAGCCCGAGTCGACTTTCCGTGACGGATGTTCCACCGAGATAACGTGCCACCTGCGATTGGTCCGTTCCGAAATATGACAAAAACAGGAACGTCCCGGCGATAAGCCCAGACCATATGTTGTAACGATCGCTCAGGTCGAATTCCAGGTTAACAAGGTTAAGACGACCCAGATTGCCAGCGATATCAACAGCGTTACCAAATGAAACATCATCTGGCAACATCGTGAATGCCAGTATGCCCGCGAGAATCATCCCGCTCATGATTACGGCCATCTGCTGACGCTGCGTAAGGCTCACCGCCTTCGTTCCACCAGAAGTCACATAAATGATCACCAGCGTTCCGATCATCACGGTGGTAACCATATTCGGCCAATGCAGAATTGTCGACAACACCAGTGACGGCGCAAACAACGTAATACCCGCGGAGAGACCACGAAGTACCAGGAAAAGACCAGCAGCAAGTGTACGCGTCTTCAAATCGAAACGCGATTCAAGATATTCGTACGCTGTAAATACTTTGAGACGATAGTAGATCGGAACCATCGTTACCGAAATAATGACCATCGCCAACGGTAAACCGAAATAGAATTGCAGAAAGCGCATACCATCCTCGATTGCCTGTCCGGGTGTGCTTAGAAACGTAATCGCACTCGCCTGTGTCGCCATAATGGAAATACCGATCATCCACCATTTCATCGAGTTATCACCTTTCAGATATCCCTCGATGGTCTCGGTTTTTCGGGTTCGCCACGTACCGTAGAGAACGATCGTTGATATTGTCCCAAGCAGAACGATCCAGTCGAGGAAGTTCATCTAGTAATGATTCGTTAACAAATAATAAAGGATGATCTGCACGGCGAGAAAGCCCAGCAGAAATGCATACCAGCGGCGCCAGGTTCCAAACAAGGGAACCTTCCTTTCGAAATCGTCACCGTTGTTAGTATCCATTGCCATTAATGCTTTTTCTTTTTCCTGGAGACAGGCTCAGAGACCTCCGCAGGTTTAGAATCATTTGCGAGACTTACGAGATTTGCGAACAGCTTGTATGCACCCGGCACACCTTCAGGAAGTTGCCTGAAGAATGAAAGGCCCGTGTAAACGTAATACCCTTTTCCATAGGGCGCAACAATGAGGCCGCCCTCCTTCGGTTCGTCCTTTGAGTCGTGCATTGAAAGCAGCGGCGTAAATGCAGGATCCCATTTGTCGGGGAAATACAATCCGCGTTCCTGAACCCAGTTTTCGAAATCCTTCGACGTTATCTTGTTTGGTTTGTTGAGGGCGATGTGATCCCCATTGATGATACTAACTTCAGCATCTTCCTCCGATACGCGATCTCTGGATATGTGTACCGGGAACGGTGAAAATAATTCTGACTGCATGCCAAAAGCTGTGTTGTATTGAACGACCATCGTTCCGCCATCTTCTATGTATTTCAGCAGATCCTTCATCATAAAAGGCAAACGCTCATTGGTATTGAAAGCGCGTATACCAAGCACAACCGCTTTCAGATCTTTCAGATTGGCATACGTGACTTCCTCGTTGCTCATTTCCCAAACGTTGAATCCCATGTTGCGCAATGCGGCTGGTACATCATCGCCGGCACCTTTAAGGTATCCGATGCGGCCGGTTACACCATTGAGATTTACTCTGACAATGCGTGCCGTAGCATCGTGCAACAGCGTCTGAATCGGAATGTGATCGTAATTGATCACCAACACGCCTTTGCTATGGCTCTTATCACCAACCTGGACAACCGCTTTCAGATCAGCCGTGATCTCTTCTTCGGATGGAAATACGGTGAATGTGTAGGATTGCTCTTCACCCGTTGTTCTGAGGTTTACGGGAATCGATGTCGGTTCGGTCCGCCATCCACCGGGAAGATCCAGTTTCAACGTACCCGATACCGGATTCCTGCTCGCCGACTTTACGACCATTGTCACCTGCCGCGGATCACGCGACGGAAACACGAGCACATCCTGCTTTACGTTAACGATAACCGGCGGGACAATCTCAAATGGTCTGCTCTGCTCACCTTTAACAGGATCCGTCCATTTGTAGACAAGTGGTTTTCTTATGGTCAGTGATGTTCCGCCAATTGTAACCTCGAATGTAACCATCACGGCAGGATCACTTTCAGCTTTTCCAATAAGATCACGATCCGGTACATTAAACAGTCCTGTTTCATGCGGATGCTGCAACCAATACGGTCCGGAATATGATGCATTGGCTGCGATTATTTTATTTGTCTGAAACAGAACAGGGATATTTTCCTGCAGCACTATGGTGGCGGTAGAATCAAATTTCGTCGCGTTCACGCTGATGCGGTCAATTTGAATCTTAACCGGAGAACGGTTCAATAGTTCGAAACCGAGTCTTACCTGTTCACCCGGTGCGACCCAATATTGATCCGGTGTTACTTCAAGATACAATCCGGCGCAATCCTGGATCAGTTGCTCCACCTCTTCAAGTTTACGGTCGCGCCAGACTGAAGGCGACAACGATTTAATCATTTTCCGTACTTCAAGTAACGCCGGTGTTATTGTGTACGGTCTCTCTTCGTCAAAGCTTTTGATGATTTCATCAACCTTTTTTCCGATAGCGGCGCCGTTAGGGATGCGGCTCCAGGTTGTGTTTATACCTTCAAATACGGACCGCGATGCGCTGTCGCCTTTCTGATACTCAAGAAATTCAAGTTGACGCCCACGTGTGCCCCGACTGCCAAACCCCTGGCTCTTGTGCTGACTGCGACTCACCGCGGCAATTTCGGAATACGAACCTCCCAACAGTGGACTAAATCCACCTACATCAATGGCGACCACACCGGGAGTATCTTCTGTGATTGATGAATTCCACCACCTGCCTGTATTTGTATAAAGACGTTTGGATTGCCAGACGGATAAAGCGTCGAGTTGTTTGGGAAATATTTTGGGATCAGCCGCCTTGGTGAATGCTTCAATGGCAAGCATCGCGGAAGCGGTATGATGGCCATGGCCGGCGCGTTCGTCGGGAGGGAACCTTGTGATGATCACATCCGGTTGAAACTTTCTGTACACTTTAATGACGTCGTGAAGTATAGAATCTTTTCCCCAGACTGAAAAGGTTTCGTCAGCGGATTTCGAGTAGCCAAAGTCCACGGCGCGCGTAAAAAACTGCTGACCTCCGTCAACTCGTCTTGCGGCGAGTAATTCCTGTGTCCGGATGACGCCCAGCAAGTCTCTGATTTCCGGCCCGATAAGGTTTTGTCCACCATCCCCGCGTGTCATAGAGAGGTAGGCCGTTGCAGCAAGCTCTCCGTTAGCCATCGACGCAATGATCCGTGTATTTTCGTCGTCGGGGTGTGCGGCAACATACAGTACGCTGCCCAGAAAATTGAGTTTCCTGAGTTTAAGTTTGATTGCGGCGGAATTGTTTCGGTTGACCGACTGAGCTCCGGCAAAGAATGGAATGAGTAACAGGAAAAACAGAATGCGCTTCATTTATCACGCGGTTAAAAGGCGCATTAACGGTAAAAAAACCATGAAATTCAACAGATAACTTGTTAACAGCTTGTTATCGGCTCGCACCGGTGGTTAGATCTTTCCGCGTACTTCGTCATTCACCTTATAGGTCCCGTCTTTGTCAAATGAAATGACGATTTGCCGTTTGACGTCCTTTTGTCGGTCATAGAACTTAATGAAGTACTTATGGGCTGCGACGCCATCTTTGAGATCATCAGTATAGCCAAGTTCGAAATTAACGGTTGTGCTGCGGGAAAGTTGTTTTGACGTCAACACATTGCCGCGTGTATCCTGTACCCTGACGCGATATTCGTCTTCAAGGAGTTTCAGAACATTCATTCGCATCGACAGATATGGCAGCGGAGTACTGGGCTGTGGGATGCTGAAATCTATTTTATCAGTTCTCGGACGCGGTTTGAATTCAAAGTCCAGAATCAGTTCAAATTCGTCTTTCGCTTTGTACGGGATATCCTGTGCAAAGAACAAAATGCAAAATGAAATAACAACGAACTTCATACACTGTGAAGGTCATAAAAATCAGAGACGTTTTAAAGGAAGATCCGTTCTTTTTATTTAGACGGAAGATATCATTCATACGTTTGTTTCAAAAACCAGCGCAAGGCGGGAATGTCGACAAACATCAGGATGCAGAACAAGACCGTGAAAAGTATCAGATAAAGCATGAACCATTTACGCGTGTAGAGTTTTTCGGTTCCCTGGACCGGTGAGTTGCGAAGCAACCCGATCCTTAGATACCATGAGAACAAGAGCGCGAAAAAAGGGAAACTTACCAGCATCTCAATCCGGTGCTTGATCAGAAAAATACCGAGAAAGAAAGCGCACGTCAGTGCATAGAAGAACATTGAGATAAGAAGTTTGTCTTCCGTATAGAATTTGAAGGACTTGCGATAAGCTCCGGCGCGTTCGGGGTCCCCTATTAGACGGTATTCTGCGAAACGTTTGGTCGCCATCAGGAATGCGCCGCCCATCCAGTATGCGATCATGATACTCAAGGGCGGAAGACTGCTGACATAGCTGTTGAATGAAAACTCGCTCCACGGAATAGCAGGTGCCACCATAAACCAGCCGAAAGCAAACCGGATCGGATTGTTCACAGATTCCGAAAGCACGTCGAGGTAAGGGCGGTCTTTGCTTCGCAGCGGCGGAATGTTGTACACACATCCCATGAACAGCAGAAAAATCCCTGTGATCAGGTAGTTGAATGAAATCAATGAAGCAAGTGCCAATCCCGCCGCTGAAAGAACAAAATACTGGATATACACGGCGAAACGATTGATCTCACGCGTGACAAATGTTCGCTGATTCTTGAGTGGGTGATGCTTGTCAAAATCCGCATCAAGGTATTCGTTGATAACATAGTTCGCAGATGCCAGCAAACATGCACTGACCAATCCGACAGTAGCGACAAACAACGCAGATGGTGTCAGACGGATGTTGTACACAGCTATCGCAAAAAGAACACCGGGAATGATAAAGATATTCTTCAGCCAATAGTCAGGGCGCATAATCCGGAAGTAATCGGAAAACGTAGCCGGGACACGCGCCGGACCAGTGCTGACTTTGTCGGAAATGTAAGATTCTGAATTGCCGGGATTGCCTTGCATACAGAGACAGAATAATGAAACCTAATAACCGGCCTGGTTTGTGACAGGCGGTTTTACAAAACTAGACTTTTCCTTTGCAAAACTAGAATTTTCCTTTACGGGACAAGAGTGCGGCCGTATTCCGCAGGCATGGACGGCGTGTGATTTCGATAAATCACCCAGCTACCAGCCTGCCTGACCTTCCGTGCGGCCGGAAAAAATGTTTCTGTAAGGGTTTGACCGTTCTCCCGGGCAAGGAAATATTCGGCAGGATCGTACTTCATTAGCGGAACAAACCGCTCGTGTGCATACTCCTGGTAAAAGGGCAACACGCTCTCCGGGACAACGCGTCGCACAATGCCAAAGCGATAGTCAATGATCTTTGATCCCGCAGTCCCGTGGTGCCACACGATGTAATAGTTCGGAAAATGGATATATACCTTCCTTCCCCTGTACTCCCCATCCCAGATAAGTCCAACCAGTTTGTCGTCAGGATTGTCAACCTTGAGGAAGGAAGCGTTGAAGTCTCGGTTTTGCCGGTTAAATGTGATGAGGTATTCGCCCCAGACTATCGTAACCACGCAAAGGAGAACCACCACAAAAGATTTCAGTTGCCGTGCATCGACCTCGCGAACAAGCACGGATCCGATCAGTACAAGCGATAACATCACGATGGTGGAAAACCGTTGATACAGCGGCGCCTGACCGGGCAGTCTTTCGGGAAGCAGAAAGTAACACGCTACCGATGCCGCAAACAGAACGGTGAGAAAACGATTCTCTCCTTTCCACGCAACGCTTATCGCCTTTTTCGTGAGTGCCTTGAAGAAAATCAACGGAGCAAGGACCGAAAAGCTCAGCAGCAACGCTACGGCGACACCGGCAAAGCCTTCGTAGACTGAATAGTTGTCAAGGACTGCCAGGTACAATCGTTTGGGATACTCCGCCCAGAACTCAGAAGCATAATATGTTAGAAGAAAGTCAAACGTACTTTCCTTTGCGGGATCGTCCTTGAGCCACCACCATGAAGCAATAAACGCGATTAATGGCAACGCCACAGGCAGTCCCTTCACAAAGGATTTGAAAAGGTTGAAACGATGGTGAATCAACCGTAGCACACCATAAAACAGCAATCCAAGAAGTGCATTCTGGGCATGCATGAAATACAGACAAAGCAACGACAGAGCTATCAGAAATTTCCAAAGCAACTTATCGTATCTGAAATCCTGGAGGATAAAAAAGAACAGGAAAAGCAAGACCGGTATACTGATGGCAAATCCGACAAACCCGAACGTAAGGTTATAGTTGTATGTAAAAACCAAACCCAACAGACCATACCACGGGTTTCCATTGAACATACGGACAAGTAGCAGCAAGGCCAGTTGCAGCAGTGCGATGTAAAGAATGTGAAACACTTTATTACCAGCTTCGACCGAAGGAAACCAACTGCAGAACAGTGCATGAAAGGTATTCGGATAGTACCACGGTACGGGTTTGTAGTATTGGTCAAGTCCGTTATCGGGTGCGCCGTAATATTTGAAGACCGTGGCTTCAGCAAGGTGGTTTGGCAGATCAATAAACGGCAACAACGGTACGACAGCGATTAGTATCGCGTTTACCAGAAAGAACGTTATCGATAGTCCCAGGACACTCCTATCGAAACCAATACGCTTAGCATAAAAGGACGGGGTCAATGCCATACACCTGTAACGGACAAGCAAGGTAAACATTTCGTCGCTAAAGATTGGTGCCAGACGACTCCCGGAGAGTTGCATTCGATTGCAGGGCATTCATTTCCGGAACGTCTTCTCGCCGGCTATTAAAGAGAAGTTATTTTTGAACGCTAATGACCACGCGTGTTCCCAGGGCCACATCGCCATCCACGAGGTCTTCAATGGCAAGAGAAATATCCTGATTCCGATTGATAAGTTTGAGTCGCTCTTCGGTTAGTTTCATACCAACCGACCTGTGTGACGAAAGGTTCCTGCTCTTCATCTCTCGAGCAGCTTTCCGACCAATGCCATTGTCTTCAATAAGGAAGAGCACTCTGTCATCATCGTTGCGGACAGTAATATCAAGTTTGCCCGCCTCCTTTCGCGCGTAGAGTCCGTGCAGAATCGCATTTTCGACAAACGGCTGGATTAACAACGAAGGAATTTCAATTACTTCGGGGTCAATATCATCATCAATAGTAATGGTATACGTAAACTTCGTTTCGAACCGTATGAGTTCAAGTTCGATGTAGTTTCTAAGCATGTCGAGTTCTTCGGAAAGCCGGATCTTGTTGTTCACCGAGTGGGTCAATATGCTGCGGATAAGTTTTGAAAACGTTGACAGATACGAGATCGCGTTCCGCCGGTCATTTTTGGCAATGTAGTACTGAATTGAATTCAGGACGTTGAACACAAAGTGTGGACTCATTACCGAACGCAACGCCATCAATTTCATCTCCCCTACTTTTTTGTTTGCTTCGGCGAGCTCGCGTTCGTGCAGTAGTCGTTCCGTGATATCGATGATACTGCCACGAATCAAAATCTCATCTTCCGAAGGCAGTTTTACGAGACGCACTTCGCATGGGATTTCCGTTCCGTCGCGATCAATATGAACCCAGTCGAACGCAATACTACCAAGGCGCGCTGCTTCGCCGATATACTTCTTCGCGAGATCTTCAGAACGCTCACCGCCGGGTTGGTGTTCCGGGCTTACATCAACAGGTCCGCGTTCAAGCAATTCTTCCCGTGTGAAGTTGAAGAAACGTCCCGCACTCTCGCTGACATCCACGAACTGACCAGTAGCGGCATTCAGCAGGACCAGCGCTTCAATGGCGTTGTCAACAAGAGTCCGGTAGCGCACTTCACTGGCGCGGATCGCTTTTTCGGCCTGTACCCGGAATGTTACGTCGTGCGCAATTACAGCCGTTCCATGAATATTTCCCTGCTCATCGCGCAATGGAGAAATAGTGACCGATACATCCACACGCGCGCCTGTCTTCTTTACCATGCGCATCTCCGGAAAACGCCTTGATGTGCCCTGACCAATCGCCTCGCTGAACGCATCGCGTTCGTCGCTGTTGTCTTCGGCAAATAAAACGCCCATGGACCTGCCGACCACATACTCGGGCGAATAACCAAATATCCGTTCCGCGCCAGGGTTCCAGCTGTTGATGGTTCCATCCAGGGAACAACTGACGATTGCATCTTCGGAGGAGTTTACGATAGACGCCAGCAATGCTTCTTCGCGTTCATGCAGTTTTCTTTCTGTGATGTCAACCAGCGTTCCGATAATTGCATTGCGCCCTTCGTACACGATCTGACTACCGAAAGCTTCCACCCAGATCGTCTTTCCGTCCTTCGTCAGACCCTTAAGTTCATAGCGCAGACTATCGACCATTTGTGTGAGCCTGAGTTGAATGTTATTGTCGACAACTTCCCTGAAGTCCGGATGTATGATATCCATGACCCTGAGTTTGTTCAACACGTCTTCATCGGTGTAGCCCGTCATCTCTGTAAACGCAGGGTTGACATACCGGAACACGTCATCCTGCACGATGTATACTCCGACAAGAGATCTTTCAACCAGCGTACGGAATTTTGCCTCGGCTTCGATGAGCTCAAGCTGTGCGCGCTTCCGGTTCGTAATGTTTTCGATCTGCGTAACGATGTACAACGGTTTACCTACAGCATCGCGCACCAGTGACACGGAGATGTTCACCCATACGATTTGCCCATCCTTGTGTACGTAGCGCTTTTCCCGCTGATACGTATTGCGGATACCCGCCACAAGTTGTGTGAACATCGCCATGTCGGCCTGGATGTCTTCCGGATACGTGATGTCCTTGAATGAGCCGGCAAGGAGTTCGTCCTGGCTGTAACCAACAATCCGGCAAAGTTCATCGTTGACCTGGAGGAATTCCGCCTCGAGTGTGACAATTGCCATCCCGATGGCGGAGTGCTCGAAGGCGGTCCGGAAACGCGCATCGCTTTCCTCCTTCATCCGGTAGGCTCTTCGTACGTCGGAAACGTCACGCATGAAGAGCATCAGCTTGTCATCGCCAAACCGTTTTGCGCTCACTTCCACTTCCAGGGTCCAGCCCCCGAGATGGCGCAGACGCAAATCCGTAAAGAGATGTTCGCCGCGTTGAAGTCGCGGGAGTTCGATCGGTGTCGCACCCGGTTCTACCGGCTCAACGAGATCGAGAATACTCTTCGCGACAAGTTCTTCCTTCGTGGCGCCGGTAAGGTTTACCATGCTTTCATTGGCGTCGAGAATCACTCCCCGGGGATCAGTGATCACAATCGGAATGAATGCCTGCTCAAAGACGGAACGGTAATTATTCTCACGCTCCCGCAACAGTTTTTCCGACTCCTTATAGTATGTGATATCATGGCATATGCCCCGTGTTCCACGCGACTCGTCATCGTAAGCAGGGTACGCATAAAGGCGAATCCATTTGGTATATCCCAACGGCGTGACGGTTCTTATTGTCATGTCATACGGGATGCCGCTGTCAACAACCTTAGGCATTTGTCCTGCGAGCAGTTCTGCATCAACAGACGACATAATTTCTCCCAGCTTCAATGTTCCGGGATCCGTATCGCGATCAATACCAAAGATGTTGAACATTTCCGCCGACCAGAATGTAAAACCTGTCCCAGGTTTGAATTCCCAGCTTCCAATTCTGGCAATGCGTTGTGACTGATTCAGGATGAACTCCCTTCGCCGCAGTTCGCGTACGTTGTCGACCAGGGTGGCGTTCATCTTCTGCACCTCGTCGTGGGCGTGTTGTCTGATGAGCCGATTTTTCTCTTCGAGATCATGCAAGAGTACGCGGTTCGTTTCGTCGGCGTGTTCAACCAGGTAACGCAGTGTAATCGAGCTTCCTGTGATGACAAAGTATGCGACGATAGAGCGCACCCAGACATATGAATACGCTGCATCCTGGACACCACGGTCGGCATATCCCACACCGGCGAGTTCAAGCATCTGATCACAAAACAGCAGTGCAAGCAGGCTGGGCGCCACAGCAACGGGAAGCCAGCCCAGTTCGCGCCGGCTTAGGAGTAAATACGGCAACACACCGCAAGCGACGAGATAGTAGCGAAGCCCATCATAGTAGGTAACCGGAATCGTCTCCATCTGGCGCATGCCGGAGATCATATAAAATGTGACAAGCAACGGCGGTATACATGACAGGTAAAGGCGACACACGATGTACCAGCGCATCCGGTTCAGAAGAAACGGCACCGAGAAGATGCAGGTCGCGATCAATGCTTCCAGGGCTGCCGAGAGGTTGTGATTTTGCGGGATCAGCGCGAAGATCAGGAGGTTGACAAAAAGCAAAAGCGCCGAAATACAATTCGAAAAAACGATGGCCCGTTTCTCCGGGTCTTGTGTTTCGGGGGTTACGCCGACCAGAAAGATGCTGTAAATCAATCGCTGCATGAACCAAAATCTGCGGGCAAAATTTAAGCATTCGCCCTGACTTGTCGGGGTTGGCGTGACCTTTTCGGCAATTTGGCATCTTTAGCCGCCTTCCTTCGGACTCTGGAAATTCCTACTTTTGAAAAAACGGCCTATGAACACCTTCATCACGCTCACCCTTACGGATGGTCAACTCCTTCGGATTAACGTTACACACATCATCTTCTACCGCGAACGGGTAAAGGACAGTAACGATTCGCTGGTTCAATTAAGTAGTCAGAGTATTGTAGTGAAGGAGTCGCCGGAGGAGATTGATAAGTTGATCGGGAAGTAAGATTCCGTGAACAAAGGCACAAACCATGTCAGCCTGAGTTCCTAAGCTACTAACCAAAACTGGCTTTTCAGCCTATGCCGGCAAATACCCTGCCTTCACCACCGGCAAGAGTGCTGCCGAATTGATCTCGAACATGGTAGATTCGCTTAACCTGTATTTCGAAGAAGCGGAAATCAAACGTTCTGTCAAGCGACAAGACCTGACTTTTCAGATTGAACTGGCAAGTGTGTTCGACGTTTTCCCGATCAATGTGAAAGCCCTTGCTGATCGAATTGGAATGAACTACACATTATTATCGCAGTACGTCAACGGCAAGAAGAAACCGTCGCCGAAGCAGACAGGGAAAATTATGGAAGGGATTCGCGAGATTGGAAGGGAGTTGAAAGAGATAAGTTTGGTGTGAGTGTGCCGGTAACTGTGCGGTATAGCAGTACAATTGTTCCAAATTCGAGCCATAAATACTGATTCATCCGAGCCTCTCGGAACTATTAAAGCAGAGACACAGGATGGTTGTACTCCTCGCATCAAGCGCCCTGACTTACAGCAATAAAAAAAGCGATCCAGTATTGATCGCCTTTTTCTTGGAGCCCCCTGTCGGAATCGAACCAACGACCTACTGATTACAAGTCAGTTGCTCTACCAGCTGAGCTAAGGAGGCCTTTCTCCGTAAAGAGGGTGCAAAAATAGATTAAGTATCCATTTTCACAAATTTTGACCCCGAAAATGTGATTTTTTCGCCCGGATAGCGCTTTTTGGATGGACTTCCTACTGCGTGTCGGCCATACGAAGCATGCGCAGCTGTTCCTTAAGCTGCTTCAGATGATCGCCCGCCTGCTGGATCTTCTCGTTAAACTCGTCGCGTACCTTTTCCGCATTCGACGAACGGCCGAAAAACTCCAGGTTGTTCTTCCATAACGAAATGTCGTTCTCAACCTTCGCGATCTTCTTCCGGATCGCCTGCTCCTTCTGGTAAATCTTCCGTTCCGCCATCGGATCGTTCTTCAGGTCACTGATCTGGTTTTCCAAAATCAGCTTGCTGCGATCATCATCGTTAAATCCTTCAATGGCTTTAACAAACTTGTCAACAGCTTCGTGATATCTGTTCCGTATCGAAGAAATGTTTCCGCGAGGTACAAAGCCGATGCTGTTGTACTTTTCCTGAAGGTCGCGTAACAGGTTTGGCGCAGCTGTGCCATCCGCTGCATGGCGTTCGAGTTCTTCACAGATACGCTCCTTCTCCCGAAGGTTTTCCGTCTGCTCTGTTTCAATCTTACCGTGCTGATTACGGCGCTGTTCAAAAAAGAAATCACACGCTTCTTTGAAATCGCGGAATACTTTCTCACGCTGCTTCTCCGGCACAGGTCCGATCTCCTTCCAGCGCTGCTGCAAAGCTTTTAACTCGTTGGAGGTTTTTTCCCAGTCGGAGCTTTCCTTCAGGGCAAGCGCACGTTCAACCAGTTCGTTTTTCAGCTTGAGGTTTTGTTCTCTTTCTTCGTCGAGTTTTTTGAAGAATGCGTTCTTGTTATTGAAGAACGCCTTAAACGCCCCCCAGAATTTCTTGTTTACGTCTTTTGCCTTTGCGCGTGGCAGTCCGCCGACGATCTCCCAGCGCTTTTGAACGTCGAGTATCTCTTTCGTTTTCTGATTCCACTCCTTGATCCGATCCGAATTGTATTCCGCAAACTGTTGTACTTCATCAGCGAGTTTTTGTTTTTCGTCAAGGTTTACCTGTAGTTCCTTTTGCAGATTCTGCAGGTAGTTATCGCGTTTTGTGTATACCGCATCCGATGCAGCCTTAAAACGTTGCCATACGGTTTCTTTTTCTTCGGCGGGTACCGGACCGATATGTTTGAACTCATGGTGCAGTTCATTCAACTCACGAATCGCATCCTTGATGATCTCAACGTCAGCGAGTTTTTCTGCACGCTCGCAGAGTTCGAGTTTTGCTTCGAGGTTGCGTTTCCGGTCGAGTTCTTTCAGCTCAAAGTAGATGCTCTGGTTATCGTAAAACCGGTCAACGAGTGCGTGATAGTTCGCCCAGAGTGCTTTTGCCTGAGGACCTGGCACCGGACCAATTGCTTTCCATTCCTTCTGCAGTTCCTTGAATTGTTCAAACTGGTTATTACTGTCGATGGAATCGGATATCTCGCGAAGTTTTTCAAGCAGTGCTTCTTTCTTGCGGAGGTTTTCCTGTTTTTGTTCTTCCTGTTCGCGCATGTATTGTGCGCGTTTGTCGCGTAGCAGTTTAAACGTTCCGTCAAATGCGATGTCGACGTCATCACTCTTGAACTCAAAATCTTCGGCGACTCCCCCGTTCTCAATGAACCGTTCGAGCGCCGCTGTGCGCTCCTTTTCTTTGAGATCATCATAAACGGGTTTCACCTCACGAAGCACGTTGTCGATACGGCGGAAGTTATTTTCCCTGACGAGATCCTTGATTACCTGCAGCAGCTGCTGACGCGAGTAGCCGGAATAGTCAACATGTTCGGGTTCGACGTGATCGTGCTCGTCGGAATGCTCCTCGTTATCGTGTTCCTCATGCTCTGTTTCGTCCGACCCGCTATGATTGTCGTGCGTGTGATTATTTTCAACCACTCCGGTATCCTGAACGTGTTCAGGCTCTTGTCGCTTGTCTTGTTCCATTTCCATGGTAACCTCCAGTTAAACGGTGCTATACGTAAAGTTAAGAAAATTGGCTAATTCAATCTCGGGTCGACCGGATACTTGGCGAACACGGAATAACGCCCGCCCATATTGTCGAGCGCCTTTTTCCAAATCTCCGATGGGTCCGTATCGAATAGCAATTCATCAGTTACGTAGTCGCACACAATCCACGAATCTTCCCTTAGTTCATCCTCCAGTTGGCCGGGTCCCCACCCGCTGTACCCCAGGTAAAACCGAATATCGTTCGACTTTATCTGCGCGGTGTCCAATTGAACAGCAAGGTTTTCAAAATCACCACCCCAATAAATCCCGTTCCGTATTTCGACTGCATTTTCAATTTGTGTATGACGATGCAGGAAGTGCAATGTATCACGCTGAACGGGACCACCGACAAAAACAACGTCGTTGAATTTTATGTCTTCGATCACTTCATTAAGACGCAACATCGACGGTTTATTCATAACAAAACCAAATGATCCTTCTTCGTTGTGTTCACATAACAATACAACGGTTCTTTCGAAATTTGGATCAGGTAAAAACGGTTCCGAAATGAGCAATCGTCCTTTTTCCGGTTTTAGGTGATTCTTATATTTGAAAAAATCCATCGGCCAAACAAAGGTTGCGCTTGATTCAATACCTGAATAAACGACTTACGCTTCATCCATGCAAATTTATTTGACCGGGGGAATTAGGGGGTACTTAAATGCAATCGGATGCAACCAATAGCAGACATTCGCAAGGATTATACGAAAGCATCGCTTGATGTAAAGAACGTATCGGAAGACCCGATCGTACAATTCGAAAAGTGGTTTAAGGAAGCGCTCGCGGCGGAAGTGCCGGAACCAAATGCAATGAATCTCGCCACGGTAAACCGCGATGGCCGACCGTCATCACGGATCATGTTACTCAAGGGGGTTGAGCGAAACAAATTCGTATTCTTCACCAATTATCAGAGCGATAAGG
The DNA here is from genome assembly GCA_023428695.1 of Bacteroidota bacterium. Taxonomy (GTDB): domain Bacteria; phylum Bacteroidota; class Bacteroidia; order Cytophagales; family Cyclobacteriaceae; genus Ohtaekwangia. The sequence goes on from JAEYWY010000028.1 coordinate 174,895, forward strand.
GCCAGGCACTCGAACAAAACCCTGCGTGTGCGTTAACGTTCTTCTGGCCGGAGCTTGAACGCCAGGTTCGTATAGAGGGAATTGCTTCGCGTATTGACGAAAAGCGTTCGGAAGAATACTTTCAAAGCCGACCGCGCGCATCGCAAATCGGCGCGTGGGCATCGCCTCAAAGTACACTGCTAGACAATCGCGAAATCCTCGAACAACGCGTAAAACAAATGGAGGAACGCTTCAAAGAGCTGACGGTGTTACCGAAACCAAAACAATGGGGTGGCTTTGAAGTTGATCCCGTGTTGATTGAATTCTGGCAGGGACGCCCCAGCCGTCTGCATGACCGGATACGTTACATCCGAGCGGATAACACGTGGAAAATCTATCGCCTATCCCCCTGATCACGGGAGAAACTAAATCAAATCGAAGAGCGAACGCACGCCGGGAAACCTGCGCACAGTATAGCCTTCACCGTATTCTACGCCGATAGCGTGACCAAATTCAATTGCGCGGCCTTCAACCATCTTGAGAAATCCGGGCTTGGAAATATACGTCTCCGGTTCGGATGATCCCGGATCATGGAACTGCGTCTTGAATGCGCAGATCGCCTTCATCTTGATATCCCAGAAGGCAGAGACGTCAACAATAATGTCCGGTTGAATCAGCTGACTCTGGATGTAATGATAAACCGCTGACGGGCGCCAGGGTTGTTGCGGCTTTCCGTTTTCGTCACGCGTTTCAATCTTGGCAAGGCCAGCCAGAAAACAAGAATCGGCGGCCAGGGCCGCTGCTTTACCGTGATCGGTATGCCTGTCTGTAATCGCGTTCGCGAGTACGATTTGTGGCTGAAACTTTCGAATCGCCTGGATGACCTTGATCTGATGCGCTTCATCATTAACGAAGAATCCATCGCGGAATCCGAGGTTATCGCGAACAGCAACACCCTGAATCCGCGCTGCTTCAGCTGCCTCTGCAGACCGGGTTTCGGCGGTGCCACGCGTTCCAAGCTCGCCGCGCGTAAAGTCGACGATTCCCACCTTGTAACCTTCAGATACATGTTTTGCAATGGTACCCCCGCATCCAAGCTCGGCATCATCGGGATGGGCGGCTAAAACCAGGAGATCAAGTTTCATTGCGCTGCGATCATCTTTTTCAATTCGCGCAATGTACTATAATCAAAGCAAGAAGTTTGAACATTGGATCGAAATCTTGGCAGGAACCCGATTTATGCGGTTGCCATCTCCCGCGCAGCAAGCCAACGCTCTGCATCCAGGGCACCCATACATCCGGTACCCGCAGCCGTTACCGCCTGACGGTAGATCCTGTCGGCAGCGTCGCCGACGGCAAACACACCTTCAACATTAGTTCGTGTTGAACCAGGCTGTACCTTGATGTATCCGACTTCATCCATTTCGAGATAGTCTTTGAAGATATCGGTGTTCGGCTTGTGACCAATGGCCAGGAAGAATCCCTGAACCGGAATGGTACTCTTTTCGCCAGTCTTGTTATTGATTACACGAACGCCGTTAACACCGTTATCGTCGCCGAGGATTTCCTCGGTTTCAGTGTTCCAGTGAATCTGAATGTTAGGTGTATTGAGCACTCGCTGCTGCATGATCTTGCTTGCGCGCATTTCATCACGACGCACGAGCAAATGCACCTTCGTACAGAGGTTGGCCAGATACGTCGCTTCTTCAGCGGCGGAATCACCCGCACCAACAACAGCTACATCTTTGCCGCGGTAAAAGTATCCATCACAAACAGCGCATGCTGATACGCCCTTGTTGTTGAATTGTTCCTCTGAAGGTATACCAAGATACTTCGCGCTTGCACCTGTAGCGATGATAACCGCTTCCGCAACAATTTCTTCTTTTTCGTCAACGGTAACCTTATGCGGGTAGCCCGAAAAGTCAACGGCAGTTACGAGTCCGTAATGGATCTCCGTCCCAAATCGTTCGGCTTGCTTCTGGAGGTCGATCATCATCTGGGGACCATTGATGCCATCCGGGTAACCGGGAAAGTTTTCGACATCGTTCGTTGTAGTGAGTTGTCCCCCGGGTTGTCCGCCGGTGTAGAGTACCGGTTTCAGTCCGGCGCGCGCCGCATAAATAGCAGCGGTGTAGCCTGCAGGACCTGAACCAATGATGAGTACTTTAACCTCTTTTGCCATGACTGATTGTTGTTTGCTGTAAATAACAAAATAAAGGGTCCTGATAATTCAAGACCCTCCGGAAAATTTCAATTTAAGTCTGATTATCCCAGGTAAGGCTTCAAAGCTTTACTTCTGGAAGTGTGACGCAATCTTCTGATCGCCTTTTCCTTAATCTGACGCACGCGTTCGCGGGTCAGGTTGAACTTCTCACCGATCTCTTCAAGGGTCATGCTGTGCTCACCATTGAGACCGAAGTACAATGTGATCACATCAGCTTCACGTTGCGTAAGCGTTGAGAGTGCGCGCTGCACTTCACGACGCAGTGAGTCATTCATCAGTCCGGAATCCGGTGTTTCTTCGCTGTCATTCTCGAGTACGTCGAGAAGGCTGTTCTCCTCGCCTTGTACGAACGGCGCATCCATAGACACGTGACGTCCCGAGATCTTCATGGTGTCTACCACTTCTGCAGTAGTCACATCAAGTACTTCGGCGAGTTCTTCTGGTGACGGTTCGCGCTCGTACTTTTGTTCGAGTTCGGAGAACGTCTTGGAGATTTTATTGAGCGAGCCCACGCGGTTAAGCGGAAGGCGAACGATACGTGATTGCTCAGCCAATGCCTGCAGGATAGACTGACGAATCCACCAAACGGCATAGGAGATGAACTTAAAACCGCGGGTTTCGTCAAAACGTTGTGCTGCCTTGATCAGACCGAGGTTTCCTTCGTTGATGAGGTCACCAAGCGAAAGGCCCTGATTTTGATATTGTTTTGCCACAGACACCACGAAACGCAGGTTAGCTTTAGTCAGTTTCTCAAGCGCGATCTGGTCTCCTTCTTTAATCCTCTTAGCCAACTCCACTTCTTCATCGGGCGTGAGTAGGTCAACCTTGCCAATTTCCTGGAGGTACTTGTCCAGAGACTGGCTTTCGCGGTTGGTAATCTGTTTGCTGATCTTAAGCTGTCTCATTTCGTCTTATTCGCGGTTCGTATGGTTAACAATATAGTGTTTAAAGTAAGTTCCTGTCAATGGAAGCGATAACGTTTATTGAGTCGGCGTAGTTTCCTTTTTTGGAGGTCTTGGCAACAACACCTTCCTCGAGAGACGGAATTTGCCCGTCTTTTTGTCTATCTCGACAAGTTTTACTTTGATCTCCTCGCCCACTTCCAGGACGCCTTCCATGGTTTCGAGGCGCTCCCACTTGATTTCCGAAATGTGCAGCAGACCGTCCTTACCAGGCATGAACTCTACAAATGCCCCAAATGGCATGATAGACTTCACTTTACCTTCATAGACTTCGCCAACCTCAGGAACGGCGACGATATTCCTGATCCTGCGGAGAGCTGCGTCCATAACTTCCTTGCTGCTTGCAAAGACGTTCACCACGCCCTTGTTGCCAACTTCTTCGATAACGACAGTAGCACCGGTTGTGTTCTGGATATCCTGAACAACCTTTCCACCAGGTCCGATTACCGCGCCAATCATTTCTTTCTCGATGATCACGGTTTCGGCACGCGGTGCGTGCGGCTTGAGATCCGGGTTCGGTGCAGCCAGTGTTTTCTTAATCTCATTGAGGATGTGAAGGCGGCCTTCCTTCGCCTGATACAAAGCTTCCTTCAGAACTTCGAAGGTGAGCCCTTCAACCTTGAGGTCCATCTGGCAGGCGGTAAGTCCTTTTTCAGTACCCGTAACCTTGAAGTCCATATCACCGAGGTGATCTTCGTCGCCGAGGATATCGGAAAGAACAACATACTTACCAGTCTTGGCGTCAGAGATCATACCCATGGCAATTCCGGAAACCGGTCCGCTAACGGGCACACCGGCATCCATCAGCGCGAGCGATCCGGCGCAAACGGTGGCCATTGAAGACGAACCATTTGATTCGAGGATATCGGATACAACGCGAATGGTGTACGGGTTCTTTTCGTCCGGCGGCAGGGTTTGTTTCAATGCGCGCCATGCGAGGTTACCGTGACCAACTTCACGACGGCCGGGACCACGATTCGGTTTCACTTCACCAGTTGAGAACCCAGGGAAGTTATAGTGCAGAATGAACTTGCTTGATCCGGAGATCATTGCTCCGTCGATCATTTGTTCATCGAGTTTTGTACCAAGGGTTACGGTCGTCAGCGACTGGGTTTCACCGCGGGTGAAGATCGCAGAACCGTGAGTTGAAGGAAGGTAATCAACCTCTGACCATATCGGTCTGACTTCCGTGGTTTTACGTCCATCGAGGCGAAGTCCTTCATTAAGTGCAAGATCACGTGCAGCCTTCTTCATGACCTCCTTGTAGTACCGTTTTACGGTGTCTTTATTGATGGTTGTATCTTCGGGCAGCGATTCAAGATACTCCTCCAGTGGCTTCGAAAATGCTGCCGAGCGTTCCTTCTTGTTAGGGTTCAACTGACGTGCTACCGCATACAACTGATCGTAGAATTTCGTCCAGAGTTCCTGACGGAGATTCTCGTCGTTGTCTTCGTGACTGTAAGTACGTTTAACGGTTTTGCCGGTTTCTTTTGAAAGTTCAATCTGGACCTGGCACTGAACCTTGATTGCCTCGTGGGCAACACGAAGGGCTTCAACCATATCGTCTTCGGACACTTCCTTCAGTTCGCCTTCAACCATGAGGATATTGTCGAGTGAAGCAGCCACGATCAGGTCGATATCGGCACGTTCACGGTCACCCATAGGCGGGTTGATCACGAAGTTGCCGTCGATACGTGCAACGCGAACCTCGGAGATCGGACCATTGAATGGGATATCGGATACAGAAAGTGCCGCCGATGCCGCAAACGCAGCGAGTGAATCTGGTACGGCGTTCTGGTCACCGGAGATAAGGTAAATCATTACCTGAGTCTCGGCGTGATAGTCATCCGGGAAAAGCGGACGGATCGCGCGATCGACGAGGCGACTGATCAATACTTCGTAGTCGGAAAGTTTGCTTTCGCGTTTCAGAAAGCCTCCGGGGACCTTACCGGTGGAGGCAAATTTTTCCTGGTAGTCGACAGACAGGGGTAGAAAGTCAGCCCCTTCTTTTCCGTCGGGAGAGGACACAACGCTTGCCAGAAGCATGGTGTTTGCCATGCGGAGTACAACTGCGCCATCAGCCTGACGGGCAAGTTTTCCTGTTTCAATGGTGATTTCGCGGCCGTCGGGCAGCTTGCAGGTTTTTGATATAACTGTAGGTTTCATCTTCTTAATTGGATTTTGTAGTAGGATGCGCTCTGCATTAGTACCGCAGGGCGCATTTCCGGTGGGTCGTTACCGGGTGTTTAAAATGCAAAAAGGGAACCTATAAGCAGGTTCCCTGTACATATCTTCTAGTGCTTACTTCCTTAGTTCGAGGTCCGCGAGGATGGCGCGATATCTTGAAATATCGGTGTGCTGGAGGTAATTAAGCAGCTTTTTACGCTGGCCGACGAGCTTCATCAAACCCTTTTGAGTAGAGAAATCCTTCTTGTGCGATTTCAGGTGCTGGGTCAAATGATTGATTCGGTGGGTAAACAGGGCGATCTGTGACTCCGGCGAACCTGTTTCCGTCTTCTTTTTTCCAAAGCCATGCTTCTCGAACAGATCTTGCTTTGTTGCTGTGTTTAGATACATCTCTAAAAAGTATATTATTCCTTAATTTCGGGGGCAAAGGTAAGGCGAATTTCCCGAAAAAACCAAGTAGGGAAATGAATTATTCGGCCTATCCGACCTGATTTACAGGCTTTGCGCGTCTTGCCTCCAGCCAGCGTTTAACCTTGTCCAAAACAACGCTGTAGAAATCGGCTTCAAACAACCGGGCGTCGGCGCGTGCCTGGCGCAGAAAGACAAGGCCGATCATGAGCAGGATAACGTCGGCCATCCATACGCCGAATGCCGGGCTTACAGCGCCCTGCTTTGCCAGTTTCTCACCCTGCATGGTAAGCACATAATAGACGATAAAAAACAGGATACTGACCAGGAATGGCATTCCTAGTCCACCCTTCTTGATAATCGCGCCAAGTGGCGCACCGATCAGGAACATCGCAACACATGCCAGGGAACTTGCCAGAATCTTGTGCCATTGAATCTTGAACGTGATCATCTCCTTCTCAAAGCTTTCAGAGCTGGCGTTGGCGTTGAGAATATTCTGTTTGACATGCCGCGCGTTGTTTACGGCACTTTGAACGTTCATCCTTGTTGGCGGGGCTTCAAACGCACTGTCGAGTTTTGCTGCGATCGCGCTGTCTGAAAGCACGACGACTTTCTTTTCAGGCCGATTCGTCTTTGGCGTGGTCCTGGCAACGGATGGCGTCGTAGGACGCTTTCGCGCAGAGCGTCTGTTAATATCATTGGCTGTCGGTTTTTTTGGCGTCTGTACCACGGGCGGTGTTTTCCTGACTGAGTCTGCCGACCCTTTGGACTCAGGGCTAACTACAACTTTTTGCGTCGAATCGTTCGCAGTGGCAATCTGCGATTGAGTCCGCGACTCTGCAGCCTCTTGTTGCTCCTTTGCATACTTTTCAGCGTAAGACAGGCTTGCCAGAGAATCCGTCCGTTTTTTGTGAGCCACAAGTTCCTCCGGTATTTCGACGATCCGTTTGTTCCTGGAGAAGTACGTGAAGTATGACGTGTGATATTGATAATAGTTGAGGCGTTGTGTGAGTACCTGACTACGCAGCGAATCCAGATCACCTTCGAGTTCGTTCAGATTTCTCATGATGCGGTTGCCCTGAAACCATTTCTTATCTGTTCGCTCGAACTGGAACGAAGAAAGGTCGAATACAATCTGGCTCTTGGCGAACTTGCTGCGACTCATCGATTCGGAACTCGTCTTCCCTTTCGCGCCGACTTCCCGCCCGGACGATCCGCCTTCGGAATAATTGTAACCGTTGTAAAGTTCGAATTTCAGGTAGCGTTCATTTAGTATCGTGTACATCTTTCCGGAATCGGCGACGGTGACTTCCTTGTTTCCATCGCTCTTCCTGTGATCGTACACCACAACATCCTTTAGTGTTATTCCGTCGGGAAACTTTTTATTAACCTTTATGCTGATGTCGGTGATACCATTGTAAAACGCACCCTCGCGCAAGTCAAGTGCGGGCTTCTTTTGTTTGATATCGTAGAGGAGGCTATACGCTTCAAGTGCTGCCTTTGGTACGAGGTTGTTATTCGCATAAAACGCGACGAAGGTGAGCAGAATTACAAAGAAGAATATCGGGCGTAATGTACGAACCAGTGAAATGCCTGAACTCTTGATCGCGGTAAGTTCAAAGTGTTCACCGAGGTTTCCGAACGCAATCAGTGACGATAATAGTACGGCCAACGGGAGAGCTACGGGAGTCATAAAGATGGCGAAGTAAAAGAGCAGCTGAGCTATCACCTCGGCGCCGAGACCCTTGCCGATGATGTCGTCAAAGTACTTTAGCATATGCTGGGTAAGCAGAATGAACACCACGACCAGGAACGTCATCATGAACGGTCCCAGAAATGCACCCAGCACAAGTTTGTCGATTTTCTTCATGACCAGTCGATCGCATCAAAAATAAAGCCACGACCTCATGAATTCGGCGGAGGTCTGCAAAATGTTTTATCCCCCGACCGTCTTTCGCAGTTTTTCAATGAGGCCATCCCAAAGGTCCTGCAATTCCTGCAGATCCTCAAAATCAGAATAGTCGAGCACCTTGAGGTAAACGGACTGCGTGAGGTCATTAAAATCGAGACGGAGTTCAAAATACGATGGATCGCTTTCATCTTCAGCAGTTTCGGGAAGAAACTCAAAGCGAGCGAAATGATTGGTCCGGTGTGCCGCGAGTTTGGCTATGTGTTCTTCGTGATCCCAATAGAACTTGAAAGTCTTGTTGATATTGTTGATACGGACATCATCAGCAAACCATTCAGCGAGGCCCCCGGCAGTTTGAATGTAGGGGTACAACATTTTTATCGACGCATGAATTTCGTAATCAGCCGTAAACAACTTCTTCTTTGGCATGCGCTGAATTTAGAGTAAAATCCCGACTATGTCAAAATAAGGCAAATAAAGTTGTCCCCTTGGAAAAATGGAGGAAAATACTTGAAGACTGCACACAAACAGGTCGATGTTTAAGAAAGTATTCACACTTAGAGCCGCTGACCAAGGAACAGTCGACTGACTCCTTGATGAACAACACCAAATCTTGATGAGGATTCCGAAAGAAATTGCAGGACGCTAAAAATTGTCGATGCATTTGGGAAAATTCACATGAACATGTAAGTTTGCGCTCCCTAAATCGGGCATGGCGCGGTAGCTCAGGTGGTTAGAGCGTTGGATTCATAACCCAAAGGTCGGGGGTTCAACTCCCCCCCGCGCTACATACAAAATCTACAGCATTTTGCGCTGGCTCAGACTGGTGCCACCCTTCATCGCACCACCACCATAACCTTATCCGATTTCACCCTCGCTTTCAGCCACTCTTCGAGCTTTTTCTTTTCGCCTTTCGGCAACGGTTTCTTGAACTCAGCCAGCGCCAGGTAAGTCGTGTCCTGCTTCATTGAATCAAGTCGTAGGTAGAGTGTCCGGTTCAGCGTAAAAGCCTCGAGCGCCGGATACAATGCCTTGATCTCCTGCCCTATCTCCTGACTCTGGTTTTCCGCTCCCTTCAGACGAATGACCTCGCGTTCAAGGAAGTCGATCCTTTCATCCTTGGACCGCATGACCTGCTCGTTCTGTTTGTACAATTCTTCGACGATGCCGGTCCGCAGTGTGCTTGTCAGCGTGGCTTCATGCGAATTATCCCGGTATCCCTGGAACACCTCGAGTTCGGCGTTGTCTAATTTGTAATTCGCAAGCTGACGCCTGCAATTCTCTATCAGATCATCGTCGATTCGTTCGCCAAAAAGAGAGACCTCGATTACCGGACGGTCTGCGTCAAACTCCAGTTGTTTCGATATCACCCGCGTATTTGGGAAAGCAAATTCCTGTGTGATAAACGCCTGCGCATTTCGTTCGAATACACTTCGTTGAACGGTGCGATACGCGAGAAAGGTGCTGGGCAAAATAGTTACGATGACAAAAACGGTAATCCATGATCGAACCACCTTCTGGCGACGCGCGTCGGCAAATTCTTTTTGAGGGTAGCGCAGCAACCGCGCGATCAGAAACGTCGCGAGACTGATGAAGACGCCATTGATGAAGTACAAATAAAACGCTCCGAGGAAATAATACAAGTTTCCAGTAGCCAGTCCGTAGCCTGCGGTACAAAGTGGTGGCATCAGGGCAGTAGCAATAGCGACGCCTGGAATGGCATTCGACTTTTCTTTGCGTGTACCTGCCACCATCCCGGCCATTCCGCCGAAGAAGGCAATCAGCACATCCCATATCGTTGGATTAGTCCGTGCGAGCAATTCCGACTGCGCGTCACTAAGCGGACTAATCGAAAAATACAACGTGGAGGCAGCCACACTGAATACGGTGGCGACCATGAGGTTTTTGAATGACTTTTTCAGGAAGTCGAGATCGTTGATCGCGACACTCATACCAATGCCGAGAATCGGCGACATCAGCGGAGAGATAAGCATCGCACCTATGATAACCGCGGGTGAATTGACATTCAGCCCAACCGATGCAATGATGATGGCGAATATCAGAATCCAAAGGTTCGGACCCTTGAACTCGACAGCACCCTCCATGTATTCGATGGTTTCCAGTTCGTCGGCCTTTCCCATTTCAAGGTCGAATCGTTCGTGGATGAACCCCAGAAGCATTTCTCCCAGACTCCGCTTTGCTTTCCCGGTTGAATTACTCTCCATGTACTTTATAATTTTTTATCGCGTCAGATCTTTCGATTCAGATATTCGCCGAAATCCGGAACAATACGTTCGTAATCCCCGGACAGAAGCGACGAGGAAAAAATGTAGTCGGCAGTGGTACGGTTACAAGCCAATGGAATATTCCAGAGCACCGCAAGCCGGAGCAGCGCCTTGATATCGGGATCATGTGGCAAAGGTTCGAGCGGATCCCAGAAGAAAATCAACAGGTCAATCTTCCCTTCGGCGATAAGTGCGCCGATTTGCTGATCGCCACCCAAAGGGCCGCTTTGCAAGCGATTTATTTTGACATCTATTTCTTTTTCAATCAATTGAGCCGTTGTTCCTGTAGCATAGATTTCAAAGGCGGAAATTCGTGAAACATTATATTTTGCCCATTCGACGAGTTCTCTTTTCTTGTTATCGTGTGCTACGAGCGCGATACTTTTTTTCTTCATAATTTTAAAAAACGTGGTTTCTAAATTAGTCTATTGCAGGTTATAATCCTTATCCTATTTTTGCCAGCCTGTTGAAATTTATGGAGCAAGAAAATTTAGGTCGTTGGGTTGAACAGATCTCGAAAGAGTTCTCTTTCCAAATCAAACATGTCAAGGCAGTTGCCGAACTTCTGAACGAAGGATCTACCATTCCATTCATCTCCCGTTACCGGAAGGAAATGACGGGTAGCATGGACGAAGTGGCTATCGCCAACATTCGAGACAGGATAGAACAACTTCGCGAACTCGATAAAAGGAAAGAGTCTGTTATTTCTTCGATCGAAAAACAAGGCAAGCTCACTCCTGAACTGCTGGGGCTGATCGTCAACGCCGAAACACTTGCGGAAGTGGAAGACATATATCTTCCATTCAAACCAAAACGAAAGACACGGGCAAGCGCGGCCCGCGAAAAAGGTCTCGAGCCGCTGGCACTGAAAATTCTTGATCAGGAAAAATTCTCCATTGAAGAAGTCGCCGGAACATTTATCGACAGCGAAAAAGGCGTCTCTTCAATCGACGAGGCTCTTGCCGGCGCGCGCGATATTATTGCAGAAATTATCAACGAAAATCAGGATACGCGTAAACGCGTTCGCGAATTATTCTGGCGCGACGGCGTGATTGAATCACGTGTACTAAAAGGAAAGGAAAACGAAGGCCAGAAGTTCAAGGACTATTTCGAATGGACTGAAGCCGTTGCCAAGACGCCGTCACATCGTCTGCTGGCAATGCGACGTGGTGAAAAAGAAGGAATACTTGCCCTCGACATCTATCCTCCTGAGGACCTTGCAATCCAATCCATAGAACACCAGTATCTGAAATCCAACAATGCAGCTGCCGAACAAGTGAAGCTGGCGATCACGGATAGTTATAAACGTCTGCTGCGCCCCTCCCTGGAGACGGAAATCCGGATGGAAACGAAAATGAAGGCAGATGAAGAGGCCATAAAGGTTTTTGCATCAAACCTGAAGGAGCTGCTTCTTGCCGCACCTCTCGGACAAAAGAATGTACTTGCCCTGGACCCGGGATTCCGGACGGGATGCAAGCTGGTTTGCCTCAACAAACAAGGGAAACTGCTCTATCACGATACGATATTTCCGAATGAACCACAGCGCGAAGTCGTGAAGTCGGGCGCACTGGTTAAGTCACTTTGCGAGAAATATGAGATCGAGGCTGTTGCCATCGGAAATGGCACCGCCAGCCGCGAGACGGAGCACTTCGTCAAACAAGTCGAGCTTCCGAATCGTATCGCCGTCGTAATGGTTAACGAAAGCGGTGCATCGGTGTACTCCGCTTCGGAAGTTGCACGCGAAGAGTTTCCCGACAAGGACGTCACCGTTCGCGGTGCGGTGTCGATTGGGCGCCGCCTGATGGATCCGTTGGCTGAACTCGTAAAAATTGATCCCAAGTCAATCGGTGTTGGCCAATATCAACACGACGTTGAACAGACAAAACTGAAGCAAGGCCTCGACGACGTGGTCATGAGCTGCGTTAACTCCGTTGGCGTTGAGGTTAACACGGCGAGCAGAGAGTTGCTTTCATACGTATCCGGACTCACACCTTCCCTCGCGCGGAATATCGTTGAGTATCGCAATGAAAATGGTCCGTTTAAAAATCGTGAAAGCCTGCTAAAGGTACCGCGTCTCGGTGAAAAGGTTTTCGAACAGGCTGCAGGTTTTCTTCGCATCAATGATGGCAACAACCCGCTTGACGCGAGCGCAGTCCACCCGGAAAGCTACCCTATCGTTGAACAAATGGCTACCGACCTCGGCTGTGGCGTAAAGGATCTGATGGGCAGCGCGGAGCTTAAGAAGCAACTTGACCTGAACAAGTATGTTTCTGACAAGATCGGAATGCCCACCCTCACCGACATACTCTCGGAACTTGAAAAACCGGGCCGGGACCCGCGTGAAAAGTTTGAGATATTCAGTTTCACGGAAGGTGTAAACACTATCAACGATCTCAAGATCGGAATGAAACTGCCCGGCATCGTGACCAACGTTACGAACTTTGGCGCGTTTGTCGATGTGGGTGTACACCAGGACGGTCTTGTACATATCAGCCACCTCTCCGACAAATTCGTGAAAGATCCCAAAGAAGTGGTCACGGTTCAACAGAAAGTAACCGTCACTGTTGTTGAAGTTGACGTTGCCAGGAAACGAATCGGTCTTTCAATGAAGAGCGATCCATTTGCACAAACCGTTGCGCCCGCCCAAAAGCAGACTTCACACAAAAAGTCTCACCGACCAAAGGAAAAGGAAGTAAGCATGGAGGAAAAACTTGCCATGTTGGTCAACAAGTTCAAGAAGTAGCGTTAACGCGTTGGTGCTTCCACATCCTGCATCTCCGCGCACCGTTATCGTCTCCGGCGAACGGGTTTGCGTTTGTAAGGAGATTTTTTGTTCACGCGCTTCGTCATGAGTTTCTTACTGGAATCCATTCGATAGTTAGGCGACTTGACGTAGTTCTTGCGGACGAAATTCTTGTTATGATTTGAGAACGTGTATGGGGACCTGCTCGCCGGATACTTCGTCAACGTCTTACGACGCAATGCCAGCGCAGAGTTGTTGATTTGTCTCGCGTTTCGCGAATTGCTGTAATAATTGTGATCACGGAAATCCAGCCGCAACGTGAATTCATTCGAAGATCGCACCGCACTGCCAAGGTTGCCGGTAAGCATCTCACGACTATAACCGACGAACATATTCTTGCCTACACGAAATCCGGCAGTCAACGCGGCAGCCCCGCCCGTACGGTAAGAGCCTCCGAATGTAATCCTCTCGTTAAACGTGTAGAACAATCCGGCATCGATCTGGTTCTGGCCGTTGGACAGGTTTCGATAATAAATCACGGGTTCCAGGACATCCCGGTCGCCGGCCAGGGGTAGCGTTATGTTCAGGAAGCCCGTATAAAACGCAGGGAACTGCCTGCTTGAATCGGTAAGCCCGACAAGGTTGCTGATCCGGTTTGCCGATCCGCCCAATGTGAAATAGCGTGTTTTTAAACTGAGTCCGAAGGAGAAGTCAATCTTTGACGAGGCGTTCGCGTCTTCGGTCAGCAGCACATCATTCTGGTCGATGGCGTCGACTTTGGAGTAGTTAATCCTTGAATTGACGTATTCGGCTGAAACACCCATTGACAAAAGGTTCACATCTGTGAACCGGACGTGGTATGCAAATGCTCCCGATGCGTACATCGTCTGATTCACTCCGGCATTCTCCTGGTAGAAGTTTAACCCTGTGCCCATGCGGTGACGCGCAAACGGGGTGTGTATGCTCGCAAAAAACGTCTGGGGGGCTCCGGTTGCTCCAACCCACTGTTGCCGATACGACAAGGTCGCGGAACCCAGCGTGTTTCCCGCAACGGATGGGTTATACAAAAACGAGTTCGTAAGCTTCTGGCTGTATACCGGAATATCCTGCGCGTTGACGAGACCCGTTCCGGAGATCAAAATCATCAGCACTAAAATCAGTTGGGGCAAAGGTCTCATTATCTGCTCTTGATTATTGATACGGTTCTCGAGAAAACTTTTCCGGTGGAATTGAGCTTCACAATACAGATATATTGCCCCGCCGGAAGGAAGTCGCCGTGCTTATTCCTCGCATCCCAGTCGTTGTTATAATTTCTTGCACTAAACACCTCTACGCCCCACCTGTCGAGGAAGCGCACCTCGTTTTCAGGATAACGATCGATGTTCACGATATACAGATAGGCATTGCTTTCGTCGCCATTCGCGGTGATAACATTTTTGATCGCAAGATCACCCAGTTCCGGTTCACCCAGTACAACAAAGGTCGTTGAAGTGCTGTTTTCACAGCCATTGTCGGACACCGCCGTAAGTGAAATGTTGTATGATCCGCTTGCGCCGAACATATGTTCAACGATGGTTCCGTCCGCTGTCCCGCCGTCGCCAAAATCCCACGACGCGCTTGCAATAGTGGCCGGGCTGCTAAACATGAATTGTACCGGTACTTCGATGAAGGGGCTGGACGGGAGGTCAATGGTCAATGGAGGTGCAGCGAGGATTGTAATGTCACCATTTGTTTCGGGTGCCGCCCCGCATTCGTTGAGGGGCGTTACAGTTATCGGACCGCCGGGACCTGCATTCACGCGGATTCTCGCTGAGGCGTCTGATTGCGATAGAATGGTGATACCGGCAGGGACGACCCAGTTATAGAAAGTCGCGTGCGAAACGCCGGTGAGTTCGAGTGTCGCTTCGGTTCCTTCACAGATCGGGGGAAGCGCAGACAAAACTCCAGTTCCCTGGGGAACGCCCTTCAGGTCGACGACAACGTCGTCGGTATTCGGCGTACAACCAGCTCTGGCAATTGTCCAACGTAACGTATAGGTAGTTCCCGGAAGGCCTGAGAATGTACCTGTTGCTGACGACGGCGAACTGAACGATCCGCCAATGCCGCTCACAATGGACCAGTTACCGGTTCCGGTAGTGGGTGTATTTGCATTAAGTGTAACCGCATTCGCGCACAGGGATTGGTCTGCTCCTGCCTGCGCCACTGAGGGTGGGTCTATCAGAGTTATTGTAACATCGTCTGAAGATGCAGGGCACACACCGTTTGAGATTGTCCAACGAAGTTCATACGTCGTGTTGACGACACCTGAAAACATCGCAGTTGGCGCACTGGTTGAAGAGAAGTTGCCTCCTGCCCCGCTCACGACGGACCACTCGCCGGTACCTGTGGCCGGAACATTACCAGACAGAGCCACACTCGCGGCGCAAATTGACACGTCGTCACCGGCGATCGCGGTAGTCGGAGGAGCCACAAAGGTTATCGTTACGTCGTCCTCTGACGGAGGGCAATCCGGGCCTGCGGAAATCGTCCAACGTAGTGTGTATACGACACCAGCAGTTCCGGTAAAGGTTGTCGTGGCTAACCCCGCATCACCAAATGAGCCTCCTGTTCCGGCTACGATTGTCCAGTTACCCGTGCCTGAGGTTGGTACGTTCCCTGATAAGGTCGTCGAATTGCCACAGAGCTCAAGGTCAAATCCGGCAGAAGCAGTCGAAGGCGCCGAATTGAAAACGACAGACAGTTCATCCCCCGATGGCGTGCACAAACCGTTGGTCGTGGTCCAGCGCAGCGTGTACGTAGTTCCAGTGACTCCGGTGAACGTGGAAGAAGGATCGGCGGAGTCCCCGAATGAACCACCTATTCCGGAAATGACCATCCATGTCCCACTTCCAACGGTTGGGGTATTGGCACCAAGGGTAACCTGGGTTGCGCAGCTGACGATATCGTCGCCGGCAACGGCAGGCGTAGGCGGTGCAGTCAAAGTAATGTCAATGTCGGATTCGGACGGAGTACATCCTGCGCTGGAAATTGTCCAGCGCAGCGTGTACGTCCCCGCGCTGCCAGTAAATGTCGTATTCGGTAAAGAAGCATCTGAAAACGAACCTCCCGTTCCGCTGACGATACTCCACGCCCCGGCGCCTACCACGGGAGTGTTTCCGGCAAGCACAATTGGGCCCTCGCATACAAATTGCGACAAACCCGCATTCGCAGTCGTAGGCGGCGCAGCCAGCGTGATGTTTACAGTGGCGACGCTTTGTGGGCATTGCGCGGCGTGATATGTGGCCCATTGCAGCTCGTAGGTGTTGCCGGGAGTACCCGTGAACACTGTATTATTAGCCGAAGGATCAGAAAAGCTGCCTCCGGGAGGGCCACCCGTAATCGTCCAGTTTCCAATGCCGAAAATGGGCATGTTGGCTGCAAGTGTGACCGATGCGCCGCAGACGGTCTGGTCAGTGCCTGCATCGGCCGGGGTTGGTTGTGTGAATACCGCAAATGTCACCGAAGCCGACGCTTTACACCCGGTGACTGAGCTTTGGACTTCAAAAGAAATAACCGTTCCCGAGGAAACATCTGCACTGGTAATCGGGTTCGAAAGGTTGTCGAGCCAGGTCACTACAAGGCTCGGGTCGCCAGCGGTGATCAAGGCGTTAAATGTTGTCAGATCAACCGTAGCAGTACCCGACTGAAATACGGTTTCGCATACCTCAGCCGTTGGAATCGAGAAACCTGGCGGAGCAGTAGCGTCGTCAACGGTCGTTGTCGTCACAGCGGAGGCACAACCCGTTGCAGAATGCTCCACGACCACGCTATACGTTCCCGGGCCAATATTCGCAGCTGTTTCGTCCGTTGAAATCATGGGAGACCCTGTATCTGGCCCCGCGTACCACGTGAAGCCATACTCCGACACCGGTCCTATGGGGTTTTGAATCGTCGCGGTAGCCGAACCGTTAGGGACAAGACAATGTGTGTTGTCTGTCGACCCCGTTGTAACCACCGGCGTAACGCGCCCATCCCCCACTGTTACCACCGCGAGGTTTGTACAGCCTGTAATGAGGCTCCGTACTTCGGCATTGTAGGTTCCCGCGTCGACTGCGGAGAGGTCAGCGCCCGGTGACCCAACCGGATTCATGCCGCCATCAAACCAGCTGATGGCATAGTTCGTCAATCCCTCGTCGTTCACATCAACGACCTCTGCTATGCCATTTGGTGGCGCAACACAAGAGGTTTGGTCGACACTGTTTGTCTCAATGAGTTGCGGACCCGGGTCAATCGTGACAGTAACCGTTGCCGCCGGGCTCGGGCAGTTGCCGCTTGTTTGCACGACGTACGCGTTAAATACCTGCGCCGAAGCTGATGACACGGCTAACTGAGGCCCGGTTGCCGACGTTAACCCCGCAAGCGCGGCAATCTCGGTTGTAAGATCAACATCACTATACCACTTGAGGCCGGTGCCTGTTGCATTGACAATCGCACCGGATACATCAGCTCCAATACAGAAAAGGTCACCATCAGGATATGACAACGTTGGGGCTGCGGGCGCGGGCTGCGACGTTACAGATGCGATAACCGTACCGTTAACAAGACCGTCGATCAAGGCCGTACCGCCGCTTCTTATAATATCAGCAGGCGGATTCGCGCCATTGGAAGACCGCACCTGCAGCCCGGAGATAGTAATCGCGTCATTTGGAAAAACTCCAGGTGCCGCAGTGAAAGTAAGTGTTGCCTGTGTGGCGGTCACGGAAAGACTCGAAGACGTGATGCTTCTGCCTATGAGGTGGCCGGAAGTTCCTTCACCGGGATTAAATTCATAACCGGCGCCCGAAAACGTCAGAATCACCGTGACCAATGTGCCAGGTTTGATATTGGAATCATGCGCTTCCGTAATTGCTATGTCGGGAAGCGTTACAAAAGAATTTTCGCACACTGCCTGGCCAGGCGGACTCAAAACCACCCCTGGCGCGGTTCGAAATCGCCACCCCGCGTTCGTTGCTATGCCAACAAAATTGTTACTCGCAAGATCGCTCACGACGCGGTTACCTATAAGGACATAGTACTCCGTGTTGGGCTCAAGTCCGGTAATACCCGAAATGGTAACCGTATTATTCACAATGGATATATCACCCGAAGTCCGGGCAATTGTCTGATGCACAGCGTTGTCTGAAAGGCGCATGATCCGTATTGACAATTCATTGGCTGGCGCGCCCGTAGTCGAGACATTGACATTTTCATCAAATGTCATTACGAGTGTCGGCGTAGTTGGGACGTCAATCGCGTTGTTAGCCGGGCTCAACGTCAGAAATACCGGCGGGGTCTGATCTTCCTCGATATCAAATAAAATACTCCCTACTCCGGTAAGTGAAATCTCCTGCACCGGTGAGCCGGTGCCGTCCATATTGACTGAAAAAATGCCTGTATTGTATCGGGAGAAATAGACCTTTCCAACCTGCGGATACACTTCCACACACTCTATGTCAGTCGAACCAAGGTTAAATAACTGTGTCAGACTGCCATCATCGAGGTCAAGGCGGTACAGTTCGTACTGTGTTGTTTCGTTGATGATGTACAGGTGATTGTTGAACCTGTCGTAGGCCATGTCCCGTATTGTTGAGAGCACTGCCATCTCGGTCGGGGTACCACCTCCGAATCCCGTGCGATAAATGGTTCCGTCGTACAGACCGGCGATGTAGACGTATTCGTTGCCATCGTCTACGACAACGGAGCCAAAGACGTCATTTGTCAGCGGACCAAGGTTCAGACCAACCCCGTTACCGGAATCGTTATTGTCCCAGGGAATGTAATACAGCCCTTCAACTTCATCAATCCCGACTGCGAAGACACCGCCTCCGTTGTCCGAAAAAGCAAAATCATAATAACCTGCCATTGCACCCGTGGTGATTACATCCCAGATGAAAGCACCCGTTGTCAGATTTGAGCTTCGGATATCCTCGTTGCCGAAATTGCTGTAATACAACGTATTGTTTACCTGATCAACCTCAACGGTCCGGGGATTGTCAAGGCCGCTGATGAAAGTTGTGGGAGCTGTTATCGATGATTGCCCCAGTGTTCCGACCCGTATCCGTCCGTTGTTGTTTTCCGACCAGAAAATACGTTGTGCGTTAACAAAATGAGAAGTAAGATATATAGCGAGAAAAAGGAGTACTCCGGTCTTTGACATAGAGAGCTGCAGATTAGGGCAAATTCGGGAACACTGGTCCTGGTGCAAAAATGAAAGGTAGCCAATTTATTTCAAAAAGCGACGGCCGATTTTGCGCTAATTTGATATGAAGTATCTTCGCACCGCAACACAACAAATTGTTTATGCTACCTAACCATAACCCTGTTACCATGCCGAGCTGGGGAAAACTCGAAATGCTTTTTCTCACCCTTCAGGCAACCCACCTCCGTGAACTTTTCGAAGAAGACCCTAAGCGGTTTGAGAGTTTTCATCTTCAGTTCGAAGATATCCTTATTGACTACTCAAAAAATCTTGTAAATACCGAGGTGATGAAAGAACTCATCAACCTGGCTCATGACGTAGAGCTGAAGGATGCGATCGAATCCATGTTCCGCGGAGTAAAAATCAACCGGACCGAAAACAGGCAGGTGCTTCACGTAGCTCTGCGGAACCGATCCAATACTCCGATTATGGCGGATGGCGAGGACGTTATGCCGGCCGTGAACGAAGTCCTCTCTAAAATGAAAACCTTCTCCGGGAAAATTATCGACGGCACCTGGAAAGGTTATTCGGGAAAACGCATCACCGACATCGTTAATATTGGTATTGGCGGTTCTGATCTGGGGCCCTATATGGTTACTGAAGCGCTTCGTCCCTACTGGCAGACCGTCAGACCGCATTTCGTATCCAACGTAGACGGGACGCATCTTGCTGAAACGGTACGTCAACTGGACCCGGAGACAACATTGTTCATCATCGCATCCAAAACGTTCACCACGCAGGAAACGATGACCAACGCGGAGACTGCACGCAGATGGTTTCTCGAAAAGACCAATGGCAATGGCGAGGTGGCCAAACACTTTGTGGCCGTTTCGACAAACGAGAAAGCCGTAACCGATTTCGGTATCTCCGCTGAAAACATGTTTGTGTTCTGGGACTGGGTCGGTGGCCGTTACTCCCTTTGGTCTTCGATCGGGCTCTCAATCGCCTGTACCATAGGGTTTGATAATTTTACACAGTTACTCGAGGGTGCGCATGCAATGGATCGTCATTTCCGCGAAGAACCCTTCGGAAAAAATATACCAGTAGTCCTTGCGTTGATCGGCATCTGGTACAATAACTTCTTTGGTGCAGCTACCGAAGCCATCCTTCCCTACGATCAGTACATGCATCGTTTTGCGGCGTATTTTCAACAGGGGAACATGGAAAGCAACGGAAAGTCTGTTGATCGCAACGGTAACCCTGTGACGTATCAGACCGGCCCTGTAATCTGGGGCGAACCCGGTACCAACGGGCAGCACGCGTTTTATCAGTTGATCCATCAGGGAACGAAGTTGATTCCCTGTGATTTTCTCGCGCCGGTGTTCTCGCATAACCCGAGCGGCGATCATCATGAAAAACTGCTGTCGAATTTTTTCGCACAGACGGAAGCACTGATGCATGGCAAGACCGCCGAGGAAGTTGAAGCCGAATTAACGAAAGCCGGCATGAGCAACGAGGAAATCGAATTCCATGTACCCTTCCGTGTATTCGACGGGAACAGACCGAGTAACAGCATTCTCTTCAAACAACTCACGCCCCGTACGCTGGGTAGCCTTATTGCCATGTATGAACACAAGATATTCGTTCAGGGCGTGATCTGGAATATTTTCAGCTTCGATCAATGGGGTGTTGAACTCGGGAAAGTACTCGCGAAAAAAATCCTTCCTGAACTGTCAAACGATGCCGTTGTTTCGGCGCATGACTCCTCTACAAATGGCCTGATTAATTATTTCAAACGTTTGAAGTTCAATTGATTAAATAAATAGTTGGAAACTTGTTTCAGTCCGCTATTTTTGGTGGATTTTGCAAAAATGAGCAATACGATTTCGAAAATTGGAGTTTTCACATCTGGAGGAGACGCGCCTGGTATGAACGCGGCGATCCGTGCAGTGGTTCGCGCGTGCACATATTATAAGAAGGATTGTTACGGCATCATGCGAGGTTATGAAGGGATGATTGAAGGAGACCTTGTAAAGCTCGGTGCGCGTTCAGTGGGAAACATCCTCCAGCGCGGCGGTACGATTCTAAAGTCAGCACGCAGCGCGGAATTCAGAACACCTGAAGGTCGCAAGAAGGCGTACGATAAACTTACAAAAGAAGGCATCCACGCCCTCGTTGCCATTGGTGGCGACGGGACATTTACCGGGCTCAATATATTTTCTAAAGAATTCGGCGTTCCATCAATATGTATTCCCGGAACTATCGACAATGACCTCAGTGGCACCGACTATACGATCGGTTACGACACAGCTACCAACACCGCCGTAGAAGCCATCGACAAAATTCGCGATACGGCACTTTCACATAACAGACTTTTCTTCATTGAAGTGATGGGTCGTCACTCCGGTTACATCGCAATCAACAGTGGTATCGCCGGTGGTGCCGGAGCGATCATTATTCCGGAAGAGAATATGAGTTTCGAAGACCTTTGGAAGGTTCTCGGCGCTGGTGAGAAGACAAACAAGAAATCAAACCTTGTTGTCGTTGCCGAGGGTTCAAAGATCGGAGATGCGCACACACTCGCGAGGATGGTCGCTGAACGGACTGATTATTACGATATCAAGGTGACTGTACTCGGACACCTGCAACGCGGTGGCGCCCCTACTTATTTCGATCGCGTTCTTGCAAGTAGGATGGGCGTTGCAGCTGTTGAAGGACTACTCGCCGGCAAAAGCGACGTAATGGTGGGTGTACGTGAGAACAAAATTGTTTATAACGATTTTGACACGATTATGAATAAGCACCACGAAATAGATGAAGAGTCACTTCGGTTGGCGAAGATCCTTTCGATCTGATCCTCAAAGAAAAAAGCAGCCACTACATACTACGACATACCACAAAAGAAAAGAAAGAGTATTATGAAAGAGTTGACCATTGGCATTGACATCGGGGGGACAAATACGAAATACGGCATCGTTGACCGTGCCGGGAATGTGGTTCATCAGGGAAGTATTTCGACAACCCAATACGAAGAATTCCGCGATTATTTCAACGGACTGGCTGCAGCGCTTCGGGAAGCGATGACTACAATACCTTTCCCGCACAAGGTAATTGGCATCGGCGTCGGAGCTGCCAATGGTAATTATTATAAGGGCACGATTGAACGCGCCACCAATCTGAAATGGAAAGGTATCATTCCTCTTGCCGATATGTTCAGGGAGGAATTTGATATTCCCGCAATCATAACCAATGATGCGAATGCCGCGGCCGTTGGCGAAATGGTCTATGGAGCAGCGAAGGGTATGAAAGACTTCGTCGTCATCACCCTCGGAACGGGACTCGGAAGCGGTTTCGTCTGCAACGGTGTTCTCCTGAATGGTAAACATGGCATCGCCGGTGAAGTCGGCCATACATCGGTTAACCCGGCGGGACGTTTCTGCAACTGTGGAAAGCGTGGCTGTCTCGAAACCTATGTGTCAGCGACCGGGATAAAACGTACCGTTTATAAACTACTCGCCGATCACCTTGAGCCGAGCGAACTACGCGGCATTTCGTTCGATAATCTCACTACCAAAATGATCACCGAATGCGCAGTGCGTGGCGACGTTGTGGCGCTGGCTGCATTTGAGTATACGGGACGAATTCTCGGTATGAAGCTCGCTGAGACTGTTGTACATACCGATCCGGAAGCGATATTCCTCTTCGGTGGATTGTCACTCGCCGGCGATCTGATCTTTAAGCCGACAATCAAACACATGGAGGCGAACCTTATGCCGCTCTTCCGCGGCAAAGTCAAGGTCCTTCCTTCAGCGCTCCAAAATCAGGCGGCGCCTATTCTCGGCGCGAGCAGCCTTGCGTGGAACTACCTCGACAATAAACAGCCTAAAGAGGCGATGGCCTGATCCATTTCGGAAACCGATCGAAGTCTCGGTCTTTCAGGAAGATCGCGTAAGACACTATCATGACCCATGCAAACCCTGGAAGGCCAAACATCAGCCAGATTACAATGTGAAATCCGACACCGACAGCAAGTATTGCCAGCCGGGTTCGTGCGATCAACACCAACGGGATGAATAACAGTTCAAAACCGATTGTCATCCATGACAATGTAAACTGCATTGCCTCTGATTCCAATAACGGTCCGAATGCCGGATGAAACATCGTTTCCAGATGCGCGATATATTCAAACGCTTCTCCGGAACGCCACGCCGGATTAATCAACTTGTCCCAGCCACTAATAAAATAGACGCTCAATATCTGAATTTTGATCATTATCCTGGAGAAGTTGAACAAGCCTGTTGACACGATCTGAAAACGCGCCGACGCATACCCCGGACGTGATGCCAGCGGGATAGCCAGCATTGCCAACGCAAGCATGATGTAGTCCGACCCGTTTGACACGGGATGAAGCATGCGGAAGTAGTTGAGCTCAAACCAGAAAAAGACGATATTGATGCGATAGTCCGGCCGGAAAACCAAAGCGAATACGAGGAATGCAGCAAAGATGCCAACAAACAAATCGATATTACTTCCGCCCAGTGTTGAACCTGACAAGATAATACGCGTCAACCACGATTCCGGTATTGCTTTGGAAAAATCCGCGAACACAACGTCGGACGCGACCCAAACATTTAAGAGTTTGGCGAGTGCAACAAGATATAGCGCCTTCAGCAAAACCAACGCCGCCAGTGGTTCTCTTTTATTGAACGTGAAATAGTCTGCAATGTCAGCGCTGAACCTCATTTGGAGCAAATGTTAATCGGAAAACTGTATCCGGATCGTGCGTACGACTCGCAGTATTGTATTTTCTCCTGATAATGAACCATCGGACGGAATCACTGGTCGTGGCTTCTGGCAGGTCTTTACCAGTCACATGCAGCAGCCTCCGGAATGCATTAGAATATTGTGGGTCCTTTGATCGCGCCAGATTGATGGCTTCATCTCTGACAAAGTCCCCTATTATCAATTCATGACTTCGCCACGGTTGATCGATGTATCGATCAAAGTAAATCTGACCAACATCGGTGTAGTTCCAGGTATCATCGTGGAGAAGGCCGACGACGAAGTGGTCGCTAAATTTGAGTGTACGTTCACTGAAAAATGGTCCGAGATAAAATTGGTGCCGATATATCCTTGCCGGGAGAGATTTTCCCAATGGATTCGAAGAACCCGAAAACGTAAGAAACAACAACAACGCCAGATGGATCACGAGTCCCACCACTAAGATTACCGCCAGCGTTTTTCGAAATCGCAGCTGATTCTCCAAATGCTCCATCAGGAGAAAGGTAACTAATTTTCCAATCACACGCTACGGTCACACCGATGCGGTGACAAAAATCAACAACAGAAACGCGTTACACTAATCTGACTTTCACGCTCAGGTTATTGCCAAGCAGATGGAACTGTTCGATCCATTCCGGGGAGCGTTTCATTCGCCCTTTGTTTGCCACCGAAATCTCAAAGTAGAGGTTCTGGCTCTTTGACAAGTTCGGACGGATATTAAACTTCCGCAACATAGGAAACAGGCGATTAAGTCGTTCAACACGTTTCGGGTTGTCACCTTCCGATGCGATACGCTTCAACTCGCGATAGATGCTCTCCCCTGCCAGTCGTTCAACCTTGTCGGTGTCTTCAATGCTCAACTCCCATTTAGCGAGTTCAGTGACGATGCGTTCGAGGAGTCTGATGTTGATTTTTTCAGGCTGAAAACAACGGATCAGATCAGCATTGAGGATGTACTCAAACGTTGTGCGATATGCATTTGGAATGGGTATGTCGTTATTGCTAAGCGCATTAACCAACGGGTAGTCGCGATTGTAAATCCGGCGCAATGACTCTTCGAGGTCGCGCATGCTGGTTTCAGTGATCAGGTCAAACACTTTGCGTTTTTCATCCTGGAACAATTGCCAGATTGTATACTTCTCAGGACCAAAATACGTCTGCATCAGACCAATAACATCGCCGAGCCGGCCTTCTTCAAAGGCTGCAACAATCCGCACCTGCATGCTGGCAAACACTTCGGCATCCATATCGATGGAAATGTTTCCGATGAGATTATGCTGACCCATGTACACAACGGCAAATGCAAATTTCTTCTGCAACCGGGTTACATTGGAACGTACCTTTGTTACACCCAACACGAGTTTCTGCTGACCTGCTTCTTTTTTCACAAAGACCTCGTTCTGCGTCGTGTAGTTGAAAACCGGGAAGGAATCCGGATCTTCTTCAAACAACGAAGCAACTGCAAAGTGCATTCCGACGCGTTGCAGATTTGTCTTAGATGGCAATACAAATTTCTGATACACTTGTGCACCGTTTTGAAGTGCGGCCACATTGCTTGGCGCTGCCTCCAGCCGTGAAAGGAATTCGGCCTCCAGATTTACTTTCGCTATCTGCGACACCAACTGCATCGCCCGACAGGCGTATTGCATGATCTGCGTAGTCTCAATCCCCGAAATCTCATCAAAGAACCAGCCGCAACTTGTGTACATGAGCAACGCGTTACGCTGCACCTCCATCAGACGCAGCACCTGATTCTGTTCTACCTGTGCTTTGCAATGATCGCGGAAGAACCTCCGGATCATGTCATCATCACGTCGCAGGATAACGCTGATATAATCATTCCGCGCACGCCAGGCGTCGTGCAGAATGGACTCGCATCCATTTTCAAATATCGTTATCAGTTCGTCGCGGAGCCAATCCAGAGCCTCGCGCAATGGTGCACGCCACTTCTGATTCCACATCGGCTTCCCGCCCGAGTGGCAGCCACAGTCGTTACGCCAGCGTTCTACGCCATGCACACAGCTCCATGAACTGTCCTCATGAATCTGTGCTTCAAATGTCGGGGGAAATTTGGCCAGGAACTCCCCGTAGTTCGTGAGGTTGAAAACTTCGCCGCGCTGTATGTAGTCGAGGCAGTATGCAAGCGCCATGTCACCGTGTTTATGATGGTGACCGTACGTTTCTCCATCTGTAGCGATGTGAACCAGCTGCGGTTCGGGTGAGCCCATATCAAAGCTGTCGATGAGCCGGTGCGCGAACTTTCGTCCATCGTTAAGCATACCATTGAAGGCGACGCCTTGTGCGATATCGCCGTCGTAAAAGAACAACACAATGGAGTTACCGGAAGGCAGGTTGCAAAGGTATGGACGGCGTGTATCAATGGTGTTGGTGTTCACCGGCGTCCACTCGTCCTTACCGATGCGTCGTATCGCCTTTGCCTGACGCGGCGCGAGGATCGTAAACTTTATACCATGCTTTGCGAGCATTTCCAGGGACTCGGTATCCACCGCGGTTTCTGCAAGCCACATCCCTTCAGGCTTCCGGTTGAACCGGTACTCGAAGTCGCGGATACCCCATATCACCTGTGTTTCCTTATCGCGCGTATTCGCCAGCGGCAGAATCATGTGATTGTAAACCTGCGCGATGGCCGATCCGTGGCCGCTGAATAAGCGTTGGCTCTCGCGGTCGGCTTCGAGAATAGCCTGATACGCTTCACGATCATTTGCTTCCATCCATGAAAGCAATGTCGGGCCGAAATTGAAACTGATTCGCGCGTAATTGTTGACGATGTTTGTTATTGCTCCGGTCTCATCAAGAATCCGGGAGGCTGTATTCGGACTGTAACACTCTGCCGAGATGCGTTCATTCCAGTCGTGGTACGGGTGTGCTGAATCCTGAACCTCAATCTGTTCCAGCCACGCATTTTCACGGGGAGGCTGATAAAAATGCCCGTGTATACAAATAAATTTTTCCAAGGGAAGTCGATTTCAGGTACGGCGGTTTTCCCGCCTGAAAAATTATGTACTAATATCTTTTAAATCAAATTCACTCACTTCACGTTCAAGTTTCAGAATTACCATGGCGAGTGGTGGCAGCGTCAATGAAACGGAATAGTCACGTTGATGGTATTTCACCGGCGAAGTGCTTAACAAACCATGGTTGGTCACACCACTTCCCTGATACCGGACATCATCCGAATTGAAATGTTCCTTCCAGTAGCCGCGGTACGGTACCCCTACCCGGTAATGCTGTCTTACGGCAGGTGTGAAGTTACATACCATAATCAGCAGGTCTTCCTTTTTTTCACCATGTCGCTGGAACGCAATCACACTGTTTTCACGATCGCCATAATCGATCCACTGAAACCCTCTGTGTTCAAACGCAAAACAATACAACGCTGGTTCCGATTTATAAAGTGCATTCAAATCCCTGACGAGGTCTTTGACCCCTGCGTGGAGCGGATATCTGAGCAAATGCCAGTCGAGACTGCGTTCGTGGTTCCATTCAGCCGATTGCCCAAACTCGCCACCCATAAACAGCAACTTCGTTCCAGGGTGGGTAAACATGTATGAAAACAGTAAACGCAGATTGGCGAACTTCTGCCATTCATCCCCGGGCATTCTCCCAAACAGCGAACCTTTACCATGGACCACTTCGTCGTGCGAAAGCGGAAGCATGAAGTTCTCTGTAAAGGCATACATGATGCTAAAGGTAATTTCGTTCTGATGATACTTCCTGTAGACGGGATCGAGCTGGAAATAATGCAACGTGTCGTGCATCCATCCCATCATCCATTTCTGACCGAAGCCGAGTCCGCCGAGATAGGTAGGTCGCGATACTCCCGACCATGATGTTGATTCTTCCGCAATGGTGACCGCATCGGGGAAATGGCTGTAGACTGTTTCGTTCATTTCCTTAAGGAAAGATATTGCCTCAAGGTTTTCGTTTCCGCCATATTGATTGGGAATCCATTCTCCTGCGTTTCGCGAATAATCCAGATAAAGCATCGAAGCCACCGCGTCAACGCGAAGTCCGTCGATATGAAACTCGTCAAGCCAGTACAATGCGTTACTAATCAAAAACGCGCGTACCTCATTGCGGCCGTAATTGTAGATATAGCTTTTCCAGTCAGGGTGAAATCCCTTTCTCGGATCAGCATGTTCGTACAGGTGTGTTCCGTCGAATTTAAACAAGCCATGTACGTCGCCTGGAAAGTGTGACGGTACCCAGTCGAGGATGACACCTATGCCGGCGCGGTGGAAACAATCCACCATGTATTTGAAATCCTCCGGCGATCCGTAACGACTTGATGGCGCGAAGTATCCTGTTAGCTGATATCCCCATGAACCATAGAACGGGTGCTCCATGATGGGCAGAAATTCGATATGAGTAAAACCCATTTCTTTGACATAGGGTACCAGCTCATGCGCGATATCGGGATAGGTAAGAAAATCGTTACCATCTTTGCGGCGCCATGAACCGATGTGGACTTCGTACACGGAATATGGTTGCGCTTTACCCGTGAGACTCTTGCGACGTTGCATCCACTCCTGATCATTCCAATCATATTTGGACTCCCACACAATAGAGGCGGTCTTCGGTGGTGTTTCAGCGTAGGTTGCAAAGGGATCTGCCTTTTCAACATACTCACCGGTGTTGGAATGAATCGCATACTTGTAAGCTTCGCCGTGGCCTATACCGGGAAAGAACGCTTCCCAGATTCCGGAGCCGTCCCAACGCGGATGCAAATGATGTTGGCCGGGCTGCCAGTTATTGAAATATCCAATGACGGAAATAGACGTAGCGTTGGGCGCCCAGACTGCAAAATAGGTTCCCTCCCTTCCGCCGAGTACAACAGGGTGAGCGCCAAGCTTCTGATACAGCTTGAAGTGTTTGCCACTCTTAAAGAGATGGATATCATAGTCTGATATCAACGAATTGCTTTCCACGCCGATATCGGTCTTGTTACTCATGGCTGTAGTTTTATGGTCACTAATCAATTCAGCAGGTTACTTCTTCCTGCCTTGCCTTTCTTCTTCAAATCGTTTCACCAGGTATTCGATCCCGCGCAACGGAATGATAGTCCAATCCGGGCGTGCGTTCAGTTCATATCCGAGTTCGTAAATCGCCTTTTCAAGCAAGAATGTACGAATAAGTACGCCTTGTTCATATGACAATTTCGTGCCCATTCCCATTCTATCCATATAGGCACCCAGGTAGAAGCGACTAACATAATGCTGCCACTGATCCGCCCACGCCTCCAGCAACTCCAGGTCGCGTTCGCGATAATTCTCATTCAACAGAATCTTGCCAAATGCAGCGTAGTGAATCGAACGCATCATACCGGCGACGTCTTTAAGGGCGTTTTTCTTTAAACGCCGCTCACTGAATGAGAAGCCGGGTTCGCCTTCAAAGTCGATAATGACAAAGTCGCTCCCTGTGAACAACACTTGTCCAAGATGGTAGTCACCGTGTATCCGGGTTTTTACAGCATTGATCTTTATCTGGTAGATTTCGCTGAAGGCTTCGAGGATCGCGTCTTCCTGACCCAGTATGCGTTTCGCCAAATCCTGGATTGCCGGGGGCAACTTGAGCAGTGAAGTCTCCAGAAGGCTGAACCGGTCGCGAACCAATTTACGCAGCGATGAGTACATCGATCGCTGATAGTTGGCCGTAAAGTTCTCCGGTGAAAAGGCAGGATCTGACTTTCCGGACGACAAAGCGATATGCATTTCCGCCGTACGTTGTCCCAGCCGCACGATCCGTTCGTAAAATCCTTTCCCAATAAGTTCCTGAATTTCCTCCGGCGCATCCTCAAATCTGATCGACGGACTGTTTATCAGACGAGGTAGTTTCATTCCCTTGGCCTTCGCAATCACACGCTCGTAAAAACGTCCCACAGAATCAACAGTCATCACCCAGGCATCCCCCTGATTTTCGACTTTCTCCTGGAGCAAGCCAAATACAATGGTCTTACCTTCGGCATCGCGGTATTCAATTCCGCCGGCATACTTCGGTGAATTCCGGAACGAAGTCTGCTCAGAAAGGAAACGCACGATTTCAAGGTCGGGATTTATTTCCTTCTCAAGCTTGCGATAGAATTTAAAGAAGTACTTGTCGTTGTAAATAATTGCCGTATTGCTCTGGTCAGCCTTCAGTATTTTGGAATCAACGGTCTTGACAGTCGAGACTTTCGAAAACATGCTCGAATTAAATTCGAGAACACCACCTTCGTCATCGCGGATACGCATTTCCTTTTCCATGCTGAGGAACAGGAAATCACGGAAGACCTTGTCATAGCTGCTGTCCATGATGAAGCCTGCCTTGTTCTGAATCTCGGCACGGCATACAACGCTCTGTGCAGTGTATTCCACGCGTTCGAGAATACTGTCCGAAGGGGCAAACGTTAAAGGCAGGAAGTACAACTCCGGCAGCCTTTGTACATAATGTACTTCAACAATACAAAGGAAATGCGTGTCGCCATCAACTTTAAGCGGAATGATTTTGTGAAGCGATATTTTGTTGATCGCTTTTGCCTTCCCTCCAAACCAGCGGCACTTCTTCATGAACGGTGGCAGTATCCGCCGTTCTATATCCCGGACTTCGTTATAATTGTAGAGTATTCGTTCCCACGACAGATCAGTCTTAACCAGCGGGAGTTCACCGCTTGCTTCGGCCATTGTTTTCTTCTCGGCTTTGTCTACCTGAAGCCAGAAGTATCCATACGGGCCAATGGTAATAGAATATTCCCCCTCGCCCACATTCAGGAAACGGTTCTGACTAAACACCTCGGTCACATCAGCATCTTTATATGCCGAAAGATCGAGCACTGTTGCCTGTGAGAACTGTGACAGATTCGCTACAACAATAATCACCTGATTGTCGAGCGTACGAGCAAATGCGAGCACTTTCGTATTTGATCCCGCGATGAACTTCATACTTCCTCTTCCGAAAATATTCAGGCGCTTGCGCATGGCGATTACATTCTTCATCCACCAAAGCAGTGATGACGGGTTTTCCTCCTGTGTTTGCACATTAATGGACTCGTGCCTGAATACAGGATCCGTTATCACGGGCAGGAACAAACGTTGCGGATTAGCATTTGAAAATCCAGCATTGAGATTCATACTCCACTGCATCGGCGTACGAACGCCAAAGCGATCGCCGAGATATACATTGTCTCCCATTCCGATTTCGTCGCCGTAATAGATTACAGGGGTTCCGGGCAGCGAGAAAAGAATCGTATTCAGCAATTCGATTTTGCGACGGTCATTGTTGAGTAACGGCGCAAGCCTGCGGCGAATGCCGGAATTGAATTTCGTATCAGAATCTGATGCATATGCCTTGAGCAGGTAATCCTTTTCCTCTTCGGTAACCATCTCAAGGCCGAGCTCGTCGTGATTCCTGAGGAAAAGCGCCCACTGACTGTTTGGCGGCGTCTCGGGAGTCTGTTCAATAATATCAATGATCGGATATGTATCTTCCGTGCGCAACGCAAGGAATATGCGTGGCATAAGGGGGAAGTTGAAGTTCATGTGGCACTCCTGGCCATCACCGAAATAAGTGGCAGCATCTTCCGGCCATAAGTTGGCTTCCGCGATAAGTATACGGTCCTTGTAGTATTTGTCAATGTGTGCCCGGAGGCGCTTGAGAAACTGGTGCGTCTGCGGAAGGTTTTCACAACTTGTTCCTTCCTCTTCAAACAGGTATGGAACCGATGAAAGACGGAAACCATCGACACCCAGCTTCATCCAGAAGTCGACGATCTTAATCATTTCAAGTTGCACTTCGGCATTCTCAAAATTCAGTTCCGGCTGATGCCGGTAGAAACGATGCCAGTAGTATGCTTTCGCCTCCGGATCCCACGTCCAGTTGGAAGATTCAGCATCGGTAAAAATGATACGCGCATCTTTGTACTTGTCAGGTGTATCGCTCCACACATAGTAGTCGCGAAAGCGCGAACCTGATTTCGATTTCCTTGCCCGTTTGAACCAGGGATGCTGGTCGGAAGTATGGTTGAGTACCAACTCCGTAATAACGCGAATACCACGACGATGTGCTTCCTTCAAAAGTTGCTTGAAATCAGAAAGGGTACCGTAATCGGGATGAACATCAGTGTGATCGGTAACGTCAAATCCGTCGTCTTTTAACGGTGAAGGATAAAACGGCAGCAGCCAGAGTGTGTTAACACCAAGATCTTCAATGTAATCGAGTTTCTGTTGCAGCCCGACAAAATCACCAATACCATCTCCGTCGCTGTCGAAGAAGGCGCGAACCGAAACTTCGTAGAAAACCGCGTCTTTAAACCAAAGGGGATCGCCTCCGTTTTTGGAAACACTCATGGTTATAAGTAGGATTCGTGGATTTGTAATTTAAACAAATGGAATGGCATTTTGTACGGATCCAACTCCACATAATTCCACTCCTGCGTCCACGTATAATGTTCATCCATGATAAGATCATGAAGCTTGACGTTAATATGATCGCCCAGTTTGAGATAATCCTTCGGCAACTGAACATACCCCGAATGCCTTGCGTGCGGATCAAGGTTAACGATAACCAGAACGATATCGCTGCGGTCATCAGTAGCCTTGACGAAGGCAAGCAAATTTTGATTTTCGATAAAGCAGAATCGTATATTCCACGTCGACTGCAAAGCGGGATGTTCATGCCGTGCCTTGTTAACCAGTGTGATAATATCGGTCATCCGGTTTGTCTTTTTCCAGTCGTGGCGTTTGATCTCGTATTTTTCCGAGTTGAAGTACTCTTCTTTCGCAGGAACGGGTTCGTTGTCGAGGAACTCGTACACCGGTCCGTACATCCCGTAATTGGACGACAACGTGGCCGCCAGAGCAAGCCGGATGATGAAAATGTTCTCACCCTGGTGTTGCAGGTGATACGGAAGTATGTCGGGTGTGTTCGGCCAGAAGTTTGGACGGAAGTAATTGCGCGACTGACCAGAGACAAGCTCATTCATGTATTCGGTAAGCTCGTGCTTAGGTACCCGCCAGGTGAAGTACGTGTATGATTGCGTGAACCCTACTTTTGCCAGCGATGCCATCACCTTGGGTCGGGTAAACGCCTCTGCAAGGAATATTACGTCATCGTACTTTTTGTTCACTTCAGCAATTGCCCATTCCCAGAACCGGATTGGCTTGGTGTGCGGATTATCAACACGAAATATCTTCACACCCTGGTCAATCCAATATGTGATAACAGAAAGCAGTTCCTTCCAAAGTGCCTCCCAATCCTCGCTTTCGAAATTGAACGGATAAATATCCTGATACTTCTTGGGTGGGTTTTCTGCATACTGAATGGAACCATCGGGTCGGATCTTGAACCAGTTTTTGTGAGCCTTAACATACGGATGGTCCGGTGCACATTGAAAAGCGATATCAAGTGCAATGTCGATGTTAAGTTTCTTTGCTTCCTGAATCAGTAGTTTGTAGTCGTCAAGCGTACCAAGTTCCGGGTGAATACTTTTGTGACCACCCTCGTCACTGCCGATGGCCCACGGCGAACCTGGCTCACCCGGTTCGGAATTAACATTATTGTTTTTACCCTTGCGGTTTACCTTTCCGATCGGATGAATCGGCGGAAGGTATAACACATCAAAACCCATGGAAGCGATTCGTGGAAGCAAACGGATCACATCGCGGAACGTCCCGTGTTTGCCATCCAACGATGCCGATCTGGGAAACAACTCATACCATGTGCTGAAGTTCGCTTTTTTATGCTCGACCAGAACACGCCAGT
The DNA here is from genome assembly GCA_023428695.1 of Bacteroidota bacterium. Lineage (GTDB taxonomy): Bacteria > Bacteroidota > Bacteroidia > Cytophagales > Cyclobacteriaceae > Ohtaekwangia. The sequence continues at coordinate 208,287 of JAEYWY010000028.1, forward strand.
GTGTCGCAGGCATTGCCGGGTGTTCAATAACCGGATTTGTGTGTACAATTTCAGCAAAAGCATCGCTCATTACGAAGGCAACAGCATCGTCATAGGGAGCTTCAAGCTTTTTTGCTGTTTCTTCCAGGTCCGCTTTATTCTTTTTCGACAAGGTTCGCAGATATTGTGCTCCCTCCTTTAATTCGAGGCTTACGTCAACATTTGCGAGTGATTTTTTCCTGAACCCATCGTACCACGTATCGAAGTGGTCGATCCATGCCAGAATGGTGAAATTGTAGTAGCCTTTTTCGGTCACCGTGAAAGCAGCACTCCACACGTCGTTCATCTCATGTTGCATCTCGACAGTCTGCCATTGCTCCTCTCCTTCTTTGCGGAACAGCAGGTGCGCTCTGAGGTGATCGTGTCCGTCGCAAAAAATATCAGCGGTCACATCGACACGTTCGCCGACAGTTCGTTTCGCCGGATATAAACCACCATCGACCTCAGGCTGGACGTTTTCAATTATTACACGCTGCTGACCGTTGATCTTGTTCATTACCCTTTATTTTGTTCAATCGATTACATTAATTGAGTTCAAAAATGAATGCACCATAAGGCGGCAGGGTGATCTCCATATCCAGCCCGTTCAGTGATAATTTGATATCCGCGTCAAGCACAGAGCGCGCAAGCAGACCCGCGGTCTTCAAGCCCGATGCCAACGCCGCATCTTCTGGAATATTCACCTTCACCAGACGCTCCGACGAATTAAATCCACAGACCACGAGTAACTTCTGTTGATCGTTGTAGCGAAGAAACGCAGAAACTTTCGCGTCAAAATTCCCTGCCCTGGTGTTCGGTTCCGTCAGGTCAAGATACTCACCTGACGTAATCGCAGGACTGTCCTTTACGAAGTTGAGCAATCTGCTATAGAAACTGCGCAACTGTTTCTGTTCATCGGACAGAAGGCCGCCATCGAAGGCACCACCATTCATCCATTTCTGATGTTCCGGAACACCCCAGTAATCAAAGATCGTTGTACGCCCATCGTTGCCCTGAAAACCTTCGGTACCCGTCCCCGGTTCGCCCACCTCCTGACCGAAGTACACCATCACCGGACCACGGTCAATGGTCGCACTGATGACCATCGCAGGCAATGCCTTCAATGGATCGCCGGCGAAATGTGGCGAAGCTATGCGTTGCTCATCATGGTTTTCCAAAAAGTGAAGCATGTGGTCATTGATGCCATCGAGACTCTTTTGGATTGCAGGGATGTCGGACGAGCTGCTTCGTCCAGCAATCAGGAAACGCAAGGTGTCATAAAGTTGCACCTTGTCGTAGAGGTAATCGAATTTCCCAATACGGATGTAATTGGTATACTCGGCAGGGTTATATATCTCTGCAATGAATATGATGGCAGGGTTTACTTCTTTAATCTGGGGAATGACCCAATTCCAGAATTCAACCGGAACCATCTCAGCCATATCACACCGGAATCCGTCAACATTTTTCGAAGCCCAGTAAAGCAGTATGTCTCGCATTTTCTCCCACGTATCAGGAACGGGATCAAAATGTTTGGTGCGACCAAGTTGAATATCAACACCATAGTTTAGTTTGACCGTTTCGAACCATTCATTCACACCGGGTGCGTGTGTAAACTGATCATTACCTGTAACCTTGGCGGGATGTTCATCAAACTTTCCATCTTTCGTAGGAAATGTGTTGTCGGGTCCGAGGGCATCGTATCCGGATGGAACTTCAAAAGACTTCCCCGGAAGATAATAGAAGTTATTCGACGGTTTGAATGATGTCGTGGTGTCGTCATCCTGCCCGAGGTCTTTTATTCCCTCAGGCTTCGCGTCACTGTGATACGCGCGTGCAACGTGATTGGGTACAAAGTCGATGATGACTTTTAAACCTTCGTTATGTGTGCGTTCCACCAAAGCCTCAAATTCTTCCATACGACGCGGCACATTGACGGCCAGGTCGGGGTTCACATCATAATAGTCCTTGATGGCGTACGGTGAACCGGCCCGTCCCTTCACAACATCTGCGTCATCAAGTGGGATTCCGTAAGCAGTGTAGTCAGTAAGCACAGCATGTTCAATAACACCAGTGTACCAGACGTGAGTAGCGCCGAGTTCCTTAATGCCCTGCAAAGCCTTTTGATTGATATCCGAGAACTTGCCAACTCCATTCTCCTCGATTGTTCCGTATGTTTTGTTTGTCGTGTTCTTGTTGCCGAACAATCGGGTCATCATCTGGTAAACGACAATCTTTCCGGAAGACGTTCTCATAGCAGAGTCAGGGGGAAAAGTTTCTTTTGTCCGGGCACATGATGCCAGCAGAGCGGCAGCGAAAAAAATGGTTAACGATCTCATATGCGTCAATATAAACAAGATTCAACACCTTTTTCAAAGGGATTTCCCTAAATCGTTTGCAGTAACCTTTCCGAAGCAGGAAATGATTTCAGAAAACAACGAACTGGCCAACACGTCATTAACCGGATGCGGTGACTACTTTGTCGGGAGTAAAGTCAGGCGCCGCGCCGAAGCGTTGACGATATCGTCGCGGTCGAACAACATGGGTCTGAATTCACCATTGACAAACATGCTGGCCTGGTCACTGTAGTGCGGGCTCATAATATTGCCGCTTTGGCCAGTGGGCGAAACGGTAACACCTGCAGAGATATCGCTGAAGTCCGTGATCTTGCGTAACGCAGGTCCGACATCAACAGCAAAATACCCTGTTGTGGAATACCGAAAATCCAGGTTGTTGATGACCTCGCTTCCGCCAGCCACAGCAAACGGGCCAACGTCGAAAATGCGGTCCAATGGTTTGACGGTACCCAGGGCGTGCTTGTGCGTCAGCGTATGGACCTTACCCCATGCCCATTTGGACGGATCCTGACCCATCGTTTTTTCAAGTATGATTTGCGCCGAATCAAATGCCAGGGCGATTACATCAGCACGCATTTCCACCTCCGTTGTCAATACGTTATCCCACCATGGTGATTTCGCACTACCGAGAAGCTGAGTCAGGCTATTCTTAATCAGCGCCGACTTCAGCATCACATCATACGCGGCGTCACCCAGTTCGTCCTTCATTGTCAATGAAAGCGTATGGCTAAGGACGTTGTAGTACACAGCAGGCGCTGTTAACGACGCTGCATGATCGCCATCCCATTCGCGCAGGAGCTTAATCAGCGTTCCATGCTTACCGCGCGCGTTCGATGAATCGGCAATCGACGCAATCAGGTGTGCGATATCTGCATGCATTGCCGAAACATGGTCGAGGTCTATGCGCTTCATGTCGTTGACTGAAAGCTTTTCCTCGCCTGAAAGAAGTTTCACGATCCTCCCTGCCCTGCTTCTCGGAAAGTAGTAGCCCGCATGCGCGACGCCATTGATCGAATCAGGTTGATTGTTCGCGGAGTAAACAAAGCCCGACGGGGGATTGATTGATTTCGGATTAAAGGAGAAGTCATAAAAGCCAAGGTACTCATCATGTCCACTGCTTCCGTCAAGGAACAGTTTGCTTTGTACATGAGCGGGACGTTGCGGTAACCGCGCCGCGGCCCACCAGGCTATGTTACCTTCGATGTCACCATACATGAGATTGAGTCCGGGCGATGAAAAGAGAGCAACTGCCTTCTCTGCCTCCTCAAACGTGGACGCGCGGTTCAGTTGATACGCAGCCTCAAGTGCGTGGTTATCCTGCTGTAGAAGCAACCACGAGAGCGCTATAGGGTCCTCGCCTTCAACATTTCCGACAATGCCATTCACGACAGGACCATGCCGGCTTTCGCGTATTTCGAGCACATGATCGGGCTGATCCTTGACGCGGATGATTTCCTTCCGCGTATTCAGATTCTCCCACGCATCTCCAAACTTAACTTGGTTTGAGTCAGCAGGATTGACCGTTTCACGGAAGAAGTCGACGTCGTCATTTTCAAACATGGTCATGCCCCACGCACAAAACCGGTTGTTCCCAAGAATCCCGAACGGAAGCCCGGCAAGATGGTGACCATAAAAGCTGAAGCCGGGATATTCCAGATGGGCTTCATACCATACCGCAGGCTGGGAAAAACCAATATGCGTATCGTTGACAAGAATCGGTGCCCCGGACGCGGATCTCTCGCTGCTGATAACCCAACCGTTGCTGCCCTGGATCATTGGCACAGGCAATTTCTGAAGCGCCGAGTGTAACGAAGAAATCAGCCGGTCGTGTGTTGACTTTGCCTTGCCTGCGTAAACCGGAATAATCTCGGTATCAGGGCCGGAATCTACAGCGAGATCGGCGAGATATTCGTTTCCTAATTCGGTGTGAATTTTTTCGAGAACCGGATCAAGTTCGAATCCTTCTGCAAAACCGAGTGCCATAAAACCGATGACGTAGTACACATCTTCCGGAATGAATTCAGTCTTTGGGATTCCTATAACGGTGAACTCTACCGGCGTCGGCCCCTCCTGAATGAACGTGTTGACCCCACGTTGATAGGCAAACACGGCCTTTTGGTATCCGGCAGTGTCCGCGGCCAGGTACTTCTCAGCATGGCTTTTGGCAAAACGGTTCAACCCCAGCGTACGGAAGAGTTTATCGACTTCCAGAAAGTCGGGACCCAGTACCTCAGCCAGCTTTCCCGACGATGCACGACGCAGCATTTCCATTTGGAAGAGTCGATCCCGCGCGTGCAGGTATCCCAGCGCGAAGTAAGCGTCGTGGGCGGACTGCGCATAGATATGCGGTACCCCGTAGTCATCGAAATAGACCTCGGTGGGCGCGGCAAGTCCGACGAGTTTAAGTTCTCCGGAGAACTTCGGGCGCTGGATAAGCACATAGCCATACAGTACGAGGCCCACGAGCCCAATCAAGACCACGAGAATAACCAATATGCGCGCTACCCATTTCATCACCACTAAATCAATATTATGAACTCACGTAAAGAATTTCAGAATCATTCCTGAGCAGTATTTCTGGCGTTTTTCTGAGCCTTTCGGGCCCGAATGAAATAGAAAATCAGGACGGCGATACAAATCCAGAGTCCGAGGAACTCCCTGGCCTCCTCAATATAAAGGTGATTCATTTTTGCGACATCATCGAACAAGTTGGACTTGTCCGGCTGGCTCATCCATTCCATGACGCCTGACCAGTACCGGAAGCTATATCCAACGAAGACAATCAGCAGAATAATGATTACCCTCAACGGATGGATACCAAACATGGCGAGCACCGCCAGTACTGCCATTGAGCCGTAGACCAGGATCCAGAGTAGCGGATCGGGGTCGTTCACCTGCACGAAAGCAAAAAGGAGGAAGAGAGCGGCAAGTATAAAATTGAGAATCTTCATGGTAAGCCTTTAAAAAAGAGATGTCGGACAGAGTGTGCCCGACATCGCTGTAAACAAAAACGAAAAAACTTGATTGAAATTTACAAAATAGTTTTCATGTATTCAGCACAAGCCTGCACACTTTTTATCGGCTCACCTGGATAGGATTCCTGCTCGACAAAAAACTGTTTCATTCCAGACTGCTTGGCTTTGGCGAAGATAGTCTTGAAGTCGATCGAACCCTTGCCTATGTCAGCATTACGGTTCTTATCTTCCTTCGACATGTCTTTGACGTGCCACTGTTCAAACCTGCCGGGATATTTGGCAAAGTAAGCGAGCGGATCTTTTCCCGCATTCACCACCCAGAAGATATCCATTTCCATTGCAACGTTCTTTGGATCAAGTTCCGCGAGCATTACATCATACGGAATCTGGCCTTCCATTTCCATGAACTCGAATGCGTGGTTGTGGTATGAGAATCGAATGCCATTCTTCCGGCATATTTCGCCGGCCCTGTTAAACTCCTCGCAGCGTTTCTTGTAGTCGTCGATGGAAGTCCTTTCGTTTTCACCGAGGTAAGGGCAGACCATGTATTTCTGACCGATGGCTTTTGCATCAGCGATAGCCTGGTCCCAGCCGGAACGGATTATATCGATACCGTAGTGACCACTGGACACTTTCATTCCGAGGCCCTTGACATAGTCATTGAAGTCTTTGACTGTCATGCCGAACAGTTTGCCGTCACGATACCCGTAGGTTTCAAGCTGTTTGTATCCGAACTCCGCAACTTGTTTGAGAACGCCTTTGGGATCTTTAGGCATTGTTTCGCGAAGAGTATAAAGTTGCAGCCCGAGGGTACTTTTACCCTTACTCTTTCCGAGGGCGACGAAAGATGGCAGGGACAGCAAACCGACTGCAGCAACGGAGGCAGTCTGGATGAACTCCCTCCGCTTGATAGGTTTCAATGGGCGTGTCATACAGGTTCAGGTTGTTTGGCAGTCACAACTACAGTCAAGCAGCATCACACATTATGTGTTCCGGCTATTTATTCTGCAGGCGGACACCACCAAAATAGTACAAAGTTTTATCTCCTGCTTCGGAATTTTTGAAGATTACATAAACGTCATGGATACCGCTTTCTGCGGTAAGTTTCACCGGTGCCTCGATCAGGCCGGCACCGGAAATCTTTGCGGTGCCCCATAATTTGCCATCCGGTGCATCCAGGCGCAATTCAACGTCGCCCCCGGGTTGATCCGCCCCCCGAATGAAGCCTGTTGCTGTGGCAGATTTGATTCCTGTAAGGTCGATTCTGGCGAACAAGGCGTGTGCATTGTGCTTTACATTCTCCAGCGCAAAACGACCGTTCACACCCATTACGCGCGCAATGTTGAGCTCGGAAGCATGGTTAGGGCTCAACACCGGTGCCCGCAGCACGTAGGTGTCTGCCGCGGAAAGACTCGGGATTTCACCGGCTCCCTTATCCGCGTACGACGCGTTGAGAAGGTAAGCTCCTTCTGTTTCCTTACCTGGCGTAACTGCACCTTCCAGCGGCAATGATCTCATGCCTTTGTTCTCGTCAACGCTAAGGATATACGTCACCATTTCACGTGCATCTTCAACGCTGATCTGAGGATGCGCTGCCATTTCGATCGTTCCCCACTGCCCGGAGCCGCCCCGGATTATCTTCTCAGCAAGTTTCCTTACCGCATCGGGTTGATTCTTGTAGCGTTTTGCAATATCCAGATATGAAGGTCCCGCAGACTTTTGGTCGATAAGGTGACACGACTTGCAATCGCTGGCATCCATCAGACTTTTGCCTGGTACTTCCACAATGGCTTGCTGATGCCCCTGCGCGATGGATGTCATATCGAATCCTTTGAGATAGTCAAACGTCACAGTAACATCAGCAGCTGTGATCCTGCCATCGGTGCTGTTTCCGTCCTCCCGGTCTGATACTGAAACTGAATAGCTTACAGGCTCACCCGGGAAGTAGAACGTCTGGTTTCCTTTTGTAACGCGAACCGAAACTTCAGGCCTTTCATTTCCGGCGATGATCTTGAGCTGCGCCTTACCCATTGCTTCTTTCGAATCTCTTGCTGTCAGCGTAACGTTGTAGATGCCAGGCTTGTCAAACGTGAACTTGAACTTCCCATTTTGCGAGGTCTGTCTTTTGTCGCCAATTTCCAGCATGTACTGAAGCGCGTCGTTGTCATAGTCGATGGTTCCCTCTGAAGTGAAGTTCACTTCGAGGGGTACGGCACCGGCAAGCTTATCAGCGGCAAGCTGGACAACGGGGGGCCTGTTGCCTCCGTTGTAGTCGATCCGCACAAGTCGTGCATCCATGTTTTGTTTGAACCACGCTGTTCCATATTCGAGCATGTACAATCTGCCATCGGGACCGTAAGCCATGTCGATAATGTTGTTGAATTTGGTGCCGGGCATGAACGGCTCCATATCGGCAATGTCACCGGCTTCATCCATCGTAACATGGAACATCCAGTTTCGCATCCAGTCGTATATCAAAAGTTTGCCGTCAAAGTAGTCGGGGAACGCTGTCTTGACACCCTTGTATTTTTCGCTGTAGTAGACCGGTCCCGCCATAGCATTCCTTCCACCGTCTTTCAACATCGGAAACATGTCAGATTTCTCATAAGGATAGAAGATGTATGCCGGCTGCGCGGGTGGCAGTTCAATCTTTCCCGTGTTGTTTGGCGATCTGTTCAGCGGTTTTTCCGGATCCCACTTTTCACCCGGTTTCCCGGCAGCGAAATCGAAGCGACCATATGGAAAATTATCTCCGATGAAGTATGGCCATCCGAAAAAGCCTGCCTTACGAGCCTGGTTAATTTCATCATAGCCACGAGGACCGCGGTTTGGATCATCGCTGCCTGCATCAGGTCCTACTTCCCCCCAATACAGATAGCCTGTGCGTGAGTCAACGGATATCCGATACGGATTCCGGTTACCCATAACATAAATTTCAGGGCGCGTTTTTTCTTCACCCGGCGGGAACAGGTTCCCTTCGGGTATATCGTATGTTCCGTCGGGCTTGATTTTTATCCGAAGTATTTTACCTCTGAGGTCGTTTGTGTTCGCTGAACTGTTTTGCGCATCAAAGGGCTTGCGGCCGGGTCTTTCGTCGGAAGGACTGAATCCATCAGACTCAAACGGACTCGTGTTATCTCCGGTACTGATGAAAAGGATGTGGTCTTCTCCAAACTGCAATGAACCACCCGTGTGACAGCACTTGTCGCGTTGCGTCGGGATGTCAAGGATTTCCTTTTCGGAAGTCTCATCGATCTTGTTATCCTTAAACACGAAGCGCGACAATACGTTGGAAGAACGTTCCGGATGCGAATAATACAAATAGATGTAGTTGTTCTTTGCAAAATCGGGATCCGCCGTCAATCCGAGCAAACCGTCTTCATACGTCGTCCATGTCCTGAGCGTATTAATGACGCTCACCTTTCCGATTGAAGGATCGTATAGTTTCACATCGCCCTTTCTCTCAATGAAGATGATCCTGTTATCAGGGAGGATCGCCATTTCCGTGGGCTCGTTCAGATTGAAGTCAAGTACCGTCTTGGTGAATCGGTTCTCTTCAATTGCGCGTTTTGTTTTTACGTTGTCGTAATTGAGTTTCACGTCGTCTCCCAACGCATAACGGATGCCCTGGAGCAAGTGTTCAAGAAACTGCGGATCGGAGAAGCTTTCGTTCGTGTGGCCAAGGCCGGTGTAAAACGAACGTCCGCCTTCAAATTCATGATACCATGCTATCGGATGGTTTTCACCGTTCTGCCCTCCCGTGTAGGTTGACTCGTCCAGCGAATAAATGACATTGATGTCTTTTGAAATATTCTTGTAGTTGTACCACTCATCAGTCCTTACCCATTTATCGGGAAGGGTATTCGGGCCAAAGGGCCGCACCTTGTTGATCGTAGCTTCCTGGATTTGCGGGTGACTTTTGAAGTATGCACCAACAAGCCTTCCATACCATGGCCAGTCGTATTCTGTATCTGCCGCAGCGTGGATGCCGACGTATCCTCCTCCCGCTTCAATGAACCGTTTAAAATCAGCCTGTTGAATTTCATTCAGGACGTCCTGCGTTGTGCTAAGAAAAATCACGGCCCCGTAGCGCTTCAGGTTGTCTTCGTTGAACAACGAAGCGTCTTCAGTGGTATCAACTGCAATACCATTTTGTCGACCAAGTTCAATGAGCGCCACTTTCCCGGGCTCTATAGATTCATGACGGTAACCGGAGGTTTTTGAAAACACCAATACCCGGGGCTCGCTTTCCTTTCGGTTGCAGGACGCAACGATCAGGAACAGAGCCAGAAAACAAATGAGGGAATACTTCATACGTGAATTGCCGGTTTATGGACCGTACTTTAAAGGGGTTTGATTTTAATGTTGCGAAACCAGACTTTGTCGCCATGATCCTGAAGGGCTATTCGTCCGCGCCGTGAAGTGCCGAAGTCAGGGAACTCCCTGAACTTGCTGTTAGCGACGAGGTTCTTCCATGCCGGCGTATGCATCTCGAAAGCTACCACTTTCGTTCCGTTAAGCCAGAACGCATACTTTCCACCTTTGGATATGATGTGTACCTTGTTCCATTCGCCTGTAGGTTTCACAGTTTCTTCGGTACATGGTACAAGATCATAAAGGTCTCCGGCGCGGTGCTTGTGAATCTTCGCATCGGGATGGCACGTGTTGTCAAGAATCTGCATCTCGGGACCTGTCAACCATGGCGAATCGTATTTGGCATCTTCAACGACATTGAACATGATGCCGCTGTTTCCACAGGCGCTGATTCTCCATTCAAGTTTTAATTCGAAATCTTCGTACTCCTTCAGCGTGACGAGATCACCACCCTTTGCACCGTTACTCGTGTCAAGCACCAGTGCGCCGTCTTCAATTTTCCACGCGGAACCAGTTTCTCCGCTGTTGTAGGTTCGCCACTTCTTTAATGACTGACCGTCGAAGAGCAGCCACCACCCTTCGTCCTCTTCCTGCTTGGAGAGCTTATTCTGCGCTCGACTTTCACTTCCCGGATACATCATTGAAAACAAGATCAGGGTCAGGACGACGTACCTCATAGAATCGTTACTATTTGAATTCTTCGCCGTCGAGCGAAAGAATAAAGTGCACCATCTTTTCAGAATCAGGCTTTGAAAGATTGGGATGCGGCGTCATCGGAATGTCACCCCAGTTGCCAGAACCTCCTGCAATTACTTTTTCGGAGAGGGTAGAAACGCTTGCCTGATTGAATGGATATTTCGCTGCTACTTCGTTGTATGACGGTCCGACAATTCTGTTTTCGTTGGTGTGGCAGGTTCTGCAGTCATTGGAGTTGATAAGCGCCTCGCCTTGTGCGATCAAATCTTTCGACGAAGCAGACGCATCTTCAGTTGCACCTGCGTCTGAAGCTGTAGCGTCAGAAGCCGGAGCATCGGCATCCTCATCGCTTGCTATTTCATACTCATTATATGCATCCTCTTCTCCTTTCTTTTCATCCTGTTTTGATCCACACGAGTAAAGAAGAGATGCCGCAGCTAAAGCAAGAACAAATATTTTTTTCATGGTTGTTGAGTTTAAATTCCTAGTACTTTCTTATTGAACTTCTGGTTTTTGCCTGTTGCGGCAAAATCATCAAATGCTTTTTCGGTTACACGAATGATATGATTCTTAATGAACGGTGCTCCCTCCGCTGCACCCTGTTCAGGATGCTTCATGCAGCACTCCCATTCAAGGACAGCCCACCCTGAGAATCCGTATTGTGTGAGCTTACTGAATATTGATTTGAAATCAACCTGACCATCTCCGAGTGAACGGAAACGTCCCGGGCGATTCACCCAATCCTGGTATCCGCCATACACACCTGATCTGCCAGTCGGATTGAACTCAGCATCCTTGACGTGAAACATCTTTATAAATGGATGGTAGATGTCTATGTATTGCAGGTAGTCGAGCTGTTGCAGCACAAAGTGACTTGGATCGTACAGAATGTTGCAGCGCGAATGTTTTCCGGTGGCTTCCCAGAAGCGTTCGAAGGTAACGCCATCGTGGAGGTCTTCGCCCGGGTGGATCTCGTAACAAACATCGACACCAGCTTTGTCAAAAGCGTTAAGTATCGGAAGCCAGCGTTTCGCGAGTTCCTTAAACGCATCATCAACCAATCCGGCAGGACGTTGAGGCCACGGATAGACAGTATGCCACATCAGAGCGCCTGAGAAAGTCGCGTGCGCAGTAATCCCAAGATTCTTGCTGGCTTTCGCACATAGCTTTAGCTGATCAACAGCCCACGCCGTACGCTCCTTCGGATTGCCGCGAACTGCTTTCGGAGCAAATCCATCGAAAAGGTCATCGAATGCCGGGTGAGTAGCCACAAGCTGCCCCTGGAGGTGAGTCGATAGCTCTGTAACCTGGAGTCCGGAGGCTTCGATTGCTCCTTTCCATTCGTCACAATAGTCCTTGCTTTCAGCAGCCAACTTGATGTCGATTGCACGCTTGTCCCAGGTAGGAATCTGAATCCCTTTGTAACCGAGGGAGGCGGCCCATTTCGCTATCGTCTTGATGTTGTCATAAGGAGCATTGTCACCCATGAACTGGGCTAGAAAAATTGCAGGTCCTTTGATTGTCGTTAACGCCATGTAGTGTAATAGTTGAGAAATTGTTTGCTTGTATTACAGACCTGCCCGCACTATGGCCGGGCAGACAGGATAATTTGCCGGTGAATGTACCAAGTATTAGTATTTGAAAGGAGTCCACTTGCGGTTTGAGTTGGCGGAACGTATGACCGTGTCAACGAACGCCATTCCGCGAACGCCATCCTCGACGTCAGGGAAGTCGAATTTTGCGGCGTTGATACGCCGGCCCGGCTTGTAGGCACGCACTGCACGTGCGAACGCCAGGTAAATGTTCGCAAATGCCTCAAAGTAGCCTTCCGGGTGCCCCCACGGTACCCGCGTATTCAATTTTGCCGGTTCTGACAAGTATTCAAACCACCCTGCTCGCACGACCTCTTTCGGACGGTCGAGCCATTTCAGTATAAGCGTGTTCGGTTCCTCCTGGCGCCATTCCATTCCGCCTTTTTCGCCGTAAATTCGGATGTTAAGATTATTTTCTTCTCCAGCTGCGACCTGTGTTGCAAGCAATACCCCCGTTGCGCCGTTGTTAAACTTCAACAGCATAGAACTGTCATCGTCGATCTTGCGACCTTTCACAACCGAGTTCAGCATCGCGTTCACTTCCGTAATACGCAGTCCGGTAATGTATTCAGCGAGGTTGGCTGCATGCGTTCCGATATCTCCGATAGCACCGCCAGCACCAGAGCGCTTGGGGTCAGTCCGCCAACTCGCCTGTTTGTTGCCGAGTTTTTCCTTCATCACAGTCAGCCAGCCTTGCGGATACTCGACGTAAACCTTTCTCACTTTTCCGATCTTGCCTTGTGCAATCGCATATCGCGCCTCTTTTACCAGCGGATAGCCCGTGTAGGTATGCGTCAGCGCCAGGATCAACCCCGTTTTTTCGACAATTTTTTTGAGTGCTTTTGCTTCGGCGACTGAAAACGCCAGGGGTTTATCAATGATGACGTGGAATCCATTTTCCAATGCCATACGCGCCGGTTCAAAGTGCACGTGATTTGGCGTTACGATAGAAACGAAATCCATGCGTTGATCCGCCGGAAGGTTCTTTTCTTTTTCAAACATCTGCTCGTACGACGCATAAATCCGGTGAGGATTCAGGTACAATGCATCACCTGTTTGTTTTGATTTATTCGGATCGCTGCTGAATGCTCCGCAAACCAGTTCAATTTCTCCATCAAGGGCTGCGGCTCTGCGGTGCACGGCTCCGATAAATGCGTCCATGCCACCACCAATCATGCCCATTCGTAATTTTCGACTCATGGTTCTAAAAATAGGGTTTGGTTGAATATTTCACTCGATTTCCGCGCGGAAAATAAATAATAAAATTTATAGAAAACGATTGCGCTATGGGTTGATAGGCGCCAATTCCAATCAACCGGCATCGTTTCCGGTTCTGGTCTTGTCTTACCAGTCTCCGTCGGTGTGGGCAGGCTTGGAAACGAACTCCAGATTGTCCGTAAATGCCTTGTCGAGCAGGCCGAGTGTATTAGGTTTGGTCCAGTCCGAAGAAATGTACGTTCCGTTGTCCCGGCAGGCAAAGTTGGTTATCGGTTCGGGAGAAGTAATCTTCTTGTAAACAATGTCCCCTGTCATCTTGATATCGGAAACCGTTACACGGTACCTTCCCTCTTTGGCGTAAACACTAACCTTTCCGCTGTAGCGACCTGTCTGAATTATAGCCGGTGTCGATACCTGACTGAAACCAAACTTCTTGTAATCCACAACAAACTCGTTCATCGTAAACGTGAGCTCACCCCCCGAGATTGCAGCGCCCTTTACAAATGGAAGCGCAGCGTAGTACGACTGCAGTTTTTCAAGCGACACGGAATCATGGCTGAACACCTTTTGGTAGATGAGTTCTTGTTCTGAAACTTTGAAATTACCATATGACATAACCTGGCCCAGGACCGAAGATGTGAGCAGGGTTATGAAGGAAAGTGTTGCTACTAGTTTCATGGTGATGCTATTAAGGATCGAACCTACTCAAAATTACGCGGTTGATCAAACTCAGGTCGACACCCGGCCATTTTTCACCGCAAGGCACAAAGACGCGGAGGTACGCAATGAATACACGGGTAATCAACATTCAATTGCCCCATCCTGAAACATGAAACCTTTAAGCCTGAAACTTTCGCGCTGACGAAAAAAGAGGCCGGACTAAATCAGTCCGGCCCGTAGTTAAGTAAGGATTGGTCGTCAGATGAATTTATTAATCAGGTTCTCGATGTATTCCTGTTTTCCACTGATCTGCTCAGGCTCACCGTTCTTGACAGCAAGTTTGGCAAGTTCCTCAAGAGAAACCTTGCCTTGCTCGAATGCCTTGCCCTTGCCCGAATCAAATGATGCGTAACGTTCTTTTCTCAGGCTCGCATATTCACCGTCGTCGATGATCGCCTGCGCAATGAGCAGTGCCCTTGCAAAAGCATCCATACCACCGATGTGGGCATAGAAAATATCAGCGAGGTCTGTTGAATTGCGGCGTGTTTTTGCATCGAAGTTGACACCACCATTTTTGAACCCACCTGCTTCCAGGATGACGAGCATAGCTTCCGTCAGTTCATACAAGTTGTTCGGAAACTGATCGGTATCCCAGCCATTCTGGTAATCTCCACGGTTAGCATCAATGCTTCCGAGTACTCCCGCATCGGCGGCAACCTGAAGCTCGTGCTGAAACGTATGGTGCGCAAGCGTAGCATGGTTGACTTCGATATTGAGTTTGAAATCGTCCAGCAGATCGTACTGACGCAGGAAAGAAATCACAGTTGCTGAATCGAAATCATACTGATGCTTCGTTGGTTCCATCGGCTTGGGCTCGATGAAGAAATTCCCTTTGAACCCATTTGCACGAGCATAATCGCGTGAAATATGCAGGAAGCGTGCGAGGTGATCCTGCTCACGTTTCATATTCGTATTGAGCAGCGTCATGTAACCTTCTCTTCCACCCCAGAACACGTAGTTGGCACCACCGAGTTCAATGGTTGCGTCAAGCGCATGCTTCACCTGGTTTGCTGCGTAACATACAACGTTGAAGTCAGGATTTGTCGCCGCCCCGTTCATGTAGCGTGGGTGACCGAAAAGATTCGCTGTTCCCCAAAGCAACTTCACGCCTGAAGCCTTTTGTTTCTTTTTTGCATAGTCAACGATCGTTTGCAGCCTCTTTTCCGACTCTGCCAGTGTATCGCCTTCGTCTACGAGGTCGAAGTCGTGGAAGCAATAGAAAGGCGCACCGATTTTCGTGATGAATTCAAACGCGGCATCCATTTTCTCTTTTGCACGCTGTACGGGATCGTCATTTTGCAGCCAGGGAAACTTCTTCGTTCCCGGTCCGAACGGGTCACCACCTGTTCCACAGAACGTATGCCAATAGGCGATTGCAAAACGGAAGTGTTCTTCCATCGTCTTCTTCCCGATCTTCTGTTTCGGATTGTAATAACGGAACGCCAGCGGATTGTCGGAGTCCTTACCTTCATACTGAATCTGACCGATTCCCTTGAAGTATTCCTTGTCTCCCAATGTAAGCTTCATGATTGGATATTGAATTTGATTGTTAAAAGTTTTTACAATGATTTGCTATGCGCCTGGTCCGAGTTCGCGATTAAGCCTATTCAACCAGCGTGAATATGCTTCGGCATACTGGGATGTTTTCGAGGAGTCGGGATCTTCCGACTTAATCAACCTGAGTCCGCCGAAGGCATCGGAGAACGAACCAAAAACACCTGCACCGACACCTGCACCGATCGCCGCACCCTTCGATCCGTCGGTGTCGTAAAGTTCTACCCGCGCGCCAATTGTATTGACAAAAGCTTCGCGGAACAGCGGACTTAGGAACATATTTGCATGTCCCGCGCGAATGACTTTGGTTTCGAGTCCCATCGTCCGCAGCACATCGAAACCGTATTTCAAAGCAAACACGATTCCCTCCTGAGCTGCACGGAAGATGTGGGGCTGTCCGTGGCGGTTAAAGTTTAGTCCGTGGAAGGAACCGTCGATATTCCTGTTTTCGAGAACGCGTTCAGCACCATTTCCAAACGGTAGCAGTACCAGGCCATCGGATCCGATCGGTGATGACGACGCCAGAGCGTTCATCTTGTCATACTCGTAGCCCTGGCCTGAATTCTGAATGTTCCGGCGAAGCCAGCTGTTGAGGATACCCGTACCGTTGACGCAAAGAAGGACGCCGTTGCGTGGATTGGCCGATGTATTATTAACGTGAACGAACGTGTTTACGCGGGACCTTGGATCAAAAGCGTTCTTTTCAGTGACACTATATATTACACCGGAGGTCCCTGCCGTTGCCGCCGTTTCACCGGGGTTGAGGACATTTAGAGAGAACGCGTTGTTTGGCTGATCTCCAGCACGATAGCTGATCTTTATACCCTGGCGCAATCCAAGTTCTTTGGCCGCGGCTTCATTTACTTCGGCCTGAACGGAAAAGACCGGCTTGATATCAGCCAGAAGGCTGCGGTCGATTCCGTAGTGCGCGAGCAACGAATCGGCTATGCCACCGGCTCTGTAATCCCAAAAGATACCTTCAGACAAACCGGTGTCTGTGGTGCTGATTTCGCCTGACAGTTTCATTGCAATGTAGTCGCCGGGGAGCATCACCTTATATATCCTGGCAAAATTTTCAGGCTCGTTTTCTTTCACCCACGCGAGCTTCGAGGCGGTAAAATTGCCTGGCGAATTGAGATAATGTTCCAGGCAGTATGAAACGCCCAGAGCGGTTGCTGCTTTTTCACCAATGCCAACGGCGCGGCTATCACACCAAATAATAGAAGGCCGGAGGACGCGGTGCTCGCGATCAACACAGACGAGTCCGTGCATCTGGTACGAGATTCCGATTGCCTCAATATTCGCGGCTGACACGCCGGATTTCGCGAGACACTCGCGGGTTGCTTTTACGGCGTGCTCCCACCACATTTCCGGATCCTGCTCAGCCCAGCCCGGTTTCACGGCCAGCATCGGCATTTCTTCTTTCGGCGACTGCGCTGATGCAGCCACGTGTCCCGTACTACTGTCGACAAGGGAGACCTTGACGGATGAACTGCCCAAATCAAATCCTAGAAGATATTGCTGCATGGAATTCTCTATTTTGGCTTTTTGGTTGGTTTTTAACTACCTTATAGTAATTTTGACTACAAGGTAATGCTTTTTTACAATTTGTCAATTTAAAGGGCATGAAGAAAAATTCGTTTCCCGATTCTATTATAGATGCACTCTCTATAGACTGTATGATTTTCGGGTTTAAGAAAAATGAACTCGATATTCTCCTCGTACAGCACGGCGAGGGTATCAGCAAGGGAAAATGGGCGTTGCCGGGGGGCTGGATACGCTACAACGAATCCCTCGACGCTGCGGCTAACCGGATTCTCAAAGACCTGACAGGCGTCTCCAATATTTATCTGGAACAATTGCGTGCGTTTGGTGAGACCGACCGATATCCGGACAAGCGCGTTATAACAATTGCGTATTATGCGCTTGTAAAACCCGAGGACTATACGCTTCATGCAGGCTTCACCGCAGCCGACGCGCGCTGGTTCAAACTCAGCGACGTTCCCGCCCTGCCCTACGACCACTCGGCTATTCTGAACTCGGGACTTGCGCACCTGCGACATAAAGTTCGTCACGAACCTGTCGGATTTAATCTGCTTCCGAAGAAGTTTACGCTACTCCAACTCCAGGAATTATATGAAGCCATTCTCGAACGGAAGCTCGACAAACCAAACTTCAGACGGAAACTCATGAAGATGAACCTGCTGGAAGTGTGTAAAGAAAAACAAACTGATGTTTCCCATCGTGCAGCAAGTCTGTACCGGTTTGACAAACGCACTTATGATAAGTTGAGAGAGAAGGGATTGACATTTGAATTGTGACCCCCCGTTGTACAGCGTCTAAAGTTCAAAGTTAAAAGAGGTAAAGTTTGAAGGTCATTTCGAACTAAGACAACCAGTGCGAGCAACGATGTAATTCTGAGTGAAATGTTCCGCATTCGCGATGATGTGCGGTTGTTCCCCTCAGGGACAAGGATGCGGGAGGCAACTGACTCAACTCCGAACGAATCGCAGGACCCGCGTGAGCGAACTGTCCCGGGTAAACCAACCCTTGAAATGCAAATTTCACTGCATTCAAACGTTATAAATGTAAATTTTACACGCCTCAGGGATTGCACATAAAAAATTTTCGGGTCATCTTCATGGCTGCTAAAACTTAAACCTACAATGGAAAAGACATTTAACGCGTCTCGTCTCTTTCTGGCGAGCTGTCTCGCACTGCTTGTTACGTCACTCACCTTTGCCATTCGCGCAAAGATTGAACAGGTGTTTCAAAGCGACTACGGACTAACGGGTCAGGAAGTTGGATGGGCATTCGGGCCGGCCTTCTGGGGCTTTACGGTCGCCATGTATATCGGTGGGCTTATCATCGATATCGTGAAAACCAAAAACATTGTCTGGCTCGCGTTCCTCACACACCTCATTGGTATTGTCCTGCTGCTAATCGCCAAAGACAAGACCATGCTTTTCGTTTCCAACGTATTCATCGGACTTGGAAACGGCAGTGTTGAAGCTGCGTGTAATCCCCTCGTGGCAACGATCTACGCTGAAAACAAAACCAAGATGCTTAACCGCTTCCACGTATGGTTCCCCGGAGGTATCGTTATCGGAGGTATTCTTGCATGGCTCTTGATGGACACGCTTAATCTGCCATGGCAGCTTCTAGTAGGCCTGCTGTTTATACCGCTGGCGTTGTACGGGTATCTGTTCTTTGGTCAGGTTATTCCTGAAACCGAACGTGTCAGCACCGGTGTGTCGTACAAAGACATGCTGCGTAATGTCGGAGCGCCGATCACCATCATAGTTGTGGTCAGCTTTATGATCCTCGCCGCATCACTTCCTATAGCAATAGATTTCACATCATCTACAACGTATATTATACTGGCCGCGATTGTTGTGGCGGTAGTGGTCGAGGGCCTTGTCGTTAATAAGATCAGCCTTCTTTTTCCATTCATCCTGTTCTGTATGTTCCTCACTGCGTCGACGGAACTCGGCACAAACCAATGGATCAACGCGCTGCTTGAAGGCAACGGCATCAACCCGATGATCATTCTGGTTGTGGTAACCGGTATCATGGCCGTGGGCAGATACTTCGCGGGTCCGCTGATTCACAGACTCAACCCTTCCGGTGTGTTGCTCGGATCTGCAATACTTTCTTTTGCAGGACTTTATTTGCTGAGCATAGCCAGTGGAGCAGGTTTCACCATGTTCGCTGCGATAGTCTTTGCAGTGGGCGTATGTTACTTCTGGCCTACGATGCTCGGATTCGTTGCCGAATACATTCCGAAGAGTGGCGCCCTCGGACTATCAATCATGGGTGGAGCCGGAATGGTTGCCACATCGATGGTACTTCCTATTATGGGTGAGTCCATCGATACGGCAGGTCCGCAGGCTACCCTCCAGTTTGTGTCTATTCTTCCGGCGATTCTGGTTGTGTTGTTCATCGCCCTGAATGTGTACATGCGCGGTAAGAAGTCGACGCACTGATTTCAACAAACACATAAAAAAACCCGGGTCACCGGGTTTTTTTATGCCTTATCGGCAAAGTTGGCGCACACATTTTTGTCGCTGACATTTAATTCTATCTTGCAGCCACAAAAATCAACGCCTCATTGAGTTTGAAGAAATTTCTTGCGCTGGGTGATTCCTATACGATTGGGGAAGGCGTTTCGCCGGATCAAACCTGGCCCTTCCTGCTTTCGCGGGAACTTCGCAGTTCCGGGATCGATATTGCCGACCCGGAGATAATCGCCACGACAGGCTGGCGAACCGATGAATTGAAGAGCGCCATCATCGCGCGAAAGCCAACATCAGAATATGACCTCGTTTCGCTCCTTGTTGGTGTAAATAATCAGTATCAGGGTAAACCGCTTGATCATTACGCAAGCGATTTTGAAGAGCTCATTGCCCTCACCATACACGCCGGTAAAGGCAATCCATCGTCTGTGATGGTGTTATCTATTCCCGACTACGGCTTTACGCCATTCGGTGCAGAAAAACAGGAAGAGATAACAAAAGGCATTGAGGCATTCAATCGCGTGAACATGATGATCGCCAAAGCATATGGCATCCGTTACCTCGACATAACAGAAATCTCCCGGAAAGCAGCATCCGAGCCTGACTTGCTCGTAGCTGATAAGCTCCACCCTTCCGGAAAGATGTACAGGATGTGGGTCGACAAGATCATGGAAGATCAATCAATTCTCAGCGCGTTCAGCTAAGGACTGAACAACGTTCCGTTTACCGCTTCAGTTGCTGTGACTTCCCGTTAAGGAAAATCTCCATCGGTTCGCCGGACTCAAGAATCGTTTCCGTACCTTCCCGGGAGACTTTGACTTTGATCACCCGTCCGCGGAACTCGAGACGAAAAGAATACGACTTCCATTGATCCGGAATAAACGGAGTAAAGTGGAGTGCGCCATTTTTGACACGCATACCTCCGAAACCTTTTACCACACTCATCCACGTACCTGCCATTGATGTAATGTGACAACCGTCTTCCGTGTCGTTGTTGTAGTCATCGAGATCCAGGCGTGCCGTTCGGAGATACAACTCATACGCGCGCTGCTTGTAACCCAGCATTGATGCCAGGATCACGTGCACGCATGGCGAAAGCGACGACTCATGGACAGTCATCGGCTCATAGAAGTCAAAGTTGGTTCGTATCGTTTCGATGTCGTAGCGGTCCTCGAAGAAATAGATTCCCTGCAATACGTCAGCCTGCTTGATGAAACATGAACGGAGGATGCGATCCCACGACCATTTCTGATTAAGCGGTCGATCTTCCTTCCGGAGATCTTTCACAGTCAGAATTTCTTTGTCGAGGAAACCATCCTGTTGCAGGAAGAGATTGCGACGTTCATCGACGGGGTAGTGCATTTTTTCGATAATCTCCCGCCATCTTGTTGTTTCCTCCTTTTCGCCAAAATTGATTCTATTGGAAAGCGTATCCAGTTTGTCTTTCGCGTTCTTCCGGACGTACTCTAATGCGTGCAACGTATACTGCATCGTCCACGTCGCGATGGTGTTCGTATACCAGTTATTGTTGACGTTGTTCTCGTATTCATTTGGACCTGTTACCCCGAGAAGCACATACTTGTTCTTGTCGGAAGACCACGTTATCCGTTGTGACCAGAATCGCGAAATCGCAATCAAAACCTCGAGACCGTATTCTACCAGGTAGTCCTCATCACCCGTGTAGTTGATATAGTCGAATATCGCATAAGCAATTGCTCCATTCCGGTGTATTTCCTCAAAAGTGATCTCCCATTCATTGTGACACTCTTCGCCGTTCATGGTCACCATGGGATACAACGCAGCGCCATTCGTGAACCCAAGTTTTGCCGCGTTCTCAATAGCCTTCTGCAAATGTTTGTACCGATAAACAAGAAGATTGCGCGCGACATGTTGCTCCGACGTTCCCAAATAAAACGGAAGGCAATACGCTTCGGTATCCCAGTAGGTGCTGCCGCCATACTTCTCGCCGGTGAACCCCTTTGGTCCGATGTTCAATCGTTCGTCATCACCGGTATAGGTCTGCGTAAGCTGAAAAATGTTAAAACGTATCCCCTGCTGTGCAGCGACGTCGCCATCGATGGTGATATCGGACTCCTCCCACTTATGAGCCCATACGGCCGCATGTTTTTCGAATAACTTGTCAAAGCCTTCCTGCACCGCGAAGTCAAGAACCTTTCGGCATTCATCGACCATTTTTTCTTTCGGATGATTTTCCGAAGAAAGAATGGCTGCGTACTTACAAATAACAATCTCTTTACCCTGATTGCACGAAAGCTGGATTACGTTACTGGCAAACTTTTCGCGTTGCTCGATATTAATCCGGCCAACCTGAGCTTTTTCACCATCACACGTCAAAGCATAACGCATCCCGGTCGTAACGTGAAATAAAGTTTTCTTTGTTTGCGCCGTAACAATAGCTTCACCTTCCGATGCGTTTCTTCCAACTTCCTCCCAAAACTTCTCATCATAGTTTGAATCCATGTTGATGACATCGGCATCGATGTACAGCGAGAGTGTGATGTTACCGGAAAAGTTCAGCGGCGTGATCGCGTATCGTATGGCGCCAATTTCGCCGTTGGCCATTGAACAAAATCTGCGCGCGTCAACTTTGACTTGCTTGCCATCAGGAAGTTCTGCCTGGAAAGACCGCTGGAGCAAACCGGTTTTCATATCCAGCACGCGGCGAAATTCTTTCACCTTGCATTTGGCCAGATCGAGTTTTTGGTTTTCGATACTTATATGGATACCAATCCAGTTGGGCGCATTCAATACTTTCGCGAAGTATTCCGGGTAGCCGTTCTTCCACCAGCCTACGCGCGTTTTGTCCGGGTAATAAACCCCTGCGACGTAACTTCCGCGCAGACTGTCCCCCGAGTAATCTTCTTCGAAGTTTGCGCGCTGCCCCATCCGACCGTTACCAATAGAAAAAATACTCTCTGAAATGCGGTTGAAATGCGGATCAAACCCTTCTTCGATAATTTGCCATTCATGATGTTTGATGTAGTCTTTCATATGCGTAGAAGGTTCTTGCGGCGCAGGCCGGGAGTCTATGTTAAGTTAATGAGTTTCGTCTATGCCAATTCTGAGACGAGTTCCGGACGAAACATACCGGTTTTCTCGATCACGTAATCGGCTTTGCCAAGCTGTTCCTTACTTCCTACACCAACACACTTCATCCCTGCGGCCAACGCAGCTTCAACGCCGGCCTCAGCATCTTCGAACACAACGCATTCCGAGGGATCAACTCCCAGACGGGCTGCCGCCAAAAGGAAGATCTCCGGGTGTGGTTTCGAATGGACAATCATGGTGCCATCGACAATCACATCGAAATAATTCCGAATGCCGAGTATATCCAGCACCATCGGAGCATTCTTACTGCTCGATGCAAGCGCAATGACATACCCACGCTCACGAAGATCTTCTATCAGGGATATCACACCCGGAAAAACTTCGTCCGGTTTCATTCCCTTGATGTATTCGATGAACCAGTCGTTCTTACGATTTGCGTGTCTGTTCTTTTCCTCGTCCGAAAGGTTGATTCCGCCAATCTCCATAATGATTTCCATTGAGCGGATACGACTGACACCCTTCAGGCGTTCGTTGTCTTCCGGCGTGAGTTCGAAACCAAATTCGTGCGCCAGCTTTTTCCATGCGAGGTAGTGGTAATGCGCCGTATCAACGATAACACCGTCCAGATCGAATATTACTGCTTTAATCAAATTGAGATCGTTAGAGAGTTGTAGTGAATCGGTTTGTAGTTCGCGGTTCATGGCCTGAAAAAACGGCTAAAAATACGTGGCCTGAATGACTTTATCCGTTTCATCCAGAGACTTAAATACCGCAAACGTTTTCCCCTGCGTTCGCAGCGCCCCGAATGTATTTCCATATCGGGCTGCCTCAATATACCCGGTCGGATTTTGCAATAATCCGAACCCAATTCCGCCTGCGAAAGAATCGCCGCATCCTGTCGTATCTATCACGTGTTGTACCTTAACCGCCGGCACCATTTCTTCCCGCAGTTTGCCATTTTCCCGGAAGTAGACAAGGCATCCACGGCTGTCGACGGTGATGTACACACACTTCACACCTTTGTCAAGGCAGTGCAACGCAAATTCTCTTAGGTAATCGCGGTCGACTTCAGGGTTTTCAGTAAAGTCTTCGCTTTCGTATTCCTTCTTGAACCATGATGCATGTGCTTCCTCCAGGTTCATCTTCAGCACATCGATATATGGCAACCACAGATCACGGTCGATCCAGAATTTGCGTTGCCGTTCACCGTTGATAAGGCACGCCGTCGTTGGACCGTGGGCGTCAAAAATAACGACACCCTTACTGTTCGCCTTGAGATACTGCAAAGCTTCAAGAGCGATTTCATAGTCGCTTATTGGTATGAACACAAACACATCACAATCGACAAGCTTTTCGAAATCCGCGGCGACAATGGGATCCATAAATCCCGTTTGCCTTTCAAGCCTGTTGTTCATGTCGAGGAATCGCAGGGAAATGATGTCACCCTGATCGTTTCGTGAAGTAATGTGCGACAGGTTTACACCTTTCGCTCCCTTAAACACTTCATGGACGTTGTCCTTATCCACACCGCGCACATGGCTTACGGGAATAATTTCGAGATCCTCGATTCCCAGTGCCGACAATGCCATTACCGGATGTGTTACGCAGCCCCATTTCTGAATCAAATCCCCCTGATGCGTGACGATATGGTCACGCGGAATCGGTCCCACGATTGCAATGCGCTTCATAAATCTACTTTACTGATTTTTCATCATCCACCAGCAGGTAGGCAGCGCCAATTACTCCGGCGCTGTCGCCCAATAAAGGCTGAACTATAGGTGTATCGAGACGATTGTTAAAAACGTATTTCTTCACCGAGTCAACCCCGCGATCATACAGCATATCAATGTTTCCAACACCACCCCCGATTACGATTACATCGGGATCGATGATGTTGATCAGTACACTCACTGCTCTGCCAAAAAATTCAATCAGTCTTATCATCGTTTTCTGCGCTGTCGGATCAACTTTTGATTCCGCCAAAGCGACGATGTCTTTCAATGGTTTACGATTTCCGGTTTCCTGGAAGTAGTAGTTTTCAAGCGCAGGCCCCGAAATAGCTTTTTCAACGCAACCCGACTTGCCGCAATAACATGGGCCTCCGGATTCGTCCAGAAAGTTGTGGCCCCATTCTCCGGCAATCCCCTGAAGTCCATGGATTGGGCGCCCGTCAACCACAAGTCCGCCACCAACACCAGTACCCATGATTATACCGAAAACAACCCTGGCGTGTGGAAAATGTTCATGCACCACGCCATGCCTCGCTTCAGCCAGGGCAAAACATCCGGCATCATTGGCTATCACAACCTCCACACCCAACAACTCCTCAAGGTCGCGTTTCATGGGCTGACTATTCATCACCACCGTATTGCAATTCTTCATCACGCCAAGTTTGGGATCGAGCGTGCCAGGCGTTCCAAATCCAATACGCGAAGGCTTGTAACCCGCCTTTTCTACCATAGTATCTATCAGCGACTTAACCTGACTGAGGATGTGTTCATAGCCTTTCTCTGCTTCTGTTGGAATACGGTCGCGGAACAAAATTTCCGGATGGGCTGCCGACCGAAGGATAACGCCTTCGATCTTGGTACCACCCATGTCGATGCCCCACAATGAATTTCGTTGTGAACTAGAGGTCTTTGTCATAGCCTGGATTCTGCGGTCAATATAAAGAAATCCTCCAAAGTATGGATGATACGTCTAAGTCGACGAAGGGGATTTTAGTTGTGAATGGTTAATCAAATCCTGTATTAGCCGGCGCTCGGCATTCATTCTTTTCTCATCCCATTGCAATGCGGCTGCCATTTCCTGTATTATGTCCTCAGCATATTGAATCACCTTCTTGATATCGAAATACAATAGCCCGGTTCTTCTCACGAAAAAGTCCGGTGCGGAACAAACCATTTCCTCTTCGAGGCAATACCTCAGTTCCGCCTTCAACAAATCCAACGTGCTATCGGTACGTCCGGACTGCTGACGGAGGTCTTCAGAAATTTCAAAGGCATTTGCACCAAACAATTCAAACAGGTTGTACGCGGCAGGTTGTGCCAGTCCGAATTGCTGAAGCAGTTTTATCAGTTCATTCCGTTGAAGATTCGCATCCCGGAGGTCAACAGGTCCACCCGGAACCAACCTGATGGCTGATGTGCAGCAGGGATTGAACTGACGATCCGGAAAACTTCGTTTGATCACGAGGTTCACGACACGCTCAGCCATCTTCCGGTATCCTGTGAGTTTTCCGCCCGCGATTGAAATGAGGCCCGACGGGGAGACGAAGATCTCGTCCTTTCTGGAAAGATCGGAAGCCGGGCGCCCCTCTTCATGAATCAAAGGTCGCAAGCCTGCCCAACTGGATTCAATATCTTCAAAGGTGAGCACGGCGCCTGCGAACGTGTGGTTTACCGCGTTGAGCAAATAACGGGCGTCATCCAGGGAAGCTCTTACATTATCGGGCTTACCTTCAAACGAAGTATCCGTTGTTCCAATGTACGTCGTTCGACCTCTTGGGATAGCGAAGATCATGCGGTTGTCGTCAACCACGTCGAAGTAAATGGCTTGCGTAACCGGCAACTTTCCAATCGGAACAACAACGTGCACACCCTTTGAAAGGTGAAGGCGCTTTCCTTCAAGCGAACCATCAGCCTGGCGGATTTCGTCTACCCAGGGTCCGGCGGCATTTACCACCGACCGGGCCCGTACCGCGAACTTTGTTTCAGTAAGCACATCAACGGCATTAACGCCATTTATGCTTCCATCCGGCGCGGTAGAAAATCCGACCACCTTGCAGTAACTGAGTAAAATTGCACTGTGCCTTGCAGCTGTTTTCGCTATTTCAATGGTCAGGCGTGCATCATCGGTTCGGTATTCGGCATACAACGCCCCGCCCCGAACGCCCTGCCCGTCGAGTAACGGTTCCGCCCTCAACGCCTGATTGCGAGTCAGCATCTTGCGCTGGTCCTCACGCTTCACCCCCGCCAGCCAGTCGTAAATGCGCAAGCCGAAACTGGTGAGCCAGTATCCCAGACCACGCTTTTCATATAAAGGAAGCAACATTTTCTCGGGGACAACCAGGTGCGGGGCAATGCTGTGTACAACTGCGCGCTCACTGCCTACCTCCTTCACCAGTCCGAATTCAAGTTTTTTGAGGTAGCGCAGACCACCGTGAATGAGCTTCGTGCTCCGGCTGCTGGTACCTGAGGCGAAGTCGTTCTTTTCCAGAAGCGCAACGCGCAGCCCCCTGGATGCAGCGTCCAACGCGATACCGCAGCCGGTAATGCCGCCGCCGATTATGAGCAGATCCACCGGCTCCGCTTTGAGTCGTTCGATAAATTGAGACCGGTTTCTATGAGAAAACTTCAATCGTGGTTAAGACTTGTCAATCCAGTTCATCGTCCGGGAAACGGCTTTCTTCCAGCCCGCGTACAACCGGGTTCTGGTTTGCTCATCCATTTGTGGTTCAAAAGACCTGTCGATCTTACGATTGCTGACGATGTCATCTTTCTTCCACATGCCGGACTGTATTCCGGCAAAGTATGCCGCACCCATTGCTGTTGATTCAACCATCGCCGGCCTTTCGACAGGCGTTCCAAGAATATCCGCCTGGAATTGCATAACGATGTTGTTGGCAGACGCGCCCCCATCAACTTTGAGGCTCTTCAGTCGGATGCCCGCGTCTTCCTCCATTGCGTCCAGGATATCGCGCGTCTGATAAGCAAGTGATTCCAGTGTCGCCTTGATGATGTGGTCCTTACCAGTGTCACGTGTCAGGCCGAAGATGGCACCTCGTGCATACATATCCCAGTAAGGAGCACCGAGTCCGGCGAATGCCGGAACCATATACACGTCATTCGTGCCTAATGCCTTGGCGGCGAAGTATTCAGAGTCTTTTGACTGATCAATGATACGAAGACCATCGCGCAGCCATTGAACTGCAGCACCGGCAATGAAGATGCTGCCTTCAAGTGCGTATTCGACCTTGCCATCGAGACCCCATGCGATCGTCGTGATCAAGCCATTTCGCGAATGCTGAATGGTGGTTCCTGTGTTCATCAACATGAAGCAACCGGTTCCATACGTATTCTTTGCAGTACCTGGATTGAAACACGCCTGGCCAAACAACGCAGCCTGTTGATCACCGGCAACACCGCGTATTGGAATCGACATGCCATCGAGTTCACAAACACCGAACTCCGCCGCACTTGGCTTTACGTCCGGTAGCACCGATTCAGGGATGTCGAGTTCAGCAAGCAGTTTTTTGTCCCACTTCAGGTTGGCAATATCGTACAACATAGTGCGTGACGCGTTTGTATAATCGGTAACATGAACTTTGTCGTTGGTAAGGTTCCAGATAAGCCATGTGTCAATGGTGCCGAAAGCGATCTCACCCTTCGCTGCCCTTTCACGCAGACCGGGAACATTGTCAAGCATCCACCTGATCTTCGTGCCAGAGAAGTAAGAATCAATCACGAGGCCAGTGGTTTTACGAACATGCTCTTCGAGACCCTTTTCCTTCAACGCCTCACAAATCGGTGCTGTGCGTTTGTCCTGCCAGACTATTGCGTTGTACACAGGTTGACCTGTTTTCCGATCCCACATTACCGCGGTTTCGCGCTGATTCGTTATCCCTATTGCAACAATTTGTTCATGGTTGATCCCCGACTCCTGAATAACACGGCTCATCGTATTCAACTGACTGCGCAGGATGTCGTTAGGATCGTGCTCCACCCAACCTGACTGCGGAAATATCTGGCGGAACTCTTCCTGTGCGATTCCTTTTATGCCTGCGTTTTTATCAAATAATATGGCACGTGAACTCGTAGTGCCCTGGTCAAGAGCAAGAATATATTTTTCACTCATAGATTCAGAAAATGATTGTGTACAACCACGCTCCGGTCGCGCCGCCAAGCAACGGACCAACTACCGGAATCCAGCTGTACGCCCAGTCAGACGAGCCTTTACCGGGAATTGGCAGAACCGCGTGGGCTATACGCGGACCAAGATCACGCGCCGGGTTGATCGCAAATCCAGTCGTGCCCCCTAATCCAAAACCAATAGATGTTATCAATGCTCCCACGGCAATCGGGTTCAGGCCTTCGGTGAATTCATTGGCACCGATAAAAAGTACACCAAGGGCAAGCACAAGCGTGCCAAGAAACTCACTGAACAAGTTGTGGATCGGCGACCGCATAGCCGGGGTGGTGCAAAACGTTCCAAGTTTCATGAGAGGATCCGGGGTGGCCTTCCAGTGCGTGTAGTAGTGAAGGTAAACCAGGACAGCGCCGGTAAACGCACCGGCAATCTGGCCAAGCATGTATCCTGCGGCTTCGCTTGCGGGAAAATCCCCGCTTACAACAAGGGCAATTGTAACTGCGGGATTGATATGCGCGCCACTGATTCTGCCTACCGCGTAAACAGCCAGCATAACTGCGATACCCCACGCAAGGCAGACCATGAGGTATCCGCCATTTTCGGATTTCGTTCCTTTCAGTGTGACACCGGCAACAACGCCGTTACCCAAAAGGACAAGTAAAAGTGTGCCAACGAACTCGGCAAGGTATGGATTCATAAGACGTCGGTTGTCGGAGTAAGATAACCAAAACGCAGAAAACTCCTAAAGCATTGTTGTGTTATTGTGCAATACGCGACAACTACTCCGCAGACAGCGGCCTGAGATTCGGCGAAAGGTAGTTGACCAACGGTTGTTGCTGAATCCGGTCGGAGAATGTCAGGTATTCAATGTAGGTCACCACAA
Organism: Bacteroidota bacterium; assembly: GCA_023428695.1. Classification (GTDB taxonomy): domain Bacteria; phylum Bacteroidota; class Bacteroidia; order Cytophagales; family Cyclobacteriaceae; genus Ohtaekwangia. The sequence goes on from JAEYWY010000028.1 coordinate 237,627, forward strand.
TGTCGTTTCTAAGTTGGATTAGGACTTTGCCGAGCCGACTCACGCGTTCGTTGAATTGAACGTAGAGAAATGGATCGCCCCCGTTGATTGAACTGAGTGTCTGTGCGAAATCGCTGGTCTCAAGTTCTTCGATTCTTTTCCTGAGTACATCATAACTGCCAATGAGCCGGGTGAGTTTTTCCTGATAAATAACGAGATCAACACCGGTTTCAACTTCTGCTTCTTTTAAATCATACTCAGCCTCGATGAGTTGTAACTTGCGTCGGGCCATGTCCGGTTTGTTGGGATTTGCTATTGGAAGTGTAACACCAAATCCAAAATTAATCGGCGTACGATCCTGGTGATACCGCCTGAAATCGTATTCTATCTGACCAAACCCGATATTGATATTTGACCTCTCAAGGGCGTACTGACTTCTTGCGATGTTGATTTGTTGTTGCGAAAACGCGACGAGCGTTGACCTTGCCGATACAGCGGTCAGACTATCCACAACCTGACGGATTCGCTCTACCGAAATCATTTCTTCAGGAGCCCAGTGAATCGAACGTCCCGACGCTTGTGGGTACAGCCTCATCATACTGCTGATTTGGTTGCTGATTTCGTATTCGTACTCACGCTGACTGGCTTCATAGTCGAGTTGCTCGAGTTGGAGTTCAGCGTATTCATCCGCATCAAAATTCCGGCTGCCACTCTGCTCCTGCAGGATTGCCAATTGCCGGTTTAATGATTCCTGGCCGGCTATGCTTAACGCATTCAGTTCCATACGGTACTTGTATTCAGCCACAGTAAGGTATCGCAGAAACAAGGCTTCGCGAAGTGCGAGCTCCTTCTCGAATCCGAGCGAACTTCGGACGTTTTGATAGTACCGGTCCGTCGCCTTCATTTCCCACGGGTTAGCGGGACTGATCCTCAACGAGAATTCGTTTTGTGTGTCAAGCAGTTCCCGATTCTGAAACCGCAATTGCACCTGCCGAAGTGGTGGCAGGGCGTAATTCTTTCGCTTGAGCCAGTCCATCTGATCGTTGAAGGTACTTACCTCGTAATCAGCAGTGGCTGAATGAAGGAACTCCTCCATCGTAACCTGGCCATAGGAAAAAGCACAAGCCCAGAAGATGGCAAGTATGTTGAAGACGTAAATGAATCCCTGGGTGAACTTCATTTGATGAGTACTTTTTCTCCGGCAGCAAGGGTATTCTCAGCAGGACTTTCGATAAACACCTCGCGACCAAATGCTCTTACCGCTGTGGACTTCTGCAGGATGTCCGGGAGTTGAACTACCGATCCATAACCTATGATCTTCCCCGTGGTGACAAAACGTGGCCTTTCGTAAGATGAAATTGTAACCGCGCTACCGACTGGCAACGGCTCTTTCCTGCCAACAAGATATCCGACAATGGCTGTAGGATGCAGGGGGTTCACCGACATGATTGGGCTGTACGAACCAATTTGTTCACCGGCGCGCACATAAACAGACTCAACAACCCCCGGGGCAGTGGCGTATTTGTTGAGCTTCTTTTTTTGGTCTGTCAGAAGATCAAGTTCCTTGCGCAACAGTTTGATTTCGTTCTCAAGCATAAATTGTTCGGTTTCATTTTCACGAACGATTTCGGCGCTCCTTACCGTTATAGCTTCTTCATGCCGGGCACGTTGCTGTTTCAAAGCATTGATCTTTTCCAACATGGGTTGGTCAGCCGTGGAATCACGCGACAACTGATGGCTCTTCGTAAGCTGGCGATTAAGCCGCAGGTCACTCTCCGTTTCGGCGATGTCGGTGTTCAACTCCTCTATTTTCACGCCTGTCTCAGCCCTGATCAGCGCTATTCTGGAATTCACTGCCTTCTTCTTTTCAATTTGTTCTGATTCGAGTACAGCAATCCGTTGTGTCAATCTTTCGATCTCCATTTCAAGGTCGTTGCTTGACAGCTCGACGAGAAGTTGACCTTCTTTAATTTCCTGCCCGGGCACAACATTAACCGCTTTGACGACGGCGGGTTTTTCAGCCGTAATCGTATAACCCTTGGCATAAGCGATACCAACGGAGGCATGTCCGATGCCGCGAAAGAATCGCAGGCTGATGAAAAGCATGGCACAGAACAACGCACCCACCAGCAGATAAAATCCATTTACTTTCATGGCGTTGATATCAATTCATTGGATGTAAGACGAAGCCCGCCGATGCCCGGTACGGATTTGAGTTCATCGATAAGCATATCCTTGCTTACTCCCTTTTTCATAGCAATGTCATATTGATACCGGAATACCCTTTCTTTCGTAAATGAAATACTAACCTGCCGGAAATCGGAACAATTTTTCTTGATGATCTCAACTGCAGGCGGCAGACCCTCGGTTTGCGCCAGGCTAAAAAACAGATGGTGGTGGAGCGCGATATTTCTGAAGGCTGAAAAGTGCAGAATGGCGGCAGCGGCGCAAAAAAGCAACGTACCCACAAAAGAAATCGTAAACCCGTATACACCGACGGCAAGACCTGTACTCAACGCTGCAAAAAGGAAAAGCACGTCACGGGGATCTTCGATACGGGTACGAAACCGAATGATGGCCATCGCTCCAAATACTCCGAGACCACGCGCGAGGCTGTCGCCGATGGCCATCATGACCATCGTCGTAACGACGGCACCAAGAACCAATGCCTGAAAAAAATTCTTCGGATAGTGATCACCCGTGAATGTCAGCCGGTGTGTAATCGCAATGATCGCAGCCAATAAGAAGGCCCAAACAAAGGAATACGTTATGTTAATGAGTTGTGGATACTCGTAAACAGGCCCGTCGGGAAATAATTCGAACATGAAGTGTAGGTCAGGTAAAATTAGTCATTAGAGGTACCAGGTGACGACGCGGGTAATTCCTGGAACGTACCCACACCATCGGGAACGCGTCCTGTTGATTTGTCCGCGGTCTGCATTCCATAAGTCACAGCGTCAATCTGGCGTCCGTCGATGTAGTTCAGTATAACTGATTCACCACCCTGATTCAACCTGAAATCAACGTGACGGACACCCTGATCGCGGTCGCCGTCAGCCCAGATAACAAGGTAACCTTTTGCCGGAATTGTGGTCTCGGCAGCATTCGTCGACCTGATCCTACTGTTAAAGGGACTCTCTGGATCATCCGAAAGATAATATCCTGCAATGTTAATGGGTTCGTCACCCGCGTTATAAATCTCGATCCAGTCTTCGAACTCCCCTGCCTCATCAGAACAACATGTCATGTTCAGAGCCATGAACTCATTGACAACAAGTGGCGGCAACGGATCCGTGTTCAACAGGTACGTGTACGGATCTTCCAGTGCATCAGCTGGTCTGTATGAAGACTGCCCGGAGGAACCGGTAGCTTTGACATAGTAATCTACTTTCCCTGTTGAGTTCTTTGCCGGAATTGTGCCGTGATACAATCCTGCAGAAAACGTCATCGGGATAGTCTGGTATTCATCATCGTCAAAGCGGTAATACAATGTTACTTCTTCGACGTCGGCAGAAGCATCAAATTGTGTTGATATGGTTACCTCGTCGTCAAGTTCGGGAATCAACGGCGAACGTGTCACTTCCGTAATTGAAGGCGACTCTGTGTTACTTTCGCCTTTGGTTGGCGTACCGGTGATAACAAGTGTCGCTGTGCCATCCGGAATCCGCGCGTATGATTGATTATTAAGCAGCGCAGGGAATGTCACTTTGTCGATTACATTGCCGGACTTATTTTCGAGATAAACCGCTTCACCCGCCGATGTCAGCTTGAAGTTGGTGTTAAGACCAGTATTCAGGTCGTTGGCGTTGATTATGAGAAAATCATTGGCTGCTATGGTCACACTTGATGGCAGTGTGTACTTGTTGGCCGCATCGTCATAAATCTTGTACCCGGAGATATCGACCGGCGTGGGATTCGCATTATAAAGTTCAATCCAGTCATCGCCGGAAGCGTAAAGTTCGTTGATGTATATTTTTTCATCCGCCGTTACATCGGGATCAGGATCCTCGGGCGACTTGCAGGAAGGAAAGAAGGTGATTGTCAAAAGTAGGCCAGCCGCAAGGAACAACCGCACATTAGGAGAGCAAAACATTAATTGGTACCTTAAGTTAAATAATCTAAAATCGGGGTTGAATATATTAACGAAATCAGTCTTACTGAAATTTCGCGAAGCGGAAGACAAAAAACCAGCGTAAGATTATAATTATGCTATTTTTCAGCAACTTGCACCACTTTCCTGAATTTCTGCCTGACGTTGCTCAGGAAATCACGTGGCCGGCAGAACTTTTTATGGATGAAGGTGCTTTGAACAGGAATCGTTAGTTATGGAAAACAAAATCGCAAACGCCCACGAGTGGCGAAATCCCGCTCGTTTCTTGGTATTTCTCATTACAGTACTTAGTATCGTTTCGTGCCGCGAGTCGAATGACCCCCAGCCGGGCATCATCAACCAGGATAATCAGTACGTCAATACCTGGATTCAGAACAACATGGAGTACTGGTATTTATGGAACGAAACGTTACCCAAGAACAAAGACCGCAATCAGGACCCTGATGATTATTTCGAAAGTCTGCTAAACAAGGATGATCGATTCAGCTGGATCCAGGACAACTACCAGGAATTATTGAACTCCCTGAATGGCATCAATAAGGAGGCCGGTTATGAATTTGTACTTTACAAGGAGAGTCCGACGTCAGACAAGGTTATCGCACAAATCCTGTACATCAAACCAAACTCACCGGCGGAAAATGCAGGACTGAAACGTGGCGATGTTATTAGACAAGTCAACGACCAGACAATGACGACGTCCAACTACCGCGATATTCTCGATCAACTGAAAGAAAGTCATACACTCGCAGCAACTCCCTTGTTGATTGGCGAAGATAAATTCGGACCTGAACAGACATTTTCGCTTTCGACCGTAGTCTATGCTGAAAATCCGAACCACTACCACACTGTCATCGAAGTTGATGATCACAAGATCGGGTACTATGTGTACACGTTTTTCTCCCCCGGAAATGCCCAGGCATTTGACAACCAAATGGACGACATTTTTCAGGGCTTCAAGTCTGCCGGAATCACGGATCTCATCCTCGATTTGAGGTTTAACAGTGGCGGATCGGAAACTTCGGCGAAGAACCTCGCGAGTCTTGTCGCATCAGGTGTCTCTTCATCGTCTGTATTTTTCAAAAGACAGTACAACAAAAGCGTTACTGATGACATACTTGGCGATCCCGGTTTGGGCGAAGCGTTTCTCACAAGCAAGTTTGACGAAAAAACTGCCAACGTAGGCGCTATGCTTAACAGTAATCGCGTGTATGTATTGACGAGTTCAAGAACCGCTTCGGCAAGTGAACTCATCATTAACAGTCTGCGCCCTTATATGGAAGTGTTTCTTATCGGAGACGTTACGTATGGCAAGAACGTTGGATCGATTTCAATCTATGAGACAAGCGATTCGCGAAACAAGTGGGGAATGCAGCCAATCATCGTAAAAGTCGCGAACAGTGTTGGCGCTGCCGACTATGCTGATGGATTCGCTCCTGATATACTCAACAAGGATAACAGCTTGTTCCTGTATCCCATTGGCGATGAACGCGAAAATCTGCTTGCCGACGCAATCGCGCATATCACCGGCACATTCTCCGGTGGTCGTATCGGAGCAAAGGATTCCGGCAGAGAAATAATCAGACACTCACTTGATGATAATAGCAGAAGCTTCCAACTGCTGATGGATCAGACTCAGTTACCTATGGGAAACTAAGACTCCGGTTCCAGACCCTGCCGGTGGACAAAGAATAGTTTTGATATCGGAATTATAAGTGCGCCCCCGATGGCAAAGGCAATGAATGCCATGCGGAGACTCGACGCATGGGAAAGATAACCAATTAGCGGAGGCCCAATAAGCATCCCGACAATTCCATACGTTGCAATAATCGAAATGGCCATACCGGGAGAATACTTACGGGATCCGCCAGCGAGCAGATAGGTCATGGGTATCACGGGTGCTGTCCCGAAGCCCACAAGACAGAAGCCCAGCATCGCAGTCCAGAATGACGGCAAGATTACCGCTATCAGTATACCGGCGATCACGAGGCCTGAGCTGAGCAAATAAGTTTTGCGCATGCCGATCGCATCGATCAAGCGATCTGAAAGAAACCTCGACGCTGCCATAAAAATCATAAAAATGAGATAGCCAAGTGTGAACAAATCGACATCGACGACCTCGCGGAAATAGATTCCGCTCCAGTCAAACATCCCTCCTTCGCACACAGCCGCTAAAAAGACGAGACAACCGAGATAAATAATGTAGGGATCCGGCTTGCCCAACTGCAGACGATTTCCGGACTGGGCCCTGTCGCCGCGAAGCAACCCCTGGAATGAAAAACACATCGCGATGATTCCGATCCCGGAAACGATAAGCAGGTGCAATTCGATCTCCACTTTCAAAGCTACCATTAGCGTTGAAAAGCCAACACCAGCGATTCCTCCGGTGCTCCAGAGACCGTGAAACGCACCGTTAATCTTTTTCTCAAATTGTTTTTGAAGGGTAATGGCCTGCGTGTTGACGGCGATATTCTGAATACGCATCGCGAAAGCAAAAAAACAAATAGCCGCGACGAGTGCCACCCGGGTACTTGCAAATCCAATACATGCAAGTCCAATGCACATGGAAGAGAACCCGGCAACAAGCGGATACCTGCTATCAAACCGCGAGATCAGCCAACCCGAAACAGGCAGACCCATCAGGGAGCTAACCGGCATCGCAAGCAGTACCGTGCCCAACTCCGCATCATTGAATCCGAAGGCGCTTTTTATGGTAGGAATCCGCGACGCCCAGCTCGCGAAACAAAATCCGGAAAAGAAAAAAAATGAAGCAAGCGAAATACGCTGTCTGTGCTTTAGGTCCATCGTCCGCAAATCGACTGCGAATATGCATGGTTACCGTGAATTAACCATATAGCGCATCAAACAAAGATTTGCAGCCACTTTCCCTGAGATTCAAACCGTTGCATAATTACTGCCTGCCGCTTCGATTTAACGAGTCGGCTTAAATATCCCACTTAGTATGCTGACGTAGTCTTCAAAACCGAAGGGCTTCTGAAACGCGAATGTCGCTCCATCCCTGACCAACGCCGCTGCTATGGTCTCGGGCATCGATGTGGAATACATGATGATCGGAACGTCAGTGAAATCGGGAAGCGACCGGATTTGAAGCATACAATCCCTTCCGGAAATTCTGGGAATATTGATATCAATAAAAACGTAATCCGGAAGCACAATCAGTTCACCACTTAACAAATGAATGGCTTCATCGGGATAAACAAAAGTAAGGCAAAGCAAAGAAGGGTCAATGTACGCTAATGCCTCCTTCATGATCTCAAGATCATCGGAGTCATCATCAATAATCACAACCGTTCTGGGCATTCGGCGAGGTCGAACGCAAGTATAACGATTCCGTTGTGAAAGTAAATAGCCGTCTTTTTCAGGGTTGCCTTACCCGGCTCAGACACGAGTTGATCTTATCAACAAGGTCAACCATTTCAAACGGTTTTTCGAGATATGCGTCGCAACCATATTGCCGGGCGATAGCTGGCAGGTCGGGATTGCCGGACACCAGGATCACCGGGATCGTACGCGCCTGATTGTTTCCCTGTAACCATTTGTAGACTTCGAATCCGTTTACACCAGGCAGTCCGATATCCAGGATAAAGGCATCGGGCCAGTTATTGATCATTTCAAGAACGGGAAATCCATTGGCAAAAGTTGACACGTCAAATCCTGCTTTCCGCAAACCGGTTTTAATCAGACTCTGTGCGTCATCGTCATCTTCGATAATGTAAACTAGTGGCTTCATGTGTGGAGTGGGGTTTTCGCCTGTCATTCGTTTTGACGAAATGAAACTTATGCCCGCCTTATCGGCACACTGAATCAATACGAAACCGGTCACAACGGGGAGGATACTGTACAAGTAGCAGTGTGCGACCTGTACCCTGGAATAGCAGGAATGTGACCGGCCGGATTCTTTGGGCCTGCTTATTCATGTCACTATGACGACGCCGGGCTTTTTTCTACATTCGCGTTTACACAATGATCTCTATTCGGCACGTCGAGGTAACCCGGTATGTAACACCCTTGCGCGAAGGCGGCTCTCTTCCGGCCATCGTCGAGTGCGACGACGGTTTTCTCTACGTCCTCAAATTCCGGGGTGCCGGCCAGGGTAAGAAAGCCCTTATCGCCGAATTGATCGGAAGCGAAGTTGCCCGTGCGTTGGGCTTCCGTGTGCCGGAAGTCGTCTTTGCCTCGCTGGACGAAGCTTTCGGGCGCATTGAAGGCGATGAAGAAATCCAGGACCTCCTCAAAGCAAGTACCGGACTAAACCTTGGGCTTCATTATCTCAGCGGCGCCATCACGTTCGATCCGGTGGCTAGTCCGGTTAAGTCTGACTTTGCAGCGCGCCTGGTCTGGCTCGACGCCTACCTGATGAACGTCGACCGTACGCATCGGAACACCAACATGCTGTTATGGAAAAAGGAAATCTGGCTTATCGATCACGGCGCGTCATTGTACTTTCACCACCAATGGAATGATGCAGACTATGCCCGCAAACCATTCGCGATGATTCGTGACCATGTGTTCTTGCCCGGCGCGGAATCGGCAGCGTTGTATACGGATGAATTTCGCGCACGACTCACAAACGAACGAATCGCCGAAATCACCAACGCCATCCCGGAGGCGTGGCTGGATGATCCATATTTTCAATCGCCTGAAGAAAACAGGAATGCTTATCGCAATTTCCTGATTTCACGGCTTGAACAGGCTGACTTCTTTACCAATGAAATTAACCATGCAAGGAAGGCACTTGTTTGAATATGCAGTGATGCGTGTGGTCCCTCACGTCGAGCGTGAGGAATTCGTCAACGTCGGTGTTATATTGTATTGTCACGACCTGAAGTTCCTTGACACACGGATGACGTTGAATGCGTCGCGCATACGCGCCTTCTGCGAAGAAATAGATCTGGACGAAGTACAGGCGCACATGACGTCATTCCATCAAATTTGTACTGGTGGAAAAGAAGCGGGACGAATCGGCGCGCTGCCGATGCGTGAAAGGTTTCGCTGGCTGACAGCGTCGCGAAGCACCATTCTGCAAACCTCCCCTGTTCACCCTGGCATGCTCGAGAATCCGGGGGAAATGCTCGACAGATTGTTTGAGCAACTTGTAAAATGAATACCTCACAACGGTATGTCACCACGCTTTACTTCGAAGGTAACCACGTGTCCATCACGGCACGGGTAACGTCTGCGATGATCTGATCGCGGCCATCACTGTCAAGTGTGCTGCCCTTCAGCATTACCACGAGAATGACGTGTTCTCCGTTTTCCGTTCTGATAATGCCGACATCATTGGTCGCCATGTTTACCCCGCCGAACGTACGCTGCGTTCCTGTCTTATGCGCGACACTTGCACCTTCGGGTACTCCCGCTTTAATCCGGTTTATTCCTGTCCGCGTGTCCGTGAGAAGTTCCATCATCAACGGATAATCCATAAAGGCCGGCAATGACCGGCGGTGCAGTCTCAGCAGCAACTCCGCTATTCCCTGAGGTGACGCAACGTCTCTTCGTGTAACCATCGAGTTGCGAACAATCCGCCCGAGTTGACTCCGTTCCATCAGTTCGAAGACACTATCGACAGCGATACCCTGATATTCCCGGAACTCCTTCACCAGGTGTATCTGATCAAGCGCCATTTGCTTTTCACTCCGGTCGATGGTAAAACCCCGGAGCCCGATCAATGAAAAGTACCGCGTTACCCGAGCCGCGCCGCCCACTTTTTCAAGGATCATGTCGCAAGCCGTGTTGTCACTTTCAGATACCATCTGACGAAGCAGCTCACCCCACGTAATTTCAAAATCGCCTCCCCGTAGCCAACGCCGGGTGATAGGGCTGTATTCCGGTGAAAGCTGGGCACGCGTCACTGTTGTGGTAGCCGACAAATCGATCCGTTTTTCAAATACCTGGTTGAGCATGAAAATTCCAATCGGAAGCTTGTACACGCTGGCCATTGGAAAGAAGCGGGATTCATTTCTTGCGGCGACAAGGCCTCTCTCGACGTGCAGTGCATACACACCAAGTTCTCCGCCGGATTTGCGTTCGAGTTCGAGAAATCGTTTCGCGAGGTCCTGCCCATTTGCATTAACGAAAGTCAACACCACGAACACACCACCAAACGATTTGCCAAACGGAAATAACAGCGATCTCAATGCACGCATTGTCCTAGTCTGAACCAAGTTCCGGATACAACTCTTCCTGTTGGACTTCCGGAACATTTGTTTCTTCCGTTTTTGAGGTGATTCTTTTGGAGATAGTGTACGCATGCATTCGTGAATCTGGAATTGGCTGACACAGCGCGAGAACGTCTTCCTTTGTAAGGGCAGGATTCAGCCAGTCTTTTTCATACTCCCGTGGAATAATAACGGGCATACGCCGTTTCGAATTGTGGATCTTGCTCATCAAAGTATTCGAAGCGGTTGTGAGAACACTGTAGGTGTAGTGCTTCGTATCCGACTGCCGGTCAATCCACCTGGAGTAAATACCTCCTATTGAGAACAACGGTTGATCCTTCAATCCGATGTAATATGGAAACTTCTTCGACTTCTTGTCTTCAGGATTGAGCCACCTCCATTCGTAGAACCCCGAACATGGGATAAGGCAACGTTTACCCTCACGGGCGGCGTCGCGAAAACTCGGCTTGTCGAACATTTCCTCGCTAATACAGTTCAGTGTGGATATCCTTAGCTTCGTGGCTGACGCCAGGTCCTTTGTCCAGTACGGGATCAATCCCCAATTGAACAACTGAAGTTCGTCTGGCTTGCCCGTTGTCAGGACCGGACCCGCCTTGAAGTCGAAGCCATTCTCATGAAACTGCGGCTGATAAACCTCTTCCAGCACCTTGTCATACGCCGCAGAGTAGTACTCTGCGACGTAGTCGAGTTCAAATTTCTGGGACTTATGATAGCACATGCGCCTGGGAATTGTGTGTCGTTAGGAAAGGTAAGGACAAATCTCAAAAAATGAAGACCAGCTGCAGTAACCAGTTTGAACCATTGAATCGGGTTTTCACCCCGGATCAAACGTTTGCTGCGTCAGGCGAATAAAAAACTAACACACGTTCACAAGGCAGAATTTTCTTTGTGGAAATGACAAACTCTTAAAATTTCCAACGCTTCCCATACACATTTTCCATACCTTTAGAGGCATTTTTCCCAATTAATAAAGACTCGTGAGAAACGGACCGGAGAACAGCACTATGTATATCGAGATCATGGATACGACCCTGCGAGACGGGGAGCAGACATCAGGAGTTGCCTACACAGCATCCGAAAAGCTGAACATTGCAAAAATGTTGCTGGAGGAAGTTAAGGTTAACCGGATTGAAATTGCGTCTGCACGAATTTCTGATGGCGAATTTGAAGCTGCGACCAGGATCGTGCGTTGGGCCCGTGATCACGGATACCTCGATGCCATCGAAATACTTGGATTTGTCGATGACAACCGTTCACTTGACTGGATACACCGCGCGGGGGGCAAGGTCGTCAATTTGCTTTGCAAGGGATCGCTCAAACATCTCGAAGGTCAACTCCGGAAGACACCTGAAGCTCACGTCGCCGATATACGCGCAACTATTGCCTATGCAACTTCGCTTGGCATCAGCGTCAACGTCTATTTCGAAGACTGGTCAAATGGAATGCGGAATGATTCCGGTTATGTCTACTTCCTCATGGAGGAACTGCGCGATGAACCCATAAAACGCTTTATGCTTCCGGACACGCTCGGTGTTCTTAATCCGGACGAGGCCTACCGGTTCGTCCGCGAAATGATTGAGCGTTTCCCGGGCAAACATTTCGACCTGCATGCACACAACGACTATGATCTTTCTGTCGCCAATTGTTTCGCGGCGGTGAAAGCGGGAATACACGGATTACACGTAACCGTCAACGGACTGGGTGAGCGCGCAGGGAACACTCCCCTTTCAAGTGTGGTCGCGGTACTTAAGGATCACCTTAAGGCAGAATTCTCCGTTGAGGAGTCGGCACTCTGCAGCGTGAGTAAACTCGTCGAAGTTTTCTCCGGTATCGGAGTACCGGCAAACAAACCCGTAATCGGCGACCACGTATTCACCCAAACGTGCGGTGTACACGCCGATGGCGACAACAAAGGCAATCTGTACTACAACGAATTGATGCCGGAACGTTTCGGTCGCACGCGTAAATACGCACTCGGGAAAACATCGGGCAACGCCAGCATTCGCAAGAACCTGGAAGAACTGGGAATCGAGCTCGACCCGGAGGCGCTGCGTAAGGTTACGCAACGCGTCGTCGAACTTGGTGACAAAAAAGAAAACATCACCACGGAAGACCTGCCTTACATTATCTCGGACGTCCTCGGGCGCGAGACGCTTCAGGAAAAGATCAAGATACGGAACTACTACTCAAGCCACGTGTACAACCTGAAACCTGTCGCTACGCTGAGTATCGAAATTGACGGCGAAGTATATGAGGCCACATCGACCGGTGACGGTCAGTACGATGCCTTCATGCAGGCATTGAAAAGTATCTACGACCGCCTCGGAAAACGCCTCCCGCAATTGCTCAATTACAAGATATCCATTCCGCCGGGAGGACGTACCGATGCGTTCGTTGAAACGATTATCACGTGGGGCTTAGACGACAAACAATTTAAGACACGGGGATTTGAATCAGACCAACAGGCTGCTGCCATAACAGCGACGTTGAAGATGCTCAATTTGCTGGAAGGCACCCCGGCATCCGGAACAGTTCCGCGGGTATCATTGGAACGGACGGAAGATATGCTGGACAGACGTTCCAGGCCGTTGCAGGATCAACTGAGTCGATGATATAAAGCTGATGTTCCAAACGGAACCGAATCCGTCGTCGTCAATCATGATGAGTGTCCTGTTTCCATTTTGAAATTTCCATTTGCCCGACTTTTCGTGTGTGATCATTTTTTTGGAATAACGCCCGTCCTTCCGGAAGTCAAACCACGAACCCTTTACGATCGCGGTCATCTGATCGTTGACCTCGGCAGTCTCGAGCGAATCACGAAACTCCGTCAGTATCCATTTGCGACTGAGTTCGTCGGCATTCGCTGACGCAGTCCCCGGATCGCGCTTTTCGGTGCGTGTAAGCTGGAAAGGTTGATTGTCACGAACCAGCGTATGGTACGCGTCGTCCCTGATTAGCAGTACAAGGGTATTCGCGGTCAGGCTCACGACTTCGAAACTCTGAATCGATCCCAGTTCGGACGTCAGCAATAGTTTCTTGTTGTTTTCAGCCAGCTTCCAATGTCCCTTAAAGTATGTGTTGTTCTCGAACAGAATGTATTTGCCATCACGATAGAAATTAAAGAAGCTGTTTTCGCCAACCACGATCTTGAGCATCGACCGCGAGATAGGTTCCTTTTCTTCTACGTTACGAATGGTGTAGTAGTCCCATTTCCCGATGAGCTTTTCCCTGACCTGAGCTTTCCCGTTCGCGGTGAGCGCGAGAAACAGCACAATCAAGGTAGCAAAGCGCATAAGCAGGGGGCAGTATACGAAAGATTGGAATTTGGAATGGGAAAAGCAATAGCGCCGGTTTCCACTACCTCCGGTGATTCGCAAAAAAAATATCCCGGTTCGAAAAGGTTGTGAACCGGGACTATTTGATGGTTTAGCAAGTTACCCGCCGTCACAGGTGCAGGAACTCAAGGGTGACCCTCAATCTCCAGGTAAAACCAGGACGGGCAGATCAGCGTGGTTAACCAGATTTTCGGCGATGGTATGCGAGAACATTTTCACCACGCCATCGCGGTCGTGAGGCGTTAGTGTAATCAGGTCGGCACCAACCTGGGCGGCAAACTTGTTGATCGCAAACTCCTCGTCATTGGTTTCGCTGACCGTGGTTGTAAAGGTGAGATCCGGGAACTGATTTGCGAGGTCCAGCATCTTGCGTCGTGCAGCTGCGAGTTCAATGGAATGAATTGCAGGGTTTACATAGAATAAATGGATCGTCGCATTCCACGCGCGGGCCACCTCAGAGATGAACAGCATTGGCGCAAACACATTCTCTTCAAATGACGACGCGAATACGATGTCGCGGATTTCGTCTACGTTTCCTCCCTCTTTAATAACGAGCACCGGAATATCAGCATGTCGCGTAACGTGTTGGGCGTTCGATGCCCGGAACCATTCCGCGAGACCGCGCAATCCATGAGTGCCCATAATAATCATATCCACCCGGTAAGAATCCGCATAGTCTTCAATGGAGTCTCCACCCCGGTCATAAACAAGCACGCCTTTGGCATTCGCACCTTCGTGTTCAGCATGCCGGACCAGTCGGTCAAGACCAGCCTTGACGTTAGCGATATCCGGCGTTGTCATGTTCATCTCGAAATTCCGTGGTACATGAAGGCTTCCGACCGGGTCGGGAAATAGATGCAGGAACAAAACTTCAGCGTCAAATCGTTTCGCCATCCTGATGGCAAGCTCGGCAGCGCGGTCCGCACAGCTCGAAAAGTCTGTCGGAACCATGAGTTTCCTGATAGTCATACCTGTGGTGGTTATGGTCCTAATTCTGAACGCCCCGTCCATTGGTACGTGGACGATGGGCATGTTTAATATCCAACTACTTCATAGAAAAAGGAATGATTGCAATCAGCCGGTAATGAGACATTTATCCCCGTGATGTCTGTTCGGCTGACACTACTGCGCGGCCTTTGCATGACTACAATCATGAGGGTTTCTTATTCAAATCATACCGCCCGGTCGGGTGAAGCGGTACTTTTCATCCGACTAAAGAACCGGAATCATGACCAGGAAACAGTTGACCACCCTGAATGACGTACTCGCCTATCAGCTGAGAGGAATGTACGATGCTGAACAAAGACTTCGTTCCGACGTGCCACCTTGCTGCTCGTGCACAAGTTTCATTCATCTTCAGAATGAAATCGAAAAATACATCGAGCAGTCATCGAACAAGATCATCAAGCTCGAACGCATTTTCAATTACCTGATGGAAGAGCCAACAGGCCACCACAATTCCATCATTGACAAGATGCTTGACGATATCAATTCGGTAACCGCGAACGTCGTTTCACCACGCCTTCGCGATGTTATGATTACGAGTTCACTGCTCGCTATCAATCACTACAAACTCGGTGTGTATAGTTGTTGTCAAATGATTGCGCTCGAACTTGAAATTGAAACCGTATCCGATCTGCTTGCGGAAATTGTAAACTGGGAAAAGGAAACGAACCGGTCGCTTTCGCGGATTGCACTGGAAGAAACTGTTTATCACCAGCGCCAGTGCTGAAAACAATATTATGGTTGACCGTTTTACAAGATTGTAATATTCTGTACCTTAACTACACGAACCTGACTGCTTCCCCAACGTACTTAAGCGGGCATCTGACTACAACCAAAAGACTTCACTATGGCCCATAACTACACCCGCAATCTGAACCTGCCTTTCGAAAAGGTAGTTTCGCTGGTGCGGCATAGCCTGGAGGATCAGGGATTTAATATCATCAACGCAATTGATCTGAAACGAAATCTCAAACGGAACCTGAAAGTTGAGTTCAGGAATTACCAGATCCTTACCGCATGCCACATCGTATTGAGCTACAAAGCTATCAGCCTGGAGCCGCATATAGGGGAACTGCTCCCTTGCAATGTCGTTGTTCAGGAACATGAAAACGGAACAGTGGAAGTTTCCGCAATGAACCCACTGGAAACACTTGACAAGAATATGATCACGACATCACTGGAACTTGTCGCACTGGAATTAAGTCATCACCTGCGTACGGCACTCGATTCTCTACAATCAAGGAAAGAAGAATTCAGTTTTTCATATTAACCGAACCTGTTACCCAAACCAAACCGGAAAAGAGCCAGGGCTTGCAAAGCATTGGCTCTTTTCTTTTGATCGCTTTTGATTCAATTAATCAGATTCGATTGGCCAGGCTGCGCCATCCGCCACCGTTGTACACACGGCGGTATCCCTTTGCGATAAGCATACTTCTGGCGGACGCGCTGCGCATACCGGAAGCGCAACAAACAACTATCGGCAATTCCGGATCCGGAAGTTTACGCAGGTTTGCAGTCAGTTCCTGCAATGGAATGTTGACGGACCCGCGAATGTGTCCACCGGCGAACTCGGCTTTCGATCGTACGTCGATAATCGGCGCACCGCCTTTCACCAGTTCAGCAAAATCAACGGCGGGGGCTACACCCAGCCACTCCTTCAGTTTCTCAAACAGCATATTCAGGGTTTTGATGTAATCTTTCTTTTTAGTGTGTCAAGCCCAAGCGGCAGATAAAGCGGACAAAACCCCGACAAACTCGTAACCAGCAGAATCACGCCAAATATGATCGAAACAATGCCCCATACACCCGGGACAATACCACCTGCAAACAAGGCCATAAGAGTAACGGCCGCAAATACCCGAATTATCCGGTCTGTTGTACCAAGATTCTTTTTCATATTCTTTTTTTTCCAAAAGTAAGAAGCACGGCAAATCCTGACTGTAACCAAAGTCACACCGGGAAAAATGCTATGTAAACGCAATTGCCAATAAGGGACACCGTATGCTTTCGCTTGTAATATTCCAGCAAAGGTTTGCCGGTTTCGTGGGCGTAGTTTACCGTACTTTGATTGCTCTGACCTCAACCTAACACCATGCGTCACGATCAGGATTTAACTGCATGCCTCTTTGCGAACATCAAAAAGCTTAATCTACAGGAAAACGGCATCCGTATTATTGCGAACCTTCACAGCCACAAGACTGCCCTGCTCGTAGAATTCCGGGCATTCAGGCAATTTCTCGAATCCGAAACACAACAGTTCAAACACCTGAACAAATCGGCCGAATTCTATCATAATTTCAGCAACGAAGGTTTCGCAGGCATCGACTGCTTTCAGAATTCTCACGTTTCAGTCAAAACAACTCCGGGTATTAACGACATTCTGTTCGATATGTATCTTTCCAACGAACTGGAGGGTAACGACGAAATTTCCCAACATCTTTACCGAAAGACGATCGAATTCTTCGAATCGAAAGTCATTAAGGAAAGAGTGATCGTGAACCAGAAAGAACGTTGAAAGTTTATAAGCATTCAGGCAGGCACCAAACAAACGTGCAGCTTGCAACAAACCCGTAATTCTTCTTTCGATCCGAAAACAAAATCCCGGTCACGAAAACAACATAACCGGGATCCGTTGGCTTTCGCCTGAATTAGAAACTGATGGTATAGAACAATACTGGCAAAAGAGGCAACTGTTGTGAGGATTCAATCTTGCCTGTGTGTTCGTCATAGTAATAGCTCAGGCTTGCGGAATTGTTCGTGACGTTTTGCATGTCAAGTTTAAGTTCCTGACTCATCCGTTTATGGTCGATCCGATACGATATGGCGAGGTTGATCATAAAGATGTCGTCACCTTTTTTGGAGAACGCTGCGTCTTCAACAAAGACTGTCTCCCCTTTCTCAATTGATTTCTGCAAATCAATCGGTGTGTAGCGCCGACCTCCAAGTGCGGTTGCTTTAAGGCTCGCGCCGATTACCTTCTTGCGATTCTTCCGTGAATTCAGCTGGTATTCCTTACCGGCGAGCACGTTGCCGATATACCGACCGTTGAAAAGTGTGTTCCGCTCAACGCCATCAGCTCCGACGTAACGCGAATCGAACAATGAGGCGGTTGCCAGGAAGTAGTAGTTGTCCGCAAAGAATCGTTCGAGTGTGAATTCAACTCCCATGTTGTGGCCGGTACCCGTATTGACAAGCTCACGATCAGTAAAACCTTCCACCTGATTCACCAGCGAGTATGAACTCAGTGGATCGTTTTCAACCGGGACGTTAAACAGGTCCTGATAGTAAACTTCAGCTTTCATAAACAGGTTGTCCGAGATCTTGTTTTCGTAACCTGCCACGTAATGACGTGCTTTGGTGAACCCGAGATCCATGTTCGGCATTCCCGGTTGATTCTCCTCCGCACCTACGATCGCATAATAGTTGGTGAGCGTTTCCATCTTACCATGTATTCCAAATCCGGCTGTTAATGCCTGACGAGGATGGAACTGCCAGCGCAGACTCGTGCGCGGTTCGAGTGACCACTCGCGTGAAAGCGACAACCACTGCGTATGCACCCCTGCTACAATCGACAGATCCGCAGTTGGTCGCACTTTCCAGGTTGCGAATCCCTGAAGGTGTGTCGCATCGCCCTTACGGTCCTGATCACGGAAGTATTCAGCGAACTGTTTGCTGTAATACTCATTGTAGAAGTCAAAGCTATGCCGCGTTACGACCACCCCCACCTGACCGTTGTGGCGCGCGTTGAACTTGTGGTTTAGCGTGCTTGCTCCTTTAATCGACTTTTTGCCAAGGCTAAAGTCATTGGTGCGAAACATCTGTTCCTGGAGGTCAGGCTCGTACCCAAGGTAGCCGCTTCCGTTTCTCGATACCGAGATACTGTTCTGTAGATACGTTCTTCCGGACAGTGGCCAGTATTGCGTCAGGCCAACCACACCCATATCCGCCTTGTAATGACCGCGTTCCACCAGGATTTCGTCGTCCTCCTCATCAAACAACTCCTCCGTTATGCCGCTCTTTCCCCCAACGCCGAACAAGGAGAAGGTTCCGAATTTGGCCGTCGGGAAATGGAATTTGAAGGATAGGTCCTGGTATTTGGGAATGCCGTCGAAATCCACGAGGCCAAGGCTGTTCAGCATTGACAGCGTTGAATACCGATAGTTTACGAGATAAGATGATTTACCACTTTTCGAAAACGGACCCTCAACGGTTGCATCGGTTCCGAGAACTCCTATGGAGATACTGTATTCACGTTTCTCGTTGTTGCCTTTCCGAAGGCGCATGTCAAAAACACCGGAAAGGGCATTTCCGAATTCGGCGGGAAACGCGCCGGTATAGAACTCTGCATCCGAAAGCATCGCGCTGTTCAGTGCGTTAATGGGACCACCGGTTGCGCCCTCATCGGAGAAGTGATTCGGGTTGGGAATGTCGATACCTTCCAGGCGCCATTGAATGCCCTTGGGTGAATTTCCGCGAACGATGATGAAGTTGTTACCAGATGGGTCGGAGTCCACGCCCGCGAAACCCGAAACCATTCGGGCAGGATCGTTCCAGGAACCGGCATACCGCTTGGTCTCGTCAACCGTAAAAGTGCGGGCGCTGGTCAGGGCCATCTCGTTTGTAAGCGCTGACTTGTCCTGGTTGGCCGTAACCACCACATCCTGCATGACCACCAGAGATTCTTTCAATGCGACTTCAAGCACTGTTTCCTTTCCGGCCGTAACCAGGAGGTTGGGAATGACACGTTCTTCGTAACCGATAAAACTGATAAGGATTGTGATCCGTCCGGTCGGAACGTCTTCGATCCTGAAGTTGCCATCAAGATCGGTACTGGCTCCGAGCGTTGGTTCTGAGTCAAGCACGCGCACGTTCGCGCCGGGAAGTGGGGTTCGGGAGTCTTCGTCGATAATTCGTCCACGGACTGTTTGCCGGATTGATTGGGCAGCAACATCGAAGGCCGGCAGTGTGAGTACGAGCAGCACAACGATGGAAAAAAGGGTTCTGAGTTTCATGAATTAAGAGTTGGTTTTCCTATCGGACAACTCAAAACGCGTTTACCCTACCTGAACCGCAAATTTTCCAAAAAATCAATACTTAAACTAAATTCTAGATATTGATAAGTAAAAAACAGTGTATCAATAATTTATATCGACTTAACTAAAGTAAATTATCAAGTAAATTCCGCAGAAAAATCAAGAATCTTGGCACAGAAATCCGGCGCTACCGGTCCCGATCGGGAGTTTTGACAAATTGGCAGGCGAAAAACCGTGTTTACGGCGCAATTTCGAATATTTTCGGAATTTTGACTTTTTGGTTCGTTTCTCACATCCGGGCTGGAGTCAAGAACTATTGATAGCAATTTCGTATTGTTAATCAGTTAGTTATGACATTTTATATAATGTATTACCTGAAGTAGTTCTTTTGTCTACGAAATCCCAGCCAATCAGACATCAGAAATCAGAACTTTTAAACTATTTCCTTCTGATACGCGACCACATCAAGCACCGTATTGAACTTCTCCCCGACGTTCCGGAAGTGCGCACATTTGTCGTACCCCGCCTTCTCAAACACCCGGATGCTGCCAACGTTGTCACCTGAGATCACACCAATCAGATTACACAATTTCACCGAACGCGCCTCCGCCTCAAGGTGACCCAGGGCAAGCCTTCCAATACCCCGGTTACGAAAATCCGGATGCAGGTACACCGTCACCTCCGCGGTACGATCATAAGCCTGACGTTTCTTATGCTGGGTCAGGAAGCAGTAGCCGGCAACGTTCTCCCCTGACCTGATGACAAAGGATTTGTACCGGGGATGGTCGATGTACAGGAGGTCGAGCATGTCCGATGGCTCAATCGGTTCGGTGTGAAAGGTCGCGGTCGAGTTCGCCACATACCAATTGTATATCGCCGCAACGGCGGGTAGATGCGACTGATTAAGCTGTTCGAACTGAATGTTCATGGACCTTGGATTACACGATGGTAGGGATTTACAGGATTCCAGTCAACGCCAGCAATAGGATTCTTGGATCGCCTCAAAACGGTCTCGCGGAGACGATCTTCCAATTAATGTTAAAGCCAATGGTCAGCCAGAAGCCGCCACTGTCCCTAATCGCGAAAGGAGGCCGAACCCACTCATAGTATTCATGGGTGTCGTGATGCCCCTTGTCTTCATCAAATTCGAGGTCAAGTATGTCCCTGCGCTGTAACTGAAATCCGGGACCTGCGCAGAAATCGACGCTTAATCGCTCGGAAACCGAAAGCATCACACCGATTTTGTTCACGAATGTCATTCGTTCAACCCTCACGGAATACTCGTCTCTTATCGATTCGGTTGCATCAGGAGCCGGATAATAATTCATGACATCTGCAAACCTGTTCTTCTGAACTCCAACTTCAACCGCGACATAGAATGGGTGCCGGAAATAATACTGGCCTTCGAGAAGCAGTTTAAAACCATCGTGTTTGAAGCCCTCGTGGAAATTTAGCAGGCCGACCTTTTTGCCGGCCTTCAATTGCAGGGCATACCGGTCAGACACAAACCAGGAGACACCACCATCGATGCTGGACATAACAGGATGGAGCAGGTTCAGCGGCGACACTTTCACGAGCACGTCACCAGGGAACATCCGGCGGTGTCCCTGGCCAAACACAAGTGTTGTCACCAGCGTTAGTATGACAAGCAACCCTGGCCGCATATGATTTATTCGTTCGCGTCAATAATAAGCCCAACCTCCATAATCCCGGGTATCTGGTAACCGTCTTCGGAATGTACAATTGTGACATTGTAAGTACCGGCCTCGGTGAATTTCATTCCGTCAGAAACCAATACTTCAAGATCACAGATATCACCCATACAATCGCCAACATGCTCACCCGCTGTATCCCGGATCAACGCAGTAGCATCTAACGCTTCCTCCTTTCCGGATGGAGATGTCATGACTATCTGCACTCCAAACTTCTCAACATTCAATGCATAGTGATGCCGGATGCCGAGTGTCAGGCTGTAGGATTTTGCAATATCATCTATGGTCGGCGAAAACGTGATGGCCTGTCCGCTCTTCCAACTCATTGTCGCGAACGAGCTCTTATCATATTCGCGATACACGTGATTGCACGCAACAGCGAGAAATACGAGTAAAATTCCAGGTAAGAGATGTTTCTTTATCACGCGTTTTTTTTAAATAATCTGACTGTTAAACTGCCCGAAATGCCACAACACACCTGAAGGATCGTGCACGAAGTATTCGCTGCCCCATGGCTGATGATGAATCTCTGAAATTAGCACCCCGGCATACTTTTCACGGATGTTCAACGTAGTCAGTTCTTCTCTATGCCGCCGCACGTCATCGACCTCAAGAAACACCACCAGGTTCTCGATCCATTCCCTTGCGTAGTAGTTCTGAAGGTAAAACCCAACAGTCCCCGAGTGAAAATACGACATGTTTCCATCGATCTCGCTTTCCTCGAAACCGAGGTCACGGTAGAAATTCCGCGACTTTTCAAAATCGCGTGAGCCGATAAATGGTCTGATTGACTTTGCGTAATGCGGCATGGAACCTGACTAATCCGTTTTTGTTTCTGTTTCCTTTTGCTGCGCGAACATCCAGTCCCAAACGCCTTCCGTGTGAAGAATGGCGTTGCCAATATCATGTGCAAGGTCCGGAAATTCGGTGTACTTTGGATCACCACCGTTTTGTCGGATGGCTTCTATGATTCCGCGTGAACCGCTTACAGGAACATTCCGGTCCTTTGCGCCGTGAAATGCCCACAGTGGAATGTCTGCAAGTTGTTTACCGTGAGCGGGATCACCGCCGCCACATATTGGTATAACCGCCGCAAACAGTTCGGGCCACGTGGCGGCTATGTGCCAGGCTCCGTAACCTCCCAGTGAATTACCCGACAGGTAACGCCGCGACGGGTCAATGGAATACTCATCCTCGATGGCGGCCATCGCATCAATGACGAGACTGTCAATCGCCGGGACTTTCGGGATACCGCCCCAACACATGTGTTCCGGGCACTGTGGAACGAAAACAAATGCCGGATACCTCACCCGGTTCATGGGTTCGGAAAGCCAAAGCGCGGGCAACGTGGTAGCAATTTGCCTCGCGTTGTCAGTGCCGCATCCCGTACTTCCGTGAAGACCAATAACAAGCGGGTACTTTTGCAGGGAGTCATAATTTGATGGGATCAGCAAGCGGTACCTGAGCGTATCGCCGCGTTCGTTCACAAACGTACGCGCCTCAAATGGTTTAGCCACCTCCTTCGCCCAGGCGGAAATTCCATGTGTATCGTTTGCCGCAGCAAGGCTCTGGGTTATCAGCATCGGACTGAAAATCACGAAACATGTTATCGCGATGAGGAATGCATAGGCAACATATCCGGCAATCGCATCATGGTCACGTTCCGCCTCCCTGCGCTCGGAAATAAAATTCAGCAGAAAAAAAACCGGAATCAGCGCACCGGCAAGTCCGGCCCATTGATCGATACGCTCAAGGCTACCGTTGACGCGGTCTCCCAGCGAAACGAATGCACGCGAAAAGACGAAGAGCAGAACTAAACCGTGTAACACACTGTAAATGCCGGCACCCTTTAGCCATCGCCGGTCTCGTGCTTTTGAAAAGAGGATGCACAGCGCGTGAATGAGTTGTGAAAGTATGAGTAAAGTAACCGAGACAACGAGCAACGCCGAAATCTCATGCGTACGGACGATCCTATAAAGTACCCCGGCCTGAACCACCTGTATGACGGGGATTATAGCCAGGGACCAGAAACATGCAACAAACCCGCGCCGCCAATAATAGATCAGGAGACAGACGGAGCTCACAACATTCACCGCCGCCGAATAGATGATCCAGTTGAAAATAACATCGGCTTCGAAGAAACGTGTTCCCGTGACAAGGTAAAGCACGGCTTGTGTGATGCCAGAAGCGATGAGCACAATGGTTAGCAGACTCGCGTACGTATAAAAATTTCGGCTCATCGATTCGATTATTGTTAACTCCCAACCGACGAAATGGTCGCAATCCGTTTACTGTTGGCAAGTAAGATACAAAAGATTTCTAACCAGAGTCGTTTGTCAGATACCTGTCCGGAAATCGGCGACACTGGCCTCAATAAGGTTACACGCTTCAAAAACGGTGTGATTACCGTTACCTGTCGGCGACTGCGAACTGATACCGAGCCAGATTTCCAGCGGATAGTCATTACGATGAAGACGTGCGAGGTTCCAGGTAACATTGTCCAACGAGTAGTAAAAACCAATCGTATTCGTATCTGACGAAATTTTCAGATACACAGATGATCCCGTCAGGATATCGTGATTGTTGTCATCAGATACGCCCATCGTCCTCACCGTGACGATGCGATGCCTGCCACGCTCATCCTGTTCAAAAGCGAATTTATGCCAGGTGTAATCGTCATAGAATACGTAAATGGCTCCCGCATCATATTTTGCATTATGGGCGGGGCTAAGTTTGGCGGTGAATGTGAAAGGTTGCGTATTGTCTACCTTCGTGAGCAATATGGGGGCCGTATGCGTGTCGCTGGTCCGGTCTGGTGAATTGAAATAGTCTGACCCCGCCCTTCCTTCGAGAATCAGTTTCCCTTCTTCGGTTTTTAAAACCCCCGCGGCATTGTTCATCATTCGCGAAAACTGAATACCGCTGAAAGCAACGTTACAGCTATCACCAGGCTGGTAGACTATCGGAACATTTTCATAAGAATCGGGATATGGCCGATCATAGCTGTCCATTACGAAAAAAATGAAAAACGCCAAACCAACGACAATCGTCGGGAACAGAACCAGGACCGACAAAGCGCCAAAAAGAAATGTCTTGTCATCGGAAAATGAAGGATTAAACCGCCTGAAGAGATAACGAGAAGCAGCAAATGCCAACAGGATCAATCCTGTGAAAACGGTTAGCACAGCCAGAACGCCAACCAGGTCGCTACCCGAAAGAAAGGTATAAATCATGTGTTAAGGTTCAGCAAAGATTTCTTCCGACAGATATTTCAAACACGATTGCGGTCTCTGGTTTTATTAAACCCTCCGAACATAATTGCGAGTCCACCCAATATCGGTCCGTATGCGACGAGGTAATAGCTACCCATGTCGATAAGGCCTGTATAACTCCCCACCGTCAAGACCAACCCGATGCACGTAATAACTCCACCTACCCAGACCGCGAGATTGACGCTGCCAGCCCGAGACTTCTCCGCGAGTTTCCGATGGAGGGCATTATCAATCAGGCGTATTATAACTCTGATCTCATCTTCCGCGATCCCTTGCGTTTCCATCTCCTGCCGCGCTTCCAGAATGGTAAAATGTTTGTCATCGATCTTTGACAAATAATATTCAACGATTCTAGCCCTGTCCATAACGTTTTGAATTCTGTCAGTAACGAACGAAAGACGGGATGCCCTTCAAAATGCGCCGCTTCATTCAGAGAACAAGATTGTCATTTTCATCAAGTTCCCAAAACGGATTGTATGCGACTTCGAAAAGATAGCCGTCGGGATCCTTGAAGTATCCGCTGTAGCCACCCCAGTACACGTCCTGCGCCGGTTTTACAATCGCAGCACCAAGTTTCTTGACCTCAGCCAGCACGTCATCGACTTCCTCCTTTGATTTTGCATTGTATGAAATCGTAATCCCTGCAAATTCGGATGGTTGATAAGGGAGGGTTGTGTCGTCGGCGAGGTCTTTGCGCGGATGCAACGCCAGGGTCATTCCGCCCAACGGGAATAACGCCAGCCCATCTACTCTATTGGACGATTTCTTCCAGCCAAGTCCCTTTTCGTAAAAGTTGACAGCCCGGTCGAAGTCGTCTACACCGAGCGTGATCAGATTTAACTTCTGCCTCATGGTATCAAAACACTTTTGTTAGTTTCAAATGACGCGACTACGCTTTCTTTGGATCGATCCATTTCGGAACGTGCGGGGCCTGATAGTTCTTCATCTTGTCCAGGAGATCGGCAACCCGCTCGGACACGAGGATCATTTTTCGGTTGACTTCTTTCAGGAAGCCCTTCTCAACCATCGAATCCATGAACACGAGAAGTGGATCGTAAAATCTGTCTGCATTAAGTAAACCGATTGGCTTCTGATGGAGACCCAGTTGGGCCCATGTGAGCATTTCGAAAAACTCTTCAAGCGTGCCGAATCCGCCGGGAAGTGCGATCACACCATCGCAAAGTTCATTCATCTTTGTTTTTCGCTCGTGCATGCTGTCGACCAATACAAGTTTTGTCAACCCTTCGTGCGCGATTTCCTTCGTACTCAGGAAATAGGGCAACACCCCGATAACTTCACCCCCGTTTCTCATGACGGCATCGGCCACCATTCCCATCAGACCAACGGTCGCGCCACCATACACGAGGCCGATTCCCTTATGTGCCATTGTTGAGCCAAGAAGTGCGGCTTGTTTCTGAATGACACTACTCGTTCCGGCGCTCGACCCACAAAAAACGGTTATCCTTTTCATTGCAGGTCAAACTAAGATGAAAACGGGTAATGTGCAACGCTTTGCACTGAATGACATCAATCCCTGGGAAGGTGGGCTATCAATTCCACTTCAAGTTTCGCATCCGGCATAAACAATCGCGAGATCTGAACCCACGTAGCCGCAGGAAAATCGCTACCGTAAAACGCCTTCCTGGCGCTATTGTACTTCTTCATTGCCTCAATGTCCGTCGTGTACAGATTTTCTTTTACGACGTTTTGAAAAGTCGCACCGAAACTTCGTAGCGAACTGTCCAGGGCGCGGTAAACCTGAGTAATTCCTTCAGGGGTTACTTCTCTCGAAACAGCACCCGAGATGTATAGCACATTGTCGACCTTGATGACCTGTACGTAGCCGGCAGTTGTGTCCTGCTTCAATGGATTGCCCCAGTGCCATTTTTCCTTTGCGACCTCATTTGTCTGTGCAACGGCGACAGCACTTAGGGCGACAAATGCCACCAGTGCTGAAAATCTGATCAATTTGTTTTGCATAAAGTGCGGATGGTTTTGATGATTGCCTTTTCTGGTAAGATAGTACCGTCATTTTAAGAGACTGCAACGGTAATTACGGGCCCTTGTTTCAAAGCTTTTTTTCCTGGCGCTGACTTCCGGCAACACGGCTCAATTTAGTTCGTTGACCAACACCTTAAGATCAAGGGGAACGGTGAACATTTCCAGTGAACCATCCTCCTTTGTTGGCCACAGTTCCCGGGGTTTATCCCAATATAATTCGACGCCATTCTTATCGGGATCGTCAAGATACAACGCTTCGGAGACTCCATGGTCAGAAGCTCCCGTCAGCGGATAACCTGCATTGCGCAGCCGCACGAAAATCGTAGCAAGGTCCCTTCGTGTCGGGTAAACAATTGCCGTATGAAAAAGTCCAACGGTATGTCTGTCCGCAGGCGGTGCATTTCGACTAAACCAGACATTCAATCCAATGTGGTGATGATAGCCTCCGGCGGAAATAAAGGCGGCATCTTTTCCATAGGTTGTGGTCAGTTCGAAACCAAGAAGTCCACAATAAAAATCAAGTGAACGTTGAATGTCGGCGACCTTCAGATGGACATGTCCTATTCGGGCTCCGGCAGGAATCGTGTAGTTTGTTTCTGTACTCATCGCTTCGGTTATTAATGTTCCCGATGACATGATACATTGGTCTTGCCAACCGTAGATGTCACTGCTTCTTTATTTCATAGCAAAGTTCGACCATGCCGTTCTTGTATGCTGTCACGTCCTTGAGGGATAAAAGCGTTTCCTTACCGATGTGATCGAAAAACAATGTACCTTCACCAAGTATAATCGGCAGCACCGGCATACGAATTTCGTCAGCCAGTCCAAGCCGCAGAAAATCGCGAACCAGGATCGGACCACCAACCACCCACACATTTCTGTAATTTGGTTTGAGGCGGTCTGCGACAAGCTTATGCAGGTCGCCTGAAAAAAACTGAACGCTGGCTCTCTCCGTTGGTAATTTCCGGCTCGTTACTACTACAGTAGGCGTGTCGCCGTAGACCCAGCCGTATGATTTTGACAACTCCATGGCGTGCTCGTAGGTTTTTGAACCCATCACATAGCAGTCAATCGTTTTGATCGCCTCCGCCTGGTCTTCGCCTGAAACGCCTTTTTCAAAGTCACTGGTGGTTTCAAACCACGAAACGCTGTTGTCTTTTCTGGCAATCATGCCGTCAAGACTTGCGACCATATGCACGGTTATTCGGAAATCGTTCTTAGGCATCGATGACTAATTATTCGTCTGGACGAAAATATGAGATTATTTGGAAAGTGATCACAGAAATGGAGTACAGGCAATCAGGAGACGCCGTCGAATAAAACCGGATTTGTCAGAAGCTGATGCTGCCCGTTAGAAACGCAGTCGCAACTGAATCCAGGTGTGTCAGTTTACGGTGATAGTGTAGACCCTTACATTAAATGGTGCTTCGTTTACCTGAAATACATAGTCACCGGCCGATTCCGGGCTAAATGTGAGGGTGGAGTCTTTGGACACTATTACGTCGGGACAGACGCCGTGGGATGCAAACAGGGCGGTTCCTTTAATCAGGAAGTGGTTATCCTCTTCCATTTCTGTTATGGCAGCTGTGAGATCAGAGTAGCACCCGTTCGATGCCTGCATGGTGAGTTGAATCTGAATATCCTCATTTACTTCCGCGTCGGGCGGAAATACAGAAGTGACAATATCCACCGCAACCCGTTCATTCACGGGCAGCGTTCTATCATCTGTGCATGAAAAAGGGAGGAGTGCCAGCAGCGTGACAAGGTTACCTGGTTTTATGAGGTTTTGCATTGCTTTTTAGACACGCGCATGCCGCTTGTAGTTGGAACTGAAGCCGGCTGCATTTCGCAAATGTATCAGTCGGCAAGAGGCATTGCCTCCGTCGATCAGATTTTATGTCTAAACATCTAATAATTGTACGCCGAACACTTTTTATGCGCAATCGATTGCACATACGGGCCCTCCTTTGTACCTTGCCTATCCCAAACCCTCTCAACATATATACCTATGAGCAGAACGCTGGAATGCCAACCCTCTGTTGAGATCCGCATTGACACCGAATCGCGGGTCCCAAAGTATCGCCAGATCATTAACTCTATCCTGGAAGATATCGGTGTGGGACTTCGCCGCGTCGGCGAGCGCGTTCCTTCGATCAACGAGATCAGTGAGGAGTATTACATTTCACGCGACACTGTCGAAAAGGCCTATAATTATCTTAAGGAGCAACAAATCATTGTCAGCGAAAAAGGAAAGGGTTACTACATCGCCCGTACCGTTGCGCCGTCACAAATCAACATACTCTTCCTGATCAACAAACTAAGCTCGTACAAACTTCAGATCTATAACTCATTCGTCGCAAGCCTGGCAAATAACGCTCACGTTGACCTTTGTGTTTACCATTGTGATTCCCGAATATTTCTCAATGCGTTGCAGGAGAATACAGGACGTTACGACCACTACGTTATCATGCCACACTTCCGGGATTCAGACCTCGTTCATCGCAGTGAAATGCCTGAAGTCCTCGACGCATTGAAAAAAATTCCTGAGAACAAGCTTACTATCATCGATAACTACTCTCCTTCCTTTGGAAAAAACGTTGCGGCTGTTTACCAGGATTTCAAGACCGATATTTACGAGTCGTTGCAGGAAGCATTGCCTCAGCTGGAGCGTTACGAAAAACTTATTCTGGTTTTTCCCTGCCAAACCATGTATCCCTACCCTACTGAAATCATGCAGGGCTTCAAACAATTCGCCGCCAACTTCGGATTTGATTTCGAAATCATCGACCAGATCTATAGCGACATGCATCTCCGTGAAAATGATGCATACATCGTAATCGAAGAAACAGATCTGGCAAGACTGATCAAACAGATTCGCGATCAGAATCTTGTCCCCGGAAAAGAGATCGGTATTATCTCCTACAATGATACCCCCCTTAAAGAACTGCTCGGTATCACAGTGATTTCAACCGACTTTTCAGTAATGGGCGAGACAACTGCGTACATGATCCTGAAACGCAAACGCGAAGTCGTCAAGAATGTCTTCCGTTTCATCAACCGGAATTCCATATAGGCCGGACACGTCAGGAGACTTTGGCCGCAGAATACGCGCACTTTGTGTGTGAAATATCCGACTTCACACATGAAAGCACTTTCGATCATCATTCTGGTCGTGACGACGGCTGCGGTATATGCACAACAACCCGCCGTGCGAAACGACTCCAATACTCCCCTGCATGCACTGCAACCAGACTATCCCGTTCCTTATGGTGCGACGACGGCGACATCTGTCAAAAGTGTATTGGACCGGGTACATAAGTATCTGCAGGAAGTAACACCTCCTTTTATCGTCCACGCAAAGACCGGCGGGACGATTCTACCGAATTCAAAGCCTTTACGTGAAGCGATTCTCAAACCCGGTGACTTCCGAATCACCAGCTACGAATGGGGCGTCACGTATTCCGGTATGATGCTCGCTTCCAGCACCACCGGAGACAAGCGCTTTTACGAATACGCAAACCAGAGGTTATCGTTTCTTGCAGAGGCTTCGAATTACTTTACGAAATATGAGAAACAGTTTCCTGATGCAAGGAATCCACTGCACGGCGTACTTCATCCCGGAGCGCTTGATGATGCAGGTTCAATCTGCGCTGCGATGATCAAGGCTGAGCGAATGAATATCGAACCTACGCTTCGCCCGATGATTGACAACTTCATGAATTACATTGTACACCGGGAATTCCGGTTAAAAGACGGCACACTGGCGCGCAACCGACCACTGCCCAATACGTTGTGGCTAGATGATCTTTACATGAGTGTACCGGCAATCGCACAAATGGGTAAACTGACCGGTGACTCTGAATACTACGACAAAGCCGTGAAGCAAATAAAATTGTTCGCTGGCCGGATGTTCAACCATGAAAAAGGATTGTACATGCACGGATGGTCTGAAAGCATGCCGGTCCATCCCGAATTTCATTGGGCTCGCGCAAACGGCTGGGCCCTTATGACAAAAGTGGAAGTGCTCGATGTACTTCCTGCGGACCATCCGGGAAGAAAAGAAGTATTGGATTTACTTACCGCCCATATGAACGGTCTCGCGCGATATCAATCGGGTTCCGGTTTCTGGCATCAACTCATCGACCGGAATGATACATATCTTGAAACATCGGCAACGGCAATCTTTTCATTCTGCATCACGCAGGCAATCAACCGCGGGTGGATCGACCGGAAGGCCTATGCGCCCATGGCATTGCTTGCATGGAGTGCAGTATCATCAAAAGTGAATGATCGTGGTCAGGTTGAGGGCACATGTGTCGGCACCGGCATGGCATTCGATCCCGCGTTCTACTATCACCGTCCTGTGAATGTTTACGCAGCCCATGGATATGGACCCGTATTGCTCGCAGGCGCAGCGATGTATGAATTGCTGACTCATCACCCACCCGAGATGAATGACAGCGCCGTCATGTTTTCGAAGTAGCAATCATGGAAATGGGTGAATGCCTTCCCAACGAACATCCCAGGTTCCGTCCTTTGGAAATCCGGGTGCCGCAACATTGTTTCCGTCCCATCCCGCAGTCATAAGCGCGATCGCGGCCAATAACCCGCCATTGCCCGGCAGGTACAATGTCAGGCGTTTGTCCTGGTAGTTATGGCCATTCCTTAGGTAAGTGTTCTTTTGTGCATCCATCAGCAGGGCTTCTACTGCGAGGTCAGGCTGGTGCAGACGTGTTGCAGTCATTGCGACAAGCGGATAATCCCAACCCCAGGTGCCCGGCCAGTCCCAGTCACCCATAATATTATTTAATGTGTTTAACATCATCACCGTGTCAACGCGTGCACTACCCGGCAGGAATCCGTAAGCACCTAACACTGCAGGATGATCGCTTTTGAACCGGGCATTCGTGTATGCATCAGGAGTCGTCGCAGTTGGAAGGTACAGTCCGTTGTGCGAAGGGAGTGGTGCAAGTCTCTGGATTACATCATCCCACGTTTCGTCAACTTCAAGGCCGGCGCGCTCACGCCACTCCCGGGCTATTGTAAGCGCATAGTGCCAATACTGTAATTCAAATGCAGGGTCATCAGTGATGGTTACATCAAATACTTCCTGCGCGGGCATGATGGGACGACAAAGATGAAATTTACCACCGCGTTCGCGCAAGAACGAAATCATAAACTCTGCTGTACTGAAGACAATATCCTGCAATTCTTCCCTCACGGAGTCTTCATTTGCATAAGACCGTCGTAACAACTCGGAAAGGTAAATCGGGTGCGGCTGCTGCCATATGATGAACGCACCGACATTCGAAGGGCTTTCTCTTCCGGCGGGATCTGTCATCTTCTGCCATCGCGCGCCGCTGTACCCCTGAAGCCTGGCCGTCTCCATGGCTGGTTTGAGTGCCTGCTGATACCATGACATGCTTCGCTCCAGCAACTCAGGTCTGCCCCACATTGGAAAATGTGCACCATGCCACCAATACATCTCCATATGGAACTTGCCGTACCAGCTGTTCATCGTCAACCCCGTCTCCTGCGGCGGCAAAGAGCCTGAGCACTGCACTTTCGTCAGGTATTGCGATAAGACCACGCGTCGTTCAAGTTCGAAGGCCCTGGGATCTGTACACTTCGAAAAATCAACGGCACCCCCAGACGCCCAGAATGTCTCCCATGCATGCGCACTGCTTGCTTTCGTATCTGCGAAATTGGCAACAACGGCATTATCGTCACGCGTGAACAAAACTGAAAATTCAAGTGTCTCACCTTTCGGCGTCAATTCGAATGTATGCGATTCGTTTTGCACCAGATCACAGTTGTCCCACCTGACGATCACGTTATACACAGTCGCATCCAGTTTGCGCCGGATAACAGCAGTATTACTATCAGAC
Source organism: Bacteroidota bacterium (assembly GCA_023428695.1). Lineage (GTDB taxonomy): Bacteria > Bacteroidota > Bacteroidia > Cytophagales > Cyclobacteriaceae > Ohtaekwangia. The sequence goes on from JAEYWY010000028.1 coordinate 270,160, forward strand.
CTGATAAGCATTGACGTATGTTTGTCAGGGTTCCCAAAATCGTAGCCCGGACAAACGTGGCACGTCTTTCCATAGGGGAACCGAAACTCGGGACTAAGCAGTCCCTTCTCGAGTAATGGCGACTCAATACGTACACTGATCTGATCCTTGTTCTGATGACACACTACCTGAACAAGAACGGGGATACCTCCGGCGCGGTAGGTGGTCGTAATGGTACCGGTCCACAAGTCAAGTGCTTGATTTATGTCGGTCAATTCCGAAAGCTTGATGCGTTTCCCTTCAGGATCGAGCAGTTTTAATCCGATCAGTCCAAGGTGAAGTTTGTGCGGATTTGCCCGCAAAGCGTCCGTAGCATCGCGTGAATGTCCCTGAATGTGTTGAACGGGATAAGGCGCAGATGTGTCATCACAGGAGGAAAATGATTTATAAACGTCTGTAAGGGAGAATGCGTCGACACCAGGCATGGAGTGCCACGCCCATTGGGCCATCGTTCCCAGCGGAATCCCGCGTTCATATTCATCCGGAAATGTTTGAAGACCGCTAACGTCCACGGTAAACGCAAATTCGCCATTTCCGACGGTGAGTGACGCAAGCGTATCTGCCTCCTGTAACAGTATGTTATGCCGTTTCACAAGCGCATATCGATCAATCGGACCTTCCTGCCCGGTAGAAACGCCACAACCACCCGAGAAGACCGCAGTAGCAATAATTAGCAGAAAGTTTTTTATCTGATGCATTACATTTTGATTCAACCCTCTTCGGGATTAGTTGATGCAGTACACACCCCGACTGTCCGTGGTTTCGCAGGTATTATATTCGTTCAAAAAAGTAAATCCTTTTTCCATGAAATCACAGTGTTTTTCACTTTCTCTCTCGTTGTTCTTCATTCTTTCTGCACACGGTTTGCATGCGCAGGACAAGCTACCCAGTCAGAAAGAAACGTTGCGCGCGATGACGGTCACGAACAACTATTATATGAACAAGTGGCCTGACGTTGGAAAACGGATCGTGCATGAGATTTCGCGTGCGAGCAATATCTGGACACGTGCCGTCTATTACGAAGGCCTTCTTGAATTGTATCGTATCGATCCCCGGCCCGCCTATATGAGATACATGACTACCTGGGCGGACTTTCATAAATGGGATCTCCGTGACGGTAAGACATACACCCGCAATGCCGATAATCAATGCGCCGGCCAAATTTATATTGCCCTGCATAGGATGGATCCAAAGCCTGAAAAGATTGAAAAGATAAAGGCATCCATCGACAGTATGATGCGCACCGACAAGATCGACGACTGGAACTGGATTGATGCCATTCAAATGGCGATGCCTGTGTTTGCCGAGTTGGGCGTCCTTTATCCGGAACAGGGCTATTGGGAACGTATGTACGAGATGTACATGTATACACGCAGCCGTCACGGTGAGAACGGCCTCTTTAATCCATCCGACAATCTCTGGTGGCGTGATAAGGATTTTGATCCTCCGTATCGTGAACCAAATGGCGAAGACTGCTATTGGTCCCGCGGCAACGGCTGGGTAATTGCAGCGCTGGTTCGCGTGTTGAACATCCTGCCAAAGGATGCTCCGCACCGTCAGCAATACGAAGATGACTTTCGCAGCATGGCCGCCGCACTTGCAGCCGTGCAGAGGACGGATGGATTCTGGAATGTAAGTCTCCATGATCCCGGCAACTTTGGTGGAAAGGAGACTACCGGAACAGCCATGTTCGTCTACGGAATGGCGTGGGGAATCCGCAATGGTTACCTCGAAAGTGGCAAGTATCTTCCTATTGTAACGAAAGCGTGGCGAGGCCTCTTAAAACACGCGGTTCATAAAAATGGTTTTCTGGGTTATGTACAAGGCACTGGCAAGGAGCCAAAAGACGGCCAGCCCGTATCAAAATCATCTGTACCGAACTTTGAAGACTTTGGATTGGGAGCATTCCTTCTTGCGGGCAGCGAAGTGTATTACCTCACTGAAAACGTACAGGACAAACGTTAACACGTTGCAGTTCCGGCATTGCCGCAAAATAAAGGGGCTGTCCTCCCGAAGAACAGCCCCATAACCCAAACAATCAGAACAGTTTAGTTATAGCCGGGATTCTGTTGTGCCTCACGTTCGTCTGCTGTCAGCGGCCGGTTATCAATGAACACACGCTCCAGGTGCGCTTGCGGTATCGGCCGGAGTTTATGATATTCCTGAACGTTATCTTTTGCAATTGAATGGAATAGGCTCACACGCTCAAAGAACGTTTCAGTCCGTACAAGATCATTCCAGCGATGAAGCTCGCCAAGTAACTCGCGGGTCCTTTCGTTCAGCATAAAGTGGATGAACCGTGTTTCCTGTGTCGTGGCCGATGGCGGATATTGTTCCAACTCAACATCGGTATCCCAGTACGCACTCGTAACAAGTAATTCAGGTTCCGTGCTGTTCAGATCACCATACGCACCACCTTCAGTTTTGTAGAAATGAGTGGGCTTCACCTCTCCTGCCTTATACGCCGCGCGTGCACGGAGTATGTTGATAAATTCGGCAGCTTTGTCATAGTCGCCATTTCGTCCATTTGCCTCCGCGGCAATCAGATAGGTTTCGCCGAGTCGTGCAAGAATCCCATCTCGTCCGGCGAATTCAATACCTACATCAAGGCGGGTTGGATCCATCCATTTGACAAGCGTGAGGAAATCGGCGTTGTTCCACTTGTTGCGCGGGATCCACAAATATGATTTGGAAGCGATCTCTGCATCACTCACATTTTCATCAACGGTAACAAAAATCGCAGTATCGCCAACAGCGAATTTAGGTTTACCGACCTCGGATACATCCACATATCCGTTCGAAGCGTCGGCTTCCGACCATTTGGGAATCGTAGCTTCATTGTTAGCGATGTATGCGGTGCGGAAGCTCTTATAGAATCGCGAGTCGTTCCTCCGGTCAAAGACCTCAATAGTGTATGGCGTGGGTTGCAGTCTCCGGAACGGTCTGCCGTTCGCGATGTCGCGGCGCATCCCGGGTTTCACGTCGTATACCATTTGAAAATACAGGTGAACGCGATTTCCCGACCCTGCCAACAGCAACGCGTTGTTGTTAAATTGTGAAGACAATATGATTTCGGAATTCGCCTCGTTCGCAATGTTCCAAAGATCGGCGAAGTTGTCCATCAGGTCATAAGTCCCTGAATTAATCACGGCCTCAGCCCACAAGGCAGCATTTTCCATATCTGTGGGTTGCTGTCCACGCTGATCATTTTTGGCGCTGCCTCGCGTAAGGTAAACCTTCGCAAGAAAATGCTGAGCTGCCCCTTTCGTGATCCGTCCACGTTGCGGTTGATTGACGGGAAGAACCGTTTCTGCATCATGCAGGTCTGCCAGAATCTGATTGTATACTTCAGCGACAGAAGCCTTTGGAAAATCAAGGCGTACACCTTCTGTAGCTTCAATTGTAAGTGGTATGCTTCCGAATTGCTGAACCAGCATAAAGTAGAAATAACCGCGAAGAAACTTCAACTCACCTATGCGCGCAGCACGTCCCTCCGGAGTTGACAACGCACCACCCGTCCCCGCGCTAAACTCAGAGATCAGCTTGATACCTGTGTTTGCCGAGTTGATCCCCTGGTAATACGCGGCCCACATATCGTGAAACATGCCAAAGCTTGAGTTGAGCTGGTTTGTGTATGCATCAACAAACTTGTTCTGACCGTCAGCTGCCTGAATGTATTCATCCACGCCATAGTTCCAAAGGGTAAAACTCTGTTCACCATTAAACTGATAGCGCAATGTCCAGTAAACGCCATTTACGAGCGATTCGAGTCCGGCTTCGGTCTCGTATAGTCCGTATGTGGCCTGAGACACGGTTGCCTCTTCCAGCATGTCGTGACATGAGGTGAGCATAACGACGGACAGAAACAATATCTTTATTTTTCTCATATACAATTTGCGTTGAGGTGATCGATTAAAATCCTACAGAAAGACCAAAGACAATGCTCTTGTCGCTAAGGTTATTTCCGATCAACTGATCGTTTACGTTCGTGATCGGCAGGTTAAGACCGCGGTCAAGCCTGTTGGAGTTGGCATAAAACTCAGGGTCACCGGCTTCAAATTTTGTCCAAAGGAAAGGATTGTACGCCGTAACATAGACGCGCAGGTTTTCCATTTTGTAGCGTGCGATCATATCGCGCGGGAACGTGTATGCCAGCGTGATGTTACGCATCTTCACAAACGAACCATCACGGTACAGGTATGCTTCAGGATAGTCAATGCGTTCCTGATCGGTAGTGGGCCGGGGATACATGTTCGTCGGGTTGGTAGGCGTCCAGTAGTCGACAAACGCGGGTTCCGGATAACGCCCTGCGAGTGCGGGCCTGTAATAACCACTTGCTATTGTAGATCCCTGGCGCGTATATAACATGAAAGACAACTCAACGCCTTTATACGAGAACGTATTAACCATGCTACCAGTCCAGTCAGGAACGTTATTACCACGGATCACGCGGTCATCAGCATTGATAACACCATCCGCTGCATCGGGCCGGCCGTCGTTATTGGAATCGACAGTAAGTTGATCTTTGATTTTGCCTTTGCCGGGAAGGGCGCCGTATTCTTTTGCTTCTTCGGCTTCAGACATCTGCCATACGCCAAGGGGTTCCCAATCGAAATATGTTGTAATCGGCTGACCGATAAACCACCGGTTACCGACGTCATCGTTCGTGCCGCCATAGAGTTCAAGAATGGCTTCACGGTTTCGCGAGAAAATGATATCGGTTCTCCATTGAAAACCATTTTGCGCATCGACGTTAACTGAACTGATAGAAACTTCCACACCGCGGTTCCTCACTTTTCCAACGTTCTCCATACTTTCGCGAATACCGGAGACTGTTGGCAACTGACGCCACATCAGGAGATCATCGGTTGTTTGCTGATACACTTCAAACGTCCCGCTTACGCGTCCGTTGAGGATTGCGAAATCAAGACCGGCATTCAGTGATTGTGTTCCCTCCCATTTCAGGTTTTGATTCTGTACGAGACGCGGAACGAATCCCCATGCTGGCGTCTCTGCCCAGACGTATGGAACTTTATCCAGTCTACCGGGAACAAGGTATGGAGGCACACCTGCGTTGCCGACTTCACCATAACCCAGTCTCAGTTTTAACTCTTCGAACAGGCCGAGGTTAGCAATGAAATTTTCCTGTCCAAGTTTCCATGCTACAGATGCCGATGGAAAGAATCCCCACTTGTTACCGGGGGCCAGCGGAGACAATCCGTCGTAACGTCCCGTCAGTGTTAGCAGGTACTTGTCCATAAAGGAGTAGTTAACGCGTGCCATATACGACAGAAACACTTTTTCGGAAAAATCGCTGTTAAAATCATCCGGCCCGGACGCGTTCGTTGAACGCAGGTTGTAGTAAAGTTGTGACTCATACGGCAGGTTAGCGACGTTGACGCCGGATGATTCAAATCGATCGTTCTGCAAACTGTAGAGAGCAGTGACACCGATTTTGTGGCGGTCCCCAATCTCCTTATCGTAGAATATCAGATTTTCCATCACATAGGAGAACCGTTGGTCCTGATAGTAATTCGCCCAGGATGTTCCGCCGCGACGATCGGACGTCAATGCACCCTGGTATTGTCCACGCCGGTAATGTTTGAAGTCGGTTCCAAGATTCATCCGGTACCGAAGTCCGGGCAGTATGGTAAGATCAGCGTAGTAGCTTCCGAAAATTCTCGCGATTCGCCTGTCATCGATATAATCATTGATTTCATTCAGCGGACTGAAAACGAGAGGATCTCCACCGGGCTGGAGAATAACGTTGCCTTCATTGTCATAAGGAATGGCGAGCGGATTCTGGCCAATAGCACGGAAATAAAGTGGTGAACCGTACTCCTGTGTCGACAAGGTACCTGTTAGCGTTGCGCCCACTTTGAATGCTTTGCTTGCCTGCCAGTCGAGACCAAGCTTTACGTTATAGCGTTCAAAGTCCTGCGTTTTCTGAATACCTTCTTCCTTGTAGTATCCCGCTCCGAAGTACGCTCTTATGTTATCGCTGCCGCCGGAAACGGTAAACTGATGACTTTGTTTTTTACCTGTCTGCAACGCGAGGTCACCCCAATCAGTAGACCTGACGTTGCTCGGATTGTAAACCGGGATTTGCAGATTCGGATCATCGAGTTTCGCACGGAGTTTATCCAGCTGGCTTTGAACCGCTGCTGAGCGTGTACCAACGGGATAACGATGCTCGTACTGTTCGTAGTAGCGTTCGAATGCCTCTCTTTCTTCGGCGGTCACGGGACGCATGGCGGGTACCCGGTTTTCACGGTCTACCCATTCGTAGCCATCAGCGACTGAATTCCATACTTCGACATCCTGCGCGCTGAAGGCTGAGAAATCAGATTCAACATCAGCCCAGGGAAAGGGATAAACGAGGCCATTGTTGTTCCGCAGTGCTTCGCGTCTCAGTTCAGCGTGTTGCCCTCCATTGCGCATTTCAATTTCCGCAAGTGGCGAAGAGACGCCGTAAAACGCTTCATAGGTAACTTTCGCCTTCCCGGCTTTACCTTTTTTGGTGGTTACCAGGATAACACCGTTCGCACCGCGTGAACCATAAATCGCCGCGGACGATGCATCTTTTAGAACTTCAATGGACTCGACGTCATTCGGATTGAAGTCGTTTAATCCTGAGCCTTCGGGTAATGGAATACCATCAACAACGATCAAAGGATCGTTACCTCCTATCAGTGATCTGTTTCCGCGAATGCGGATCGTCGGGTTGTCTCCGGGACGGAAACTTGATTGTGATACGTCTACGCCAGCGGCGCGTCCCTGCAACGCCTGGGATATACTTTGTGTCGGTACAGCTCTTAGTTGTTCGGATGTCACGGATGACAATGCACCGGTAACATCACTCTTGCGCACCGTTCCGTATCCGACGACGACGACTTCCGCGAGTGAAGTAACATCCGGTTCCATAACGAGATCAACTGTGCTCTGATCGCCGACAACAATTTCCACGGTCTTGTAACCGATGGAACTAAAAACAAGTACGGCGTCACTGGCTTTGATTTCAATCGCATAATTACCGTTGCTGTCCGTAACGGTACCATCGGTAGTTCCTTTGACTATGATGTTTACTCCGGGGAATCCGGATTGATCATCGGAGGACGTGACGCGGCCGGTTACCTGGCGTCCCTGTTGCAGGACAGCGGACATCGCTGCATGCACATGGAATGCCATCACGAACAGCATCAGCGTAGCAGTTCGCCACCGACGAAGTCTCCTCAGGCATGATAAAGGTTTAAGCATATTAATTAGGGTTTAGATTTGGTTGAGCAATCGATTGCACAACTAATGTATCGGGACCCCGTCCGGATAGTGTCCTGCCGTATACCGCAGCATACCGGAATTTTTTGTCGGTTGTCTGTCAGAATTCAACGAAGGAAGATATGATGGAATGACTATCGGGGCTCCAATGGCGTGAGACTCACCGGACCGATTAACCCCGAGGGGCGTGGCTCCCATGCAGCGGCATTGAACAATCCACTTGCACTGTTCTCGCTCTTCCGCGCCGGAAAGTTGATATTATAAAACTTCTTCCAGAGTACCCTCTGTTTATCGAGAAGGATAATGCGATTTGTCATAGAATTCGTGACAGTCACCTCAAGCACATTAGTGGCATCCAACAGTGAATCGGAAAACATCAACGTATACACCGGGCCAATGCACGTACCAATATGCCGGCCGTTAATTTCCACCGAAGCGGTCTCCGCAACTTCACCAAGATCGAGTTTCCACATCATCGACTTTGCATCCGGTTTCTGGAACGTCGTCGAATATCTCGCAGTACCAGAAAAGTATAGAAACGGCTCACCAAAATCAGTCCATGACTGCAATGACGTCAACTTCCTTGACGGAAATGGCTCTGCCCCTCCGGAAATGTATCTGAGCTCCCAGGGTCCGTCGATACTCATCGGCTTTCCCGTGTCGCCTTCAAATACAAACACCTGACCTCCGTGTTTTGCGTTAGCGGTTCTCACAAACAGTGTTTGTTCCGGGAGCAGCTCAAGATAAACTTCCGTTTGCCCCGATACATTCCTCACATTACCCGAACCTGATCGACCAGTCATCGGATCGAGAATCTCGACGAATTGCATATTGGTATTAAGAGGAATCTGGCCACGAATAACCTTGTTTGTCGGGTTGCTAATGAAATAAATTTTGGAACCGTCTGCCTGCTGTTTGCGCAGATAATTAAGTCCGAGCCTTGTCATAAATTCCGCCTTCACACCGGCCGAATTCAACAAAGATTCAATGTCCTTTCCGATGAGCACTTGCATTCCGGCTTGATCCGGCTGCGATTTTGTGGCTCCCGCAATTGTTCTCAATTCACCGACAATTCTCGAAAACGACGCGGTCTTAGCCTCTCGTTCTGAGAACCCTGAAAATGATTCCGGCATCCCCTCGAAGAAAATCACCGGAACGCCTTGGGTAACCAGTTGTCGCAGTTTCTCCAACGTTTCAACAGGCATGTACTTCACATACGGAATGACGATCGCCCTGTAACGCGAAGCTCCGGTTTCAACCTGGTTTTCGATTGCCTTGAGCGTTGCGAGTTGACGATCTGAAACAAAATCAAAAGCGTACCCCTGTTGTTGCAATGTTTCGCTGCATCGTGCGAAGCTCGTTCCTTCAAACTGTTTTCCTATTCCATCAAAGTGTACGATCGTCTCCGTACCTATCGTAGACAATGCATCGTGAAAAGGATAATATACAAGAACGTCGTTGTCAGGGTTCGAATGCTGAAGGAGAGTCTGACATCTGCTAACGTATTCGTTAAGCGCAGGCAAGTCGCGCCAAAGCGGGTTGCGGTCGTTCACATGGACAGCGGCGTAAAATAACCATCCCGGCCAGGGTTCGTCCTTCGGAGAAAACGCAGTGCCATGATAAAACAAATGATTCACTCCATTTAACATAAACCGATCGAGCGCAACTTTCATATCGCGAAGACGCGACTCGAAATGTTCGTTCAACCAGGTAACGGCTTCCGCGGATACGAGTTTTTTACCCGCGACATTCGCCGCCGATGTCGCCATCTTTATTCTTAACGGTTCCGTACCTTCTATTTCAGGTATATCCACCGTCGCATACAAGTCGAGAATATTAGCCGGCGAACCATGGGCCTGATTACGAACAACCGCTCCGTGTTTGTGCGCCCACTCCTTCCATTCAAGCGTGAAGTTCTCAAGGAGAAGAGAAGACAACGTTTCCCGGTAATCACACATTATTCTGCGGGTTTCGTCGTCATCCTTCATTTCAATAAATTTCAGCAGGTGTTGTCGGAGATCGTAGCCGCGACGTTTCTGAAAAGCGTCAAAAAAGTCCTGAGTCCAGTCAGCGTTTCCGGATGCGTCGTCAACTTCATACGAATCGTTAAAGAACGCGCGCAACGAGCTGATGTCGTTCTGTTTCAGTGCGGCGTCGAAATATTTGAGATATGCCTTTAAAGCGTCTTTCGAAAAGTGATCAATCACATAACCTTCACCGCCTGGGGCAGCACGCTCGACCATCTTACCGTGCCATCCCGAAAAAACTGCGATAAGTTTCCAAACACCACCCGGATATTTCCAATCCAGTTTTCCGGAAGCGCTGACGCGATTCGTCAGATCGATGAACTTACCAGCTTGGTCAAATGCAACCAGCGCAACCAGCGGAATTCGTTTTGGAAACCTGACCTGGTCAACGGCTAACTCCTGAAGATTTCTGTTATCGTTTAAAGGATACTTTATATCACTCATTGCGGTAACCCGGCGCTGCGATGTGTCGGATAAAAGATTGTATCCGACAGCGCGAATAAAAGGCTGCTGACTGCATTCAATTTGTAGCGGAACTTCTTTCCCATTCCTGACTATGAAATGTCTGAGGACAAGATTTCTGCTGGCATGCTCTTCCTTCACCCAGGGACCGCCAAAAGGCCAGCCCGTACCTGTTGCCACATCAACCCCAAGTCCGAGCCGTTGGGCTTCACGCAACGTGTACACCAGCATTTCGACCCACTGTGGAGAGAGATAGGTAATAAATTCCTTTTCACGACCTGCGACCCCATAAATCGGAGTGATCTCAACGCCCCCGATACCGGCCGCGCGAAACGATTCAAGTTCGCGCGTTATGTCAACCTTCGTAACAGCACTGCCGTGCCACCACCAGCGGGTCCACGGCCTGGTTTCATGTGTGATTTCGGGCCATACCGAATCTGTTGTCGCCTTCTCCTGCCCATACCCGGCCTGACAAAGTAAACATGCAATGCCTGACAGAAACTGAGTGATGGTTCTCGTCATTGTGCAGTCAATCAGTCAAGATAAAATACTTCTGAGAGTGGAATACTCACGGGCGATTGGTCGTCATTCGTTTCCATGATATCAGCCATATATGCCCACCAACGCCTGACTATTTCGTGACGCCCAAGGTCCTGCGATGATTTCGTGCCGTCTACATCCTGTACGGCAAACAACACATGGCTTTCCTCATCAAAGAAGATTACATAGTTACGAACCCCGGAGTTCCTGAGTAAAGTCTTCAGCTCCGGCCAGATGTCGGCATGTCGTCGTTTGTACTCCTGCACAAAACCCGGCTTAAGTTTCATTCTGAATGCAACCCGCATAGTTAAAATTAGATTCTTTTTTCGCAATTCCCTGCTTTCATCCGCGAAGTGTCCTGTGGTGTGCGGGTAAAAATCACGAGGCATGACACGGCATGACAGAATGAGAATGCACATGTGATAGGATTGCATTGATCAATTCGACAGCGGACAGACATGACAATCATACTCGGCGTACTTTTTCATTTCACCGGCGGATTTGCCTCAGGAAGTTTTTACATGGCATTCCGGAAAGTAAAGGCGTGGGCATGGGAATCATACTGGACAATTGGGGGTCTCTTTTCATGGTTGATCGTGCCTCCGCTTGCCGCCTTGCTCACGGTGCCGGGTTTTGCCAATGTTATTCGGGATACCAATCCCGAAGTGGTTGCGGTAACGTACACAATGGGTGTCTTATGGGGAATCGGCGGGCTAACGTATGGGCTGGGCATCCGCTACCTTGGCATGTCGCTGGGCAACTCAGTTATTCTCGGATATTGCGCCGCATTTGGATCACTGGTCCCCCCGTTGTATTACAACTACTTTCCCGCGGAGCATAAAACCTCTTTATCGCAAATGCTTCAAAGTGCCGCCGGCCAATGGGTGCTCGCAGGTGTGGTGGTTTGTCTCATCGGAATATTCATCTGCGGAAGAGCCGGGGTGCTCAAAGAAAAAGAGCAATCCGATCATGACAAACGCGGCGCGATAGCAGAGTTCAGTCTCGTCAGGGGATTGATCGTCGCCACCATATCCGGTATTCTCAGCGCGTGTTTCAACTTCGGCATCGAAGCCGGTAAAGCCATGGCTGAAAGTGCAGTTCACTATGGCTATAATCCACTGTTTCAGAATAACGTAACTTATGTGGTTTTGCTTTGGGGTGGACTGACAACGAACCTCATCTGGTGCCTGGTTCTCAACGCAAAAAACAAAACCTTCCGGGACTATATTGACGTACGCAAGCCGCTGAGCCGGAACTATTTTTTTTCGGCGCTCGCCGGAACAACGTGGTTTCTCCAATTCTTTTTTTACGGAATGGGTGAAAGCAAACTCGGTAACGGCGCCAGCTCGTGGATACTGCACATGGCGTTTATCATTCTGGTTTCGAACGTGTGGGGTCTAACCCTGAAAGAATGGAAGGGTGTCTCACGACGGACGAGCTTCACAATTATCACAGGTATCATAACCATACTCGCTTCGGTGATCCTGGTGGGGTATGGCAATTCATTAAATTAAAAAATCACAACGATGTCACTGACAAGGGAAAAAAAATTCAGGCATGTCCGCTTTCTGTGGGATGAACAAAAAGCAGCGGACCAAAAGGATGAAGTTGATCTTCTCATTTACCGGTCTAATCTCCTCGGTGCAGATCTCAGGCTCACAAACTTCGGCGGTGGGAACACCTCGTGCAAAACGACGACAAGTGATCCTCTCACTGGTCAGGATACGGAAGTGATGTGGGTCAAAGGCTCAGGTGGTGATGTTGGTACCTTGAAACGGTCAGGACTCGCAGCCCTGTATGTATCACGATTGCATCAATTGGAACGCGTTTACAAAGGACTGGAGTTCGAAGACGAGATGGTGGAATTGTTCAATCACTGCATTTATGACCTCGATTCAAAAGCACCCTCGATCGATACGCCGCTTCACGGATTTCTCCCTTACCGTCATATCGATCACTTGCATCCGGATGCTGCCATAGCGATAGCCGCAGCAAAGGATGGCAAAGAAATAACGGAGTCGCTATTCGGTGGTACGATTGGTTGGGTCGACTGGCAACGGCCGGGATTCGACCTTGGGATCAAGCTACGCGATTGCGTTGACTCAAATCCGGGTCTGCGCGGTATCATGCTCGGCTCGCACGGACTTTTTACCTGGGGTGAAACATCCTATGAAAGTTACATAAACACCCTTGAGGTTGTCGAACGATGTGCCGAATTTCTGGAAGACAACTACGGCCGAAGACGGCCGGTGTTCGGAGGGCATAAGATTGAAAGCTTGGACCACGAACAGCGGGTAAATCAGGCTGCACAACTTGCTCCAATACTCCGCGGATTTTGTTCAAGTAAAACTCTCATGGTTGGACACTTCACTGATGACGCGAGAGTACTCGAGTTCATCAACTCCCACGACATGCCCCGACTCGCGGCCATGGGAACCAGTTGTCCGGATCATTTTCTCCGCACGAAGATTTGCCCGCTTGTACTTGAACTTTCTGCACAAGAAGACCTCACTGATGCGGAGAGTATACGGAAAAAACTCGCCCCGGCTTTTGAAACCTATCGCGCGGTATACACCGAATACTACCACGCATGCAAACATGCCAACTCACCTGCTATCCGCGACACCAACCCTGTGGTAATCTTATATCCGGGAATCGGAATGTTCACGTTTGCAAAAGACAAACAAACCGCGCGCGTGGCCGCTGAATTTTATATTAATGCCATTAACGTAATGAAAGGTGCGGAAGCAATTTCTGACTATACTTCGCTTTCACGGCAAGAGGCGTTCAATATTGAATACTGGCTTCTTGAGGAAGCGAAACTTCAACGGATGCCGAAACCAAAACCACTTGCGGGAAGAATCGCGCTTATCACGGGTAGCGGCGGTGGAATCGGGAAAGCGGTCGCAAACAAACTTGTTCAGGAAGGAGCATGCGTGGTCCTGAGCGACAACGACGTCGAAAGGCTGAAAAAGACAGAAATGGAGTTCTCGGAAAAATATGGTGCTGATTCGTTCGCGAGTGTCTCAATGGATGTGACTAACGCCCGCGACATTGCCAACGCCATCAGGTCGGCGGTCCTGCGGTTCGGTGGTCTTGATTTTCTTGTCAACAACGCCGGTCTTTCAATTTCGAAAAAACTTGACGATCACACAGAGCAGGATTGGGATTTGCTTTACGACGTCCTTGTGAAAGGGCAATTCCTTGTAACACAAGCGGTAGTCAACGTGATGAAGAAGCAGGCCCTAGGCGGGGATGTTATTAATATCGTCAGCAAGAACGCGGTGGTATCGGGTCCGAACAATGCCGGTTATGGATCTGCCAAGGCAGCGCAGCTTCACCTTAGCAGACTAAACGCCGCAGAGTTGGGCGCGCATCACATACGAGTAAACGCCGTTAACCCAGACGCTGTTATCGCCGACAGCAAGATCTGGGAAGGTGCCTGGGCCGAAGGTCGCGCCAAAGCATATGGCGTATCCGTTAGCGACCTACCCGCCTTCTACGCAAAACGAACACTATTGAATGAAATAATACTCCCGGAGGATGTCGCTAATGCATGTTTCGCGTTGACAGGCGGCTTGCTAAACAAATCAACCGGAAATGTCATTAACGTTGACGGTGGTGTGGCTGCGGGATTCATGCGATAGTACCTGCAGCGCATTCCGGGTGTTATCTTGTCTATCACAGAATTTACACTTATGTCATTTCTGAAAGAGTCCTCTCCGTCTACCGCGTTCAGACCCGACGCGCAACGTAAGTTTATTCATGGTAAACAGCTAATGACAGTGGTGATCGATTTCGTCAACGGCCCATGGACAGAGCCTGATCCCCCACATCACCATGTCCATGAACAAATCACGTACATAGCGAAGGGAAAAATCCGATTGTTCTGCGACGGGGAACCGGATGTTGAACTCCAGGCCGGAGACATGTTTTACATTCCATCGAATCGAAAACATACCATACAACTACTGAGCGAAACGGCGCGGTTGGTCGACACCTTTACGCCACTGCGTGAAGACATGCTGTAGGCCAACCATTCTTGTCCTTTTAATGCGGACGTTGACCAATCAATTCTTTGTGTTCCATAATGAGAGTCTTGATGGTTTCGACGGCCGACTGAAGCCCCCCATAATATTTGCCTTCCCTGAACTTCGGCGCCATCTGCTCGCGCAAAATCCGGCTTGCAATTTCGTCTTTGACAATTAATTCGAGTCCATAGCCCACTTCAATTCGCATTCTACGATCCCGAACCGCCACAACTATCAGTATCCCATCGTCGTAGTCCTTACGGCCAATTCCCCAATCATTAGCATGCCTGAGTGCGAAGTCCTCGATCTTTTCACCATGCAATGAATCGATCGTAAATATTACGATTTGCGAACCGATGCTGTCCTCGAGTTCCCTGATTTGTTTTGTAAGGTCAGCCTCCTCGACTTCTGTCAAAATACCAGCACTATCCATGACGTAGGGCAATTGCGATTGCGGCTCGTTTGAACAGGAGACGAGGCACAGCACCAGCAGCATCGGGGCGAATAGGTTGAGATATCTCATATGGTACCTCAGGAATTCTTCTTCGATTTTGGGATCATATTTTTCTCGTACGTCGCGATCCATTCGTCTACGCTGATCTTTGTCATCAGTTCACCAATGAGTTTGTAGGGAATGTCATCCATTTTCTTAAATCGCACACAACTTTTTCCCATGTCAAGTTTTTGCTTGCAGTGTTTCGGGTATTCGCGCTCAAACCATTTGAGCAATTTGGGATTTGCATAAATTCCCATGTGGTAGAAATTGATCGAACCCTTTTGTGAAGCGATACCGGCAAAAGGAAGGGGTTCTTCGGGCTTGCAATGGTAACCCGCCGGATACAATTGATGCGGGACAACATAACCAAGCCCGCCGTAACTGATCGCGGGTTCAAATCCCGGTGGAAGGTTTCTTATGATAACGTCATGAAGTTTGTTGAAAGCCTCAAATCTATCCTCTGGTTGATTTGCCAGAATTTCAGAAACGGTTTTGCCCGGTGCTTTCATAGGCGGACGTGACAGTTGATACTTTCATAAATGTACATCGGAATCGCGAGTTCTTATTCAATAAGAAGGCAGAATTTTCCGCATACAATGATCGAACAGGTAGCGTTGTTTAACACCACCACCGTGTAGTGATGACATCGTACACCGTGGGTTGTTCGTAAATTGTTATGGGTCCGATCCTTATCGTCCTTGCAGGATCAGAAACACGGAAAGATCGTTATTTGTTGCCGACACCAGGTCACCAGGTTCAAAGAGTCCATTTGACTACACCTCACACCAACTCCGACATGTTTTATAAACACGGTACTTCAAACAGCTTTCATCACCACTGAAAAATCAGATATACTGAAAGCGAATTGTTCCTGGCCAGAATATTTGGCGTCGATGCACTACTCAGACCTGAGGTTTACCACCGGATTCGATTTTGCGGCCCGTAGTGCCTGTGTTCCCACCGTTAACAAGGAAATGAGCAATGAAAGAATACCGGATCCGAGAAAGTACCACCATTCGAGTTCGATCCTGAAAGCAAATCCCTCGAGCCATTCCCGCACAACGAAATAGCTGGCAGGCAATGCAATCACCGTGGAAAGCAACACAACGCCTGTGAATTCTCCTGATAGCAGATAAACGATTCCAAACTCGGAGGATCCAAGCACCTTCCTGATACCAATTTCCTTTACTCGCCGCTCCGCCGTGAATGCAGCCAGACCGTATAAGCCCAGACATGAAATTAAAACCGCAAGGACGGCAAAATACCGCGACAACTTCGATACTCTTGTTTCAGCGACATACAACGCCTGGTAGTCAGCGTCAAGAAAATAAAAGTCGAGCGGAAAACCGGGACCAAACGCGGCATGCAGTGTTTCAAGGCGTGCCAGCACATCCTGCTCGTGCCCTGTTTCGATTTTTATCATGATATTGGGAGCCTCCGGGTAGAGTCGGAAAAATGCGGGCTTAATCTCCTCATGAAAGGTTTCAAAATGAAAATCTTTTACAACACCGATAATCTGTACCGGCTTTCCCCATAACTTAACCTCTTTGCCGACCGGATCTTTAAGCTCCATGAATTTGATCGCAGCCTCATTAAAAATTATACTCGACGAATCAGCGAACTCACGGGAAAATGACCGGCCCTCCTTAATGGAAATTCCAAGCGTCTCAATCAATCCATGGTTCACTGCTATATTTTCAAACTCAGTTGCATTCTCCGGACTTTTCCCCGGCCACTCAATACCGTACGTGCCACTATTGTGTCCAGTCATGTCATGTCCGGTACTTGAAGCTCCAGCCACGCCAGGTAAATTCCGGATTTCCGACAGGAAGGTTTCTCTTTTTTCGTTTGGAATTCCTTCCCCCGCCATGACGATGACGTTGTCCTTGTTAAAACCAGGGTTCTTTGTTTGAATGAACTGAATTTGATTATTTACAACCCAGACCGAGACAATGAGGATAACTGATAACGTAAACTGGAAAGCCACCAATGCTTTTCTGGCCCTGGCTTCACCCATAAGGTTGCTAAATCTCCCCTTAAGGACCGTAACAGGTTTGAATTTTGAAAGATAAAAGGCAGGGTAACTTCCGGCTACCAGGCCAGTTATCAGTATTATACCCAACAATACAAGACCGAAATCGAGATCGATTCGAAACCTAAGGTTTTTTCCAACGATCGAGTTAAACTGCGGAAGAAACGTTATTACTAATGCGATCGCCAGCAACAAGGAGATGAAACTGATCAATATCGATTCACTCAGGTATTGGACAACAAGCGAACCTTTACGCGCACCCACTACTTTTTTGATACCGACCTCCCTGGTCCTTCTCGACGCACGGGCTGTTGAAAGGTTCATAAAATTGATACAGGCGATCAGTACGATGAACACACCGATGATAAGAAACAATTTCACATATTCAATTCTGCCTCCGGCCTGCTTTCCGTTTTCATATTTCCCATAGAGATATGTATCTGTGTAGCGCGTAATGAATGGTGTTCGATGTTTCGCGTTGCCATCGGTCTTTATTCTTACCAGCTCTGCTATTTTCTTATTGAACGCAGCAACATCAGTACCCTCTTTCAACAGAACAAATGTCTGGGGCGCAGTATTATACCAACTCAACAGCGATGCATTAAGCTCCGTCAATACGTCAAACGTCAGAATGAAATCGAACTTAACTGACGAACGATGCGGAATGTCTTTAAGCAGCCCCGAAACCAGAAACTCCTTTTTGTGTTGCCACGACACCGACCTGCCCACAATGTTTTCTGTAGTTCCGAATAATTGCATTGCAAGATTCTCCGTTATTACAATCGAATTCTTGTCAGACAGTGCAATGTCCCGGTCGCCTTCGATCAACTCAAATGAAAACACCTTGAAGAAGTCTGTACTTGCATACAGTCCGTCTCCCTTGACGTCATTTCCGTCAACAGAAAGCACTTCGCGAAATATTCTGCTAAAGGTATTCGTCACGGCATACTCGACTTCCGGCATTTCACTTGCGAGCGCGTCGGCAGTTGGCCCGGCCGTTGTTATCCGTGTGATCAATCCGCCATCCTGCTCCACATTTTCCATTACCTGATACAGGCGGTCCCGATTTTCATGAAACTTGTCGACACTCAATTCATCGTCTACCCACAAATAAATAAGAAGCGCGCAGGCTAAGCCGGATGACAGTCCTGTCAGGTTGATTATGAAAGAACTCTTGAATCGCAGGAAATTGCGAAACGCGATCAGCAGATTATGACGGAACATATCGTATTTATTTATTCGTGATGGCCTATTTCTTAAAGGTTTAACAATGCCTGGTCTGAAAAGCAACAGGACATCGATCACAAGACGCAGTTGTGCCTTTTTCTTTCCGGATCGTCGTAACCGGGCAAAATAGTCCTCAATCAGATCGCCTTCAATATGGTCCGCAAGCTTCGGATCGCAATACCAGCGAAAGAGTCGCAGCAACAACCGCGGCGGTCCTTTTTCAGGTGCCATACATCTATCCGGTGAATTTTATGTTCAGGGCAACCTTCGGGATAGCACGCCACAGTTCGTCCCTTGTGCTCTTCGTATACTCCAATGCCCTTTTTCCCAATGCGGTTATCTGAAAGTAACGCCTTGGGCGGCCCATCCTGTCTTCCGTGCTTTCACCGCCGGCAGATTTGATATAGCCTTTGGTTTCAAGTCTCACCAGGGCCGAATGCATCGCGCCCATACTGACGCGCCGGGAAAGTCGTGTCTCGATTTCGTTCCTGATAGCCACACCGTATGCTTCTTTGTAAAGAACCCCTATCGTAAGCAGAACGATCTCTTCAAATTCGCCGAGCTGATACTTCTTCATTGCGACTTTTTTCCTATTTGTAGGAATAATTATGCCAACCCTGAAAAACCGTTAACCTGAAGAAATTATGAAGGTGAAAGAGTATTTCGCGTCCGGATACGAACAGAAGTGTCCGCGCCGGGGCCGTAGCCAAACGAGTATCAGTTACTCTGGAGTCCAACTACCAGTGTTACTTGTTAGTTCAACACCGCCGGCAGTATTTTCCTTTGAATGATCGAATAGACTTTATTGTCTGCGTTAGTATTGTAGGCATTTCCCGTGAATGCAACAACCATATCAAGTTCTTCAAAAATATACAGCAACTGTCCGCCGTTGCCGTTGGCGTAGTAAGCATTGATAATTTCGCCATCTATGTCCCACGACGTCACCCACCAGTAGTATCCGTATTCTACACCGGCGCGCCGAACGGGAACGGTACCATTTGGAGCGGTTGATTCCTGTATCCACCCTTCTGAAAGAATGACCTGATCGTTCCACCTCCCATCGTTCAGCATTAGAAGACCGAACTTAAGAAAGTCTCGGGGCCGCATGTGAAGCTTACCTCCGGCATACTCGCGTTTTCCCGGCATATACTCCCACACGTAATCGGTGATTCCCAGCGGCGCAAAAAGATTCTCATCGGCAAAGTCAGAGCTTTTTTTTCCCGAAGCCTTTGTGATAATCGCGCTCACCACGATTGGGGCGCCGGAGCAATAACTGAAAATTGAACCCGGTGTATTCACAACGGGCAAATCGAAAATGAATTTGATCCAGTCATCCTTGGGGTACATGTACTCCTGATTACCCGGCGAAGCCGGAGACCAGTCGTTGCAGCCCAGGCCGGTACGCATTCGCAGGAGGTCGCGGATCGTCATATCATATTTGCGGGCATCATGGTTTTCTATTTGCTGATACTCCGGGAAATAGCTGAGCACTTTTTCATCGACGCTCGCGATTACACCTTTATCGATCGCAATTCCCGCTACTGCGGAAACAAAACTCTTACTGGCTGAACGCAAATCCTGCCGGCGTTCGCGATTCCAGCCATCGAAGTACGCCTCGAGCACTAGCTTGTTGTTTCTGCTGATAAGAATACTGCGGATTCCTGGTGACCCATTGTCCATGTAGTCCTTGACCATATTGAATAACATCGCCGAATCCAGGCCTTCACGCGATGGCGAGGAGACTTCGATTCCATCACCTGTCGAAGGTGGAAGCTCAAGGTTCGCGCTGACGTCTATCGGGCTTTCGTCACCGAGGAAGATGCTGTCACAACCCAGGGTCAATACGCAGCATAGTAAGATTGCAATGCGGATCCTCATAACGGCTTATTGAAATAGAACCTTAATCCAACCTGAAGCCGATTACCGTATAGTCTGATGGATTCAATGCTTGTATTCTTCATGTACTCAAACCTGTATCCCACGATCAAATCAGTTTGTGGTCGGATCCGGCGGTTGAAATCAACGGCAACCACGGGAAGTCTTAGCGGGTTAATAGTCCCAATCTTCGCGCGATGAAAAAGCAGATAAAGAGTGCCTTTGTCGTATTCTTCTTCCAATTCCTGGTTTATTCCGCCATCATAATTCGTTCTTTTGGCAAACCCTGCAAATGGAAGTAAAACAGAAATGTCCAGGCCATTTCGTGAAGAAAGTCTGATCCGATTAACAACAGCTAACGCAATAACATGATTTGCGGTGATCGTTGCTTCATCGAAATCGTCCACGTTTTCAACACCATAATTCGAGGAGACGAGTCCGGCTCCAACAAACACGGCTGACGGGCACTTCATCAAGGTGTAATCAGACACCCTTCGGGCATACGTGAATGAGACCTGAATACTGGTAAAGTTTGCATCGGGGTGCGGCCCGGATGTTGACGCATTCCCTATTGCAGCACACAGTGTCGCGAACATGTAGTATGCATTCGTAATCCGCTGGTGATCCATGCTGAAAGTGAACATCGTACCTGCATACCGCACCCGCTCGTGAGCAAAAGCTTCATCGATAAAACGATAGTGAGCACCTCCTATGTTCAGGGAAATGCTTCGGGTAAGGCTATCCTGGGAAAATACTTCTGTGTCCTGCCCGGCCAGGGCAAGTGTTATCAGGATGGAGATGGTAAGAAAACGTGCTTTCATCAAGCCGACATCGAGATAAGATATTTTCGCACTTCTGTACGCGTGATACCCGACAGAAATTTCTGCCATGGCATCGAAACCACGGCCATATGAAATTACAAAATTCCCTCGGTTATCGTATTATAGGCTATTGAACACGAGACATATCCACAAAAAAGGGCTGATTAGTCGTTCTGTCTTCCACCGGCACATTGAGAAATTCCATGTACTCCTTCAATCCACGGAGAAGGTCGCCCTTGCTGTTCCTTGTTATAAGGTCGAGTGTGCCATTGTCGAGGACCAGCGTCGCTGTAAAATCGGACCAGTCCATTTGCCGGGATTGAGCACGGGTATTGATAGTTTGCGAATAGCTGCCCTTGGTAACAACGACTTTTTCAACCGAATTAAACTGTCTGGATTCTTTATTGAAACGATACCACATAGAAGCCATGCAGTCCCTGTATGTTTTATTTTTGAGGTCAATTTCAGTAACATACTTTGTCGTAAAAATTACTGCTCCCAGAAAGACGACAAGGATACCCCAAACGCTGTGACCCGTCGCGATCAGGTATGAACCGGCAACTGCAATCAGGGGTGCACAATACCTCATTCCGGCCGGAAAATACGGTGTGTTAATTTGTTTTATCATAGTCCGGCTCCGTTGATCATTCGGCCAAAATTTCATCAATCTGATTCGTTTTTCGTTTCCTTCGGGTGACCGCCACCAGCAATGCAACACCAGAGAGGATGAATGGTATGCTCAACATTTGTCCCATATTCAACATCAGTCCTTCTTCAAAGTCTACCTGGTTTAGTTTAAAGAATTCATCAATAAATCTAAGGGTAAACAAAACTATAACAGAAGAACTGAAAAGCAGTCCGTCTTTTAACTTTTTCCTTTGCGTTCGCCAGACCCAAAACAATATTCCAAAGACAACAAAGTAGTGTATCGCTTCATACAACTGCGCCGGGTGTCGCGGAACACCGTCGAAGCTTGTAAATATGAAAGCCCATGACAGATCGGTCGGTTTTCCAATCATCTCTGAATTCATGAGATTCCCCATTCGAATCATCGAAAATGTGAACGCGGCTACTATACAAACCCGATCCAATGCCCACAGGTAACTTACTTTAGTTTTTCGGGCAAAAAGGTAAAGCCCGATCAGTACACCAATCACACCGCCATGGCTGGCGAGCCCGCCTTCCCAGGTCATTAGTATTTTATGTGGATTCTGGAAATAATACACCGGATCATAAAACAGCACGTGGCCAAGTCGCGCACCTACAACCGTCGCAATCACCAGGTAAATGGCAAGCGTGTCTACCTCTTTTTCAGGTCTTCCATCCTTCCGGTAAATGAAGTACATAATTTGCTGACTCACCAGAAAACCAAGAGCGAATAGGACTCCGTACCATCTCAGTGGATGGTTCACAACCGGAAGGACAACGATATCAGGATTGACATCCCAGATTATGTAGCTAAGTGTGTTCAGGATGTTCATTGCTTATTGTATATAGATTATTACGCAATTTCTGTTGACAGCGTATTACAAAATTCCGCAACCCGGTCAGGTCGTCTTTGCTTTGAGGAAAACCAGTCATCGTCAACCGTATTTTGTTGGACGTCGTTGCGATTTTTACAGTGGGGTATCGCCTAAAAAAAAACGTCCAGCATATCAAGCAACTGCTTTTTCATGACACTATCTGTCCTTATGGTGAGCATTTCACCACAAATTAATCGACGAACGATGCCGGAACGTCTTACCACCTTTTGACGGAATTTCTTTGTGCAATTTGATAACTCAATTAACAATTCCTCAGGCGTCAGACCTGCATCCGGGAATACGTATTTGTGATTATAAACGATTTCAAATCCTCGCAGGTCTTCCTTGCCATAATAGCTACATTCTAATCCGTAGAAATACTTTTTTTCGTTGTACGATAAACGGATTCCGTGTGCAGCACAGAATGTAGCCCAAATCATCTCGCACTTTCTTGCATCCATTTTTCCGCAGTGAACGTCATTCTGTCACAACCCGCGCAGCCCATGTAAAGAACTGAATTCCAAAATTAACTACTGTATAAATCGCAAATCCCCAGAGTGAAGCGTAGTATTGAAAGTCCCTGTCCTCGTTGGCAAGGTGACTCTTTGCCGTCAAAACAATACCACCTATCCAGAGACCTAATGTCAGCACTGAAAGCAGAATCATTCGCCATCCATCGAATTCTCCCTGGCTCACGTCATAGGCAACAAAAATATTGAGGACTATCAGATAAATGAGGAATCTGAATGACCATTTCCGGTAATTTGATTTGCCAGTAGTATTCGTCAACGGTATTTAGTTTGTTCCACTTGTACTAATTCGGGCAACGATTTTTTACGGGCGAATTTTAATCATCAAGGCTCGCGAGTAATTCCTTTGCTTTCTCCAGCATCACCCTTTTCACATACATTTCGTTAAGCGTTGTACTATATCGTCCACTGACTTCATTCCGCAATTGCGTCGCGTCGAAGCCGGCATTAAGTATATTATTTATTAACGATCCCTGAAGCCCGTTCAAATATTCGATTCCAAGCCAGTGACACCGATCGTCAACCTCGGTCACGAAGTCAAGATTGTCCGAATCCGTGGTATAGTATACGGTAATCCTCTTAAGCAAATCCGGGTCTACGCGATGACTGAGATTGGAATTGACCAGGGTTGAAAATCCGATTTTCCGAATACTGTATTGGTTGTTCTGATAAAGCTGAATCGTGTAGTAGTCAAGGCTGTCCCAGGTGCTTAGCTTTCTGTATGGTCTTGGATTTCGTTTCGTCCAGCTGGATAGCGCGAACTTCATTTTGGGCAGGTCCGGGTTAGCATCGAATTCATCGCTTAAAAATCCAAGCCTGCCTGCGTATGTCGAATCGTCCTTCAGCTGTTGGGTGAGGCTGCGAATATCAATATTCAAGTCCTCTTTGATGATGTCGATGTAAGCACTGATGATCTTGTCATCCCGCACATTTTCCCTGTAGTTGTCAATCAAAAGCGCAATCAAAACACCAAGGATAGTCAGGCTGAGTTCCTTGAGATAGTCCTTTGTTTTCATGTTTGATTGTTATAACTGTTTCGGTTGCGTTCGGCTTCGATCCGGTATCCCCCAGAACAAAGCCAGTTTGTAAGATAACATTTTTCGGAAATCAAAATATTTTCTGACTCCGTCAAATTTGCGAAAGGTTGGCAAAGGGTGCCCCGGGAGAAAAATCTGTCAAAAAATTTGGGCTTTCGCGTGGAAATGAAGACACGCAATGGAATGCTGGTCATTCGTGGAAATTGGACATCGTCCACAACGACATCGTGCTATAAAGCGAATAATGATGTTTGATCTCGCCGGCAGAAAATACTACTCTACTTTTATGAAGGTGAGCATTTCACCCGAAGGTGAGTCATAAAAATTCCCGACGGTCATTGTCGGGCCGGAAACCATGATCGGATACTCCTCAAACGAAATTGTTGCAGCCAGGAGCCAATGTATCGAAATCCTGCCACCGGGTAAAAGCTGGTACTCATAGGGACCGCTGCGGTACAGCTCCTTTCGTCTCAGAAAAACATAATCCTTCCCTTCCAAAAATGGTGTGAAATGCAGTGTATCCGTCGTCCTTTTTACGTCAACCCATTTTCCCTGTAGATTTTCAACACTAAGGGTTTGGGATTGATCGTCCGAGCATCCTGATATGACGATTACCAAAAAGAGGGCAAATACTCCAAATTTCATAGGTTCAATGTTTGAGGTTTCATTAGAGATGACACCCCTCACGACCAAAAGGTTGTAATGAATTTAGGACTTTTCCGGCAAATATTCATACGGGGAAATTTCCCAGCTCCACCTGCGCAACATCAGGCCGATCAAACCACCCATCAGCACGGATGGCGCGTGCCCATCCTCAAAAAAGACCAGGATCAATGCACCTGTAAAGCCGGCCAGAGGTATCAGAAAATATCATTTCGGAACGCTGGTCTGGTTTGCAGCAATGTAAACCAGCAACGCACCCACGATTCCAAACAATGCCGTTGACGATCCACCGCCGACAGACCCCAAACCGCCCGGAGTCGTTTCCCAGTACAGAATCAGTACTTGTCCGAACAGGCTGGCCCCGAAAAAGATGAGCAACACGCTACGCCTATACAGTACTCGGCGATGGGCACAAACGATATGAAGAACAACCAATTGGAAAACGCATTGCCAAATCCCGGATCGCTGGATAAAAATCGACGTGATTAGCCACCACCGTTCCCCTGAAGCAACGGCTTCAGGGTCACGATTCAGCATGGTAATGACTTTAGGAAAGATAAATTGGAGGCTTGTCAACACCACAGTTATGGCCAAGAGAATCATACTTAGCCCTAGTCGGCCGGATTCAATATCCGGCCCTTTGTATCTATAGAAATTCCACGCAAAGTGCATGGCTGGTGGCAGCACCAACGCGTTGGCTACATAAAAGATAAAATTCGTTTACTGTTATTCCGTGAATCTGGTAAGATAGGACTTTCCTCCAATTGCGACACTTTCGTCATTACGAGCAAAAGTTAATTCTTGAACAGAATTGAGCATCCACATACAATCACTAGTGCGTATTTAAACTAATACTCTCAACCCATTTGAAAAGTTCAGCCCCGTCGACGATCGTCCACGAATGTGGATGTCGTATCTGGCGTGCTACCCGGTAACCTTTGTTTGTCGTTATTATCAACTCAGCCTGTTCATTCCCGAAATGCCGCAGCCAGTTTATCATAGCCGAACTATCCAACGCATTAATGCAATAGTAGTCGATGTTCCTGTTTTCGATATACCAATTGATATCGGGCTCATTGTAAATGCGTATGGGTAGTTTCTGAAGTGACTTCAAGCCGGTATGATGAGGATCGCTTTGCGCATAAGGCGAGATCGTCCAAAACAAGGCTGGATTCTCCTTCGGATTTGTCTGGAATTCCTGTTGAATTCTCGATGCGATATAGTTATCCTCCTGAACAGATACGGGATTCTTTGTCGGGCGATTGGTCGTCGTCATGCAATTGTAGAGCCTTTCGATATCAAGAGGCGGATCCACGGCAAATAGCGCCATCGGTTTCTTTAAAGGGGATCCAACCGCACAGGCCCGTTGAGCATATTGCACCGCCATGGTACCACCAAATGAATGACCACCGATGACAAACGGTTTTCCATTCAGATTATATTTTGCAAAAATGACATCAATAAAAAGATCAAGCTTTTTATGAGACTCATTATCGATGTAGAAAAATGACCAATCCCCAAGCGCCGGAATAATTGTCATATAGCCCGCGTCGCTTGCAAACTTATGGATATTCGTTTCCACCAGCACCTGTTTTGGCATTTCACCAAACCCCGGAAGGAGAATCAATACGCCGGCAATTTTATCTTCTGGATAAACGGTCGCATAGTACTCCCGGGTTGAGTCGCCGGGAATTGAATACGTGAACTCAACTCTCTGGGCTAATAAGTTTGCTGAAACCGTAATCAGCACACCGACCAGTAATCCCGGAATCATTTGCATTGCCTTTATGTGCAGTGAAGACATACCGTTTAATATTCTGTCTTAGGAAGTCCGACTTTCGATTCACATTAATTTTTCAGTGCCTTATCGATCTCTCTTTGCAAAATGGTTGCTATGCCAATTCCCGATGCCAGACTGTTAAAAAAGAACTTCCCATCTTTTCCGACAACGATGTTAGCCGGATAACTATTCAATTCAAATACTTGTTTAACGAAGCCTTTTTCGGTGGGAATGACAACGTACCGGATCGGGTGATCCGCCAGAAATTTGTCAAGCTGTTCTTTGTTATTATTTGCGAACGCTATAAATACGACATCGTCGTTTTCAGCATAACGTTTCTGCAACTCATTCAGCGCGGGCCTTTCCATTTCACACGGTGCACATCCGATGAACCAGAAATTCAGAACTATCACCTTCCCTTTCAACGCATCTTTCGTTATCCTGTTCCCGTCAATATCGAGCACATCAAAATCAGGAAACTCCGTTCCAACCTTGTACGTCTTTCGGATTCGTTTCTCCGTCCTGGCGAGTTCAGCTTCGAACTCCGTCTTTGTCATTCGCACCAGCGTTTTCGCATTCTCAGTTCTGTTATAAACTGACTTGTAACGTCCTTCAACCACTTGTGCCCAATGACCTTCGAAGGTTGTCACCTTGCCCGCGCTGTCGTAGAAAATCGTCTTTTTGTTTTGAGCAAGAATTGCCGTAGCGGGAAAAGCCAGCGCCAACATTAATGTGAATACTTTCTGCATGATGGAGGTAATGTGATTTCAGGATAAAACCTGAACGCCGCGCAGCCCTGGTTAGTGTGCTTCGCTGTTATTTATCTTTCAACAACCATAAAGATGCGGCGCTAGGGAATGGTAAAGATAACTATTTTCGCCAGCAGCAGTGCTTGCGCTGACGTCCACTTCCGCTGAAATCATCCTGAATTTGTTCTTGCGTTGCAGTACTGTATATTGTGCATCATGACGTGTCGCGTGCAATTCCATGTTGTTATCCTTTTCATTTATCCGGCATTGTTTTTCATGTTCAGTTGTGGCAACCGAACCAGGAAGGATGAGCCCGTTCTCACAAAAGAGGAAGAGCACCTGAAGCTGCGTGGAGAGGCGTTGTGTGTAAAGTACTGCAGTGGCTGTCACCTGACAGCGGACCCAAAACTTCTTGATCGAACCACCTGGGTTTCGGTACTATCGCAAATGCAGGTTCAGATGTCAAAGGCCGGCATCGAAATCAAAAGAGAGGAATGGGATACTGTGTGGAAATACTATGAAAAGTTCTCTCCCATTATACTCGATAATACACGAGAACATCCTATCCGCCAGATTGCCAGCCAGTTTTCTGGTAATGATTCGCTCATCGTAAAACCTGCGCGTGCAAACATTACGTTGCTGAGTTTCCGAAGTCAGGACGGCTCTCTTTTCGCTGGCGACGCCTCAAGGAATCTATACCGACTTCGAAGCAACATCGTTGACCGGGAGTATAAGTTAAACAATGTCCCCGTCGACATTGCTTACGATAGCGTCGGCAGCAACGTCTATGTTCTTTGCATTGGAAATTTGCGACCGAATGAACACCCGACCGGACAACTGCTTAGTCTCAATCTTGAAACCGGTAGCACGCAAGTCCTTGTTGATAGTCTTGACCGGCCGATTCATCTTGAGAAATGCGACCTGGATCAGGACGGACAACACGAATTCATGATATCGTGTTTCGGCTCAACGCTCGGGAGACAAAATACTGGTGGAGTTGTCTATGCGAAAAAATCAAATGGTGTATGGCGAAAGGAAGATTTCAAGGTGTTGGAAGGTGCATCAAAAACAATTGCAAAAGACCTTGACGGGAATGGAACACCGGATGTCATTGCCCTGTTTGCCCAGGGGCGTGAAAGCGTGATACTCTTCCGAAACACGCTGACTGGTTTCCATGAAGAGACAGTCGTGACATTTCCTCCGGTGTATGGCGTAACGGACATGGCACTGGCCGATCTCGACGGTGACGGTGACGACGATCTTATCGTGGCCAACGGAGACAACGGTGATTTTTCGGTTGTGTCAAAACCTTATCATGGTGTTCGGATATTCCGCAACACGGGATCCACATTCGAAGAATGGATATTTCAACCGATCCATGGTGCGGCGCGTATGCGGCTTCGCGACTTCGACCTCGATGGCGATATAGACATTGCCGTTCTTTCAATTTATCCGGACCTTTTTCATCATCCTGAAGAGACCCTGGTGTTGCTGGAAAACAGAAAGGGTACCTTTCACGCAAAATCATTCGCAAAAGAACCCACCCTAAGATGGATGATCCTCGAAGCTGGTGACATCGACAATGATGGCGATGATGACGTGATCACAGGTGCGAACCTCATTCTGTCTTTTCCGATCCCCGCGGCCTACACGGGGCGTTTCCGAAATGCGAAAAACGCAATTACAGTTTTCGAAAACGCCACGCGATAGCCAGGAGTAATGATTCCGATGTTTACTTCTTGAAGAGCAGCGGCGCGAGTTGATACAAACTGCGGCGCCAGGTGAGGAATTCGTGAGCAGTGCCCTCTGAAATGTAGCCTACTGCATTTATTCCTGCCTCTTTCAATGCAGCCGTTGAGCTCTTGATGGCATAAGGCCTTTCCTTGCTGCCGCAGCTGAGGAAGATGAGCTTCACTTTGGATTTGTCGGCGATATCTTCAGGCTTGTAAGTACCTCCACTAAGTAGAGCATAATGAGAAAACACCTCCGGCTTGTTCATGGTGATCATTTTTGTCTCCATTCCGCCCATTGAAAGTCCCGCCATTGCACGGTTAGGCTGATCGGCAAGCGTACGGAAATGTGCATCAACATAAGGAATCAACTCATCGACAAGAACGGTCTGAAAATGTTTGATATCGAACTCGCGAATACGACCGAACTTTACTTCGTTTGTCATGCCATAAGTCATCACAATGATAAACGGACGGATCTTTCCTTCTGCAATAAGGTTATCCATGATGAGATTGGCGTGGCCCTGATTGGTCCAGGCGGTTTCATCCTCCCCCCATCCGTGTTGCAGGTACAAAACAGGATATCGCGTTGCCTGGTCTTTCTCATATCCGGGAGGCGTGTAGACGAATGCACGACGCGAGGTATTGGTGCTCTTTGATGGAAACAAAATCTGATGAACATGACCATGAGGTACATCTCTCAATTCATAAAATGCCTGATCGTGTGCAGGAATTTCAATTCCACTCTCCCAGCGCACAGAGCCGTAGAAGTTCAACGTACCGGGATCATTGAATTTTCCGCCGTCGATATTGACGTTATAGTAATGAAATCCTTCGTCCAGTGGACCGGCCGTTGTCCCCGTCCAGTATCCATCCTCCGATTTTGCAAGTTTGGTGCCGCCTCGCCCACCGAGTCCGAGACTAACTCTGACGCTATCCGCCGCCGGCGCATGAATCTTAAACCGCGCATATCCCTGCGAATTCACCTGCGGATATTCCTGTCCGGGCTGGTTTAGAACAGAAGGCTTGAAGTCTTCCTTGATTGTTGACTGATTTGACTGAGCAAAACTCAGTATGCCTGTTGCGAGAAACAGTAAGGTAAGTGACCAGATTTTCATAGTTAGTTTGGTAAATCCCTTCGGATTCGATTATGGTTGAAAGAGTTTCTGAAGAATCGTATTGAGATACAGCTTACAATTCATCCACGTATGTCCGCCATCGGAGATGAATGTTTCATGTTTGATTTGTTTTTCATCCAGCACCTGCAGGTACTCCTTGATAACGTTATAAAGAAAGTCGTCCTTTCCAACGCCAATCCAGAAAAGTTTAAGGCGTTTGTTCGTGGCTTTCGGATCGGAAAACGCACCGGCATTATTCCGTTCAAATTCCTCCTTCAGCATTCCGGGAGCAAAACCGCAGACCCAGGCGGCGAACTCCGGGTTGTTAAGTCCAAGGTACAGAGTTTCACCACCACCGCCGGAAAAGCCCGCGATGGCACGATTGTCCTTATCGGCTTTCACACGATAATTGCTCTCAACAAACGGAACAAGATTATTCAGGAAGTCCTTCTTAAACTCAAGCAGGTTATCCCAGTTGCGAAGGCTGCCGGATGACTTACTGATCACAGGATACGCCCGACCATAGGGCATCACGATAATCATCGGTTTTGCCTTGCCTTGTGCGATCAGGTTGTCGAGGATTACATTCGCACGCCCGACTTTCGTCCAGGTTTCTTCAGTATCCGTTGTGCCGTGAAGCAGGTACAAGACCGGATACTTCGTCTTTGTATCTTTTTCATATCCGGGCGGTGTATATATTACTACAGGCCGGGTGCCAAGCTCCGGCGAGTTATAATATCGGTACGACACGGTGCCATGCGGAACATTCTGTAACGTATGCACAAGTGGAGTGTCGCCGGTGATTTCAACAAGGCTGCTCTGAAATCCTTCATTCGGAAAGATGGCTGTATTTCTCGGGTCAGCAACTGATGTTCCATCGACGATGAAATGATAGGGATAAATGTCAGGTTTGACGGGACCCAAGGTTACAGACCAGACACCGGCGGTGTCTTTTTGCATTGCCACTGGCGATTTCTCAATCTGTGTGCTGAGTTTAACTTCCTGCGCTGTTTTGGAAAAAAAGCGGAACACTACTGTGTTATCGGAATTAACCTGCGGCGAAACGACAACCGGTCTGAATCCTGGTTGTGCTATTGTGGGCAGACTGGTAGTCAGACCTGCGCAAATTAGTAGGGTGCTCCACACTCGACTGCGTGCCATAAGCAATTATGTTGAGATAAATTAATTGACGTGCAATGGTCAATCGTTTCACCCAATTGCGCCGCTCTCAACCCCACACAGGAACAAGGTGAACATTAACTAATAATTGTTAAATGTACACTTGCAATTCTAAAGTAGAAAATTCCGGTGCGATTTTCTGTCTATTGATCCAGCCGATATGTCGTACAAATAAAAAGGGACGTCGAATAAATCAACGTCCCTCGATGGGCTGCCGGTAATTTCGTGTCATCACAGATAAAAATCCCCTGCGGCTTCGGGTTGATACGTCACTTTTAACACTTCAAATGTGCCCATACCGGTGGGTACGCGCCAGGTAACAATGTCTTTTTCCTTACGACCCAGCAAGGCCAGTCCGATTTCGGAGAAAACAGAAATCTTCCGTTTCTTCGGTTCAGCGTCCTGAGGATAGGTAATCGTCACTTCGGCCTCAATACCATTGTTGACGTCGCGCAATTTGACCCGCGAGTTCATCGTGATGACGTTATTCTTTATTTCTTCCTGAGGCAATTGTTTTGCCACACGCAGGTTCTCGATCAAACGCCGCGTTACATCAGGCATCGTCGCTTTCAGTGAAGCGAATTCCACCAGGCCCATCAGCCTTTGGTAATCATTAACTGTAATTGTCATTGGTCTTAAGTTTACTTCTTGTCTATTCTGAATTTCCAGCATCTTTATAAATCTGTTTATTACTTCTTGATTTTAATGGTTTCCTGTTAAGTGAGTGTGCGGCGCCATGTCACCTGATATGTTGCACCGCATTCTTATTATTTCGCGTTCCTCTGTGTCAATTGATACTTGCATGCGATCGCAACCAGTTTTTGAGGGCATCGCGCTCACCACTGTTCAGATACTTAATCGCTTTTCTATACTCTTTCATAAACAATCTTTTGTCGAAGCTGATTTTGGAAAGAATGACTTTAGAATATTCAAGCATGCTTAGCTTAAACCTCCTCTCACGCATAAGATGAATGATTAAAACATGAAAAAATTTTGAAGCTGTGGTTTCCCGCAACCGTCAATTTTGCTTTACAAAGTGTTATAAGTGAATGGGCCGTCCTTAGAAATCCGGACGGTTATGAGTGAAAGACCAACGGCAACGAATATTGCGCGCCGGGTTTTATTGTCAATACGAGCGCATGCCTGTGCAAAAGTTCGCGCAGGTCAACTTGTTTACTTACTATGCTCAAAAAATTGGACATAAAGATGCTCTGTATATAGGCAATATACCCAATTAACGTCACTAATTGAATATTTGTTCGCGTTCTAATGGTTTTATAATCCGCGCCAGCGGCAGATCGACCGGAACAGAGGAAACGCCGACAATACAGCCTCGTTCGTCTAATACTTCTGATGGTCGTAGATCAATCAGAAGGCATACCTTAATTTGGTACATACTTAATAACCTCAAAAGAACCCTTAACATGTTTTCATTAAGAAACCTGACCACAACAGCCACTCTGGTTTTGGTCATCGCCGTTGGAACAGCAACGGCACAGGACGGAACGATTTATCCGCTTGAGGCACCGCCTGAACCAAACGCAATTCCCCTGGGTACAGGCGGAGTTGAAAATCAACCGGCATCAGAGAGTTGGTTCCGACAATGGGGCGATCCAATGGCCCGCAACATAACAAAAGCGACCTTGACGCCATTCCTGCCGAAGCCCGGAAAAGCCAATGGCGCTGCCGTTATCGTGGCACCCGGAGGCGGCTTCCGCTGGCTTTCGATGGGCAACGAAGGATGGGAAGTAGCACAGGCACTTGCGGATCGCGGAATCGCAGCATTTGTATTAAAATACCGTCTCTTTCCCACCCCGGAATCCCTTGACGGATTCAAGGAGTCAATGAATCGCACTTTTGCAGCGGCAGGAGCGCCTCCGGCTGAAGGATCTGCCAGTTCAACGCCTCCACCCCGGCCACGATTTGAGCTTACCAACCAGCTCGAGGACGCGGAGGCAGCTTACAACCTGATCCTTAAGCGCGCGAAGGAATGGGGCGTTGATACAGCACGCCTGGGAATGATCGGCTTTTCAGCCGGCGCGGGCCTCACCATGCATTGTACTCTTAACTCGAAGGTTATAGACCTTGATTTCATTGGGCCAATCTACGGCGGCATGGGGCCGGTTGAAGTACCGAAAAACGCACCGCCGATGTTCAACGTGATCGCTACTGACGATTTTCTGTTCCGCGGGCAATTTGGTGTTATCGACTCATGGTACAAGGCCGGAATACCCGTGGAATTCCACCTCTACCAGAACGGCGGCCACGGCTTTGGACTCGGTAATCCAAACCGGACAAGTAACAAATGGTTCGACGCATTCATCCACTGGCTGGACGTAAACGGATTTCTCGAAGCGAAGAAGGGAAAGTAGCCGCACTCGCGAATTACCAAGACTTCAACGGGGCATCTATACGGTGCCCTGTTTTTTTATGAATCCTGAGATCAGATCCGGCTATTCGCCGTCACCAGTCACACTGATAACAGCCTTGACCACACCATTGGCCGGATTGAGCAAGTTTGGGAATTCTGCCCCTGCGCTTTCAAAAGGTATTCTATGTGTGATGAACTTCTGCACATCAATACGTTTCGATTTGATGTTATCGATCACAAAATCAAAGTCTGCCTTTGTTGCATTCCGACTGCTCATTAATGTGGCCTCGCGTTTATGAAACTCCGGATGTGAAAAGGTTATCTCCTCCTTCTGTAATCCTACAAGCACATACCGGCCACCGTGTGAAATCCATTTGAATCCATCGTTTATCGCCCTGCGGCTTCCGGTTGCGTCGATGACCAACGTAGGCATGTCTCCCCCTGTGATGTTCAGCAACTCCGCATGCACATCAGCTTTCGAGGGATTGACGGTGGATATTACCTTGAAGTTTCTGCTGCAGAATTCAAGCCGTGATTCGTTGACGTCCATGGCGATCACGCGTGCACCGCGCAGTGCGGCTACTTCCATGATGCCGAGGCCAATCGGACCAGCACCGATCACAAGGACAAATTCACCGGGCTGCAACTGTGCGCGAACAAGAGCGTGCGTTCCTATTGCGATTGGCTCAACCAATGCTAATTCATTATAGCCGAGTCCCCGGCCACTGACAACTGCATCATACGGAATCGACAGGTATTCCACCATTCCACCATCCTGATGGACGCCGCACACTTTCATATTCACACAGCAGTTTGGCCTGCCCATTCGACAAGCGATGCACGCGTTACAATTAAGGTACGGCAGAATCGTAACCCGGTCTCCTGCGGTAAACCCGCTGCCATCACCTTCGATAAACTCGGCAGCGAGTTCGTGTCCGAGTATTCGGGGATATGTAAAATATGGTTGGACTCCTTCGAACGCATGAAGGTCAGTACCACACACGCCGATTTTGTGTATGCGCACGAGTGCCTGACCTGCCATGGATACAGGTACGTTTTGTTCTGCGTAACGCAGCACTCCCGGTGACTCGCACACGAGTACTTTCATTGCACATTCATTTTTGCCTTACATAAATTCATGCCGGTCGATCCAATAAGAAAAACAATATTAGTGTAAAAATGACGATTATTCATAAAGCCGATAGGGAAGAATTACGTCTTCGGCGGTGTGAAATTCCCTGATTTTTTTATCCTTGCACCCGGCATAGTCAACCCAACCCTTATGACAAAAAGAATAGTTATCCTTGGCGACTTCAACCCTGCATATTCGACGCACCTTGCGTTGAATGAGAGCACAAAACAGGTAAAGAATGTACTTTCAGAAGAGATTCAGTTTGACTGGATTGGGACAGACACGTTCCATTATGAGTTGGCATTCGCAGAAGTTTACGGTGGGCTATGGCTTGCTCCCGGGTCGCCGTACAATGACATGAACAACGTGATCAATGCAATCAGATTTACGAGGGAAAACAATATTCCTACGTTCGGAAATTGTGGTGGTTTCCAGCACATGATCATAGAGTTTGCACGCAACGTTTGTCTTATCACCGGCGCAGATCACGAAGAAACCAATCCTGATGCTGATGAGTTGTTGATTTCGAAACTTGCCTGTTCACTCGTGCAGCAACAGGAACAGCTCACTATCACCGATGAAAATTCGCTTTTGTTCAGAATAATCGGCAAGCACAGCTTCATCGGAAAGTATTACTGCAGTTACGGGATAAACAGCACATATCTGGATGTTCTTCGCGCGCACGGACTCAAGACACCAGCCATATCTGATGATAACCATATCCGCGCAATCGAAATTGAAAACCATCCGTTTTTTCTGGGAACCCTGTTCCAGCCAGCTCTCACCTCAACACAGGAAGAACCCGACCCACTCATTCTTGACTTTGTAAAGCGGGCAATATCCTGGGGCAGACCCCGGATTTATACGGTTTCCGGCGACTCGGAGTGACGATTTAACCGGCCAGGACCCATCCCGGGTAAGAAAGGGCAAGATATTCGATTTTTAATTAAGTAAACTCTTGATATTTTCAGTCGCCCAAACCTGAACCAACATGAAACAAGAGACTGGCAGTCGTTTTGCGTCCAAGGTATTGCTACGACAGTCAATTGAGTCCGTACGACTGGTAATCGCCCTATTCACGGTTGCAGCCGCAGTAACTAAGCTGCTCTACGACAGATTCCTCCCGTCATTAATAGATTTCGATGCAGTGCGCTGGACAATCATCGGTCTTGGTGCTGTATTTTTCTGCTTCACTTATCTCAATATCAAACGGCGAAAACTGGTGGCTTACTTTGGCCTGTTCCTCTACATGTCAACGTTGCTCTATGTCATAGCCTTTGTCCTCGTCAACCGTTTCGACCCAAATGCCGTAACACTTTTGATACTCGTTCTTGGTGCCAGCTCCGTCATTATTAACAGCCTCTTCTATTATGGCGTACAAAGTGCCATAATCGTAATGATATCTATCACAGCGTACGCAAGTTCCGCGCTCGACGAAGAGAACCTCGTTGCATTTCTCAATCTGATGCTTGCAATCGGGGTCTTTGGAATTGTTATGACGATTCGTTTGAAACTCATCGCGAGTGTGAAGAATTCGTACACCAACCTTGAAAAACTTAACGTCCTTTCAATTATCGCCAACAAGAAAGGCGAGATTGTTTTTGTAAGCCCGTCGGTCAGAACTCTGCTCGGCTACCAACCAAAAGAGTTGGTTAAAGATGGATGGTGGGACATTAGAAACTTGCGCGACGCCTGGATAAACCGTGATTATATTCTGAATTATCCGAATATCCTCCCCAAGGAGATTGAACTGATGGAAACAAGCCTGACTAGCAGGGACGGCAGACGAGTCTGGTTGACTTGGGCGAACTCTATCCTGCCCAATGGCAATTATATGGGCGTTGCGTTGGATATTACGAAGTACAAAGGGAAAGAGGTGGCTCGGTGAGTGGAACAGAGTGTGAGTGTGAGTGTGAGCGTGAGGAAGCGAGACAAATATGAATGAAAGAAAAACCCACCGCGGATATGCTGTCCGGGTGGGTTTCAAAAGATAAGCTAACGGTTTACCTGATATTTTATTCAGCCGGCACGAAGACCCAAGTCCAACCTGTACCCGCATCGTTGGTTCCGGTGTGAAGCACGAGGCGGTCCGCCGTCAACTCGACAATTGTATACTCCGCATTCGGATTACCGCTGCCGTTTGACGACGCGCCAGGGAGGTTAAGACCTCCGCCGATATATAACTTGGTATAGTTTCCGTTGAACGTGAACGTACCGATGCTGGGCTCAGCATCCATTGTCGGATAATATTTGTAGTTGGCACCTCCATCAAGATCGAAAACGATCTTGCCACCTGCATCGGGCGGAGGACAGCATGTACCACCGGCGTTCCACCACATGCCCCACGGGTTGTTGGGATCTGACATGAACCACCACAAACCTTCATCGCCACCAGTGCCATCAAACACCCATGTTTTTCCCTGAAGTTCTGAACCTATCAGGTTATAGTATGCTTGTGGCAAAGGCTGATCAAGCACATCGACAGTTACATCAATGGTTTTAACAATCACCTCAGTATTACCCGGATCACCATTCTTAATGTATGGTGTTGATACGATATACTTGAAGGTATGCGTTCCAGGGATCGGGAAGACCACATAAACCTGGTCCGAATACTTCTTGTCAATAATGTAATCCCAGTATCCGATAACCCCTGGCGTGGTCATCTTTAATGTCAGGCCATTACCCTGACCGTCGGCAGTCTGTGCCACTTCCAGTCTGATATTATTCGGATCATAACTGTTTGACAAAATATCTCTGTCTTCGACCGGATCGCACGCGCCCAGGAACATCAGAGATCCTGCTGCGACCAACATTGCTATTTTCTTTATCGATTTCATATCTATTTCTTGGTTAAGCGTAATGTTACCATCCGGGGTTTTGTGAATAAACGCCGTTAGAAAGCCTGATTTCTGATTCCGGAATAGACACGAGCCCTTTGGTTTCCGGCCGATAGTTTACGCGATACAAGGCCGGGCTGCCAGAGTTGCGTACTTCGATTTCGTTATCGAAGAAGCTTTTCGTTCCGTCAGTGACATCGCCCCAGCGAACCAGGTCAAACCAACGGAGTCCTTCGAACGCGAGTTCGTGCAGACGTTCCTGTTTCAGTGCATCCAGTGAGTAAGCAATCGGGTCAAGACCTGCACGTGCCCTTACCTGGTTCATATATTGTGCGTCCTCTGTAAGTTCAGAGAGCATCAGCAGGACGTCAGCAAAACGCATGTAGTAGAAATCCTGCGCATGACGCAGCTGCATATCCGTGTTTGTCCATCCATAGACATAGTTGAACAATCCTTTGATACCATCGCCGTCGTCGTATTCGAGGTGCATGTACTTCTTATTGAAGAGACCGGTTTCATTATCACCCTTATCGGCCTGATAGCCGTCTGTACCTTCATCGGCAACGCCTACCCGAAGTACCGAACCGAGTTTCCTCAGGTCGCTGTCGTCCCATTGATTGAAGAAGTCGGGATGCACGGTACCCCAGCCCCAACCTTCACCAAAAGGTGTAAGCCCTGAGTTTCCTCGCAACGCCATGAACAAGCATGCGCGGTTGGTTGTACGCTGACCGCGGAGCCAGCCCCAGTCACCAAATGTGTAACGCAGTGAGAACATCACTTCTGTGTTACCAGTACCAATTGTACTGTTAAAGCCATCTTGTCCTGCCCATTCGAGACCTTCATCAGCAGCCCATTTGTACGCGTCACTTCCGGCACTTTGATTAATGTAGCTGTACGGCCACAGGCTACGGAAGTCGCCCAACAAAGCATAACCACTGTTCGTAACGCAATCAGTCAATTGGTCAATCACATATTGTTTTGTAATTGAGCCGCCCTCAGGCAATGGAATGTCAGATGTTGCCTGGCCTTCGATATTGGTCATGTACCCTGTATAGAAAAGGTATACACGTGCCAGATATGCCTGTGCAATCCAATGATTCGCATGACCGAATTCTTCATGAGGAATTGCCGCAGGATTGATCCTCGGCAACAATTCTATGGCTTTCTTAAGGTCAGCAGCAATCTGTCCGAATGTTTCCGAGAACGACGAACGCGGAATGTCACGCGGGGTAGCCGTTTCAATAATCAGCGGCATTCCCCCAAAGAATTTTGCTCCACGGAACAACAGGAACGCACGCATGAAATACATTTCACCAAGCATGTTGTTCTTGTAGGCAGTTTCGTCGTCAGCGGTCGTGAATTCCGATGACAAGTCAGCATCGACAATCTTCTCGATAATGCTATTCGCCCGGAACATACCGTTGTAGGTTTCTACCCACAGGTCTTTGTATGTGTCGTCATTAGGATCGACAAAGTTATCGACGTTCTTTGCGCCCTGGTCGTCGGGGCCGCCACCACCAAGCATGATATCACTCAATAGCGAAGCAGTAATATGTTCTTCCGCGAACACATTCCCGCCACTGATGTACAAACTATGATAGACCCCGCTGAGAGCTGCATCAAAGTCAGCTTTCGTCTTGTAAAAGGTGTCGGTATTTGACCCGAACCTGTTGGTCATATCAAGAAAGGAATCGTCGCACCCGGCCATGACCAAAAGAAGCATGACCGTTGCAATATGTCTTATCGTCTTCATTGTATTCATTTTCAAACTTTTAAAAAGTGAGGTTTACACCGAACATTACCGTACGTGGCAGCGGATACAGACCAAGGTCAATACCGGATGCCCACTGCATTTCATCATGACCACCCCAGGTTACTTCAGGATCCATGCCTTCATACTTCGTGAACGTATGGAGGTTATTCACGGTCATATAAACCTGAGCAGCGTTGAACCATCCAACTTTTCTTGCAAGCGCGCCGAAGTCATAACCAATTGTCAGGTTATTGATCCTCACGAAGTCCGCATCGTGCATATAGATATCAGAAATGAACTGCTGGTTGCGGTGAGAAACCGAACTCAGGCGAGGGATTCTGTTTGACGTTCCTTCGCCATGCCACCTTCCGAAAATTTCCGTTGTATAGTTTTGTTCAAACTGGTCTGCAAAAGAGCGGTATGAACGCATCACCTGATGACCAAATTTACCGGCAAGGGTTACGTTGGCATAAACACCTTTCCAGGAAGCGTTGAGTTGAAGACCAAGCTCGAAGTCAGGGATCGGATTACCGAGCATGACTTTGTCCTTTTCATCGATCCTTCCGTCGTTGTTTTGATCGACGAAGCGAACATCACCAGGACGGAGGCCATAGTTGTCAGCAAACTCCATCGGATTGTCTTCGGGACCAACGTAAGCATCAACCTCAGCCTGATTCTGCAGAATGCCTGCGGTCTTGTAACCATAGAAGAAGCCAATCGGATAA
The DNA here is from genome assembly GCA_023428695.1 of Bacteroidota bacterium. Taxonomy (GTDB): domain Bacteria; phylum Bacteroidota; class Bacteroidia; order Cytophagales; family Cyclobacteriaceae; genus Ohtaekwangia. The sequence continues at coordinate 310,115 of JAEYWY010000028.1, forward strand.
CCGACCTGTACGCGTGACACAAACGAAGTACCCTGCGAAAGAATGTGGTCGTAACCATTGATGGTTTTTTCCGCATTCGCAAGGCGTGTAACTTCATTCTTCACAGAGGCACCACTAACGGTCACTCCATACTTCACATCACCGATATTATCGTTCCAGCCAAGGACAAACTCGAGTCCTGAGTTTTTCACGTCACCACCATTAATCCACGGAGGCGCTGCACCCAAAGTACCAAGACCCGGTGCCTGAACCAGCCAATCTTTGGTCAGCTTGCGATACCAGTCAAGGGTAACAGTAAGTTTCGAATTCATAAACGATGCATCAAGACCGATGTCAAGCTGTTCTGAAGTTTCCCAGCCGAGGTCAGGATTCGGCGTGTTCTCAGGAATGTACGTAGTGGAGGAAGTGAGTTTGTTGCTGCCGAAATAATAGCCCTGGCTTAGCGGCGCGATGTTGGTCTGATACAGGAACGGTCCACCAACATCCTGGTTTCCGTTTTGACCCCAGCTCACACGCAACTTACCAGTGTTGAAGATATCGCCAAGCGCAGAAAGGAACTCTTCTTCTATGAAGTTCCAGCCTCCCGATGCAGCGAAGAAATTACCGTAGCGTTTGCTGCCGATAAAGTTGGACGATCCGTCGCGTCTTGCTGTGAAATCAAACAGATACTTCTCGCGGAAGTTATATGATACCCGGCCGAAGTATGACATTATACCACCACCGTTTGCTGCCCAGTCTTCGCCCCATGTATTCAGGTCGGCCTGCGATGTCGGAGGACGTGTATTCCGAAGGTATGCATAGTCCGGGTCGTTGTACAACGGATTCAATCTGCTGCCACCAACGTTAAAATTGAGAATATCATTTCTGATCTGCTCGTTACCAACCATCACCTGTACAAAGTGGTCCACAAAGTTTCTTTCATAAGAAGCCGTTGTTGTCCATGTTGAGTTTACGCCCTGATAAGCACTTTGTTCAATCGAACGTGCAGACGAAGGTCTGTTGAACTGCGAGCTCAGACCATACGCCGGAGCGAAAGACCGGTTGTGCCCAAACCATGAGTTGATACCGTAAGATGACCTCACTTTAAGTCCTTCGATCGGTTCAAGTTCAGCGTACACATTACCGATCACGTTGTTGCCTTTGCCCCAATTGAAATTGTGGCGATAGAACATCGTAGCAATCGGGTTAGCCTGACCGAGGTTTACACCTTCAAGCGTTGGTGAAAATCGGTATTCATTAGGCGAAAGGTCCCAGTATGCAGGGAAGAGCGGATTTATCACGAGAGCGTCGTGCAAGTCGTTCCAATAGATGTTACCCGTCCCTGTGCCACGGGTTCTTGAATTGGTGAACGTAAGGTTTTCACCCAGCTTCAGGATCTTGCGGCCGTTAATTTCGACAAGCTTGATTTCGGTATTCAGTCGCGCAGTTAGTCTCTTGAGTCCTGCGTCGATGATGTCACCACCGATCATACCGGTTTGATCGAGATATGAAAAACCGGCGCTGTATATCAGGTTCTCAGTTGCACCTGTAATGTTGAGCGCGTGGCTCACAACCGGTGCGTCCTTTTGAGTAATTTCGTCAACCCAGTCTGTACCGTTCCAGCCACTCTGCAGAAGATTCCATACGTGTTCGCCGTATGCAGTACCAAGGCCGGTTACACCACCCGTATTATTGGGATTGTTCAGCCAGTTGTTGGTCTTGATTTCGTTCTCCCAGTTTGTAGGAACTTTTCCGTCATTGGCGAGACCCTCGTCAATGATGAACATATACTCCTGTGCATTAAGTGTCGGAGGTTTTTTATAGATGTTCTGTACACCATAGTAACCGTTGTAACTGATCTGTGGTTTTGCTCCCTGTTTACCTTTCCGGGTGGTTACGATTACCACACCATTCGCACCGCGCGATCCGTAAATTGCAGCAGACGCGGCATCCTTCAGTACGTCAATTGATTCGATATCTGAAGGTGCCAGGTAGTTGATATTGTTTCCCACAGGCACGCCATCAACAATATAGAGTGGGTCTGAGTTTGCAATAGTACCGATACCACGGATCCTTACCTTCGTACCTGCGCCGGGTTGCCCGTTGTTTCGGGAAATGCTCACACCCGGGGTGATACCCTGAAGCGCCTCCATGGCGCTACTTGTATTAAGCGCCTGAAGTTTCGCTCCATCCTGGCGAATGTTTGCACCTGTCAAAAGGGCTTTCTTTCTTTCGCCATATCCGATAACTACGATTTCATCGAGTGAAGTGATGTCAGGTACCATACTAACATCGATCACCGAACGCGATCCGACAGTTACTTCCTGGGCAAGGTAGCCTATGAAGCTAAATACGAGGACAGAGTTGTCATTCACACCGCCTAAAGAGTACGCACCTTCCGCATCTGATACCGTACCCGAAGTCGTCCCTTTCATTAACACGTTCACACCCGGTAACGGGCTTCCCGTTTCATCGACTATTTTCCCGGACACTGAACGGTCCTGAGCAATAGCCACCGATGAGCACAGCCAAAGCAACAAGGCCGTGTACCTCAATCTCTTGTAGAGTTCATTCATCATCATGCTGGTTTTAATTGGCTAAGTAAAGATTTCACGTGCCAGAGCTTACGCTCCACCATTTGTTCGAAAAGTTTGAAGTTTTGGAAGTGCCTTGTTATGACGAACGTCATCAAACCTTGACACAATCGTTTGTATTAATCACCAGCCGGCAGGATAAATGTCATAACATCGAAGAACAACGGTCGGAGTCCAGCCATACCGTTGTAAAGGAGTTGTTTTTGACCTGCGGAAGGATTTTATTTTTCGCGGTGAAGTTCGACGTCGATGGTGATGTTTGATTTTTATCAAAACTAACGAATAGGGTATCTATCGGCGTGGCGCGCAGATTCCCTACGGGTGACCTTTAACGCCTTGACGATTAAATGTCTATACTTCAATTGTTTATACAATGTGTCTTTTTTACACACATATGCGTATAGCCATGCGTTGTGTTAAACCATATTTCAGAAAAAATGCAAAATTCAAGAAAATCGAAAACCGGAACGGAATCGATCTCACCCGATAATGCAAAGGGGTGCGCTTCGGAAAATAGTGACGGATAACAAACCGGGCTGACAACAAAATAGCCACACCGTTTGCAGATGTGGCTATTTGTGATAAAACCGATTATGTAACTAGATCATTCGGGCTGCGCGTCGTTGGACGTAGTCGCGTACAATCCCAACAATGCTCCGGTAAATCCTCCGGCAACATCTGTGGAAAGGATATCACCCGATACTGTCTGTGCCTCGACAAAATCACCATCGCCGACGGCGTAGCTGAATGTGTAGACATCACCTTTCGCCTCAATTTTCAACTTTATCGGTTTCGCTACGTCGACGCTCTTGCTTGTAAGAATTGAGGACGTAATCTGCTGCTCCCGGTTCTTCCGCTCGTTACGCTGCAACACAACGAAGTACTCCTTCCCTTTCTTCGTAACACCAAATACATAATTGAAGGCTTCACTCTGTAACGCAACCACCCCTGCGAGATCCTTCTCTATTGCCGGCTTGTAATTCAATGTCGTTGTGAATGAAAAGCTGTTGTGCTGCTGCCTGAAAAAAAGTGTTGAAGTTGGCTTAACTTCCTTAATATTAGCTGCCATTGGTCTTATCACCAGCCCGCCCTTCGTCGAACTCGCAAACACTTCGCGCGGTCCGCGGAGTCCGATCCACCGGTAGTCAAGCTTGCCGGACGTGAAATTATCTGAAAATGTGAAGTTCCCATTGGGAAAGAATCCTTCCTTCCCCGTTTTGTTCTCCACTCCCTCAGGCATTTTCAGTTTTGGAGCCATCGGAATCAGACCGTTTTGAAAAACCGGATAATCGCCAGACCAGTCCACCGGCAGAATGAACGTTTCGCGGCCAATGTTTACGCGGCCTTTCTCGTTTGGCCGAATCGCGAGAAATACTCCATAATATTTATTGTCCGGACCCAGAACCAGATCAGCATGGCCAGCCCAGTCGACTTTGTTTGGACGGTCCTTGGGGAGATACCGTTGCGTAAGGATCGGATTGGAAGGTGCCGGCTTGTACGGCCCCTTGGGACTGTCACTTGTAAAGATGACTTCACTGTGCCATCCTGCCGTTCCGCCTTCGGCACACATCAGGTAGTAACGTCCGTTCTTTTTGTATATATGCGGCGCTTCGATCCAGATGGGTTTTTGCTTAATATCAACACCGCCGTCTACGATGATTTTATCGGTCCCTGCAACCACCTTGTCATTCTCAACATCATACTCCCAAATCTTGATCACCCGGTGTCCGCGGTATTGTTCCTTACCTTCGTCGGGAGCATCATTGTGAACCACATAGCCTTTTCCATCGTCGTCGAAAAAGATGCTGGGATCAATCCCCTCAAAGGCGAGCTTGATGGGGTCACTCCATCCTTTAGCGGGATCCTTCGTCTTAACCACAAAATTCCCAAGGCCCCCCGCAAACGCGGTGGTGATCATATAAAATGTATCGTTATGACGATTGTATGTGATCCCAGGCGCATAAACACCAGCGCTGATTCCCGTGTCATGGACGTCGAGTTGTGAAGTCCGGTCCAGTACATGGCCGATTTGTGTCCAGTTCACGAGGTCTTTAGAATGAAAGATCGGAACACCCGGAAACATCGCGAATGACGAACAGACCAGATAGAAGTCATCGCCTTTGCGGGTAATCGCCGGGTCTGGATAACACCCTTGCAAAATGGGGCTGTAAAACTCATCCGCCGCCAGGGGATTATTGTTGTAAACATCATCTTTTCCCTCGTACGTCGCGGACACAAATGTCGGTGCGTTGTTTGGGGTTTTGCGTTTCGCCTGCCCGTGTGCATTGTGCACCAGCGTTGCAAACAAAATTCCGAGGAATACGACGATTGATGACTTTCTGAAATTCATGGTCTTATGTGATTTTGTAACCGATTGCAATAAAATATAGGAAGATAATACCAACCAATGATTTTACTTCCGCATTTAAGAAAAATTAAACCCAGCTCATTGGTATAGCTTTCGAATGTATTGTTTTGTGAATGTGCCGTTTCTATTCTGTTGGCTTAGGGAAATCAATATCGCCGCGGCTAGCTTGCCCAACTCCACCTGGGTTTTGGTCTGCAAAGAAACGCTGCCCTTTCGGCAGGTTACTGAGATTAAGTCAGCCGATTTTGAAAATTCAGGAGGCCTGGACGCTACTGCCATGATTGTCGAATTTGAAAATATGAAACCATCCGGGATTGACAATGAGGTGAGTGCCTGACTGACTTCCCGCCATGCGTCCCTGGACTCGCCGCTGTTGACGATGACTTTTTCCGTTTCCACGATATTGTGATCCTTCAAGGCATCCTGATAACCACGTATGAAGTCACCATGACGTAGCCCTGACACGTCAACGGAAAAACATGCTATTCTCCGGCATCCCGTTTCTATGAGATGTGTCGTGAGCTCATAAGCGTTCCGATAGTCGTCAATCTTTTTCTTTGAACTGGTGGAAAGCAGCGACGATGCCTCCAACACGACAACAGGCCTGTTGAGCCCGGTCAACTCCTCAAGACTCTGATGTTCCTGGTGGTAGGCTGATGCTACCAGTATGCCATCAACATGCTGGTTCCGGAGCTTCCTTGGGATTTCCGCCCTGACTTCGGGTCTGTTTAATGATTGATTGAGAATCGTGGTGTATGCCAACTCATTCGCAATAGACTCTGCGCCCGATACAACATTTGCTGTAAATGGGGAATTCAGGTGAGTAACTACCAAACCCAGGAGTTGATTCTCTCCTGACCGAAGCGTCGATGTTGTCGGTGACTTTTTGTAACCAAGGTCATCGGCGACTTCAGCAATTTTTGACCGCGTCTTATCATCGACATGCCGCGAACCACTAAGCGCCCTGCTCACCGTAGATGGCGACAGGTTCACCTTTTTTGCAATGTCTTTAATAGTCACCTCAGTCTTACTCATACATGATTCTAAGTCGTTGTCACTGACTGTCTGTCATCGGGTCTATCACCAACCTATCTGAAAAGAAGCGGCGCGAATTTGTACAGGTTATTTCTCCACACAGGCCATGTGTGACCACCAGGATACTCACTGTATTGATACTTAATTCCCATTTCGTCAAACTTCTTCATCATAACCTGGCAATTCTCGTGGGCAATGTCTTCTTTCCCTCCCATGGCAATCCAGAACACCTTGATATCCCTGTTGATGTCATCGGCGTTTTCTTTCATGAATGCGTACTGAGGTCCGGAAAGCGTTGTGTTAGTCGCGAACCATCCTGAGCTGAAGACGCCCAAATAGGAAAACATGTTGTGATTTCTCACACCGGCATGCAGTGTTTGCAAGCCGCCCATTGAAAGACCGGCGAGTGCCCGTTTCCCGGGCGCGTTGTCTGCACGATATGTCTTTTCAACCAACGGGACCACCACCTGCGTCAGCTCATTTTCGAATACCTGCAGGGACCGTTCGCCAAAAGAACGGAGCCCACCACCGCCGGTATTGCCATCCATCATTACCACCAACATCGGTGTTGCTTTGCCATCCGCGATAAGGTTATCCAGTATGAGGTCAGTTAGACCCTGTGTACCCCAGCCTCTTTCGTCCTCGCCGCCGCCATGAAGCAGATAAAGAACAGGATATTTCTTATTCGGGTTTTGGTCGTACTCGGCAGGAGTGTATACATAGAACCTCCGCCACTGGTTGAAGACTTTTGAGTAATACCGTTTCATACGAATTTCCCCATGCGGAACATCACGCAGTGCATAGAATTCGCCGCTTCGCGAAGGGATTTCTATCCCGGATGCCATTCTTCCCATTCCGTAGAATGTTTCACTGGCAGGATCCGCAAGCGCCACGCCGTCAATAATCAAAGAATAATAATGAATACCTTCGCTTATAGTATCCGTTGTAACAGTCCAGAATCCTTCTGCGTCTTTCACCATCGGATATTTTTTTCCCAGGTCGATTTCCACCTTTCGTGCCTCAGGCGCTTTTATGCGAAACACTACCCTGTTGTCAGGCAGAATCTGCGGATACCCGGCAGACCTCACGTTGGTAGATGCGGGCGAACCCAGAACAGTAATCGATGAAAACTTATCGGAATCCAACTGCTTGAAAAGCATCTTTGAAAACATGTACAAATCATTCTTCCAGACCTTAAAGTCGTGACCTCCGGGCTCCACGTAATAAACATGAGGGACGCCTTTGCCATACAGATACTCATGTGTACGCTTGCTGAACTGAATAAGCCCATCCGCGTCGCCGCACGATATCCACAATAGTTTCAACTGCTTCTTTGCTTTTTCCGGATCCGGAACAAGTACTTCGGGGCGTTTTGTGTTTGGCGCAGAAGAAAATCCGCCAACCCATGCAAACTTGTCAAGATTGCCGAGTCCAAAATTTAAAGATTGCCCACCGCCCATCGATAAACCTGCAATTGCACGGTGTTCCCTGTCTTTGTACGTGGGATACTTTTTCTCGATAAATGGAATGAGATCATTAAGCAGGTCTTTTTCAAAAGTGGCGAAAGCCTGAACCTTTGCGCTGTCGAAAATATTCCCGATCGCACGATCATCTTTCATGGCGCGGCCATTAGGCATCACCACGATCATGGGTTCCATTTTCTTGTCTGCATACAGGTTATCAAATATCACCTGCGGGCCTCCGCCCTTCAACCACTCTTTTTCGTCGCCTCCTATGCCATGCAGAAGATATAGAACAGGGTACTTCTTGCTTTTGCTGAAACCGGGTGGCGTGTAGACCAACGCCTTCCGTTTTGTGCCAACGGTTTTGGATGCATATTGAATCGTATCAAGTCTTCCGTGAGGGATTTTTTCACGGACGGCGTCGAAGCCTGACGGCGCACTCATTTCATCCTGCGCCTGAACAATGCCGACGGCCAATACCAATATTAAGAATACCAGGGAAAATTTTCTTGCGTTCATTCGAATGTTAATTATTTTCTTAAACTCTGTTTGTTCTGGCATACAGCTTTTTCCTGAACCCAAGAGAAGGGAAGCGGTGAGAACCGGACGTCATCCGGGGACCCTCACCGTCCCGACTCAACCAAAAAACCAAATCGTTGTGCTGATCATTATCAGAGGGCCAGTGTATTTCTTTTTGGAACAAACTATGATGGTGACGATGATTCAGATCGTTTCTGAAGTTCAGTTTCACCAACACAACCTCTTCAATATTGTTATCACCTTCACGGATTCGAAGAAACCGGTTTGGTTTGACTTCCCTGAAAACCTGCTTATCACCCGGATGCCATTGAATTTCGATCTCATCAATAATCGATGCGGCGCCAATACCGATTTCCTTCCTCAACGGTGACGCACCAAAACTTCCTCCTGAATTAACGTCTCTGTAAATATGGCGAGTCTCGCCGTTTTCGTTTACCGTGATCTTTATCCTCGCACCAACTCCGAATCGGTTTGTTTTCGTACCCTCCAGTTCCAGAGAAACCCAGTTGTTGCGTGTATCCTGTCCGGGATTCACATAAAAAGCGCTATGAAAAGCATCGCCTTTATACGCGCCGCCCATTTCAATATAAATATCCTGATCGCCGTCGTTATCGATATCCGCAAAAGAGATTCCGTGCCCTTTCTGCAAATGACCAACCCGCGCCTGAGTAGTAACATCGAGAAATTTCTTTCCTTTCTGATTATAGAATAGCTTATTAGGTACAATAGATTCCATTTCGGGATTGCCGGTCCCAAGGTAAACGTCAGGATAGCCGTCATTATCGATATCACCGAAGTTCGCCCCCATCGCAAAGGCCTTGTCGACCAACCCAACTTCGCTGGAAACATTTGTAAAAGTACCGTCGTGATTATTCCTGTATAGGATGGGCGCTCCCGGCACACCGGTAGAAATGCCAAGTGCGTCTGCTGCAGAGTAGGAAGATATGGGCAAGTCGTTGGTGAAATCACCGAGGAACAGGTCGAGCCATCCATCGTTGTCGTAATCCCAGAACCACGTTGGAAATGTGCGGGAATTCCCCGCCTGGAGACCCGCTCCGTCGGTCACATCATCAAACAAAGGTACTGTTCCAGAGACCCCTTTGTTTTGTAATAAAAATACTTTTCCCGACAAAGACGTAGCAAAAATATCCTGCCAGCCGTCGTTGTTGTAGTCGCCTGACGTTACACCCTTTACAAAACCAATGATATCGCAATGGGCCTCCTTTGCTACTTCGGTGAAACTTCTGCCTTTATTGTTGATGTACAGTTCGGCGGGATGCACCCCGGAGGATGAATTCCCCTCCCACGATTCATTACCAATAAACACATCCAGCCACCCGTCGTTATTGAAGTCATTCCATGTTGCAGTCTGACTCGGATGGAAAGAAAGCAAACCAGTCTCCTTCGTCACATCCGTGAACGTTCCATTCCCATTATTCCGCAACAGCGAATTGGGTTGCCTTCCATAGTTGCCACGAAGCCACGCGCCACGCAAAACAAAGATGTCTTTGAAACCATCGTTGTTGTAATCAACCTGCAACAGGTTTAGCCCGCCAGTGAGTTGATTTAACCTTGAGCTTTCTGACCTATCGGTGAACGTTCCATCCTTGTTGTTCTCGAAGTAATGCATCGGTTCGCCCAACCCCCATGCGGAGGTGACGATATCGAGATAACCATCATTATTGAAATCATCGACTATACAGCCCCCGGCCATGTTGTTCACATCCAGCGATAACGGTGCCGCCAAATTTTCGAAAGGGTTGATAACGGCAGAAGAACCTGCGTCAGTGTTGTTTGTCTCCAGTCCCGGGATCAGTTGTGATTCGGACAATGCCTCCGGGTACAAGTCGAGGGTCATGGCGGCGATGTTCAGAAGCCATTTATATTCCAGGTTGTCCGGAAATTCTGTTAACAACTCCTGGTATACCCGCATCGCATTGCGGGATCCGTCGGGAAGCTTGTGAATCCCTGTGCCGCGAATTGGAAAAATGCACGTCTCGCCTGTATGGTTGGCTATACAGTTTGCGCGTTCTCCATTGCGAAAATAAGCGAGGCCGAGTAATTCCTTAATCTTACGCATGCCCAGGATTTGCTTCTCTTCAATCAACAAAAGTTGGGGCTCAAGCACTTCAATCGCTTCTGCTTCACGGCCAAGGGCAATAAGTGCGCGCGCCTTGTCGGCACTGAGCCGCATTACATCCTGATAACCGTTCGCAGCATTGATAAGGGAATCGTAGTAGTCAACATGCGCATCCGGTGCGTACATGTTATCCGGCTGGTGATACCGTTTTTCTTCGGCCTGAAGAATAGATATCATTTCCCGATGCGAGGACTCGCCCGGACTGCAGGCACCGAGCAGAACACCCGGAAAAAATATGACTAAATACATGCTCCTCATCCCTACAAAGCAGTTTTCGCTTTGGTCTTATTCTCTCCATTGCGCCTTAAGGTGACGCGTTGTGTGTTCTCGTCTGATACAACGGCCCGGCTGGATGACGAAAGGTATCCGCTGCCATAATAGAATTCTTTTTTCCTCTTTGCTCCATCGCCTAATTCAACAATACAATAATCATCGAGCGCTCCTGCCCTGGTTATGGCTGTCGCAGTCGAGCGCGCACGATCATTGCGTCGATATATTTTCAGGCTATCTCTGTTTTGTGTCGCTATGAACAGTTCTTCGCCATTGGCCGCAACAAGTGACGCAAGTGCCTTGGCATCACCGTCCACAAAATATCCCGACTCGGAAACAGACTTTGTCCTGAAGTTGCCGCCACCATCGCCAAGAAGACAGTTTCCGATGCCTGCATCATAGTAGCCTGTAAGCACTTCGGATGCATATGAATTTCCTATTGATAAAATGTCAAGATTCCCATCACGGTTCACATCCGTGATACTGATTCCAAACATGGGCGCGAACTGCGCTTCCGCCGGTAATGACTTGATGCTAAACTCTCCCTGACCGTTGTTTTGAAGATAAACAGATTGGAACATCGTACTTTTCAACACAAGAGCATCTTTGAGTTTCTCCGCGGGGAAGATATCTTTCAACTGCATCGTACCATACAATGAATATCGTTGAAGCACAAATTTCAGCGGTGCGAGCTGACTCGTCATCATTTCTCTGGGATGAACAGGGTATTCTTTCCCTTGAATGTAACGACATAGGATCGCATCCATAGAGCCATTCCCGTCAAAATCCTTTGCTGCTACGGAGACAGGTTCCTCCGGTGAAGCTTTGTAAATCGAATTCAAACCAAGGTTTCCGGCGACATAGTCAATATCTCCGTCGTTGTCGAAATCACCACCCGCGATACTGTTCCACCAGCCTGTTGTACCGGAGATCTCCTGCTTTGTAAAAGACTTACCCTGAGTATTAATAAAGAATGTTAATGGCATCCATTCGCCGACAACGGCGAGATCGGTCCAGCCATCGTTGTTTATATCAGTCCACAGTGCGGCCGTCACCATACCAACATTGACAATTTCCTTCGAAAAATCTGAAATCCTGTTTTCGAAATTTCCGTTCCCGTCATTGATCAGGAGGTAACTTTCCGGAGTTTCCGGATAACGCATTGGTTTGACCCGACCGCCGACGAACAGATCCAGATCGCCATCCTGGTCAAAGTCATTTGCAACGACACAACTACCACTACTCGTAATTTCAGGTAATGCTGACATGTCCAATGTAAACCTGCCTTTGCCATCGTTCCGGTAGAACCTGTCCTGATATTTTTTTACATCCAGCTTGAATTCCGAACTACCACTGACACAGTAGAGGTCGAGATCATTATCGCCATCGGCATCAAAGAGAATAATTCCCATGTCTTCACTTTCTTTTGCGGAAAGAGAATCGATACCAAAGGTTCCGTCGGTCTTTTGCAGAAATATCGTCGCGCTCTTACCGGCAGATCCACCTATAATAAAGTCATCCAGCTTGTCGCCGTTGACATCACCGACGGTGATCGCGGGACCTCCCTGGGAATGTTTGTGAGGCAATAAGAATTGATTTTCAAGAAAGTCAACGTAGTCGGTTTCCTTGTGCTTATACGATATGCCCAGGGCTGAATGAGCTGACGTCAGAATCGCGGCAGGCCGTGTCGTCCAACGCACATCTTCATTCGCGTCTTCCTGCTTCAAGGCGAGGATTTGATTAACATCGACGTTTCTCAACACCTGTTGTTTTCCCCCGGGCCAGGCCACGCGAACAGAGTCGATCGTTCCGGAGGGCACCTTACCCAACCCAAAATGCTCAACATTCTCAACAGTTGATTTATATCCTCTTATGGTTTGGTGTTCGGCATAATGAACAGCGCCTCTGTTATACACCCAGATTTTTGCTCCAAATCCGTGCATGTTTCCTTTTGCGCCGGTCAGCTTGATCCTGAGAAATGCATTTTCATTTTCTTTCTTACTCCCGGCCGTGATAAGACTGTTACGATAGACAAATGCTTTGCTGTTGATGTTGTTGGTTACAAGATCCAGATCGCCATCGTTGTCAAAGTCGGCATACGCTGCGCCGTTCGAGTACGAAGGCTGATCCAATCCCCATTCAGCAGCCTTGTCTGTGAATGTCAGGTCACCATTATTCCGAAAAAGAAAGTTGGGCTTGTCGACTCCCGGGAGTTTTTCAATTTCCTGGCGAATCATTTTCATGCGGTTCTTGTCGGTGGTGAACAGCGCGAGTTCTTTTCCGTACGCAATGAAATCCTGATCTGTTACATCCTTGCGGTACCCGTTGCCGACAAACAAATCACGATATCCGTCGTTGTCAAAATCCGCCAGCAAACTACTCCAACTCCAGTCTGTCGCATAAATTCCCGAGTAGAAACCTATATCGCTGAATGTGTTGTTGCCGTTATTAAGCTGTAACACATTCCTGATAAACTGGTATTCGTATCCTTTTTCACGAAACAATTTGAAACTGTTAAAGGCAATTGTTGAGAACATCGTTTTTTGCCGAAGGTTGTCATCTGGAAGCATATCCAGAACAACAATGTCATTCAAGCCGTCATTGTTGATGTCAGCCATATCAATACCCATACCGTTTTGTTCCTGATGTTTCGTCATTGAACGGATGCTATTGACAAATTTTCCGTCACCGGAATTAATGTACAGGTGGTCGTTCGACATGAAATCATTGGCGCAGTAAAGATCCGGGTAGCCGTCGCCGTTGATGTCGTTCACGACGATACCGAGTCCCCAACCTTCGGCCTGCACGCCGACTTCTGCGGAAACGTCTTTGAATACCGGTACCCCGTCAACAAGACCATCGTTTCGATAGAATCTGTCGACACTTTTTCCTGTACCATTATTTTTTAATCCAATAATCTGGTTACGGTTGTATGTTTCAAGTGCATTTGTGAGCATGTACATGTCCAAATCGCCATCGAGGTCAAAATCGAGAAAAGCTGCCTGCGTTGCGTAGCCCAAATCGGCAAGTCCGACTTTTTCCGCTACTTCTTCAAATGTGGGAATACCATCGCTGCCAATTCCTTTATTCAGGAATAACAGATTAGGAACGGAAGGTTTATCTGGATGTGGCTGGATTGTCGATACATAGATATCGAGCAGTCCATCCTGATTGATATCAACCATTGATACACCGGTGCACCATAAGGTTGTGGTCAGCGAAGCCGTCGCTGTAATGTCTTCAAATTTAAAGTCGCCTCTGTTAAGGTACAGCGCGCTTGAAACCATATTCCCGGCAAAAAAAATGTCTGTTAACCCGTCATTATTTACGTCGCCAACGCCAAGGCCCGCGCCGTTGTAGATGTATTCAAACGTCATCACGTTGAAGCTATCGGATTCGATGATGTCGTTACTGAACGTTATGCTTGTTTCCGTGGATGGAAGTAGATCAAATAACCTATCAGGTTCTTTTGAATTGCACGCCCAGGTGATTGACACCAGGGCGACCAGGATTAGAAAATATTGAATAAAACGGACTCTATTTTCTTTGGCGGAACGGCACTTCTTCATCACTGGCATAGAGTACTGATAGGTCTGCAATAGGTTGTAAATAAGAGGGAGGAGCCGAGGGTTCGCTCCTCCCTCAAGAGAAAATATCAAATTTTACCATCCCGGGTTCTGATCCCCCTGTGTAAGGACAGCATTGCCGTCTATTTCCTGCTGCGGTATTGGCGCAAGCAAGTGCTTAGGAGCGATGTAAGAGATTGGCTCGGGAATGATGGTCGGAATCTTTCCGAGTTGGCGCCAACGAAGAATGTCTCTGTTCCGGATTTGTTCCCCCGCGAGTTCAACCCGACGTTCATGAACAATTGCGCGAAACACTTCGTCCGGGCTATCCACCGGATAATTTGCTGTCGGATATGGAGGCATCGCCACACCTACTCTGGATCTGACTTCGTTGAGGAGGTCGATCGCTTCGGCGTCTTGGTTCAATGCGTTTTTCACTTCAGCCATGTTAAGGAGCACCTCGGCATAGCGCATTACTCTCATGTTGATACCTGACCTCTGGTCTTCATTCTCGGCTTTATAGATTTTCTGGTACTTCTTCCAGCCCCAGTTTTCCAGTACGGCATTACCATTGTTGTAGGTGTCACCGATGAAATAGAATGAGTCGCTGTATCTCGGGTCGTCCTTCGGATCGCCATCATCTTCCATTTCGTATTCAGCGAGCAGTGAGTTTGAGGGAATCAGGTTCCTCCATGCGTTGGGTCCGTACTCCTGCCCGCGGAATGTTACTTCGGTGCTGGTTCCCTGTCCTGAGGCATCCCAGCTGGATCCACCATTTGCTTCCGTGAAGGCAACTTCAAACAATGATTCCGCATTGAACTCCTGTTCCTCACGGAAGTTTTCAATGTATGGAACGTTCTGCCATCCGCTGAATACATTGCTGCTGATGATTGACTGCAAGAGCGGTTCGGCAAGGTTGTAATTACCTCTCTGCATATGCACACGAGCGAGAAGGTTTTGCGCTGCTTCTTTGCCGGCACGTCCTTCGTTACCGCCTTCATACACTGATTTCGAAGGAAGATTTGAAATCGCATCCTCAAGATCTGAGATTATGAATGCATATATCTCGTCAACGGTCGCTCTTCCTTTGTCTTCCCCTACAGCCTTGGCGTACGTGTCCACAAGTGGAACTCCGCCCCAAACGACCACAAGATCAAAATAAGCCAATGCTCTGAGGAATTTCGCTTCTCCAACGACACGAAGCTTCAAATCCGATGAAACGGATTCAGGAGCGAGCGGAACATTTTCGATCACCTGGTTGGCCTGGTGAATAAGTCGGTACCATCCGCGCCACACCTGCATAAGAACGCCATTGGATGCATCGTGATTGCCACCTAACAATTGCGCCCGATGGGTTTCAAGCTGACCTCCGCCTGATTGCACGTCATCACCGCGCATATCATGAAGGAAGAAGTACTCCCTGCAGAAAAGGTCCAGACTCTGCAAGCTTGAGTATGCAGCATTAACGGCACTTACAATCTGATCATCGGTTTTGTAGAACGAATCAGCCGTAAACTCATTCGGGTTGAGCTTGTCCAGAACGCTGTCGTTACACGACATTGTAAAGGCCAGCATCCCGATCACTGATAATATGATTTTTCTTTTCATTGCAATACGTATTAATAGTTCGATGAGCCTCTTTTAAAATCCTACCTGCAATCCAACCACAATACTGCGTGCCTGCGGGAACTGTCCATAGTCGATACCAGATGTCAAACCATTGGTGCCTGCGTTTCTGTTTCCGATCTCAGGATCAAAACCACCTTCGTATTTGGTGATTGTCAACAGGTTTTGCATTGTTGTATAAATCCTGAGTCTGTTAATCGTATTTTTCGTGAAGTTCCCCGGAGACGAAATGTTGTATCCGATGGTCAGGTTCTTAACTCTGAAGTACGATCCGTCTTCGACAAAACGGTCAGAAGCCCTTGCATTTTGGTTTGGATCCCCTGATACGGCTCTTGGAACGTTGGTGTTCGTGTTTTCAGGAGTCCATCTGTCCAGCACTGCTGTACCGGCATTAAACAATCTGGACATACCTTCGAGATCGTATTTCACGATACTGTATATCTCGTTTCCGGAAACACCTTGCAGGAACAATGACGCATCAAATCCCTTCCAGTTCGCGGAGAAGTTTATACCGTAAGAAAAGTCAGGAAGGAAGTGGCCGATATTAACCTTGTCATCCGGATCAAGAACTCCGTCTCCATTTACATCTCTGAACCGGATATCGCCGGGACGTGCATTCCCCTGCATGCTCATGTCATCACCTTCCTGGAAAAGACCATCAACAACGTAACCATTGAAGAATCCGATCGGCTCGCCGACTTTCGTAAGTGTCAGGTTGTCACCATACCAGTCGCCCTGTGCAATGGTAGTACCTTCATCGCCCAGACTAAGAACCTCGTTCTTGATAAATGAAATGTTTCCAGACACTGAATACGTGAAATCACCTGTAGCTTTTTCATACCCCAGTTGAATTTCCACACCTTTGTTCTCAACCTCACCCACGTTTGCAAAAGGATTGCCATCGTAACCGAAAGAAAGCGGAATCGGACGCTGGATAATCATATCCTTTGTCTTGTTGTTGAAATATTCAACAGCCATAGTGAGCTGATTGTCCATGAGACCGAGGTCAAACCCAATGTTCGTCATGTACGTCGTTTCCCACTTCAGATTTTCGTTCGCCATTGTTCGAATGGTATAACCGGTTGCAGCGTTTCCGCCGAACCAGTAAATCTGGTTTCCTGTGATAGTTGAAATAGCAGCGTAGTCTCCACTGGAGTTATTTCCGGTGACACCATAGCTGGCGCGAAGTTTCAGATCGCTGATGAAATCGACACCGGCCATGAATGATTCTTCGCTTATACGCCATCCTGCCGATACTGCGGGGAAGTTACCCCAACGGTTTTCAGGGATGAACTTTGACGAACCATCACGTCTGAATGAAGCGGCGACGAGATACTTGCCGTTGAACTCATAGTTCACACGACCGATATATGAGATCAGGGCAGACTCACTTTTGTTTCCGCTAAATCCAATTCTTGTCAGACCAACTGGTTCAGTGATTTCGTTAGAGATACCGTTTTCTCCATTTCCGGAAATCTGTGAGAAGTTGTTGGTCTGGCGTTCCGCAACGAGGGTAGCATTCACGGAATGGTTCCCAAAAGTCTTATCAAAAGTCAACTGGTTTGTAAGAAGCACGGAAGCGAAATGCTGACGGTTTTGATTGATTGTCGCGGCCGGTCTGTTCGAATATCCGCCAGTGTTATAGGCAGGAAGGTGGCTTCGCTGCGTGTAATCAACGTAGTCGATACCTGCTTTGAATCTATACGTGAGGAAATCGAACAATTTGACATCAGCATAAACATTACCGAGCAATTTCAATCGCTGCTGGTTTTGTTTATCCATCATTGCAATTCGAACCGGGTTTTCCGGGTCTGAACCGTCAACCGATTGCGCACCCCAGAAACCTCCGAAATTGTCAGGGCTATAGATTGGGAAGTACGGAGAACTTCTCAGCATATGCTGAAGCTGTGTACGACCACCCGATTGTTGTTCTATAAGGCGCTCGTCGTAAGCAGCATAAAAATTCTGACCGATCGAAACACGGTCAGAGACCTTGTGATCTGTGTTCAACCGTACATCGCCACGCTGATAGCCTGTACCAAGCATGATACCTTCCTGTTCGAAGTAGCCGAATGACGCGAAATATCTTGACGCACTCGATCCGCCTGAAAGCTCAGCCTTATGCTGTTGAATCCGGCCTGATCTGAACATAACATCCTGCCAGTCGGTTTCAGTTTGACGAAATGTCTGAGAGGTTCCCGAATGAATAGGCTGATCAAGTCCGCTTTGAATCCTGTCCGGCACACTTTCACCAACTACGCGGTCCGGGTCAGTTCCATTTGTCTCATTATAATATATATCAGCGTTTGTTAACATATCAGTCGCGAAATCGATGTACTGCTCGGTGTTTAGCACGTCGAGTTTCTTCCTCCACGGCGTTTCAACTCCATAGTAGCTGTCGACATTCACTGTTAGCTTCTGATTTATGGAGCCGCTCTTCGTAGTAATGAGGATGACACCGTTGGAAGCCCTTGATCCATAGATGGCCGCTGCGCTGGCATCCTTCAATACTTCTACCGAAGCGATGTCCTTCGGGTTGAAACTGTTCAAGTCAGAAGTGGGGAAACCGTCAACCACGACCAGGGGGTTCGCGTTATTGATCGTTCCGATACCTCTGATGCGTACGATCGGCTGTGATCCGGGAGCCCCGTTGTTTGTTACTGTCACACCGGCCACACGTCCCTGCAACGCCTGGCCTACGCTGACCACGGGTTGCTGACTTATTTGTTCCGACGATACAGATGAGATAGCTCCGGTAACGGATGCTCTTGCTTGTGTACCGTATCCGATGACAACCACTTCTGAGAGTGTCTCGATATCGGGCGCCAGAGAAATGTTGATCACGGTTTTGTTGCCTACCGGAATTTCCTGGGTCAGGTATCCGATGAAGGAGAAAACAAGAACGGCTTCACCGTTTTCAACCGTAATCCGATAGTTACCGTCGGTGTCAGTGGATGTTCCGCTTGTAGTTCCCTTCACTAAAACGTTGACACCTGGCATGGATTTCCCGGCTTCATCAAGGACCTGGCCGGTCACAGTGATCGAAGATTGGACGTCATCGCCTGCAAATGCGGTGTTTCCGCCAACGCAAAGCATCACGCCAATCGCCAACAGAAATGAAAGCATTCCTGACTTGCGGAATGACGTTGTGCATTGATCTGTTTGGTTTGAGTAGATTTCAGTCATAAAACTGTTTGGGATGGTTTAGACAAATTGATAATGTCATTACTTGAGATCCCGGCGATAACTATTAAAGCAGGGGGGCGGTGCGGGGCGTATGAAATCCTCCGGCATCCTTGTAGAATAGGCGTCTGTTTCGGTTTGGGTTACGGTTTTTTGGGTTAACAAATTGAGTCACACCGCTGGCGGCCTAAGTGACTGACACCGAGCCGCAAACGATTTCGCTAATCTGTCAACTATAATGCTTCAAAGCCTATAATGAATTGGACATTGGCTTTAAACTTTGAAACAACGTTTGCATTTAAGGCAAATGAGAGGGATTTGAACGTGTGGCCCAACCGATAATTCACAACGGCTAATGTCACGCGAGTTAATGAAAGAGAAAACAACCGAAAGCGTGTGGCCCGGGCGTGGGCGCGCACATGCAGACGCTGAGATAACGATCTGTTAGTTCTGTTCGAGATATTCGGAAGGAGTCTTACCATACTCCTCCTTGAAGCGTTTCGTGAAGTATGACGCGGAATTGAAACCAACTTCGAACGCAATTTCGGCCAACGTATAACGATGTGTATCCATCAGCTTGATAGCTTCCTTCATGCGCACCATGCGAATAAATTCAACCACCGACTTCCCGGTCAACGCTTTGATCTTACGGTAGACCTGCATGCGGCTAATGTTGAATATCCCCGCCAATGAGTCCACGCCAAGTTGGGTGTCCTGCAGGTTGGCGACAACATAGTCGATTGCCTTTTGAAGGAACTCCTGATCGAGGGCATTGGTTGCCGCCTTTCCCGGTGTCAGGTAAACATCCTGACTAAAGCGTGCACATAGTTGACGTCGGGAATCAATCAACTGGTGGATTTGCGCAACAAGGAACCGGATACTGAAAGGTTTCGGAAGGTATACGTCGGCACCGGTTTCTATGCCCGCAATCTGATCCTCAATCGTAGCTTTGGCCGAAAGCAGAATAAAAGGAATGTGACTTGTGTTCAGATCTGTCTTAACGTCACGACACAACTCAATTCCGTTCTTCACCGGCATCATGATATCGCTGATGATAAGGTCTGGCGATATTGCCAATGAAAGATCAAGACCTTCGGCGCCATCTTTCGCTTCGACTACTGTAAATTCCGAACGTAGTTCAGAGACAAGATATTCACGCAATTCGTCGTTGTCTTCCACCAGCAGGATCTTCGACTTATCACACTCTTCGCCAACTTCAGAAGGTTCCTCGGGAATTTGAATATCATCCACTCTATATATATCGTTCACAACCTCCTTCGGAATTGCGACCGATTCGTCAACCTCGTAAACATGTGCATCTACCGGAATCAGAATCGAGAAGATCGTAGCTTTGTCGGGGACGCTCGTGACGGTAATCGTGCCCTGGTGCAACTCGACAAGCGCCTTCGTCAGCGAAAGTCCGATACCTGTTCCCGGGCTTGTTATTTTACCCGATGACGCAGCCTGATAGAATTTTTCGAAAATGTATGGCAATTCTTCCGGTGAGATACCGATACCGTTGTCTTCAATCACCAGTTCGGCGAAACAACTAAGCCTGCCGTTGGAAATAATCGAATGTTTTGAATTGATCTTCAACTTAATCTCGCCCGCATCCGCCGTAAATTTGAAGGCGTTCGACAGAATGTTGAAAATTATCCGCTCAAGTTTGTCACGGTCAAACCACCCTGTCAGTTCTGCAATTTCTGACGTTACCGAAAACGCAATTCCTCTTTTCGCTGCCATTTCATTGAATGTGATTGCAGTCTCTGTAACAAACTGCACAAGTTCTCCATGGTGGACATTAAGGCGGAGATTACCCGCTTCAAGCTTGTTAAAGTCAAGTAACTCGTTCACAAGCCGGTTCATTCTAAAGGCATTCTTGTGCGCAGTATGTATTCGCTGCCGCAATGAAGAAGGAACGTTGTTGGTGTCCATCAGGCTCTCGAGCGGAATCATGATCAGGCTCAACGGGGTCCGGAATTCGTGCGCAACGTTTGTAAAGAAATTAGTCTTTGATTCGCTTAATTTTTGTTCCTGCTCACGCCGTAGTTTCTCCAGCATTACTTCGTTTTTCAACTTCAACCGATCGATGCGGATCCTGAGGCCGAACCACACCAACGCCATGATGACGAGTAAGTAAAACGAAAATGCCCACCACGTCTTCCAAAATACCTGACGAATGGTTATTGACAGCCTTAGTGGTTCACCGATCCAGACTCCGTCACGATTCGACGCTTTCACAAGGAGGACATAACTGCCAGGATCAATATTCGTGTACGTGGCGCTATTGTTACCATTGCTGCAATTCCAATCGTCGTCAAAGCCCTCGAGCATGTAGCAATACGTATAATGTGACGATTTGCTGTGGTCAAGGACAACAAAGTCGATCACAAATGAACGCTGGTCATACGACAACTGGAGATCGGAGGTAAGACTGATGTGCTTCGCAAGTGGTGACTGCGGTGCACCCGGTTTCACCGACCGGTTCCCGATTTTCAGATCGGAAAGCACGATCCGGCCGCGGGGCTGACTGCTGCGAATGCTATCCGGATAAAAACTGTCAAGTCCGTTATTGCTTCCAAACAGAAGTTTTCCGGATGAACTTGCAATGGCCGAATTTCGATGAAAGCTGTTAGACTTCAAGCCATCTTCGCGCGTGTATGTGACGAATGTTCCCGAATGCACTTCGAACCGTGAGAGCCCAATGTTTCCACCGATCCAAAGATTCCCACGATGATCAACAAGCAAGGAACGGATGGCATTCATGGCCATTTCCTTTCCGGTCGCATATACCTCGAACTGCGACATGCCATGTTTCATAAGATTCAGCCCATCCGTTGTACCCACCCAAAGATTTTTATCCTTGTCTTCAAGTATCACCTGAATTTGCGCGCCCCGAATCGAGCCTTCACTGTTATCCGGCAGATGGACACAATATATAAATGAGTAATCCGAACGTTTCCTGAGTTCATAAAGTCCGTAAAGCGTTCCTACCCAGAAAGTACCTGAAGAGTCTTCCAGGATATCCGTGATGTAGCCGGTGTTCGGAATATGATTAGGCTGTTCGTACTCTGCCAGCCCGACAAACTGATCGGTGTTTGGATCAAGGAAGAACAACCCACTCCCCCATGTGCCCGCCCATATCGTACCTCGTTTATCCTCATAAAGGCAAAATACCTGATCGTTGCCAAAGCCATTCGATGTAAGGCAATAGTTCTTGATTTCATTGGTTACCGGATCAACCCGATACACACCTTTTCCGGCAGTTCCCGCCCATAGTTTTCCGTCGCGTGTTACAATGATGGAAGTAACATTCTTATTCGGCATCTTCCGGTTAATTTCATCTGCTGTGGCGTATAGGCCTGTCGCAGCTTCAATCCTCGACAGCCCCGCGCCGTATGACGCTAGCCAGATATTCCCCTGCGCGTCTTCTGCAAGACTTCTGACATCACCATTGATTACCAGAGGATTCTCTGAAAATGCTTCATCGCTTTCGAATTTCTTCCTGTTACTGTCCAGAAGAAATACGCCATTGTTGAAAGTACCTATCCAGATCAACCCGCTGTCATCAGCATAGATCGCTTCGATTGAATTCGTCGGCAGACTGTTTGCGTTACCGGGATCTGCTAAAAATCGACGAACCTTGCTGGTTCGCGAGTCAATCATGTTAAAACCGGAATTTTCACCGCCAACGATAATGTCGCCGCGCGCACTAACAGTCATCGTAAGAACCCGGTTCGCGCTCGCCCCGAGTTCTTCACCCGAAGAAATCGATGTGAATGAATAGTCGCCATTGTTTATACCTATACGCGTAATCTGCCCATCGACAGTCGCCACCAGGAAACTTCCCGATTTCTCACGGATGATCGAACTAATCTGGGCTTCTGCGAATCGACGCAGTTCACCGAGTGGCAGGCGTTGAAGTGTCGTGGCATCGTATAAAATAAGCCCGCCCTTTGTAGCGCACCAAATTGTGTCATCAATATGAATGAGAATATTGATAAAGTTACTCGACGGAAGAACACCACCCTGTGCAGGATCAATTATGTATTGGAATTCGCGTCGAACGGGATCATAGATATTAACGCCGCCCTCATGCGTGCCAATCCACAAGTGGCCACGCGAATCAAATTCGAGATCAGTAATGTATCGATTATTCAGGTAGTTGCGGTTTCCGGGAATGGAGTCAACATTTATGAAGCTGTCCAGATCACGGTCGTAAATGCACAACCCCTGGGCTGTCCCCAGCCACAGTTTACCGTCCTCACCTTCAATAATCGTATTGACCGTGTGGTGAGGGATACTGGTATGATCCTCCGAATCATGCGTATAACGATAGGCGCGGCGGCCGTCGAAGCGGATGAGCGCGTCCTCCGTTCCGATCCACATGTATCCATGACTGTCTTTGAAGAAACACCTGACGTGTGAATTGGAGAGGGTTTCTGATGCAACCGGGGAAAATTCCGGCGATGCGGATTGAGCCTGACTTTGCAGGCATATCAGGACCAGGAACGCAGAGAAGACAAGACTGACTTCAAAACGGAGGACCTGCCGGAAAACAGCCTCACAAGCCCGCGACAAAAAACCATTCCTGCTCGTGTACTCCATCAGTAAGCCGCGCAAAGACGCGATTAGTAAACAGCTACAACCTCTTGTACAAAAATTTCCAGTCAATTAAGTGTGCACAAAACAATTATACAAAATCCTGTCGAATCAACTGAGCAAAATCATGGGATTTTTTCATGCGTACAGTGTGTGCCTGCACAACTTGCATCTTCGCGTATTCACAATATTCGTTAAGGCAGTCCGTTAAGCAAGGAGTCTGATATGATTTCACTCATAAGGGACTTCAGCGTTTTCCGATATCTATGTTGTACATTAAGTCAATTCTCTGATGAAAGAAAAACCATTAATCTTCGCGTGTTCAGGTTGTTCGCACGCAGGCCAGGCCGCGTACACTGTGGCACTTCAGACCGATGAAAGAGGTCTCGCGGAAATGTCGTGCCTTGCAGGGGTCGCTGCAGGAATTCCAAAATTCCGAAAACAGTTGATGGGCCGTGAGGCAATTGTTGTTGATGGTTGCCCTATCGCGTGTGCCAAAGCTGTCTTCGAAAGGCAGGATCTGCCCATCACCAGGTATGTCGGCTTACACAAGATAGGCGTTACAAAAGAACGGGCACTTACATCCCAACAACTTGAGCAAGCGCTTGCTGAAATCGAATCGACCCCTCTCGCGGAAAGCCGCGCGAACCTATAGACTGCGAACCAAAGCATACCATTTGCCGCACCGGCCATCCTTATGATTTGTATCATATATGGCGACGGCTTATCACTCCTACATTGGGGTCTTAACCCTATGTCATGGAGACAAAAAGAAGTTTCATTCAATTCCTGATGAATCCCCGAAAGTGGTGGATTCCTCTCACGATAATCTTCGTCGTCAGCTTTACCGGTGTTACGCTCATTGGATTCGAAACTTACCACGAAGCCCCACCTATTCCTGACTTTGTCACCGATGAGGGTAATGAAGTTTTTTCGGCAACGGAAATCCTGAAAGGACAGGCAACATTCCAGCAGCTCGCGCTAATGGATTATGGCAGCATGTTCGGAGACGGTGCGAACCGCGGGCCTGATTTTACTGCGCAGGCATTGCACCATGTCGCGGAGTACATGAGCGCCTACTACAGGGAGAACGGCGCACCCGACGATCTCACTCAGCTTGGCATTGACGAACAGGTAAAGCGTGAATTAAAAACTAACCGGTTTGATGCGGAATCTAACCGCGTGGTACTTACGAAAGCCCAGGCATATGCGTGTAACGAATTAACCACATTTTACAAGGACTATTTCTCCACAGGCCAGGAGTCCCTGAAGCCAGGATATATTAAAGACACCGCATCGATCAGGTCCCTTTCCGCGTTCTTTTTCTGGGGTGCCTGGGTATGCAGCGCGGAACGCCCTGACAAACGTTATAGCTATACGCACAACTGGCCATATGATCCCGTTGCAGGAAACTCACCCCACACACCCGTTGTCTACTGGACAATCATCGGCTCACTCGGATTGATCTTTGGACTTGGAATAGTCCTCTACTATCACGGGCGCCTCGAAAAGCTTAGCGACCAGACATTTCTCACAAATTCTGGTCCGTTACTAACGCGGAAAAGTGTAAACGCGTTTGAACCCACACCCTCGCAACGCGCAACGTTCAAGTTCTTTTACGCAGCCGCTCTCGTGCTGCTGGTGCAGGTGATAGCCGGCATTCTTACGGTACATGACTTTGTCGGATTTACAACGTTCTTTGGCTACGACCTGCGTGAACTGTTTCCCATCACGGTAAGCAGAGGGTGGCATGTGCAACTCTCCCTGTTATGGATATCCGCCTGCTGGATTGGAGGATCGTTGTTCGTAGTGCCATTCATCGTAAAGGAGCCACCCTTTCTCCAGAAATACACCAACACCATATTCTGGATGACATTTGTTTTGATTGCCGGATCGATTGTCGGGATTTACATCGGACCAATGGGTCTCACAAAGTACTGGTACTGGCTTGGAAATCAAGGTTGGGAATATGTGGAACCCGGAAAGGTATGGCAGATCCTTTTGTTCTGTATTTTCATCATGTGGGCCGTCACCTTGTATAAGTCCTTACGGCCTGTGCTGTCAATAAAACAACCCTGGGCGCTTCCCAATTGGCTCGTCTACGCAACGTCGTGTATACTTGTTTTGCTCATCTCAGGTTTCATTGCAACGCCGTCCACAAACTTTGTCATTGCTGACTTCTGGCGCTGGTGTGTGATTCATATGTGGGCGGAAGCGTTCTTTGAAGTGTTTACCACGGTACTGGTCGGATACTTCATGGTTCTGATGGGCCTCGTCAGCCGTGAGTCGGCGATTCGTGTCATTTACCTGGCAACGCTGCTGTTTCTCGGATCAGGGCTGCTCGGCATATCCCATAACTTCTACTGGAACGCAAAGCCCGTCGCGACCATGGCATTAGGATCCGTGTTCTCAACGCTTCAGGTTATTCCACTCGTTCTCCTCACACTGGAGGCCTGGCGCTTTCAACGTCTGCCGGAAACCGCGCTCTCACAAGTTGAAAGGGGCAATGGAAAAAGTATTTCCTTTGGAATGAAAGATGTATTCCTCTTCCTTATCGGTGTGAACTTCTGGAACTTTTTCGGAGCCGGCGTCATGGGTTTCATTATCAATCTTCCACTGGCAAACTACTATGAACATGGAACATACCTCACGGTGAACCACGGGCATGCCGCTTTGATGGGTGTTTACGGAAACCTTTCTATAGCCGCGATACTTTTTTGCTCCAAGCTCCTTAGCCGCAGCGACTCATGGAAACCCGGACTTGTCCGCATTTCGTTTTGGTGCGTGAATGCCGGGCTGATGCTAATGGTACTGCTGGATCTCTTTCCCGCAGGCATACTGCAGTTCGAGGCCGTCGTCGACCAGGGTTTGTGGTACGCGCGTTCCGCAGAATTCATAGACAGCAACTCATTCCAGACGCTGACGTGGATGCGAATCATCGGCGGTGCGATATTCACACTTGGCGGCGTGGTGCCACTGGTCTACATCGTGTCGCGCTCAGCAGTTAACCTGAAACCACATCAGGTTCCCGTGAGCGACGTTCATGTTACGGAAGAGGTACACGCATAGCCGACACTGCCCCACGATTCTTTCTCGGGGAAGTGCTCTAAGTTGGAATCAGTATGGCGAGAATTGTTCTTGTCACGGATAGGCGGCAGTGCTGACCGCATTGTAGGCATTTGGATTCCTGTAATCCCAGTCACCAGGTTTTCGGAAGACATCGTTCCAGTTGCTCATCCATACCTTCATGTGCGTGTGACCTTTGGCGTAATTCTTTTCAACGGCGCTTTTTTTGCGAAGCTCGTGATGATACACGCCGAGTTTACAATTTCCGCCATAGCGCGCGTTGGAGAAAACGGTACTGCCGACATTCCCGGAAACGACGGAACCCGAACCCGGCCAGGTTTGAAGTTTTCCGTTTATCCAGACGTTGAACAATCCGTTATTGCCTGAGCCATATACAAGCTGAACAACAATATCAAGGCGTGTGCCGGCAACGACGCGAAAGTTCGGAACTACCCAGCGGATACCCCGGACGTTGTTTATAATCATCAACTCCCCTCCTTTCGGTGTATTGTACCAGGGTTGTGAAGGGCTGTACAATTGTCCCGGCGCAGCTATTTCAATCTGAACCGTAGGGGGTCCGTTGACACCGTCGTGATTCTGGAATATACTCACCGGTGTTTGATTCTGCTTGTAGCCTTCGGAACTCTTCGCGAAGAAATACGAGAACCCCAGCCATTCTTCGGTTCCAATCGGTGATTGAATACGCCATGGGTACCTCGAAATCTCCGCCCTGTGGTGATATGGATACTGAGTCCCTGAAAGGTATTCCGTTGGTAACGTCGGTTTTACATAGAATCGCATTCGCTCTACCCCATCGCGTTTCTCTTTGATAATAGAGTACGGATAGTAGGCCGTATTCGAGCGCAGAATACCACCGGTATAAAAACGTCTGCCGTCGGGCAACCCGCCAGATGGAATATTGAGATTATTCATCGTGAATCGCGTCAATCCGGTGACCGATGCCGCCGCTGTCGTTCTTGTTGAGTCCGGCACGGGTCGAACATCGTTTTCGAAGGCGTCATCATAACAAGCGTTCAACAAAGACAAAGACATTAACAATGCAAAGAGTTTCTTTTTCATTTCCTGTAATCTTAAAAATGACAAAAGTCGTCTCTGCAACCAGAAATGAAGAACCCAATCGTGTGTTGTTCTTGTGCGTGTAGGCTATACGTTACTTCTTAGCACATCAGAGCAATGCCCGCGTCTTCCCCGCGCGCCTTTCAATGAAGGAGATTTTTGACAATCGACAAAGCACCTCTGACCGAGTCGGGCGCGCTCATGTATCGACAGAAATTTCGTCTGAACCAGTAACAAGAAAGTTCCGATGGCCACACAATAATTTCCGGATGTAATGAATGCCTGAACTTCTGAGTTTTCTGATGTTTTGTGATACTCCGGAAATTATTCCCCGGGCCCAGTACCAGGGGGTTTCAAAAAAAAGCCATCCCCGATCACGGAGACGGCTTTCCTTTTAACAATGGAACGCTATTATTCCGGCGAGGTCACGTAATTCTTTCCGGTATCCCACCAAATTCGTGTATTCACCAGGTCTTGTCCGCCGAGCAATGTAAGCCCTTTGTTGTATTCAGCTTCATTCGTCTGAACTTCACTGTTCGGATACTGCACCCGTTTGATATAGTTGGCCGGATTTTTCACATCAGAATCCGGATTCGGCCATACCGCGGTGTATCGGTCCAACGCTACCTCTGTACGCGGCAGGTTCAGTCTTCGTTTGTCATTCCACGCTTCCTGGGCCATGTCGGGGAAGAGCGCCAGGTATTTCTGCGTAATGATTTTTTCAAGTTTCGTGTTACCATCACCGGTGCCATCCGTTGAAAAGTCGCCGGTATTGTCGTCGAAGCTGGCGCTCGTTCCCGCACCGTTCCTGGCATCCGACGCAAGGTAAGTATCCGCATGTGATGCGACACCCCACGTCGCAAACGAGGCCTTAACACCGGCTTCGTACAACGCTTTTGCATCTCCTGCTGTGTAGCCCCTCAGTGCTGCTTCCGCCTGTAGGAACAGTACTTCCTCGTAGAGGAACAAGTCATACGGGCGATTTGTATAGACAGCCCCACCGTTGTACAAAAAACCCACTTCCGAGAAGTCAACCGATTCGTAATTCGAAGCTGTGAGTTCGGGGTGGTTGGTGATGTTTAGTCCGTCGGGACGACCTTTCCAGTCACCTGTTTGAAATGCAGGATCGAACATAACCGGACCGCGCGGATCAACTTTAGCAGGGTGAGCCCCCAATGCGACGTTGCTGCGTTTGTTCTTCAGATCCACCGGGAAGTCGATGCCACCAATTCCGGTCAAAAGCTTTTCCATACTTACCGTCATATTAAGCGGACCACCCCAGGTAATCTGAAACATGGTGTAGTTGTAATCCTGACCCCAGCCCCCATTGGCAGTGGGCAACTTGGCATTGTTTGCTGCGCTCTCCATTACGCCCGCGAGGATTGCTTCGGCTGCCTCTGTTTCTGCAGTCTGCGGGCTTACTTCGGTGAGTCGCATGGCAAGCCTCAGGCGCAGTGAATTTGCAAACCTGCGCCACTTTTCGCGATCGTTCTGAAACAGTATATCGTAACGGCTATTGCGAAAAATCGGATTCGAATTCTCTGCAGCGAGTATTTCATTTGCTTTCGACAACTCTTCAAAAAATTCCGAATAACAGTCTTCAACAGAACGGTACGGTGGATTTTCCACAACCTCACCTTCATAGGCTGCGAATGGAATCGGACCAAACCAATCCACACCGACAGAAGCAACCCACACGCGCCAGATCATTGCGACGGCCTTTGAATTTGCGATGGTTTCGGGATCACTTTCCGAAAGGCCGCGCAAGACAAGATTCATGTTTGAAATCCCGTTCTGCACGCGCCGAAACATCCGGGCACTCCAGTCGTCGTTCATTTGGTAGTATCGCGTTGGAAAATTTCCGCCATCAAGTATCTGTGCATAAAAATCCACCATCAGCGATTTCACGCGTTGTTCGTCATCGCCTTCAATGGCAGGTATACTGCCGCGAAAGATGGAGCCAAGACCCGCCTCCTGAAAGTTGTAGTTGGCCGAGCTGCTGGGTGAATTTGGATTGATATTCATATCGCCAAAATCATCACAGGCAAATGGTATTCCTGAGAGAATCAGACCGGCTATTATTGTACTTATACTTTTTCTCATGTTCATTTCTTTTTTAATCGTTGCTGTTAAAATCCAGCTTTAACACTAAACCCGATACTTCGCATGGTAGGCATTGAGTTGAACTCCATACCGAGCGCACTGCTTGCGGTGCTATAACCTGCTTCCGGGTCGAACCCTTCCGTGGTGCTGTAAATCATAAACAGGTTTCTTGCGACAACGCCGGCCTTGATGGTCTTGAATGGTGTTTTTGCCAGCATCGATTGTGGCAGTGAGTAACTCAGGGTTAGTTCACGAAGACGCACATTTGTGGCATCGTAAACGAACTCTTCATGAATTCCGGATATGCCGTTCCAGTATTGTTCGGCAGTGATTGCCGTTGTATTTACCGCTCCATCATCCTGCGTAACGCCGGCAACTACGAGTCCTCCCTCGCGATGAGCTTCAGTCTTTGCGAGTGTACCAAAACGTGAACCCGCGTTGATCGAACCCATGTAGATGTCGCCACCGTAAGTCATGTCAATCAGAAAGCCCAGGGTGAGATTTTTATACGTCATTGTATTCGACCATCCAAACATACCCTTAGGCATTGCGTTACCCAGTACCTTTCTGTCGGGATCGGCAACAGGAATTCCGTTGGCGTCGATGATCTTATTGCCATCCTCGTCACGCAGGTATGCAACGCCGAAGATTTGTCCGTACGATCCGCCTTCCTCGGCAATTATCTGAACCGGCGTGGAACCGAGGCTAAGGATTTGTCGCTTACTCCTTTCATGGAGTTTGATGATCTTGTTTCGGTTCATCGACCAGTTGATTGATGATTCCCATGTGAAGTCACCTGAGATTACCGGTGTCGTATTCAATGCAACCTCGACTCCGGAATTCTGAACATCGCCCGCGTTCACCAGGTCAAAGCTGAATCCTGTTGCCGGCGGGATATCAAGGCGGATGATCTGATCAAATGTATTGGTCTTGTAAACCGCGACATCCAATCCGATGCGTTCGCCAAAAAGGAGTTCGAGACCCGCCTCGACTGACTGCACGGTTTCATGTTTTAAATCAGGATTTGCGCGAATATTACTCCGTGTGACGTTCATCACCTGGTCTCTGATGTTATAATTCAACGTGTAATAATTCTCAAGCATGTACGCGTCGGTATCATTACCAACCTGTGCCCAGGACGCGCGTAACTTACCGAATGATATCGGGCCGGTATTCGCGATGGTCTCTGTAAACACCCAGCTCGCTCCTACCGAAGGATAGAAGTAAGAATTGTTTGCTTTGGGCAATGTAGAAGACCAGTCATTACGGCCCGTGAGATCCAGGTACAATTGACCTGCATATGATAGCGAAACGGATCCATAAAGGGAGTTGATCTGCTTCTCTGCGCGTGAGTAATCCGCACGATGTTCCTTGCCGGCAGAGATTGAGTAGAAGTCTGGAATTTCAAGTTCACCGGAGAAATTGTTACTCAGGGAAGACGTTTGATTCATCCTGTTACCGCCGAGTGAAGCTACGACGCCTATCTTGCTGAACTCTTTCTTCGCAGTAATGAGGAAGTCAGAGTTTACTTCCCGGAATCGTTCCGTCTGAACGCGATATGAACCGCCGGCCTCCCAGTACGGGTTGCCAGTTGCACGAATCATATCATAGAGGAATGAATAGTTATCCATTCCCGTACGGAGTTTCAGGCTTAGCCAGTCCGTGATCGTAAAATCGAGCGCGGCAAAACCGATGTAACGATCTCTTTTGTCAGAGTTCCGGTTGCGATATGCCGACCAGAAAACATTGTCGGGTGCCGCGTTGTGGTCAAAAACATACGCGGCTGGTTTTCCATCGGGG
This sequence comes from Bacteroidota bacterium, assembly GCA_023428695.1. GTDB lineage: Bacteria > Bacteroidota > Bacteroidia > Cytophagales > Cyclobacteriaceae > Ohtaekwangia. The sequence goes on from JAEYWY010000028.1 coordinate 341,527, forward strand.
CGTTTCCAGTCGTTCGCGCTGAATGGCGCATAATCAGAAAAGGCCACGCTCCGGGGACGATACAGGTTGTCCATGAAGATATTGTTGGGATCAAGAGCAATCGAAATACGGTTGTTTGCATTTTGATTGATGTAGTTAATCTTACCATCAAACGACAACCAGTCTGTTACTTTGGCCGTTGTGCGAAGGTTGACTGACGTTCTGTCGAGTCCGCTGTTGGGTACCACTGCCTTGTTGTCGAGGTGCGTTACATTGGCAAGGAAAGAGATATCCTGGTACGTTTTGGAAAACTCTACGCTATTTGTCCACGTGGTCCCTGTACGCAGGAAGTCCTTGTACAAGTCGTTGTCGCGCGCGGCATAGGGCAATTCACCCAGCGCCATCGTTTGGTTACTGCCATCCATTTCGGGACCCCAGCTACCGACGACATTGTTGTTGAATGTTCCACCGATACCTTGGCCATACCGGTTTTGAAAGTCGGGCGTCATCATCGGGCGTTCAAAGGTGAAGTTTGAACTGAAGGATAGACCACCCGTGGAGTTGCGACCGGTTTTCGTGGTTACGAGTATGACACCATTCGCTGCGCGGCTGCCGTATAACGCAGATGCCGCAGGACCTTTGAGCACGGAGATGCTCGCAATGGCATCGGGTGCGATATCGCCGAGGCCGGAGCCTTTGTCGATTGCACTGTTACCCCAATAATCGTCGGGAGATGCCGCAAAATTGCTCATCGGAATACCGTCGACTACAATCAGTGGTTGATTTCCACCGGAGATTGTATTGTTACCGCGTATAGTGATACGCGTTGAACCGCCGACACCTGTGGCGTTTTGTTTGATCTGCACACCGGCGACTTTGCCGGCAAGTGCGTTGGCGACGTTAACGTCACGGGCCTCAGTGAGTCGATCGCCGGAGACATCCTGGACAGCATAGCCCAGCTCTTTCTTCTGGCGTTCAATACCGAGGGCGGTGATGACAACCTCATTGAGTTGGTTTGCCTCTTCATCCAGGGAAATATTCAGGAAAGACGCATTGCCAATGGCGACCTCTTTGCTTGCGAATCCAATGAAGGAAAGGACAAGGGTTTGATCAGCGTTGGCATTCAGTGTGAAGTTTCCTTCCGCATCTGTTGAGGTACCTGTTGATGTTCCTTTTACAAGGACTGACACGCCTGGAAGAGGCTGCCCATCGGAGCTGCTGGTAACTTTACCCGACACTGTTTGAGCTAAAACAGCGGTGCTCGTCAATAAGAAGACGAGCATGAAATGTAAAGAGTGTTTCATTAAATGCTTGGATTGGTTTAGAGTTAATGGCCCGGAATCAGGTGAAAAATTGCCGGGCACGTTTAGCGATGTTGATGCGCCAGAGTTGCCCTCATCCGGCTGGTCGCGCACGCCGCCGAATGTCTTTTAAGAAAGAATGGACGATGAAGGTTTACCTCGTCGGGATGTACTGTTTAGGGTTAAGACTTGAGGTAAAGCTATCAGACGAGGCGAAAAGTACAAAGGAAAACTTCAAATTGTGTGCGCACACATACACACTGTGCACGCCAACATACCATTCACTCCCCCTTAGCGGCGGACACATCGCACACCCAGAAGAAAGAAAGGAACCTGAAACGGAGAATTCGCCGGAGCACCGAATCTTGCATCGGACGTCTTGTAGACATGATGATGATGAACAGTGATTGATACTAGCCGGTAGGAACATCAGAAATAAAAAAGGCGGGCACACACCGCCTTTTTTGCGCACAACATAAATCCAGCACTTCTACTAATGGCTTTTCTGTCAGTTACTCCAATACGTAGTCGGCAGAAGCAACACCTTTCGCCCAGTTATCCGTGTTTGAAGCGACGAGTTCGCCATTTACATAGATATTCGTTGTTATGGCAGGCGAATCCGGTGTGTCCGACTCCCCTTCTCCGATGGTTGCATCAATGTGTGCTTCAAACGGCGGCGATACCCGAAAAGAATAGGTCCAATCCGTTGAGAGTAGTGGAGTTGAACAATTACAAACTTTGGTCCCGTCCTTGTCAGTGTACTCGCCATACCAGTTGGGAACTTCAGAGAAGACTTCGTACGTGATTTGGTAGCCTGAAGGATCGTCATCCTCTTCACAGGCAAATGCGGCCAACAAGACAAAAAATGACAGAAATCTGCGTTTCATGGTTCACGATTTCCCTCATAACGCAGGAACCTCAAAACGATACAACCACCCGTGGACAATTTTCCGTGATTCTGGCGTGCACGGCTCCGAAAGAAAAAAAATTCCAAGGTTACGGGTGATTTTGGGTCAAGATTGAGCACTTATACATAAAAAAGAGACTTATACATAAACCGCGGATATGATCGCTACAACAACACATAAAGAAGAACGGACGACTTTGAATGTCGATTGGTTGATCGATGACATCTATTCGGAGGGTTTGCTCGAAGTCGCAAGAATGGTTCGTCGACACAATGGCACTATTGACGACGCCCGGGACATCTTCCATGATGCATTGATTGTTTTGATCCGACAAATTGAGTCCGGCAGACAAATAGACGCACCGTTGAACTACATCATAGGTACCGCGTGCCATCTGATGTATCGGAAACTTCGTATTGAATCGGCAGCATACGGTACCGAGGGTGACCTCGTAGATGTGCCTGATGAAAATGAATCCGGCTCAGTTAATCTGGAGAGGTTGCTTTCCATCGTGAGCAAGACCGGGAAAAGCTGTCTCGATTTTCTGACTGCACTCTTCATCGAACGGAAGCAATTGTCACTCCTAACGAGACAGTTCGGACTCAAAAGCGAGCACGTCGCGTCGGTGAAAAAGTACAAATGTCTCGAACAGGTTAGAAATATTGTTAAGGAAAACGCATTGGATTATGAGGACTTCACTGATTGAAATACAGCAAATTGAAATGTACCTTGCCCAGAGGCTTGAACCTGAAGAACGGCTCGTCTTTGAGGCGCGAATGGAAGTCAACCCGCAACTGAAAGAGCATGTCATTCTTCAGAAGAAAGTCTATGCCTTGCTGCAGGCCCGTCGTGACCGCCAGCTCCGCGGACGACTCGACAAATACTTCATTGCGTTCATGAAGAATTCACGAAAGAGAAATCAGCTATTATCAATTTTTAATTAATCGTTATGACGGCCAGTGTTATTCCGATGGTGATCGACAACTCATCGCGTGGTGAACGCGCCTATGATATTTACAGCCTCTTACTAAAAGAACGCATCATTATCCTGGGAACAGCGATTGATGACAACATTGCAAATGTAATCGTGGCGCAACTTCTGTACCTCAACAGTCAGGATCCAAAGGCACCGATTAACATGTATATCCAGAGTCCCGGTGGTATTGTTTACGCGGGTCTTGCCATTTATGACACCATGCAAATGATTTCCGCTCCGGTTCATACGCTTTGTGTTGGCTTCTCGGGAAGTATGGGTACTGCCTTGCTTTGCAGCGGCGCGAAAGGGAAACGCTTTGCCTTACCGCACGCGACAATACACATGCATCCTACAGGTGGCGGAGCGAAAGGCTACACCGAAGACGTGCGGATCGCGACCCGTGAACAGGAACGCCTGCAGGTGCAATTGTTTCATCTGATGGGGAAGCATTCCGGTCACACCTGGCAGGAAATTGAAAGCCACTTCATCCGGGATCGCTATATGACAGCGATTGAGGCCAAAGAGTTCGGTTTGATAGACGGCATCCTCGGCGATGTGTCAGACGTCGTTCAAGTGCAATCCGGCTCACTGGATGTGAGAATGTTTGCCACGATTAATAAGGAACTATCTGGTCCATAAACACCTAACCTGTTAGTTTAGGTTGAGGCTCTTGCATTAGCGGGCTCAGGAATGCAGCCTATTTATCGTGTTGACCCGCTCTGTATCAAGCGAGCTCTTTTTCACCGCACGGGCCACAAAGACGCAAGATTGCGCAAGGATTGTTTGTGAAGGAACAAGTGGGTTGAGCACGGTTCGGAAAACATTTCTGTCGTGCCAATTGTGCTTACCCAGGTCCTTCTACCGCTGCTGGCCAGCGCACATGCCTTGATCAGGACCTTGCGTTTTTTTTCCAAGGATTTCATCTTTCACCTTTCAATCCTGAAACCTTGCCTTGCCCGCCAGAGCGTTTCGCGGCGGCGGTAGAGTGAAACCTTCCCACTCAATCCGCGTTCGAAAACCTTCGATCACAATTGCAAACCATCCCCTCTACACTCCGATCAAAATTAGTACCCGCTGCAAACGATAGCGCGCCGCGAAAACTGCCATAGAACATACAGCAGTAAAACAATGTCGACGTATATGCTGTAATTCCGCGGGAAATACCCCAAATTTGCATGTAGCCGCGTGGACAATCCAGGCTCCGGCGCAATGTAACACTCGCTTCTTGTGACAAAGAAGAACATCCGTTTCGGCAAAAAACTCAGGTGGCAGTCAATTATTGACATCGCCATCCGGGGTGCCTTTGTGCTGCTTATTGGCCTGGCTTTCGCCAATCAGCAGGTTTTAGCGCTTTCCGTTGCTCAGAAGTCACGTCTTAATTTCCATGCGGAAGTCTGGGAACCGGGCCAGAAACTTTCCCCTGCCGACACGCGGGTCAACTACCCCACTGATGCCGATTCCAAGGATCCTGAGACTTTCGAATCTGACGAACGGGAGAGCTGCGAGGAAAGAGGTGATGAATTCAATGACTCACCGATTGCCGCTACTGTTGTTTCGAGAATAGCAGTATCGTCGGCAGAGTTTCGTCTCCTGATAGACCATCTCGAATCAGAAAGACGCGTCCAAATTTCTCTATACATCCTCCATCACTCCTGGAAATCGTTTCTGTATTGATCTTGCCATTTCGTTAATGTGAGGCGCAATCCGCCATTTTTCACAGCCACATTGTGGCGATCATTTTTTCAGCAAGAATAAATCAATACGATCCTAACATGAGAATAGCATTTACGCTTTGGATGGCAGTGCTGCTGCTGAATGTCAGCTGCAGTCATCAGGAGCACAAAAAACCAGAAAAAACAAAACTGGTGATCACCAGTCCGGTCCGGAAGGACACCGTTATCTACAAGGAATATGTCTGTCAGATCCATTCCGCGCAACACATTGAGTTGCGTGCCCTTGAAAAAGGTTACATCCAAAACATTTACGTTGACGAAGGTCAGCGTGTGAAACAGGGTCAGATGATGTTTCAGATCATGCCCGTGGTGTACCGGGCTGAGATGGAGAAAGCCAACGCCGAAGTTAAGTTCGCGGAAATCGAGTATGCAAATACAAAGGCGCTCGCGGACAGCAACATTGTTTCGCAAAATGAACTTGCCATGTCGATGGCACAACTGAATAAGGCACGCGCAGAATTGGCGTTGGCAAAAGCGCATCTCGGATTCACCGAGGTTCGCGCGCCGTTTGACGGAATCATGGACCGCCTCCATGTACGTAAAGGAAGCCTTGTCGATGAAGGTGAACTACTCACGATGTTGTCGGACAACAGCAAGATGTGGGTGTACTTTAATGTACCGGAAACCGAGTATCTGGACTACATAACGCGAGAAAAAGAAAACGAACCAACACAAGTAAAACTGGTGCTGGCAAATCACCAATTCTTCCCTACCGACGGAATTGTAGAGACCATTCAGGCGGATTTCAATAATGAGACAGGTAACATCGCGTTTCGCGCAACCTTTCCTAATCCAAAGGGAATCCTCCGGCATGGAGAGACTGGCAATGTGCTGATGCCTATACCTCTGAATGACGCGGTGATCATTCCGCAGAAAGCGACTTTTGAAATTCTCGACAAAAAATACGTTTTCACAGTCGACGAAAACAATGTCGTGAAGTCTAAGGAAATAACGATAAAGGCCGAGGTTCCTCACCTCTATATCGTTGATACAGGTATCACCGAGCGCGACAAAATCGTTGCCGAAGGGTTGCGTAAGGTGAAGAACAACGATCGGATCGAGTCTGATTTTGTTGATCAGAAAACAATCCTTGCAGAACTGGGTCGCTTGCGCGCTGAATAAAACATACGCAGACTATGTTTAGCAGATTTATTCAACGGCCGGTTCTGGCCATTGCGATTTCGATTGCCATTATTTTCCTGGGCGTGCTCGCAATCAGCACGCGGCCGGTTTCACAGTTTCCCGACATTGCACCACCGCGTGTGAACATCTTTATCGCGTATCCCGGTGCAAGCGCGGATGTTCTTGTAAGTTCAACCCTCGTCCCGCTTGAACGCGCGATCAACGGCGTTCAGGGAATGCAGTATATTATTTCCGACGCGACAAGTGCCGGCGAAGCAACTGTTCAAATCATTTTTGAACCAGGTACTGATGCGAATGCGGCGGTGGTAAACGTAAAAACCCGCGTTGACCAGGTGATGAATAACCTCCCGCCATTGGTTCAACGCGAAGGTGTGATCATTACGCCGATACAGCCCAGCATGCTTATGTATGTGAACCTGTACAGCACCGATGAGAGTGCCGACGAAAAATTCCTTTACAATTACGCCAACGTCCACATCTTACCTGAACTGCAGCGAATCAGTGGAATGGGCCGGGCGCAGATACTTGGAAGCCGCCAATTCGCGATGCGCGTTTGGCTAAAGCCTGACAGGATGCGCGCCTACAACGTGTCCGCTGAGGAAGTCATGAAGGCTATGGAAGAGCAGAGTGTGATCGGGCGCCCGGGTCGGCTGGGTCAGGCATCGGGGAAAACGCCGCAGTCGCTTGAATATGTACTCACGTACAAAGGGCGTTTCAATCAGCCGGAGGAATATGAGAACATTATCATACGTGCAAACGGCGAAGGTGAAATTCTGAAGTTGAAGGATATCGCAACGGTCGAGCTGGGGAGCGAATTCTTTGATATCTATTCCAACAAGGATGGCCACCCCTCCGCCTCCATAGTACTTAAACAGAATTTCGGCAGTAACGCCAGCAAGGTTATCGCCGGCGTAAAAGCAAAACTTCAGGAGCTCGAACGCGACTTCCCTCCCGGGATGAAGTACGAAATCAACTACGACGTTTCGAAATTTGTGAACGCGTCCATTGACAAGGTGCTTCATACGCTCGTGGAAGCATTCGTTCTCGTAGCGCTCGTTGTATTCATCTTCCTCGGCGACTGGCGCGCAACATTGATTCCTACGCTTGCTGTGCCCGTGTCGCTCATCGGTGCATTCGTATTCATGCAATTGTTCGGACTGACGATCAATTTGATTACACTTTTTGCACTCGTACTGGCGATCGGTATTGTTGTCGATAACGCTATCGTGGTTGTTGAGGCAGTCTATGCAAAGATGGAAGAAGAAGCTTCCATCACGCCGTACAACGCCGTCAAGAAGGTACTCGGTGAGATCAGCGGAGCTATCATCGCGATAACGCTGATTATGACTGCGGTATTTGTGCCAGTCGCATTCATGACGGGACCTGTCGGTGTATTCTACAGACAGTTCTCAATTACGATGGCCAGCGCGATCGTGCTTTCGGGTGTAGTAGCCCTTACGTTGACACCCGTGCTCTGTGCAATGATTCTTAAAAATCCGCACCGGCACAAGAAGCAACAAAGTCCGGTGAAAAAATTCATCGATTGGTTTAACAGGCGGTTCGATAAAATAACCGGCCGGTACACAAGTGTGCTCACGCGAATTGTGGACCGGCGCCTCGTTACTTACGGGGTATTGATAGCGTTTGGTTTTGCGATTCTCGCCGTCGACCAGACACTACCTGCGGGCTTCATTCCGAATGAAGACCAGGGCATGGTGTATGCAATCATACAGACACCTCCGGGAAGTACGCTCGAGCGGACGAATCAGGTTTCGCAGCAACTTCAGGCGATCGCCGAAGAGGTTGAAGGAATCCAATCCGTTGCATCGCTTGCCGGATACGAAGTGCTGACCGAAGGACGTGGTTCCAATGCCGGTACCTGTATAATTAACCTCAAGAACTGGTCGGAGCGTGACCATTCGGTTCACGAAATCATCGAAGAACTCGAGGAAAAGACGCGGGAATTGGGTGCAGTCATTGAATTCTTTGAACCTCCGGCCGTACCTGGATATGGTTCATCAGACGGATTCTCGCTGCGTCTGCTTGATAAAGGTAGCAGCATCGATTACCATGAGTTCGATCGCGTCAACGCTGAGTTTATGGAGGCGTTGCAGCAACGAAAGGAACTCACCGGTCTGTTCACATTCTTTGCAGCAAACTATCCGCAGTACGAGCTCGTGATTGACAACGAGCTGGCTATGCAAAAGGGGGTCTCCATCGGCAAAGCAATGGAAAATCTTGATATTCTTATCGGAAGTACTTACGAACAGGGTTTTATACGATTCAACACATTTTTTAAAGTGTATACACAATCCTCGCCCGAGTACCGGCGACTGCCTTCCGATATTCTGAATTTGTTTATTAAGAACGATCGTGATGAAATGGTCCCCTACTCCGCTTTCATGTCCGTGAAGAAGACACAAGGACCAAATGAGATTACGCGGTTCAATCTTTATACGTCTTCATCAATTCGCGGTATCCCGGGTCCGGGTTATACCACCGGTGATGCGATTAAAGCCATTCGCGAAGTTGCCGATCAAACACTGCCCCATGGTTATGACATTGCCTGGGAAGGATTATCGTATGACGAAGCTAACCGAGGTAACGAAGCTTTGTACATCTTTTTCATTGTGCTGGCTTTCGTTTATCTGGTTCTCGCCGGACAATATGAAAGTTTCATCATTCCCCTGGCTGTAATCCTATCTCTACCATGTGGTGTGTTCGGATCATTTTTGCTTCTAAAAGCGATGGGGTTGGCGAATGACATCTATGCACAGATGGGGCTCATCATGCTCGTAGGGCTTCTCGGAAAAAATGCCGTATTGATCGTGGAGTTTGCTGTTCAGAAACACAGACGAGGTGCGTCCGTCGCCACCGCGGCAATCGAAGGCGCGAAAGTCCGCTTTCGTCCTATTCTGATGACATCGTTCGCGTTCATCGCAGGATTGATTCCCCTTGTGATCGCCACCGGACCGGGAGCAGTTGGCAACCGTACAATCGGTGCCTCGTCGTTGGGAGGAATGCTCATTGGAACACTCGTTGGTGTGATGGTAATCCCCGGTCTGTATTACGTATTTGGCAAAATGAGCGAAGGCAGGGCGCTGATACGCGACGAGGAGGAGAATCCACTTACGGAAGCGATGGTGGAAGAAGCGAACGAAGTGTCGTTCCTGAAAAAGCTTATCAAAAAACTTGGTTCTAAAAATGACAAAGAAGAAAATTCATAATATTATCCTGCTACTCTTCGTGTGCGCATGGCTACAGGGTTGTAACACACTCCGGGAAGCAACCCGGTCGACGGACAGGAACCTTCCATCCGACTTCGGACGCGCCGCTGATACAACGACGGTCGCGTCATGGAACTGGAAACAGTATTTCGAGGATGAGCATTTGGTCGCACTGATTGATTCGGCACTTCAACGTAATCAGGAACTGAACATTACGCTTCAGGAAATCGAGATCAGCAAGGCGGAGGTCAGGGCCCGCAAAGGTGAATACCTGCCTTTCGTTGGATTACGTGCCGGCGCCGGTGTGGATAAAGTCGGAAAGTACACGCGTGACGGTGCTGTCGAAGAGCACCTGACCATCATGCCTGAACGCGAATTTCCCGAGCCCCTGCCCGACTTCATGGTTGGTGCCTTTGCATCATGGGAACTTGATATCTGGAAGAAACTACGAAACGGTAAAAAGGCGGCAACGCTTCGCTATCTCGCATCGGTCGAAGGCAGAAATTTTATGGTAACAAGTCTCATTTCCGAATTAGCCGAAGCTTATTACGAATTGCTGGCATTGGATAACCAGCTGAAGATAATCGAACAGAATATCACGATACAGACAAACGCACTGAATATTGTCCGGCAACAAAAGGAGGCTGCGAAACTGACTCAGCTTGCTGTTAACCGTTTTGAGGCACAACTACTGAACACACAAAGTTTGCAATACGAGGTGCGACAACGAATTACTGAGACAGAGAATCGGCTGAACTTTTTAACGGGGCGTTATCCCGGTCCGATTCCCCGGTCTTCTGAAGCGTTTGTGTCTATCCAGATAAACTCCGTTGCCGCTGGTGTTCCGTCGCAGTTATTAAAGAACCGTCCTGACATCCGTCGGGCGGAACTGGAATTGGAATCAGCGGGTATTGATGTTGCAATTGCACGGGCGAACTTCTACCCAACGTTAGGCATAACCGGTGCAGCGGGTTTCAACTCATTCAACGCGGCGCACCTGATAAAACCGGAGTCCCTGCTTTTTGGACTTGCCGGTGACCTGGCGGCTCCTCTTATTAACAGGAATGCCATTCGTGCGGCGTACAGTTCCGCCACCGCGGCGCAGCAACAACAGGTGTATGCCTATGAACAAACCGTATTGAACGCGTACATTGAAGTTGCCAATCAGCTTTCGCGAATTGAAAATTCCACACAAAGCTACCGCGCAAAAGAGCGGGAAGCGTCGATACTTAATCAGTCGGTATCAATTTCCGAAAGCCTTTTTCGATCTGCCCGTGCCGACTATCTCGAGGTATTGCTAACACAACGCGAAGCGCTTGAGTCCAGAATGGAGCTTATTGAAATCAAACTTGAGCAGTTTAATGCGCGGGTCATGATTTACAGAGCGCTTGGTGGCGGCTGGAGATAAGATATACGCCCATCCAAATGAAAAGCCCTGCCGTCGCATTGATGGTGGGGCTTTTTTGGCTACTTGCTTCTCGCAACTGGATTCTGGCAACTAGCATCTGAGTCCTGGCTGTTTTCGACGGGTGATATATTCATCCAGGATATTTCGTTTACGTCCAGAACATTTTGGTCCTAAGGAGCCGTAGCGTTACGCGTTGATTCTGTTCGCACACCTCCTGAAACCTGCTTGCCCGCAGAGCGTTTCGCGACGGCGGGAAACCTAACCTGAAACTTGCGCGACGAGCATGCCGCGAATGTGAGAAACTTCTCATTTCAATAGAATTTTCGACAACGTTTCTTATATTTCACCGTATTCGTCTTGCCATGCTGCCGGCCATTTTGATGGTGAAGATCGCGCGGTACCCCGTCAGTAAAACGCAAGTTACAACACCCGAAATTTTCACCGGATTTATCGGGTTGAGGCGCTCTTTCCAAAGCATTTTATTTAAGTTTCCAACGAAGCATAACCACCGTCACAAGTGAACGGGCGACATGCATTTGTCATGACATCCTTATGATTGAAGTCATAATAGAAGCTAACGCCGGGAACCTACTTTTGACCCCAGGGTTGACAACCATCAATCAACAATGTAAACCTCAAATAAGTATGAAAAAACTATTCTTCTTCATTATCGCCGGATTAGCAGCTGCATGCGCGCCGGACCGTTCCAACCAGGATGCCAGTCGTGAACAAAGCGGCCAGGCAGCCGTGCGCGAAGCAGATCCAAATCTTGATCCAACAAAAGGAATCGGCGAGGTAAAGAATGTTACGCTCAATACACCCCTCGAACAGGAACGCATTGGCCGCGGAAAAGCGATTTATGAAATGAAATGTCAGGCATGTCACCGGCTGGATGATCAACGTGTGGTTGGTCCGGGATGGAAAGACGTTACAAAAAGGCGCCAGCCCGAGTGGATTATGAATATGATCGTCAACGTAGACGTGATGCTTGAGCAGGATCCCGAAGCACAAAAGCTGCTTGAACTTTGTCTCACCAGGATGCCGAACCAGAACGTCTCGATTGGAGACGCTCGCGACATCCTTGAATTCATGAGACAGAATGACGGCGAGCAATGACAGGCGCTCCGCAACCAGAGGAACACTAGACTAACCAATGATTTATATGAAAGCAAGACCGATTAAAGCAATCGCACTGGCTGTGATCCTGACCGTGTCAGGCGCCCTGATGGACGGTTGTGCCCCAAAGGGCCCCGGAGAAGTAGTAACCGGAAACGCAGCGTCGAAAGTTTATGTCGCGCCCGGTTCTTATGATGAATTTTACAACGTTGTATCCGGCGGCTTCAACGGACAGATGGCCATTTACGGCATTCCATCAGGAAGACTTTTTAAAATCCTCCCTGTGTTCTCTGTTTTCCCGGAAAACGGTTACGGCTATAGTGAAGAAACCAAGCCTATGCTCAACACATCGCATGGATTCATTCCATGGGATGACCTTCACCACATAGCTCTGTCAACAACAAATGCTGAACACGATGGCCGTTGGGCATTCGGTAATGCGAACAACACTCCGCGCGTCGCACGTGTGGATCTGAAGACCTTCAAGACCGTTGAAATTCTCGAACTTCCAAACAGTGGTGGTAACCACTCTTCACCTTTCATCACCGAGAATACTGAGTACGTAGTCGCAGGTACACGTTTCAGTATCCCGTTAGGCGAAAACCAGGATGTTCCGATCAGTTCATATAAGGAAAACTTCAAAGGATCAATAAGCTTTATCAAAGTGGATCCGCAATCCGGAGAAATGAGCATTGCTTTCCAACTCAGAACACCCGGTTTCAACTACGACCTCAGCCGCGCCGGTAAAGGTCCGTCACACGGTTGGTTCTTCTTCTCCTGCTACAACACAGAACAGGCATACACGCTCCTTGAAATGAACGCCTCCAAGAATGACAAGGACTACATCATGGCAGTGAACTGGAAGAAAGCTGAAGAATATCTGGCACAAGGCAAAGGCAAAAAGGAAAAAGCACGCTATGCCCACAACGTGTACGATGAAAGGAAACATTCTGCAACTTCAAACATGCTTGACGAAGTTACCGTTCTGGATGTTACCGAACTCAAGGACCTCGTGTACTTCATCCCTTGTCCCAAGTCACCACATGGTTGTGACGTCGATCCTACCGGTGAGTACATTGTAGGTAGCGGCAAGCTTGAAGCCAAAATGCCTGTATTCTCCTTCACAAAATTCCAAAAAGCAATTGCCGACCAGGATTATGAAGGCGACTTCAACGGAATACCGGTCATCAAATACGAATCTGCACTTCATGGTGAAGTTCTGAAACCGGGACTTGGCCCATTGCATACCGAGTTTGACGACAAAGGAAATGCGTACACATCGATGTTCGTTTCATCAGAGATTGTGAAGTGGAATGTTAAAACTCTTGAAATTCTTGACCGCGTTCCTACTTACTATTCAATCGGACACTTGAGCGTTCCCGGCGGACCGACCAAAAAGCCGCATGGCAAATACGTTATCGCCTACAACAAGATCACGAAAGACCGCTACCTGCCTACTGGTCCGGAGCTTACGCAGTCCGCTCAGATCTATGATATTTCAGGCGACAAGATGCAGTTGCTCCTTGACTTCCCGACAACCGGCGAACCGCACTATGCAGAAGCAATTCCTGCAAGCATGATTCAACAAAATTCAGTGAAGTTCTTTAAGATAGAGGAAAACGAACACCCTTACGCAGCAAAAGGTGAAAACCAGGCACGCGTTGAGCGCAATGGAAAAGAAGTTCATGTTTACATGACAGCTATCCGCTCACACCTTACGCCGGATAATATCGAAGGCGTCAAAGTCGGAGATGAAGTTTACTTCCATGTAACGAATCTTGAACAGGATTGGGACGTTCCCCATGGTTTTGCAATCAAAGGCGCAACAAATGCCGAGATCCTGATTATGCCGGGTGAAACTCAGACGCTGAAGTACATTCCGCTCCAGCCAGGTGTCGTCCCCTTCTATTGTACAGACTTCTGCTCGGCGTTGCACCAGGAAATGTCAGGTTACCTAAGGGTCTCTCCTGCCAACTCCAATACGCCGATTAAGTTTTCAACAGGTGAGCCCAGCGTGCAGTAACACGCTGCACAGCCCCGGGTGAACCGATTCCGGTATCCCGTTGCCGGATAAAAACGGCAACGGGATATTCTTTTTTATCAAAACATACAAAAATGAAGAAACTAAAAACATCAACCCGGATAATTATCGCAATCCTGTCACTTTCTATGATCGGTGCCTACTTTGTGCCGCTCTGGCGGATTCTGATGTGGGCTCCACAATATCCGGAAGGACTTGAAATGAAAATTTGGATTGATAATCTGACGGGGGATGTCAGGATCATCAGTGCACTCAATCACTATATCGGTATGCGCCACATTGAAGTGAGCATGTTTCCTGAGTTCACATACATGATCTATATCGTTGGGGCGATTATAGCAATCGGATTAATCGCCAGTCTCATCGGCAGGCGAATATCCCTCCTGGGATTTCTCCTGGTAATAATCGCCGCAGGCATCGGTGCGCTGATTGACTTTTACATGTGGGGATATGACTATGGCCACAACCTCGATCCCAATGCGGCTATTGTTGTTCCCGGAATGTCGTATCAACCGCCGCTGATCGGAACAAAACAACTGCTTAACTTTACTGCATTTTCCGGACCAGATATCGGAGGATGGCTGTTTGTCGTGGTTGGCGCCGGTCTTATCGCGCTGACTATCCTTGAATTTTTCTACTATCCAAAACAGGCAAGATGAAACGTTACGTCTATCTCCTGTCACTTGTCATTCTGATCGCGTGTTCAGCGGAACCGGAGCCTCTCGTTTATGGTGAAGACGCATGCCACCACTGTAAGATGGTACTGATGGATCAGAAGTTTGGCGCGGAAGTAGTGACAACCAAAGGCAAGGTTTACAAATTTGATGACGTAAACTGCATGATCAGCTTCATCAACGAGAACATAAAGGACGAACGTGATATCAAGTTCAGGCTTGTGACACAATTCAATAAACCCGGAGAACTTACTGATGCGGGTACTGCGTTTTACGTTAAAGCAAACTCCATCAAGAGCCCGATGGCAAGCCAGATCGCAGCGTTTGCAGATTACGAAGAAATGAAACAATATAGCAAAGAGCTCAAGGGCATATACCTGACCTGGGGCGAGCTGGTCACACAGTTTAAGTAACAAAGTGGAAGAATGAAACACACATCCCTCACATTTTTCCTGCTGATTTTTCTCGCCGTACCAGCGGAAGCGCGTATCCTTCCCGTTGGCGCATCCGAAAAAATCAAAACGATTCGTGAGGGTATTACATTGGCAAATGCAGGGGATACGTTGCAAATACAGCCCGGCGTTTACCGGGAAGGCAACATAATCATTGACAAACCTCTTACGCTACTCGGAAAGTCCCTGCCTGTGATCGATGGTGAGGATAAATTTGAGAATATAAGCGTTCGTGCACACAACGTTACAATTTCCGGGTTGCTCCTGCGCAATACGGGAGTGTCGTCCATGAACGACCTTGCCGGTATCGGTGCCGAAGATGCCGACAAACTCACCATCCTGGACTGCGAGTTCGACAATACCTACTTCGCGATCCACATTTCAAACGCGCGAGACGCGCGGATCGAACGGAATAAAATGGTAGCCAAATCGCGTACCGAACATCAAACAGGCAATGGCATACATCTCTGGAAATGCAACGGCGCACTTATCCGGAATAATGAAGTCTCCAAACACCGCGATGGAATATATTTCGAGTTCGTTACAAACTCACTGATAGAAGGGAACATCTGCAGAGAAAACCGGCGATACGGACTTCACTTCATGTTTTCGCATCACGATACCTATAAAGGCAACACGTTCAGCGACAATGGTGCGGGTGTGGCCGTGATGTATACGAATAATGTCGAAATGTATGAAAACCGATTTGAGAACAATTGGGGTGCGGCTTCATACGGTCTGCTTCTGAAAGACATATCGGATTCATACATTGAAGGAAATGTCTTTAGCAAAAACACCACCGGAATTATGATGGAAGGGACAAGCCGCGGTAATTTCGCGAAGAACACATTCACCGGTAACGGCTGGGCTGTGAAGCTTCAGGCGAATTGCGAGAACAACTCCTTCACTGGCAACAATTTTTCAGGTAATTCATTTGATATTGTGACCAACGGGACGCTGGTTTTGAATGCATTTCAGCGGAACTATTGGGACAAATACCAGGGCTACGATCTTAACCGCGACGGAACAGGCGACGTACCTTTCCGACCAGTGAGTATGTATGCAATGGTTATTGATCGGATACCGGAGTCGGTTCTGCTCTGGCGAAGCTTCCTCGTATTCCTGCTCGACAAGACCGAGCGCGTGGTGCCCGCCGTAATTCCGGAAAACCTGAAAGATGATTACCCAAGAATGAATCCTTATGATTTCAATAGAAAAGGTTAGTAAATACTTTGGACGACTAAAAGCGCTGGACGACGTCTCCATCAGGCTGGAAGAAGGGAAGTCATACGCATTGATTGGTCCGAACAGTTCCGGCAAGACTACCCTGATCAAGTCCGTCCTGGGAATGGTTATACCAACCTCAGGTGAAATACTGGTCAACGATATCAATATCCGAAATCAGTGGGACTACCGTCAACACATCGGCTACATGCCGCAGATAGGAAGGTATCCAGACAACATGAAGATCGGCCAGCTTGTCGACATGATGAAAAACATCCGTAAGGGCGCGCCCCAACTGGATGAGGAATTGATCGAGACTTTCAGGTTGCAGGACATTTTCGACAAGCGTATGCACACCTTGTCCGGCGGAACCAGGCAAAAGGTAAGCGCTGCACTCGCCTTCCTGTTCAATCCCGGTATCCTCATACTCGACGAACCAACGGCCGGGCTGGATCCTGTTGCGGTTGAGTTGTTGAAGTCGAAAATCCTTAAGGAAAAAGAGAACGGCAAACTGATTATCATTACGTCACACGTCTTGAGTGATCTTGATGAACTTTCCACTGACCTTATTTACCTCTTCGAAGGCAGAGTTCGTTACTCAGACAAGATCGAAGAACTTAAAAGTATTACGGGTGAACAACGGCTTGGCCGGGCCATTGCCAAACTGATTTCATCCTCATCGTTTCATCCCGAAGCCCAACTGATATGACGCGAATAATCAAATACGTTTTTTACGATATCCTCAGAACGCGTTTTATTCTCCTCTACACC
Source organism: Bacteroidota bacterium (assembly GCA_023428695.1). GTDB lineage: Bacteria > Bacteroidota > Bacteroidia > Cytophagales > Cyclobacteriaceae > Ohtaekwangia. Next base: position 358,480 of record JAEYWY010000028.1, read on the forward strand.
GCGTTTCTCCTTTTATCAACGATCGCGCTCTTTCAACTGGACTCCGACAGCTCGCGCGTGATTCTGAGCCTGATGAATATTGTTTTGATCGTCGTTCCGCTGATCAGCATTGTATTCGGCACGATACATTTTTACAATTCTTACGAATTCATAGAATTATTGGTAGCGCAACCCATCAACAGGAAATCGATATTTCTAAGTGAATATTTTGCCGTTGGTCTTTCGATGAGTTTTGCCTTTCTCATTGGCGTCGGCGTGCCGGCACTACTTTACGGAGCCAGCGCTAGCATAGTGACGTTACTCGTTGTAGGTGTACTCCTCACGCTGGTGTTTGTCTCGTTCGCATTTCTTGCTTCTGTGATGACACGCGACAAGGCCAAGGCCATTGGAATTGCATTGCTGTTCTGGTTTTACTTTTCGCTGATCTATGACGGTCTCGTCCTCTGGATTATCTATACGTTTAGCGAGTACCCGCTTCAGGGAGCAACATTGGTTCTGGTTTCTCTTAACCCGGTTGACCTGGCAAGAATTGCGTTATTGCTCCAGTTGGATATCTCCGCGTTGATGGGATACACAGGTGCATTCTACCGCGACTTTTTTGGAAGCAATCTGGGTATGCTATCGACGATAGGCGTGCTTTTGCTCTGGATAACGTTTCCCGTATGGGGCGCGCTGCGAATCTTTTCCCGTAAAGATCTCTGAAGAAATCTCAGATGAGGATCTTGTGCCCTTCGAGGTGCAGCTTCCCTTCTTTCTCCATTTTCTTTACCGTTCTGATGACGGTCTCTACCCGAAGTCCGGTCATATCGGCAAGTTGTTGTCTCGTAAACGGAACAATCATCCTTTCCGGCGTCTCTTTCTTCTTCATTTTCGATTTGAAGTACTTCAACACAGTGATGATCCGGTGTTCAGGATCATAGGAAGATACTTCCGTAAGAATCATCGACTTATACTGAAGGCGTTTACACAAAACCTGGTCAAGGCTAAGATGTATTTCGAAATTCTCTTTCAGCAATTGAAGAAACTCGGGACGCGCCATCTTCCAGACTTTGCCAGCCTCAACAACCATGGCGCTGCTTGGATAAGGAAAACCTCCCAGCAACGGAGGCTCACCGAAGCTTTCACCTGCGTTGAAGATTCCCTGAGTGAATTCCTGTCCGTCGGGACTAATGATATACATTTTTACCTGGCCACTCTCAACCTGGAAGAAATCGTTGGCAGGGTCGCCCTCATCAAAAAGAATATACCCTTTGTTTACTCTTACAAGCCTTGCGTTGTACTTTTCAAGTAGCTGAACCGGAATCAACTTTCGCCTCCTTTTTTCCCAAAAATTAGACAAATCGATCGGATAAGCCATAGCAGGAACGGTTTGTTTTTGTCAATAATTCAACACTACACCGACGTTTTGGATGGGAGACATCGTCGGTTAAATCCGTTATCGAAAAAGGAAACAGACCTCGCAGCCTGCTGCAAAGTCTGTTCAATAAAGTATTGGCGGCACAGCAACAACCTGCGCCGACTTCGATTTAATTCAACTGTGAAGGGATGAGCGCCTTCGGAAAAAGAATATTGTTTTCAATATGGATATGCTGCATGAGATCGTTGTCGAACTGGTTAAGCATCAGGAATGCAAGCCGGTAGGTTGGGCACGCGTGCGCGGGCACTTCATAGTTTTGTGTAAGCGGCCTGATTGCTTTAATCAATTGCCCGGCACGCTCATGTTCGTCCTCCATCACGCTGATCGGCGCGTCAAGGTTACCTTCAATTGACGCCTCGTCGGAAGAAGTGTTAGCAAACATTCTGCGCATTGCCGGGAAAAGAATCTGCTCTTCCTTAGGGAGGTGATGCAGCAACTCGTCGGCCAGATCATGAAAATTGTCGCGGACAGTCAGAAGATGCGGACTATCACTACCATGGGCGTTACACACTTTGTCCAGTAATTCTCCGATACGCGGAATAGACTCACGGACATACCCATGATGGTGCTGTACAACGAAGTCGATGAGCAGAGACACATTCCAGGAAGCGAAATTCATTCTGCTATCGCCACTGCGATTGTCTTTGCTACGGTTCAGCCTGTCCCACACTTCAACGGGATCCACCCCTGCTTTCGCACATGCACTTGTAAAGAGCCGTTTTCCGCCGCAGCAGTAATCGAGGTGATACTCGTTCAGGATATCGAGCGCATATGGAAAAGCGATTGCCGCATCCGCGATCGAAATCGTATTCATGTCAAGGTTTTGCTCAGTTGTAATCATTGTCCTTCTAGTTTAGAGTATATAACAAAGGTGCATTAAACCAACGCGCGGGTTATATGATCAGACTCATACATTCCGTCCCTAATACATCGTTTCGTGCTACTTTATCGTACTTTTATCTAGCGCTACAACGCATTTAAAAAAAATATGAGCAGAATCATATCCGATTATGCGCTCACATGTTATTTTCGGGCCTATGAAAAGGATCACCGCGATAGGATTGATTTTCCTGATGTCGCTACCAGGTATTTATAACCTTGGCGTGATTACCTATTTTCAGATGAACCGCCAGTACATCGCTCAGGTATTGTGTATTAATAGGGAAAAGCCGATGTCTGTTTGTAATGGTCAGTGTTTTCTGCAACAGAATCTTGACATTGATGATCCTGACACTGATGATCAATCAACTGCACCCGGGAAAGAAAGGCTGGAGTTTTCCGTCTTCGTCGTCACGGAAAGCGCTCATTTATTCAATGGAATCTCCGAATTTGGGTGTGGCAATTGCGCATACCTGAGTGTGTCCTCTTCACCGCACCTCATCCCGCCATTTCACCCACCCTCTATTTCATAGTATCCCTCGTTTTTTTTAGTCAAAGTTTTTTTCCATGCACCATCGTAAGCCACCCGGCATACGACAGGCAACATCCATGTATCAAATGAAAAAAGTAATTTCCCTGGCGATTGCTGTCTTGTCATGCATAGTCGTCAGTGCACAGCATACGATATCCGGAAGTGTGTTTGACAACGAAACCAAAGAACCTTTGGCCGGCGCAAATGTCATGCTACGCCAAGGCGGCAACGGTACGGCGACAAACATCAACGGGCAGTTTACGCTTGTCAGATCCACGGACAACGACTCGCTTGAGATCTCATTTATCGGTTATGAAAAACAAGTTCTGGCGTGTGCCCACAAGGAGCACGTAGCCATATCGCTTTCGCCGTCCGTGAATAACCTGATGCAGGTAGTTGTGACAGCAAACCGCGAGGCTGCTTTGCGGACAGCGTCACCCGTTGCAATAAGTAAGATTTCGCCTGTTGTTATAAATGATACCAAACCTGTACTGATTGCCGAACTAATCAATAAGGTACCCGGCGTTGTCATGTTGAACCTTAATAATGAACAACACGCCATGTCAATCCGGCAGCCTATGGGCACATCGGCATACTTTCTCTATTTAGAGGACGGAATGCCACTTCGGCCCATGGGCATTTTCAATCACAATGCACTCATCGAGATGAACGTATTAGGCATATCCAATCTTGAGGTTGTCAAAGGGCCCGCGTCATCGCTTTACGGACCGGAAGCGGTGGGCGGAGCGTTAAATTTCATAACGCACAAACCTACAGCGATCCCTTCGGCCAAAATCGGTATTCAGGCTGATCATTGGGGATACCAACGGATCCAATATGCGGCTGGCGGAACGATTGCAAAAAAGGTTGGGATATACGTAAGTGGTTTTGAGGCGAGGCAACGCGACGCCTGGCAAACCTACAGCGACTACACGAAGTCGTCATTTAATATACGAATGGATTATTCATTAGGATCCCGAACCACGCTTACAGCGTCCTTCGCCGGTAACGAGTACTACTCCGACATGGCCGGAAGTGTGGACAGCACCGCGTTCTACAACAGGAATTATACGAGCACAACCGATTTTACCTACAGAAAAGTACATTCACAACGCACGCGCCTGACCACTACGCACAAATGGAATGACCGTCATGAGACAACGCTTACCCTGGCCTACCGCGATAATTCCATAGAACAAAATCCAAACTATGGCATTCGCTGGAGCTCCGGCAGCGCGACGGCTTCAGGTGAAAGAAACCGGAACAGTTTTTTCAGCAGGGTTGCACAGCTGCAACATCGCATCAAATTCGATATCATGGATGCGCGACTCCTCACCGGGGGAAGCATAGACCTCTCTCCGACCCGATATCATGCACACAAGATTGACCTCTCCGCCACATTGCGCCCGGATGGCAAATCAGTTGAAAAGTACACTATAGTGGCGGAACGGCCTGATGTCTTGCTGGGTAACTATCGTGCTGACCTCAGGAATTACGCAGCCTACACTCAATTCGAATTTACTCCGCTTGAACGTCTCAGGGTCACGGCAGGAGTTCGTTACGATCGCATGGCATTTGACTATGAGAACGCGCTGGATGCATCATTGGGTACGAAATCATTTGATCAGATTACGCCGAAGATCGGAGCAACCTTTGATTTGTTAAATGACAGAGGAATTTATGCAAACTACAGTGAAGGTTTTTCACCGCCGGGGCTCACCGCGATATTCAGAAAACGTCCGGGTGCGACAAGTAGCGACGCGTTATTCTACTATGACCTGGAGCCAGCACGTTTCCGCAACATTGAACTGGGTGGCTGGGCAGCCCTTTTCCAAAACAAGGTCTTTGCAGACATCGCCGTCTATCACATGTCGGGGCAAAAAGAATTGGTCAACGTTCGTCAGCAGGACAATTCCACGGACTACCAAAGTGCCGGCAAAACAATCCATCGCGGAATTGAATATGGTCTGACCTACAAACCCGAAGAAGCATGGTGTATCCGGTTTGGTGGCACAAATGCAATTCATCGCTATGCGGAATTTGAACTGAGTAACAAGTCTACGGATGAAATCAGGAATGTCAATGGCAAGGAAATGCCACAGGCTCCACGATGGATTGCCAACGGTGAGATCACTTACAAACCCCGGTACATCGAAGGACTTCGTGTTTCCGTAGAATGGCAGCGCATCGGTGGCTGGTACCAGGACCAGATCAACAGAACAAAGTATGAAGACAAAGGATTCCTCGGACTAAGAGGTGTGAGTTATTTGAATTTCCGAACCGGATACACCTGGAAAGGCATTGAGGTTTTTAGCCATATCCTGAACCTTACGGACGAACTATACGCAAACAACGCAACAAGGGGGAACTCGCCCAATGACCGGACCACTTATACACCGGGCGCACCCCGTACATTTGTCTTCGGCGTTCAGTATACATTCACAAAATCGAAAATCGAGAGGCAATGAAGGCACTAATATACTTCCCAGTTGTTGCACTTGTTCTGGTTGGATGTAATGAATCTGATCTCAGAATGGTTTCAACGCCCGGAAGACAAGCGGAATCTGTCTATTTGACCCAGGATCATGAAAACAATCCGGTGATCGTATGGACGGAACGCAGTCAAAATGAACTGTTCCTTAACTATGCAATTTCCGATGACGACGGGAGGACGTTTACCCAACCCGTCAGTTTGAAACTCGCTAACGACGTAGCTACACATGCCGAGAGTATGCCCAAAGTTGCATTCAGACATGACGGAACTGTCATCGCCGCGTACGAACGAAAAACGCCGACTCCGGAAAACAAGTACGCCGGAGCGGTGTGTTATGTTTTTTCTCCTGACGAAGGAAGAACCTGGAGTCTTGAACGCACCATACATAGTGATACAGTTGCGGGCCGAAGCCGGTCGTATTTTGACATCGAACGATTACCTGACGGTGAGATTGGTGCAGCGTGGCTGGACATCAAAGTAAACACGGAGCCTGGCGGGCGTTCTGTAAGATTCGCGAAAACCAATGGAACAGCGTTCTCAGGCGAAATACTCATTGATTCATCCGCATGCCAGTGTTGTCGCATTGATGTCTACGGTGACGTGGGCGGCAGGATCAACGTTGCGTATCGCGGGTTGTCAAGAGGTTCAATGGGCAAATCAATTCGCGACATGATGCTCGCAACGTCGCGTGACAAGGGTGCGTCGTTTTCAATGCCGAAAAGAATAAGCGCCGATAACTGGGCAATCGACGGATGTCCGCACACGGGTCCCAGTCTTTGCAGCAATCGCAATGGCTTGTTTTCGTTCTGGTACACCGAAGGCAACGGTACGGGTGTTTACTACAACTTCACGGCTACCCCCGACTCCAGCCCAGGTCAACGGCAACTTGTTTCGGGTACAGGTCGTCACCCGCAGGCAAGCGCAGGCGAATCGCGTTTCGCCATGGTGTGGGAAGAGAATAACGACGTCGTTGATAAGAAAATTACGAACATCCAGTACCAGGTCAGTGATGGAAAGCAAACACTGAAACGTCAGTTGAGTCCGAACCTATCAAACGCATATCTGCCTGTAATTACGCAAACCCAGAAAGGTTTCGTGGTCGCCTATCTGATGGAGACACAACAGGGTGTGGGGGCTTACGTTACAAGATTGTGAATAATTCAGAAAAAGAATTGAACGCCGGCTTTTATAAACAAGGGATCGCCCGGCGTAAAGGTCAGTTCTGATATACTCTCGACGTCTCCAGGAATGAACGTCTCCGTGTCAAATTGAGCCTCGTTCCATTCTCTGTTTAGCAGGTTGGATGCATTCAAGCTGAACTCCACGTTGCGTCGTTTGTATGCGAGAACAGCATCAATCAAGAAGTACCCTCTTGCGGTTACAGAGTCATCTTCGTTGGCCGGCCTGTCGCCTACCCAACGGTAGCGGAGACTCGCCGTCATACCATTTCGCCAGTTTGACGTTAACCCTCCGATGCTGGTAAACCTCGGCGCCAGCGGAATGTAGTTTGCGCCCTCGGGCTCGCCGATCGTCTTTCCGTAGGCATAGTTTCCGTCGAAGTCGACAAATAGCCATGGAAGTAGTTGATAACGGACCGAAAGATCAATACCATAACGCTGCGTCTCCCCACCTGCCTCCACAACAGCCTCATCACCGACGTATACAAACTCCTGGTCAAGATTCAGTTGCCATGCCGCAAAGTTCAACAACAGATTTCGCATCGGCTTTGCAAACACGCCTATATCGGCACCAAAAGCGCGCGGCAAAATATCACGCGCTTCACGTTCAACGACTACCCGCGTATCATTTGAATGGAATCCAAATCCTGTTTTCAGATAGAACTGCAGGTCAGGCGCACTGTTGTAAATCAAACTTAACTTTGGACTCGCTACACGCGCTGTCTCCACGCGACGTTGATAGTCACCTGAAATCTTGTCAACATATTGAAATGAAAAAGCGTCAAAACGAATTCCCGGATTAATCACGAGCTTTGGTGAAACATGATATTTTACATCAGCGTAGGCGTTGGCACTGATTTGATCAACATCACCAAGTACTACAGCATCAATAAACGTTTGACGCACCTTCACCCGGGAGAGTTCGTTGTCATCAATATCGTCGTACCTTAATCCAATACCGAATTCAGTCTGAAGTGGTCTGCCGCCTGCGTTGAAGTCGCGTTGGTAAGAGCCTGTGTATCCGAAAATATTCCTGCTTTCCTTCTGTTTTATCTGATCACCATTAACAGGATCGTTGAGGAAAAACGTGAAGTTCGAATACAATTCAAAATCATAACGACTGAAGTATACGCGATTCCGAATTGATGAGCCATCATTATTCAACGTTAAAAGAGAAAAATTGACGTTAGTCCTGCCTGTGGTTCCACCTTCAGTGTCGTCAAGTGAACCAAATCGTGAAATAAGACCTCTTGAGACTGCCCGTTCGGGAATCTGGCCCGATGCGTCCCATTCACTTGTGAACGTCGAAACCGACGCAGTAAGAAATGTATTGTCATCAATTCGGCCGGCATATTTTCCAAAGAGGTTAATCCTGTTGAAATATTGCGGTGAAATGAACGGTCCGTTTGTGTACAGGTACTCGGTGGCAACGTAAGCATAATGTCCCTGGTCTGGCTTGTTTAACACATTGAACAAACCAACGGCACGAAACGTATCAAATCTCCCTCCTTCGAGTTTGATGCTGTTCTGATCAATTGAATTGACTGTTTGAAAACTGGCAAACCCGGCTGTGTTAAAATCACCGACGGCACTGTAATAAGGGCCTTTGTTGAAGTCAACGGTACCAATTATTTCAGGTATCACGAAATGAAGGTCTGCATACCCCTGGCCGTGGGCATGTGACACCATGTTCACCGGTATCCCATCAACAGACAGCGTGATATCGGTTCCATGGTCGATATCAAATCCCCGGAGGAAAATCTGTTCGGCCTTACCACCACCGGCGTGTTGCGCTGTGATCAAGCCCGGAATAATTCGCAACACATCCTGGGATGACTTCAATGGACGGAGGCTGATATCAATCCGATTTATCGATGTCAGATTTTCCTGCGAGTTCGAAGCCCGCACAACAACTTCGTCAAGGTTAAGCGACGATTCAACAAGCTTGATCTTCACTACTTTGGTTTCGTTTCCCTTTACTGAAACCGTGAATTCAGTAGTGGCAAAACCTATGTGCGTGCACCTCACCAAATATGTGCCATCAGAGACCCCATCAAAACGGAAGTTTCCAAATGCGTCAGTCACCGTTGATTGCACGTTGCCGAGAACAACATACGCGCCGACTATCGGGGCGCCAGACAAAGAATCGGCCACGGTACCCTTGATAAGATTTCCATGCGAATAGGCCACCCCGTATAAAACAGCAAAAGCAATAGTAATCAGAAATCGCACCACTATCTCCTTTCAAATTTGGCGCAAATCTAAAAGAATATACTGACAGAACAAGGAAAGCTATGTGGGTGAAATTCCAATGTGAATTAGCTGGTCGCCTGCTGACGCAAGCGCTGCCATCACCCGTTTCAGGCTAATGAACTTAGAGAATCCAACGCTACGCTTCAGTGATCGTGTTCGACCTCGCCTTTTTTCATTTCAGCAAGCAGGTAGTAGGCATTGTTCATCGCAAAAAGTGGCTTCGCCGGAAGCTCATTAACGAATTTCACACTGACCCAACCGTTATCGACTGCGCCCGGTCTCACTTCCACGGGTGTGAACATCCAACGTTGCGTCTGTCCGTCGGACTCGTCTTCAGCTAAAAAGGCGTAGAACCGATCACCTTCACGCACGATTGATGCTTCCGGAAGCGCAGTCGCTGTCTCCATACCAGTAAGGATCTCACCACGAATGTACATTCCCGGAATCAGCTTTCCGGATTTGTTCTCGATTTCAGCATGAACATGTACGGCTTTCGGATCCTGTTCGAACTTTTTGCCCACGGAATAGATTTCGGCGAATAGTTCATTTTCTGGAAATGTCTCAACCCTGAAGCGAATGCGTTGTCCCACTTCCACGCGGTGAATATCTTTTTCAAAGACCATCATGTCAGCATGGATATGATGTGTATTGACGATTTCAAAAAGTTCTTTTTCGGGTGCCACGTATTGTCCGGTCTTGATTTCGACTTTTACGATAGATCCGTCAATTGGACTCACCACCGGCACAACATCATAGAAATTTCCCTGCTGAATCTGTGACGTTCTCATACCCAACAAACGCAACTGAGATGCGAGACCTTTTTCAGTGGCCTGAGCCGTCAGGAAGTTGGCCCTGGTTTGCTGAAACGATTTCCCCGACGCTACCTCACCTTCATACAATTTTTTTTGTCGTTCGAAATCCTCGCTCATGACCTGCAGGTTGTTATATGCCTCCATGTATTCGCTTTGAATTCGCGTTAAATCCGGATGTGACAAGTACGCCAACACCTGCCCTTTCCTGACGTCCTCGCCTTCGATGACTTTAACCGACGCAATGTTAGCGCCGATGATGGCCGTTACCGAAGCTTCGTTTTGCGGCGGAACCTCGAGCTGGCCGCTGGCACGAACAGTTGATGACATATTTCTGTTGGACAGTGAGTCGACTTTCATTCCCAGCGCATCAAACTGGTTCTTCGACAAGTGAACTGTGTTTTCCGCATGATGGCCATCCGTCACGTCGGAGTGTTCATCACCGGGCCCACTGGGCGAGTTGTTTGTACATGACAAAACCAGGAGCGACAACGCTCCCAACCACACCGATATTACTTTATTCAATCTCATCTCTCTTTACTTCCTATTTTGATGTTTCTGAGTAGTATTCCAATTCGAATTTCGATTCGAGATATTTCAGGCGCGCGTCCTGGGCCATTACTTCGACCTGAACCGCTTCTTTCAGATTCTGGATGAATGACACATAGTCAATCGAGCCCTCTCTGAAAGCGAGCATTGCCCCGCGTCGTTGTTCCCTTGCGAGAGGAAGTGCCTCTGTTTCATAAAACCGCCACGACGCAAGCCACTTCCGGTAGTCCTGCATAACGCTGTTGAATTGCGCGCGTAACTCTGCCTGCGTTTCCAGCCTGTCCTGCTCGGCAATCCGGCGTTGAAACTTCGCAGACTGAATTCTTGCACGATCCGGCGCGAAGAACAACGGTATGGATATTCCGATCTGAAACTGATAGTAGCCGCGTTCGCCGTCGATAGACTGATCGCCGTATTGCCCGTTGAGTTTAGGTAACATATTCGCAGAGGCAACGCGACGCTCCGCCTCAGCGACGTCAACCTGTCGGGTTGCAATATCGAGTAACGGGTGCGATTTCAACGAGTCGGCCACAACGATCGGCGCCGCCCACGATGGCTCGTTTTCCAGGCTGATGGTATACAGCGTATCGCTGACAAGCCAAAGGTTAAGCTTCGCGAGTGCCGAACGAAAGTCATACGACAACTGGATTCGTTGCAATTCAATTTGACGAACCTGGTTCAGCGCAGCGAGATAGGCAAGTTTTGATGTCTCTTCCACTTCGTACCGCAGTCTGGCAGCGCGTTCAAATTCGCGGTAAATTGAGTCGAGGTGCATGTAAAGCTGAAGCGTCTTGCCGGTAACGTACGCGTTGGCGTAGGCATTCCTTACCTCGCGAATCAATTCAATTTCATTTAGTGACAATGCAGCTTCTGACAGTGCAACCCTTTGATTTTGCAAGTCAAGTTTCGGCGCAATTCCAAACAAGTCAATGTTCTGTTGTTGAATTCCGACAGTTGTGTAAACACCGTCACCGTTACGGAGTTCTTCTCCACCGGTGTATATCTGGGTATTCCCGAGATCCCAGGCCCCACGCTTCAACGCTTGCTGTTGTTCAATTTGCAGCCGGGCCGCCTCGATACGTGGATAGTTGCGTACAGCCTTTGCAACAGCATCGTCCATCGAAATCGCCGGCAGCGTATCCTGAGATTGTGCTTGTGAAGGCACCGCGCCGAAACCTATGATACCTATCGTGAAAAGTATTACTATCATGTTCGCTGATAATTTAAATGAACGTCGCTCTGCCATTCGATAAAGCGACGGCAGCACGATCAGCGTCAGCAAAGTGGATGTAACCATCCCGCCAATGACAACCGTCGCAAGGGGTTGTTGAACTTCGGCCCCGGCGGATTTTGAAACTGCCATAGGAAGAAAACCCAGTACATCAGCAAGCGCTGTAAGCAGGATAGGCCTTATTCGACGGCGTGCGCCTTTGATAATACGTTCATCCAGATTTGACACACCCTCGGCCTTTAGCTCATTCCAACCACTCACAAGCACAAGTCCGTTTAGTACGGCGACACCAAAAAGAACGATAAAACCCACGCCCGCCGAAATACTAAACGGCATATCGCGCACCCAGAGTGAGAACACCCCGCCAATAGCCGCAAGCGGAATCGCGACGTAGATCATGAATGTTTCACGAAGCGAATGCAATGCAAAGTAGATCAAGATAAAAATCAACGCGAGCGCTATTGGTACAACCACTTGCAAGCGCTGCGTGGCACGTTCCAGGTTTTCGAAGGCACCGCCATAGCGGATGTAGTATCCTGCAGGCAATTGAAGGCGTTGATCCAGTGTAGCGCGGATTTCCTCCACCAGCGACTTCACATCGCGGCCCCGAACGTTAACACCCACGTGCACGCGCCGGTTTGTGTTGTCGCGGCTGATCTGCATCGGTCCCGATTCATATCTGATACGCGCTATCTCACTGAGTGGAATCTGCGCACCCGACGACGTGTTGACGTACAGGTTCTTCAAGTCATCAATTTGTGTACGATGTACTGCGTCCAGTCTGACGACGAGATCAAAACGCTTTTCGCCTTCAAATATGACACCGGCTTTTCCACCGGCAAACGCGGTTTCAATTGCGCGGTTCGCGTCGTCAACGCTCAAGCCGTACTGTGCGAGGTTTTCCCTTTCATAATGAATCACCATCTGCGGCAGCCCCGACGTTGCTTCAACTTTCATGTCGCCAATGCCTTCAATTCCTCCAATGATCCGCCCGATCTCGTCCGCTTTGGCAGCAAGAACATTAAGGTCCTCACCATAAAGCTTGATCGCGATGTCTTCGCGCACTCCGGAAATGAGTTCATTAAACCGCATTTCAATTGGCTGGGAAAATTCATAGGAGACACCCGGAACGAGTTCAAGCTTCTTCTTCATCTTTTCGATCAACTCCTCCTTTGTCTTCGCCGAAACCCATTCATCCTTTGGCTTCAGAATAATAAAACAATCACCCATATCCATTGGCATCGGATCCGTGGGAACATCCGCGACCCCAAACCGCGTCATTGCGTGTTTGACTTCCGGAAAGTTCTTCAACAGCATTGTCTCAATCTGCGTGGATGTTTTGATGCTTTCTGTAAGTGAACTACCGGGCTTGAGCAGTATGTGGAATGCAATATCGCCTTCATCGAGTTGAGGGATAAATTCAGAACCCATCCGCGTGAATGTGAAGATCGTTAGTCCAAACAACAATGCGGCTGAACCAAATACCACTCCTATCCTACGTAATGACAAGGCAAGCGTTTTTTCATAATTCCTTTCAATCCAGTGAACAATCCGGTCACCCCGTGAAGGTTTTTCTTTTTCGGAAGCTTTGATAAGAAGCGCCGACATCATTGGGACATAGGTCAGACAAAGAATGATCGCACCCAGCATCGCGAACATGAACGTTAGCGCCATTGGCCGGAACATTTTGCCTTCAACACCTTCAAGAAACAACACGGGGAGGAATACAATGAGAATGATCAGCTGACCAAAGAATGCGGCGTTCATCATTTTGCTCGACGCCCGGAACGCAACTTCATTCCGGCTGACGATGTTTCCCTTCGACATCTCATGTGAAAAATAGAACACCGTGCCTTCAACGATAATCACGGCACCATCGACGATGATCCCAAAGTCAATTGCACCAAGACTCATCAGGTTCGCCCATACATCGAAGGCGTTCATCATGATAAATGCGAACAACAGTGAAAGGGGAATTGTCGACGCTACAATGAGACCGCCGCGCCAGTTTCCGAGAAGAAAAACAAGAACGAAAATGACGATCAGGGCACCTTCGACCAGGTTTGTGGTCACCGTGCCTGTAGTTTCTGAAATCAGCCTGCTCCTGTCGAGGAAAGGTTCAATAGTAACGCCTTCGGGAAGCGACTCCTCGATGAGTTGCATCCGCTCTTTAACGTGTCGGATAACCTTGTTCGAGTTAGCTCCTTTCAGCATGAAGATGATTCCGCCGACAGCTTCGCCTTCACCGTCTTTTGTGAACGCGCCGTAACGTACCGCATTTCCAAACCGGACTTTAGCAATGTCAGCGATCCTGATGGGGACTGATCCTGTCGTCTTAACGACGATACTTTCAATGTCGCTGACGTCTCTCGCGAGTCCTTCACCACGGATGAAATTTGCTGCGTGATCCTTTTCAATATAGGCCCCGCCTGTATTCTTGTTGTTTTTTTCCAGCGCTTCAAAGACATCGGAAATCGTTACACCAATTGCTCTTAGTTCGTCGGGATTGACAGCGACTTCGTATTGTTTGACGGCACCGCCAAAGCCATTTACCTCAATCACTCCGGGTACCATTGCCATCTGCCGGCGCACAATCCAGTCTTGCATTGTTCGAAGATCCAATGCCGTGTACTTGTCCTGGTATTCCGGCGCGACCGCCAGCGTGTATTGATAGATTTCCCCGAGCCCCGTGGCGATTGGTCCCATCGCCACTTCGCCAAACCCAGGCGGAATTTCCTCACGAACTTCGATAAGTTTCTCGGACACGAGTTGGCGCGGAAGGTAGGTACCCATGTCATCATCGAAAACGATGGTTACCACCGACAAGCCAAATCGCGAAACAGAACGAATCTCGGTGACACCGGGAAGGTTTGACATGGCGACTTCAATCGGATACGTGATGAACTGCTCAATATCTTCCGTCCCCAGGTTTGGTGCCTGTGAAATCACCTGGACCTGGTTATTCGTGATATCGGGCACGGCGTCAAGAGGGACGCGCGTCATGCTCCATATGCCTGCGACGACCAGTGCAATAGTGAGCAGTCCAATGATAAATTTGTTCTTTATAGAGAACGCGATGATATAGTTGATCATCCGAATAGTTTTTTGATTCAGACAAAGTAATAGAGAGCTTCATTCGAAGACTGGCTCTCGTCAGAAGGAAGGATTAGCAAGCCTTCGGTGGCTGGAATGGAGTGTCCAGGTGCGCGGACGAAGATGAGGCATTGTAGAAAGCAGACTTATGCGCCGTTCTGTGTTCAGAAAGTGTCAATGAAAAGCTGACATCCGGCAAGAAGAATGCGGGGGTATGGCAACATTGACGTCCACCATGAAAAGGAAGGTCTGTGTGATCCGTATCGCTATGGCCCGCGGTATGATTTTCCGTATCTACAAAGTGACTCACCATGAATTGCCAGAACGACTCGCCATCTGTTGACTTGTGTTTTTCATAATGGGCGATTAGGTTGGGGATCTTTTTCAGTTCGCAGCCGAGGTCAGCCGAAATCATTCCCTGAGCAAGGAACAGTATCGCAAAGAATATCGCTGCCATTGATTTCATGTGCCCAAAGCTAACGAAAATAACAATGTAACAATATTGCATTTGTTAGGTCTAACCCTACATCATTCGGATTTTTATCACCTGAGACGGCGATTTTTGGACCCTACTTTTCCGATGGTTATTGCATCTTCTTGTCAGGAAGACCTCGAATTTTGCCAAGTTACGAAGCGATGTCTTCCATCATATTTTTTGGGAAAAGCTTGCGCAGTCAAATAGCTGCGTATATATTTGCAGTCAAATAGCTGCACAAAATGGAATTGCGACGTGATGTATTTCAGGCGATAGCGGACCCGACCCGCAGGGCGATCATAACCCTTGTGGCGCTGCACGCGATGACTCCTACAGCCATTGCGGAGAAGTTTGATTCTACAAGGCAAACTATTTCAAGACACATTCAGATCCTTACCGAGTGTGAACTACTCCGGCAAGAACAGTCAGGCCGTGAAATCTACTACCACATTAATCCCCGGAAGATGAAAGAGATCGCCGACTTTATCGAGCCCTTCCGCAGTCTGTGGGACGACAGGTTCAACAAGCTTGAATCAATCATGAAAAAATACAAAACAAAAAAGTAAGCGATGGAGCGCAAAACACAAGTACACGCCGAAGCGGGCCGAAGAGATCTCACAATAACACGGGAATTCGATCTGCCGCTGGACCTTCTCTTCAGGGCTTATACCGATGCTGAAATTGTCGAACAATGGATGGGAACAAAAGTGCTTAAGCTCGACAACAGAAATCACGGAGGTTTCCAGTTCGAGACGACAGACCCGATGGGGAACAAGCATCGCTTCAATGGAACGATACACGAGTTTTTACCCGATAACAAGATCACACGGACCTTTGAATTTGAAGGAACACCATTTGGCGTACAGCTGGAGTTCCTGGAGTTCGCATCACTTACGGAAGACACGAGTAAGCTGGTCATACATTCTATTTTCAGAACGAATGAGCAGCGTGATGCGCAACTGAGCATGCCTTTCGCCCAGGGGCTGAATATGGCTCACAATCGCTTGCAGGAAATATTAGGCAACCAAACCAAAAAATCATGAGCAAACGAAACAAAATCATTTACTGGATCGCCACGGTATGGTTATCCCTCGGAATGACATCCACGGGCATCGTACAGCTGATGCATATGGAAGCAGATGTAGACATGATGAAGCGCCTTGGATATCCGCTGTACTTCCTCACGATAATTGGTGTATGGAAGTTGCTCGGCGTTGTAGCTGTGCTAATGCCTGGATTCGCGCTCGTAAAAGAATGGGCTTACGCCGGCTTTTTCTTTGTCATGAGCGGCGCTATCTTCTCGCATATCGCGTGCAACGATCCGGCTGTTGAATTTTTCGGACCTTCGTTGCTTATTGTACTTACAATTACATCGTGGTATTTCCGGCCCGCAGGCAGGAGGTTAGTATCACCCGTAAACGCTCAACCTTATGAACAAAAAACTTGACCTCTATTTTTCACCCACCAGAAAGTGGCATGAAGAATTCAGTGCATTGCGAGCAATAATCCTCGAATGCGGCCTTGATGAAGAGATGAAATGGGGTCAGGCGTGTTATACGAAGGATGGCAAGAACGTAGTACTTATTCACGGATTCAGGGAATACTGCGCGATGTTGTTTTTCAAAGGCACGCTTCTCCCCGATCCCAAGAAAATACTGGTACGCCAAACCGCCAACGTTCAGGCTCCGCGCCAGATCCGGTTCACCGACGTTAAGCAGATCATCAAAACGAAGACAACGCTTAAGGCATACGTGAAAGAAGCAATCAATGTCGAACTGTCCGGGAAAAAAGTCGAATGGAGAAACCCAACGGATCTTGCGATGCCTGCTGAATTCAAGGAAAAGCTTAATAAATTACCGGCACTGAAAAAGGCCTTTAACCAACTCACTCCCGGTCGCCAGAAGGCATACATACTTTATTTCGGTTCGGCGAAACAGGAAAAGACGCGGGAAGCGCGGGTTGAAAAGTGGATACCGCAAATCCTGAAAGGCAAAGGCACGGATGACTAACGTAAGACATCAGTAATTTCAAAACCCGAAAAGACCAGCATGAAAAAAAAAGGCAAGTTCTCTTCCGCTCAACGCGACGAATTACTTAGCGTACTCAGGAAACGTTTTGAAAAAAACATGAATCGTCACAAAGGCATCAATTGGGAAACTGTTGAAGCCCGAATCGATGCGAACCCGGACAAGTTGTGGGCATTACATGAGATGGAACTTACCGAAGGTGAACCCGACGTTGTTGGTGTCGACAAAAAAACGGGAGCCGTTATCTTTTATGATTGTGCACCTGAAAGTCCAAAGGGCAGGCGCAGCCTTTGTTATGATCCCGAAGCGCTTGAATCGCGCAAGGAACATAAACCCAAGGACAGTGCTATTGGTATGGCCGATGCTATGGGCGTTGAGATACTCACCGAAGAACAATACCGCGAGTTGCAGAAACTCGGCAAAGTTGACACAAAGACGTCGAGCTGGATTCAAACACCGGCTGATATCCGGAAACTCGGCGGCGCATTGTTTTGTGACTGGCGCTACGGCCATGTGTTTGTCTATCATAACGGCGCGGAGTCGTATTATGCGGCACGCGGTTTCCGCGCATCAGTAGCTGTGTAGGAATTCCACCAAGGCCAAATTGTCCCGCCCAAACAGTGCTGGGTTCTGAACCGACACTCATTCAATGCGTTGGACAATGTGCTGGCGTTATCCGCATCAGGATCGACCAAAAAGCTGATGCAAATCATTTGAGGATCGCTAACCGGCAGTTGAACGGAACTTTGTTGTGACTATATTTGCACTGCTTTCTGGAGACGGGAGACCGTTGAAACAGAAGCAACCGGAGAGATGCCAGAGCGGTCGAACGGGGCGGTCTCGAAAACCGTTGTCCCGCTTGCGGGACCGAGGGTTCGAATCCCTCTCTCTCCGCTTTAATGGGCTTTTTTGGCCTTTGCTGCCAGTTTTGTTACTACTACTGTTACTACTTTGGCGGATGGGTACAAAAAAAGCCCTCCATTACTGAAGGGCTTCAAGGCCTTTGCGTTTGCGGTTACCACCAGTTCCGCCGTTGTAAGTGATCGACTACAAAGATAGTTAATTTCTGCGTTTCGCTCGCTGCTTGGAGCGCTGCACCTTGAATGACTCGTATGACTTATAGGGCGATTGTCCGACCAGGGAAATGAATCTCTCTTCGGCCGCGTGGAAGGCGTCCCGATAGCTTTTTGACTTCGGTAACTGCCTTTCAAATTCCGCGTTGAAAACGTCGAACATGTTCATAACTTAATCTCTGCGTTTTGTTTTCCGCCTGTGATAGGTGCGCGTTGACTTGAAACTTTCGAACGAACTATAGACGTCAAAACCGAGCCTTTCCTGTGTAGCATAAAAAGCGTCCCGGTATGTTTTCGCGGCCTGTAGCTGCTTTTCGAATTCTGTGTTAAAAATGTCAAAAACCTTCATAAAATTCCATTAATAGTCGTTAGCCGAGTACAAAACCACGTTTTTGCAACATTGTTGCAAGATTTGGGTTTTTAGAAAATGACGGGGGAAAAAATCGAGGGGTCAACGGTTTCGCCGATTGCGCCCGAAAATTGCAAACCTACCCCTCCCCTGCGTCTTCTGCTCATCCGTCGAATCCTGCGCTGAATCCGGCGTTGAAGTCATCATTGAAGTCATCATTGAAGTCGCCTGCGTGTAATGGGTTCCTCAGCTCAAGCATGTCGAACACTACGGTCGCTGGCCTGACGTGTAGTTCGTAGCCCATGAACATGTAGCGCCTATTCTCGTCATTCACTTCTCGCAGTACCGTTGACGGTTGTATCTCATCCAGGCACAGTAATGATCCTGTGAGCTTATTGGCAGCTTCCTGATACTGGGCTATAAACTCGTATGCAGCTAGCTCCATTAATTTGCCCTGTCCGAGCCTATACGCCCGTTCCCATACTTGTGTAGGGGTACCGTCAAGCAGTTTAAAGAAATTGATGTAGGTACGCTCTGAGTTGTTTATGTTATCGATGTCGATGTCATTGAGTAGGAACTCCTCGTTCCAATTTACACGGATGTACCTGGTATTGTCGCGTTCGAGCGATACGTTGGGGGGTGGTTCTGAGCCTCGCGGTAGATGGCGGAATACGACGTTATCCAAGTACCAATACGTGACGCCGCTTTCCTGGCTGGCTCCCTCGAGTTCAAGAAACCAACGTACATCATTACCGATGCCGCTGTAATCGTCAGGCTCGATAATGTTAGGGATTTGTTCTTCTTCCAGGTTGCTTGACTCTTTGAGTATGTAGTACATGATCTTCGTGAGGCCGCCGTCTGTGATCTTTCCTTTAATCCTTTTGCCTTCCCATAGCTCTGTAGTTTCAACCGCTCTCAGGTCGTCGTAATCGCCTTCAAAATCTAAGGTCCTGTCTGTTTCGAATAAGAATTCGACCTGCAGTAATTCCTCGACCTTGTTTGGCTGTATGCGAAACCTGCCGACAATTTTGAATTCCTCATCGTTGTTGAACTTCTCGGCGTAAACATCATTGTAAACTTTGTTTATGTCCCAATCTCCTGTAGAATTGATGAGATAATAATCGCCGACCTTCAGCGCCCATTTGATCCGCACCCATTTAGGGTTTAACCTGCCCAGGCTGTTAATAATGCAGGCGTATTTGAACCGGAATTCAAATAGATCCTGATCGTCGTATTCCACAAGGACGGGTTTTGAAAGAAGTTGTAATTGACTGCTGCCGACTCCTGGAGCTACCTGGCTTCCTTCGGTATTTAGGTAAAAATTCCAATCGCCTTCGAGTGCTTTCGTCTCCTTAATGCCATACGTGACCCCAGGGAAATTCTCGATGTTGACGTTCCAGCCTTTCAGCAGTTTGGTCCCGTCGATGTCTTCGTAAACGTCCTCCTTTTCAAAACTGTAGGATTCGATCAGCGACGGCGTTTTCAAAAGTACGTGGTCAAAGTTCAGCTTTCCGTATGTCGGGATCATTTCGAGTACCTGGTCACGGTTTCTGAAGTGTGCGCCGCTCTTGATGATTGGAAAGTTCAGATCTTTGGTGTCGTTGTACGTTCCATTTCCAACGTGCACGCCGCGGTAAGTGAATTCACGATACGGTATGGACGTTACTGCCTGCTCCACCAGGTAAGCGAAGAACTTACCCTTCCGCATTAATAGGACGTGGTTTAAAATCAAGGTCGGCAAAATTGATTTCTATCTTATCAATTCCACCTTCAGGTATTGTGATTTTGCTTTTGTCGTTGCTCATCGTTGGAAGAAAATGGGGAGAGCCATTCCGAAACTCCCCCCTCAGTAAACAAACAAGAAAATGAACTCAAAAAGAGTGTCTTTATGGAAATGCCTCCCCTGGAGCAGACCCTTAGCCGGTTAAGTATAAACCAAAGATCGCCCCAAAGGAAGGCCACCGCTGAGCAACTAATTTCTAACATCAAGCCAGTGATAAGGGTCCTGTGGTTTCGGAGCACTTTCAGCCTGAAGTTTTGTGGTCGTTTTACTGCGACCTTTTTTGATTTCTATTTTTACCGGCATTAGGTAATGCTCGTTTCGATGATACCGAAATCTTCTTCGCGTTCTGCGAACATCTGGCCACGGAAAACAGAAAGTATGTTATACGTGTATGTGTTCGAGATAACCGGCGAGATAATCAGCTGCGTATCCAGCCGAATACCCAGATGAAGAGAATTAAACCCACCCAGGAATACCTTGCTGCTTAAAGGCTTCGAGGTTTCCAGGAAGCGGTGATTCTCGAGCGCCTTCGGCACTGGCAGCGGAACAAGTTCGGTTTCTGTTTTGAGCTTGTTCAGGGTTGCCCAAATTGCCGGGCTCATGATCGAAGTATTTGGAATTTCGCCGTCATCTTCCAGGATCATTTGAATGACGTCAATCCAGGGATCGTAGTTTTCAACGTCACCTTCGACCGTGTGAACATTCACGCCGGTATAATTTTCAATACCGAGTGGTTCATCGTCACCGTCGCCAACAAGGCCCGCATAATCCACCGCGTTACCTGTTGCCATGGAGAACGCTCTGCGTATCGCATTCTCGATATTTTTTCCATCCTGAAGCAGCTCGGCAGAAAGTGAGGTCCACCCGCGCAAAGTCTTAGCTTCGCCGTTTACTGACGAAATGGTTACGTCCCGCTCGGTAGTACTCTCACCTTCGCCTTTCCATTCAAGGGCAGGGTATTCGGTGATCTTCGGGAACCTTACCGTCGGCTCATCCATCAAGAACGTTTGCATTCCTGAGCGTGCCAAATGGCTTTTTGACAACCCCTTTTCCCAAAGCTGAGCACTCAGGAACTCGGTCAACGTAGCTGATCCGTTGGCCGCGCTCTTCATTGTCTTGATCGCTGCCTCCGTTGCGTTATCCATCCGGCCACCCAAACAGAGGGAACGAATAACGTTTTCCACCGATGCCTTTTGCGCCTCTTCCGGAACGTCGTAGTTCCTCAATACAAAATCACTTATTGGGCGTGCAAAACTCTTTGGCACGCGCTTCAAAATCTCAGGTGCAGTAAAGTCAAACGACCTTGTTCTGTCCTGCTCGTCGAGTTCCGCCGTCTCTGGCTCACCCATCGCTCTGCTATTTCCTCCCATTTTTAATGCTACTTTTTTCTTTATGATGTTTTCTTTCCCCTCGGCCTTTTTGATGTCTTCATCAAGTTTGTCGATCTCTGCAAGCAGAGCATCAAACTTCTGTTTCTCATCAAACGAGATGGCCGTCATCTTTGCTTTTCTAACGAGGGCCTCCATCTCTTCTTCGGCTTCGACCCTTCGCTCTCGCATTGCTTTCAGATTGTCCATGATTTTTAAATTTTGTTTACATGGTTTAAAATCACGTCGGCATCTTCTTCGTTGTTGCATCCTGTTTCCTGCAGAATGTTGGCAAGTTTCATCAAAGCGGATTTCTTTAAAATTGCAAACCGTTCAAATTGGTGTGCCCCGCCTGGACCATAAACTCTTTCATTTTCCTTGAGAACCAAAGTGCGAATGGAGCTCTCATTTAACAGCTGCTGGTGTTCAGGATTTTTGAAAACGATGGTGACCAGATTCCTGTCAAGTGAAAAAGAAATGCGGGTCACGCCGTCAATAAATAATCTTTCGCCATTGTTGCTTATAAGCCGGGCGAGCTCTTTAATCAAGCTGTTGCCGTCTTCGTCAATTAATTCAGCGTGTTCCGCCAGCCTTGCGTGAAAGTTCTCTGCCGACGGATTGAGATTGAGCGCCATTGCCCTGATAAGATGCGCGGCCTGTGTGGCAGTGACGTGTGATTCCGTTCCCGGCTTTCTGCCGTCAGGGAATACGCCAAGTTTTCGCAGACCGATGGCAATTTTCTGGAGTCGTAAATGTTCGATTCCAAAAATTCTGTTTACCTCTGATAAAAAACCGACTGATTTCATTTTGTCGTGAATCTTTTATGTTTTACAAATTTCTTTATTATCAATGTCCTACCCGGTTAAAACTTTTAACTATTAACTGAATAAGTTTCCTGTTCCCGTTGGTAGTAACCGGGGTTGCTGCTCTGGCACCTGTTCGCGTTCGACCTCTGTAATGATCCGGCTGATCTCATTCATAAGTTCGCGCGCGTCATCCAGGTCTAACGTTACCGACTGGTAGCTGTACGGATCAGGCTCTGCGGTGTCTTCCTGCATTTCAAGAAATAGCTGGTCATCCTCCGTCCGCCATAATGATAGCTTTGACTTATGCTTGCTGTCTCCCTCTTCTGTGAATGTCATGTACTTTCCCATTTAGTTTCTGCTTTTGATCTTTTTTCATAATGCTATTTTCCGCGTTGGTTCCTCGTATCGTCCGTGAGCCTTGTTGAACCTGGGCTTACTCTCTTCCGGCGTGGTCGGCACCAGGGAAAAGTATTTTTGCCGTAACTTTGACCCTGTGGATGGTGAGCGATACCCAAACGTAGAGCCGGCACTCATTGCGCTAAACGTTGCCTGTGTGTCCATCTCTTTAAGCGCATAGCGAATTTGCGCCAGCTTCCGTTTGGTGATTCTTTTCCGGATCTCGTCCTCAATCTCTTTCAGGTAGGTCTTGCGCTCTTCTGAAAAGGTACTGATAGGTATTTTCCAGTACTTGAATCGCTCTATCCGGGCCACGTTTACCCTGGTTATACCCAGGTCCCGCCATACGTGTTGATAGGCTTTCAGAAACACCTTTCTCCCTTCACGCCATGCCCAGCCTCGTGCGGTCAATTGCTTGATGACGCGCTGGTAATACCTGTGACTGTGGAAGATTTGGAATGTACCGCAGTTTGGGTTTTGTACCTTCAGGTCAAGAAACTTCACGTATAACTTGAAGTCTTTCCAGGATTTCCTTTTATGGCCATCCTTCAGCATTTCCCCGATGTTTACAGGCACCTTGATAAACTCCGAAGGTGAATGCGACACTTTTCGAAAGGTATTTATACTACTATCTTCTATTGTAGTAATACCACTTCCATCTACTTCCAAAAAGTGTCGTTTTTGATTTTGTTCTTTGGCCATCATTCGAACATTTTAATTTGATGACCAGCTTTGTAAACCGGATTTGTCGAAATGTACTCCGCCAGCATTCCGGAAATTCTACAGACGTCGCGGCGGATGATAAACACCGTTCCCGCTTTACGGAATCCCGCTATAAGTCTGCACACATTTTGAATAGGCGTGTTAGTTGCGACTGCAACCTCAAGGCGTGTCTGTGGGCGATGGTAAAGGCTTGCAAAAACTTTCTCTCTCTGCGATAGCCAAATCCCCTCTTTGTTTTTTACCTTTGTCGTCATTCAGTTTCTTTTTTTGCTTTTGATAAATAACCCGGGGTTCGAGCCGGGTTTTTTATTCTCATGCGAACTTCTGATTAGCGTCTACAAAGATTCTTGTACCAATACGCGTGAGCTGTAGCCGTCCCTCCTTTTCAGCACGCCAGATAGTTACCCGATTAATACCGAGGTCGTCACAAAACTTTTGAAGTGGAACAAGGCGAGGCATGTGCTCAATCTTATTGAGCTCATCCTGAACAATTTTTCTGATTTGATGTTCTAAATCCATTTTTACTCTCTGTTGTTTTGATGCAACAAAGATCAATGGACTTTACCGGAGGGGAACTTCTAAAATTGGAAGTCGCCGGAAATTCTAGAGGGTTTAAGGGCGTCGAGGAAAGTGGAAAGTTCTATAGACTGAACTTCTGGAAATTCCGGAAACCATCCCTTTACGATTGAGAGGACAAGGTCTGCGGATTCTTTTTCGAGTTGACCGAATTCGTCATTTAAGAAAGTCACAACGGGGCGCATGTTTCGTGCTACGATCGTGCACGCAGATGGGCTTCGCGCGGTCTTTACTTCTGGTATCCAAACTTCCTCAATCGCTTTCCGCTGCTCTTGTGTTAATAGGGCATAAGACAATAGCTTTGCTTTTGCAGTCGCTATGCCTTTAACAGCTTCACGGAAAGGCACTCCGTTTATCGTCGTCGGAGTCAGATCAACTTTACATTTGATGAGGGGCTTATGGATTTTGCTCAGGATTACATCGGAAATTCCTTTATCTGCGGAGTAATTGAACTGAATAGTTCGAGCGGCTGGCCCTGGTCGCTGCATGAATTCCATTAACTCCCTTAGCGATTTAAACTCTCTTGGAGGCTCATCGTCCTCATCTTTCCGTATAATAACCACTACTCTTGGCTCTCTCATGCTACTTTCATTAAGGCTAGCTGTTCCATTGTTTCCTCAAGCGTTTCCATTGCTTTCCTCACCCTTGACACGCGGTAAACGTGATCCGGTGAGCCAGCATACAAGTCAGTGATAGACTTAAAACCGTGACCGAGTTCATCCCGGGTAATCTCTGCACCTAAACCAAGATCATTCAGTAAACGCGAATAGAATCGCCTACCTGAGTGAAATGAGATTTCCTGCCACTTCTCTTTGACGACTTCTTTGTGATTATACCCAACGGCCTGAATCTTTAGTACTTCTTTTTTCAAGCCAGCGCGTTGCAGGATTTGTTTCAGCGCATCCGATAGCCTCTGCCTCGTGTACGGCACGCCGGTTTCAATGTACTTGGTGAATAGATCAGCGTTGTACTTGTGGACCGTGACGAGTACCGGCATCTTGGTTTTTGTCTGCAACCGTTCATAATGATACTGGTGAAGCTCTCCGCGATTGAGCGTAAGAATGTCGCTGATCCTTAACCCTGAGAAACAAGCCAATAAGAAAACGTCTTTAGCTACTCCCTCGATTGTCGAAAGAGTTTCCGCCTTCATGACGTTCTTAACCTCACTCCAAGTAAGCCGAACTTTCAGCGCGTTTTTTGTCTCGTATGGGATCTTATAGGCGACTAAATGGGGGCAGTCAAAATTTCCGTGATTCGCCACATTGACAAGCGCGCGGAGTCGCTTGTATTGCGAGTTATTTGCTACTCCCTGAGATGTAAGCCATTCAAAAAAACTCCGCAGTTTAGGTTTCGTCAACTGGTCAAAGGTCAACCCTTTATTGAATCCTTCAAGATTGGATTTTAGCGTTCCTACTGCCTTCCTTTGCCCTGGTGAATAGGCGCTTTTCTGGTAGTCCTCACACCACGAAATAATACGCTGGTCTGCTGGCTTTCGTACGTCGTAACGATGCTTAACCAGATCGTTCAGGTTCGGCTCAAATCCCTGAGAAACAAGGTCGCGATAAGTGTCTCTGAGTTCTTTCTCAAGATCAAGCAGTGCTGCAGATTTGTTCTTAGGTTCTTTTTTCCTCTCGTTCCACTGGGAGGCCTTTAGCTTAATACCGGTATTGAATAAAATCTGCTTGTCAGAGTTCTGTTTCGATCGGATGTAGAGGGGACAAAGCCCCTCCTTATCCTTTCGAGTTTTCCAGAGAAAATAGGTGATTTTGAATTCCGCTTTCATTGGTCACGGCGGATCAAGTGAATCGTTAATTGAAGAGATAGTATTTGTTCTTTGATTTGAAGCCATTCAAGGTGATTACCAAGAATTTTCTGAGCTTCCAATAAGGTTTGCAAAGCCTCAATCTCTTCGGTGATAGCATAGGCCCGGTCGTTAGGTAAGGATAGCATACTTTACAACGATTAAGCGTTATCACCCGGAGCACAAACATGATCCAAGACGTAGATCATTCGTTCAAATTGAGCCTTGCCCATCTTGTATTGATGGTAAACAATGCTATTTTCATCGGTGGGTGTTGGCTCACAGTTTAGCCTGTGAAGTAGGTAATAAGCCATCTGTTCAGTGTTGATCGCAAACCCGGCACTTAATGCATCTTCGAGTGTTTCGAAGGCTGTTAACAATGTTTCATCTTTCATGATTGATAAAATTTAGTGTTACTACTTTTGTTACTACTTTCTGAAATAAAGATAAATAGAAAGTAACGCTAAATTTCTCATTCATAGGGAAAATATTTCACGGTGTTGCACCGGAATTCAATCTGCGGAGACCTCTCTCTCCGCCTTCGCCCGACGAAGCTTCAGCGAAGTCGGGTGACATGTCCGCAAATTGAAGTTGCTGATAAAGACAAAGTTACCTCAATGGATTACGGCGGACACGGTCCTCTGATAATCATGTCATCAAATATCAAAAGCCTGCAATCGTATGGATTCAGGTGCTTCGTGGCAGGTTGACTCAACGGCATTGGCACGCATGATGAAAGACCAGGACAAGGAAAAAGTCGCGCGCGTAACGAATGCCTTTCTGCGAATGAAAAAGTTCGATATCGCCAAACTCGAAGAAGCGTTCGAAGGGCACGCGGTAACCAGTTAGTCGCGGATCCTGCCTATGCAAAAAGCAAAGTTGCCTTATTTAATCGCATGCATTCTCCTGTTCCTGATTGAACTCGCCATCGCGCTTTTCGTCAGGGACGGGTTTGTGCGGACATTCGTGGGTGATGTCCTCGTAGTAATTCTCATCTACTGTTTTCTCAGATTGCTTGTCCGATGGTCGGTCCTGAAGACGATTATCGTTGTACTCCTGTTTGCCTACACCATTGAAGTACTGCAATTATTTGGATTGGTTAAAGTACTCGGGCTGCAAGGCTTCCAGATAGCGAGAATTGTGTTGGGCACAACCTTCGAATGGACTGATTTCGTGGCGTATACCCTTGGCGGCAGCATAGTACTCCTGGCAGAACGTAGAAACAGTAAACGCGCGCCAGTCAGGGTACTGTAATCCAGTCATTTGAGACGTTCCAGTTTCCCTTTGCGTTTAACAATATTCTTGTAATCCCATTGGATCTCGCGCGCCTTCTTCAACCAGCGCGCGAGATCTTTTCCATTGATTTCATCAACTGATGTATAACGTGCCTCGGCGGCCTTGAAAGATCCCTCCTTCTGGAGTTTCTCTTCATCGAAGCTCTGACCACTCCACAATAGAAGCCGCACACACTTTTTCAATTTACTATAGCCGACAATGGGATTCCCTTCGAGAAACCAGACAGGATGCGCATGCCATATCTTACTTTCTGCTTCGGGAAGGCCACGAGAGATTTCCTCAGCAAGTGTATCACATATTTCCCTGTCCTCAGGAGAGAGCGCCGCGTTGTAAGCAGCGATTTGTTCGTTCACAGCTGTTGATGTTTTCATGGGTATTGTCTTAAACGTATTTTTTCTATGCTGTCACCTTTTGATTTTCGGTCAGCGCCTTCAAATCCTGCAGCGCAACTGGCCAACCTTCATCGAACATGTCCTTCCAGGGACTTGATGTCTCAATCGTCACTGTAAGCGTTGTCTTTCCATTGCGTTCTTCAAACTTGTATCCTTCGGTAGTTCCCACCCAGCCTTTCGCGATGTCGCTGCTGCGATCTTCTACGCCATCCTTACCCAGTACAGCGATGTGTGTTGCAAGCAATGATTCGTACGGCTTTGCTTCAACAATTTCGGCAAGTGTACCGCTTCCGTCAGCGCCGACGAAACGGATCTGGTCGCCCTGACCCCACTTCCCTTTGTACGTTGAGCCGGGCCAGGCTTTCGCAACCCACTGTTCGTAGGTTTCTTTTCCCAACATCGTTTCCCAGACTTTTCTTGCCGCAGCAGAAATTATAATCTGATAAGTCAAGCGTTCCATAGTATTGAATTTAAGGGTTAAAAACATCAGGTCTTGTTGACCTTATCACAATTCAAAGATGCACGTAATAATGTTAGGACGAGGTGTGCGATGGCGACAACATAGGGGGTTGATTGCGCCAGACCGCTGATCATCGCTGATTACTTGATGACGCTGATTGATGACGCTGAGTATTCGAATCGTTGATTTGAATCGTTAAACCTGGATGGTTGCTTCGTATGAATAATTCTATTCCTTGCGGAAGAGCATGTTGTGGAAACTAACTAAAACCGGATGAATGATTTGATTGTGGTAGGGTTTATCAAAGAGTAACTTACCTCCGTTTGGTCGGATTATGTTTGTGATCTGTGATTCGAACTCCTGAAAATCTTCGAGGACGAGTGTGAACCCATTCCCGAGGTGTTGGGCAAAATCCGGATGTTCAATCAGAAAGTAAATATTCTTCAAAATTGTTTCCTTATCCTTCGTTCGCTCCACGCCAAGATTGAAGACGTAGTCAAGATATGCATCGACTGCAAGAAAGACATGGGCGTTCCCTTCCTTCGTGGCGATTTCGATGCTGAAGAATGCAACAAATTCCAATGGTCTGGTCGCTACCGGCATTCAGATTTATTTTGTTATACTTCGCAATGTATGGAGAATATTTCCGGGAGTCGACTGAATTGGTTCAACGGCGCAGAAATTCTGCGGTTTCAATATCGGCTCGCTAGCTGATCTTCGCAGCCAGTGTTTCCGCCCGCTCCAATAGTTTCGGAGCACCAACCTTCTTCGTAAATTTCGCAAAATCTTTTGTCGGCCCGCTCCAACGCAACTCCTCCACATTTTCAAATAACGGTGCCGAGGTAACAAGTGTTGCCAGTCGCTTAAATAATAAGGCATCCTCTCGCCTGTCGCCCAACACGGTTGGCGGAAATTTCTCAATAGGACCAAATTCATTGAGCAGACGCGCCGCGCTCACTTTTCCGATGCCCGATATACCGGGGTACCCGTCTGCGGAATCGCCCACCAATGCAAGAAAATCCGGAATCAACTCTGGTGGCACGCCGAATTTTTTCACAATGGTTTGCTCATCACGGATGATACCGGCGCGACGATCGATCTGAACGACGCGTTCACCTTTAACACACTGGCCAAGATCCTTGTCAGGTGTCCAGATGCACACTTTATCGACACGCGGATCGGCGGAAGCCAGATGCGTCGCCGATGCAAGGGCGTCATCTGCTTCGAGTTCAACCATTGGCCAAACCGCCACGCCCATCAGATCCAACGCTTCTTCGAGTGGATGAAACTGAGCGAACAACGCGCGCTCTATACCAAAACCAGTCTTATAGCCTGGCCAAAGATCGTTACGAAACGATTCGATAATATGATCGGTTGCAACTCCCAAATGAGTGGCTCCTTCATCAATCATCTGAAGAATACCATTTAGCAAACCGGTAACTGCTCCCATCGGCGTATCCTTTCCCTTATTGAAGGAACGTTGGCCATAGAAGTGCCGGTAGAGTTCGTAGGTGCCGTCGATTAAGTGCACTATCATGACTGGGATTGAAGGATTAACGGATTGGCAGGATTGGATTTTAAGGGATTGGCAGGATTATGATTAATGGAACAATTTACGACTAATCTGAACAGTAATTCAACCGGTTCATCATGGCTTTACTACGCGCGATCCATTTCAATGTCCGTTGGTCAAAAAAGCGACCCGTAAATTGAAGACTTTTCTAACTTGGCATAAACCAATCCTACGAACAATGTCAAAACACACCTTTATTGCACTTCTTGTTTGCGCAGTTGGACTAACAAGTTGCAGCAAGTCGTCGAGTTCCGATCAGCTTGGATCTGAATCCGGGATCGTTACCGCGCAGGTAAGCGCACGCATAGATTCGACACTGCAAGCTATCGTTGATTCAGGTTCCATTGCCGGTGTGTCAGCACTCATTGTTGAGAACGACAAGGAGGTCTACTTCAACGCCTTCGGTATGGCCGACATCGAGGCTGGTAAAAAAATGGACCGGGACGCGATAGCGCGAATCTTTTCGATGACAAAGCCCGTCACTGGTGTGGCACTCATGCAATTGTATGAGAAAGGAGCATTCCAACTTGACGATCCACTTTCCAAATATGCACCGGAGTTCGCAGACGTGAAGGTATTTGGCGGCGTTGATGAAAAAGGAAAAATCAAACTCGAAGCGCCAAAGCGGCCAATCACTATACGTGATATTACCCGTCACACAGCGGGCTTTGCGAATGCGGATCACCCTCATCTCGGTGAACTCGTGCGCACAGCCAATGCGATGGACCCGGAAAATACGCTCACACAGATGGCCGGCAAGCTCAGCAGTGTTCCACTTGCGTTCCATCCCGGTGAAGAATGGTCGTATGGCCCCAGCGTTGATGTGCAGGCTTACCTGGTCGAAGTACTCTCAAAGGAACCATTCGATCAATACATTCAAAAGAACATACTTGATCCGCTTGGCATGAGGAATACTGGGTACGTAACCAAGGATTCAACAAAGCTTGCAGCAGTCTACCGGAAAGATGAAAACGGAAACCTGATTCGCATCCCGGATGCAATGGCCAATGCGTTTAACTCAAAACCCTGGCCGCTCAAACCAGGTGGATTCGGACTCACTTCAACTGTCGATGACTACATGAAGTTCGCCCGTATGCTCACCAATGAGGGGAGTTTCAATGGCGCCACTATCCTGAAACCGGAAACGGTCAAACTCATGGCAACAAATCATTTGTCTGACAGTATTACAAGCCGGATGTGGTTGCCAAGCAAAGGCCAGGTTGGTTTTGGAATTGACTTTGCGGTCAGACTTCGCCCCGCGCAATCAGGGGATGAGAACGTTGGTACTGTTGGTGAGTTTTTCTGGGACGGAGCAGCAAGCACGTTGTTCTGGGTTGATCCGGAAAATAAACTTGCCGCTGTGTTGTTCGTGCAGATTTTTCCGTTTGATCGCAAACTTCACAAAGCTTTCCGCGACGCCATATACGGCCCGTACACGGAAGGCGGACCGGTCGCCGGGAAATGATCGTTGCCTTTTTTGTATCCTGACAAAGATGCATATGCACTGATGGCATTGCGACCAAGTGCGTACACTCTAATCTTTGAATCTGCATAACAGAAAGCGCTATGGCATTCATAAGAACTGTAATTTGTCCGTTGCTCCTCCTGTTTATTACTACAGGAACCAATGCACAGGATATCCTGAAGGAAAAACCAGGAGACAGTGCACTCGATAAACAGGTCAAAGCATTTCTGCGTAGTCATAAGGGGAAATGGCACGACCTCAACATACCTTTATCCGATGGTGAACTATTATACAACGTCATCATTAAGAACGGTTACAAACAGGGTCTTGAGATCGGAACTTCCACCGGGCACTCGGCACTCTGGATTGCATGGGCTTTTAGTAAGACCGGTGGCAGGCTTATCACGCTTGAAATTGATCCGTCCCGACATAAAGAAGCGTTGGCTAACTTCAAGGAAGCAGGTTTGTCCGAATATATCGACGCGCGCCTCGGCGATGCTCACGAACTTACGAAAGAGTTGAAAGGTCCATTTGATTTTGTATTCAGCGACGCCGACAAGGGCTGGTACATTAATTACTTCAAGGCTGTCTCTCCAAATCTGAAAAAAGGCGGATGCTTTGCCGCACATAACGTGTACTCGCATGGCAGAGGCATCGCCGGCACAAAAGAATACCTTGAATATGTAAAGGGTCTTGCGGACTATACCACAACCGTTGATGATTCAGGGGGCGGTATAGCATTTAGTTATAAGCGGTGATTGAGTAACGCTGCCTCACTCCCAGCCCGTCTTCTTCAGCGCCGGATCATTCTCTTTCCTGAGGAAGTCAGCTTTGGATAACGACTCCACCTCCCAACTGAGGATTGCCTCGTCGGGTACGATATCAACAGGAACCTTCCAGTTTGCAGAAGTTTCATTGTAGGCCAGATTTGATTGAGAGCAGTAACACGAAATAATCGACCACCGTGGATGATCAGAGAGGTTTGCTTCCGAACGATGTATTAGGTTGCTGTGAAAGAACAGCGCGTCACCGGGTTCCAGCTCACAGTATACGAGTTCCATCGTCTTCAGCGCATTCTCAACCATTACCATATCAGCACCGACCTGTTCACCGGCAAAGCCGTGATTCACGCGGCCAAGATGGTGTGAACCTTTTATTACCTGAAGGCAACCATTTTCACGATTGGCCGCTGTAAGCGCAACCATCACGCTCATCATCTGATCAGGGAACATGAATTGGTTCTTGTACCAGTATCCATAGTCCTGGTGCCACTCCCACGCTCCGCCTACACGCGGTTCCTTTTGCATGAGTTTGGAATGAAAATGACATACAGGGGAATCGCTTTTCAGGAGTTGACCCACGGAATACGCCATTCGTTCGGAGCGGGTCAGATAGCCAAAGACGTCGTTGCCGGGAGTGAACCACAATGTGAGCCGGGTCTTCTTGCCGGTTTGGTCATTGAGGTCCAACGCGTTCCTACGCATCGCGTCGTCGTCAAGGGCCACGGAATAAAGCCGATCGATTTCTTCCGAACTGCAAAAACCTTTTACGAGGAGATAGCCATCCCTGTTGTAGTCATGGATCTGTTGATCTGTTAGCCGCTTCGTTGACATGAGTGAGGTGGGTACAGGGAAGACGTTGTACCCAATGAATAAAGCTAATGCTTTTTCAAGAGTGTCTCAAGCATTCTCACAGAAAGCACAGAAGTCACAGAGAAAGCACAGATGATTAGTATTTACCGGAAGCTTTGATGCGAACTCAGTGGGACAACATGGGACCTGGTTCTCAAAAACACAGAAGAAGGCGCTGATGTTAACCCATTCTAAAATTGACAGGGAGAACCATTTTCTGACGGACGGTTCTGCCACGTTGTTTTGCGGGAGTCCACTTAGGGGCACCGGAGATAACACGGACAGCTTCTTCGTCACAACCAGCACCGATACCCTTTAGTGTTCTTACACCCGTGATGGAGCCATCTTTCTCAACGACGAACTCGACATAGACTTTTCCTTCGATCTGCATGCGGCGCGCCTGATTCGGGTACAGCATCGTTTTGGCGATGTAGGCATAAAATGCGTCCATACCTCCCTTCGGCATCGCGGATTCCTCCACGATTGTGAACACAGTATTCGGATCTTCTTCTTCGATCTCAATCGTGACAGGATCGAGGACACTGCTGACGTCTGTCTCGGTAGTCTCCATATCCATGTCGATAATTATCTTTTCTTCAATGATTTTCTCATCGGGAACTTCGACGATTTGTGGCTGCTCCAACTTTGGTTGAGGTGGACGTTGTTCCGTAACCGGCACGTCTACCAATTCATCGACAAAAGTGTGCGCATTGGTAAGATCGGACTTATGATCCGTGATTTTGGTTTTGAATGAAAAAGCGGCAATAGTCAGCGACAGCGATGTCACCAGGCCGATGTTAAAAAAAAGAAATGATTTCCTTGTCAGGTCTGCCCTGACGGTCTTCTTCGGTTCCATACAGTTTCGGTTTAATTCTTTCAAGCCCGCAGGACGCGAGACTTTCTCGAATAGTGGTGATAACGGAAATCATTGTCCTATGGTTTTGCGTGTCTTATCTTTTTTTTCAAAACGACGCAGCCTGGCAGATATAGACAAATGCTATATCATCATAAAGAATATTGATTTGATTTATATCCATGCTATAGGTAACATTGCGCGGTGTTCGGGAGCAATCCGTAGCGACGTTGAATCGGACACACCATTTTAAGACAGTAATCAAACCACTAACAACTAGCAATATGGCAAATGATGCAGCTTCCAACACGAATGCGCTGAAGGTTAACGACAGCGTGGCGCAATGTCCTTTCCATGGTGGCTCACTCAAGCAGGCCGCAGGTGGAGGAACAAGAAATCGCGACTGGTGGCCTAACCAGCTTAGATTAGACATCCTCCGCCAGCACTCTGAGCTGACCAACCCGATGGATAAATCTTTCAATTATGCTGAAGAGTTTAAGACGCTTGATCTCCAAGCGGTTAAGAAAGACATTTATGAACTGATGACGACGTCCCAGGATTGGTGGCCGGCAGATTATGGACACTACGGTCCGTTGTTTATCCGCATGGCGTGGCACAGTGCCGGTACCTATCGTATTTCCGATGGCCGTGGTGGTGCGGGGGCCGGTATGCAGCGGTTTGCTCCACTCAATAGCTGGCCTGATAACGCTAACCTCGACAAAGCGCGGCTGCTCCTTTGGCCCATCAAACAGAAATATGGTAAGAAAATTTCATGGGCTGACCTCCTGATCCTTGCCGGAAACTGTGCACTGGAATCGATGGGCTTCAAGACCTTCGGATTTGGCGGTGGTCGCGAAGATCAATGGCAATCGCAGGAAGAAATCTACTGGGGCGCTGAAGGCAAGTGGCTCGAAGACAAGCGTTACTCTGGCGATCGCGACCTCGAAAATCCGTTAGCTGCGGTTCAGATGGGTTTGATCTATGTTAACCCCGAAGGTCCCAATGGCAAGCCTGACCCAATTGCTGCTGCGCGGGATATCCGTGAGACTTTTGGTCGCATGGCAATGAACGATGAAGAAACCGTAGCATTAATTGCAGGTGGTCACAGCTTCGGAAAAACTCACGGTGCTGCTGACGCCAAAAAGTATGTGGGGCCCGAACCTGCTGCTGCCGGCATCGAAGAGATGGGACTTGGATGGAAGAATACATACGGTTCTGGTAAAGGTGGTGACACGATAACGAGCGGACTGGAAGGTGCATGGACAACAACTCCGACAAAATGGAGCAACAACTTCTTCGAGAACCTGTTTGGCTTTGAATGGGAACTCACAAAGAGTCCGGCTGGCGCATTCCAATGGAAGCCGAAGGACGGCGCAGGGGCAGGTACGGTACCTGATGCACACGATCCGACAAAACGCCACGCTCCTACCATGCTTACAACGGACCTCTCGCTGCGATTCGATCCTGAGTACGAAAAGATCTCACGACGTTTCTTAGAAAACCCGGATCAGTTTGCTGAAGCGTTTGCAAAAGCGTGGTTCAAACTGACTCACCGCGATATGGGTCCACGTGCCCGTTACCTCGGACCAGAAGTACCCGAGGAAGAACTGCTCTGGCAAGATCCTATTCCTCCGGTAACACACGAATTGGTTGAAGATGCCGATATAAAGGAACTTAAGGGGAAGATTCTCGCATCCGGATTGACAGTATCACAATTGGTGTCGACAGCGTGGGCATCCGCGTCAACGTTCCGTGGCTCTGACAAACGTGGTGGCGCTAACGGTGGTCGTATACGCCTGGCTCCCCAAAAAGACTGGACGGTCAACAATCCGGCTCAGCTGGCAAAAGTACTCGGCGTACTGGAGGCAATTCAGGAAGACTTCAACAAGTCACAAAAGGGTGACAAGAGAATATCACTTTCTGACCTTATCGTCCTCGCCGGTTGCGCTGCGGTTGAAAAAGCTGCACAGAGTGCAGGATATCAGGTGACTGTTCCATTTACACCCGGAAGATCCGATGCATCCCAGGAACAGACCGACGTTGAATCATTTGCAGTACTCGAACCTTCTGCCGACGGGTTCCGCAACTATGCTGATGCGCGACACAAAACCGCAGCTGAAGAAATGCTCGTAGACAAGGCACAATTGCTTACACTCACTGTTCCTGAAATGACCGTGCTCATTGGTGGTATGCGTGCGCTGAATGCCAACTACGACGGCTCACGCCATGGCGTTTTCACAAAACAACCCGAAGTGCTGACGAATGATTACTTCGTGAATCTGCTCGACTTTGGCACGACATGGAGTGCAACATCAGACGCGCAGACATTGTTTGAGGGAAGAGACCGCAAGACAGGTGAAGTTAAATGGACAGCCACACGCGTTGACCTGATCTTCGGTTCGAACTCAGAACTCCGTGCGATCGCCGAAGTTTACGCTACCGACGATGCAAAAGAGAAGTTCGTAAAAGACTTCATCGCGGCGTGGAACAAGGTGATGAACCTTGATCGTTTCGATCTCATGTCACGCAAAGTGGAGATTCAAAGCGGACCGAAAGTAGAAGTCGCTGTAGCTTAAAAATAAGTTGACTTATAAAATAAGAAACCAGCCAGACCGGCTGGTTTTTTTTATTATCGAAATAGCGTGGCACTTATTTCTTCCTTTGCGCGAACATCCATTCGAGGAATGCAGGCTCGGCAAATGCATTGTCCCAACTATTATGATTAACACCCGGGTATTCGGTATATTTCACTTTTGCGCCGACTGATTTAAGTTTTTGCACCATGTCACGGGAGAGCCGGACGTCGACGATGGCGTCAACGCTTCCGTGGAAGATCCAGAAAGGTGTGCGACGAACTCGCTTGTCGTACGCCTTTGTATCCGCCCCGCCACAGATCGGAAGTGCCGCCGCGTAACGTTCGGGGTACCGGTACACAGACTCAAATGTTCCCATGCCCCCCATCGATAATCCTGTTATGTAGATCTTCGACTTATCAACAGCTTCCTCATCCGCAAGTTTTGCAACAAGTTCATTGGCTGCCGCCAAGGGCCATTGCGCATCACCGGAATAATCGAGATCAATTTTAAATGGCGTAACCGACCTGTCAATCTTCGCAGAAGCCCAGTACGAGTCACCGGGACATTGGGGCACTACTACAATGGCCGGATACTTTTGACGGATATCCTTCTCAAGAAACAGGCGTGCACCATGAACAAGTTGTTTCTCGTTGTCGTTTCCGCGTTCACCCCCACCGTGAAGCAAAAGAATCAGCGGGTACTTTTTGGTTTTGTCATAGTTTTCCGGGAACAAAATCCGATAAGGAAGGTAATTTCCGGCAGACTCGAATGTTCCGTACTCATACGGGCGAAGTTCAGGATCAGGTGCTTTCATCAGGCCCTGAACACCCAACCAGTCTGCGAACCGTTCTATCCACTGATCCGTGGGCAAATTATTTCTGCGCATACCGAATCCGTGATCACCACGTGCATACATGTGAAGCTCGGCATCTTTTTTCGCGTTGAGCCATGCTGAATACAGATCTGTACTGTGCGGCGCGAGTCCGAAGCCATCGTTGGTCGCGGCCAGCACAAAAAGCGGCGGAGCATCCTTTTTGATTTCTCCAATCATCTCCTTTGGAAAGAATGGATAAACGGGCGCACAAAAATCAGGGCGGTCGTTCTGAGTATTGTTGAACAATGAACCTGCAGCGATGGTGCCTCCTGCTGAAAAGCCCATGATACCGACACGGTTTGGAAGCACATCGTACTCTTTGGCATGTTGGCGAACGTATTCAATCGCAGTCCGACCATCCGAAATCGCCATGGGAATTACTTCATTGACAGCTTTATTAAATTCTTCTGAGCCCCATTTCCTCATCACTTCAGCTGTGGGTTCGTTGGTAAAGCTTCGTGCAAGCCGGTACTTTAATACGAAGCAGGTTACACCTTTTTTCGCCAGCCATTCCGCGACATGAAATCCTTCGCTGTCAATCGATAGCGCGTGAAAGGCACCGCCAGGGGCAATGATCAGCGCCGTACCGTTCGCCTTGCCTTTTTCAGGTTGAACGACCGTGAGCGTTGGGGTGCTCACATTATAAACAACACGCGTGTTCCACGTATTGCTGTCGTTCACGGCTTCAGACCACGTCCAGTCTTCCGAGCCGGGTGCCTTCCCGTCATAAAGCTGTACAACCTTGTGTTGTGCGAATACTGACGAACCGCATAACGCCAGTAGTACTATCAAAAAACAGACTCTTTTCATACGGGCTAATTTGTGTTGTTAGTTGAATACAATGCCACTGTACAAAGTTTTAGAGCGAGGATACCGGCATCGAAGGTCGGGCGGCTGATTCTACTGCGCCACCTTATCCAGGAAGTAATACCTCGCGTCATCGTACGGAACAGACTTCGACTCCGTGTCGATGATCATCACTGGAGGTTTCGTGTCCGCCGGTTTTGCGGCTTGCCATTCAGGCAGACCACCACCGTTTGGATTTCCTGTCTTGATAAAGTTGGCGAAGAAGTTCAGCATCGTTTCAGAGACTTTATAATCATCGGGTGTCCACTCGAAATCTTTTACGAGATGAAGGTTCCCCATACAATACTCAATTTCGCATGCATGTGGCGCACCGATGGGCTCAGGCATTTTGAATCCACCTTGTTGTGTTCCTCCGGCAAGACCGGGAGTCAGTGACTTGTCAACCAGCGGCGGGCGCAGTTTGCTATACAAGTACCGGTACACGGGTTGTGAACTGTGCTTGCGGTGCAAATCAAACCACTTCCATGTGCTGTATGCGATGAAACGATCGGATGCAAGGTTCGTAGCAGCCCACTCCACTTCCTTCGGAGACCCATGCGGGTAGACTTTCAACGCTTCTTCCCAGTTGTTCGGGTAAGCTTCCTTCACCTTCTTAATCAGATTCTCTTCGGTGTACGGAAGACCTTGCATGAACGCCATGCCTGGTATCTCGGCAGAATTCCATCCCAGAAGCAACGGTACCTGTGCCTGTTCACCTGCTTTGAAGATTTCTTCCATCCCCTTCGGATAGAAGTATCCGTCAATGGTTGGCGGGAAGCCAAAACGGCGGGATTCCTGGTAAGCAATGAAAAGCTCAAGCGTGCTTGCCGCCCTCATTTGAGCGACGGATTTAAAACCCGCCTTCGAAGCAAACTCCTGCCCTTGCTTTTCGCCTTCCGCCAGGGGTACGGCAGCCAAAGCGCTGATGCCTGAGCCGCTCTCACCAATGGCGCCTGCAATGAGATTTCGCGAAAGCGGAGAAACCATTTGCGCACTTACCGAAATTGAGCCCGCAGACTCGCCAGCGATGGTCACTTTCTTCGGATCACCACCAAACGCTTTTATGTTTTTGTTAACCCACTTCAGCGCGAGCGCCTGATCGAGCAGGCCCCAGTTTCCGGAACCTTTATATGAAGTCTCTTTACTTAATTCCGGATGAGCAAAAAATCCAAAGAGGCCAAGGCGATAATTGACGGTCACCACAACAATTCCCTTTTTCGCCATGCTTGCACCGTCGTAACGCGGTTCTGAACCATCACCGGCGACAAATCCGCCGCCATAAAAGTAAACCAGGACAGGCAACGCATCGGTACTCTTTGTTGATGGAGTCCAGACGTTCAGGTACAGGCAATCCTCACTAATTCCGTCAGACCGCGAGGTCATATCACCAAACACAATACCCTGCATGGGACGAGGTCCGAACTTCTTCGTTTGTTTGACGCCGGTCCAGTTCGCCGGTGGCTCCGGCGCTTTCCAGCGCAATGCTCCCACCGGCGGCTTTGCAAACGGAACCCCCAGGTAGACCTGCAGGTTCTGTTTGGTATCGTAAATACCTTCTATAATCCCGTTCTCAATTTTGGTCTGCACCGGAAAACCAAAGTCAGTCTGCGCTGTAACAATGCCGGTTCCCAGACACAGGAACAGCGCGCATCGGAGAATACATTTAATGGCGTTCATACTATTATTGTCTCATTTTGTAACAATAATAACTACCATTTCCGAATAAAGCCATTGATTTATACTTTTATGCAAAATACTATCCATGAAGGGGACTGATTTTTTGTCGCATATCGCCTATGATTCTGTGATTTTTGGGTTCTCGGGAAAAGAGCTCAAGATTCTTATCAT
Organism: Bacteroidota bacterium; assembly: GCA_023428695.1. Classification (GTDB taxonomy): domain Bacteria; phylum Bacteroidota; class Bacteroidia; order Cytophagales; family Cyclobacteriaceae; genus Ohtaekwangia. The sequence goes on from JAEYWY010000028.1 coordinate 398,105, forward strand.
GGAGTATCATAACACCGGTCTGTTCGCGCTTCCCGGCGGATTTGTACGCAAAGACGAGGACCTGGACCAGGCGGTGCGCAGAGGTCTCGCCGAACGGACGGGGCTCACATCAATTTACCTGGAGCAATTTCATACGTTTGGATCGATTTCGAGATACGATCCGGAAGTGATGGCGACACTCTTGCGCGCTAACGGTCATAATGCTGAAAAGGACTATCCCTGGATGTTGGAACGGTTCATATCTGTTGCGTATTACGCCTTGATTGATTACCGTGACGTCGTTCCGCGACCGGATGCGTTATCTGACTCGTGTGAATGGTATTCCGTAAAGCGGATTCCAAAACTGATACTCGACCATAAAGACATTGTGAAGCGGGCTATACAAACGCTCCGTGAAAATCTTGACAGGAAACTCGTTGGTGGCAACCTGCTACCCAAACGTTTTACGATGAAAGAACTGCAACACGTTTACGAGGCAATTCACGGGACAAAACTTCGCCGGACATCATTCCAGCGGAAGATGCTAGCGAAAGGCGTACTGAAACGTCACGGGAAACAATTTTCAGGCAAGGCTCATAAGGCCCCATACCTGTACAGTTTCAAATGATGTTGCTTCAATCCTTCTATTCGGATCTGAGTGTCGTTGCGGCGTCCACGAAAGCTGCCCTGATCGCCTGAGCGCTCACCGTCAGGAGTGCTATCAACAGGGGAACAATCATCGCGACTGCGAAAATGTTCCAACCTATCGATGTGCGGTAAGAAAATGTTTCAAGCCAGGAATTCATGAGGAAATATCCAAGAGGGCAGGCAAGTAACGCTGCAACCAGTACCAATCTTGAGAAGTCGCGTGTGAGCAGCACAACTATACCTGAAACAGACGCACCCAGAACCTTTCGTATGCTGATCTCCTGAATGCGTTGCCTGATCATAAACGTTGACAATCCGAAGAGCCCCAGACACGCGATAAAAAACGAAAGGGCCGCAGCAACGTAAAAAATCGCTTCCATCTTGCGCTCCCTGTCATATTGTTGACTAAGGGCATCATTTACGAAACTGTATTGAAGAGGAACACCGGGGACGATCCTGTTCCATGTTTCGTTAAGCACCTGAATGGCATCTGCGACGTGTTCTGTCTGAATTCGCATAGAAAGGTTGGCACCACCGCGGGCATATCCAATAAGCAACGGTTGTACCATAGCGTGCAGATTCTCGAAATGAAAATCTTTTACGACCCCAATAACGTATCGTGCATTTTCGCCATTACCAAATGGTTTTCCCAGAGCATCTTCATTGCTGACCCAGCCCAGGTTCCTCACCGCTGCTTCATTTACGATCACAGCTTTTGAAGAGTCTGAAGTTGCTCTCGCAAATCCGCGTCCGGCAACGAATTCCATCTTGTACGTCGCAAAATAATCGGGATCAACGGACATGCGGTAGATACTCGTAACGATCTCCTTTCCTTCCGCGTCTTTCGTTGAGATCCAGCCATTACCCAAACCGCCGACAACATTTCCACCATGAAGCGCAGTCTGCTCAATAAATGGTGCTGAAAGCAAAGCGTTCTTAATTACATCATAGTTTTGAACCACCGACTGATCACCATTAAAATCTACAGTAATAACACCTGAGCCTTCATAACCAAGCGGTTTCTCACGAATGAATTGCATCTGACGATTTACTGTCAGAATACAAATCAGAAGAATGGTGGAAATTCCAAATTGAAGAATGACAAGACCTTTTCGGAACGCCTGACCACGTTCTCCGCCAAAGAACCTGCCTCTCAGTGCGACTACGGGTCGGAACGATGCAAGCACAACGGCCGGATACACACCGGATAGCAAGGTGATCACCAGTGTCAGGGCCACAAGCGCAGACACATGTCGGATATTCACAGGAAATGCATAAGGCTGACCCATCCAGGCGGAAAACCCAGGCAGGGTCAATTGCGCCAACGCAACGCCTATTAGCACGGCCATAAGGGTTATCAGGAACGTCTCGGAAAAGAATTGTTGCATCAACTCGAAGTGGCGTGCACCCGACACCTTGCGAAGCGATATCTCTTTCGCGCGTTTGGCCGATGTTGCCGTGGTGAGGTTAATGTAATTGAAGCATGCGAGGAGAAGAACCAAAACTGCTACAGCTATGAAAACGCGTACTGTCACCATGCTGCCATTGTTTCCGGAATCGTATCGCAAATTGGAATGAAGATGTATGTCGCGAATCGGCTGAAGGAAATATTCATACGACATCTTGTTATCAGCCCAATCCTTCCTTGAATGCTCCTCCACAACTTCATTCACCCTCGCTTCAACAGTGTCACGAAGCGCAGGATCGCGGAGTTCAACGTATGTTCTTGGCCATCCACCTAACCACGAGTTGTCGATGTCCTCCTGATATTCCCTCAGGACGAACGCGTGCAGTTTTTTGTAAGGAACGACAAAATCAAATTGGATGTGCGAATCAGGGGGTGCATTTTCCGAAATCGCCACAACGGTTGCAGGCTCGTCATCAAGATATAGTACAGCATCAAGAGCCTTACTCATGTCACCAAAGTATTTCTCCGCCATCTCGCGACTGATAATCACCTGGTCCGGACTTCTGAGTAGATTTTCCTCCGGACCGGCGATGATGTTAAAACCGAAAAATGAAAAGAAAGTGGAGTCTGCGAAAATGATTCCGTTTTCAAAATTCGTTTCGCCGCCCTGACGCACCTTGGCGCCGGTATAGAACACGCGACATGAACTTGTGATATCAGGAATGAACCGGGGCAAGTGTGCGCCGAGTGCTACACCCGAGGGTGCCTGAGAAAAAGTCTCAGCTTCGCCGGTAAACGTATTCCAGATGCGAAACTTTGCTTCAACGTTCGGGTGGAAATCATCAAAACCCAATTCGCGCTCAGCCCAGATGGCAATGACGAGACACGTCGCGATGCCGAGGGCAAGTCCGCTGACATTGAGAATGACCGAAGTCTTATTCTTCATAGCGTGACGCCAGGTAGCAGGTAATGTCGGGAACATAGGAAAGGTTTTGAACGTGATCGTTGCCAACTACCGTGCCAGCGCGTTCTATCCACTAAATTCAGGTGATTTGAAGGAGTCAGGAGTCCGCTTATGAGTAAAAGTGTGCGCCTGCGGACAAGGGGAATAGCTTCGGCTGCAAGTTCGTTTCATCCTAATTAGAACGTTCACGATTCTGGACATAGGGCGGTTTTTTCACCGCGAAGGCGCGAAGACGCAACGGAGCGCAAAGAGAGTTAGTCCCACCAATGAGAAATCAGAAATAACCCACCGTTCCGCGGACATCACCCATTTTTCACCGCGAGCATCATCCAGGAAACTTAACCTCTGGACCTTTCATCTTTCAAACTTTCATTCCTGAAACCCTGAAACTCGAAACCTGTCTGCTTACCGCGACGACACGAAAATTTTGAAACTAAACTAGATAATAAATGAATAGTACTTTTTAAGTGTAGTACGCATAGCGGTAGCGTTAGTTTTTTTTCCTTTCAACTTATTAAATGGATCCGTTGGTGATTTTTGTTTTCCAATTGCATCGAGCGTAAAATCATCCTGCGTAAGATCAGACGACAAGTCGGCCGGAGCAAGCGGTGCGCTGAAACGAATACTATCGCCCATCACCAGGGAGTAAGGAGCAACGAAGTGAGTTTCGCTTTCAAGCCTGAAATCAAGCGTCACTTTCCCATAGGCATATTCAGTGCTGCCGGCAAGTGAGACATAATCATGCAGCTTAAGCCGAAGGAGCTTACAAACATATTCAGCGACTGCCTCCGCATCCTTGAAGTCACCTTTTGCATCGAGTGGGATATAAGTATGTATGCCGGATTTTCCATCAGCTTTCACAACGGGGTGCATACCCAATGCAGAAAGCACCGCGTTTGTCTCCTTTGCTATGTTCGTTGCTTTCGCAAGTTCAAAGTCGGGAGAATCAATTTGAATGACGATGTAATCAGGACCAGCGGACTTAATTCGTGCAGGCGACGCATAAAACTCAAGACATCCATTTTCAACGTAGAATAACAGGTGCTCACGGTCATCACATAAGAGCAGGTCTGGCAAACCTTTACCCTGACGATGGCGACGGATCCAATCCGGCAACTCCACATAGCGTTTTGCGAAGACGTCAGCGTTGAGCGGCGTGACCTCAGAGGGACGATCTGCAAATCTCGTGGAAAGTTCGCGCTCGCGAAGGTGCGGGACCAGTACATCAGCGACCTTGTTATAATAATCAAGTACCTCCTGCTTCGTTACGTCGCTCCCACTCCATACCAGGTTTCGGAGATTCGTGAACGTTATCTTATGTTTGAGTCGGTAGGTCGGTTGTTTTTCTGCTGGCTTAGACTTCGAAACTTCATTCTTTGTTGGCTTTGGCTCTTCCTTTGTTATTACTTTCGTCTTTTTTTCAACGCGGCTAACGTTCTTTTCTTTGGATGCAGAGCCGGAGATAACGAACTCGGAAGATCTTCCCTTCCTTCGTACGGCGGGCAAATCACTTACGTCGCTGAATTCAGATTTTACCCTGGTATCAAATTCAAAAGGAGTTTCATCCCAGTTGGTACTCGTACCACGACGAAAAAAGAACAGACCTGGATTTTCTTCACTTTCGCGCAATTGATGATTTGCCGACTCAAGATTACCAAGTACTGCCTGAAAAGTCATTTCATAAAAAAGATCGGCCTGGCCTTTGATTGAAGTCGTATCAATTCTTTCGTTAACGGACTCGCCGGCCTTGGTTATGAAAACCCGGACAAGGTCCTTCCTGTCGGATCGCTTTTCACAAGCTGTAAGGATTGACTGGATGGCCTTGAACGCTTTTGTATTCCTGCGAATCAACATGGTATAAAGATAGGATTTGTCCCCGGAAGTAAAGGATCGAAATCCGTGTGATATGCGGCCGGCGAAATTAACAGCTGACTTATGTCCGGGCTAAAAGAACAGAGACTTTCTTCTGTGTCTGGCGGCGTCAGTACTGTTTTTCTTTGCTTCCTTCCTTTTGATCTTGACGACTTTATTCCTGGAATGCGCCTTCTTTTTCCGTTTGGATTTCACGACCTGCTCATAGCCGGTAGGAATGTTATACGCAGCGCGCGCTGCTGACGTGTTGATATCACGCTGGGCGCAAGACGATAACCCGAAGGCAAGCAATGAAAAAATCAGGAACAGTGCGACGCTTTTCATATGTGGTTACCGCAAAATAACGATGCCACGCTGCATTTTGTACTTCACCCATCCTTTTTTTTCTGAGACTTTCTGCAAGTCCCCCAATTCAATCAGAATCCAAACCTGAATTCATCAATCAGGCTCGTTCTCCGACCATGTCGAAACGCATAAAGGTCAGCCGGTCTGCGCCTTCCTGATTTGTCCTGCCCCACTTTAATCAGCATTCCGGACTTAAGAACCTTCCTTCTGAAATTCGGACGGTCCACCGGTCGCTCCAGTATCGCCTCAACAAGAGAATGCAACTCGGGCAAAGTAAACCTGGCAGGAAGCAAATTGGAAGCAAGGGGCGCATAGGGCAACTCCTTTTTTAACGACTCATGAGCGGCCTTCGCGATTTTCCCATGATCCATAGCAAGTGTCTTTGCCTTCGTCACCGGAAGCCATTGTGCTGCATCCAGGAATTGTGTGGGCTTTAGCTCGATCCGCTGAAAGTCAACCAAAGCCATGTAGCAAATACTGACAAACCGCTTCGAGAACCACGCACTGGCAGTCCCGGCATCTGACCCAAATGATTTCAGAAACTGGTTTATTTCATTTGGAAAGGATCGGTCGGCATCACCAAATACCGCGAACTGTTTGAAGAGTATCTTTTCAAGACCTGTGCTTTCACGGACAATTCTTTGCACGGCATCAGCCACGTCTTCTTCCTGGCCCACAAATCCGCCGGGAAGCAGATGTATTGTGCGCTTTCCGGCGCAAAGTTTATTGACTACGACATGCAATTGTTTGGCATAAAAACCAAAGATGACGCAGTTCACTGAAAGTTGCGGAACTGATGTGAATGCGAGATTCTTAAAATAGGCTGCGATCCTTTTATCCATGTCCTCACGAGTTCTTGACCCGTTCCAAAATTACATTATATTTGAGTCTAATTGACTCAAATCACCGGGTTTCATTGATTAATTAAATGAAAAAACGCTACATCATCCTTCTCGCCCTGATCGTTCTTGTTATCGGCGCCTATTTCTGGTTCACGCGGGACACGCGCGACATACGGGTACTCGTATTTTCAAAAACGCTATCGTATCGTCACGAATCCATTCCCGCCGGAATTGAAGCCATTCGTTCCCTCGCAAAACAACACGGATTTCACGTGGACACGACGGAAAACAGCGAATACTTTAATGAGAAGACATTGAAGAACTACAACGTTGTTGTATTCCTGAACACGACCGGCGACGTACTCAATGATGGCCAACAGCTTGAGCTTAACCGGTGGATTCAGGCCGGTGGCGGATTCGTCGGTATCCATGCTGCGGCCGATACTGAATACGAATGGCCATGGTATGGTGAATTGGTGGGCGCATACTTTAACGGGCATCCAAACGATCCCAACGTGCGCGATGCTTCGGTACAGGTGATTGATCGGCATCATATATCAACAAAACATCTGCCAGAGATCTGGAAGCGAACCGACGAATGGTATAACTATAAGGATATACGCCCCGAAATAAACGTATTGATCAATCTTGACGAGACATCGTATGAAGGCGGCACGAACGGTGAGAACCATCCTATTGCGTGGTACCGCGATTTTGACGGCGGCAGAACATGGTACACCGGCATGGGCCACACCATCGAATGTTTTCAGGATTCCGATTTCATTAACCTTTTGTGGGGTGGTATACAGTATGCGGCAGGTGACGGCGTTCAGGTCAACTATAACAACTCGCGCGTAGCTCCCGAAGAAAACCGGTTTCAAAAAGTCGTGCTCGACTTTAACCTGAATGAACCCATGGAACTGGATATGCTTCCGGGCGAAGATGTATTATTCATCGAACGCCGGGGAGCAATCAAACTGTACAAGAAGAACGAGAATAAAGTGAAGCTGGTCACGACTATGCCTGTTTTCAGTGACCTCGAAGACGGATTGCTGGGTCTCGCAGTCGACCCCGACTACAAGAGCAATCATTGGATTTACCTCTACTACTCCCCTGTCGGTTCGGAATCCGTTCAACGACTTTCGCGATTTGTTTTTGCAGGCGACACGCTTGATCGTTCATCGGAAAAAATTCTGCTTAAAGTACCCACCCAACGTGAAGAGTGTTGCCATTCGGCAGGATCAATAGAATTCGGACCGGACCGATTGTTATATCTCTCGACAGGGGATAACACAAGTCCGCGCGAGACAGGCTACGGCCCCATCGATGAACGCCCGGGCCGTTCAGTGTGGGACGCACAGAAATCGTCATCAAATACAAATGATTTGCGTGGTAAGATTTTACGAATCATACCTGAAGACGACGGCACGTACACCATTCCCAGTGGAAATCTTTTTACTGATCCTTCAAAAGGCCGGCCCGAAATCTACGTAATGGGTACGCGAAACCCTTTCAGGATTTCGGTTGACTCACGTACCGGCTACCTGTACTGGGGCGACGTAGGTCCGGATGCGGGTAAGGATAGCGTAGGATTTGGATCGCGCGGATACGACGAGGTTAATCAGGCGCGGAAGGCAGGTAATCACGGCTGGCCGTACTTTATTGGGAACAATTATCCCTATAATGAATACGACTATGCAAAAAATCAGGCGAGCCCACTGTTTGATCCAAAAAAACCGATAAACAACTCTCCCAATAACACAGGCGCAAAAGAATTGCCCGAAGCTACTCCTCCAATGATCTGGTATCCGTATGCGGCTTCCGAGGAGTTTCCCCTGGTGGGTGAAGGCGGGCGGAATGCGATGGCCGGCCCTGTCTTTTATTCCGACCAATTCCCCGAAAGCACAAATCGTTTCCCGGAATACTACGACAAGAAATTGTTCGTATACGACTGGATGCGCGGCTGGGTGATGGCAGTCACGCTGGATGACAAAGGTAATTACGTCAGGATGGAGAGATTTCTGTCGGGGATGCTTTTCAACAACCTCGTTGACGTCGTATTCGGACCGGCGGGTGACATGTATGCCCTTGAGTATGGAACCAACTGGTTCGCACAAAACATGGATGCCCGACTTATCCATATCACGTATTCGTCTGCCAACAGAGTGCCCGTTGCGTCAATCACTACGGGCAAAACCATTGGCAAGACACCTTTCATTGTAAACTTCCGTGGTGATGACTCGAAAGATTTCGATGGCGATGACCTGATTTATCGCTGGGACTTTGGCGATGGAAAAACATCTGATGAACCAAACCCGGCGTTTACATTCACAAAGCCCGGCGAATACAACGTAACCCTTACTGTTTCCGACCCTTCCGGCGAGAGCGCCTCAGAAACCATCAGGGTAATTGCCGGTAATGATTTACCTGAAGTCGATATCAAGTTCAAGGGAAATAGCCAGTTCTACTGGAACAACACTGTATTCAATTACACGGCAACAGCAACTGACACCGAAGACGGCACGATCAACAATGGCATTGACCCCGCGGCCGTGACATTCACTGCCGACTACCTGGAACGTGGATATGATGTGACAGAAGTAATTCAGGGTCATCAGGCGAACATGGAAGCTTCCGCAGACCTAGTTGGCAAGGCCTTACTGGAAGGTTCAGACTGTAAATCCTGTCATCATCAGACGGACAAATCTGTTGGCCCGTCACTTCAGGCTATTGCAGATCGATATGCCGGAAACGAAGGCGCAGTCAAGGGCCTTGTGGACAAGGTTATCAAAGGCGGATCCGGAGCCTGGGGTGATTTGATGATGTCGCCGCATCCACAGCTTTCAGCACAGGAAACAGAAAAAATGATTCAGTATATTCTCTCCCTCAACGGGAAGCCGGCAATGGGCGGACTACCACATACAGGTAGCTATGCACTTAACAAACACAAGGCCACTGACCGCGAAGGCGTGTACATATTTACTGCGTCTTACACCGACAAAGGTGCCAATGGGATCAAGCCCCTTACGGCTACGAAGGTGGTCTCGCTTCGTTACCCTGTAATCGGAGCCGACAAGTTTGCTGAGAAGAAGAAGGCGATGACCTTTCTTGTGACGAAGGAGCTATGGAAAGATCTCGAACAGGAAATCACAATCGTGATGCCAAATGATGAAGGATCACTACGCTACAAAGGAATTGACTTTACCGATGTGGGTCAAATCAAAATCGGCGTGGCTGTGGCACCGAATTATTTTACAGGGGGTACAGTTGAACTTATTGCTGACAACGGTGATGTAATCGGATCAGCAAACCTGGAGGTAGGACTTACCGACCTCGGGTTTAAGGAAATCCCTGTTTCGATCAAGACTCTTGAGGGGCTGCACGATCTGACGTTGAGGTTCCGTTGCAAAGATCCGAGCAAAATATTTGCAGGCATCGCGACTCTTGAATTCGTACAAAAGAAATAGATATCTGATGGAGGGGAAATCAGCTCTTTTGAATGAGCAGATCGAACCTCCTTCTTAGCAGGACGATCAGCTCCCGGTAGGAATTTGGCCGGGGTAATAGCGCGGCATTCAGAGACAGGGCGCGTTCAATATGATCGGGGTCAGTGCTGTTTGTGTACATCGTTACCGGAAGGTTGACAAACTGCTGATGTTTCCGGAGGTTCCCAAGAAAAAGCAGGTGGTTTTCACTGATGAAAACCATATCAGGAAGTTTCGACGAATTACTCGAAAGATACCTCATCGCCTCGACTTCATCGAGCGCAAAAGCAAATGAGATGGAGCCATTCACCTTTTTTAAGGCGTCGCTAAATATTCCTACCTCATCGCGGTTTCCATTAATAAGGTATACATTCATACGGAAAATGAAATAGTTGTAAAGTCATCCGGCGGGTCCATCCGGGGCTTCTTCCGACAAGTTAGTCAATCGCCCATAAAATCACAGCCTGGTTAATCAAGATTTCCGTCGTCATTCGAATGGAGTCTCGATGAGCGTATCGAGCGCGATACGCATAATAGCGTCCCCGGCCTTCTCGCGCTCCATTGAATCATAGAAGACGCGCGTTGCGAGGTTGTCGCTCACTGTGAGCATCGTCAACGCCTCAATTTTGGTCGTCGCAGCGAGGGCATACAGGACACTGGTCTCCATCTCAACGGCGAGTATACCCCGTGATCGCCAGTCATGAATACGGTGCTTTTCGTCGGTATAAAATAAGTCCGTACTGAATACGGAACCCACGATGAAAGGCGTCGCACTTCTTGCTGCAAGTTTTAATGCAGACGTGGTCAGGTTTTCGCTGGCAGGAGGCGGCTGATTTTCATCTACACCAAGTGTTCCAATGACAGATGAATCCGTATGGGCATACGTTGCAAGAACGAGCTTACCAACCTCAATATCCGGCTCAAGTGCACCGCACGTACCGACGCGGATAATTCTTTTTACCCCGTATTCGTGTATCAGCTCGTGCACATAGATAGCCGTTGACGGGATGCCCATCCCGGTTCCCTGCACCGATACTGTCCTGCCGCGATACACGCCGGTAAAACCAAGCATACCCCGTACGTTAGAATAACAAACCGCTTCGGAAAGCATAGACTGTGCAATGTGCTGTGCTCTCAATGGATCGCCACAGATAATAACTGAGTCGGATATTTGTCCCTGATCTGCACCAATATGGATACTCATAACTGGCTGGAATGTACTATAACTAAGTGAGATTTCCTGCGATCAGAATCAGGCTTCTTAACGGGGCAATACGACGGTAAAGGTTGCACCCTTTCCAGGTTCCGCGATTGCAGATATTTGTCCCCCGTGGTTCTCAACAATCTTCTTGCACATGGCCAGACCAATGCCCGTGCCCTGATATTCCGATTTACCATGAAGCCGTTGAAAGATGTTAAATATCTGCACCGCGTTTTCCTGGTTAAACCCAATGCCATTGTCGACAAAATCAATACGAACATACTTTCCCGGAACCGGCAGTCCTTGTTCAGGTGACGACACGTGCGCAGTTTCACGACACCGGATGTCGAGGCGCAATGGCGTCCCGTTGCGCGAGAATTTTATCGCGTTAGAGACGAGATTGGTAAACAACTGGCTCATCTGAACCGGAATAGCTTTCAGAACCGGAAGCGGGTCGGCGTCTATGATACAACCCTTTTGTTCGATGAGAAGCTCATAGTCATTTAAGACCTCTTCCAATATCTTATTGAGATCAACCTGTTCAAATTCCTGATCCTGTTTTGAGAGTTGTGAAATCGTAAGCACATCGCGTATCAACCCGAGCATTCGCGCGGATGACTTGTCAATCTTTGTCAGGTAGGACTTTGCCCGGCCATCCACGGCCGGACCAAGTACATTGCCGAGCATCTCAACAAACGTAGAGATTTTTCGTGCGGGTTCCTGCAAATCATGCGAGGCGATATAGGCAAATTGGGAAAGTTCAGCGTTCGTACGACGCAGGCTTTCGGTTCGTTCTCTCACAATCTCTTCGATTTCCCGCCGCGCAAGCACCTGGGGCGTGACGTCAACAGTGATTGCAAGCACGCCGAGGATTTCACCATTTGAATCGCGGTAGGGTTCATACACGAAGTTCTGGTACACCGTCTCCTGTTTTCCGTTACGTGTGAGTACCACGGCGCGTTCATTGGCAACGAAAGGTATGCCGGTCGTGTAGACGTCATGCAATAACTGTTCAAGTCCCTGCCCCTGCGCGTCGGGCACGCCCCGAAAGATCGGCTTGTGCATTACATCTTTGGGAGATTTTCCCCAGAGTGCAATAATGAGATCGTTGGCAACTTCGACAACGTGTTCGGGGCCTATCATAATCGCCATCGCCACCGGAGCCTGCTTGACCATGTTTCGGAAATTGCGTTCACTTTGTTCGACCTTGAGTTTTGCAACTATCAGGTCCGTAACATCCGCAGCGGTGTTCATCACACCGTAGACATTTCCGTTTCCGTCAAACAACGGAGTAAAGCTGTAGTTAAAGTAGTACGACCGAAGTTTACCCTCGACAATCAGGTCAACACGCTGATTCCGGGCATGAAACGGAATTCCCGTAGTGTAGACGCTATCGAGTTGTGGATAGATTTCCTGGTCGGCGAGTTCAGGTAACACTTCGCGGTAAGTTTTCCCGACTACATCACCACCCTTGCCCCATACGTCAACAATGGCTTGATTCACCATTGTGATCCGCATCTCCCTGCCTTCGTAAACACCAATCGGGAAAGGTGCGCTTTCCACGAGCGATCTTATTTTGATTTCGCTTTCTTCCAGTTTCTTGCGCGCGATGACTTCTTCGGTTACATCGGCAGCGACTGCCATAATCCCGGAGATTTCACCCGTTCCATTACGGAACGCTTCGTATACAAAATTCACAAAAGCAGTTTCGGTACCACCGTCCCGGTAGAGAGTCACCGGTGTTCCAAAGGCGGTAAATGTCTCACCGCTTTCGAACACCCGTTGCAGCAACGATTCGAAACCTTCGTGACGTGCCTCAACAAGTTCTTCGAATATCGGCTTACCCAGGATCTGCTGACCGGACTTCCCCCATAATGCAAGCATTCTCTCGTTCGCGATATCTACGACGAACTCCGGGCCAGACAGAATACACATTGCCACCGGTGCCTGTCTGATAATATTTCTGAGATTAGTCTCGCTTTGAATTAACCGTTGACGAGCAAGCTCAAGTTCGTAAACCATGGTAACCTTTTTCGTCGTTTCGTTACATACGACCAACACACCGTCAATAGTACCATGCTCACCGAAGATCGCGCTGTAGCTGAATGTCCAATACACGTCTTCGATTTTTCCGTTGCGAAAGATGGGGATCAATTGGTCTTCGAGGAAGAACGATTCGCCGGTTGTTTTGACTTTTTCAATCAACGGATAAATGATGTCCCAGATTTCGGGCCAGCATTCGCGCGCTGTTTGTCCCAAAGCCTTCGGGTGTTTACCGCTGCCTCCAAGACTGGGCCGATAGGCATCATTGTAAAACTGCACCATCTCGTCGCCCCACCACAGGAACATGGGGAAGCCCGAATGAATTACCGCAGCCACCATTGTTCGGAGAGACTGTGGCCAGTATTCTATGGGACCAACCGAAGTCTCGGACCAATCAAATTGTCGGATCAGTTCACCGAGTTCACCACCGGCCTGAAGGAATGCGTACGATCTTTCGGTTTTCTCTACCATCATTTTTTTCGAATTCTCAGATACGCCGTTCAGTCAGAAACTTTTTTAAGGTGCTTTCCCATCCTGAATACTTGTCAGGTTTCGTAATAAAATCTGCTGCCCCGAGTTCTTTCGTTCGTGTTATGGAATCGCGGTCGGAACTTGTGGAAAGAATCACGACTGGGATGTCCTTCCATGACGAATTCTTTTTCACCTCAATAAGGAACTGGCGGCCATCCATCAGGGGCATGTTAAGGTCGAGGAAAATGAGCTGAGGCAACGTTGACGCCGACGCTAACACATTGAGACCCTCGCGGCCGTTTGCTGCAATTGCGCACATCGTTGCGGGCGACACAACTTCGATCACGGATAGGAATATCTCACGGTCATCCTCGTCGTCGTCAATGAGCAACAGGTGTTTAAAGGACATGCAACAAAAATAGAAATTATTGCCAGAGAACTATCAGAGATATCCGGTAGTTCTCTGATCAGCAATGTAAACCTGCCCGGTCCAATCAGAAAAGTTTTTCCTGCGGGGGTTTCGCTCCCGCCAGCCGCAAATAGACCGTCGTCTGGCCACGGTGATGTGTCTGATGTTCAAAGCACTTGATGAAAGCAGCTTCCTTAGTCATCTCGAACCGGTTGAACATTTTTATTGTCTCCTGCAAAGTTTTCGGATCAACATTCTTAAGACTTGCAATGACGAAATCATAACCTTCCATTACCAGTCGGGTGACGTTTTCCTTGGATTTATCAGTGGCCTTTTCAAGTTCCCCGAAGTTGATGGGATTCTTTTGTCCCGAAGCAGCTGAAGCAAATCCATAATTAGCTTCTGTGAGATGAAGCATCTGTTCTGCAAACGACCGCATTTCAGGCGTTGGCTTAAAACCGTACCCAGCCTCGGGCATTGCATCGAGATATTCCTTTGTATATGCTTTTGCCCGTTCCCAGTCCTTCAGGAGTTCATCCAACGATTGAGCATGAAGTGTCTGCAGCACCGGCAGCAAGAGCAGAATAGTAACAAGTGTCCTGATCGATTTCATAGGCTAATTTTTCTTCAATATAATAGTTTCGGGGGCATTATCGATCGATCCGAAATGAAGAGTAGTACTGGAAGGACGACAGGAGCCGCGCGGATGGCGGAAAAATGTAGTCTGGATCGGGTTCGAACCGATGACCTCTGCCCTGTCAAGGCAGCGCTCTAAACCAGCTGAGCTACCAGACTTTCAAAGAGGTGCTAAAGTAAGCCGATTAGGCCAACATGTCAAGTCGCGTTGAAACCGGATATGAATTAAATGTCCTGCTCTGTTTCTTCAAGAATTCACCCGTTTCTGACAGCTCTGAAGGTAGAAAGGCTCCCCCCCGGACGTCACTGAAACGATTGCAGAAAAATGATCCTTATCCTATCTTTAGCACATGATCGTTCGGGGGTTGGCTATTCTTATATTATCGCTTCTAACCTATTGCAGTTACGGACAAACCGGGACAGATCCGTCCACGTCTGCCACCGACCCGAAAGTCAAGATCGAAAAAACCAAGCGTGCGCGCGGGACGTCACCGCGAAAGGACCACGAAGTTCGTTTCGCCGACAAGAACAAGAAGAAAGCTGTCAGTGTAAAGGAGCGCGAGCCGGTGGTGTATAAGAACAACAAGAAAATGCAAAAGCGCAACCGCCAACGCATGAACACTGGCAAGACGGGAAAAAAGCGCAGAACACCACTTCCTGACCTGGACTAGTCCCTTGGCGACACCGTTAAAGAAAACAAAAAATGCCGACGTGAAGCCGGCACTTTGTGAATCGCCATCAACATGCTACTTATTTCAATGCTGTAAGAAATCCCTCCGTATGATGGTTGTGGTTGCACCTGCGCCCATCTTCCCGTGGGTATTCGGGGGTATCCGCGGAGCACGTATGTTCATATACCCACAACGCGCGGGCTGCCCGAAATCAGGCTGTATAGTTCGGAAATTATTTAAGGTAAGCCGAATACATCCACAAAAGCTTCTCTTGTTCGCGGATGTAGTCACTCATGAGCGCCAGCGTACCTTCGTCCCCGGCATCCTCTGCGAGTTTAAGGATGTCGCGTTCTTTGGTAACGAGAACCTTAAGTGCTGAAACAATTTCTTCCACAGCCTCTCTCCCATCCGAAATCCCCGTAGCTTCCTGGATCGTCGAATGTTTGAGAAACCCACTGAATGAATGTATCGGAGTCTGTTCAAGTGTTCTCACACGCTCCGCTATCTCGTCAATTTTCAGCAAGGCATCATTATACAGCTCCTCAAACTTAGCATGTAGTTCAAAAAACTTTTCTCCGGTGATATTCCAGTGAAATCCGCGCACATTGATGTAAAATAACTGATAGTTGGCAAGCAATTCATTCAGTTTCGCCGCGAGTTGCCGTGATTTTTCAATATCCAGACCAATTGTATTCATAATCTTTCCTTTATAGAGTAACACTACTAAAGTTACCCGTTTCCACACTCATATTGAATGACGAAAATCAGTAACATACAGGGCGATAATCATAGGGTAAGTACTACCACAGGACTCCATTATTTGAAAAGTGTCGACCACCCACCACCAAATGTGTATTTACGACTCTGTTTAACGAGTGTAAGACCAAGAATAAGAAGCCCCGTGATGTAATCGCTGGCAAAGGCAACGGAATTATCATAGTCGAGTATCCATGGCGCAAAGAGCAGCCACGCACCCGGGAGCAGATTCACCATGCGGATGTTACGTAAAGATTCGGAAATCGCGATCGTAGCGAACGTAACTACCACTGGCCCGACAATCCGTCCGTTGTCAGCGATAAACTTTTCGAAGTCGAAAATCCCCGGAGCCGCCATCAGCCAAATTCCCAGCAAAACCGTTACGTATCGTGCCCACATATCAAGCAATCTTTTCCGCGACTGGTTTCATACCCCAAAATGCTTTCCAAACAGACTCGCGTGACTGCTTTACGCGCTTCAGATATTGGCAGCTTGCCAGCACTTCATCCATCGAAGGACCAATCATTACAACCGAAATCGCAGCGGTCGTGAGGCACAGCGTACACCACGCATCAAAAAGGACCGGCTGAAGAACGACGAGTAACACGCTAACCAATCCCAACGGACCTACGGCGATACCAAAGAGCACGACAATCCACGGCTTTGTTTTCCATCGGTATGTACCGCCGATAGTCCCGGCAACTGCGTCAAAGAGGTAACTCAACGCACCAAGGACTGCATCGGGGATCGGCAACATGTGAGAAACCGGTGAGTTTAGTATGGTTATGGAGCCATCTCCGAAAAAGGGTTCCCACACTTCAGTGACTATACCGAGTTGATAGAGCCCCATGTATCCGGCAATAAAAAATCCGACCATGGCAAGTACAATGATTGGAATACGTTCCTTCCACGCAGCGGGGTTGTAATTCCATTCGGGTGGAATGTCGTCACTGAATTCGAAGGCCTTGACCATGACTTCTCTGTACCACGGTATGTGTTATGAGCGCGCAGGATCAGCCGATCCGACCCTGTTCATTTTCATGACCAACGAGATATTTCGTGAGGCTTTCCCACTGGTTCTTTTGAAAGAATGCCCACCCGTTCACTGCTACGAGTGTATGCTCAGCGGCATCATCACCGGCCTCTTCACCCTTGTTGTTTATTGCTTCGTTGGTGCCGATTTCCATCGCCTTTAATACATTACCAAAGCGTTGTACACGGAAAATGCTTCGCGCATCCTCATGAAAGAAGTGGTCAGTTTTTTCCGGCTTATCAAAGTTTGAAGGGTCATGCGTCGGTTTGACGGTGAACTCTGCGAGATCTGGCTCCTCTTTCACGTCGATAACCTCCACCCAGTATTTATCTACCGGTCCCGGTAAATCGATTCTTATAAAGTCTCCGGTCATCACGATCTTATGTTCTGTTGGCGTACCTGCAGCATTGTGTATTCTGAAGCCAGCCGTTCCGATGCCCTGAATGTCAGACCATGCATTTACATCGAAAAGTCTTTCCTTTGCAGCGACAAATTCGCGCTTTGCCGCTTCATCATCTGCAAAAGACTTTTCGCTGGTGTATGTTTTATCCTTGCTTTTATTTCCCTTGATAACTTCAACTTCATCTGAGATTGCTTTTGCAACCTTTTTTACTGCACTCTTGAGACTCATATCTGATGTTTTGGTTTATTACTTCGTTTATTATTCCTATCTGAATTTTGTTATGAAAAGCACTCCCGCGATCAGCGCGGCCGTTGCGGCTATTGCGCCTCGATGTACCGAAGCCCAGGTCACCGGACTAAATGATTTCGCATCATTGGTAAATGGCCCGTGGGCACCGTGATCTCCCGGTATGGGTTCCCATAAATTGCTCTTCCTGTTTTCCGTATCGCGCTCCCCGGTCATTTGACCCTCATACCCGGTCCGGGCGAGGACACGATCTGCATACCATGGTGCGATCTTGTTTCCAATAATCGCCTTAACTGTAGGCCAGCCAACGAAATACTCACGTCGCGGATGTCGCGAGGCGTACTCGACCAGGCGCGCTGCAACTTCTGGTTGATAAATCGTCCCCATGGGTTTAGGTTTATTCGGCAACCGACTCTTCACAAATTCGAATTGAGTTGTATTCATAGCCGGAAGCTGAACCATGGAAATGTTCACGTTGCTTTTGTCGTGCATCAATTCGGTTCGCAGGGAGTCATAAAAACCTTCAATTGCGTGTTTTGCCGCGCAATACGCCGACTGCAGTGGAATGCCTCTGTACGCCAGAGCAGAGCCCACGAAAATGATGCTGCCTCTGTCACGGCTTCGCATTCTTTTGAGCGCGCTCAACGCACCGTACACCTGTCCCAGGTAAGTCACGTCAGTGACGCGTTTGTACTCTTCCGCCTTCATTTCACGAACAGGGGAAAACACACTATTCATAGCGTTGTTTACCCACACGTCTATTGGTCCAAGCTTTTCCTCGGTTTCAGCGGCTGCCCTTTCAACCGCATCGGCGTCGGCAACGTCGATCGGAAATACTAGTGCTCTCCCACCGGCATGTTCCACCTCCTTACGGGCACCCTCAAGGCCGTCAGTACCGCGTGCGATGAGGGCCACGTCACATCCTTTGCCGGCAAACTCGCGGACGATGGCTCTTCCGAGACCGGCCGACGCGCCCGTTACAACCACCACTCTGCGTTTTTGTTGATTACTTTTCATGATGCTGTCTGATTCTAATAGCGGTTGCGCGTAACGTGATCGATACACGCAATCGATATTTACAACGAGGTGAAAAAAGTCATACCGCCTCGGATTGACAGAGCGGGGTTCCGAAAAGTGACAAAAATGCGGGATGGATACACGCACGGCTGTACGCCTTTAGCGTGCGGGCGACATTGACGGAATGTTTAGAATTGCTTACAATACTTTTGAAAGGTAGCTGATCGAATCCTTCAGAGTCTGTTCCGGTTGCGGAGTCACATCACGCTCAAGATAGAAGTGGTCCACACCTGATTTTTTTGCAGCCGCTATAATGGCGGGCAGATCAAAGACACCTTTCCCCGGGTCAGCCATTTTCGGAAACAGTGGCATCCACTGAGAGGGATCACCCCCATCGCCGGAAAAACGGACTGGCTCGGAAGCGTCCTTGAGATGCATCAGTTTGAATCTTCCGGAATACTTGTTCAGATATGCAACGGGATCGGCACCCGCCGCTGTCATCCAGAAGATATCCAGCTCAAACTTCACTTTTCTGGGATCGGTTTGCGTAAGCAATGTATCCATGAGCGTCTTCCCGTCCTTTTCAATGTGTTCGTAGCCGTGGTTATGGTAGAGGAACGTGAGTCCGTGTTCAGCGAGTACTTCTCCAAATTTATTGAATTCGTCGGCAAGCTTTGTGTAGTCGCTGCGATCGGCGGGGTTTCCAATTGCAGGTATCGCGACATAACGCGTGCCCAAAGAAGCCAGCGCCTTACTGGCTCTCTCGAGGTTGGTTCGCATCGTCACAAGGTCGAGATGCACAGACGGGGTCGTGAGCCCGTTATCCTTGAGAATCGCCTTTACCTCAGGGATGGAGTTGCCATAGAATGCATTTTGTTTTATGCCCAACATTCCGGCGATTTGCTTCCACCCCTCCTGCGTTTCCGGCGCACTGAAATCGTACGGCCCGAAGAACTCAATTTCCCGGTATCCAAGATCAGACAGCTTTTTCATGGTCCCTTTAAAGTCGGCCGAAACCAATCCGGGTATCGTGAACAATTGAATGCCGACCTTAGCGGAACGTTTTTTCAGGATTTGTGCGGTTGCTGACTGAGCAAGTGCGAGCCCACCCAGGGCCAGCGCAGATTGCTGAAGGAATTGTCGCCGTGACTTCATGGTTCGGTTGGTTAATGCGTACAATATACACAACAACCAGTCAGAAGCCAACCGCCAAAAAAAGGGCCGGAATCTATCCAGCCCTCTTTGCATGATTTCCAAAAGACTAAGCTACTTCGAAACGACTACCATGACGTCATCATATGCGCTCTTTCCCGAGCTGTCTTTAACCGTCAGGCGGAATACATAGGTTCCCGCCACGAGTTTATAGGCAATCAAATCGGATGTCGTAGCGCCACTGAGCGACGCCTGCGGACCCGAAAGTTTGGTCCACTGGTATGACTTGATGGTTCCCGTGGCCTTACCATACATTTGCGCCGTAGTTGCCGGAAGTTTCAGTTTGATATCTGAACCTGCTTTTACCGACAATGCTGTTGAGGTACCGTTAACAACCACTTTCACATCATCATAACCAGTTGCGCCTTTGTCGTCCTTGACAGTAAGACGGAATACATACGTTCCGGCCTGCAGCGCCCACGCGGTCAACGTGGCCGTATTAGCGCCGCTGAGATTGGCGGCACCCCCGCTTACCTTTGTCCACGTATAGGATACGATCTTGCCATCCGAGTCCTTGCCACTACCATTGAGTTTGGCTGTGGTCGCTGGCAGCGTAAGTGTGACATCGCTTCCTGCCGAGGCAGTTGGGGCACTGTTAGAACCTGATGTTGAACCGGATTTGGAGACCACGACTTTCACATCATCGCTACCCGTCGCACCATCGTTGTCTTTCACAGTCAGACGGAATACATATGAACCTTCCTGAAGACCCCATGCCGTAAGCGTGGCTGTATTAGCACCGCTGAGATTCGCAACGCCACCGCTAACCTTCGTCCAGGTGTATGAAGCAATTGATCCATCAGAATCCTTGCCACTACCATTGAGTTTGGCAGTCGTTGCGGGCAGTACCAGGCTCACGTCGGAACCAGCATTTGCTGTAGGACTGGCATTATCCGTTGATGTTTTCTCCGTTGAAGAAGACGTGACCGTAACTTTTACGTAATCCGAATCGGTACCCCCGTCGTTGTCGGTAACGGTCAGACGGAACATATACGTGCCGGGGCCTACAGTCACTGATGTTGACGCGCCTGAAGCACTTGCAATTGACGCTGACGGGCCGGCCATCTTTGTCCAGCGGTACGATTTTATTGAACCATCGCTATCGCTTCCGGAACCCGACAACGTAATCTTAGACGTGTTGCTGTAAGACTTGTCGCTTCCGGCCGATGCAGTGGGCAGGACGTTCGAGCCGTTCTTTGTATTTACTTTCGACATCATCCATTCGTAGACATTCGGATTATGGTAAGTGTGATCCGGCTTATAGGCACGATCCCAGGCGTTGTGTTTCACCCCCGGATATATTGTAAGCTTTGCCTTCGGATTCGGCGTTGGGCTACACGCATTGATGGCATTAACCATTGATGAGCTCTTACTTAGCGGCACCGTTGTATCGGCATCCCCATGGAACGCCCACACCGGCACATTCTCTTTTGCAATATTGCATGCTTTCCCGGTTGAATTATAGCCACCGCAAACCGGAGCCGACGACGCAAATAGCTGTGGGTAATCCTGCGTCATTGTCCAGGCCCCACCCCCGCCAAGGCTGAGGCCGGTGATGTGGATTCTCTTCTCGTCAACGCGGAGGGTACTCTTCGCCCAGTTAATCACCTCCATAACATACCAGGTAGGCCAGTTGCCGATACCGGTCTTGAGCTGTGGCGAAATCAATATAAAAGGAAAATTATGTCCGTCTTTTGCAAACCGCGGAGGTCCGAGATTATCTACCGAATAGATCGTTCCTTCCAGCGTTGCCGGATTTGTAGAGTTGGCTCCACGTTCTCCGACACCATGCAGGAAGATGACCAGCGGATATTTGTTCGAATTACTGTTGTAATCCTTCGGAAGATATTGGAGAAGGCCAATCACCGACTCCTTGGTTGTCTGAAATGTTTGTTGGGAATAAGACGGCGAAGCGAACGCCAGGAAGACAAGAAGACTAAGACACGACAAACCCGTTTTTACTCTCTTCATTAGATTAGTTTTAGTACAATCACCGGAGTGAATCAAAAAAAGTTTTTGGATTAACAGACCAACTAAGGCGCTACACGCCGTAAATCACGACGCAAATTTGAAAAAATACTCTGGATGATTAACGCCGGAGCAGGTCCCGAAAGTACAGGATGTATGATTCTCCCTAAAGTGACTTCACCCGACGCGGCCGGCAATAAGCAACAACGTGTAATCACAAACAACGTTACAGCTACCCGCTACAAAGACAAGTTAAAACTCAGTCGGGATGAGTAACACATACCACCGACAAATGACCCGACTTTTCAGGGTGGACGAAAGCTTTCAATCAATGAAATACAGGCTCAACCCCTGAAAACTTTTTCAAAAACGACTCATCCCGCCTGTAAGGTCCCGACAAAAAAAGAAGAATTTTTCAGAAAGCGAACTCAGCACGACAGATATTGGTACTTCACAACGGAGTGGCTGCACTATTCCTGAATCCGGGTGCCCCGAAAATATACTAACGTGTCACTCCCGAACTCTGATGAAATCCGGAAGTGAACACGTTAGTCGACGGACACTACAGCTATACGTGGGCTGCCTCTTTACGCTCGGCCAGTTTCGACAATAGTTCTGGCACTTTTTCAAAAGCAGCCGCCAGGCCCTTGCTTTGATGGGTGTTGATAAAGGTGATTTGATCTCCCCTTGTTACGAGAAACCCGATTGGATCAATACCGATACCGGCACCGGCACCGCCGCCTTCACCTTTGCCTGTTTTGGGAGCATCCCCGGTACCACCACCACTGCCAAAGCCCATCCCAACACGGACCACAGGAATACATGTGAATTCACCGAGGGTAAACGACTCCCCGATGACGGTTTCAGATCGTGCTTCTTTCTGGATGAACTCCGTCAGCCGTTGAAGCATGTTTTCAAAATTGACTTCCATAATTATTTGTGTTTGAAGATGAATCTTGTGATCGGAAGTGCGAGTTTATATAAGGCAATACGAACGTCAAGCAACAGTGTAACGTCGCCATGATAATTGCTTAGTACGGTAGTCCTGTCATCATTCAGACGCAGGCCAACGGGAACCAGTATTGCATTCCAAAACATGGAGTCGGTATCCACATTGAAATAGAACCGGCGAACAGTGACCGCGCGTAATACTGCGCGAAACAGTTTCTGCAACTCAAAACGCGATGTGCTGTAAGTTCGGCTTGTTTTACGCGTCTTTCCAGGCGGAGACTTTTTTTGGGACTTCGATCTACCCAACTCAAAACCAAATAACATAAAACGGAATCTGGGATTGTTACCGGGAATAAATAACACGCTGAATGTTCCCGGCTGCCAAAGGCAATAGACGTCATGACTGGAATCGAGGACCATTGTAACAGGTACGACGAGTATCCATGCCAACAACAGACACAGCACTCCCGCCAATGCGATAATCATTGTCATGCCATTAAGGTACCTTATGATCCTGACCACCGAAATGATTCCTGAATCGAACCAGACAGATTATCATCACCGCTTCGAGGGAAACCGCCCCGGTCGCCTGCCAGCAACATTCGTTTTTCGTCACTAAATCATATTCCGGCATGATTTCAATTCACTTCCCCTATGACCTCTATCAGTGGCGGACGACGTGGTAAGGGTTAGCTTGTCATTGGGGTTTAAGCAGGTCGAAACGCCCCTTTAACAGAATTACCATGAAAGGAACTGCCATCAGATTGCGTTATTCTACCTATGCGATTGTAGCATTTATAGGTGGAGTCTACATTCTCAAGGCTGGAAGTTTCATCTTCATTCCATTAGTCTGGGCGGCCTTTTTTGCATTCGCTCTTCTGCCGTTAACGACCTGGTTTGAAGAAAGAAGGATTCCGCGACTTGTTTCGATAACGTTAAGCATGGTGATCGTTGCAGCAGCGTCATTCTTTATTATATACCTTTTTGCTGCTCAGCTCTCTTCGCTCCTTGAGGACATTCCCGCGATACGGGGACGGTTAAATGCATTCATTCTTGAACTAAACAAATGGGTTCATGAGAGATTCGGCCTTGAGGAACTCATAGGGCCAGGTCTGGTAGGCGCGGTCGGAGAACGAAACGTAGGCAGTGTGGTCAGGTTTACCACGCTTACACTCACATCCGCAAGCCTCATACCGGTGTTTATATTTCTCTTCCTGTACTATCAGGACTTCTTCCGCGAGTTCATCATTCGGCTGATGGTGAAGAACAATGCTGCGTTCCTTGACTGGCTTAAGGAAGCGATCCAGATTGTTCGAAAGTACTTCACCGGAATGCTTCTCGTGACGATCATCGTGTCTGCAGTTGCGAGCTCAATGTTCTTTTTCATGGGATTGAAATATTACCTCCTTTTCGGTCTCTTCACTGCGGTTTGCAACCTGATCCCATACGTCGGAGTCATACTGGGATCAATCATTACTATCATTTATGTGCTTTTGTCAACAGACCAGTTATGGTATCCTTTGTTGACATTGTTTCTCCTCTGGTTTCTGCAGGTAATCGAAAACAACCTGATAACACCCGTCGTTGTCGGGGCCAAAATAAAGCTCAATCCGCTAGCCGTGATTGTTGCCATTGTAACCGGCGGAGCCTTATGGGGAATCTCAGGGATGATCCTGTTTATTCCGATTCTCGGTACGATAAAGATTTTCCTGGACAAGAGTGAAAGTCTCAAGCCATACTCTTATCTGCTGGGTGACGACATCCCGGTAGTTGAATCACGTGAAAATCTCTTCGCATACCTGCGAAAACGCTGGACAACTAAAAAACAAGATTCACCGTGAAAACGAACGATCCAATATCGACCACACAGAAGCAGACGGGCCCGGCTCCGTTGCGGCGTTTGAACCGCGGTTTCTTCAACTATGTCGGCAACATGGCCAGCTTCACAGGTCGCTTTTTTTCAGAAGTATCCGGGCCTGGACAGGAAGTTCAGGAGTTCATCCGACAGTGTTTTCAAATCGGATACAAGTCACTTCCACTTGTGGGAGTTACCGCACTCATCATGGGGCTGGTACTCACGATTCAAAGCAGGCCGACACTGGCTGAATTTGGGGCGGCGTCATTGCTCCCATCAATGGTGGCGGTTTCGCTTGTGCGCGAAATATCACCCGTAATAACGGGACTGATATGCGCCGGAAAGATCGGATCCGGAATTGGCGCCGAACTCGGTTCGATGAAGGTAACCGAACAGATCGACGCTATGGAAGTGTCCGGAACAAATCCGTTCCGGTACCTCGTCGTAACGCGGGTGCTTGCCACAACGATTATGTTGCCTATCCTCTCAAGTGTCAGTAACGCAATCGCGCTTTATGGAGGCTATCTCGGTGTAAACATCCGCGGTGCTGTGAGCTGGAATCTTTATTGGACCCAGGTTTTTGATGCACTTGCTTTTGGCGATGTGATCCCTGCACTGATCAAGACGTTCTTCTTTGGATTTGCAATCGGCATAACCGGATGTTTCATGGGATTCACATCTGAAAAGGGAACTGAAGGTGTAGGGCGATCCGCAAATACAGCGGTGGTTGTCGCATCGCTGCTAATTTTCATCATTGACCTTTTGGCCGTGCAAATAACTGACCTGCTTGAACTGACATGACATGGACAACGCTGTAATCCAGGTGGAGAAACTTTGCAAGTCATTTGGTGATAACCACGTGCTGCGAGACTTCTCCGTCTCTGTGAATGAGGGCGAAAATGTTGCCGTACTCGGCAAATCGGGCTCCGGCAAGTCGGTATTGATCAAGTGCATTATCCGTCTTATCGAAGCGGACTCCGGGAATATCACAGTACTCGACCAAAACATCAGATCCCTTTCGCGGCAGGAGCTTGACAAAATTCGGATTAATATCGGTTTCCTCTTCCAGAGCAATGCACTGTATGACTCGATGACTGTCCGGGAAAACCTCGAGTTCTCACTCAGACGACACTGGACGAAAGAACAACGCAGGGAGCAGGCAGAGCAGGCGATTCAGGAAGCACTTGAGGATGTCGGTCTGCAACACACAATTAACATGATGCCTGCCGAATTATCGGGAGGCATGAAGAAACGGATCGCACTGGCCAGAACGCTTATCCTGAGACCATCGATCATCCTTTATGACGAACCCACGACAGGCCTTGATCCAATCACAGCACGCGAGATCAGTCAGCTGATTGTAAGTGTACGTGAGAAGTACAACACGTCTTCGTTGATCATCTCACACGACATGTCATGCATCAGGATTACGGCAAAGCGGATAGTCATGCTTATTGATGGCAAATGCTATGCAGATGATTCGTACGATGTTTTGTCCAGGTCGCACGATTCCAGGATCCGTGAGTTTTTTGAATAACGTCTAAACCAACGCTAATGAAAGTACTCGAACATACAAAACTGGGGCTTCTGGTAATCGCGGGCATTGCGTTCATGATACTAACGCTGTACATGATCGGTCGCAACCGAAATCTCCTTGGTTCAACGGTATCCATATCGGTAAGGATGGACAACGTCAACGGACTTTTGCCCGGCAACAACGTCAGATTCCGGGGAATGGACGTCGGCACCGTGAAGTCGATTCAAATCGCAGACGACACATCGATATACGTGACGCTTACTATCCAGAAGAAGTATCAGCCCTATATCAGGCAGAACTCCGTCGCATCTATCGGTACCGATGGACTGATGGGGAACAAACTGGTAAACATTAATTCCGGGCCTGATTCTGCTCCGGCAATCAGCGAAGGATCGGCTATTAAATCATTACGCCCCATCGAAACCGACGAAATGCTGCGGACATTAAACACAACCAACGACAATATCGCCGTCATCACACAAAACCTTGCGCAAATCACCGAGAAGCTCAACAGCAACAACAGCCTATGGAGCCTGCTCTCCGATACATCGATTGCCACAGATCTCAAGAAAGCTGTCAAAGATGTGCGGCACGCCGGTGAAAATCTCTCAACATTCACCGAGGATGCACAAAATGTAATGTCAGCGCTCCGTCAGGGTGAGGGACTCGCAGGGTCGTTACTGACTGACAGCACATGGAAATCGGGCATAAGTGACGCGGTAGCCAATATGAGATCGGGTAGCCAGGATCTGGCTGCCGCCATGAAGAATCTTGATGGCTTGATTGACGAAATCTCCAAAGGGCAGGGCACGACAGGTTACCTGATCAGCGACACGCTTTTCCGCCAGAAGCTCTTAAATACAATGTCATCTGCGGAAGAAGGTGTGTCACGATTCAGTGAAAATATGGAAGCGCTGAAACATCACTTTCTCTTTCGGCGCTATTTCCGAAAGCAGGAGAAAGAGCGATTGAGAGAACAAAACAACAAAGTACACTAAAAGCAAATCCGGCCATGACAAAGATTTTGTGCCCGACCGACTTTACAGACACTGGTAATAACGGAGTTGCCTACGCAGCAAAATTCTGTCAGGCGACAGGTTCCAGCCTCAAACTGCTTCATGTGCAATCGCTTTTCGCGTTGTCGCCCATCGAAGTAGTTGGCGCTAAGTCCGATTCAGTGGAAGAAATCAGAATCAGACTTGAGCAACAACGTCAGGAAGTCGAGCGCGTGTTCCGAATATCATGTGAAGCCGAGTTACACGCCACCGCGAAATTGCTTAGCAGTGTTATTGAAAAGACCGCGATTGGACATGATCTGATTATCATGGGAACCGCTGGCAAGCGTGATCTCTTTTCGTTCCTTGCGGGGAGTAATACCTACCAGGCTATACGCAATACAAACATTCCCGTACTTTTCGTCCCCAACAATTACGTGTACTCGGCGATTGAGAAGATTGTTTACGCGTACAATTATGTCGGAGAAGTCAAACTGCCTATGTTACAACTCAGTCTATGGGTGAAAATGCTGCGCGCGTCGCTGGACGTTCTCGACGTTGTGGACGAAGCGGTGAGCAAAGATCTCGAAGAGGCCCTTCGGGATATGCAGGAGGTAATTCAATTGCAAAATCCCGAAACACCAATACAATTCAGCTCTGTTCGCTCCGGTCACAAGTTTGGAAGCATCCATAATCACATGGTCAGAACGAATGCTGACTTGCTGGTACTTTGCACAAAACCCAGGGGAATGTTAGGATCAATATTCCACAAGAGTGTGATAAAATCGATCAATCAGGTTGCAACGTATCCGGTATTGGTAGTCCACGAGTAAGGACAAGCCACAAATCCTATTGAACGACTACCTGCAAAAAGTCCTGATCGGTATTACCAGCTGAATCCGAAACCCGAAGCCGGAAATCGTATTTACCCTTGCGCCTGGCAATTACGTTGGTATCAGGTGAGCGCGGGTTTTCAATAACAGCGGGAGGGCCACTAATCTGCTCCCATAACCAGGTCAACTCTGTTTCTTCCACACTGAATCCTTTCCCATGAATTCGAATCTGTGCTCCAGTCTTTACATGCTGGTCCCGACCGGCATCCGAGTCAGGTAAATTCTTGCCATTTCGTTTAACCTTGACGTGGTGGAGCATCCATTGGTAAATATCCTCTTCTCCTCCGGTTGCAGGTGTATAAGCGCGATCCCAAACGCCGTGCTGAAGTCCGTGATAGACTGTGAGCCGGGCTTTCTCTGCGCCTGTGGGAATACACTGGTTGATAGAGTCTATCATGAATGAATTCGTATGCAACGGCACCTGTGGATCATTGTCTCCGTGAAATGCCCAGATACCCACCTTAGCTTTCGCAATATCATCGGCAAATGCAGGATCATTCCAGTGGGCGCATATCGGCACCGCGGCAGCGAACACGTCGGGATGCAATTGTACCGCAGAAAAGGCCCCGCCCCCGCCGAGGCTCAATCCTGTTATATAGATTCTCTTTTCATCAACGCGCAGATTGTCTCGTGCCCAGTTTACGACTTCCATGATATACGGTACCGGCCAATATTCATAATTACTTTTTAGTTGAGGCGAGATCAGAATAAATGGAAAGTCATGACCGTGGGCAACGAGTTCCGGCGGACCAAGATTGTCAAGCCAGTAGTTTTGACTTTCGATAAGATCAGGCTGACGGGAATCGATACCACGTTCCACGATGCCGTGAAGAAAAATGACCAGGGGATACTTTTCAGAATTCGAATAATACCCGGGAGGCACATACTGCAGCAGGCCGATGCGGCCATCTGGTGTAACTTGAAAGCGTTGGCGGTTAACGGTACCGGTATTGAGCAAAATCGACAACAATACGATTGCACCAATCATAAGGTAGCCCTTTACCGAACGGGAGGCGACCGCTCGTGTTGTGATTGACGCAGGTGAAGACCGGAAAAAATACCGAAGTCGGGCGACCATAGTTGCTTCGCTATTCGTTCTAAAACGTGTTTAGAGACGGACAGCAAATATTGGTGCCAGTATATGGTTTACTTCGGATTCTGTTGGGAAGAGTCGGGGTGTCTGGAATTCCACATATCCATGTACATCTTCCACGCACCGTTAACGTCTTTCCTCCAGATAATATAGTACTTCGCAGAAAAGACCGGACTTGCGGCATCCCGTTGGGTGAAGAAGTAACCGACGTCGTGTATTTCGGATGGACCATGCATGATCAACGTATCGGGTACACTTTTGTGCATTATTGGAATGCTTGTAGTAGACCAGAATTCAAGGATTGCATGCTTGCCCGTGATAACATCGCGCCCGGGAGCCATCAGCACGGCATCTGTGGAATAAGCGTCAGCCATTGCCTGGAAGTCGCCACGCACGTAGTCTGCCGAGAACTTTGCAGAAAGTTTTTCAATTTTTCCTGTTTCGCCGGACTGCGCACGTACGACGATGCTCGTGGCAGTAAGCAAGGCTATAATCAGATTCCGCTTCATGACGTTTTTTTATCCAAATGTACCGATTTATGTCGAGGCAGGTCGTGTGGTTGGTATCGGAATTTCATATGGTCCGTTATGGGAAAGTCAGAAATCAACTGTCTTACTGAAAGACTTCGCGAGATTGAACGTGCGCATGCGCGGTTGTTTGCCTCCATCATCGAATTCCGGATTCAGTTGAGCATACTTAGGGATGAGCACGAAGAACTTTATTGCAGGAACCAGCAGCTCCGGGCAATCGGTGCCTTTGTGACACCCCCGAAACATGAAACGGACTCCATTCAACGAACGAGGGACACGATGTAGTTGCCTTTTCGGGTCCCAGAACAAACGATTGATCTCCACGGATTTTATTACACTTATGCTGATCAGGTCAAAGCTTTTCGCTATTTCGGTTTCGAAGCGAACCAAAAGGCGTTATCTTTGGGGTTTGTCTAACCAACGAACTCGCTAACCGTCGAATGTCTGACCGGGTATACTTCAAGAATCTTAGTGCATTGCGTTTTTTGGCTGCTTCCGCTGTGATTTTTCACCATGTCGAACAGTATAAGTTCTGGGCCGGCATACCCAACGTCTGGGGAAATACGACAATCGATGCGCTTGGTTCGAAAGCTGTTTCGTTCTTCTTTGTGCTCAGCGGATTTCTGATTACGTATCTGCTGATGGCCGAAAAGACTAAAACCGGCGATGTTGCCATCAAAGATTTTTACGTTCGGCGAATACTTCGAATCTGGCCGGTCTATTATCTCGTGGTGATTGTTTGTCTTTTCCTCGTCCCGCTGGTTTTCGATATGTCGCTGCTGGGAATCAACCTGTATGATAATAACTTCTGGTTGAAAGTTGGTCTTTTCTTCCTTGTGCTTCCCAACCTTGTGCGTCTCTTCTCCCCTTCCATCGCCGGTGCGAATCAGCTTTGGACCATTGGAGTTGAAGAGCAGTTTTATCTGGTGTGGCCAGTATTCGTTCGCTTCTTTTTCAGGAAGCTCATCCTGTTTCTTATTTTGTTCGTGCTGACCAAGTTTGCGATTACTGCCGTACTCGATTTCATGGGCGCGAGTGGCGGAGGTCGCCTGAATATACTGTTCCGATTCTGGACGCAATTAAAAATCGAACAAATGGGAGTTGGAGCATTGGGTGCATGGGCTCTCTTCAAACAAAAGAAGCAGTTGCTTGCGATTGTGTTTCATCCCGTAACCATGATAGTGACAGCACTCCTGTTTGCAAGCCTGTTTATCCTGCCACTACACCATTGGTCAGTTACGTTCTTCGAAGCCGTCATCTTCTTGTCCATCATCATGAATCTGTCGGTAAATCCGCGTGTACGCGTTTCGTTGGAGGGCACGGTCGTCACAACACTTGGAAACATATCGTATGGGATATACATGTATCACACGCTTTGTATAACGGCGTGCCTGTATTTCCTTATGTCCTTCAATCTGAATCAGACCAACCTACTGTTCTTTAATATTCTGCTCTATTCAGGTTCAGTAATCCTGACTATTACAGTCGCATACTTCTCCTATGAATATTTCGAGAAATGGTTCCTACGCCTCAAGGAGCGGTTCGTTGTAATTAAAAGTGGTGCATCGACGGAAGAGACTGCGGAAAAGGAAGGAAAACCAGCGTAAGCCTGCCGGTAACTCCGAACCAGATAGCTTTTACATGAATGGTCAGACTTCCCATATTTAATGCCGACGCTATCTGCTAACTTGTATCCGTTTAGCAATCATCCAATGCTCCTAAAGGCAAAGTTCCCCGGCATTATTCTGATTTCCTTCCTGGCTATCTTGCTTCTTCCCAAACAGCTGTCGGCACAAAATGAGGGCACAGTCACGGGTATCATCGTCGATTCCGCGTCATGGAAACCCCTGGGATATGCAACGGTAGCAGTATACAAGGAGCCGGGTCACACGCTAGCCGGCGGTGCAATCACGGATGACAACGGAAAATTCACAGCCACGGTACCACTCGGACGGCACACTGCAGAGATCTCATTCATTGGTTTTGGCTCAAAACAGATTCCTGTCTTTACACTCGACGAAAGTCATCCGACACACAATGTCGGTACGGTTTACCTGGCACCGGATACCGATATCCTGAACGAAGTCGAGGTGCGGGGAGAAAAGAGTTCAATGGAGCTTTCACTGGATAAGAAAATCTTTAATGTTGGTCAGGATCTCGCCAACAGCGGTGGCAACGCAACGGATGTCCTGATGAACATCCCCTCCGTCGCTGTCGATCCGGAAGGCAACGTTCGGCTTCGGGGAAGTGACAACGTACGCATACTCATTGATGGAAAACCGTCAGGACTTGTCAGCTTTAAGGGCGGCAGCGGACTTCAGCAACTTCAGGCCAGTATGATCGAACGTGTTGAGGTGATAACGAATCCCTCTGCGCGATATGAAGCCGAAGGCCTGGGTGGTATTATCAACATCGTTTTGAAGAAAGAAAAGAACAGCGGCTTTAATGGTTCGTTCGACATAATTACCGGTTATCCCGACAACCATGGGCTCGCGGCCAACGTCAACTACCGGCACAGGATGGTTAATTTCTTTGTGAACTACGGTATCGCTTACCGTGACCAACCCGGCCGCGGAAGTCTCTATCAGGAGGTCTACACACCGGATGAAACGTTTCTTTTGGACCAAACCAATCGCTCCTACGTGCAGGGCCTGAACAATAACATACGCGGAGGAATTGACTTCTACTTCAGTGAAACCAACATCCTTACGGGATCTTACCTCTTTCGAAGAAGCGACGCCAAACGGATCACCGATATTGTTTACCGCGACTATGCGGCCACGTTTGACAACATGCTCAGCTATACAACACGCAGGCAGGACGAAGACGAAATCGAGCCAAACTCAGAATACTCCTTAATATACAAACGCGTAATGCCCGGAAAGGACCATCAATTTCTTGCGGAAGTAAAATACCTCGACAATTGGGAAAGCTCTGACCAGACCTTCACACAATTCCATTTCAACCCCGACGGAACACCCGACCACACCAAAGATCTGATTCAAAAATCACTCAATGACGAAAGTGAGAAACAATTGTTGTTTCAGGCCGATTATACACGACCATTGCCGGGTGATGGAAAATTCGAAACCGGAATCCGCAGCAGCTTCCGCGACATGACGAATGACTTTCTGGTGACCGAACAAAACGATGAAGGTGAATTCATTCCTCTTGAAAACCTTGACAACATATTCTTTTACGATGAAAACATCATCGCCGCTTATGCGATTCTCGGAAAGAAGACAGGCAAGGTATCCTACCAGGCCGGGCTTCGCGGTGAATGGACTGACGTGAAGACAACACTTGCTGAAACAGGTGAAGTCAACCCCAGAAAATATCACAATCTTTTTCCCAGCGTTCACATCACCTTTAACCTGCCCAGGCAAAATGATCTTCAGTTAAGTTATAGCCGGCGTATACGGAGGCCGTATTACAACGACCTGAGCCCGTTCGTTACATTTTCAGATGAACGAAACTTCTTCAGTGGCAACCCGGACCTTGATCCCGAGTACAGTCATGTCATTGATGCAGGATACGCACGTTATTTTGAGGCAGGATCGATTAGCGCTTCAATTTATACGAGACTTACGACAGACAAAATTGAAAGTATTCGTCTGGTCGATCTTGATGGGTTTTCCAACACACGAACCGAAAACCTCAACGGTGAAAAAGCCTATGGCGTTGAGTTGACCGGGACAATAGACGTAACCTCGTGGTGGAAATTCGATACCAACCTGAATTTCTTTTACGCGGACGTTGACGGATCCAACATTGTTACATCCTATGCAAACACCACGTACAGCTGGTTCGCACGACAAACATCACGAATAGCCTTGCCTGCAAAAGTCGATTTACAAATCCGGACAAATTACGAAGCGCCTCAGAAAACAGTTCAGGGCCGGCGAAAGTCACTCTTCTACACAGATATATCCCTGAGCAAAGACATTCTGAAAGGCAACGGTACAATTAATCTCACAACGCTTGACCTTTTTAATTCACGAAGATTTCGCAGTACCGCAGAAGGCGCAACGTTTTTCTCTGACCGCGACTTTCAATACCGCCGGCGCCAGGTCAACCTCACTTTCAGTTATAGAATCCGTCAGACTAAGGGGCAGCGTCAGAAACGCGATATCGTTCCCACTGAATAACCGGCATTCAAAGTCCCCCAGCCTTAGGGACGCATAACAACGTCAATATTCCGATTTTGTTTGACGATATCCCCTTAAAAACGGGAGACCAAAACCAATGAGGAAGACGTTACCAACGGTTGCGCTGTTCACGCTTGTTGTGCTACAATCAGTGGCCCAGCGTGTCCAGGACCTTCGTGTTCCCCAACTTCAGGCTCCAACACCAGTTGAGGTTGTATTACGCGGAATGGAAGCGCAGCACGGAATCCGCGTATTCCGTTTAAACGGATGGCTCGACAACTATTCCTTCTCGCCTCAGCAATCCGGCGCACCGCTTCTCAATGCACTTGACGCTATCTTTCATGATACCGACATCTCATTTCTGGTTGAGTTCGAATACGCATTAGTCTTCCTAAAGGATCCTACCCTGCACCTGACACGCGATTCACTGATTCAAACGTTGACCCGGAAGAAAATAACGCCGATGGTAATAGGAAACACCAATACCGCAGGCGGGCATACCAATGTTCGTCTCGAAGGCCGGGTTATCGATGTTGCGGGGCAACCTCTTGCCAACGCTACAATAGTCGTCGACGGAGGAAAAATTAATATAGTTACAGATGCATCTGGTCGTTTTTTGCTTACGATGAAACGCGGCCCGCATATTATCGAGGTGCGGCACGTCAACTTTGATCCATCCTTATTCGATATCGACCTCCGGGGCGACGGTGAGCTGCAGGCAACGATGTATGAAGAAGCCCGCATGCTGGAAGAAGTTGAGATCACCGATAATCGTACGGGGTATGAAACAACGGGCGCCACCAAACTGGATCTGTCAGATCTGAAGCGCGCACCGGTCTTTGTTGGTGAGGCTGATATCTTCAAACAAATCCAATTAAAAGCAGGCGTAACGACAACGGGAGAAATCGCTTCAGGATTTAACGTGCGCGGAGGATCAGTCGACCAAAATCTGGTTTTGTACGACGGTGTACCTATCCTCAATACGTCTCACGCGTTTGGTTTCTTCAGCAGCTTCAATGCTGATGCGGTAAGCGACGTGAATTTCTATCGCGGCGGTATTCCGGCAGAATATGGGGGGCGCGTGTCGTCAGTGCTTGATATCAGGTCACGCAACGGCAACCCTGAACGCTGGAACGGCTCTGGCGGTATCGGGATTATTTCGAGCTTTCTTTCACTGAATGGCCCGATCCGACGGAATACTACAACAGCTGCGGTTTCATTCAGAACCTCCTACTCGAACTGGGTACTCGATAAGATTAAGACCGATTATCAAAACCTCAGCAAAACGTCTGTTGACTTTTTTGATGGTTCGGTTAAACTCAGCCATCGGTTCACGGACAAAAGCAATCTCACCTTTTCTGGTTATATCAGCCGTGACGCGTTCAGTCTTTCAAACGACACCTTGTACATCACAGGAAATACAGCAGCTACGATCCAATACAACAGACAATTGAACACAAGCTTGTCGGCGTCGGCTACACTGTTCTTCGGAAGATTCGCCTATACGATGAGTGAACCGGATGCCAGAACGTCGTTTGACCTCGATTACACGATTACATATCCAGGAATTAAGCTTGACTTCACAAAGGCAGGTGCACATCGCAGCCTGTTCGGACTACATGCAACGTATTATACAGTTCAACCTGGACAAATCACACCGGCATCAGCAGAGTCAGCTGTAGTCGATCGCAAAGCAGATCGCGAACAGGCGTTGGAGGTGGCTGGCTACTTCAGCAAGAACATTACGCTTACCACGAAGCTGAGTTTTGAACCAGGTTTGCGCGTTCCAGTCTTCTTTACTCTCGGACCTGGCAACGTATTCAAATATGCCAACGAAATTCCCGAGGCTACCGAAATTACGGATACGACATCATACGGTAACCTTGATGTGGAAAAAGTCTATGCCGGAATCGAACCGAGGCTGACTGTAAACTATTCAATCGATAACATCTCATCATTTAAGGTTGGATATCATCGCGTAAACCAGTTCTTACACCTGATCAATAATACGTCTGCAGTTACACCGATTGATATCTGGAAAACCAGCAACACATATTTTAAACCACAGATAGCTGATCAGTTGTCTGCCGGATATTACAGGACCCTTGGCAAAACAAAACAGTTCGACTCTTTTGTGGAAGTTTTTTATAAACGTGTGAAGAACGTACTCGATTTCCGCGACGGAGCGAGCCTGATCCTGAATCCCGCCCTTGAGGCAGCGTTGCTTCCGGGAACAGCAACTTCCTACGGAGTGGAAATGTCCATTGCGAAAATCAAGGGCCGTTTAACCGGCGATATCCAATACAGTTACTCGCGAAGTTTCCGGCAATCGTACGCAACAGACCGCCAGATCGCAATCAATGGGGGACGTCGTTATCCTTCGAACTATGACCAGCCACATGTAGCAACACTTACGTGGCGATATGGGCTTAGCCGGCGCTATTTTGTATCAGGAACGTTCACGTATCACACAGGCCGGCCCATCTCGTTGCCCATCGCTAATTATGCGGTCCAGGATATTCCAATTTCAGGATTCTCCGACCGAAACCTTTTCAGGATGCCGGATTACCATCGATTGGATCTCGCATTTATTGTGGAAGGCAATCATCGTAAGAAGAAACTCTGGGACGGCACATGGATCTTATCCTTTTACAATGTTTATGGGCGTCTGAATCCCTACGCGGTCTTTTACCAGTACTCACCGCGTGGTTTCCTCGAACCGTACAAGCTTTCAATCATCGGTTCTGTTATCCCTTCACTTTCGTACAACTTCAAATTCTAGCCAATGCATAGTCATCGCGTATATGGCCTACTTCTTTTCCTGATTGTGTACGGTTGCGTGGAACCACTTGATGTACCCGATGATGTACGGCAACGATTGATCGTAGTCGATGGTCTTCTGACAAATGAGGATGGTCCCTACGTTGTTACATTGTACCATACAACGCCAGAAGCGAATGCGAATTTGAAAGACCCGATCTCAGGGGCAACCGTTTCGATTGAAGACGATGCCGGCGTTGTGGTTAACCTCACAGAAAAGGTCCCCGGCAGGTATGAGACCGATCCCTCGGATATCAGCGGAGCGGAAGGCCGCTCATACAAACTAACAATAACAATGGAAGATGGATTGGTACTTCAGTCCACGTGGGAAAAAATGTATCGCAACGGTGAGATCGCCAGTATCGATCTGCGCCACCTTCCGGGAATATTAATTCCTGAGGACCCGGATCCTGCATATGACCCATTGACGTCGGACAAGGATGCATTTGACATCCACATTGACGCTAACGGCACTGCAGGTGAACCTAATCTTTTTATGTGGCGCTGGAAAGGAACCTATTTCATTCACACATATCCTGAGGAAGTCGTACGGCCGACATCGCAAATACCAGGCTCAGATGAACCGGTTATATTCATACCAAATCCTTTATCGTGCAGTGGGTTCATTGAAGAAGACTCGACATTGGTTCGTGTCGGTGACTGTTTTTGCTGCGACTGCTGGGTTACAGAGACGGACGCAACGATAAATTTGTCGTCGCCGGAGTTCACCTCGAATGCACGGGCAGTCGGTGTGAAGCTTACGCGAATACCGATAAACGGAATACGCTGGTATGAAAAATACCATATCGAAGTATCTCAGATGACATTGTCGCCGAACACCTACAGATTCTGGAACCTCGTCAGGGCGCAGCAGCGCTCCGCGAGCGACATCTTCCAGCCCAACGCCGTCCGAGTCACCGGAAATATCACCTGTGTGAGTGATCCTGATGTTGAGGTACTCGGTATTTTCGGAGCATCCTCTGTCGTGAGGAAGGGTCGTTTTGTTTTGCCATCCGACATACCCGTAAACGTTCCCCTGCAGGAAAGGCTCGCTGCCGATTGCAGGGCGCGTTTCATTCAAGCCACATCGACCAAACCTGAATGGTGGCAATGAGACGCACTATCGCATGCATATCGGTACTATTCCTGTCGGGGGCGTTTTTTGTACCTTCCTCACTGCTTGAAAGGATCCAGGAAAAACTTGAGCAGCATTACCGGGCGAACCTGATCACCAAAACGCACCTTTTCTTTAACCAGCCTGCGTATATGCCAGGCGATACAATATTCTTTTCGGGTAACGTGGTTTTTGCAGAAGATTTGACGCGCGTCCCCGGGCATCATGTTCTCGACGTCAGACTCGTCGATTACGATGGTGAGCACGTAGTCTCAAATAAGTTTTCAGTTCATAATGGTAGTGCGTCCAGCTTTCTAGTCTTACCAAATTCGCTGACGCCAGGTATCTACACATTGGAATGTACCGCGTCCTGGCAACAACACACGCCATCATTCCGCGCTCACTATCTCATTCCTGTTGGCGGCAGTCTTGCTTTTCAGAATACTCGTCGCGAATGGAAAGCGCGGCCCGAAGGTGGTGTACTCGTGGCCGGCGTTATGAATCGCATAGGAGTCATCGGGCCTGCGAATAGCCATGCAGATATCATTACAAAGAACGGCGACATTGTGGGAACGGTCAACACCGGCCCCACAGGACTGGGCCTTTTTAACATCCTGCCTCATTCCGGCGAACACTACAGGCTTCGGATCGGGTCGACAAATGCTGATCTGCAGGAAGTGAGTCCCAAAGGGATTGCACTGCATTTTGCTCCTACTGGCAATAGCACCGGTGAAATACGGTTGCAGGGTTATCCTGTTACGGAGTTCAGTAACAAGAAAATTCTGCTTACGCTGATTCATCACAGCAGCGTCCACGGTTCAGCTGAAATATTATTATCTCCTGCAGCACAAGCCAAAGTCAATCTACCGTTAGAAAAACTCCCCGAAGGCATAATTGTAGCAACAATCTGGGATGAAAATGAAAATGTCCTTGCGGAACGCCTCTTTTTCAACCGTTCTGACGGAACTCCAACAATCTCATCAACGAAATCCAAAGACAATTATCAACCACGCGAAAAAATCAATTATGATCTGCTGTTGCGGGATGCAAGTGCCGGGGGCACATTTTCCATCCGCGTTGTGAGCGCTGACCTATTTGGAACAGTCGATGGTCCCGGTCAATCAAGTGATCTTTTGTTTTGGCAGGACATCGGGTACGGGATGTTTTCGCGCGGCAATATCGATATAGGGTCGGTCCGCGACGCCGATTTATTGCTCCTCATGACGGCATGGATGCGATATGAATCCAAGTCAATACTCAAAAATTCGGTACAGCAACAAAACAAAGTCATTGGAGGACAGACGATTTCGGGCCACGTAGTCGGTTCATCCGAGGACTATGCCAATAAGGAGGTATGGGCGTTTCTGGAAGAAGAAGGCTTAGTGCTTTCCTCAGCATTGAATCCCGATGGTACTTTTGAAATCCCTCTCCCCTTCGAAATTTACGGAAAGGTCAGTATTTTTTATCAAGTGATCGAAAACGGTTCAACGAACACCGGCTTACAGATTGAACTTCATACAACCAATCCGGACAGACTTCCACGCTGCGAAGGCGTCTCCATTGAGTCGTCAGGATTCCCATATCATGCCTTCAATTCGGAACTCAGTCAGATCAGTAAGGTGTACTCAACGTTTACCAGGAAGAACTCGGATTCATTCAATAGTCGCCCTGCTCTACAGCTACCATCTCAACCAGATGCAATAATTGCCCTGGACGACTTCGAACGCTTCAACACACTGGAGGAAACCATCCGTGAGGTTCTTCCGATGATGCGCTACCGCAAGGTTCGAAACAAGAACGAAGTCCGCATCTGGCATGACGACGTTAACCGTATGGCCGAAGGACCGCCCCTGTTCGTAATTGATGGTCACACGACCGGGGACGTTGATTACTTCATGCGTATTCCCGTTTCTGAAATAGAGACTGTAAGCATCTTCGCGTCGAAAGAAAGACTGGCGTCTTTTGGAGCACCGGGTAGAAATGGAATCGTGGTGGTCAAGACGTTTTCAAACTCGCATGGCAATGTTCCGGCATCGAACAGAATTGTATACACCGGACTTCAAAGGAGCGCCGCATTTCACAATATATCTGACGCGGATGTCGCGAACCGAAACATTCCCCTATTCAAATCTTGTCTCTACTGGAATCCGCAGGTGCGTGTCGAAAAGAACACGCCATACAACCTGGCGTTTTTCGCACCCGATAACCCGGGAAGATTTTTGATTCAATTCGACGGCGTCACCGATGATGGGAGAACAGTCTCACATGCCGATGCCATTTACGTCCGGCATGAACCACATTGAGTTGTGATTCAAAGTTCGACATCTAATCGTTTATGTCTGCGGTAACCCTACGATTCAGTGATCAGGTTATTCAAACTCAAATAAAAAACTCAAACCGCCGCCTGAACCTGGACTCAAATTAAACTACCGGCACGGTACAACTTTTTTCTGTTTGCTGAAGAATCAGTGAACAACAAAACAACTCCACATGGAAAGACTCAAGAATAAGGTGGCGATCATAACAGGTGGTGCCACAGGAATTGGTGAGGCGATCAGTAAGCTGTTCGCCAACGAAGGAGCGTCTGTAATCATAAACGGATATCCCGAGGATCCGGTAAACGAAGTTGTAGATGAAATCAATGACGCAGGTGGAAAGGCGATTGCATTTGTAGCCGATATTTCCGATGAGCAAAACGCGCGGGCGTGCATAGAACAGGCAAAGAAGAGTTTCGGAAAACTCGACATCCTTATCAATAACGCCGGCGTATTCCCTGAAGTCAACGAACTTGACAAATATTCGGTCGAAGCATTTGAATACCTGCTTAAGAATAACATTCGTTCGGCGTTCATGATGACCAAATACGCGATACCGGAACTTCAGAAAACGAAAGGGTCAATCGTGTCTGCGGGATCGGAATCAGGAATGATTGGGCTTGCACGAAACACACCTTACGGCGGCACCAAGGGCTTCATCCACGCATTCATGAAGGGCGTAGCTGTTGAACAGGCACAACACGGTGTTCGGGCCAATTGTGTTTGTCCTGGGCCTATCGACACCGCGTGGACTCACAAGGAGACAAGTCCAATGGAAAAAGCAGATGAAAAGACACTCGTTTCTGCGGTTCCGCTCGGACGTCGCGGCACTCCCGAAGAAGTTGCTTATGTGTATCTATTCCTTGCTTCAGATGAGGCGTCGTACGTTACCGGTGCGCTTTATCCTGTCGACGGTGGAACCACGGTTGCCAAGGGACCCATTGGAAAACAAGCATCCGGGGACGTAACACGTGAGCCAAAAGGCAAACTGAAAACAGAACACGCCATGGAAGGCGCGACAGACATGAAGCGTGGTTAATCTGAGGAAATCCGGAGGGACCTGAAATGGGTCCCTCTATTTCTTACCGAGCTTTTTCAGCCCGCGGCCCTCTCCGGCTGTCGCTTCGCGAATGCTGATTGCAACGCCACCGCTGGAGGCCAGCTTTTGTTTCAACCGACTTTGCGATGTAACCACAAATCTGGTAATTGTATACGCCTGGGGATTTTTATCATAGCTTGCATTCGCCCCATCCGCATACACGGTTGCAATGTATTGTTTTCCCTCCGGCAGGAAAGAGAGACTTACGTCGGCAACGCGCTGGTTTTCATCGGTGATACCACCAACAAACCATGCATTCTTTCCTTTCGCTTTCCGTGCGATTGTAATGTAATCACCTGGCTCTGCTTCCAGGACGTACGTGTCGTCCCAGTCGACGGCTACATCTTTTATAAATTGAAACGCGTCAGGGAAACGCTCATAGTTTTCCGGAAGGTCAGCCGCCATTTGCAGGGGGCTGTACATCGTAACGTAGTATGCCAGCTGTTTAACCAACGTTGTATTCACACGCTGATTGCTGCCGGTACTGTAAACAGAAAGATCCGTTTGAAAAATTCCCGGCGTGTAATCCATCGGACCACCCATTAACCTCGTGAACGGAAGTATCGTTGCGTGTTCGGGGGCAAGCCCCCCCATCGCTTCGAACTCTGTACCTCTGGCAGACTCCTGCGCAATCCAGTTTGGATACGTGCGATGTAATCCTGTTGGGCGGACAGCTTCATGGCTGTTCACCATAATCTTATAATCGGCAGCGCGTTCGGCCACGTGAATGTAGTGATTCACAAGCCACTGGCTGTCGTGATGTTCACCACGAGGAATAATGTCACCCACATATCCTGTTTTGACGGCCTCATATCCATGATCTTTCATGAATTGGAACGCGCGATCAAGGCGGCGCTCATAGTTAGTAGCGGATGCTGCTGTTTCGTGGTGCATGATAATCTTCACACCTTTCGAGGCAGCATATGCCTGCACAGCCTTCACATCAAAATCAGGATATGGCGTAACAAAATCAAAGACGTTCTCTTTCCAGTTGCCAAACCAATCTTCCCATCCGATATTCCATCCTTCTATCAGCACGGCATCAAAACCGTGTTTGGCAGCAAAATCCACGATATGTTTCGCTTTTTCCGTTGTTGCACCATGGCGACCGTTGGGCGTAAACTTTGAGAAGTCGTCACCAAGTTTGACGTTTGTCTCGGTACTGTATGCCCAGGTACTCTTACCCGCCACAAAGTATTCCCACCAGATTCCAAGATACTTCACCGGTTTAATCCACGATACATCCTCGTATGCTGTCGGCTCATTCAAATTCAAAATCAAACGCGACTTGAGAATCTCTGTCGCTTTGTCGCTCACGACAATCGTACGCCACGGCGTAGTCGATGATGTTTGCACATACCCCTTATTGCCAACGGCATCCGGAGTAAGATGCGTACTGAGTTTCAACGCGGATGCATCAACATTCAGGTGCATTGCAGGATAATTAATCAGGGCCGCTTCGTGAATATTAATATACAACCCATCCGAAGATTTCATCATGGATGGTGTCTGTACCGAAGGATTGGGAATTGGCCGCTGCGCAGAAATCTGAACGGTTGCCTTTTTCTGGAGTGATGGTATTTCAGATACACGTGACGTCATATAGGGATACTCATTCGTGTCGTAATCTCCCGGTATCCAGAATATTTTATGATCTCCGGCAAGCGCAAATTCCGTTAACTCCTCCCTGATAATGAAATAATTCAAATGAGGCTGCTTTGGAAATTCGTATCTGAAGCCAAGCCCGTCGTTAAAGAGTCTGAACCGTATCCGTATATACCTGCCGTTATGTACGTTTTGAGTCAACGTAACGAGTAATTCACTACAGTGATTTCTGATTGATTTCTCTTCACCCCACACCGGCGTCCACGTTTCGTCAATCGTATTCGTACTCGAATTTGAAATCGTAAAGCCGTTATCAAACGAAGGCTGATTCTTTAACAAAAGACCAAGTTTACTCTTGCTGATTACGTCTTTGTTCTTGTACGCCAACTGATACGTGGGTACGCCGTTATCAAGATCAAACTTCAAAACAAGATTTCCATCCGGTGATGTTAATGTCTGCCCAAGAAGTTGAACAGATGAAAGGAGGAGAACAAACATAGCCGCGAGAACCCATGTCGGCATGGAACGCCACGAACTTCGCGCTAAAGAAGTGTTAGATTTCATAATTCTTAATGGTTCGCACCAGCCACTACCGGGGTGCACAAAACGTACAAGTATACTTGTTTTTACAAACCAGAAAAAGGTGATCACTTAAACTCACGACATCTATTTGCGAAATATCCGGTATGCATAAGGTTCGAGCTCAATGGTTTCATCAAGCGTAACCGGTTCACCGGACACAGCATCTTCCCATTCCATACGCAGTTCCACCGGTACCGCAAACGTACGCGCGCCGTTGCGGACATTCACTACTACAAGAACCTGATCGGAACCGGAAATACGAGTAAACGCGACCACATCTGCAGTAGAATGGTTTTCCATTTCGCCACCACGTAATGCATCACTCGAATTCCGAACGGCCAGAAGGTTTTTGTACGTAGCCAGCACGCCGGGATTCAACGACCAGTCAATTCTCGTACTCGTATTACTGAAGAAAGGAAGTTTCACCGGATACGCGACCTCCTGGCCGTTGTAAATCAACGGTACGCCACCCATGTACACTGTGATTACAAATGCAGAGATGGAACCGTCAACGCCGCCAAAAATCGTTGTCGGAGTATCATCCCATGCGTTGTCATCGTGGTTCGTGATCCAACGCAAAATGTGTTTACCCTGACCCACTGACGAGTAGTCAGTTGTATGTGCGTTGAATAATGTTGCCACGGCACCCTTCGCTTCATACAGGTCTTTTAGTTTCCCATAGAAGTTCCATCCAAAAATCAGATCGAACCCCGATGAAAACAATTCCTTCTTCCCGCCTTCGGCAAACATCACAAGTTTTCGATCCGGGATACTCCGCAGCGTATCGATCGCCTGTTTCCAGAAATCCGTTGGGACACCGTCCGCGTAGTCACAACGAAATCCATCGACATTAGCCTCAAGTACCCAATACTTCATTGCGCTGATCATCTCCTTACGCATTGCAAGGCTTCCAAAGTTCAAATCGGCTACATCGGTCCAGTTTGTGCCTTCCGGCTGAACGATATTCCCGGAATCATCACGTGTGTACCATGAAACGTTTTGTATCCACTTGTGATCCCACGAGGTGTGATTCGCAACCCAGTCGAGAATCACAGCCATGTCGCGGTCATGAGCTTCGCTTACCAACTCACGCAAATCTTCCAACGTCCCAAATTCCGGATTCACCTTTTTGTAATCCTTAATAGCATACGGTGAGCCAACACTCTTTAATACTCCGGGTTCATAAATCGGCATGAGCCAGATCACATTAATACCGAGATCCTTGAT
Source organism: Bacteroidota bacterium (assembly GCA_023428695.1). Taxonomy (GTDB): domain Bacteria; phylum Bacteroidota; class Bacteroidia; order Cytophagales; family Cyclobacteriaceae; genus Ohtaekwangia. The sequence continues at coordinate 442,478 of JAEYWY010000028.1, forward strand.
TTCATCCAACCGTGCCGTGACGCCGTCGAGGTCACCATCTTCGCTGAACACGCGAATATTGACTTCATACATGTTAATATCCCTGGTATCCGGAACATTGGTGAATGGCTCACCGTATTGTTTCGGGTGTTCCTCTTCAACAGGTTTGGGCGTAGGTGTGACCGGCTCGTCCTTATTACAACCAAAGGCCGAAAGGATCAGCAGGCTGAGCAACAGTATTGAAACCAGTCTTCGCACAAAATTCGTCAGCCAATTTTCCATAACCATCATTTTCATTTTCTGTTCTTCTTTGGAAGGACGACCACTCGTCCAATCGTTCAAATTAGTTCTTCTCTATCGTGTACTGGTAGTTACCAGGTTCGCTAAGGTCCAGTGTGATCGTGTAGTTTCCATCTGACGGTACAGTGAAATGGGGTTGCTCAACATACGCTTTCCACGGGTGGTTAGCATAACCCAATTTACCACTTTCATCCTTTCCAAAGTCAAGCTGCCACGCATTGTTCGCACGGAACTTGAATGAACCATCTGCCTTCATGTCAGCGGTAACACTCCATTTTTGGGTTGCCGGATTATAGACCAGAGGCGTGTCTGCATCCCATCCGCCTGGCGTAGCACCACCGATTATGCCCCAGTCTGTTTTTATAAGCAGGTACTTCATCGTATTCAGGTTCACACTGAAAAGATAATAACCATCCGAAGGCGCGGCAAAATTCCCTCCGGCATAATTCGCAACGATAACGTTATCATCGCCACCATTACCATATGACGTTGGTTCCCAGTTCGGCTGTGCGTAGAGTTTAAACTCGTTCGTTCCACCAGGAGGCAGGTAAATATAGGCTTCGTAGATACCGTCATCATTAACGGATACCATAGTGGCCGCGGCACCGATATTCCATCCCTGGAAATCTCCAGCTATCCACAACGTCGGATATCCGCTGAATACCTTCAGGGGCGTAACGTTTATTGCAAGAGCCTTCGAAAACGCAGGACGGTCAAGATACGACCTTATCCTCACCGCGATATTGTGTTTTTCACCTGGTTCGAGTCCCAGTTCGGCGGCAACTTCATTTAATTCCTGACCGGAAATTTGTGCGGTCAGTACATCCTCGCCAACTTCTTTTTCAACAGTGTTTTTCCAACCGTCCAATGTATCCTGTGGGTTTGCAAACTCAAGCGAATATGTAACAGCTGCGTTAACAGGATACTGAACCGCGCCCCAGGAAAACGTAACCAACTTGTCTTCGAGATTCTCTTCGGTCACAACGATGTCAGTCACACTGGACGTCGGTGTTGAGGTAAAGTCTACTTTTTCAAGTACTGTAAGCGTTGGATCGTCCTCGCATGCGACAGCAACGAATACCATAAGCGCCAGTACCAACAGATTTCGATAATTTTTTTTCATACGTTGTCAGATTAATAACCAGGGTTTTGAACCAGACCCGGATTTGCATCCAGTGCCGCTGTCGGAATCGGGAACAGTTTGCGGAATTCCTGTGACTCGCCGCGAAACTCGTTCGCATCGAGAAAGGTTCCGAAACGAATCATATCCTGTCTGCGATGCCCTTCCCAATTCAACTCAAGGCTGCGTTCGTTGTAGATATCGTCGAGCGTGGGATTCCCGGCCAACGCATCGAGGCCTGCGCGTTCGCGAACCTGATCGACAAGCGGTTTCGCAGCGGCTGCATCGTTCGTGCGAACGAGACACTCCGCTTTCATTAGCAACACATCCGCAAACCGGTAGATCGGAAAATCGTTTGACGCACCACCACCATCCATCGGTTCAACCGGATAAAACTTCATATTGCGAACACCTGCATTGCGATCAGCCCCTGGGTTGTCGAGTGACTCTACTTCAATTGTGTAATTCACGCCGCCTGGCTGTTGACCAATAAGGAATTGTCTTTTCCGGATATCACTGTCGGCGTATCGTTGGAAGTATGCGCCGGGGACTATGGTTCCATTCCAGCCACTATAACCAAAAAGCTCCTGCGCATGTGGCCCGTTCAAGCTGCGCACAGCATAAACGTTGCGCGACACTACATTTGCTCTGGTAAATATGGCAAGGATAGTCTCATCGTCCGGAAGGTTATCACCGAACAATTCATAGTAACGGAAACCCAGAGGGCTCGAACCGTTTGTTCCGCCCGGGTGCAGCGAGTACCCGCCTTCAATAACTTTGTCGCATACCGCGAGACATTCTGCCCAGCGTGGTGTTCCCGTATAGACTTCAGCGTTCAGATACACTTTGGCAAGAAGCATATACGCGGCCCATTTGTTGAAGCGGCCGTAAAACTCGCCGCCTCTGGTGCCGGGTAGTTTGTCCGCATTCTCCACGAGTTCGTTTACAACAAAATTGTAAACCTCTTCCCTGCTCGCCTGCGGGATCTGACTAACCGTAACATTATTTTCCGTGTAAAATGGAACGGAACCAAAATCATCCATCAACAGGTAATAGAAGAATGCGCGCAACACCCGTGCTTCGGCAATCTTTGCATCATTTGCGCCCGCGCTTTCGAGTTGACTGACCGCGAGATTTGCTTTGAAGACCGATGTATAAAGCCAGTTCCATGTATTGTTCACGATGTAGTCAGTCGGAAGCCACTGATGAAGATGCAGTCTCGCAAAGTCAAGCTGCCAGTCTCCTGTGTTCCGGTGTGGAATCACCTGCTCGTCAGTAGGCATGGTATTGAGATCATACCAACCGTTGTCTGCACCAGCGTAGCCGATACCGCCCCAGTTACCCCCGATTTGTGAATACACTCCGGCAAGTGCAACGTCCGCACCTTCAGGGGAAGAGAAAAATTCATCGGCGGCGTACTTGTCATATACCTTTTCTTCTACGTTTGTACAGGCCGGCAGAAGAGCCATCACCGCTACCGCTGCAAATAGTATCTTGTTGATTTTCATTGCCGTCATTATTTAAGAATCACATTCAGTCCAAGCGTAATGCTTCTCGTACGCGGGTAAATTCCGTTATCGCCACCGAAGCCGTTGCCCCCACTCACGTTGAGTTCAGGATCAACACCGGAGTACCCGGTGAATAGCAGCAGGTTGTTACCTGTAAGCGAAACCCTCAACCGGTCGATGTGTGAAAAGCGCTCAACTGGTACGTTGTATCCTACCGTGACGTTATCTAATCTTAGGAAGGATCCGTTCTCCAGCCAGACATCAGACCCGTATTGCGAGGTGTAGATACCAAGATCGACTGCGCTCTCAAGAATATTTGCACGCCCGATGTTTTCAAGCATACTAAGGCTCTGACGGAGATTATTGTATACTTTATTTCCTCCTGATCCACGCCAGACCATTGATACATCGATGTTCTTGTGCCGTAGCGTCGGCGTGAAGGCGTACGTATGTGTTGGCAGCGCTGACCCCGCAAATGCTCTGTCCGGACTGCGTATACCCTGATCAATCGTTCCATCGTCGTTCCTGTCACGCACGGTTTCAACACCATTCTCGTTTACACCGGTGTGTTCGAGTATGAAAAATGTTCCGATTGGTTTTCCTTCAACCAGGAATGAGTTCGGTCCCCAGGGCACGTAATCTGTATTCAGCGGCACGCCATTGATGCTTCCGCTCAGATTCAATACCTCGTTCCTCAGGAGCGAAGCATTTCCTGCCAGCGTGAGCGTTGTATTGGCCGTGCGAATAACATCGTAGGAAAGGGCAAGTTCAATTCCTTCGTTCCGGATGCTTCCCACGTTGGCCACAATTGTTCCATATGGGAATGGCGGTTGCGGTACTGTGTAGTTGAAGAGCAGATTGTCTGTTGTCGCCGTAAAAGCATCAAGTGAACCGCGAAGCCTGCTATCTATCATCGCAAAATCGATACCCACGTTGGTTTGTTTACGTGTTTCCCATCTAAGGTCGGCGTTTGCGTTCTGTGTGATTGTAAAGTTTGTGATCGGCACGCCGCCAAAGTACGTCACACCTGACGCACCCACCAGTGAGAGCGAGTTCTGAGGATACAGGCCCTGTTGATTTCCGGTGACACCATATCCACCGCGAAGTTTCAATTCATCGAACAAGCCCTGGTTTGTCATGAATGGCTCCTGATCAATTCGCCACGCTACAGATGCCGATGGGAAATTACCCCACTTGTGATTCTTGCCGAACACCGATGATCCGTCGCGACGAACACTTAGCGTGAGCAGGTAGCGGTCCTTGAATGCATAGTTTGCGCGACCAAGGAACGAGATCAGCGTCCGGTCATTTTTGTATGAAGAAAAATCTCCCGGTTGTACGCGCGAAAGGTCACCCAGTTGCAACGCGTTATAGGTTGCGATATCATTTCTGAAACCTTTGGCCTGAGAGAAGTTACCCTGATACAATTGATTCTGCCATTCGTACACGATCAAGGCGCCGAATGAGTGTTGTTCGAGTTCCTTCTTGTATTCGAGACTGATATCCATCAGGCGTTCATCCTGGCGATTGTTGTTGATGCTTGCCAATCCATCATTGTCGATGGCTATTGCAACCGTTGATTTCGCTGGTAAAAAGTATCCCCACATATTGTCGGTTTTCCGCCAGCTGCCGAACCACCCTGCGGTAAACCCTTTGACGATTTCAAAATCTGCGTGGAAGCTACCGAAGAGGTTGTTGTTCTTTCCTTCGTTCACGACCGTCTCGGCAACCGCATACGGGTTGATATACTGAAACACATTGGGATCAGAATAGAAAGTCTCGCCATCCGTGTCGAAAATCGGATCCGTCGGGCGCATCACGTAGGAATTCGTGATGAGGTTCGAGGTAAACGAAGCACGGCCCACGCTGTTAGGGCTGCCCACAGTATTGTTTATGCTGCTGTTGAGATGGAACGTGAGTGTAAGCTTGTCGTCCAGGGCACGTTGTGTAGCCTGGACGTTGGCGATATAGCGGTTGTTGCTTGAATTGGTAACCACGCCATTTTGCAGCAACGCCGTCAGCGATGCCCGGTAGTTCAATTGTTTCGTGCCACCGCCGAATGAAAGCGTGTGATTTTGGGTTGATCCGGTTCGCGTAAGCACGTCAAACCAGTCAGTAGACGACCCGTGGTTTGCTGATGCCGGTACGCCCGTTTGTTGAGCTACTTCCCACCAACGTTGTGCATCAAGCACTTTGAGATGACGCGGAATGAAATCAGCTGAAGCCGACGCATTGTATTCAACCGAAAGTTTTCCCTCTTTACCGGCTTTCGTTGTAACGATGATTACCCCTGGGGCACCACGCGAACCGTATATGGCTGTCGCCGATGCGTCTTTCAAAATGTCGATACTTTCAATTTCGCCGGGAGGAACCTGATTCAGAAGGTCCATATTACCCTGAATACCATCCACTACAACTAACGGGTCGTTTCCTCCTATCAGCGAGGTAATACCACGAATGCGAACCGACGGCGAAGAACCTGGTTCGCTGCCGGTCTGCGTCACGTTAACGCCCGCGGCCCTTCCTGCGATCTGCTGCATGGGGTTTGTGAACGCACCCTGGTTCAACTGATCCGACGACAATGAAGTCATTGCGCCGGTGACATCGCGTTTCTCCTGCGTGCCGTAACCGATTACAACGATCTCACTAAGCGTCGAAAGGTCCGGCTCAAGCCGGACATCGATAACGCTTCCGCTTCCTACTGCGACTTCTTTTGTCGCGTAACCGACATAGGAAAACAACAGAACACCATTGCTTGCGTCTGCCGGAAGTGAAAGGCGGTATTTTCCTTCAACATCCGTGGCGGTACCTATTGACGGTGCTGACTTCAACCGGATGCTCACACCGGGCATTCCGTCACCGTTCTCATCGACTACGATACCACTGATGGTCTGACCATCCTGGGCGTACACACAGGGCACTACTGCAAGAGCCAGAAAGCTGCAGAGCATGACCTGTATCAAGATTTTCAGCCGTTTCCGGCGATTTTTGACTGCTTTCGCGTTGTTCATATCATTTGGCTTGATTTGGTGCGTACGCAATCTTCGCCGGAATCAGGCCGGCAAACGTTTGCGGACCTGACAAAGGAAGAGGTAGCAAAAGGTGAGATCAATTTATCCCTCCAAAATCTAGAAAATCCTGATCATTCATGACCACCAAACAATTGATTCACAACACTTTACACCCAACACTCAAGGCGGAAAATCTAAGGGAAATCGAGAAGAAAACAACGATTCAGAAGGTCCTGATGCTCATTATCCGGCGATCAAATTCATCGTTCGGAACAATGGACTTGTTGCGGATGCGTGTTTTGTACGTGTAGATCGTCGTTACAGAGTAATCCAGAATACGGGAAATCTTTTCGTTGTCGGTGATTCCCATCCGAATCAGTGCAAAAATGCGGAGCTCGGTGTTTAGCAGTTGACCTTCCTTAAGCTGGATGCGGTCTTCTTCACGGAACAATGACTGAAAAACATTCACAAAATCAGGGAATAGTTTGAGGAAGACTTTGTCAAAATTATGATAAAGGTCCTCCCGCTCCCGCCGGATATTAATGCTGTCGACAACAAAACGGAGGTCATCAAGTTTTTTGGTCATCAACTTCATTTCCATGCTCTTCTTCAGGTTCTCGAGCCTCGAAATGTAGTCAGCCGTGGTATTGAAGTAATAGGTGAGGTATTCTTCCTTGATCTTGTTGGCGTCGACCAGGTGTTGATTCGTTTCCACAAGTCTTTCGTTCGACTCGGAAATGATCCTCTTGGCATGCTGAAGCTTACGGAATTGTACAAAGATGATCACACCAAATCCGATCAGGATTAGTGCAATGAGCGTGATCCCTGTGGCATAAAGCAGAAGCATGTTTTTTCGTGCTTCCACCATGGCAAGTTGTTTCCCTTCAATCAACGGAAACACGGATGCAACCTGGATTTTTCTATGGTTAGCGCCGTAGAAGTTTGCATCGTCCATTGCAACGCGGATGTAGTTGTAGGCTTTTTCAATTTCACCGTCATCGTATAACATCCTGGCCAGATTCATCAGAGCCACCGCTTCCCTGGTCGACGCTCTGACATCCGCCGCAGCTGCTTCGATGAGCATTGCCTTTGAACGTTCGCGCTCGCCACTGTTGAGATACAGAAAGCTAAGCGTGCTGGCGACGACAGCCTTTTCAGAATCGGTAAGCGGATAATCATTCATCAACTTCTCATAATTCTTAATTGCATTAATCAGATCCGCAGTGTGAAGATCAAGAAGTCCGCGGGCAAGCAGGTATTGCGGATTATCAGGAGTGAGCGCGTGCAGCGCGGAGTCAATGTATTGATTGCCACGCGTATGATACGAACTGCCGAAAAAGTCATCGCCGGCAAATTCGGATGCATCATAACACGTTCGTCCGCAAAGGAAATAATAGGCCGATCGTCGGTCCGCCGGCAACTTCGATGCGTCTATTGCCTGTAATGAATCGAGGGCTTCATGGAAAAGACCGGCCGAAACCAGAACAAACGCCAGATTTATTTTCGACTCCAGAATCAGGGCCGGGTCGCCGGTTCTTGCGGCGATATTCTGCAAACTGCGCGCATAACGAAATGCGGAATCATAGATAAATGACTTATACTCATTATATATGGCAAGTGTTGTCTGGTATTCGTCAAGTGTAGTTCGTCCGGGAAGCATCCGTTTCAGAGAGTTCAGCCGCTCAAACTTGGTTTGCAGGATCGCGTTCCTGTTCGCTAACAACGAATCAAGTCCATACAAACCATCCCTCGTCGAGGGTTGTGCAGAAACGCCAAACGCTAATAGCAGGAATAAAATAATACCGGATATCCTCATGCCTCCAAAACGATCTGCCAAGTTATGGAAAATCCGGTTGTGAAAAAGATCCGGTTTGGCACCCGGAATAAGCACTCAAAAAAGGACAGCCCATGATGCAGTCCCGGCTGTCAATTTAGTATTTTCACTGATCCCTGAAAACTATGGACCGCACAAGAAGAAACTTCATTCGGCAAGTTGGAGTCGGGTCACTCTCGGCGACACTCCTGCCACTTTCGACAAACGCCAATCAAAAAGAGAATTCAGCTGCGGATGGTGAGCACACTCTCAAAGGTGAGTTGGCAAGTGAGCACGCTTTCAACGGACCATACGCCGGTCCTCAACTCGACCGCATTGCGTTTCCTTTAGGGGGCCTGGGAGCGGGAATGTATTGTATCGAGGGCACGGGAGCGTATTCGCATATGTCCATCCGGCATAAGCCCGATATTACCAATGACCCCGGCATGTTCGCTGCCATCTCCATCAAGAACAAACCTCAAAGTGCCCGTATCGTCGAAGGGCCGCCCCCTGAATGGAAGAAGTTCGGTGTAGCCCTCGCCGGCAACGGACTTGGAGGCACAACACTTGGTCTGCCCCATTTCGAAAAAGCATCCTTTGAAATGCGTTTCCCGTATGCAACAATCAATCTCACTGATACAGAGTACCCGTTAAATGCACAAATCAAGGCATGGAATCCCTTTATTCCAACTGATGAAGACAACTCAAGCCTTCCTGTGGCTGCGTTGGTGTACACGTTTCGAAATACGAGCTCCGAAAGCCAGGAATGTTTGTTCTCTTTTCATGCGAAGAATTTTCTGAAACGCGACAGCGAAAAACCATCCAACAAAATCACAGGCCTTCCACGCGGCTTTGTACTGCGCCAGGAAATCATAGGAGATCAGAAACACGTTCAGGCTGACTTTGCAGTGACCTTAAACCAGGCAAACGCTATTATCGACCACTGCTGGTTTCGTGGCGGATGGTTTGACTCAATGACAATGACCTGGCGTTCTGTTGAAAAAAGTGAGGCACGTGCAACGGACCCGGTACCCTCAAATGCGCCGGGAGCATCGGTATATGTCCCCTTCACACTCGCGCCCGGAGAGGAAAAGGAAATCATCGTAAACACTTGCTGGTATGTCCCCTACTCCGATGTGCGTTTTGGTCAGGACCAATCCGAGGCAGAAAATTGTGACCCCGGTTCAGGCTGTTGCAATACCAGTGCAGATATCGGGAACAAAATTGCAGATCCTGAAACGACAAAAGAAAATTACCAACCCTGGTATGCATCACGCTTCAAGTCCGTTGAAGACATCGTTCGCTACTGGGAAGAATCTTATCTGAACCTCGATACACAAACGCGGCAGTTTACTGATGCATTCTACGCGATGACGTTGCCGCAGGAAGTTGTTGAAGCTGTTGCCGCAAATCTCTGTATCCTTAAATCGACTACAGTATTACGCCAACACGATGGCAGGCTGTGGAGTTTTGAGGGAACCGGCGACTCGTGGGGATGTTGCCACGGTTCATGTACGCACGTTTGGAATTACGCACAGGCAATACCGCATCTTTTCCCTGCGCTCGAACGCACATTGCGTCACACGGAATTTTGTGAGAACCAAAGTCGCGAAGGACATCAGATGTTTCGTGCGGCGCTGCCGATCCGCCCGCTAAAGCATGACTTCCACGCCGCCGCCGATGGCCAACTCGGTGGCATCATGAAGGTTTATCGTGAATGGCGTATCAGCGGCGATGACGCGTGGCTTCGAAAGATGTACCCGATGGTCAAACAGAGTATCGACTATTGCCAGCAATCCTGGGATCCGGACAAGAAAGGTATCCTCGAAGAACCTCATCATAATACGTACGATATTGAATTCTGGGGACCGGATGGCATGTGTACAAGCTTCTATGTCGGTGCACTCTCGGCGATGGTGGCAATGGCTAAATACCTCAAGAAGAAAAAGGACGTCGCCGAATACTCGGCCCTGTTGAAAAAGGGTCGCCAGTATATCGAGACGGAACTTTTTGACGGAGAATACTTCATTCAGAAAATTCAGACAGAAGGACTTCGCGCCAATCCGCTGGAAACAGGCAAAACCTCGATGGTTGGACAATACTCTGAAGAAGCGCAAAAGCTCCTTGAAGAAGAAGGTCCAAAATACCAGTATGGTTCGGGTTGTCTTTCAGATGGAGTGCTTGGTTCATGGATTGCGCGAATGTGTGGGCTTGATGAGCCTCTTGATCCAAAAAAGGTTGAAAGTCATTTGCTCGCGGTTCACCGTTACAACCTGCGCAAAGACTTGCGGGATCACGTAAACCCTCAACGCCCATCATTTGCATTTGGACCCGAAGGCGGGCTGTTGTTATGCTCGTGGCCAAAGGGTGGGCAACTGTCACTGCCATTTGTCTATAGCAATGAAGTGTGGACAGGAATCGAGTACCAGGTCGCGGCGCATCTTACGCTTATGGGAAAAGTTGACGAGGGACTTGAGATTGTAAGAATCTGCCGTCACCGATACGATGGAAAAACAAGAAATCCTTTCGACGAGTACGAATGCGGGCACTGGTATGCGCGCGCACTCGCGAGCTACGGTCTTATTGAAGGACTGACAGGCGTACGCTTTGACGCCGTGGAGAAAGTACTCCATGTCAACTCGCATGTTGGCGACTTCGTGTCTTTCCTTTCAACGAATACCGGATTCGGAACGGTACATTACAAGAACGGAACGGTCAGGCTGAATGTCGTGCGTGGAAAAATCCCCGTCGAAAAGGTTAATGTCGCCGGAAAAGTCTCTGCGTTTAAAGCGTAGATCTAGATCGTGGTAAGCCGATGTGAAGGTTTCGGGTAACCCGGACTGAATGATGCACCTTCGCCAAGCAGGATTCTGCATAGATGAGTCTTTTGTACTTCACGGGCCACACGCTCTATGATTTCCTGTAAGGTGGCCGGATCCGTCTGCACACGTGCGTTAATCAAAACAGAGACCTCGCGGGATTCAGCCATTCCGAGTTTTACTTTTCCATCTGTACTCGCGGTCGTAAAACTAACCTTTCTTGTCGCGGTGTTATTTTGAACGAGAAACTTCAGGTGACCGATCGTAAGGTCAGCACCGCGGATCGCGTCGAAAATTGATTTCATTAAAGCTTCAGCAATTACGATGGAATTCCCCTTCTCTGACTCAATACGCAGTGACCGGTCGTACCACGCAAGCCGGCTTTCACCTTCAGCGTATGTGTCATAGTTGATTTCAAGGAATCTGAACTTCGCGGTGGTGCCCATTATAACGGACAGGCCACGCGCCACTTCGTCCTGATCCAGCGAATTTTGAAAAATCACGATCGTGTGGGGAAACTCAGTCAAAAGAAAGTCACTCATAAGGGTGTGTTGATCAGGCGTGAGACAGTCGGCCTTGTTCGCGATAAGTATCCCCGCTTCTTCCATTTGTTTCCGGAAGATATAGCGCACCGACTCATCGATAAATGATGACGTTCCATCAAGCAGAGACACCAGAAACAAACTGTCAACGTACGTTACGACAACCACCCTGACCGAAGAATATTGACGCAACAAGGGCGCAGCGACCGTGGCAACGAGGTCGGTGCAAGATCCTACGGCTTCAGCAAAAATTACATCGGGCGCTACGTCATTGACAATTTCGTCGATTCGGCCGGTCAACTCCTCAAAGCGACAGCAAAAACATCCGCCACCAATTTCCCCGCCCGGCACATTAGTAGAACGAACCAACGAAGTATCTACCTGTTGCGAGCCCTGGTCATTAGTGATAACTGCAACCCTGCGATTTTGCTGCATCAGAACATTACAAGACTGAAGAATGCCTGTAGTTTTGCCACTACCGAGGAAGCCACCTGTAAGAATCACGTCCATTTGTGCGTATCTAAAATGGAATATAAGACATTCAGAGGTGAAATTCCATCCGGCAGAATACTGGTCACAAACTGAGAAAACGTAAGATGCGCCCTATCCACTTGTCCGGGCGCCACAAAAAAGAAAGGAACGGCTTCCCTGACTCTTAACAATGCAAAAACCAACCCCCAGGGAATACCGCTCCTTATGTCTTAACGTAACGGACACTGTTTCCAGTTCCGTCACGTGGAATACTTATACCTGAAACTGCTCGTACATTTTTGCTTTTTCAGTGTTAACCAACTTCAGTTTCACCAACGCACGGTCTACGAGCTGATACACTACCGGTACCACGATCAACGTAAGGAACATCGAACTCGTAAGTCCACCGATGATTGACCATGCGAGACCATTCTTCCAGGCAGCACCTGCACCGTTGGCCAGGGCCACGGGCAGCATACCTACCACCATGGCGATGGTCGTCATCAACACCGGGCGAAGACGTTCCTTTGTAGCTTCAAGGAGCGCGTCATTCGTCGACATGCCCTTTTCTTTTAAATGGTTCGTGAAGTCAACAACAAGGATCGCGTTCTTGGCAACAAGTCCGATCAGCATGATAATACCGAGTATTGTGAAGATACTAAGCGTCTGACCTGTCAGCGCCAGGGCGAATAACGCACCAATCATCGCAAGTGGAATCGAGAACAGCACCACGAACGGATACACAAAGTTGTTGTAAAGTGCCACCATAATCAGATACACCAGAAGTATCGATGTCAGGAACGCAAACCCAAGCTGCGAGAATGACTCTTCCTGGTTTTCCTGGTTTCCACCGAAAACTACGGCTACACCTGCAGGCTTGTCCATTCTGTTGAGGATTTCCTGGATTTCAGCAGCCGCAGCTCCTGAAGGACGCCCCAACAACTGGGAGTTAATCGTAACCGAAGTGATCCGGTTGTATCGCTCAAGGCGTGATGGTCCGGAACTTTCGTGTACATCGGCAAATTGATCCAAACGAACTTGCTGACCAAACTTATTCATGAATGTAAGTGCGCGAAGGTCTTCAACACTCTTGCGGTCGAACTCGTCAAAGCGGATATTGATATCGTAGTCATATTCACCCTGGCGATATTTCGCGTCCGCATTACCACTGAAGGCAAACTGCATCGTGGCTCCCACAGTCTGCAGGTCGAGACCAAGCTCTGCCATCTTGCGTCTGTCAGTCGATACCACAACCTCCGGGCTACCGCTTTCCACGGAAAGTTTAACCTCCTGGGTACCGTCCACCTTCTTCACTTCCTCCATCACCTTTTCACCGAATGACATCACGTCGTCGTAGGTTGGCCCCGTGACAATAAGCTGGATGGGTGCCTGGTTGGCAGTACCAATCATCGAAACAGGTGTAGCTTTGACTTTTACACCCGGGAATTTTTCCAGGATTTCATTCTTCAGCAACACACCGTAAATATCAGAACTAACCTCCCGCTCTTCCTCCGGTACAAGTCTCACGTTGATTTCCGACTTGTAAGCAGTCGATTGGCTGCTACCCATACCGCTTTCGCTGCTTTGACCCACTGATGTGAACAGTGAAACGACTTCAGGCTTCGTCGACACGTACTCTTCAATTTGACGCGTGATAACGTTGTTCTGATCCACCGTTGTCTTCTTCGGATACTCCAGGACCAGAACGAACTCGCTACGGTCGCCCTGGGCGATAAACTCCGACCCAATGAATCCGCCGACCACAAGTGCGATTGAAGCAAAGAATAGAACACCTGCAGAGATCATAGTAACGGCACGGTGACGCAACGCGAGTCTAAGCAGGTTTTGAATCCATGCTGTAAACCTGTCAAGAGTATTTTCAAAGGCAAGGATGATCCTTCCAAAGAATGTCTCTTTGGTAATGCGCTCAAGCTTTCCAAAACGCGAGTACAGGAATGGCACCATGGTGAATGAAACGAGCAGTGAAAGCAGTGTCGCTATTACGATTACAATAGAAAACTGCCGCATAATATTGGAGATCAGACCGGTCGTAAGCGCGATAGGTAAGAACACAACCACAATAACAAGCGTGATCGAGGTAACGGTGAACCCAATTTCCTTAACACCATCATACGCCGCCTGTACCTTGCTTTTGCCCATCTCCATGTGACGGTAAATATTTTCAATAACCACGATCGCGTCATCGACGAGGATACCAACCACCAGCGACAAACCAAGAAGCGACATCAGGTTAAGCGTGAACCCGAACAGCGACATTCCAATAAACGTTGCAACAAGAGACAATGGAATTGCCACCATTACGATGATCGAGTTGCGTATTGAGTGCAGGAACAGCAACATGATCGCCGCTACGAGTACAACTGCAAGCATCAGGTCATGAATAACTGCATCAGCTGCTTCAAGCGTATACTCGGAGGTGTCCTGTGCAATCGTAAAGCTAAGGTTGTGCTCCTTGTAAACATCTTCAAGACGCGACATTTCTTCTCTCACGAGTTCGCTCACAGAAACTGCGTTGGCATCGGATTGCTTTTGAATTGAAATACCGATCGAGTTCTCAAGGTCGATGCGGTTTATGAGTTCAATCTCCTTCTTCGTGTCCTGAACTTCGGCTACATCCGCGAGACGGACAGGTCCACCCTGGGCATTGGACGCCACAACCAGGTTGCGCAAGTCATCAAGACTTGAATACTTGCCGGCAAGCCTGATCAATACCTGTTCATCCTGAGTTTTGATTTTACCAGTAGGAAAGTCCAGGTTTGAGCTTTCGATTAATTGCACCAGCTGCGGCAAAGACAGGCGATATGCCCGTAACTTCTCATTATTTACGTTCACACGGATTTCACGCTGCTCACCACCGATAAGGTTGATTTGCGCAACACCGGGGATCTTCGAAAGATTTGGCTTGATCCGCTGGTCCACAAGGTCGAATAGTGCGGTCGGGCTCATTTCTCCGGCAACTCCCAATCTCATGATAGGCAGATCGTCGAAAGAGAATTTTCCAAGTGACGGCGCTTTCACGTCTTCTGGAAGGCTGGCGATCGTCGCATTGACCTTGCGTTGTGCTTCCTGGAGGGCCAGGTCAACGTTGGCTTCATTGCGAAGCTGCACAACAATCACGGACAATCCTTCATAAGAGGAAGATGTGATTTTATCAACGTTCTCCATGGACGATACAGCATCCTCGAGTTTCTTGGTCACCGTATTCTCTACTTCGTTCGGCGATGCACCCGGATAGATAGCTGTTACGGTCACAACGGGGGCGCTAAACTTCGGAAGCAATTCGTAGCTGAGTTTCCGGTAGCTGCTCAGCCCCAGGAAAGTCAGCATTATAAAAAGCACCAGGATAATCGACGGGCGCTTTATTGAAAGTTCTGTAATCTTCATTGTCTTATTGTTTCAACACCGATACACGTGCGTTGTCGGTCAGGTTGATCTGACCATTGACAACCACTTCCTCGCCTTTCTCAAGACCCTCTACAACCTCAACGGTATCACTGAACGATTTGCCCGCGACAATCTCTCTGAGTTTGGCGACACCGTTCTCAACCACGTACACACGCGCATGGTCCACACTTCCCAGGAGTGCGCTGCGGGGAATAACCAACGATGGCGCGCTCTCAGCTAATTCGAATGTGGCGCGACCATACATTCCGGCGCGGAGCGGTTTGTCTTTAATATTCCGAATCTGGAGTTCTACCGGGAAATTGAGATTTGCATCAGCCTTGGCGCCAATGAAATTCAATTTCGCTTCGTACTCAACGCCTGGGTACACATCAGCGCTTACTTTAATCTGCTTCGCGTTGGTCACACTTAGAACTTGTGATTCGGAGACGTTTACCACCATGTCAAGGCGTTCGGTCTCCACGATCTCAAACATCTCCTTACCTGCATTCAGGTAAGCGCCCTCCTCAACAAATCGTTTGTTCACATAGCCGGCAAAAGGAGCTGTGATAAATGAGTCGGCAAATTTCTTTCGTGCCGAAACAAGCCGTGCCTCTGCGTTGACGTGCTGCAGATTAATCTCATCAAGTTGAGCCTGCGTCACTCCCCCGCTGTTAACGAGGCGTTCGTAACGTTCTTTGTCGGTTGTAAGCTTTTTGAAGGCCGCTTCGGCAGAACGAAGGTCAGCCTCAGCTGTCGCGTATTCAATTCTTCCAAGTTGTTGTCCTTTGCGAACAAATTGTCCTTCTTCAGCAATGAGAGAGACGACTTTGCCTGCGAGTTCGGTAACCACTATGATCTGCCGCGCCGGCGCAAATGAACCTGTCGCAGTAAACGTACCGCCTATGGGCGTTTCCGTGACCGCTGCGACCTGGACAGGAATAGTACTGTTAACCTTCTTAGCCAGTTCAGTCTGCGCCTGCATCTCTTCCTTGTTGTTTTTCAGGATAAACGCGGCACCGGCGATCGCCGCGCCAATGATGAAAATTGTAATTAATGTGCGTTTCATCGTTTTCGTCAGTATGATTCTTAGTTCAATAGTTTTTTGATTTCACCGCGCGCCTTCAACAACGCGACTTCCGATTGTTTTACCTTGAGTAATGACTCAATAAGCTGGCTTTGTGCCTGAATCTTAGACGACTCAGCCTGAAGAAGATCCGTCAGCGGACTGACACCTTCATTATAATTCTGCAGTGTCACGTCGTACACGCTGTTTGCAAGTGCTACGTTCTCTTTCTGCGCTTCGTATGAAGCAAAGCTCGTCTCATAGGTTTTCAGCGCATTCCTGTATTGCATATCAGATTGTTCGCGGGTGAGCTTCATATCTTCTTCGGTTTTTATCCGGCGAATGCGGGACTGCTGCATCCTGGCGGAACGATTCAGTCCATCGAAGACCGGTATATTAAGTCGCAGACCTATCGATGCTACATCAAACCAAAGCGAATTCGCTTTTCCTGAGAGGACAAAATCATTGCTTTGGCCAGTATATGTATAGTTCGCAAAAGCCGACAACGTCGGAAAGTAACCGGATGAGAAATTCTTCCTCTCGAGATCATAAAGCGAAAGCTGGGTATTCAGCTGGCGGTATTCGATTTTATTCTCGAATGCCCAGTCACCGCCTGTGAGCGCCGGATCAATTGCATAGGCACTCACGTTGTCACCAAAAGGCTCCTCAATTTCAAGTTCAGCCTCCACTTTAAAGCCGGTGACAAGTTTCAATTGATTGATAAGATTAGTATAAGAGTCGTCCACCGAACGGAGTTGTGTTTCCAGATTCGTAACGCTAACCTTTATCCGGTCAACATCGAGCTTTCTGGCTATGCCCGCTTCGTAACGATCAGTTGTGATCTTCAGGTTCTTACGCGTTTCTTCAAGTGTAGACTCAAGGACTTTGCGCTGAGCATCAAGCGATGATGCCTGATAGAAAAGCGTTGCCACTGTTTGAATCACCTCCTCTTCTGTCCGTACAATATTCTGGTTGTAAAAATCCTCACTCACCTTCGCTGCTTTGATGCCTGTAAAAACACTCTTATTAAAGAGTTGTTGGGTCGCAGACGCAGTCACGCTGGTGGAATATTGCATCCCTGCTCTCAGCACCCGAAATTCGTCCGGACCTGCGTTTGGATCGCCAAGCGCGGCAGGGAAGACAAACGCCTGCTGAATAACGTTATCGGTCAGGTCAGCATTCAGATTCACCTGGGGCATTGCCGCAGATTTTACCTCACGTGTCTTTTGTTTTCCTTCCTCATAGTCAAGCTTTGACTTCACGACCTGACTGTTTTTCTCCAGTGCAATAGTCAATAGTTCCTGCAGTGAGTACGTACGCGCTTCCTGCGCATATACTCTCCCAGTCGGAGAGAAAAATCCAACAGCCACAAAGGCGCAGACGATCAGATTCTTATAGTTCATGATTCTCTTGTATCCCTTTTAGATTTGTATTTCCTTCCTTTAACTTTTTGTATTTCTTTCTTCCTTTTTCAGTGCATACTGCGTGAACGAAGTGGTCAAGTAATGCACCCGGTACATTAATATGACCAAACCTTGCGCTCGGAAAAACGGATTCACTGCGTGCGAGTGTAATTTCCTCCAGTCGAATCCTGGCAATCACGTATACATCTATGTCGTCACGAAACAACCCCTGCTCTATACCTTCGCGTAATACGTCCTGTACAAAATCCGCCAGAAAGCCTTGTTTGAATTCCGTAATGATATTCCAGGCCTTCGGGTGATATTTCTGTACGTCGAAAAGCAAGGCGGAAGTATTGTGGGAAATATCTTTTTGTATATATCGACTCACTGCGATCAGAAGTTCAACAGCGTCCTTCGAAATCTCTTTCAGTTGGAGTAGTTCGTTTTTCTGACTTACAGCGTAATGCCTGATGGCAAGAGTGACAATATCATCCTTGTCGGAAAAATGCTGATAGATTGTCTTTTTCGAGATTCCCAGGTGGTGGGCGATATCATCCATCGTGATGCTTCGTATCCCGAACTTCTGAAAAAGATCCTTCGAACTGTTCAATATGCGCTTTCGTGTATTACCGTCTTCCATATCTAAGAAACCCTGGAAACTTTCATGTCTTTAGTAGTTTCCGTAGTTTCTATAACGGCAAGATTAGTATTTCGTTCGTCAACAAACGATATTTTTTCAACAAATCTTTCCGAAATCGTTATAGATTGACCAGAATCAGTGTTTTTGACTGACTATTTTGCCAAATAAGTCAAATGGTCAGTGACCGGGCCGGAGGTATTCCAGGAGTATGGAGGTCAGGAAAGCACTTTGATCAGCGCTTTTGGTAACGTAATCGGCCCCGGCTTCGGCAGGCAATACCAGGCCGGTAGAACGCAGGCCCACCAGTGCGGATACAAAAAAGTCAGCCAGCTCACCGGTATGCACTTTCCTGAATTCACCGCTGTTGATCCCGTTTGACAGAATCGTACCTACCAGTTCCTTTTCCCTGTTAAAAAATTTGTGCTTCATCTCATTATAAACCGGATTCATCATCTCGGTGAGGGTGGCGCTTTCCACCTTAGCAAGATTCCTGAGTTTTTCCAGGAACTGATTCCGGATCGTCACATACCGCTTCAGCTTAAAGCCCGCTTTGCTGTCGCGGACAATCATGCTACGCACAGCAGACTCAAACTGATCGAACTCTTTTGTAACAACAGCGATAAACAACCGTTCCTTATCGGGAAAGTAGTAGTACAAGGCGGCCTTCGACATACCAATATCGGCTGCAATTTCACTCATCGTTGTTTTTGCCAGCCCGTAATGGGCGAAGCGGCTGGTAGCTGCGTCAATGATCGTCGATAGTTTTGACTGGTCCATTGCCGCAAGATAAAGCGAGACAGCATGAATCAAAAGGCAAAAATCCGGGCATTATATATTATACGAATACCCGATTCGTAGGAATGTCACAAAACATTCCAGACCTTCACATGGTCCAGACCTGATCATTGAATTCAAAATCGTGCTGGCATAGCCCAAACAACGAGACTCATGGCAAACACTCACCACGGTTCCATCGATGGTATCATAGAATTCCTCCGGGCAAAATTTGGCATTCCCGAAAGTGAATTAACAAAACTATCCGGCTGTGTGCAACGTCAGTACTTTGCAAAAGGCGAACGATTTCTCAATGCCGGAAGCATACCAGCAAAAGTCGCCTTTGTCTGCAAAGGACTGTTTCGTTATCTGTATTCGGACGCTATCGGACATGAGTTCACCAAAGGTTTTTTTCCTGAAGGAGATTTTCTCGTTTCGTATAGTGCGATGATCGCCCAAACCCCTTCCTGGTTTGCAATTGAGACGCTTGAAGATTCAGTAATTGACGCGTTCGATTACGCGAGCTGGCAACGCTTATATGATGGACATCCCTGTTGGTCTTCGCTGCTCATCGCTATGCTTCAGAAAGGCTACATGAAAAAAGAAAAACGCGAGCGGGAACTACTCACACTGAATGCGGCGGAGCGTTATCAATCTTTCCTGACTGAATATCCCATGCTGGAAACACGTGTACGACAACATATAGTCGCCTCATACCTTGGAATCACACCGGTAGCATTAAGTCGTATCCGCAGGCAATCAAAAGTTCAAGCCATTAACATAGGTTAATGACATAACGCTGGGACATTGTTTGGTTTGCAGAAAATCAGACAATGAACCTCAGTGGCAACGTGATACTGATTACCGGCGGAAGCTCGGGAATCGGCCTTGAACTCGCGAAACAATTCATTACCAGGAATAATACGGTAATAGTTTGCGGGCGCTCTGCGGAAAAACTTGCACTCGCCCAAAATGAACTACCCCAACTGCATACGTACCAGTGCGACATCTCCATAAAAGAAGATCAGCAAGGCTTGATGCACCACATTAAAAAGGAACATCCACGCCTGAATGTGCTTATCAACAATGCAGGGATTGCACACAAATCACATTTTGTTTCCGATCCAATGATGCCGGAGATGGCAGAACTTGAGGTACAAACAAACTTCCTTGGACCGGTTTTATTGAGTCAGACATTCCTTAATCACAACATACACGGCACGGTAATAAATATTACGACAGGACTTATTTACGCGCCGCGGACAGTTTATCCGATTTACAACGCGACAAAATCTGCACTCCATTCATTCACGCAGGTACTTCGAAAGCAGACTGAACCCCTCGGTGCTGAAATTATTGAAGTGATGATGCCTGTGGTGGATACGCCGTGGCACAAGGGCAACCTGCCCCGCACGGCAATCACAGTTGAAAAAGCGGTGAGTTTGATGATGCGCGGACTTGAGTCCGGCAGAAGGGAAATCCGCATTGGTCGCGTTCAAGCCCTTTATCTGCTGTCACGCATCGCCCCCGGCCTAGCATTTCGCATCGTCAACAATCTCCACGACCAGGGATGAATCACCGTTTAGCCCACGGGTGATGGCAACAAACATAAAAAAGGGTATTGAATATTTTCAACAAGCGGTATCTTTAACAAACCTCTGGCTTGTAACAGTTACTGCATGCTGTTGAATCAAAGATGGGTGTTAGCGATTTTCTCATTCCTGGCTATACATACGGGAAGCCAGATCTCGTTGCTGACCAAACACGATCTTGCCGTATCCGACTTCTACCTTCCGACAGCAATCGCAATCATACTCGTAAATTGGTTTGGGCCGCGGCTCGTGCTTCCAATCATGTACGTGAACGCCGTCCTCACTTCTCATATGTGGGGTACACCCCTCGAAGACTGGCCTCTTTGGTTTCTCTACGGACTCCCTGAGGTTTTTTTTGCATTTCTGTCATGGTTTCTTTTCCGTGTTGTGCTGAAGGGAAAATTCTGGTTTCCGGACAATCAGAACACCATTGTGTTTCTCTTGTTTGGAATTCTGATCCCTGCACTTGCTGAGAGTTTCCTGCTCCAGGGTATGCTGGTTCTTACCGGATCACAACCCTCCGACGTGTTTCTGCCCTATGTTGCGAGCAACCTCCTGAGCGAGTTCGCTACTTCATTCTTCTTCACATTCCCGGTACTCTATTATCTCACACCGTGGGTTCAACAGACCGGATTGCTTCACCAATCTGATATGTACATCCCGGAAGTCCCGCCGGTCAAACGGCTTGCAGACCGGCAAATCCTTGAGCTCGTTATGATTTTCATCTGCCTTCTCGCGCTGGTATTCTTCGTCGCGTTCAAGGATCACTGGTATGTATACGGATTTTTCTCGCTTTATGTCGCGATCAGGTTTGGATTCGGCCCGGCTATTTTCACGAACCTGTACATCATGGTCCTCGCTTATGTATTCCCGCGGATCAGCACAACCCTTACAAACGGTGCTACATTCGACGTCGCTCATGTCAGCGATATCTTTCTCGGAGCGAACTTCCTTTTTGTTTTTGTTGCAATTACCGGACGAGTCATCAGCGACATCAGAGAGGCCGATGCGCGTCTGATTCAACAGAATAAGGAACTGGAAAAAACTACAGCAGAACTTGATCGTTTTGTTTACAGCGTATCCCATGATTTGTCCGCACCACTCAAGTCGGTACTTGGTCTGGTCAACATCAGCCGACTCACCAACGACCTGGATGAACACCGTCTTTACGTAAACAAAATTGAACGCAGCGTGAAGAAGCTGGAAGCGTTTATCGCCGAGATTCTGGACTATTCACGTTCAAAGCGACAAATCCCGATTATTGAACCAATTTCACTACAGGTATTGATCGAAGAAATACTCGACAATCTCAGATACACTACCGAGAACGAAAACACAAAAGTCTATCTTGGACTGATGGAGAAGACGTTACACCAGGATAGTGTCCGCCTCAAGATCATACTTACCAATATTCTGTCAAACGCTTTTAAGTTTCAAAGGCGCACAACGGATCACGAACCGTTTATACGAATCACATCGCGAAAAACGCCCCGGCATGTTATTATAGACATCGAAGACAACGGGCAGGGTATACAACCTGAGGAGCAGCCGCGAATTTTCGAAATGTTTCACCGGGCTAACGAACAGGGAGGCGGATCCGGACTGGGTCTCTACATCGCGCGCGAGGCGGCTGCGAAAATTGGAGCAAGTATACACATGAAATCAGAATATGGTCATGGCTCCGTGTTCACCGTCAAGGTAATGGATCGTGGTCCGTTCCAGATGCATTCGGACCCGATTACGAATTCGTGAAGCATTTTTTAAGATAAGACATCAGGTGCCGGCCCACCAGCGGGTCTTGATCGGTCTTCCGGCAACGGTACGAATTCCACGTTATCATTTGGCGGCAGTATGATACGTCCCTCCTTCCAATCTGCCTTTGCCTGTTCAATTCGTTCCTTTCGCGACGATACAAAATTCCACCAGATGTAACGTTCGCCGAGGGGCTCGCCGCCAAGCACCATAAACGTTGCGGTTTCTTTCGCATTAATAATGGGATCAACACCTTTTGTAAAAACCAACAGCTGTCCCGTGGTGTACTCTCTCCCCCCTGCTTCAATCACACCTTTTACAACATATATGCCGCGTTCAGTATATTCGGGAGGCAATCCAAAACGTGTTCCCTTCTCCAGCAATACGTGCACATAAAACAGGGGCGAGTGCGTCTTAACCTGATTCTGTAAGCCATATGCATTGCCCGCGATCAATCGCATCCATACCCCCTTTTCGGTAAATACAGGCAGTTGCTCCGGCGAGTAATTCGCGAATGACGGAGCCGACTCTTCATCGCGTTCGGGGAGTGCCACCCATGTTTGTATCATCTCGAGGTTTCCTCCGGCAATCGCTTCGGGATCTTCAAAACGCTCCGAATGTGCGATACCACTTCCTGCAGTCATCCAGTTGACTTCTCCCGGCCGGATCGTTTGTTCAACACCAAGACTGTCGCGATGGGTGACCTTCCCGCCAAATAGGTAACTCACGGTGGATAGTCCGATGTGTGGATGCGGAAGCACGTCCATCTTCCGGACCAGTTCGGGTGCAACGCTCAATGGCCCCGCATGATCCATAAAAATAAACGGACCGACCATACGACGCAGCCGGAATGGAAGGATACGCCGTACTTCAAGTCCGTTTCCAATGGACGCATTTCGGGATTCAATTACGAGATCAAGCATAGCACGGAAAGTTATCGTATAAAGATAACCGTTCCCGCCAGATCGTGGATTAGTCGCTGGCAATAATATCAGAACGCCCAGCGGACTTCAGGCGCAACGACGATACTTCGCGTTAAACCATCCGGCCTCACATCGCGAACCATAACCGGAAATCCCATTGTCAGTCCAAGCGTAAATGAAGCATTCACTTTCCAGTCGAATGTGCCGGAGACATTTAACGTCAGTCCGTCTGATTCTTTTAGTTTGACATAGTTCAACTCCGTATCGAGGTACTCGTCGGTGCCAACGTGATAGATCGCGAGTAATCCGCCACTACCGGAAAGTTTTCGAGAGATATTTCCGCGGTATACTCCGCGCAGCAAAACGTCGGCCCTTCTTTTGAGCATGTAAGAAGGAAAATAATCATATACTTCGCCAGTCGACCATTGCTCAGGGTCGAATACATTCTCATTTGCTGTCGTCAAGGGTTGCTGCCAGCCCAGACTGAACTGCCAGGTTCCATCCGAAAGTGTAACTCCGGTAATGAGATCTGTCGTGCCCAGACTACTTTGATAAGGCATTGGCAAACCCCGGCCATCCTTGCGCATATCTCCATCGGCCAGAGGTAATTTTATTCCAGCCGTAAACGATGCTAAAAAACCACGAGAGCGGTTCTTGAATGGGCTGGCGATTCCGGACAGATAAAAATCACCTGCACCAGTGGCACTTCCCAGATCGCCACTTGCATAATTTGCCGTTACTTTTCCCTGAATCGTAAACACTGAACTCAGCCTGCGTTCATATTGCATGCCGGGTGTAAAAACAAAAACGCCTTGCTCCCCCTTACCTGTTGCCATAATGAGTGAAAGCACATTGCGCGTAACTGAATCTTTTTGATGACCAAGCCCTCCCACCGTGCAGAAGCCGGCATCGCTACACCCCTGTGCCATTACGCTGTATGAAACTGACAGCGCGACTAGTATCGACAGAAGGGATTTTGTCGTCATATTGAAAGACGTGAACGAAGCCTTGTCTTAAGTAGCAAAACTTCCTCGCGATGGAGGTACAGAAGTCCAAGGCAACTGACAAAGACTACACACGCCATGATAAAAAGCTGACCACCGTCGTCTTTCACCACAATACCAAGGACGAAAAGATGTGACGCGATTGCTCCGGCTATTATCATGATGGCGAGAAACGCACCATAAACAACAGTGCGGGGGATCAGCAAGAGTATTCCGGCGACAAGTTCGGCGACTCCGGAGCCAATCCTTCCCCAGGGCTCCATGCCTACCGTTGTGAATATGTACACCGATTCCTCATGGGCAGTAAACTTGAAATACAGGGTTTGCAGTAAGATGATGGCCGCAGTCAGCCGAAACAACCATGAAAGTATGAGTCTCGTTTTCATTTTACGGCTTGTTTATTCCTGATGATTGTATTCCAGTTTGAATCCGCTTTTGGGAGCAGATTTTTCTCATCCGCGTTCCACTTCGTGAGTGTATTGTTAAAAAAACGGTTGTAGAACAAATACAATTTTCCATTCATCACCTTAAATGTCTCGGGATCTACCGGCACTTTTTCGCCATTTGCACCCATGGCGTAGGCACACCACCCACCGTATTGAGGCATGTATTTCTCCGGATTTTGTGAAAACATCTCCTTATTCTTCGCCGTCGAAAAATAGTAGACGGCATGGCCCGATTGCACCCGGAACTGCTTGTTACCTTTAATGGCTTTGCCGTCGGTAAAATATGCAACAGGGTCATATCCGTCCAGCGCGAGTCCATCATCAAGGTTCATATGATTTATGTCCTGACTTTGGGCGACGAACACAACGAACAAAAGGATGATTGAAAAGATATGTCTCATATTGTATCGGGCTATTCCTTATGCTTTAACTCGGTCCAGTTTTGTTCCGCGGTATGTATTCGCGCATCACGATCCTGAAGCCACATCTTGCGAACTTTCTTATTGTAATTGAGATACAACTTATCATTTACGATGGTCCACGCATCAGGCTCCGTCGGCGCCTTGTAATTCTGACTTACACCATATGCGCACCAACCCCCGAATTGCGGGAGATATCGCTCCGGATCTGATTTAAACAGATCCAGATGTTCCCGGCTTGAAAAGAGCCATTGCACACTGTCCAACGTGAATGCAAACTCGGCACTTCCCTTTACCGGTTTACCATCGATGAAATAAGCCACAACATCGTATCCGTTGACTGCAACACCGTCAACAGCATAGTTTGGCGACTGACAAATCGCCGCAGCCGTCACCAGAACCAGGAAAGTAGTTACGCCGGTGAACAGCCGCAAGTCTTGAAGTTTCTTAAGCATACGGTCCGTTTTTCTTGCTTAGACGTGGCGGTTGAACGAACCTTACAAATTCAACGGGTATTTTTTTTGGTTTCTTTGGCGATTATGGTACCATACCTTTGCGCAGTGGTCTCGCTTAGTTTGTAAGGCGGGTCATTATCGAGGGAACGCGCGATCCTTGCCGTCAGCCGATTGATGACCATGGATTGCGTTTGAAAACTCCGGCACACGCCACAATGAAGCAGATGATAGTATAACCTGAAGCGCTCGAATAAAGATATTTTCCCTTGTTCGCGTTTCACGATCAGCAGAGTAGCTTCCCTGCAGTTATACATCACCTTGCGTAGCATCACCTTGTCATTTTTTCAAATCAAACCAATTTCGCCCCAGGCACTCGCGGATGATAACTTTAGCCCGATGAATAAGTACCCAGTAGTTTGACGGAGTTATCCCCAGTTCCTTACAGATATTTTCAGATTTTTCTTCCTCAACATATTTGGCCGTAAACGCGGAACGAAGTTTCCCGGGAAGTGCCTGCATGCACTTCTGAAGGACTAGGTTGAGTTCTCCGTCCCCCGGATCCGGGTCAATCGAAATTTCCCACTCCCCTGGCGCACGTTCCTTTCTCCAGTGTCCGTAACGCGATGGCTCGTCTTCAAAGAAGTACAGGTGAAACGACTGATCGCTTTCATCCAGGTAAGAAGCCGTCTCGCGCAACACGTCCTTCTTACGATAATGGTCTATGATTTTATTTTTCAGAATAGAAACGAGCCACGTTCGTTCGGAACTCTCGCCGCGAAAGTCGTTCAGTGCACGTATCGCCGCCAGGAACGTTTCCTGTAACAAGTCTTCAGCCGTTTCCTTATTGCCCACGCGAAGCACAGCGAGAGAGAACAGATAGTCTCCATGCTTCCTGATCCATTCAGCGGGATTTGTTGAGGTCACTGGCCAGCAATTAGCAGCAGCCAAGGTAAAAAAAGTTTCTTAATCTGCAGGAGACAAAGCCGCTGGCACTAATGGAAAGCGTCTCGCAATCGGGTCACGGCACATTATTTTAACGACTACGTAACAAAGTCCGGGCTATGAAATCAATAATTACACTGGTCTTTGCAGCCGGCATGCTTGCGGCCTGCAGGCCATCGACAGAAATAACGGCCTCCTGGCGAAATCCAGATTTTTCGTCAGCGGAATCCGCCAGTAACATTGAAACCATATTTGTTACTGCCATGACGGACCGCGCTCATGTCCGTCAGAAAGTTGAACACGACCTGGCAAGCGCGCTGGCGAACGCGGGTTTCAAAACGATCGAAGCCATGAATGTATTGCCGCCGAAGTTCACAACTGATAAGGATCCCGACAAGAAAAAGATGCTGGAACAAATTCGCGAAACGGGTGCTCAGGCGATTCTTACCGTTGCACTTATCGACGAAGAAACCGAGACGCGTTATAATTCCGACTACTCTTATGCGCCTGTTCCGCGCTTTGGATTCTATGGAACGTTCTGGGGCTACTACACAAACTGGTACCCTACCCTGAATTCACCGGGTTACTACACGCAGGAAAAAGTCTACTTCATAGAAACGAATCTTTACGACGTCGAAACGGAAAAACTCCTGTGGTCAGCGCAATCCCGCACATACGATCCGCAAAGTCTGGAAGCATTCAGTGAAGACTTCGCACAAATCGTTGTGAATAAAATGCATGACGAAGGATTGCTCAAGCAAAAGCCCGAAAGCGCGATAGCCAGTGAAAGGGAGGAATAGCAGAGAAATAGCTACAAGCCGTGAGCGACAAGCTGCAACTTTGATACATCCCAACTTGAATATCTCACGATTCTGTTTGTGGGATTGCCTTTTTTCACCGGTAAGTCGCAAGGTGCAATGGGGCGCAAAGAGAGTCAGCCCCACCAATGAGAACTTAGACATTCAACTCCTCATTCAACGGCGCACCACATTGTGCCCTCCGCTAATATTTTCGAAGGAACCTGCATGCCCGCCATAGCGTTTCGCGTCGGCGGGAACCTTAAACTTCCAAACCTGAAACTCGCTTCGGGCTTATGCACGAAAATACGCTTCGAGTTCCGCAAGCATATCCTGCCCTTCGATCTGCCGGATTACGACACCTTTTTCGAGGATGATAATGCGCGAACAAATTTCGGTGACGTGATTAAGGTCGTGGCTTGAGATAAGATACGTAAGTCTGCGCTCCTCTCTTTCGGATGCGAGGAGTGTTTTCAGTCTTATCTGCGATGTGGGATCAAGATTTTCAAATGGTTCGTCGAGCATGATGAGTTGAGGGTTGCCGATAAACGCAGCCGCTATGCCGACTTTTTTAAGATTACCTTTCGAGAGATCGCGAATGTATTTTTTGCGACCGAGTATCTCACCATGAAAAAAGTCTGCGAACTTTTCAAAAAACACCTTGAGGTCTGCCTCACCCCATTGATGGAGTTTTCCGACAAACTGAAAGTATTCGTCCGGTGTCAAATATGGAATGAGAAAGTTTTCGTCGAGGAAGGAACCAACGAAATGTTTCCAGGCGTCTGAACCTTGTGTTTTCTCGCCGTTGATCTCAACCTTTCCTGTATCGGGCTTCACGAGATCGAGAATCATCCGAAACATCGTGGTTTTACCGGCGCCGTTATTACCAACAACACCAACACTTTCGCCGGCCGATACTACCAATGAAGGGATATCAACAACTGTAACACCTTTGTAAGACTTCTTGAGAGAATCAATACTTATCATTCTAAAATCATTTAATATCAGGAATCTTTGCGGAACCCTTCCGCCAGGATGTGTCTGTTTTTCTGCAGCCGTTTTGCTGTAAGTGCAATGAGATACGGTCGGCAGATGATGCCGATCAGACCAACCAGACCAATAGCCATTACGCCAGCCTTTTCATAACCAAGCAAACTCAGCGGCAAATAGAATATATACGGTCCTATAAATATCGGAAGTCCCATCAACCATTGTGCTGCGCCTGCACCCTGTATGTTAAATGCACCGCCTTTTGTAAGATCAATACGTTTTGGTGACCACATTGCGAGGTTCATGATCACAAATACATTAACGCCAAGATTGAAGAGAAGCGTGGCAAGGTTGATAAAGATTATGTTCCATCCGAAATACACATAGGGAATCGACAACACGAAGAATATGAGTGTCACCAAACCGAGTAACCAATACTTTGAGTTTACGAACTCCTCAATTGATACGGGCCGTGTAAGCGTAAAGTCGAAATGACTTGCCTGCCAGCTGAACAGGAACTGACCATAATTCATCATGAAAATCCCGGTAATGAAAGTCCCGACAAAAACCAGGAAGCCTGGTAGCTCCGTTGAATATTTTGGATTAGGATAGAAAATCATTCCATAGAGCAGAATGACAATAGACAGGAATAGCATGGTACGCGGGCGCTTGTTGCGAAGAATCAGTCTTACTTCAACCATGATCCATTCACCGGTCAGTCCGAGCCGTCTCAGAAACCCAAACTCAGGAGTTGTTATCTGACTGTTGTCTTTGGGGCCAACTTCGTCAGGATAGAGACCCTGGCGGAATACGACGTAGTTGGCGATATATCCGACAGCAGCCACAGCGAGCGTGGCAACAAAAAACATCGGTCCAGAGGTCGAACCGGAAAAGACGTATGCCGATACCATAGTAAGTTTGAACCAATTATAGTAGTCGGCTGCGGCGAACAGGGCAAATACACCGACGAGAACCAGAATTCCCACGAACGTGTCGTCCAGTTTTACTTTATAAAGCATTACCAGGAAATGCACTGCCATTGACAACAGCCAGAATCCGGCGATCCATGAAAGGCCGCTGACCATACCATATTCCTGAGCGATCACCAGAAAGGCCATGGGGCCGAACAGCAACAACACGAAAATGTTCATAACACTGAAAATGGACCTGCCTAAAACAAAGTGCACAATAGTGGAGCGCTTTACAGGAAGGTGCAAATACGGTTGTGCATCCAGAACCGAAAGATTTTGCAACAGGTAGCGAAGAACAAATTCAGACAACAGGTAATACAGGAAAAGTTGGTTCACGAACCCTGCGACATCAGGTTCATTCAGGGCGTCGGTGATGATTTTCGGGAGTACAAAGCCGAGAGCCAGCAGGTAGCCGGAAAACATGAGCGCGATAAAGCCGAGAAAGATTGTTGTTGCGGTATCCCGCGTGAATGATACTGAGCGCCTGAATTTCTTCCAACCGTGATTCAAAAAAATACCTGTCATTCGCAGATTTGAGTTTGGTTTAAGTGTCGAATAGGTCGGAAACGGGCTGCCGAAATTACAGATCATTGTACGAATTCTGGAACAAACTCAACATCATGGCCGCCATACCGGTCACCGCCGTGCCTATCCCCGTAATTAATGGTAACTTACTAACAGGCTTTTTTTTCTAAACGAAGGCAACCCTTTTCGGAAAGTTTCCGTCCTGTGGCAAATTCTAAAGAACCATCTCAAGAAAATGACATGCTGCTGCTGATCCAGGGCTGTAAGCGCAATGATCGGGAGAGCCAGCGATTGCTCTATCAGCATTTCTATGCCTATGCAATGAGCATATGTATGCGCTACTGCTTCTCGAAGGCAGAGGCCCAGGAGGTTCTCAACGACGGATTTATGAACGTATTTCAAAAGATCAATCAATACCGGGACGAGACTTCATTTCAGGGATGGCTGCGCAGGATCATGATCAATGCCTCGATTGACCATTACCGAAGGGAAAAGAAACACTATCACCACGCGGAAATTGATGTGAGGATGGAAACCAGCGTCGGCCACGGAGCAACTGCTCTGGACGATATGGCCCATGAGGACCTGATAGGGATAATCCAAAAACTCTCCCCAGCCTATCGGACGGTTTTCAACCTTTTTGTGATTGATGGCTATACGCATAAGGAAATAAGCGAGATGCTTAAAATTTCCGAAGGTACTTCAAAGTCAAACCTGTTGAAAGCCAGGGAAGTGCTTAGAAAAATGATCGAACAAAAGTCGGGAAAAGTATATGCAAAATCTGTCGGATAACGAACTGGATAAGCGTTTTAAGGATGCTGCTGATGGCTTCCGCCCCGCTTTCGACCCGGAGGCATGGCAGGGCATGGAGCAAAAACTCGATCGGGAGGCTGGTGGCAATCAGAATGGTCTCGGTGGCATGATAGGCAGATATATCCCATTTGTCCTGATCTTCCTTACCGGCTCCGTCACTGGTATATTGACCTGGAATCAATTCACGAGGAACGACAAGAGTACTTCGAATATCGCCATCCAAACCCAACCTGTTCAAACCCAAACCGATGGTGGTACCGCAGTACGCGAATCCTCCGATGCGACGCAGCAGGCTAACGTCGGCGCCGAATCAGATTCGCGGCTTGCGGACCCTGTTGATAGCCCTAAGACGAACCAGAAAGGAGAAAATCAGAATGCAGTTGCCAGACCAGAGGGTGACCAGACGACAACCCGTCGGCTACACGTGCCCTCCAAATCAGGTACAATACAAACTTCAACTGCCAAAACAGCTCCTGGTGGTCGGGAACAACACGCTGGCGTTACCAATCTGTTGACGACATCTCAACCAACAACTTCAGGGCTGGATAACACCAACTCCACAGCGGTATCAGAATCGGACGAGCTCCGTAACGGAAATGTCAACGTATCATCGACAGAGTCTGCCGGCACCAAAGAGATCACGCTCCGGGATGAGTCCGTACTGCCAGGCAACACTGATCCGAACAAGAGTCGAAATGCTATGCCGCAGGACGAATTGCAGGAGAGGCAAAACAATTTATCTGTCGGCGTCGGTTTTGGCGACAATACAGGTGACAGCACCCAACAAATCGTACAGCCGGAAAAGGCCGAACTGGCCAGGAACGATTCCGAAGACAGAAAGGAAGACCAGCAAGAAGCCGCCCCGCTGCGAAACAGAATGTCGGTAGTGGCGGCAATCTCACCGGATTTTTCTTCGGTTAACTTCAGCTCGCATACCCGGCCTGGAATTAATGCGGGATTACTGATTGAATATCATTTCAACCCGCGAATTTCCATACAAAGCGGCGCGATTCTGTCACAGAAAGTCTATTCAGCGCGGGATCTGGAATACAACGGATACACTGCTGAAACAGCTGATGGCGACTGCCGGATAATCGACATTCCGGTCAACGTCAATTACCGGTTTCCTTCCCGTGGGAACTATTCGTTGTATGTGTCTGCCGGCTTTTCGTCCTACCTGATGAAGAAGGAAGACTACACGTTTGTGATTGACAGTTACAATGGACCCTATGAGTATTCACGCAGCGTTCGCAACGAAAACAACGAATTATTCAAGGTAGTAAACCTTTCTGCCGGTCTTTCCCGAAAGCTTTCACACAGGTTCTTCCTTGAGGCTGAGCCATTCGTGAAACTTCCTGTTTCCGGAATTGGCGATGGGAAACTCAGTGTGAATAGTATCGGACTATTTGTGAGGCTGCGCTACAGCTTCCTTCAGATTCAATAAACCTACAACCCATTATGATTTCCAAACGAAGAACCTTCCTGTTGATGTTGTCGCTCTATGGCACAATTCTGGTTATGACAATGCGATGTTCGAGTAGTGACGATCCGGAACCCGTGAATTGTAATAATGTCACTATTAACGTTACAATGGCGAAGACCGATCCGTCAGGTTGTGATGCCACCGATGGAACTGTGACTGCTACGGCGAGCGGAGGTGAAGCACCGTATCAGTATTCAATCAACGGAGGAACCTTTGGAGCAAACAATAGCTTCTCAGGACTTGGACCCGGGGCATACGCGGTGAGTGTAAAGGATGCGAATGGTTGCACCGGAAGTGGCAACGTGACGATTACGGCACCAGGTTCGACCCTTGCCTTCACGGTCGACACAAACGAGGCCGGATGCGAGACAAACGAAGGTGTGATTACGATATCAGCAACGGGAGGTTCAGGCACTTATGAGTATCGGATGGGAAGTGGTGCGTTCGGAGGCGCTAACGAATTCACGGAACTGGGACCCGACACGTATTCACTCACAGTTCGCGACAGCGAAGGCTGCTCCATCACGCAATCAGTAACACTGAAATCAGGGATTACTTATCAATCAAACATCAAGAATATCCTGGACACGAATTGCGCAGTGAGTGGCTGTCACGTGCCTGGCGGGGCAGCGCCGATGAGTCTGCAAACATTCGCGGTGGCCACCTCCCGGGCTGCTGACATTAAGTCTAAAGTCCTCGCTAACGAAATGCCCAAAGACCGGACTCCGCTATCACAGGAGTTGAAAGACTTAATTGCCTGCTGGGCGGATGACGGTGGTCCTGAAAACTAACCGTAATGAAGCGCTTGTTCCTTGTCGTTATACTGATTCTTGTAAAGTATCATGCGCTTTATCCGCAGCGCTATGTTGCGGATAAAGGTATGGTTGATTTCTATTCCCAGGCCACCCTCGAAGATATCAAGGCCGAAAACCGCAAAGTACAAAGCCTTTTCAATGCATCGACAGGAGAAATTGCTTTCAGGATTGGAATCCGTGACTTTCAGTTTCAGAAAAAACTGATGCAGGAACATTTTAACGAGAAATACATGGAGTCCGACAAATATCCCGACGGAACGTTCGCGGGAATCCTTGACGGTTTTTCTTCCGGGGCAACGGGTTGGCAGTACGTCACCGCAAGGGGTGATCTTAAGATACACGGCGTGGTACGGAAGGTGGAGATTCCCGGAACCGTAAGGATTGTAGACGATGATAACATTCAGATGCGATCCGAATTTATCGTGAAACTTGAAGACTACGGTGTTGCGATTCCGCAGATTCTCTGGCAAAATATCGCAGAACAAGTCAAGGTAACGATTGAACTTAACTATAAAAAGAATTGAGAAACTGCTTTTTGGCCTTCTGTCTCCTTTATGCTTCTGCCCTGACGGCGCAGGATGATCTGCTCGGTGAACTTGAGGATAACACTGAGGATTCAGACTATACGATTGCGACCTTCAAGGGACAACGACTGGTCAACGGACAGACTGTAGAGACAATCCCTGCCGGTGATTTACAGTTCATATTCTCGCACAGGTTCGGGACCCTGAACAGTGGTATCTACGAATTTTTCGGCCTTGACGACGCCTTTGTGCGCATCGGTCTGGAATATGGAATATCGGAACGGCTGGGCGTCGGCATCGGCCGAAACTCAGTTGATAAAACACTTGACACGTACCTTCGCTACAAGGTATTGCGGCAACGGAGTGGTGATGTATCTGTTCCCGTTACCGTCACGGCTTTTGGTGGAGCAGCCGTGAAAATGTCTCCACGCAACAGCGACCTTCCCGAATCGTTGTCGGTGAATGATCGCCTTTCATACGCAGCTCAGCTGCTCATTGCGAGGAAGTTCTCGCCAGCCGTCTCGCTTCAAATCATGCCAACGCTGGTGCATAAGAATACCGTTGATCAGGCATTTGAAGAAAACTCAAATGCATTGCTTGGCATCGGCGGGCGCGTGAAGATCACAAAGAGTGTTGCGATCACCGCTGAATATTATCACCGCCTGAACGAACACGGCAATTCGCCTTTTTATGATCCGGTTGGATTTGGCATTGATATCGAAACGGGTGGTCACGTATTTCAGTTGGTGTTCACGAATACGCGTGGCCTCACGGAACGCGCATTCCTGACAGAGACGCTTGGCGACTTTTTCGACGGCGATATTCATTTTGGCTTTAATGTAACCCGAATGTTTTCATTCCGCCGAAACGGCAAAGAGTGGTAAGTGCACAACATTAAGGCTGATTCCGGATTCCGGACATTGCGACCAGGTTGGTTGACAAGGGTGTTAAAATCCATTGGGCGCAAGTCCGGAATTTTCCCGCGGCCACTGAGGGGTTGTTGAACGTGGCCGCGGGTTAACGGTTATGCTATTGCCCGTTGCGACATCAGGCGTGACTGATATTACAGAGAACCCTTGATAATTATCGGGCTGGCCGGGTTAAGACTGTGTGTAACAACAACCTCGGCTGTGCTGCCTGAAAATTCGATCTCAAATGTTTCTGTATGCGGACTCTCGATATAGCGAAGGGTCAATTGAAGCGTATTATCATCCTTCCATACGTAAGCACCCGCAACTTTGAATGGCGGAAGTCCGGCGAATTTTGCGCGGGCGCCTGAGACAAGGTATGGACCATGTTTTTTTGTCTCGCTAAACGCCCACTTCCCGTTCGCGAAAGGAATGACAAAGCGGTCAGACGGTGTGATAAATGAAACCTCGAGGTTATCAGCCGTCTTAACAAACTCTATCCGTTCGAGGTTGAAATCATTTGGCTGAAGCGAGAGTTTTTTTCCGACAGGATTCAAGGTTCCTGAAAACGCCTTGCCTGCTGGCACCGGCAACGTCAGGGATTTCAGTTTCTTTGCCAAAAGAGTTGCACCTTCCGGATCAGTCGGGAGCGGCTTATCCATGAATGCGGGGAGAAGGTATTCCCATGCCAGGTTGATTTCCTTTTGCATGTCAGGCGTTTCAGCCGTAAAAACAATAACGGCGTTCTTATCCGGAAGTACGACAATAAACTGTCCGTATGCACCATCCGCGCGATACGCATTGTGCCTAGCCCTCCAGAATTGATAACCATATCCCTGAAGCCAGTCACTTGAGTCACGTACCGCCTGTGTAGCGTTGGGTGCCTGCATGATCTGTGCACTGGTCGCCGCCGTTATCCATTCCCTGGGCAGGATTTGTTTGCCATTCCATTGCCCCTGATTTAAATACAGCTGGCCAAATTTTGCCATTGCCTCCGTTTGTACACGCAATCCCCACCCTCCCGTATTAATTCCAAGCGGATCAATCTCAGAATCCACATCTTTGATGTTGAGCGGATCAAACAGTCGGGGTTTGAGATAGTCTGTCAAGCGTTGTCCGGTCACCTTTTGAATGATCGCGGACAGCATATACGTAGCGGTTGTATTGTAAAGGAAACGTGAGCCTGGTTTGTTGTCTATTTTTGTTGCGAGAAACGCTTTTACCCAATTATCTGCCGAAGACACAATTGAAAACGTCGGATCAGGATCATGACCGACGCTCATCGTCAGCAGGTGTTTTATTTTCAGTTCCTTAAGTTCATCACTTACCGTGTCCGGTAATTGATCTGCGAAAAATTTAATGACCGGATCCTCGACGGTAATTAATTTTTCGGCCACGGCAAATCCAATCGCGGTCGACGTCCAGCTCTTGGATACTGAATACATCGTGTGTTTCAGATCCCGGCGATAGGGCGTCCACCATCCTTCCGCAATCACTTTCCCGTTTCGAAGTATCATCATACTATGAAATTCAACATCACTCTTGTCTGCAGCGTTTACAAAACGCAACAGTTGCAGGGAGGAAACGCCTTCAGCTTCGGGTGTGCTTCGCGGCAGGGCCAAATTGCGCTGGGCAAAAACACCAGTGGAAACAAAAAGAATAGCTGATAGCACCGCGTGAAAACGCGCGTAATAAACGGCTGGCATAATCTTGTCAGGTTTGCGTGGCGGAATATACCCATATTACCGGTTTGCGTCAACCAGGAAACATCAGAACAAACAACCGTTCACAGATTTTCGTGGTTCATTTCCACCTGGAACAGCGGCATCAGATTCCACAGGTGGCGACAAAGCATTTTTTTTCTACTTTTGATTGATACCTTAAAACGCCACCACAATCCTAACCCGCACTGATGCATACATTCAACATCAACCGGAGGCTTTTTCTGAAATCCGCCTCCGCCTCGCTTGCGCTGACAACGCTTGGCGCTTACGGAATGGATATTACTCACCCCCAGAAGGCTTATCGCCTTGGACTGATAGGCAGTGGGTGGTACGGCAAAAGTGATCTGTTTCGTCTGCTGCAGGTAACTCAGGCTACCGTCGTAGGATTGAGCGACCCGGATCGCAACATGCTTGAGAAGGCAGGATCGCTCGTTCAGGCGCGTACGAAATCATCAAAGCCACCTCGTCTCTATCAGGACTACCGAAAAATGCTGGCGGAAAACGAATTTGACATCATCCTCATCGGTACGCCCGACCATTGGCATGCACTCGCAGCAATCGATGCAATGAAGGCAGGCGCAAATCTTTATCTGCAGAAGCCGATCAGCGTAGACATCATGGAAGGTGAGGCGATACTTGCCGCGTCACGGAAGTACGGCAAGGTGGTACAGGTCGGCCTGCAGCGCCGGAGCACACCGCACTGGATACACGCAAAGAAAAATATAATCGAAGCCGGCTTGCTTGGAAAGATATCGCATGTAGATATGTTTTGCTATTATCACATGCGGTTCAACGCAAAACCAGACCCGCAACAGGTCCCGGCATTTTTTGACTACGATCTTTGGACCGGCCCTGCCCCGGAGCGTACCTATGACGGCCTGCCTCACGGCAGATGGCGTTCTTACTGGGAGTATGGAAATGGCATTGTAGGCGATATGTGCGTTCACCTTCTGGATGGCACGCGATGGCTGCTCAATCTCGGCTGGCCGAAACGCATTTCGTCAACGGGCGGAATTTTCGTGCAGAAAGAAAGCAATGCGAACATTTCAGATACGCAATCAGCACAGTTCGAGTTCGATGAATTAACCTGCAGGTGGCAGCACCGCACATGGGGCACACCCAGTGATCGTGAATACCCGTGGGCGATCAAGATCTACGGCGAAAAAGGAACACTTGCAATAAGTACAATGAAGTATGATTTTACTCCCGTTGGTGATGGTGAGACGCTGCACATGGATGCTGTTTACGAACGTGAAAAGTATCCCGAGGATCTCAGGGAAGAACGGATCGAATTGCATGCAGCAGCTGCAACACGCGGGCAAATGCTGAACTTCCTTGAAGCCATCGCAAAGAAAGTTCGTCCCGTCGCCGATGTTACAGAGGGTCATATATCAACCGCATCGTGTATTCTCGCCAACATGGCCATGAAGCTGGAAAGGCCAATGACCTACGATCCGGAAACGATGACCGTGCCGGGAGATAAAGAAGCTACAGCCGCACTGTCACGCCCCTACCGCGGTCCCTACACGCATCCCGATCCGACGAAAGTATAGGTAACTTTCACTGGATACAGATTTTTTGTAAGATTTTCTTCAATCCTGGTAAGACGAATCTTTATCTTTAATTTAAGATGAAGCCCCTTCGTCTTTTTATACTTTCACTCCTGACCTTCTTGTCCGGCTGCACAGGGGAAGATTCACCGGTGTACCGTGTTGACAGTCGGCTCGAGAAATTTGCAGCCCGTTTTTTTCAAGAGGGTGAAAGTCGTGGCGTTAAGCTTGACCGAACCAATCTGATCCTTTCCGCTACTCAGGACCTCCTCTCGTCGGAAGGAAGGATGGCCGTAACAAGGGGTACGAACAACGGCCAAATAGTCATCGAAGTGGACGAAGCACTGGTGAGTTCAACCGACACACTCTTTCTTGAGTTTGCTCTCATGCACGAATTCGGTCATGGATTCCTGAAGCGCGGCCATGAAAGCGGTATGAGTATCATGAATCCAAGCCGCAAAGTCGTGGACCGTTATCGCCGCGGCGTCTTCGAACGGTCAAGACTCTTCGACGAGCTTTTCAAATAACCCTTTCCGCGGGACCTCTCACCGGATATTCCGGCCGGACCAAACCCATTTTTTTTCGCCCGGATGCCCTATTTATGTTTTTGAACCAGACAATTACGCGGTGCCTTATACCGTTCTCTTTCCGAAAGTCCGATTTTTTGATAATTTACAATTCTTAAACCCATACGAACAGATATGCAGATTGTAAGGAAACATGTGATCGCATTGTTATTGTCGGCAGTGATCATGAGCTGCGCGCAGAATGAACCGGAAGTCGATCCGAAAACTGATCTTACAGGAAATGAGATTACTTATGTGCTCGAATCAGGGAGTGATTTCAATGTATCGGGTACGGCCACATTTCAGGAGACAAAAGACGGATACACACGGATTGTAATCGCGTTGGATAAAACATTCAAGGACGGACTTTTTCCTGTACACCTCCATTTAGGCGACGTGCAGACTGATGCCGCCGCTGTCGCAGCGCTGCTCGCCCCTGTTCCCGCTTCAAAGGCCGTGAGCATAACCGATCTCGGACATCTGAGTGATGAATCGAAAATCACTTTTGCAGACCTCAAAGTGCTGGAAGCGTGTATAAAAATCCACCTCGCCGCTGAGGGCGAGGGAAAAGATATCATTCTCGCTGCCGGAAACATCGGATCCGCTGTTGGAAAACCAATCAGTGGCGGACGGTCCGGCATCGCAGTCTGCAGCAGCAACTAGGCAAGTAATTCAACCCAAACCAGTCGAGCTGAGGTGAAAACTCACTTCAGCTCGAATACACCGTTGACGCTGCCTGACGTAGATTTTTCTCCAGGCTGGCTTCCCCCGATATAGATGTTGACGGTTCCGGGGACGTGTCTTGCTATACCACCGTTATCGATCACTTCAAGGTCGCGTGGATGCAGGTTAAACGTGACTACCTTGCTTTCACCGCTCTTTAGGAAAACCCGCGTAAAGCCCTTCAGCGCGCGTATCGGGGTCCGATAATTATCAAGTTTTCTCGAAACGTACAGTTGAACAACCTCTTCGCCATCGATTTTACCAGTGTTGGTCACACGCACTTTAACCGGTACCGTACTGTTAACGTTCGCCTGCGCCGGGACATCAAGCTGGTCATAGCCAAATGTGGTATAACTCAATCCGTATCCGAAACCCCATTGTGGCGCGCCTGAGAAGTACCGATACGTACGGTTTTCCATGCTGTAACTGTTGAAATCAGGAAGGTCACTATCGCCCTTGTAAAAAGTAACTGGGAGCCTGCCCGCAGGATTGTAATCGCCGAAGAGTACGTCCGCAATCGCTGTTCCTGCAGATTGACCACCATACCATGCATTAACGATGGCCGGCACATTCTGAGCCTCCCAGGGTATCGCGATAGCGCTTCCGGTCATCATCACAAACACAACAGGCTTACGCGTCGACTGCAGCGCTTTTAGTGTTTCAGTCTGTACTGCAGGAAGCAAAATCGAAGTACGGTCACCGCCGTCGAACCCCGGCTCATTAACGCGCATCTCTTCGCCTTCAAGCTGTGGTGAAATTCCACCTACATAAATGATTACATCGGCATCGCGTACCTTCCGCGCCAATGCTTTCAGATCCGTGCGCGCGAAATTACCGACTCGCAACGCTACAGATGCTTTTCCTTCAACCTGATTGTACTCCAGTTCGATGCGATAAGACTTTCCGCTTTCAACACGCTTTCTGACATGTCGTGCACCCCAACGGTTGCGTACCCATGCGTTCAGTTCTTCCTTGCCATCGATTTTCAGGCGATATCCGTCATCAGCTTCAACTTCGAACGCGATTTCGCCGGTCTGACGTGCTGTGAACTCTGTCGTGTATCGTGCCGAAAAGTGGTAAGCCTTCATGTCTTCAACTACGCGTTCACCCTCCTGCCAGAAATTATTGATTCCTTCCTCGATGCGTGTTGCGATTGGCGTGCCCGAAAGATTTTCGTTGCCAAAGTATTCAGCTTGTACACCAGGCTTACCGTTGAACGAGAACGTTCCGAGCCCCGCGGAATACACGAGCAGCGTATCACGGGTAAACGTTGAAGCCTTTTCGTAGACAACTTCCGTTGAACTTCCGACTTTTGCCTTGATACCTTCGAGTGCGGACACAATATTCGAAGGAATACCGTTGTAGTTGCCAAGCACGGCTATTTCGTTGTCGGCATTCGGGCCTATTACAGCAATCTTTTTCAGATTTTTCTTCAGCGGAAGCAGTTTGTTTTGATTCTTAAGCAAGACTACCGACTGGCGGGCCATCTTTTCCGAATGAGCCGCGTGTTGTGCGCTTTCAAGAACGTCGTCTGAAGTCTTTGCATACGGAACGCGATCAGGCGGATCAAACATACCGAGTCTGAAACGAATCGTGAACAATCGCTTCAACGATACGTCTATCTGACGTTCTGTAATCAGACCATCTTTCACGGCCTGTACGAGAGACTTATACGCATCGGTACCACAGTCAATGTCGGTTCCGTGCTTAACAGCATCCGCCGATGCGTGCGCTGCGTCAGGGTGTGTCTTGTGATTCTTAAAGAAATCGTCAATTGCCCAGCAGTCAGAGGTCACATAACCTGTAAACTGCCATTGATTACGCAGGATGTCATTCATGAGCGGATCGCTGGCGCAACATGGTTGCGATTGATACGCATTATACGCACACATCACGCCCGCAACGTCTGCACGAACAACAAGCTCTTCAAATGCCGGGAGATAGGTATCCCACAAATCATACGGCGACACATTTACATCGAACACGTGGCGTGACGGCTCAGGCCCACTGTGGACAGCATAGTGCTTGGCGCATGCAGCCGCCTTCAGGTAGAATGGATGATCTCCCTGCAGGCCATGAACGAAGGCGCGTCCGAGCATGGCTGTGA
Organism: Bacteroidota bacterium; assembly: GCA_023428695.1. Taxonomy (GTDB): domain Bacteria; phylum Bacteroidota; class Bacteroidia; order Cytophagales; family Cyclobacteriaceae; genus Ohtaekwangia. The sequence continues at coordinate 483,355 of JAEYWY010000028.1, forward strand.
GGTATGGGTCCTCACCGTAGGTTTCCTGACCACGACCCCATCTGGGATCACGGAATATGTTGATGTTTGGCGTCCAGTACGTCAGGCCCATGTATCGTTGCCCCGACTTCCCTTCGCGGACCGCCTTGTTGTAAACGGCGCGCCCTTCCAAAGCAGAAAAATCGGCCATGGTTCTCAACGATGTCGTGTCAAACGTGGCGGCCATCGCGATTGCCTGGGGATAAACAGTCACACGATAAGGCGTCCGCGCAACCCCGTGAAGCACTTCGTTCCACCAATCATACGACGGGATACCAAGACGTTCGATCGCCGGAGCCGAATTCAGCATCTGGGCGACCTTCTCCTCCAGAGTCAGCCGGGAAACAATGTCGTTTACACGCTCCTCTACGGGGAGATCCGGATTTTGGAATGGGTAATCATACACCGGCGTATTCGTGTACTGAAATCCGGCTGCCGCGATGACGACGGCAAAAACAACAAAGTATCGGGAGAGTCTTTTCATGATTATAGATTATTGCAGCGGTTTAGTTTTATTTCTTCATTAAGACGAGTTTCTCTGATCTTTCCCTTACCATAGCGCACCTTTTCGTTACTATTTTTTGTACTGGATATAATCAGCCACTTCAACCATCGGTGCTATCCAGATGCTGCTTTCATTCTTCTTCAGGAATGCCAGCAGCTTGCGATGTTCGGCAAGATCAACGTTAATTGAGTGTTCACCACCTACGCCGTGAAAGAGGAAAACGATTAACTTTTTTTCATTCATCGCCTTACGAACCCACTTTATCATCTCCTCGCCGGATTCTCCATTCACCATGTATGACGGCACCGCGAAAAGATCCACGGTCGAAGTTGCCAGGTCGCTATGCACGGCGCGCGCCGCAGCGAAATCGCGGGTAATATGATGAACAAATGATGAATCGCCGGCGCGTGTATCCCCACAGGTATACGCAAATGTGCGGCGGTCTTTGCCGTCCAGTGCCCTGAGGAATACGTTCGTCATCCGGATTTCTTCGACCATCCGCTGCACGGAGTACTTGCTCAGGTCGCGTTCAGCGCTTACCCATTCACGGCCAGGCCCCTGACCATCACACGGATGAAAAAGTGTATGATTTCCAAGTTCGTGTCCTTTTTTCGCCACGGCCGTCCATTCGCCTAACCGTTGTGAGCATCCGGGGAAGTATGCAGACAAATAAAACGTGCCCCGAAACCCGAGCGAATCGAGTTGCGGCAGCGCTTTGTCAAGATGAACGTTCAGGGCATCGTCGTATGTGAGCACGACTGCGCATTGCTTACCGTTCCATGTTCCTGATTGTGCCACGGCCTGCATCGACGCCAACAGCGTCAGCAGTACGAGCATTGCAAAATCTGTCGACGCGAGTGATTTTTTCCGCATTGTTACTGATAGGAATCTATTTCTTTCTGGCGGTCTATCGTCCGATGAAATATACACATTTCCAATGCGTTGTTACTACCATTTGAATGAACAAATGCATTCGAAATAAAAATAATTATCTTCCTCTGACAAACCATCGTGCCATGAACATTAAACGGCTTACCACCATCGAACTAATTGTGATTTGTGCTCTTATGCTCGCCAATTGTTCACAAAAAGAATCAGCTTCTGACGCAATCACGTCAGGGAATCCGGTATTTCCCGGGTGGTATGCAGATCCGGAAGGGACCATATTCGACAATGAGTACTGGATCTATCCCACATATTCCGCGCCGTTTGAAAACCAGGTTTTTTTCGATGCGTTTTCATCACCCGATCTCGTCCATTGGACCAAACACGAACGCATCCTCGACACGTCGAGAGTAAAATGGGCGAGCCACGCCATGTGGGCGCCGTCAGTGATCGAGAAAGACCAACGCTACTTCTATTTTTTCGGAGCCAACAACATTCAAAGCGATTCAGTAACCGGGGGCATAGGCGTTGCGGTTGGTGACAATCCGGGCGGACCATTCAACGACTATCTTGGAAAGCCGCTGATTGACAAGATTCACAACGGCGCGCAGCCAATTGACCAGTTTGTTTTCAGGGACAGCAATGGCGATCACTACCTGATTTACGGAGGATGGCGCCACTGCAACATTGCAAAACTCAACGACGACTTTACCGGTTTCATACCCTTCGAAGATGGAACTGTTTTTCGGGAAATTACTCCCGAAAACTATGTTGAGGGTCCGTTTATGTTCATCCGGGATGGCAAGTATTATTTCATGTGGTCCGAAGGAGATTGGACAGGTCCGGATTACTGCGTCGCATACGCTATAGGCGACTCACCCTTTGGGCCGTTTAAACGCATCGGTAAAATTCTCCAGCAGGATACGACTATCGGACGCGGCGCGGGACATCATTCCGTCATTCACATTCCAGAGAGTGACAGATGGCTAATTGTATACCATCGGCGACCACTTGATGAGACCGATGGGAATTCGCGCATGACGTGCATTGATGAAATGCATTTCAATGATGATGGAACGATTCAGGAGGTTAAGCTCACCAACGGCGGCGTTACTGCTTTGCCATTGGATGACCTCTGATACCCTCGCAAACGCTTCCGCCGCAGGCAACCGACAAGGTCGCTGATTTTCTATGCCGTGTAAGATATCCGGCAAAATCCGGACATAACGGCATTCGACATTTTCTACCTTGAGTCTGGATTTTTTAAGTTATGTCAAGGCATCCTCTCTACATTAACCAAAAACTGAGTGCCCGTCTCAGGGAGAACCTGATCATGCTGATCGTGACGGTATTTATCTGTCTCTACGTTGTGATCTTCTCATAAAAAAAGGCGGAGTTTTCACTACCGCCCTTTTACCCAAATCAAAAAAGTAAAGTATCGTTTCCCCTTACGGGTTTGTGTACGGATCAATGGTCTGAATTTTTCCGTCAGGACCATGCGTAAGCTCAGTGACCTTGACGTTCCGCAGGTGCGTCTTGCCAGACAGTTGTGTGTCATGGTAGAACAAATACCACTTGCCTTCAAATTCGACAATAGAGTGATGGTTTGTCCACCCCTGAACCGGGTTAAGCACTACGCCCTGGTATGTAAATGGTCCGTACGGATTGTCACCAATTGCGTAAGCAATGTAGTGGGTATCACCAGTGGAGTATGAAAGGTAGTACTTACCGTTATACTTGTGTATCCAGGCTGCTTCAAAGAAGCGGCGATCATGATCTCCACCAAGTATCGGGTTGCCTTGTTCATCGAGGATACTTATTTCGCGAACAGGTTCGGCCAGCTTTTTCATTGAATTATCCAGGCGGGCAACACGCGGACCTATAGCGGGAGCATCGTCTTTTTGCAAATCAGTTTTTGAACCGTTAGCATCATATTTTCCATCTGCCCAGCGCTGAAGCTGACCACCCCAGATTCCGCCAAAATACAAATAGTACTTTCCGTCGTCATCCTGAAATACCGTAGGGTCCATGCTGTAGGTATTGGCAATCGGATTAGGCTCAGCTTTAAACGGTCCCTCAGGCTTGCTGCTTGTAGCAACGCCAATGCGGAAGATATCTTGCTTATCCTTAACCGGGAAGTACAGGTAGTACGTACCATCCTTAAACGCAGCGTCGGGTGCCCACATCTGGCGACCTGCCCAGGGTACATCTTTAACATCCAGGGCCACGCCGTGATCTGTAACTTCACCACCAATCCTGTCCATTGACAAAACGTGGTAGTCGCGCATATCAAAGTGATCACCCAGGTCATTTTCTGGCGTTCCTGCATCTATATCATGTGAAGGATAAATGTAAATCCGACCATTGAATACGTGCGCCGACGGGTCGGCCGTATATATGTGCGAGACAAGGGGTTGTGAAATCGGTCGGGGTTCTGCTTTTACCTGGACTGTTGTGTCCGCAGCGGTTTCTGAAGCTGAATCGGTCCTGGCTCCGCAACTTGCCAGTACCAGATAGGCCACCGGTAATATGGCGGCCGCGGACATTCTTAGCCTGAATTCCATAGAGTATTTCGTGTTTGGTAAGACCAAGGTGAGCAAAAAAAAACAAATAGTCAAATTGACTATAATAAAAAATTTCGCAGCCTTTCAGCCCTGCCGCGGAATGCACACACGGTGCATTTTATGCTATATTGGATTTTTTGCAAATTTCTTAACCAGGCCACAGAAATTTCATGCCGCAAAAGATCGCGCAGCATATTCACCTGCTGGAAGGCAAAACAATAACAATGGGGTTCGATGGCTTCATCGATTCAATTGTACGCGTGGTCAGCAATCGTACTTCCGATCAGGTCAGATATTTTGGAACCATTCGAGAATTCGGTCACTACACTCTTGAAAAGAGTGGCAGCAATTTTTCACTCGAGTTAGAGCAGGTTGTAAAGAAAGCTGGTGGAAATATGCCAATCATGGCACGCGCGATGGCAGGCTGGAATCTCAATGTCAATTGTATTGGAACGCTTGGGCTACCCGACGTTGATCCCTCATTCCACGAGTTTCCCGATAACTGCAGGTTTTTCAGCTTTGCTGCACCGGGTATCACTACCGCACTTGAATTTAATGACGGAAAGATCATTATGGGTGAAATGAGCTCACTGAATTCTGCGGATTGGAAAACGGTTAAACAAGTTATCGGCACCGAAAAGCTGAGAGGGCTCTTCAGCGAAAGTAGCCTTATCGGCATTGTCAACTGGTCGGAACTCCTGCACGCGACATCGATCTGGAACGGGTTGCTTGATGAAGTTTTTCCTTCCATTGGTTATAATCAGAAACCGGTCGCCTTTTTTGATTTGGCTGACTTTTCTAAACGGACCGCTGATGATATCAAAAATGCGCTCGATACATTCAAGCGATTCAATCAATATTTTCGTGTGGTTCTTGGTTTGAACCGAAATGAAGCCCGACTGTTGTACGAGGTACTTACAGGAATCCCGGCGGACAACGATCTCATTGAAACCGGAGACAAAATCCGTCAGGAACTCCAAACTGAAATGTTACTGGTTCATCACCACAACGTTGCCATTGCCTGGCATGAAGGAAAAGCGTCTATTGATGAATGTGAGGTGATAAATAGTCCTGTGATTTCAACGGGCGCCGGCGACAACTTCAATGCAGGCTTCGCTATCGCGACGTTGATGAATCTCGACATACCGGATTGTTTGTCACTCGCGCATCGTTTCGCCGGTCATTATATGCGAACCGGAAGTAGTCTTACCATGGCTGACGCCGTTAACGCCGAAACATCATGACAATCCGCATATTCGACGACTACGAATCGCTTTCCCTGGAGACAGCGAAGACAATCGCGGAGGTTATACGCTCCAAACCAGATGCATTGATCTGTATTCCTTCCGGCGACACACCCCGCGGAACATTTCGCGAGTTCGTAAAACTGGTCGGCGCGACGAAGCTCGACCTGACCAACGTTACCTTTATCGGCCTCGACGAGTGGATCGGTATTTCGTCCGACAATCCCGGAAGCTGCGGACGGTTTATCACGGATAATTTATTGAAACCATTGTCGGTGGATAGTAGCAGGATGCATCTGTTTGACGGACTGACCACTGACCCCGAAGCGGCGTGTCTGGAAATGGATCAGCGAATTGCAGCGCATGGTGGCATTGACTGTATCCTTGTTGGTGTTGGATTGAATGGACACCTCGGGCTGAACGAGCCTGGCACATCGCCCGATGTTTACTGTCATGTATCCGAACTTACGGAAGAGACGCGACAGGTTGGACAGAAATACTTCGAACGCGAAACAATGCTAACCAAAGGCATTACCATTGGACTCAAACATGTGCTGGAAGCAAAGACGGCGATCCTGATTGCCAACGGGCCGCGGAAATCTGCCATTATCCGTCGGACTATTGAGGGACCTATCTCGCCCGAAGTACCATCAACGATCTTGCACAAACACCAAAACAGTTTCATTTTTATCGACCGGGAAGCCGCTGATGGAATGCAGTGATACGTTATCGGAAATCCTGTATTGAAAATTCTGAAAATGAAATTATCTTCGGGACAAACCCACCCTTATGCTTACCAGAATCATGGTTATCGCCTGTATCGCGTTTTGTCTATCGTGTACGGTGCGCACGTCAGAAAGAAACACTGAAACCGAAGCTGCGAATATCGCTATTGCAAACAAGCTCTTCGAACATTTTAACAGGCACGACTGGAAAGCAATGGCGGAACTTTATTCGGACCCGGCTGAATTCAAAGATCCTTCCTTTGGAAAGGACGCCGTACAGCAAACGCGTAAACAAACTGAAGAGAAGTATCGCGAACTGGAATCGATGTTTCCCGACGTTCGCGACGATGTAGTGAACATCTATCCATCCGGAAGCAACCATGTGATCGTCGAATTCGTTTCGTCGGGAGGTTCTGACAGCACCCGGTGGACGCTACCCATCTGTACGATTTTCACAATCGAAAACGGATTGATCACGAAGGATTACACCTACTATGACAATTCAAACTAACTGCCTAACCAGAGGTCGACCGGTTTTTTTACAACCGGTGTAAACGGGAGTTCAATTTTTTTGCCCTGTCCTGCAGATGCATAAGCAGCGTAAATAACCTCGAGCACATCGCGGCCAAGTTCGCCGGTCACGAGGGGCGTTTCGTTATTCTGCACACATTGAATGAAGTGGCGTAATTCGTGCGGGTATCCCTGGTTAAAGGCTTCTTCAAAAATCGGAAATGTCCATCCTGTCGTGGTATCGGCTTTTTCCATTGCATAGCCATAACCCTTCCGGCTATAGGCGAGTGACGCGTTGCCCTGGAAAAGATCCGCGTACACAACACCGTCAGTGCCGTACACCTCGCTGCGATCATCCATACCACCGTGTTTTGCCCAACTGTTTTCTGCGACGCCAATCACACCGTTTTCAAATTCAACCACAACCACGCTGTTGTCTTCACCGCGCGTTCGGCCTTTGTGCAGAACAGTAGCCATCGTCGCAAACACACTTTTTACCTTGACATTATTCAGCATCCAGAAAAACCAACCGAAGGCGTGACAGCCCATATCCATAAGCACTCCACCACCGGCCTGATTGATATCATAGAACCAATCCGAGTGCGGGCCGGAATGCTTTTCCCCCTGTTTCAGCATATAGATATTACCCACCGCACCCTCGTTTACGAGGTGACGCACGCGCTCGTATTTTGGAGCGAAACAAAGCTCTTCAGCATACATCAGCTTCACGCCTGCCTTTGCACATGCTTCGATCATTTGATTGGCTTCCTCCAGCGTGACGGCAAGTGGTTTTTCAATGATCACATGTTTACCTGCCTTTGCTGCTGCCAACGTCGCATTACAATGCAAAAAATTCGGCAGACATATATCGACGACATCACATCCCGACTGTTCGATCGCTTTTTCAATCTCGGTATATACTTGCGGAATCTGATACCGTTTTGCAAACGCTTCGCCCCTTTCGCGACTGCGTGAATACACGGCGACAACTTCGGCTTCAGGAACGAACCTGTGATAACTTTCAAGGTGAATGTCGGAGATGAATCCGGATCCGAGAACGGCGACTTTGATCTTTCCCATAGCGACTAATTTGGTTTTCAATTAACAAATTTCCCGAGGTACACGCGCAACCACCCACACATTTTCGCGACCATACGAAATCACACACGCACACAAGATACAATCATCGAAAAAATCAAACGTGGTCCTTGAACTTTGGTTCAACCCGGTGCTTTGAAAGCTGCTCATATGCATAAGCGACAGCAAGCAGCGTGGGTTCTGTGTATGCCAGTCCGAGGAAACAAAGTCCTACAGGAAGACCTGCAACCATTCCCATTGGTACAGAAACCGATGGATAGCCGGCGATGGCCGCTGGTGAATACATGCCATACCCTGTAAACGAATCACCGTTGATAAGATCGATACACCACGAAGGTCCGTTTGCCGGACCACACACAGCATCAAGCTTGTGCTTGCCGAACACTTCTTCGAAAGCACCACGTACTGTTCTCAGCAAACGCGTGAGCGCCTGTTTGTATTCGCTGCTTTCAAGATCTCCAAGGGCGTCGGAGTCTTCAAGAATTTCCTGACGGAAGTAAGGCATCGCATCCTTTTCATTTTGATTGTTGAATGTGATGACTTCGGCGAGTGATTTAACCCTGGCGCTATGCGCCGTCAGATATCGGTTCAGCCCGTCTTTGAATTCGTACTTCAGCACATCAAGTTCGTCTTTACCTACGTCTTTCATGCGCTCGCGAAAATCCACCTCCACAACGGTCGCGCCACCGCTTCGCAAGTGGTCCAGTGCCTGTTGAAGCAGCTTGTCAATAGCTTCATGGCCCTTCAATACGGACTTATCCACACCAATTGTCTTACCGTTCAGACCATCCTTATCCAGAAATATCGTGTAGTCAGTTGGTAAGCTGCTTCTTGCAGAAACAAGAGTAACTGCATCGTTCGGATCCTGCGCCGACAACGGTCCAAGCAAGATCGCCGCATCGCGAACCGTTCGCGCCATTGGCCCCGCTGTGTCCTGCGTATGCGAAATCGGAATGATTCCTGTGCGACTCCAGAGTCCAACGGTAGGCTTAATACCCACGATACCATTTATTGATGACGGACAGATGATCGAACCGTTGGTTTCAGTGCCAATGGCGATCGCACAGAGGTTCGCAGCAACGGCGGTCCCTGATCCTGAACTTGAACCACATGGACTACGGTCAAGCACATAAGGATTTTTTGTCTGACCACCCCGGCTGCTCCAGCCACTACTGGAACGCGTCGACCGGAAATTCGCCCATTCGCTCAAATTCGTTTTGCCCAATAACACAGCTCCCGCATCACGCAGGAGGCGCACAATATAGGCATCGGTTTCGGCAACGTGCCCCTCCAACGCGAGCGATCCGGCAGTGGTCGTCATTTTGTCTCCGGTATCAATGTTGTCCTTGATCAACACGGGTATGCCGTGAAGTGGCCCACGCACTTTTTTTTCTTTGCGTTCCTGATCGCGCATGTCAGCAATCGAGAGTGCATCAGGATTAATTTCGATAACACTATTCAGCATTGGACCACCTCGGTCGATTCTCCGAATACGTCCGAGGTAGTATTCGGTAATTTGCCGGGATGTCAGTTCACCCGCATCCATTTTCTGTTGCAGCAATTCAAGCGTTGCTTCCGATAACGGAAATTCTTTCACATCAGACTCTACCTTTGTTTCCGGCCTCTGTTGACATGACTGAAACGCATTGACGGCGGGAATCAGCGCCAGCGACGCAAGGCCCGTACGTTGAAAGAAGGTTCTCCTTAGCATTTTGATTTGATTTCGCCTGAATACCTGTGAAAATCTATGGTATGGAAATTACGGATATTTTATTACACGCGCGGCGTCGACTTTCCGGAATTCTTCTTTAGTTTAGGGCCAAACCTAAACGCTATGAAGTCCCGGATTATCTATATCCTCAGTCTCGCCTATCTGATTTCCGCCTGTTCCGGAAATGATTCACAAAACTCCGATGATGCAATCAATACACTTTCAGCTTCCGACATGAAAGCGTATGTAAAAACCCTGGCTTCCGATGAGTTCCAGGGACGGAAACCCTTTACAGAAGGTGAGGTAAAAACGATCGAATATCTTCAGCGGACCTTTAAAGAAATCGGACTCGAACCTGGAAACGGCGACAGCTACCTGCAGGAAGTTCCAATGGTTGAGATCACAGCAATGAACAAGGGCACGATAACTGTGAAGGGCGGTTCAGGCACGTTGACACTGCAGGGCCGTGACGAGTACATCCTAAACACAGAACGTACGGATCCTTCTGTGGTATGGGAAGATGAAGAGCTTGTATTCGCCGGTTTTGGAGTCGTTGCTCCGGAATACAACTGGAACGATTACGAAGGTCTTGATGTGAAAGGCAAAATTGTGATCGTGCTTGTGAACGACCCCGGATTCGGCGGAACCGATTCGACATTTTTCAAGGGCAACACCATGACGTACTATGGACGCTGGACATACAAATACGAAGAAGCAGCAAGACAGGGCGCAAAGGGATGTTTTGTCGTTCATAATACTGTACCTGCAGGCTATCCGTTCGGTGTGCTACAGAACGGCTGGAACAACGCTCACCTTTATCTTGACGAGCGCGGTCAGGACAAATACTATTGTGAGGGCATAGGCTGGTTTACAAAAGACGCCACGGAGAAGCTATTCGCAGCAGCCGGATTTGATTTCAACGAGCACCAGACCAAAGCGCGACAGCCCGGGTACAAAGGGGTTCCGCTCAACCTGCGTATATCGACCAGCATGGAAGTTACGAGTCGATACGACAAATCGCACAATGTTATCGGGAAAATCACAGGCAGCAAGAGACCGGATGAGTTCATTATTTACACTGCGCACTGGGATCACCTCGGCATTGGCCGCGCCGATGCTAATGGAGATACGATCTATAATGGCGCTTACGACAACGCCAGCGGCACGGCTGCACTAATCGAACTGGGTCAGGCGTTTGCGGGCATGAAAACAAAGCCGGAGCGCACCGTGGTTTTCCTCGCGGTCACAGCAGAGGAACAAGGACTGTGGGGCTCGGCATATTACGCAAGGAACCCGGTGTATCCTAAGGAACAAACGGTCGCAAACATCAATATGGACGGAATCAACCAGTTTGGAAAGACGAACGATATAATCATAGTTGGTCAGGGGCAATCAGACCTCGAGGACTACCTTGCCGATGCTGCAAAACAATTCGGTCGCGTCGTCAAACCTGAGAAAGAATCGGAAAAGGGCTACTACTTCCGTTCCGACCACTTCAATTTCGCCAAGATTGGCATTCCCGCGTTGTATCTGAACAACGGTAACGACTTTGGGGACGCTTCTGCCGCGCAGGAATTCAAAGAATCCTATATCAACAAATACTACCATCAGCCATCCGACGAATACTACGAAGACCAGTTGAATTACGAAGGCGCTGTGGAAGACATGAAGCTGCTTTTTTCTGTTGGCAAACGGCTTGCGTTTGAGGAAAACTGGCCGGGATGGAAAGTCGGTTCAGAGTTCAAGGCCGTTCGGGAGGCCTACAGGAAATAACATTCGAATATTCTGTCTAAAGGACGATTGCGCTTTTTCTTTCGAAGCGCAAAAAAATCGCCTGTATTTTTTGCATTTGAATCTTTTTTTCCGGGTACGAACCACTCCCCCAATTATTTCAAGCAGTTGTTATCTTGCCGGGAAGTTTGCGAGCAATGCTGTTTGAGGAAGAAAAACCTGTAGTTCATACACCGGTCCGGCCGAAACTCCCGTCGGGCACTCCCATTGATTATGAAATCGGTTTCCTGTTCAATTTTCAATCCGGAAAGTCGACTCGTTTTGAGGTAGAACCCGTTCTCATTTACAAAAGGGGTACCGTTGAATACAAGCGCGTGTCTATGCAAAGCGATAAGGGTCTTGCCTGGCTGCAACCACTCGACGAAACGTTTTACAACGACCTGATAGAATTTTCAGACAATAAGATCCTGACCTGGATGACGCGTACCGGAAACCGTTTCATCAGAAATCATTCCGGGTCATGGGCACACGTTTCCGCCCGCGAACTTGTGAATCTTCGACGTCACTATCGTGATCTGCTGGAAAAACTGTGGCCACAGCTATCCTCGTGGCCGAAACTTTTTATCCTGCGATACGGACGTTTCAGCAATGTACACCAGCAAACAGTTTCACTCGGAAAAGAATATCCACATCTGTCTTTTGCGGTTGAACAGAAAGCGAAGACTATTGTACTCAGCATGAGACTCACGCTGGACGGGGAACCGGCTGACATAAACCTGCTAGGCGGATTCCTGCTTGAATGGAACGGCAAACTTTTTTTGCCCCGTAATGCGGAAGACCTCGCACTGATTGACCTTTTCAAAAACGGTCCGCTTTCCTTCCCCCTTTCGGTGAAAAAGGAAATCATCAACAAATACGTTACTCCCTGGCTTGATAAATACGAAGTCAGCATAAGTGAGCGGTTGAACGTGAACGTTACTACTCCGGAGGTCCAATCTCACGTGATGCTGAGCGAACTCAACGAAAGTAACCTGATGATCCGGCCGGAATTTGTTTACAATGACGTCACCGTTGATTATGGTGACGAAAAATTCCACGTCCGCGACCAGGGCGACCGGATCGAAATCATCCGGCGAAACAAGGAACAGGAAAAAAGCGTCTATGAATATCTTCGCACGCTCCATTCTGCTTTCAGTACGCAACGCAATAACCTGTATTACTACCTGCCTTTCGATGATGTGATGAAACGGGGCTGGTTCATCGGGATGATGCGGAAAGTTCAAAACAACGGCTACGCCATACGCGGGCTTAGCCAGCTGAAGAAATTCCGATACACAACCGACGAACCGGTCATTTCAATAAAGGCGTCAACCCTGCCGGAATGGTTCGAATTGCGGGTATCAATTCGTTGGGGCAAACAGGAAGTACCGTTAAAGGAAATTCGCCAGGCAATTCTCAACCGTGAGGATACGATCATGCTTGAAGATGGAACGCTGGGTCACATTCCCGAAGAATGGATCAGTCAATATAGTCTGCTCTTCCGGAGCGCACGCGAACAAGATGGAGTTCTCACCGTTCCGAAGTTCCACTACACACTGCTTGAAGACATTCTCGACAAAATCGACGACAAGACCGTCAGGCTCGACATCGAAGAGCGAAAACGAAAAATGCTGGAGTTTGACAAAATTGCGGCTGCACCGCTCTCGAAAGAGATCAATGCGTCGTTGCGACCTTACCAGCTATCAGGGTTTCACTGGATGCAGACGCTGGATGAGTTGGGTTGGGGTGGCTGTCTTGCCGACGATATGGGGCTGGGTAAAACGCTTCAAACCATTTCCTTCCTTCAATACGTGAAGGAAAAGTATCCGGGGAGCACACAACTCGTCATATGCCCTACTTCGCTTATTTTCAACTGGGAAAACGAAATCAAAAAGTTTTGTCCCTCCATGAAGTTCCATACTCATTATGGGCTGCAACGGGAATTTACGGATTCACACTTTGAGAATGCTGACGTGATCTTAACCACGTATGGTGTTGTACGAAATGATCTGGAGTGTCTTACTGAGTATCTTTGGCAATACGTTATACTTGACGAAAGCCAGGCAATAAAAAATCCGGATGCACGTACAACGAAGGCAATCAACCAGTTGCGCGCTGTCAACCGTATCATACTGAGCGGTACGCCGGTGCAGAACAACACATCGGACCTTTACTCCCAATTCAGTTTTGTCAATCCCGGTTTGCTTGGCAACCGTGAATACTTCAACCGTGAATTCGCCGTCCCTATCGACAAATTCGCCAACAAAGAAAAGACACAACAACTCAAGAAGGTCATACATCCGTTCACGCTCCGACGGACGAAAGAACAAGTCGCGAAGGACCTTCCCGACAAAACGATCACCGTGCTCTGGTGTACGATGGACGCTGAACAGCGCAAGCTGTATGATGAATACAGAAACAGTTATCGCAAGAAACTCCTCAAGAAAATCGACGAGGAGGGCATCGAAAGATCAGGCATGCAGGTACTGGAAGGTCTCCTTCGCCTGCGTCAGATCTGCGATCACCCGGGAATGGTAAACCTCACGGAGGAAAACCGAAGGAGTTCTGTAAAGATCGAGGAAATTGTTCGCGAAGTACAGGAGAACTCAGGTTTCAACAAGGTTTTGATATTCTCCCAATTCACAGAGATGCTTGGATTTATCCGCGACGAATTCGATGAATGCGGAATACCATACAGCTACCTGGACGGGAGTATGACGATGAAGGCGCGCCAGGAACAAGTGACGAAATTCCAGGAAGACGAATCAATCAAGGCATTTCTGATTTCACTAAAGGCCGGTGGTGTCGGACTTAACCTGACGGTTGCCGATTATGTGTACATCGTCGATCCCTGGTGGAATCCGGCCGCGGAACAACAGGCCATCGATCGTGCGCACCGCATCGGACAAAAACGGAAAGTGTTTGCTTACAAGATGATTTGCAAGGATTCTGTCGAAGAGAAAATCCTACAGCTACAGGAACGTAAAAAGATGCTCGCGGATGATCTCATCCAGGAAGACGCGGGATTTATGAAAGCATTGTCGCGGGAAGATGTCGAGTTTCTATTTGGTTAGGAGACCGGAAATCAAAAGCATTCACGGCATTTGATATCGATTTTCCGTTCCCTACTTTTGGATGAATTGTTTGACAGATGCAGGACCCGATTCATGAAGCACTTGCGTATTATGATCTCATCGCCTCCTTCGAGATCAGTCCGCTCGGAACAGGATTGATTCACAAAACGTGGAGAATCACCTCGCGATCAGAGTCCTTTGTCCTTCAGGAGATTAATCAGAATGTTTTTAAGAACCCGGAAGCTATCGCTGATAATTTGCGCCAACTCGACGCCTACCGGATCTCAAAAATACCTGACTATCCCTTCATCGCGCCACTGCCCGGCAAGGATGGCAAAGGCTTCATAAAAATCGACAACCACCTTTTTCGCCTCAGCCCTTTTGTTGCCTGCTCGACAGCAGTGACCAGTGTGGCCGGGCCAGACCAGGCTTATGAAGCGGCATTTCAATTTGGTCGCTTCACGAAAGCATTCTCAGGTTTCAACGCAGGCCGGCTGACAGACACCATACCGCAGTTTCATGATTTGACATTTCGGTTTGAACAATTCAAAACTGCCATTTCAAATGCGCATCCGCATCGCCTGCAGCGATCGTCGAAATTGATTGCAACAATTGATGAGTTCAGTTCGATAACCGCGGATTTTGAACGCATCCAATCGGGAACGGTCATCGCGAAACGAGTGACCCACCACGACACGAAAATCAGCAACGTCTTATTCGACCAAAACGCAAAAGGTTTGTGCGTTATTGATCTCGACACCGTGATGGCAGGGTATTATATCAGCGACCTGGGTGATATGATGCGCACATACCTGGCAGAAGCTTCGGAGGAAGTTCAGGACCTGAAAGAAATCGCCATTCGCGAGGACGTCTTTGAAGCTGTGATTTGCGGATACCTCGATAACGCAGCAGACATTCTGAGTGTAGACGAGCGCAGATTCCTTTTCTATTCAGGTTCGTTCATGATGCTTATGCAGGCCGTACGGTTTCTTACCGACTACCTGATGAACGATCGCTATTACGGCGCTAAGTATGAAGACCATAATTTCGTCCGCGCCGCCAACCAGCTCACGCTCCTACAGCAATACGAAACCAGGAAAAAAGACTTGCAGTCGATCATTTCAAAGTTCGTGAAACCGTGATTTCAACTCACAACATTCGTGGGTTTGCCTGCCAGGATTGCCGCGATATTTTCACGCGTAGTCTCCAGAATGCGCTTCCGGGCTTCAAGACTGCACCACGCGTTATGCGGTGTGATGATACAGTTTCGAAGTCCCGGTAAGGGATGTTCGGCAGGTGGCGGCTCCGTTGACAGTACGTCCAGCGCAGCGCCGGCAATCACACCCTTTAACAACGCATCACGCAAATCAGGTTCATTGATGAGCTGTCCGCGTGCCGTGTTAACGAGAAACGCTGTGGGTTTCATCAGCTTTAGCAGCGATTCGTTTACAAATTTCTCGTTCGCCGCTGTTAACGGACAATGCAACGACACAAAATCGCTTCGTCTAAAAAGATCTTCAAGTGACACCGATTCCGGATACTTTTCACGAGAGGATGCACTATAGATAACACGCATTCCAAAACACCTCCCAATCTCAGCCACTCTCCTGCCAATACTGCCGTACCCGACAATCCCAAGTGTCTTCCCATGCAATTCAATCAACGGCGAAAGCGTGTAGCAAAAATCTTCACTCCGCAACCAATCACCTTTTGCCACACTTTGCGAATGCATACCAACGCGACTTGCAAGTTCAAGAATCAACGCGAAAGTATGCTGAGCAACGGAGTTGGTACCGTACCCGGGTACGTTACACACCGGCACGCCTGCATCGCGTGCTGCTACCACATCAACAATGTTGTAGCCCGTTGCGGTCACCGCTATGCCCTTAAGGTTTTTCGCCGACAGGATCGTATCCGATCTGATAGGCGCCTTGTTCGTCACAATAATATCTGCGTCCTTGCACAGCCGTGCAATATCGCCTGGCGAAGTTCTGGGATGAATCTCCAGTTTACCAAACGCTGCTATGGATTCCCAACTCAGGTCGCCAGGATTGAGCGTATGACCATCAGTAATAACTATTTTCAAGGCTTTGTTTTTTTTGGAAGCAAATTAATACGCGATCAACTATTGTCCTATCCATTTCCCAAAGACTTCCAGAAAGGGATCACGGCCAACGACGGTATAGAAGAACAGTCCGCCGAGCCAGCCATGAAACAAACCGAGTACAAGAACATTTCGAACGCGCAGGTAGACATACCCGTAAAGAAGGGCAAGCAAAAATGTTCCGAGCATCAGCCACAGCCATGGGTAGTGTACAACGCCAAAAAGCAACGCGGTCAGGAAAACAATGATGTGTACGGAAAGCTTTGAAGAAGGAAGATCGTGTAAGTTTCCCGCAACCAGACCGATAACCAGAAACTGCTGGATCGTTCCCCAGACCGGATAAAGCACCAGCACAGGAATGATATGCCACGAAAGATTTGTCGTCGAACGAAAGTAACCGATGACAAAGAACGCAGCGATTGCTGCAATGGCTATCGGAAGGAGTATGCGCAATGACGCACCTGCGTTATCCCTCCGGAATCCCCAATATCTGAGTGTGCCTGGCACGTTACGGGATCGGTATACGACGTAGGCCGTCCACGACAAAATTGCAACGACGATAAACGGAAGTCTCCAGTTCAACATATCCATGAACACAACTTTGCCTAAACCTGTAAGCGTCACGGCAATAATTTCGAACACGCGCCTTTGTGAACTGATGGCGGTGAATCCTGCGTTTTCGTCCAATACATAAAAAAAAGAAGGTGGCTCACGGCCGTCGTCAATATAAAGATTTTGACGTTGCTCTCTACGGGTTCCGCAACGTTTCTACCGGATTACGGTTTGCTGCGCGAAATGATTCAAAGCTGACTGTAAGCCACGCGATCGCGAAGGAAACCAGACCCGAAACGAGAAACACCGATATGCCCGGACTTATCCTGTAAGCGAACCCTTCGAGCCAGTACTCCATGGCATAATAGCCCAACGGAACGGATATCAAAAATGAGATTATTATAAGCTGAATATACTCTTTCGACAACATCGTCACGATACTTCGTGATGAAGCGCCCACGACCTTGCGGATACCAATCTCCTTAGTTTTGCGCTCGGCCACGTAAACTGAGAGCCCATACAAGCCGAGACATGAAATCACCAACGCAACGATCGTCGAGATCGTTAAAAGCGTTGACACCTTTGTTTCGCCGCTGTACATCGCGCGCACGTTATCGGTCAGAAAAATTGTTTCGAAAGGAAGGCCATCCACGTGTTGATCCCAGACTGCCTTCATACGGGCGGAGGTCTCCCGCCATGCATTCATATCAACGGACACAGCAAGATATGGGAAATTGCTCCGATTCGAAGGTAACATAAAGAGCATCGGACCAATTTCCCTGTGAAGAGAGAACTGATGGAAGTCTTTCACAACACCGATAATTTCATAAGTAAGCGTCTCGCCGTCAATAGAAAACAACAATGTCTGTCCGATCGCTTCATCAAGCGGAATTTGCATCGCCATGAGACTCGCTTTATTTACAATAATCTTTGTCGGGCCAATCGTGTCTTCCTCGAGATTATCCTGCTCCCCGATGAAGTCTCTCCCGGACAATCTCACTATGCCCAGCACGTCAAAGTAGTTCTCGTCGACGCTCACGATTTCATGACGCAACGCCAGGTCTGGAGCCATTCCGGGTTTATGAAGCAACCAGTCCCTGAACAGCGGCGTAGATGGCATGCTGCTTGTCGCCGATATGTGACGGATACCCGGTATATGCTGTAACTGTTCCTTTAGGCTTTTGTAGTGCGCAGACGACGCTTGAGATCTCATCGGCACCATAACCACCTGCTCCGCATCGAATCCCAATGACTTGCTTTGAATAAAATGGAGTTGTTCGCGAATGATGACGATCGAAGAAATTAGTGTAATCGTAATAACAAACTGGGCCACGACAAGGGTCTTCCTCAGCCACTGTGATCCATCTCCGCTTAGTGTTTTGCCTTTTAGAATTTTGACCGGATTCATTCCCGACAGAAAAAATGCAGGATAACTACCGGCAAAAAGCCCTGTCACAACAGCAGTTATTGCTGTGAATAGCAATATAAAACCTGCGTTATCCATTCCGATCCGCAGATCCTTCTCCATGATTGCATTAAACGTTGGCAACACAAAGCCGGCAATCGCAAAGGCTACAAATACCGCGACAAAAACGATGACCATCGATTCACCAAGAAACTGACCAATCAGATTGTTACGATAAGCACCCATTGACTTTCGTATACCCACTTCACCAGCGCGTTGTGCCGACCGGGCTGTAGTCAGATTCATGAAATTGATGCAGGCCAGGATGAGAATGAATACGCCAATGGTGGCGATGATGTAAATGTAGGTTATGTTTCCGCCAAACGACGGCGCAAAACTAACGGAGCCCATATCGCCTGAGTAGAGCCGGACGCGCGACAGGTTTTGCAACTCAAGACGTTTGTTCCGCCCTGACATCCGCAACTCTTCCCCTGCACGCGCCTCAAGCATCTCATTCATTTTGGCAGACACCGCTTCAGTCGATGCGGGGTCATGAAGCTTGACGTAGTTACCGATCATATTATTATTAGCCCACGTCGTCTGCGCAAGGATCCATCGACCATACCCATTGCTGTTCATGGTCATGTATATATCTGCATCCACGTGCGATGGATAGCGCGGCGTTGCCAGGATACCTGTGATCCGGAACGTATCGGCGGATGATCCGCTATTTATAATGATTGTTTCATCAAGGGCTCCTTCCGACCCGAATATTTTGCACGCAAGTTTCTCCGAGATCAGCACCGAGGCAGGGGCATCAAGCGCAGTCTCGGGATTACCACTTGCCAATTCAAATGGAAATACATCCAGAAATGTCGAATCAACGAGAAAAGCCCTGGGCTCAAAAAAAGTTTTGTCGCCGTAGCTGACTATGTGCTGCTCTACTCCCCGTGACCGTGCGATCCGCGTAGCGGCTTCGATTTCCGGCAAGGCTTCGGCAAGCTCACGAGCTATCGGCGGCGACGTATGTCCCGACCTGCGTTCGGTACCCCCACCCATCCAGACTGTGTTTATTCGAAAAATGTTTTTTGCTTCTGAAAAACCGCGCTCATAATTGAACTCATCCTGAACAAACAAGGCGATTAGTATGCACGTCGCTATTCCGGCAGCGAGACCCAAGACGTTGATGAGTGAGAACACCTTATTCTTTACAATCAGTCGCACGGCGACGAGCAAATAGTTTTGCAGCATATCGTTACTGGTTGGTTGAATCCGGAATTAGACTGAGGAACACCCTCGTTTAAGTTAATGGTTATCCCTCCACGCAAAAAGTCTGCAAACTATCAGCTTGTGCAACGACATCACGTTTGACAGCTATTATCCCGGAATTTCCCTCACATGACGGGACAGACATGTATCAGCAGCGGACACGGATGAACAAAAATGAACACCAGAGCATCGTTCAATCCGCCGGTAAGTCAGCGACAGAAACCCGTGTATAACAACCATGCGACAATCAACTTCCATCATCGTTCAGGCATAATTGATCGTTTATCTCACGCGGAAAAACTTCAAACAAAATCACTATCAACGGCAAGCCGCAGTTCTTTTCCACATTGATTTTGTTCATGACTTGTGCATAAATCAGACACGTCTCTATAGAAAGACTCCGTACCTTTCAAAAAACAACACCATTATGAGAGCACTTAAATTTTATGACAAGGAAGGAGTAGGATTTGAGCTTTTCATGGATTACGTCAAACAGTCGATCACACTGCAGGTGGACAATGCCGATCAGCCCGAAGACTCCGTTTTTCTTGAAATCGATGAAGCCGACATCGACGACATCATCATCTCGCTGGTGGAATTAAAAAATGAGCTCGTTTCGATTCGCAACATTGGCAACAACTAGACGCTGAACGCATCCGAAAAAATCGTCTGACCTGATCAAGGGCGTAGCGCATAACCGCTGCGCCCGGCTTTTGAAAATGCCTCGCGTTCTCACCCCGTTTTCGGTAGGCGTTTCAATTTCCGCCTGGATATTCATCTATTCTTTTTTTTATTAAACCATTGACTTCGTTTGGCTGATTGTTTTGACATATCTTGCGCACCGACTCAAAGACCTGCTGACATGACTGGCAAACTTTCCACCCTGCTCCTGATTCTGGTTATCGCTTCATGCTCACCGTCGCGCGACGACAAAACGGAAACGACAATTCAGACACCCGTTGCCGGAAAACGTTCGTACGAGATCACCTCCGCTCACGGACACGTGCGAAGCGATCCATACTATTGGCTCAGAGAACGCGAAGACACAGCTGTAATCAACTATCTCACCGCTGAAAACAATTACGCCGATGCAATGACCGCGCATACCGTGTCGCTGCAGCATCAGCTCTTCGAAGAAATGAAGTCGCGTATTAAGGAAAAAGATGAATCGGCACCCTATCGCCTCGACAACTATTATTACTACACGCGCTATGAAGAAGGCTCGGAATATCCGGTCTATTGCCGGCGCAAAGGATCAATGCAAGGCAGTGAAGAAATCATCGCCGACGGAAATGAATTAAGCAAAGGTCAAAGCTTCTTCGACGTTGAAACAGAAATCAGTCCCGACCACAGCATTGCCAACATCATTACCGACACCGTTGGGCGGCGATTTTATACGATTGCTTTTAAGAATACGAATACCGGCGAGATGTTACCCGACAGACTTGATGGTACAGAAGGTGAAGTTGTGTGGTTTAACGATAACAAGACAGTGCTTTATTCACGTCAGGATCCTGTTACACTGATCGCAAACAGAGTTTACAGGCACCAGCTCGGCACCGATCCCAAGGATGACGTACTCGTTTATCAGGAAAAAGATCCCACACTGGAATGTTCCATCAGCAAGACCGCTTCCGAAAAATTCATCATCATCACATCCGAGCGCACTGACGCCAACTTTCAGCAATACATCGATGCGGACAACCCGTCTTCAAAACCTGTTGTCATCCAGCCTCTCCGGGAAAACGTAAGGTACTTTACGAATCACCACGGTGATCGCTTTTTCATCAGGACCAACCTCAATGCGCTTAACTACCGAATAATTACAACAAGTACCAGGAATCCCGGAAAAGAAAACTGGAGTGATTTTATTTCACATCGCGACTCCGTCCTTCTTGATGGATTCAGACTTTTCAAAAACCATTTGGTCGTGCAGGAGTCGACGCAGGGACTAAACAAAATTCGTGTGATCCGCCTCGCTGACAAAGCCGAACATTCGATCAGTTTTGACGATCCGGTTTATTTGGCGAACCTTGGTTACAATCCGCAATTCGACAGTGACGTATTACGGTACACCTACCAGTCACTGCGTACGCCGGCAAGCGTTATTGATTACAACCTCAACACAAAAGAAGCGAAGCTGATGAAGCAGGTGGAAGTGTTGGGCGGTTTTGATTCTGACAACTATGCAACAGAGCGCCTGATGGCTCAGGCGCGGGACGGGAAGCTGGTCCCCATCTCAATCGTGTACCGAAAGGACCTGTTCCGCAAGGACGGAAGTAATCCATGTCTGCTTTATGCGTATGGTTCATACGGCTATTCGACCGCACCAACATTTAGTTCGGCGCGTCTCAGCCTGCTGGACCGCGGGGTCGTTTACGCTATCGCTCATATCCGCGGTGGCCAGGAGATGGGTGGTCAATGGTATGAAGAAGGACGCATGATGAAAAAATTGAATACGTTTACCGACTTCATTGATTGTTCGGAATACCTGGTTAAGAATCGTTACACTTCAAAGGAAAAGTTGTTCGCGGAAGGTGGCAGTGCGGGTGGACTGCTTATGGGTGCCGTTGCAAACATGCGGCCTGATCTTTACAAGGGGATGATTGCCTGGGTTCCGTTCGTTGATGTGGTAACTACCATGATGGACGAGACTATACCGCTGACGACTTTCGAATGGAAGGAATGGGGCAATCCGAACGTACAGGAAGAATACGACTACATGTTATCCTATTCACCCTACGATAATGTTAAACACCAGGAATATCCGAACATGCTGGTACTTACCGGTCTTCACGACAGCCAGGTACAATACTGGGAACCGGCTAAGTGGGTCGCCCGATTAAGGGAAATGAAGACCGATGACAACAAGCTGCTTTTCAGGACGAATATGACTGCCGGACATGGTGGTTCTTACGGACGGTTCGAGCAGCTCAGGGAGGTTGCCTTCGCCTACGCGTTCATGCTCGATCTTTGCGGCTACACGGAGAGCACCCCGGTAGACAGAAGGGATTTCTAATCTGTTTCTAATCTCTTCCTAATACTGATCAAAATCATACGGTTTCAGTAATTTTTTTTTTCAAGTTTAATTTTAACCGTAGCCAGGCGGGAAACCGTCGCCTTTTTGAGACCATAGCCTCTTTGGAAAACTTCTGATTTGTCAAGCAGAGTCACTCTGGTTTTTCATACGGTTCGCATGACCCCTAAGTGACAAAATCGCCTGGAAAAATCTGGCAATGCATTGCACTAGAATGCATTAACTTTTGGAACAGCACGCAGGAATTAACGTTGATGGTACTGGATGCAGGGTATGAAACGGACAAACAAACGATCCTAAACCTTGCGCTGGCATCAAATTGTATTTTTTAAACTTTAAATATTTCGACAAATGAACCTGGTTGTTCCAATAGATTTTTCCGGACACTCAAAAGAAGCTGCTCTTTATGCGGCCTCAATGGCAAAAGCGCAGCATGGTAACCTTCACCTTGTACACGTACTGGTACCGATGGAAGAAGAACCCGAATATCTTCCTGTCGCTACACTGAATGCCAAATACAATACTGTAAGTGAGATCTTCCAACTGCAGGAACTTATCCGCAGAACGAAGGACGTACGTACAAGCTGTGACCTTGTTCCCGGTGACATTGCCCGACAGATTATCAAGTCGGCAAAACGGTTTAAGGCTGATCTTATCGTCATGGGCACGCAGGGCAACAGCGGATTGAGGAAACATCTTTACGGAAGTCATACCGCAGCGGTAATGCAGGAGTCAACGATCCCTGTACTGGCTTTGCCTGAAGGATCAAAGTTTCGCCCCTTCCGCAGGATGGTTTACGCTACTGATTACAACTACAGTAACGTTCAGGATGTAAGTGACATCGCCAACATCGCTCGTCACTTTGACGCCGTGATTTCGATTATTCACATTAACAAGAGAAAAGCACCGACATGGACACGTGAGAACCTGCGCGAAGACTTTGAACAACTAATCCGGTCGCAGGTTGACTATCCGCACATCACGTTTGAAGAATACGACAACACCGATACAGCAGAAGGCCTGTGCGAATTGCTTCAGCATCGTTATGCCGACTTGCTTGTAATCCCGAACGGAAGAAAGAGTCTCGTTGAAAAGTTCACCGGCCGTAGCGAACGGGAAGAATTCCTCTTTGATCTCGACATGCCATTATTGGTAGTCTAGCGTAAGCTTCACCGGGAGCTTTTGCAGGGGTTTAAATTGATCTGGGTTTTATCCAATTGACAAATACTTTCTCCCCGCGCGCAACCCGTACGTTGCGTTGCCATGCGGTTATCATGCCTTGTGGAGTGGAAACTTCAACTTCATAATAATTCCCGAAGAATCGGAGTTCGGTCACCTCGCCCCTGAGGCGCCCCATTCGTTTTGACACACGCACCTGTTCGGGGCGCACAAACTGTTGCCGCCCATCTGTTTCAATCAGGTTGTACTTACCAAACAGTGCTCCGGTGTACACATCCACTGGTTGGGAATAGACTTCTGCGGGGCTTCCCTCCTGCACTACACGCCCATCGCGTAATACGATTATCCGATCCGCCCAGGGCAGGGTGTCCGTAGGATCGTGCGAAACTATTATGCAGGTGATACGCAGCTTCTTACCTATGCGGTCAACCACTCCCTTCAGCGTTGTCTTGTGCTCAAGGTCCAGATGCGAATAAGGCTCGTCTAACAAAAGCAAGGATGGCTTGGCCGTCAACAGCCGCGCCAACGCAATTCGTTGCTTCTCACCACCTGAAAGCTGGTCTGTTTTCCTTGCCATAAGGTGATTGATATCGCACAACTCATATATTTCAGAAGACCTTGTCGCTGAAAGTGTATCGGCATAAGAAAGTATCTGTTCAACCCGAAGAAACTTTGGTAACTCGAATTGTTGAGATAAGTAGGCAATAGCGGGGTGACCCGGAACAAGTCTTTCAATGGGTCCCTCGATTCGCTGACCGGCAAGTATAACCTCGCCGCGTTCCGGCTGGACCAGCCCGGCGATTGTTTTCAGCAGTGTACTCTTGCCCGAACCCGTTTCACCGGCAATGGCTACCTTTTGATTCTGCTTCATGGAAAACGTTACACCATCAAGCACATCACCATCGGTGCCAACACATGAGATATCACGAACGTCAAGCCAGCTCATTTGTTTTTAGCGTCCCTGTTTTCCCAGGTGTCCAGTTTAATTTTTTCAATAAGTAACGAATTTTTGAATTCGTGAATGATCTTTTCCATCTCACGATCGCGTTCGAGTATCCGTGAGTATTCCTCGTCATGGGCATCGATCACTGGCCTGAGTGTATCCAGATTTGCTTGCATCGATTCGAGAGCGACAGTTAATTGTCCGGCTTCGGCTTCTGATAGCCCACCCGATTCGCGCTTCACACGCAACGTTTCCATCACCTCCTCGATGTAACGGACCATATCCCATGGGTTGTTCGGGCGGTTCCAGGTAAACTGAATATTGCACTTTCTGCATTTGTAACAGTTGCTCACGCGACCTTTTTCATCTTTCTCGGTACCTGTTAACTTCAGCTTATCACTGGTATTGCATCGTGGACAAACAGCATTGTCCTTGACAATCTTGCGGAGTACGTGACGGTCATCGAGTATTTTCGCCCTCGTATTGGCGTGCTCCTCCAGCGACGCGATGAACTTATCGACCGCTTCCCCAACCTGGGCGTGTTCGCTGTCAAGCTTGCCGGCGTCAATCAACTTGCGGCTTTGCCGTTTGAAAAATCCGGCGATCTTCACCAGTTCGCGCTCATTGCTTTTGAAATTCGGGTTCATTCAGCCGTCTCCAGAGCTAAAAATAGGAAATACCCGGTAAAAGTCGCCTATGCTCGTATACTCCCTGATTGCAGATTACAAACAATTTTGCTAACTCATGCGAGAACTCATTATCCTATGCTGACGAAATACCTATCACCGCGATTGCTGATGATCATTCCTGGTATCAGCCTTCTATTTGCTTTCAATCATCAACCCATGTTGGAGAAAACGCCTTCAAATCCGCTGCTCGCGCCGTGGACAGGACCCTACGGCGGAGTTCCGCCGTTTGACAAGGTCAAAGTAGAGCACTTCAAACCTGCGATGGAGGCTGCGATGGAGCAGCGACTGGCTGCGATAGAATCCATCGCAAAGAATCCAAAAGCGCCCACCTTCGAAAACACCATCATTGAACTGGAAAAGTCCCGATCTATCATGGAACCGATCGAGTCGATCTATGGAATCTGGGGCGGAAATCTTAGCACACCGGAATTCCGTGCAGTTGAAGTCGAAATGGCACCAAAGATCGCCGCTCTGCAGGACAAGATCTTTCAGAACACGGCATTGTTCAAAAGAATCGAAGCGGTCTATTCATCCCCTAAGAAAAAGGAACTGACTTCCGAACAGCAACGACTTGTCTGGTTGTACTACAACAACTTTGTTCGGGCCGGTGCGAGACTAAATGAAAAGGACAAAGCGCGCCTGACAGCCATAAATGGCGAACTCGCCAGCTTGTTTACGAATTTCAGAAACAACGTACTGGCGGATGAGACCGATTTATTTGTCGTGCTGGAAAGTCAGGCTGACCTCGCGGGACTACCTTCGTCATTGGTTGATGCGGCCGCCGCCGAAGCTGAACGCAGAAAAATGACGGGGAAATGGATCATCACAAATACGCGATCGTCGGTGGATCCTTTCCTATATTATTCGGCACGACGCGACCTGCGTGAAAAAGTCTGGCGGATGTTTGTAAGTCGTGGTGATAACGGTGACAAGAACGACACGAATAAAATCATCACCCAAATTCTAAACCTGCGACTCGAACGCGCACAACTCCTCGGCTATAAAACGCACGCAGATTGGCGCCTTGAGAATACGATGGCCAAAACTCCGCAAAACGCACTGAACCTGCTTGAAACCGTTTGGACACCGGCAATCAAAACCGTAAAGAAGGAAGTTGAAGAAATGACCGCTCTCGCCCACAGCGAAGGACAAAATATCACCATTGAGCCCTGGGACTATCACTACTACGCAGAGAAAGTCCGTCAGAAGAAGTACGACCTAGATCAGGGAGAAGTGAAAGAATATCTCCAACTCGACAAGCTCCGGGAAGGAATGTTCTTTGTCGCAGGTGAGTTACTTGATCTTTCTTTCACGCCTGTAAAAGACGTACCGGTATTTCATCCTGATGTGAGCGTCTGGGAGGTGACGAACAAGAATACAGGAAAACATGTCGGCCTCTTTTACTTCGATCCTTTTGCGCGACCCGGAAAACGTTCCGGGGCATGGATGAATGCATACCGGACTCAACATCGCATTGGCGGTGATGTGACAACCATTGTTTCCAACAACTCGAACTATATCAAAGGAAAACCAGGCGAACCAATTCTTATTTCATGGGACGATGCAAACACGCTTTTCCATGAATTCGGACATGCGCTACACGGGCTCTCATCAAACGGTACTTATCCGTCAATTACGGGTACATCGGTATTCCGCGATTATGTCGAATTTCCTTCACAGCTGCTGGAGCACTGGGTATCGACACCTGAGGTTTTGAAACGGTTCGCTTTGCACTACAAAACCGGCAAACCCATTCCGGAAGAACTTGTACAAAAAATTGAACGCGCTTCAACATTCAACCAGGGCTTTGCCACGACGGAGTATTTGGCGAGCGCATTGATCGATATGAAACTGCACATGAGTACGGATAAGAATATAGATCCGGACAAATTCGAACGTGAAGCGCTTGCCGCCTTGAACATGCCACGCGAACTTGTCATGCGCCACCGCACGCCGCATTTTGGACACGTCTTCGCAAGCGACGGCTATTCTGCCGGATACTATTCTTATCTCTGGTCCGATGTGCTTACCGCGGATGCGTTCTCCGCATTTATGGAAGCCGGCGGACCTTACGACAAGGAAGTGGCAAAAAAACTTTACAAGTATATCCTTTCACCAGGCAATTCAATTGATCCACAGGAAGCGTATCGGGCCTTCCGATCGCGTGATCCGAAGATTGACATGCTGATGAAGGAACGTGGTTTTGCAGAATAAAAACGGGGAACTAATATTCCCCGTTTCTAAAAGTGACAATCCTGAATGATTACTCTTTGTCTTTCAAATCGGATTTGTCCACATCCACACGTTCACCAGTCTCGCGACTAATGTAGTAGTATTGCCCATGTTCGGTGATAAATACCGTTTCACCGCCAGGTCCTTCTTTTGATTCCAGTCTCTCGTCCTTTATGTGCGCTTCCCCGGTTTTACCAATTCTTTCTATTTCATCACCGGAATTGTCAGCTTCATCCTGAATGTCCTGTTCAACCGGCTCCTGATCCTGATTGTACTCATTATCCGGTGTCTGATCTTCAATCACATCGCCGGATTCGTCATAAGCCTGATCGCTCCTGTAACCGGTTGTATCCTGCTGCGCCAATGCGGCCGTAGCAAAACCGAAAAATGCCACAAAACATGTTATCATTAACTTTTTCATTATTCATTACAATTTTAGATTCAACATCGTGTTTCATCATTCTGAAAAAACATGATACCACCAGAACAGCGGACGATACTATCCCGTCTTGTCGCAGACTATAAGGCATTTCATCCTCGTGAATCTTTATGTTAGTGTGGAGGCATGATGAATTATTCCACAACGTTACGTTTATACGCCGTTTGCAAACGACATTATTGAAGCTAAGATGACAAGACTGAATTGAATACCTTGAAGGGTTCGATGAAGCGGTTGAGCGCTGCCTAGCGTATGATGAGGTCTTGGCAGCGACCGGTTTTCAGATTAATCGAAGCAATCAGAAGAGCTCCTTTATACTTCTCCGGATCCACTAATTCCGTTCTCCAGTCGCGGTGGTAGGAAACAAAGGCTGTTATTCGAATCATACGCTGGCCTCCCGCGTTGAAATAACCCGCAAATTGACGGAACTGATCATCAAGCGTGAAGTCTCCTTCATAGCCTGATTCGTGAAGGTTATCGATCACACAGGTTTTCAATGCTGATTCTGCCAGCAACACCTCTTTGTCGCCGGGCGTAAAGCGCTTAACATTGTTCGGAAAACCCACTCGCTCGTCAGAACTAAACACGCGCCTGCCCTCCTGACCTGCCCGCGAACGCAGGTGTATCTGGTATGTTGAGTCACGCGTTTTTATCTCCAACACACCGGAATCAGAAACATCAAATTTGTCCTGTACTAATAGTTCCTTATACTGAAATGATAGTGAGTCAATAGTGACTGAATCAAGCGTTTGCATGTCACGGAATTTCATGCTCCTTTGATTGGATGGGAAATACGTTATAGCACCACCCGCCATCCCCTCACGCGCATTCTGCTCAGGTTTTGTACTGAAGTAGTACGTGCGAAACATATAACGACTACTGGTGTGGAGTTTCTGAAGAACCATCGAACTATCGGTAAGTGCGATCACGCTCAGGATAAAATCAGGAATGTTGGGATTTCTACCGGAAGTATGGGGTTTACAAACGATGTACTTCTTTCTGTGAACAGCCCATGTTCCGGAAGTTCTAAACCACGTGAATGTCTTGTCTGTCCTAAACACGTGACTGCCGTGACCGGAATAACGTTGAAAACCGGAAGTATCGCCCCGCATCACGAAATCCCACCGGCTTAAAGTCCATTTCGTGGAAGTGACGAGACCCAGCGTCTTTTTTGAAAGCTTGATGGCCAGGGGATTGTTATATTCAAAGTACTTTTTATGCGTCTGCGCATGGGCGGGACACACCGCCCAGAGGAATGCGATGATAATAACGCAAGAATGAACCCGCAAGTGACGCATAACGCTGGAAACAATATACAAAGTTTCCGGCACTATTGCGTCGGCGATCTTTACTAGGGCTTGTTTGTGATCAGACTGTTATAATGGTCAACGATTTTTATCAAATCTTCCTCACGGGAGGGATTAAGCCCATACTGTTTTGCGAATGCTTCAATTGTCTCTTCATGACTTCCGAACAAGCCGAACACCTTTTTCTTTTGTCCGGGAACCTCACGAATGTTTTTGTCAATCAGCAAAAAGTACTCTTGCTTCTTCAAAATTTTCGTGTCGCGCGATCCGAGATCGAGTTCTGGCCTGTAGTCAGCTTTCTTTATAACAATAGAACTTTTTTTGAGGACAGGCACTGTGCCTTCATTGAGAATTTCAAAAAAGCCATCGTGAAGCAGATCGCGCGATGATGAGAGGACGTTGCCACGCATGAAGTATCGGCGCTTACCGGACAGGGAGTCAAGCATTACAAAACTCTTGATCTTTGCACCGGGGAGCACCCGTACTCCGTTGTTTGTTTTGAATTCCATTTCGTCGCGATGGATATCATAACGAATGCGGAAATTTTCCAGCATACGCTCTTTGTCCTTCAGGATCACATTTCCGGGACTAAAGGAAGTCTCAAGATACGTATCTCCGATTGTCTCGCCTGGCGGTGGCGGCGTACCTTCAAACGTTGCCCACGACGCCTCAAACCGGACACCTCGTTCACTCAGATTCTTAAGCGCCATCTCCGATCGAAGTCGCTGAAAATCCTCCACCGCAGTGGTCTGCTGAGCGTTGACAACGATCGATACCAAAAGCGCGGAAACAACGAGAAGACTTTTCATGGTTTCAGGGTTTAGACTGATCGAAAATACGTGTTTCAATCCGCCCTAAAATCACCCCGTTTGCGTGAATCGTTCGCACCCCGCGTCTCCAAAATCAATATTCTTCCCTGCTGCAACCTTTTTCAACCTGAGTAGTCTTATACTTGAAATCAAAGGCCATGCTTAAGAACCACCTCCTCGTCGCACTCCGGAACATTCGCCGGAATGTGATCTATTCTTTTATCAACATTTTCGGTCTTGCCGTAGGAATCGCATGCTGTATCCTGATCACACTTTGGGTCAGGCATGAACTTTCGTTTGATGAATTCCATGCAAACAAGAATAATATTTACCAGGTTTGGATCAACGCACACTTTGATGGGAAAATAGGCTCCTGGACGTCGTTACCGTTGCCTGCTGCCGGAGGAATCCGCGAACGCGACAGCCACATCAAATACGCCGTAACCACAGATTGGGGAACTGACCACCTTCTGGCCATTGGTGAGACCCGGTTCAACAAGAAAGCATTCTATGTTACGGACGAATTCCTTCTGATGTTTACGTTCCCGCTCCTGCAGGGCCAACCCGAGCAGGTACTGAAGGATCCGCAATCCATCGTACTTACGCAGTCGACGGCGCGGGCATTCTTCGGAGACGAGGATCCCGTAGGAAAAATTATCCGCCTCGACGATGCCGAGGAACTCAAGGTAACAGGTGTACTAAAGGATGTTCCCGACAACTCAACTCTCGAATTTGATTTTTTGCTTCCGTTTTCGTTATATGAAAAATCCCAGTGGGTAAAAGACAACTACGAAAACTGGGGCAATTATTCCTGGCCCGCTTACGTGCAGTTGCACGAAGGGGCAACTCGCACAGAGGTCGAAGACAACATCCGGAATTTGCTCTCCGAAAAAGGACAGACCGATATCAAACGCGAATTCTTCCTGCATCCAATCAACCGGTGGCGACTTTATTCAAATTTCAAAGACGGCAAGGAAGCCGGAGGTATGGCTGATTATGTGAACATGTTCAGTCTTATCGGAGCGTTTATCCTGGTTATTGCCTGTATCAATTTCATGAACCTCGCCACGGCTCGTTCAGAGCGTCGTGCCCGTGAGGTTGGAATCCGCAAGAGTGTAGGATCGGGACGAAGACAACTTATCCTCCAGTTCATTGGCGAATCGGTACTTATTTCGGCTTTCGCTTTTATCGTTGCACTGATACTTGCTGAAGTTTCGATGCCAGGGTATAACACGCTGATCGAGAAAAAACTTTTCATTGATTATACTTCATCGGGCTTCTGGATATTTGCCGCTGGTGTAATCCTGGTCACGGGCGTTGTGTCCGGAAGTTATCCGGCTTTTTATCTCTCGTCATTCAATGTAACCCGCGTGCTTAAGGGAAAGATCAAAATTGGAAAAGGTGCAACGACACCGAGAAAAGTCCTTGTTGTATTGCAATTTCTTATAGCCATTATTCTCGTCGTCGTAAGCATTGTCGTGATGCAACAAATCAAACACGTTAAAGAGCGGCAGCTCGGCTATGATCAGGAAAATCTCATAACGATAGACTACAATGCCGAACTGGGACGCAATTACAAAACGATCAAACAGGAACTGCTGGCAAGTGGTGTCGTGGAATCGGTAACGAAATCCAACAGTCCTATTACTGACATTTACTCGAACAACTTCCTTGACTGGCCCGGAAAACCCGAGGATCTGAAGGTGATGTTCACAACCGTCGCCACAGAGTACGACTACACGAAAACGATGGGCATCCGCATGCTGGAAGGCCGTGATTTTTCTGAGGACTTCCCAAGCGACACTTCAGCCATCATAATCAACAAAGCTGCTCTCGATGTTATGGGGCTGACGGACCCGGTCGGTGAAACCGTTACGCTTTGGGGCGACAAGCGTCAGATTATCGGAGTTACCGATAACGTATTGATGGGTTCTTTGTTCCAGGAGGTTGCACCCATGTTCATGGTAAAAATTCCTGACTGGATAAGCGCAGTCACCATAAGACTGTCTGCAAACCGGCCGCTCCCGGAATCGATAAGCATTATCGAAGAGATATTCAAGAAACACAACCCGGCTTATCCATTTGAATACAACTTCGTTGATGTTCAGTTTGGCAAGAAATTCAGATACATCAATCTCATGAGCAAGTTCAGTACGATTTTCACGCTACTTGCAATCTGCATCACCGGACTCGGTTTATTCGGACTCGCAGCATTCACAGCCGAACAACGCACAAAAGAGGTCGGAATTCGGAAGGTAATGGGCGCATCGGTTTCAAACCTCATGTTCCTGATATCGCGCGAGTTCACTTTGTTGGTGGCAGTGGGTTTTGTGATCGCATCGCCCCTGGCATGGTGGGCTGCTGAAGTCCTGTTAGAGCGCTACCCCTATCGCATCGGATTTCCGATATGGGTGTTGCCAATTGCAGGATTGATCGCACTGGTCTTTACGCTGCTCGTCGTGAGTACGCAGGCATTCAAAGCGGCAACCGCCAATCCGGCATCGACGCTGCGCAGCGAATAACCTAATTGACAGCTTTTGTGAATGTGACTGCCAGTACACGGGGCGTTGTACCGCCTTCGTCGAAGAATTCACGCAGGTTATCCATTTGAAACCCCTGCGCTGCGGCCGCCTCAAGGTATTGCGATACATGGTGCGCAAAACAGGTCACCTCATGGACGCCGCTGTCAGTCTCAAACCGCGCCTTGGCACCCTGATATTGCCTGTACGGGTGCAATTCTCCGGCGTACATGACACCACCCGGCTTGAGGCAACGGAATGCCTCAGCGAAAACGTGTTTGAATTCGCGGATATGTTCCAGAACGAGGCTGAATACAACCACATCGTACGACGCGCTATCGACGGGCCAGGTTTTTTCGAGGTCGGTTTCAATAAACGAAACACCTGCCCGGCTTACTTTTTCGCGTGCACGCGCAAGCATGCCCCCTGAGATATCCATGCAAACAAGTACATCCGATTGTTCTGCAAGCCATACCGTATTTTTCCCTGTCCCACAACCAGCTTCCAGGGCACGCGCGAATTTAACTCCGGCGAGCATCTCGCGAAGTGCACGAGCTTCC
Source organism: Bacteroidota bacterium (assembly GCA_023428695.1). Lineage (GTDB taxonomy): Bacteria > Bacteroidota > Bacteroidia > Cytophagales > Cyclobacteriaceae > Ohtaekwangia. The sequence goes on from JAEYWY010000028.1 coordinate 516,503, forward strand.
ATGTCCCGCGTAGCATTCCTGTCGTTGTCATAACTGGCAGACCACGCATTGTAAGAATCGGCTACGCTTTGTGTTCCCACGATGGAGAGTATTTGATTTTGAAACAAAATATCAAAAATATGCTATTTTTGCCGGCTTATTTCCGGACTGATGATATCTGTAGACTCCGTAACTGTGGAATTTAACGGCTCCGCGCTGTTTAGCAACATTACGTTCAATATAAACGAGAATGATCGTATAGCCCTCATGGGGAAAAACGGCGCCGGAAAATCGACGCTGCTCAAAATAATCGCCGGTGTAAACAAACCAACCCGGGGCAAAGTGTCGGCACCAAAAGACGCCATTATCGCGTACCTACCTCAGCACTTGTTAACCGAAGACAACGCGACGGTATTCGAAGAAGCCTCCAAGGCATTTTCGAAAATCCTCAACATGAAGAATTCCATCGACGAACTCAACCGCCAGCTTGAAACCCGGACTGACTACGAATCCGAAGAGTATTCCAAAATTATTGAACAGGTTTCCGAACTCAGCGAGAAGTATTATTCGATTGAAGAAATAAACTTCGACGCCGAAGTTGAGAAGACGTTGATGGGATTGGGGTTTGTGCGTTCCGACTTTACGCGACCTACCCAGGAATTCAGTGGTGGCTGGCGGATGCGCATTGAACTTGCGAAAATACTATTACAGAAACCGGACCTCATCCTGCTTGACGAGCCGACCAACCACCTTGATATTGAGTCCGTACAGTGGCTCGAGGAATTCCTGAAGACGAGTGCAAAGGCCGTGATTGTGATCAGTCACGACAAGGCGTTTGTCGACAACCTGACCAACCGTACTATCGAAGTAACGATGGGCAGGATCTATGACTACAAAACCAACTACTCACATTATCTGCAATTACGCAAGGAACGCAGGGAGCAACAGCAAAAACATTTCGACGATCAGCAAAAGGAGATTGCGGAAATCACCGCGTTCATCGAACGCTTTAAAGGAACGTACTCGAAGACATTGCAAGTACAGTCGCGCGTGAAGATGCTCGAGAAGATGGAGTTGGTACAGGTTGACGAAGTTGACACATCCGCGCTTAACCTCAAGTTTCCCCCAGCACCCAAGTCCGGCAGCTATCCGGTGATTGCAGAGGGTTTGGGCAAAAGCTATGGCGATCACGTCGTTTTCAGGGATGCGAACGTAACCATTGCACGCGGGGAAAAAGTTGCGTTAGTTGGAAAGAACGGCGAAGGAAAGTCAACGTTCGTAAAAGCCATCATGGGTGAGATCAACTACGATGGCAAACTCCAACTTGGTCATAACTGTTTGATCGGATACTTCGCGCAAAATCAGGCGTCTCAGCTTGACGAAGAGCTCACCGTGTTTCAGACAATCGACTACATAGCGGAGGGCGATATTCGTACGAAGATCAGAGACATCCTGGGAGCGTTCATGTTCAGCGGTGAAACCATTGAAAAGAAAGTGCGCTACCTCTCAGGCGGCGAGAAGACGCGTCTGGCGATGATAAAGCTGTTGCTTCAGCCTGTCAATCTGCTTATCCTTGATGAGCCTACCAATCATTTGGACATCCGCACAAAGGATATTTTAAAGGACGCCTTGAAGGCTTTTGACGGAACGATGATCCTTGTATCGCACGATCGCGATTTTCTTGATGGGCTTGCCGGAAAGGTATTTGAATTTGGCAACAAGCGTATTCGCGAACATTTCGAAGACATAAATGGGTTTCTTGCCAACAAAAAGTTGGAAAACCTTCGTGAAATCGAAAGAAAAAACTAGTTCTCAAATACGCTTAAGTCGACTGCCGGCCTTCGACCGGGACGAATGTATTCTAGTCGAAATTGTGCGAGAAGAATTCGTCGTCAGCGGGAAAATCCGACATAATCGAACGCATCAGTTTCCTGGCCTTTTCACCTGCTTTGAGGGAAGCCAGTTTACATGAGGAGTTCTTTTCACGTTTGTCGTCAGACTTTCCATAAGCTAACGTTTGTTGACTCAGATTTCCAGATCGTGTAAGCATGGCGTTATATTGATGTTACCAATGCGAATGTCTGTTACAAAACGAAAACGCTAAATGATCGCGGTCAGCCGCAAAGAGGACATTAATCACAAAAAATCAAGACGACTGAGCTCAGTCCGCAAGCTCAAGCTCCGTAGTAAGCTCCGCATTCGTTTGCTGAGGTGCCTCAGCAGTAGTCACGGGAATAACAATGATCACGCGCGTAAACTTGTCTTCAACCGATTCGAGAGAAATATATCCGCCCACTGCCTGCACAGATTTGCGCACAATATAAAGTCCCAGACCATTGCCCCTCGACATCTCGTTTCCGATATAGAACATGTCCCATACACGATCACGAATATTCTCAGGAATACCCACGCCGTTGTCGACAACAGAAATGTGAACCGAACCCGCCTGAAGCACCGCTTTTATCGTTACCTCCGGACGTGCATCGGACCGCAGACCCGAGAAGAAGACAGCGTTTTCAAAAACGTTCAAGAGGATGAAGTACAGGAGATCACGATGACTGTAGAACACGAGGGAGTCGGAACAATCGACGTGCAGCGAAACATTTTGCTGACGGATCATTTCTTCAAGCTGGGCAACAACAAGGTCAATTTCCGGCCGTAGTTTAATAAGAGACGGATCCGAAGGCCGGTTTACCTCGCTGATTATCTTCAGCTTTTTCAGCATACGATCCATTGCCCTTGCCGTCGCATACGTGCGCTGAATCAATTCGCGCGACTCTGCATTCGCAGTGCGTGCTGCGATATGACACAGACCGATAATCGAACAAATTGGGCCCTGTAAATCATGACTTGCCTTGTAAAGAAAAGTATCCAATTCAGCATGAGCGCGCACCAACATGCTCGTACGCTGATGCACAAGATTTTCAAGGTTTGTATTGATCCTGACGATCTCATTGTTCGCCACCAACAACTCCTTCTTCTTGCGATTAAGCTTTCGGGTAAAATAAACAAGCAAAAGAATGATTGCACCAAGTGCCGACACAACAAAGATGGTCGTAAGCATTTTGCGTCGATACGCCGCGCGCTCCTGTTCTCTCTGCGCTTCGCTGAGCGTAAGTCTGTTTTCCAGATCGCGCACGTCAAAAAACTTTTCCTTTATTGATGTGAGCACGTTGTGGTAGTCGGCCTGGTTCCGGTAAAACCGGTTTTCGTTTTCCTTAAGAATTGCCTCCAGACTACGAATATCCGCCAACAACTCGTCACGTTCTTCATCGCTCAATGTCTCAATACCGCCTTCGAGTTTTTCCTGGAGCAGCTGGATCTTTTCATTAAAATCCTCACGTAATTCGTTCAACATCTGCCTTTCCAGCTCGGCGCGCGTAACCAGGCTCTTGATATCCTCCCGTACGAATGTTGAGTCCGATATCCGGCCAAGTACGTCTTCTGAAAGTCCCGGCAATTGCTGCGCCTTTTGTGCCTTTGTCATCAACTCATACAACTTCATGTCAATGCGGCGGCGTGAAGCCTCATCGAGTTTGGAAAAAGGATAATTCTTAAACACCGCATAGAACACGGTCAGTGACTGAATCGAATCCAGGTTCGCAAGATCAAACACAGCAGGCTTCTCAGCTGCGTCGGCCGCAACACGAGTTTCAACCTTTCGTTTCACATCCGCGACAGCTATGATGTTTCCGGTATTGGCATAAGTAACCCTCTCAACACTCCGGTTCGCAACCATGAATTTTTCCTTTCCGGGTGGAGCGTCGTTTTTCGGTAGAGGTATCTCAAGTTTTCCCGATGCATCACTTGTAAACCGCAGCGTATCCACACCTATGAACAGCACTGTCGTGTTTCCTAGTCGTTCGCCGTCAGGACGCGTGACATAATATGTTTCAATTCGATAACTCTTCCTGCGAACAATGACCTCAAGAACGCCCTTCCCGAAATTCCACGAAGCAGCTTCGAGATTTTCATTCCGCAGTTCAATCGTTTTTGGCGGCAGGCTTGAGGCTGGCAGATCAACGAACGCTGTACCGCGTTGTCCGGTCTTTACGAAAGCTCCCCTATTTACCGACAGCTCAACATTGGGAAGAACCTGGAGCGATTCATCAAACGTCTTGATCTGAATAGTAGTCTTGTCCTGGCCGTACAATGCCGTGGTAACGCATAGCGAAAAGACCAGGGTCGATATGTAAACGTACCTAGTCATACTTACCCACTCCAACAGGTTTTAGGAATGCGTCATTGACGATTACGATCTCATGAAACCAGTCTTCCTGCTTCTTTCGTGGTATTTCCAAAGTGACAACGGCATCGGTCCCATCAGGTTGAAGAATTCTTATCTTGTAAAAACTGAAGTAAGGAACCGTAAACCTGAACCCACCGGATTCATCAGAGGTCGTTTGTTCAACAACGGTGTTACGCGAATGATCGATAAGAAACAAAGTTGCGCCGGCGAGAATACGCAACGAATCAACAGACACAGGCAGATTGGTTCGTTGTTTTATAACACCATGAACCAACAATGGATAAGTCTGCTGGTCCATTTGAAATTCATAAATGTCATCGTCACCGGCATCGCTTCGGGAAGTAGTAAAGTATCCACGGTATCCCGGTTCTGAGAAATACAGTCCAAAGTCATCAGCACTGCTGTTCAGTGGAAAACCCATATTAACGACATCCTCCAACGCCCCGGCACTTAAGTCAACCTTAAAGATGTCGACACCGCCAAGGCCGGCGTGGCCATTGGATGAAAAGTACAGTATATTTTCCGCGACGTGCGGTGACCCTTCGTCGAAAGGTGTGTTAACGACGGGGCCAAGATTAACAGGCTTTTGCCATGTACCATTTTTAAAATCACTTCGATACAGATCGCGGCCGCCAAATCCACCGTTCCGATCTGATGAAAAATATAACGCCATTCCATCGGAAGTTATGAATGGATCCATTGCCGATGATTTCGAGTCATTATGCGGAAACTCGCCGGTGATCTGCCACTTCCCATCAGAGACCTTTGCAAAATACAGATGCAGGGGTCTGCTCATGTCGCCGTCCTGGCGTTTTGAGGATGCCGTGAACACCATCCTGCGGCCGCTGTCATAAAGGCAAAATGGCCCATTATGAAACTTCGACCTCAACGGACGGGGTAACATCTCGCGATCGTTAAAGAACTCGCCGCCGCCATCGATTATCCGTTTGCTGCTAAACAATTTGTAGAACGGACTCTGCGAGGCAGGATCGACGGATTGCACAGGCGAATAGTAGTGGTTGGAAACAAAAAGAATTTCTCCATCGCCGGGTACAGCACCAAAATCATTCCCCGGGGAATTAACGGAAAGTCTACGCACTGAATACTGGAGCGAGTCCTCGAGCAGGTAGGTAAGATTTCGGATGCGCCATATTCGTCTGTTAGCCCACTCGTCGTCAGGTACTTTCTGGAGATACTCACCGAAACATGAGAGCGCCTCATCATACCGACGCGCAGCGGTCAGTGCATCACCGAACATAAAAAGATCGTTATTTGTTAACGATCTTCTGTCACATCCGAGGAACCACGTAGCCGCATCTTCATACCGGTGCATCCTGAAGTTTGCCCGCGCCAGTTTCAGACGCACCCGCGAAGCCTCATGATTCTTCGTCAAACATCGTTCGTAATACGAGATCGCTTCCTGGTAACTTCCGTGCTCAAAAAAACGATCAGCCTGCTTTTCAAGGCTCACACCAAGTTCAAAAACAGAACCCTGGCCCGCCAGCCAACCCGGAAGCATAATCGCACAAATGAATATCGTCGCACGGACTGTCATCGGGGAGAACTGATCTTATGTCGCGAAAACCGAAAAAGGTAGTTGATCGTGATCTCGTGCGAAGCGCCGGTAACCTGGGCAAGAGAGCCCGTAACGAAATCGTAACTGTAACCAACATTCAACTGGGGTGTTACGCCTGCCCTGAGGAGAACACCCAGCGATTCATCCTTTCGCCACGATACTCCGGTAAACAACACATCGTAAATAAGCACGCCACCATTGAGATGAATCATCGGTGAAATATCTTTACTGAACATCACGAACACCGAGGGCACAAAATCAAGCGCGTCGTTTAGTCTGATGGTATATCGCGAGAAGACGTGAACGGTCTGCACCATCGGATTCACAGTAGTCGAATCGTTGGGCATCCATTTCGCCGGAATAAAACCGGGTACCGACACACCGGCCTGAATATTCTTTCCTTTCAGAAACAGGCCTGCCCCGATGTCAAAATGATTTTCGGAAAATGCTGCTGCCGGAATTCGCGGATCACCTGAAGCATTGCCGTCAAGGGAAAGGTAATCGGCGCGTACGTTTCTCAGTCCGCCCTGAATACCGAAAGAAAGACTGGTTTCTTGTCCAACCCTGAGATGGTACGCCGCAACAGCCTGGAGAGAAAGATTCTTATGAACACCAATGCGATCACTAATACCAAACAAGCCTACTCCAAGTCGCTTACGCGGGAACGGCATGTGGGCCGAGAACGTGAACGTCTCAGGCGCACCATCGATACCGGTCCACTGGCTTCTTGCCGCTACTGTCATACTCAGAGCATCATCTGCGCCGGCATAGGCAGGATTAATGACCAACGGATTGAACATGTATTGCGAATACATTGGCCGCATTTGCGCATACGACACACACGGCCCAGCGATAATCAGCGCCACAACCCAAAACCGGATTTTTAACGGGCCATATATTGCGCGCGGCTTCATTACTCAATCAGCTCAATAAAACCTTTTTGCAACACCGGCTTCGCTCCGGTGATAATTCGAATGACATAGAAGTACGTTCCGGTGGGCAATGCCTCACCTTTGGCACCTCTTCCACTCCACACGACAGATTCGTTGTCATATCCCGAAGCTCGAAAGACTTCATTTCCCCAACGGTCAACGATCGTAACCTGATTGTCGGGGTAAGAGTCTATATGAGAAACCAAAAGCTTATCATTAATTCCGTCACCGTTTGCTGTGATGATTGGCGTGAGAATTTTTATTTCAGGCTCTTCTTCATTCGGTGTGACTGGCAGTATGGTAACAGTGACGTCAAACTCACAGATGGCAGAGTTGCCAGAATTGTCGGTCGCCGTATAGGTCACCCGTGTTGTTCCTGCCGGAAAAGATGACCCCGGACTATGCGAACTTACGAACGAAAGCACGCTACAATTGTCGCTTGCAGTCGGCTCTTCCCAATTAACAACACCACCATCGGAAGATGCTTCGACCGAAATATCAGCGGGGCAATTCTCAATCACGGGAGGCAAGTTGTCCTTAACGTTTACGGTAAATGACCAACTTGCTGAATTTCCCTTCGAGTCCTTTGCCTCATACGTAACAAGCGTTTCACCTGCAGCAAAGTTGTCACCAGGAGAATGACTTTTCGTAACGACGACGGGGTTGCAATCGTTGAACTTGGGCGGCAACCACGTTACCGGCGTGGTGCACCCTTCCGTTATGTTGGCAGATATGGTATTTGGGAGCGGCTCAAGCAACTCAGGGGGCGCAGTATCGATGAACGGCCCTCCTTCACAACACAAAGCTCCGCCAAGACTGAATCCGGAAACGATAGTGAAAGAGTTCGCGAGTACCTTGTTGACAAACAGTCCTGCAGCGCAGTTCGTTGAAGTCGAATACACAATGTTTCCGTCTATCGCAAATTCCAGTGTATTCCCTCTGAACCTTCCGCCTGGAAGCGTTCCCGTCACAGTGATCAGCCCACCCGGATCAACATACTCTGAGTAGAGTTGACCATTAACTTCACTTAGAGTAACGAGAGCCGCTGGACCATCATAGCGCACAGTGAGTGCGTTAATGGTGCCAGTGCACGTCACGCATACCTGCGGGCAATTGCAATCCTGCGCTTGCACTGCTGTAACTGAAACTACGGATAATAGCAGGATCATGCACCCCATGGAGCGCAGAACGCGGCGGAGTAATGTGCACGAAATTACCCCACTGCGGGAAGAAGCACGGTGAACAGCGACATGTCCCATCAAAAAAAGTGTGGTTATAAGCTCAAAAAATGAATGTCTTTTTCACACTTGAACATATAAACTAAGAAAATCAGGGTGGAAAATGCTATTGTCGTTTTTTCGGACGATGTAAGGTCACAGCATATCCGTACGTGCAAGCGGGAATGAAATTTTAATAGGCCTATACTCAGACTGAGCAGTACCCCTCAGGCCTTGTTTTGTATGTGTATGATTTACCTAAAGAATACAGGTTTTCCCGTCGGTTTTCCATTAAAAAAACATACATCCCTCCAGGATACAGGTCCGGCAGGGCAACACCTCCCTTTGCAAGGGGACCCTGTACCTGTCAGGGAATCTTTCAATCTACCTTAAGCTACCCGGCTGTGCATACCAATCTGACACCGCTTACAATCTTGATGGTAGGATCATTACCAATTGATCTCGACCACGTCAAAGGTGGAGTCGAAGCCGTGATCATCAATCTGTTTGAAGGCTTCCGTAAGCTCGACGATATCAGGATTGTACATGTCGCCTTCAGCAAGGAAATCACGATCGAAAAAAAAATTCAGTTCGCTCCAAACATAGTGATCCATTTCTTCCCGTTTGCAAGTCAATTTGAACTTATCGATTACGTCATTAATACAAAGGCGTTAAGAAATATCATCAGCCGCGAGAAGCCAGACCTGATTCATATCCAGGAAATCACGCCCCAGATATTGCGCTTTCTCCGATTTCCAAAAGACCGAATCGTAGTCACGCAACACGGCGTTATGACGGAGGAATTAAAATATATGACTGGCGTCAGTCAAAAGATGAAAGGCATGTTCAAAGCGGCGATCGAACGGTTTGTTTTTCCTCGTTTCAGGAATATCATTTTTATCTCAGAATACAACCTCCGACTGTTCACAGGCAAACCAAAACTACAAACGAGAATTTTCAATCCAGTTCATCCGGTTTTCCTGGATACAATACCTTCCGAACCATACCAATCAAACAACTTGCTTTACGTCGGTGTGATAAGCCGTCGAAAAAATCTGGGCATCGTCATTCGGGCACTTGCACGAATTAGAGACGAATATACATTCAGGCTTCACGTCGTCGGTGGATTTAAAGACGCGTCTTATGAATCGGAAATCAGAAGCCTTGTCACGACAACGGGTCTTACTGATCGCATCGTATTTCACGGTTGGCTTACACAGGTTCAGATCGCCGGACTATACACGGAGTCACCAATCCTCATCCTCCCTTCATTGCAGGAAACGCTACCCGTAAGTATCGCCGAAGCGATGGCGCGCGGTCGTATCGTAATTGCTTCAGACGTAGGCGGCATAAGCGAAATGTTTAAGGACGGTATTTCGGGATTTCTATTTGAACGAAATAACTCTGACAAACTCGTGAGCGTTCTGCGAACGGTGTTTGAACGCACCGACGACAACGATGTCGGCATACGGGCCCGGAAAGAAGCAATGCAAAAGTTTCATCCGGTAAACGTCGCCCGCGAGACGGTTTCTTTTTACCGACAAGTTCTCAGAACAACAAGCGACGGCCGATGAAAAAGCGTGTGATCTTTTTTGGCATCAAGACATTTCCTTCCCAGGGGGGTACCGATCGCGTTGCCGAAAACCTCATCATTCAATTACGAGAAGCGTATGATATAACCCTTTACTGTTTTCGTGATCCTGCTGCAAAAGATCACATACCCGGAATAAACGTTATTCAAATGCCGCGCATCGGAACAGGAAGCGCCGGCGCATTTCTGTACTTTTTTCTTTCGGCAATACACTTACTCTTCACACAACGGGCGGATCTGATCCATGCACACAAGACTGATTGCGCATTTTTCATCCCGCTGTTGCGTCTTCGTTTCCCCGTAGTTGCTACCTCACATGAAGCACCCTACAGGCGGGACAAGTGGAATGGTTTGCAAAGTCTTTACTTCAAACTTGCGGAGCGGCTCTTTATTGATTCACCAGACCTTTGTACATGCATATCCGAACCCTTGACGAAGTATTATATCGAACGGTATGGACGAGACGTGGTTTTCCTCCCCAACGGAATTAATCCTATCACGACAGATTCATTCGACTTTGCCGGTGTAGAAAAATTTCTCCCGGAAGGTGTGTCTTTGGACCGCCCATATGTCCTGTTTTCAGCGCGGCGTATTATGAAAACAAAGGGATGCCATACGATGCTTGAGGCCCTGGTCAGCGCACAATATACCGGTCAGGTACTGATCGCAGGAGAATTGACCCACAACCCGGACTACGTAGCGCGGCTTCGGCGTGCAGGACAGTCGTTGAACATGCATTTTCTCGGCTTCGTACATCCCCTCCCGGCTTTGCTGGCACTGGTTAGCCGCGCCGATCTCTTCATCTTCCCTTCAGAAACCGAAGGCATGTCGATTATGCTGCTCGAAGTAGCCTCGGCAGGGCGGCCAATTGTCGCAAGTGATATCCCGGAGAACCTGCAAGTCTTTACAGAAAACGAGGTATTATTTTTTAAGGTCGGTAATACGCCGGACCTGGCAGACAGAATACGTATGGCCATGAGTCAGAGACATGAAATGGAAGCAATGGCGATCCGATGCCGTGAAAAAGTTTACACCGACTTCGTGTGGGACAAGATTGCCGCAAGATATGCGGAGGTTTATCAAACTGTAATTGGATAGACAGAGAATGACTTTCAAGAAGAGAAATCTGATTTACCTGTTCCTGGTTATTGATCTTGTCCTTCTGAACATATCATTGGTGATCGTGTCATTTTTTCACTATGGGGAAATGCTGACACCAAATGCGCTGGTCGCACTGCTGAACGTTACCTGGCTGCTTACCTATGTATTCAACCTTGACGACAGCTTCTTTGATATCGATGACATTGTAAAACGCGCACGTAACCTGCTTAAGAAAGTATTGTTTTACGTTGCGTTCAGCGCCTTGTTATTTGTGGTGCTCGATCTTGACGACATCTCGCGCGCAATGTTCCTGGGATCAAGCCTCGTGTTCCTCATTCTGAAATTCCTGTTCTCATTCTTTGCAGCTTACCTTGTCGCACATCGTCAGGACGGACCTATCAACAGGAAAATACTGATTGTCGGAACCGGCAAAGTGGCCGCTGCCATTCACAGCTACTATAATTTCACCCGCGCACAGGGTACAGTTATCGGATTTCTTGACGACAACAAAAGTGCTTCGAAGAACCTCAATATCCTCGGTGGAGTTCAGGACTTCCAGAACGTGTTTGACGAGTACCGGTTCAACGAAGTCATAATCACACTTCCATTGTCCCGCGAAGGAGAAATTAAATACATCGTCAACATTGCTGAATACAACGGGGTAAGACCGCAGGTTGTCGCTAACTACTACAGTCTCTTTGGCCGTAACTTCGAAATTACCGACATGGGCGGCATACCGATCGTAAACATCCGGGAAGTGCCCCTGGATTCGTACATGGCCCGAATCAGAAAACGTGCATTTGACTTTTGTTTTGCTGTAGCTGCGTTGATCATGCTTATGCCATTGTTTGTAGTTATAGCTATCGCAATTAAACTCGACTCGAGAGGCCCCATTTTTTATCGTCCGGTTAGAATAGGAAAACGCGGAATGCCAATCTCCGTGTTTAAGTTCCGGTCTATGCGGCATAGTAAAGAGACACAAAACAGGTCAACGGTAATGGACGACGAACGAATCACCAAAGTCGGGAAATTTATCCGCAAATATAGTCTCGATGAACTTCCCCAACTCATCAATGTGGTGAAGAACGAAATGTCGTTGGTTGGTCCGCGTCCGCACCGAACCGATCTGAACAAACGATTCCAGCAAAACGCACAAAACTATCTGGTACGACAATACATCAAACCCGGCATAACGGGTTGGGCTCAAGTCAACGGATGGAGGGGACCGACGGAGACCAAGTTCCAGTATGTAGCGCGCACGTTGCATGACCTGTGGTATATCGAACACTGGTCATTCGCGCTGGATTTGTATATCATCTACCTGACCATATTCGGAAAGAAAACCAGAACCAATGCATTCTAATCACAATTAAAAGTACCAACTCAACCACGATAATCCCTTTTAATCCCTATGAAAAAGCACGTCAGCAATGCCGCACGTCTTGTCCCCTGCGCTCTACTCTTACTTCTCGCCATTTCAGGATGCCGATCAAACAAAGATTTAAGCATGCTTACCGACGCAAGTCCGGTCATGAAAGGTGTGCCTGCCGGCCGATCAGAATATAAAATTCAACCGAATGATAACCTGTATGTCAGCATCATTTCGCCCAATGAAGAGATGAACGACATCTACAATCCCGCGACGGTCGGCAATGCACGGGCGATTAACAATATATGGCAGACTTTGTCCGGGCAGTTTGTTCAGGGCTATCTGGTCGAGTCTGATGGCAATGTCACACTGCCGATTGTTGGTCGTGTCCAGATCGCCGGAAAAACAATGCGGGAAGCAGAAGAAATAATTCAAGGCCGGGCACAGGAATATCTTAAGGAAGTGACGGCGAAGGTACGTGTACTCAACTACAAAATAACGGTGGTGGGTGAAGTACAGACGCCGGGCGTATACTATAACTACAACTACGAGTATACAGTTTTTGACGCGATCAGTTCGGCAAGCGGCTTTCGCAACGCAGCTGATTTGAAAAACGTACTGGTGCTCCGACAAACAAATGAGGGAAGCAAGTCCTTCAAACTCAACATGAATTCCAAAAGCACCCTCGCTTCCGAGGCTTACTTTCTTATGCCTAACGACGTGGTTGTCATACAGCCCTCCAGGTACAAGAATGTCGAACTGCGGTTACCGATCTATACCGTTGCCCTTTCAACGGTTACGACGTTCCTGCTGGTACTAAACTATATCTCCAACAATTGAAAGGCAATAACAAACGAGGATTGAACAGTGATGGAAAAGAATAAGCTTAACGGCCGCTCACGGATGAACCACGAACCCGAAGGTCTGACACTTACACAACTGAAAGCTCACGCTATCAGAAAATGGTATCTTTTACCAATCTTTTTGCTACTTCTCGGAGGTGTCGCATTTTTCATAAACCGAACCTTCCAACCACGTTACGCAATCACCACGACGGTACTGGTAAAGAACGACGCAAAAATTCTCGAACTCTTTGATGTGTTTCAGCAAAACCAGCGGCCTGGCAAGCCAAGCGCGATGATTGCCGACCAAATCGGTGTTCTCACGTCATACAGTCTGAACCTCAATGCTATGAAAGCACTTGACTGGAAACATTCGTGGTTCCGCAAGAATCTTTTCTCATACACGGACCTTTACAACAATGACCCATTTGAACTCCAGGCCGGCGAAAGTACCCAGCTTGACATGGTACCATTGACAATTGAAGTTCTTTCCGACAGAAAATATGAAGTATCCGCCAACGAAAAGAACCGGATGATCAACGGTCGCGAACTCGACATTGAATTCACCGGCATCGGCACATTTGGCGAACCATTCAAGAATCCTTTCTTCAATTTTACAATCGACAAAAAAGCCGGCTTTTTTTACGAGCCAGGAGACAAATATGTTCTCGTGTTCAACAACCTTGGCAAACTCGCCCACTACTACAAAGACAGACTGGAAGTCACCCAGGCAGATGAGAACTCTAATCTCATTATTGTAAAACTGGAAACGACACAACTGCAGCGCGATGTCGACTACCTGAATCAGCTCGCCAATCATTACATTCAAAAAGGACTCGATGAGAAAAACCGGATTGCAAACAATACCGTGCACTTTATTGACGACCTTATCGATGGTGTCAACGACTCTTTGCAGATAGCAGGAAATACATTCACTTCATTCAGATCGCGCAACAAAACCGTAAATCTTGGAGCGGAAGCGACGAGTATGGTAAACAAACTACAGGCATTGGATCAGGAAGAGTCGCGACTTAACCTGAAGCTCGAGTACTACCGAAACCTTCGTTATTACTTGCAGAACCGGGATGAGATCAGAGATCTTGTCGCACCCTCGCTTGTAGGCGTACAGGATGAAGACATGAATTCAATGGTAATGAAGCTCAACGAATTGTATATGCGCCGTGAAGTGCTTTCGTATACAGTTCAGGAAAAGAATCCCACGTTGATCGCTCTCAACAACGAAATTGAATTTACACAAAAGCTAATCGGCGAAAAAGTTGAAAATCAGATCAACAATACGCAGGTGGAATTACGAAGCCTGCAGGAAGAACAACGTAAGGCCGGTTCACAACTCGCACGACTGCCGAAAACAGAGCAGGACCTCATCGGAATAAAGCGCAACTATGATCTTAACAATGAGCTTTACACATTCCTGCTTGAACGTCGTGCTGAGGCTGACATAGCCCGCGCATCCAACAGCCCTGATGCCCAGGTGCTGGATCCGTCATCGGCAGACATTGCTGAACTGCTCGGTCCGAAGAAAGTACGCAACTACATCACTGCGGTCCTTGCATCGATCGTACTTTTTGTCGTAACAATATTCCTCGGTGAATACTTCAGCGACAAGATCAAGACACCCGATGAAATAGCCAATGCACTCGATTTCCCGATAATGGCATCCATAACGGAAAACAAATTCAACAGCGAAGTGCCGGTCATTCAATATCCGAAGGCGGCGATTACTGAATCGTTCCGGGGTCTCCGGATTAATCTGCAAAACCACTTCCGAAACCAACAGGTACTTGCGGTGCACTCGTACATTTCCGGAGAGGGTAAATCGTTTATCGCACTCAATCTTGCTCTCGTGACAGCTATAGGCAATAAGCGTGTTCTCCTCGTCGATGCCGACCTGCGAAAACCGCGGCTCCACTCCATCATACGACCAAAACACAATCGCGGTTTGGGCGACTACCTTGTCGGCAAGGCCAAACTTGACGAGATCATTCAGCCCACACAACACCCCGGGTTTTATTTTGTGAGCGCCGGCACGCTCCCGCCTAATCCTGCGGAACTATTAAACTCAGATGTGATCGCAACGTTCAACGAGGTTGTAAAGGAACGGTTCGATTTTATCGTTTACGATAATGCTCCGTTTGGCGTCGTTAGCGATGCAACGCTCATCGGACTCCACGCTGACGTGAATCTGTTCCTCGTACGACTCAACTACAGCATGAAGGAAAATCTCGACGAAATCAATAAGGTCTACCATGAAGGCGTTTTGCGTAATGTACTCGTTGCGGTCAATGGCCAGAAACAACGATCGGGATACGGGTATTACGAGGAACACAAACGTCAACCGGTGGCAGTGTGATCGTGCTTTCAGAGGTGGAGCCATTTACGTAATTCCTTCTCCTCAACAAAGCGCATTTCGGCGTGTTCGGAAAATACGACCAGAATTTCGGCCCGTGCACCGCGGCGAACTTGAAGTGTGAACTGCAGCAGCTTCAAATCCGGATTGGCGGTATCAAATTCAGACGGTGGAGTAGCCGGAACGACAGAAACGTTTGGCTCACCGGTCGCTATTATTCTTACGAATACCGATTTCGAATTCTGTTTCAACTCCACCCAGTCGCTACTGTGAACAATGACTTCCGCCATCGTCGCCATGTTCCAGCGTACCGGGCCACCGGTATGTAATTGAATGTTATCGTGAACCAATGCGGCACCATCACGCGTAACTGCCACTCTCCTTTCAATCTTGCGGGCGTAGTCAACGTACACCGGCGTAAGATCAGCCGCAACGCCACTGCTTGATTTATCTCTCCATGTCGTTATAATGGGGCTTACGCCATCTACACGTTGCGGCGCATTGTTGATTGTGAGTGTATTGTGAATGGAGTTTCCGTAACGAAAGACACGCCACCGATCGGAACGCTGGTCCCGGTTCCAGATATCCAGACCTGCTGATTCAAGTGAATTATAGTCTTGCGGACCGGCGTCGGAGGCCCACCGTTCCCCCTGTGCATCAAGAACGAACGAGCCCACGTCCATATGACCGTGATTGTACGAAGGTGACCCGGCTTTGAATCCTATAAACGTGTCACCGGGGCTCCAGCCGGAACGGATTGTTGCGACTGCGTTTTCTTCGGCGCTCACCCACATCTTACTATCCGGCGACGAAATCAAATCCGGATCTATTGAAGCTCCCCAGATTACGAGCAACGGAAGTTCACGAACGCGTTCCAATGATGAAGTATTCTTTAGCAGTTCCATTTCCTGGAACAACAACGTCGGATCGTTATTTCTTGCTGCGAACCAAAACATCGCCGGATGAACCTGTGCCTTCTCGTGGTTGTCTGAATAGTTGAAGCATCGTCCTGAAGGTCCGGTGCAGTGCAACATATATTGCCCGGTGTTCAGGAATCCAGGTGATAGTTTCAGACAATCAATTGTCAGGTTCTCAAATGCGCTGATCAGCATGACATGGAACGTTGTGCCGTATTCCCAATAGCCATATCCCTCGGGGTACGCGCCGGTAGTGCCGTACGACTTTATCGGAAGTGCGATTGAATTGATCGAACGTTCAAGAATAAGTCCCCCGAGCATAGGATCACATTCCATTATTGCCATTGCTCCGATGGCAAGGCTCGCGTTACATACCTGATTCCAGTTATGCATCTGCGACAACCATCCGCTGAATTCTTTCTTCAATGAAGGCAAAAGTCCCTTCTCGCGAATGGCATTTGCTACTTCCGCGCGTTCCCGAGACGTCAAACTTTCATAGAGCCAGTCAAAACCAATGGCGCAGGCAACCGTGATTTCGGCAGCGTCCAAAAAATGCGATGGATTCCAGTCTGGAAAACGGCTTAGAGCCAACAGCTCCGCCTTTGCACGTTCAAAAAATTCGGTACGATTCGTAAGGCGCCATCCGTAACTGAGAAACGTCACGCGCCGACGGCCTTCGCGCGCAACTGACAACAGCCGCCTCCCGGTTTTCTGGTACGACACAGGCTCTTGGTTAAGTAACGTTTCGCACTCATCCAGGATAACGTTATGGATACCCGCAAAGGTCGCCCGAGCGGTGATCACGCTGTCGAGGCGTTGCTCCTGCCCTGTTGTCAAGAACAATCGTGGATGCGGCACCATCCGGACGTCTTCTGAAACCTTACCCACCTGGCAAATAGCGGCAACGTTACCAAGGGCAACAAGCGCGACACACACCAGGAACGATCCGGGTTTTTTCGCTTTCGCGTGAATAAAAAACGATGACGCCATCATTTCAGTTGAGGAAAATCGTCTACTATAGTTTAACAAGGTCAGCGCGCCACCCCAGAGACAAACTTTACGATCTTACCCTTTGGCTCCTGGAAAACATCGACTGTTCCGTTGTCTGACTCTTCATGCACGACCTTTGGCAATTTGTTTTACAATTACTGGTTATGGGCATTCGTATTGCCAGCAATGCTAAGTCAACGTAAATATGGAGAAATTCAACATTCCCAAAAGAGATAAAGTACAAGGCCCGTCATCTATACTTGAGCGCCACATCAGAAGAGTTATACCGTCGCTTGAAGATTACATTGTTCGGAAGACCAGCGCGGACAAGCGCAGGGCAATTTTCGGAAAAGATCCTTTTTATAACTAGTCGTCACCTGCTCCAGACTCCTGTAGCCTGGTCGTTGATAAGCTTTTTGTATTGTATCCTGTAAATGATCGCTGCCGGGAGTGTCGAACAAATCATGGCTATTACCACGGAAGCCGCGCCCGCATCAAAAATCCTGGCAAATAATATTGACAGTGGAATTGTAATCACTATCGATACCAACGCCAGATAAAGTTGCAACCGTACCTTTCCAGTACCATTGATAAAGATGTTGTATGGGGCAGCCAGCAACTGGATTGAAACGAACGCCACAAAAGCGAGCTTCAGTGAGTCCGGGATAGCCACTACGTCACCTACCCACAGGCGAATCAACGGATCAGCAACCACAGCACTGATAATAAGTACACCAACAAGATACAAGGAAATCAACTCAAGCCTGCGGACGGAGTTTCTGATCCATTCAAAATCCCGTTTCACAAATGCCTCCGTAAATGGCGACCAATAAGTGAGCGTAATGATGCCGTTAACCATGATGACAATGGTGAAGTACTTGTGTGCAACATTATAAACGGTCACGTACTCCGGTCCGTACAGTTGCGTCAAAACCAGGTTTGCGCTGCCGAACATGATGAGCATCGCCATGTGAATAATAAAGAATTTCACTCCCAGTCCCAGCAAATGTCTTGAGTACGAAAAATCTATCAGTTTGAATGAAGGCCTCAGGTTTCTGTAGCGGAATCCAAAGATGAATATTGTAAAGAGTGCAAACATCAGGACCGGTGCGGCACTGTAGATGGCCGCAACCCAGAAGAAAGAGTGCTCCACGTATCGCGACAGCAGGAAAATAAGGACCAGGGCCAACGTGCTCCCCAAAGTACCGGCAAGGTTACTTATGGAAGGCTCCTGTTTCGCGTACAGCACGGCCGTAAGGATGCTGAGGATGAATCGAATACAAAAGAATGTAAACACAAACATCACGGTATCACCGAGTTCTGAAATCAAACCCTCACCGGTCCCGGGCGGAACATTCATGACTGCACCCCAGTCGATGTAAGGATTGACGCCGGCGAATATGATGATACATCCAACAAAAATACATGTCACCAAAGCATACGCGGTGCTAATGAACTTCCGACCGAGGACAACGTCATCATTTGCCAGCGCCTCGGAAAGGCGGTTCCGGAGTCCGTGACTTATTCCCACGTCAAAGTAGCTAAACCACTCCAGCATCGATGCCAGTACAAGCCAGACACCGTAATGGAACTTATCGAGGTAATGCAGGGTCAAAGGTACCAGCGCGAACTGCACTCCTATTGCATAGCCCTTGATCAGAAAGGAATAAATAATATGCTTGTTTACCTTCTTCGACCGGGCATGCTCGCCCAGGATGAGGTTTTTCGCCTTGAGGAGATAAACCATCATGCGATAATCCGGGAATTTGAAAAGTTCATAATAAGACGGTCGGCTAATCGTGCTAAAATCTAATTCCAACCCGGACAACAGTCCGCGCAAGCGCGCCGCAGTGGCATAATGTTTTATCGCCTAAGGTCAGCACGGACTCATCGAAGTTCGGCGTTTTCACGTGTCCGCAGCAAATTGAATGAAGCGAATATTGTATATACAGGTTGGCTCGGGTTTCCTGCACGTCAACAAACGGGTCATCGCAGAGCTTCAAAAGCATTTCCCTGCATGCGAAATCGAATTGTTCGATCTTATGCCGATTCTAAAACGCGACTTCCCAACGCTTTTTATGAACGGAGTCTCAGAGACCTTCGAATACTTCGGCGACTTCATCAGTGGAAAGAAAAGTCTTCTGAAATTCAAGTATCACTTTCTCGGGACGAGTTACCTGTTCCGATACTTCACGCGTAAAGTCGTCGAAAAAACCAAAGAGAAACACTACGACTTAATTTTCCAGACACAGTGTTTATGTGATGCCAGCGCCACCGGCCTATCCAGCTACATTTATACTGATCATACCAACCTGAACAATCTTCGATACCGTTGGACAGCGCCACGAAAATACCTCCGCTCCCGCGAATACCTCAAACTTGAACGCGCAGCATATCAGAAGTCAACCGGCATTTTCGTGATGAGCGAAAACATACGCAATTCACTTATCACACAGTACAATGTTTCTCCGGAAAAAATCACACTCGCCTATGTCGGAAGTAACACGACGATGCCGACAGACCACTCATCGGAAAAATATCACAACAAGAATATCATTTTCGTAGGCAAGGATTGGGAACGCAAAGGCGGACCTGTTTTGATAGCCGCATTCGAAAAAGTGTTGCAACGAATTCCGGATGCGACCCTCACTATATTGGGCTGCTCACCGCGCGTGACGACGCCCAACTGTCGCGTATTCGGTGAAGTCGACCTTGAGGAAGTCGCGGAGCAATACCGCCACGCATCTGTGTTTTGTTTTCCCACTCTGCGCGAGCCATTTGGCATAGTCTATATCGAAGCGATGTTCAACAAGTTGCCCATCGTCACGAATAATATGGGTGCAGCGGCGTCTCTGATCACAACAAAGAATGGTTTCCTTCTTGAACCCGATCCGGATGCATATGCGGACGTACTTATCAAATTATTGAACAATCCGGAATTATGTCGCTCAATGGGAGAAGAATCATTTCGGATTGCCAGCAGCTTCTATACCTGGCCGCACGTCGGTGAAGTAATGGCTACGAAAATCAAGGCAAGTATTACGAGTTCCCGGGTCACCACAGAAAACAGTATAGTCTGAATGCAAATCTACGTTCCATCAGCAACACGTTATTTCGGGAAGTTCAACCGGGCCCCTGAGGAAATGGCACATCAGGAACCCGTCAAAGCCTGGGAAATACTTCTGATGTATTTTGTACTAATGCTCACGGGCAATCCATTCTTCGTAACACATTACGACATATTGGTGGCTTTCAGCTTTGTAATCCCCCTTTATTACCTCTTCCGGAATACGACGCGTGTAATCAGCTACCAAACCGTTCTCATCTTCGTATTTCTGCTAGGCTACGAATTGATGCACGCATTTGTATACAGCCTTGACTATTCTAAAACGATATTCAAACTCGCACTCGTACTACTTCTCGGATTTTCCGTCGTCCAGTTGCTTCGCGACAAATTCATTCGCGTACTTGTTGACACGATGATCATCATCAGCATTGTATCGATCATCTTTACGATACTCTGTTATATCCCGGGCATCAACTGGTTCCTGTATGAACTCGCGATCAAAACATTTCCGATGCCACCCGACGCCGGAAAAGATTACATACCCTGGACACTCCTGATCTATACGTTTCATCCACAATACTTCGCGGGTGAATTTTCATACGTGAGGAATGCAGGGATCTTTTGGGAGAGTGGTGCATTTGCCGTATTTCTGAATATCACGCTATACCTCCGATACATTACGAAGCGTATCGTTCATGTTCGCGACCTGTTCGACACCAAGTCAACAATACTGATCATTACAACGCTGACAACCACATCAACGATGGGCTTCCTTACGCTGATGGTACTCCTTACATTCTTCACCCTTAAGTTGCGAACGAACCTGAAGTTCATGTTCCTGTTGCTGATGATTCTCACTACGTACGTAACGTTTGTGAACGTTGATTACCTTGGTGACAAGATCTCAACCCAACTTGCGGAAAGCCGGGAAACCAATAACCGCTTCGGGGCGGCACTTATGGATTGGGAAGACTTTAAAAAACGCCCGCTGATCGGTTCGAGCCGGCGGATTGAGGTAATCTTTAAAACACAGGAGCGAAGTCAGAAGACGCGACGACCAAATGGGTTAACAAACTTTCTCCGGGAATATGGCCTGATCTACTGTGCGATTTATTTTATCCTTGTTTACCGTTCCTTCAGCCAGATCTTTTACGCACATCATGGTTATAGGAAATCCGGAGTCGCGTTCTTTGGCGTTTTCCTTTTGTGGCTCGTCAGTTTTTCCGAGTTGCTTTTCGACTTGCCGTTTTTTAAGGCATTGATATTTTTCGCCATGGTGTATTACCCCATCACCGAACAAGACTACCAAAATGAACCTGTCCGGCAAACTGACCTCCAATCCGCCTGACGTCGTGCTAACGAATGATGCAGAGTCGACGACTGCAACAAGATGTCTTCGCGCAGTGCACGCAGGCATTTCAGGATTTCCATTCGGATCTGCAGCCGTGAACAAATGTCTGGCAGTTTACAGCAGTGTGCACACCATGAATACAGACGTGCTCATCATCAACAACCGCGCTGTTCATTCAAAAAGCCCTGGAATTTCAATACCGAAGGATGGCTCAATAGAAGGATTGAAATATACATATACCTGTCCGACACCGTATCGATCAAATTCATTCCTGAAGAGAAACTTCAATGCAGTCGCCGGGCGAATTGGTGAGATAATCCTGCTGGTTCGACTTGGTTTCGCAGGCAAGATCGATGTGCTCTTTTATTATCCGACAAATGGTTCGTTTTTCGAACTCATCCTGTACCGCATCCTTTCAAAACTATTCGGCTTTGCACTGGTAGCACACTACGTAGAATTCAGAACAGCATTCCATGAAGACATTAATATTATCGACAGATGGAAACACCGTCTCTACGACAGATATTTCATGCAGTTCACAGACGCCGTGTTGCCCATAAGCGAGTTCCTTATTGATCATTTGAAGAAGAGTAATTACCAGGGAAAACTTCTTAAAGTCCCGCCCCTGGTTGATTTTAAGAATTTCCGATCCGGAGAAAAGCGAAACGGAATACCATACTTCCTTTATGTCGGATCAGCCGCATACTATAGTGCAATTTCGTTTATCTTAAATGCCTTCGAACAGACTGACGATTCACCATTCTTCCTGTACCTCGTCGTCAACGGCGGCCCACGCGACATGCAACGCATCGACACGCACATCTCAGGCATGGCACGCCGTGATCGTGTAAAAACGTTTTCAAAACTGCCGTACACTGAACTCATCGAACTATACAAAAATGCCAGGGCTTTGTTAATTCCGTTGAGCAACAGCGTCACTGATGTTGCCAGGTTTCCGCAAAAGATCGCCGAATATCTCGCGTCAGCAAACCCGGTAATTACTACGGCGTATGGAGAAATGCCTTTTTACTTCAGTGATGGTGTAAACGCTTTGGTCGCGCCGGAATACACGCCGGAAAGTTTTGCCATGAAAATGAATTTTGTCATTCATCACCCGGTCGAAGGAGTTGCTATAGGCTCCAACGGATACGAAACCGGCAAAAGGTATTTTGATATCAACAGTTATCGTGTTGCACTGAAGAATATGATAGCTTCTCTACTTGATAAAGAAAAATGAAAATCCTGTTTTTTATTGAAAGTCTGCGCGCAGGCGGCAAGGAACGAAGGATCGTTGAATTACTCAAAGGACTGAGCAAATTACCTGATTTGTCATTGGAACTCGTGCTAACACGTCGCGACATCCATTACGAAGAGGTGCACTCGTTGGGGATACCAATACATTTTGTCGAGCGCAGACTGATAAAGAAGGACCCTCTCGTTTTTTTCAAATTTTACAACGTCGCGAAAAAGATCAGGCCTGATATCATTCACGTATGGGGAAATATGGTCGCCGTTTACGCAGTACCAACTGCTTTGCGATTGGGAATTCCGCTCATCAACAACCAGATTACCGATGCGACCGGGCAACGTCCACCGGGAATTGATTTCACCTTTCGATACTCTTCACGGATTATCGCCAACACAAAGGCAGGGCTCGATGCATATCGCGCACCGATGGAGAAAAGTACCGTTATCTATAACGGATTCAATTTCACGCGACTGGCCAAACTTCGTCCCGTTGACGAGGTGAGAACACAGTTCCAGATTACGACTCCACTCGTTGTCGGCATGGTTGCCACACTCTCAGCGTACAAAGACTACCCTACTTACATTCGCGCCGCACAGCAGGTTCTCAACCATCGCAATGACGTTACCTTCCTCTGCGTGGGCGAAGGCGATCCAACACAACTAAAAGCGCTCATAAGTCCGGAGAACACAAAGAGGATTATTTTTTCCGGCAAACAATCGGGAGTGGAATCGATTATGAATATATGTGACATCGGCGTTCTGGTGACTGACGTTAAGCATCACGCGGAAGGCATCTCAAATGCACTGCTTGAATTTATGGCGCTTGGAAAACCTGTCATTGCTACGAACGCAGGTGGCTCTCCGGAACTGGTTACGACCGGCGCCGGATTCCTGATCGCTGCATACGATAATAGCCAACTCGCTGATAAGATTTCCAAATTGCTTGACGATGCCGGGCTCCGGGCACAGATGGGCAATAAGGCGAGTGCTCACGTGAAAGAGCGTTTCAATATCCGGCGCATGATTGATTCGTTCTACGCTGAATACCATCGTACCGCGTTGCAGACACACCAGCGTGAAGTTCCGGAAGCACAACGTGTACACGGAATTTGAGCCCCATGCAAAATCGAAAAAGGAGCCTCGTGGCTCCTTTTCGAACTTAAACACTATAACCCAATAAAACCTAATCTTTTATTAACTCAAACGTTCCTGTGAAGACGAATTGTTTTGTAAGACTTTGACTCGTGAACGTTCCGGAAAGCGTCATGGTAGTCGTCACTTTTTCGCCCACGAGTGCGATAATGTTCTGACTGACCTTTGTGCCGGAAATGTCCTGGTCTATCGAGATGACTGTAATCTCACCTTCATCATCTGAGTAGCTGAAGTAATCCTCAAGGCGCGATTTGTCGATAACAATGTCGAAACTGCCTTCCGCCCCATCAAAGTAGAATGACCCCGCATTGGTCTTTGTTCCTGTCTTGATTCCCTGCGAAGGGTTCGAAAGGTTCTGGTCGACAATTGTGTACTCAACGGAGGCGATATTCCATTTTTCGCCTGTGTGCACCAACTTTGGTTGAGGCACTGCATCTTCTTCTTTTGAGCACGCCCCAAAAGTTACCATGATGCCGAGGAGTGCACACACAACGAATTGATTCTTTGCAATTTTCATGAAACGAAATTGCGAAATGAACCCGGACCGATCACAGGCAAGCGCCTGTAAACCTTACATAGCTACTTTCAAAGGAAACTTTTTGAACGGAAACGTGGTCCTGGCTTTCTCAGTTGGCATTGGTGGCACTTGATTGCCCTCCGCACTGTATTAGTGGTTCTATGTTTCCACAAAATCAGTGACCAACATCCTCTGCAACGGCCAGATTTTGATCTAAAACATACACCGCCCCCGGTACTGTCGCAAACTCCTTAACGATCGGGCCGTACCGGATACGGCAATGTTTGCCTTCACGTGATATAATACTGATACGATGCAGAGCTCCGCGTTTCCAGGAAATGTCAACTTCAAATCCACCCCGTGCACAAAGTCCGCTTATACTGCCATCGCTCCATACATGTGGCAACGCCGGGAGTACTTCAATTTGGCCGGCGTGGCTTTGCAACAACATCTCTGCGATTCCCGCGGTTGCGCCAAAATTACCATCAATCTGAAACGGCGGGTGATCATCAAAAAGATTCGGCAGCGTCGACTTTGCCAAAAGAGCCCTCAGGTTTTCGTACGAGGCGTCACCATCTTGCAGCCGCGCGAAAAAGTTGATGATCCATGCCCGACTCCATCCGGTGTGGCCACCACCATGCGACAGTCGGTATGAAATTGTCTTGCGTGCCGCATTGACGACCGCTGAGTCGTTTTGCATAGTGATCTCGTTGCCCGGAAACAGACCATACAAATGAGAAATATGACGATGACCAGGCTCGGGTTCTTCAAACTCCTCTGTCCACTCCATGATTCTTCCGTCAGACCCGATGCTCGTTGGCGCGAGTTGATCCAGGGCGCGCGCGATGCGGCGTCGTAAGGATACATCAGTCTTAAGAATCGTTGCTGCCGCAACTGTGTTCCTGAATAATTCACGGATGATCATGTGATCCATTGTTGGTCCCATTACCATTGTTGCAACACTACCGTCAGGAGTTCGGAATTTGTTCTCCGGCGATATCGAGGGCCCGGAGACGAGATTTTTTGTACGTGGGTTTTCCACCAGCCAGTCAAGGCAAAACATCGCGGCCTCTTTCATCACTGGATACGCATGCTCCTTAAGGAAGACGTCATCGGTTTTGAATTGATAGTGCTCCCACAAATGGCTCGCACTCCAGGCAAGTCCCATAGGCCACATCGCCCAAAGCGTCTGGCCATACGGTTCAGTAAAATGCCATGCATCCGTTGTAAAATGTGCAACTGCACCATCCAGTCCATACATCGAACGCGCCGTTTTCTTTCCGTCGGCTGTCAGTGGAACCAGGAAATCCAGGAACGGCCGGTGAAGTTCATGCAGGTTCGTTACTTCGGCTGGCCAGTAATTCATTTGTATGTTGATGTTGATATGGTAATCAGCATCCCACGGCGGGTTTAACCCGTCGGCCCAAATCCCCTGAAGGTTGGCAGGCAAACTTCCCGGTCGCGAACTGCTAATCAAAAGGTATCTGCCGAATTGGAAGTATAATGCGAGCAATTGTGGATCTTCGCTTCCCCGCTGAAAGGCACGCAACCTTTGATCCACGGGGAAATGAGCCGCATCGCTCTCTCCAATATCAAATCTTACTCTGTTAAAGTAGTGCTGGTAATCTTTTAGGTGGCGATCACGAAGTTCCGAATATGAAACGCGCTTTGCCAGATCAAGCGTGGCTTTCGTGGCAACAAACGGATCGTCGCCGCGGTAATCAGTAGCCGCCGTTATCAGGATTGTAACGACGGATCCTCCACTGACCTGAAAATGATTATCGCCGACCTCAACACTACCTCCCTCCGACTTCACGAACACACGGGTTACCATCTTCACACCTGTGCCTGCACCGATGTGTTCGGTCATCACAATGTGATCGCCTTCGTTTCGCAGTTCGGCCTTGTTCCCGGGACGGGAAAGTTCCGCACGGAAAGAAACGCTTCCTTCACCGGATGACGTTATGCGTGCAACAATCACGTTGTCCGGAGCGCTGCTGAATACTTCACGGTCGTAACGTGCGCCGTTGATTTGGTATGAGACTTTTGCCAGCGCATCTGCAATGTCAAGCTCACGTCGGTATTCTTTTACCGATGATACATCGTGATCAAAATACAGCCGGAGATCACCGAGGGTCTGGTAGGAACTGTGAATGCGTTTGTCACCCATGAGAGTCGCCTCCGCGAGATCCTTCGCCTCCACGTACCTCTCCTGAAAAAGCAGTTCACGGATTGTGCCCAACGATTTTCTCGCAGCGGGGTTTACAAAATCAAAGTTCGTCCCCGACCAGCATGTTTCTTCATTGAGCTGTAATCTTTCTTCGTTAACTCCACCAAACACCATCGCACCCAACCTGCCATTACCCACTGGCAGCGCCTCATTCCAGTCGCTGGCAGGCTGTTCATACCAAAGTGCAAGCGGCGACTGGGCGTTTACGTGCGTAATGTAAAAGCTACACGTCAGAAGTGCGAGGCAAATACCGGAACGAATCATAGAGTTTTCAAAATCACCTCAAGGTAATCGACACCGAGGCACTTTGCAAACCCGTTGATTCTACTGTGATTGTTGCATTTCCATTTAGCTTCACGCCCTTGACGATCGCGAGTGCGAGCCCGTTAAAGAGGTTTACTTCATGGCTTCGGAACGATGCATGGCTTGTCTGATCACCGTTGTCGACCGCGGCAAGCGCGGCATCACCGGTGATTGATATCCTCACCAGATTGTTCGCAATTGGCACCGGGATACCGTTGTCATCCTCGGCGCGTATTGTCAGGAACGAGAGATCCTTTCCATCCGAAGCGATGACATTACGATCTGCTTCGACAATGAGACGTGCCGGCTGACCGGCGGTTTTGATCTCTTTCGACAACACTTCCTTCCCATCCTTTCTCGTAACAACCCTGATCGTACCAGGTTCATACTTCAGTCTCCACATGACGTGCAAGTCATCAGCGCCCTTCTTCCTAACGCCCATAGACACATCGTTGAGAAACAACTCTGCTTCGTCAGCGTGATTGTAAAATGCCCAGACATCGACTACTTTGCCAGGTTCCCAGTTCCAGTGCGGGAACACGTGCAGGACTTTCTTGTCTGTCCATTCGCTCTGATACATGTAGTAAATATCCTTCGGGAAGCCCGCAAGATCGACAATACCAAAATACGAACTCCGCGAAGGCCACAAATACGGCGTAGGTTCGCCGAGGTAATCAAAACCGGTCCATACAAACATTCCCGAAATGTGATCAAGACGTTTCACAATTTTCAAGGTTTCTTCGTGCGTTGCTCCCCACGGCGCGCTTACGTTGTCATAGGCTGAAACGGTGTTATCCGGATTCCCTTCAGGGAATGGTTTATCCCATCTTGTTGGCCAGCGTCTTATGCTATCAGATGGCATATCGTAGTGACCGCGTGTAGCCAGTGCAGATGCTGTCTCCGTTGCAATAGCCTTCTGCCCCGGATAATACTTGTGGAAGTCTGCGTACTTATCCTGGGCATAATTGAAACCAATCAGATCAAGCGCACCGGAACGAACAAAGCTGTTACTCGGATCGGGGTTATTGTTACCGCTCGTGATCGGTCGCGTTGAATCAAGACTACGCACGATGGATGCGAGTTCAGTAGTAATGGTGGTTCCGGATGGATGCCATTGTTCAAGGATTTCGTTGCCGATACTCCAGAGGAAAACACTCGGATGGTTACGGTCGCGTTTGATGAAATCGGCAAGGTCGCGTGCATGCCACTCGTCCCAATACATTGCGTAGTCGTACTCAGACTTCTTCATGCGCCACATGTCAAACATCTCATCCATGACCAGAAATCCCATGCGATCACACAGGTCGAGCAACTCGGGAGCCGGGGGATTGTGCGAAGTCCGGATGGCATTAACGCCCATCTCTTTTAGTATCGAAAGTTGACGTTCCAGCGCCCGCATGTTTATCGCGGCACCAAGGCTTCCAAGATCATGGTGATTGCAGACGCCATTGATTTTCATCGGAACACCGTTCAGTGAAAATCCTTTGTGGGGATCAAACTCAAATGTTCTTATTCCAAATGGTGTTTCTATGCGGTCGAATTCTATTCCACCAGCCTTGACGATTGTAACTAACTTGTAAAGCACAGGTTTTGACACCGACCACAACAATGGATCTGAAATATCAACACGCTGCCGGACTACGGCTGTCGAATCGGAAACAACGTCGATCATATTGGAAGCGGATGTCACGCGGCGTGATGCGCTGTCGTATATTATGCTCTCGAGTTCGACCGGCACGTCATTGGCCAGGTCATTCACCAGCGTAGTCTCGATTTCAACGATAGCATTCCCCACTGTAACGGATGGCGTCGTTACGTAAACGCCTCCAAAAGGAACATGCACGTGACTCGTTTCGATCAGCCACGTGTTGCGATAGATTCCTGATCCCGAATACCAGCGCGAATTTGGCTGTTGGGAATTATCGACACGAACCACAACCACATTGGCGCCACCTTTGTTGAGGTGCGGCGTGGCATCGTACATAAATGAAATGTAACCGTTCGGGCGATTTCCAAGATGCCTGCCATTCAGCCATACATCACTGTTGCGGTATACGCCGTCGAAAGCAATGAATACTTTCTTCCCTTTGCGATCACGATCAACTGTGAATGTCTTACGATACCATCCGGTGCCTCCGGGAAGCGCACCCCCTCCGACGCCGGCGGGCGCATGTTCGCTAAACTCACCTTCTATACTCCAGTCATGTGGCAAATCAAGCATTCGCCAACCCGAATCGTTGAATTCAGGATTAATCGCAAGACTGTCTCCGGCGAGACTGAAACGCCAGTCTTCGTTGAATGACAACGTCTTCCGGGCGGAAGATTTATCCTCAACGTTTGTGCAACTTAATAGAATGACTGCAAGAAAACCAATGACGATATATGCCATCAGGTTCAATAAATAAACGTAACGCGACATGATTTCTGGAATTGATTACCACGAAATTAAAGCCGATGCGCTACGATGAGAATCCGAATGCGGATGATTTATGGCAGGTTGCGCGGGATTTGTATCATCATTTTCCCAACCATCCGTTGGCCGCAAGCCAGTTCACACAAACAGACATCCAGTCGTCGTCAGAAAGGCGATTATTCATACCAAATCCATGTCCACCCTTTTGATAAATATGCATTTCTGCGGGCACTTCATATTTGCGCAGCTGCGTAAAAAACCGCGTTGTGTTTTCGACCGGGACTGTCTGATCGTCGGCAGCGTGGACGAGAAACGTGGGCGGAGTTTGTTTCGTAACCTGAAGTTCGTTGGAAAAATAGTGAACATCCTTCGGATCGGGATTTTTTCCGATGAGTTGATCCCGTGAGCCCAGGTGACCAAACTCCGGCTGAAAACTGATCACCGGATAGATAAGTATCATAAAATCCGGTCGTACCGATACTTTCTGCGGCACCACGGGGCGAACAAAGTGAGTACCCGCTGTGGAAGCCAGGTGCCCGCCGGCGGAGAAACCCATGATGCCAATACGATCTGGCTTAACCTTCCACCTTGAAGCATTTGTCCTCACCCACGCGATTGCCTGCTGCGCATCCTGCAACGGACCAGTCTTTCTCTCTTTCATCGTCGCATCATTGGGGATGCGGTATTTGACAACAAACGCAGTAATTCCATGTTCATTAAACTTACGCGCGACGTCCTCGCCCTCATGTGAAATTGCATTGATCCAGTAGCCACCTCCCGGAAATATAATCACCGCAGTTCCGTTCGCAGTTTCAGCAGGTGCAGGGAATATCGTCACCGTTGGGCGTGTGATCTTTCCAACGATCACGATACCATTTCGTTCTTCGCGTGTTTCCTCATCGGGAACATCG
This sequence comes from Bacteroidota bacterium, assembly GCA_023428695.1. Taxonomy (GTDB): domain Bacteria; phylum Bacteroidota; class Bacteroidia; order Cytophagales; family Cyclobacteriaceae; genus Ohtaekwangia. The sequence goes on from JAEYWY010000028.1 coordinate 546,826, forward strand.
ATGCTGTTCGGGATAGGTCCCTGATATAACGGTACAGTTTCCTGAGCTTTCATTTGAGTGAACGCCAGCGCAAAGATGAGCGCAATCCAGCTGCGATGATACATACTCTTGTTATGATTTTAAATCGAGGCGTAAAATATGGCGAAAAGGGGTGGCGAGCAAATATTGGGAGTTCCTTCGAAGCAGGTATCGGGACAAAGGAGGGACCGTCGCTTGAAGGCTAGCGGGCACTTCAGGTTTCACGATTACAATACCAGTCCAGACAACTCTTATTAGAATTGCGCGAAGGTCCCTTCAGTTAGAAGGGTGCGGGCCGGAAAAGAACGAAATGCTTTTCGAGTTTATCGCGAGGAACGAAAAAGAAGAAGTCATAACGCTACTCCAACCATCTCCTCCGCGCACCCCTGGCCCCTGAAGGGAACATCCGCACGGAGTTCAGGGTGAGAGTATTTGTCAGCGTTAGTAACGAGTCTCCATCCGATGAGTGTTCCGCTTCAAAAAATTCTCTGCGATTTCTTCACACGTCGACCAAAACCTCTCTTCCCAACAATGAAAAGAAAGCAGGAAAGCCGGGCCGAAACAATGGCGAAATGTCGACGCTGACTTCCCTGCAAAGATTTTATCCTTTGGCAAATGCTTTGGGCCTCTCGCGATCATGAGTACCCTCCTGAATTTCTTCCAAAAATTTTCTGTTAAACGCTTCCAGATCCCTGGGGCTCCGACTGGTAACCAGTCCGTTGTCGACAACCACTTCCTGATCTACCCACATTCCACCGGCATTAACAATATCAACACGCACTGACGGATAGGAGGTCAGTTGGCGGCCCTCAACAACATTTGCTTCAATTAACATCTGTGGACCATGACAAATTGCACCGATGACCTTTCCTGCCTTGAAGAAATCCTGCACAAGCAAGACCGCATCGTGATTCATGCGAAGCGTATCCGGGTTGAGAACACCTCCCGGCAAAAACAAAGCATCGTAGTCGTCAACTGATACATCGGTGACCTGCTTGTCAACAGGCACCTCAATGCCCCAGTGATCTTTGTCCCATGCCTTCACCTTTCCTTTTTGCGGCGAGACAATCTCACAATGGTGTCCCGCCTTTTCAAGGGCTTCTTTCGGACTCACAAGTTCTGATTGTTCAAAACCGTTCTCGGTAAGAATAGCAACTCTGCGGCGCTTTAGATTATCCTTGTCTACCATACTTCTGATTTGTTTTTTCAGTTGATCATTAAATCCCATACCGGCGGAATACACCTAGTCGGCAACAGTGAATTGCCCCTAACGAGGAAATTATTCCACCTGCACATAACGAAAAAAGCCAGGTGTTACCCTGGCTCGTTTTCAGTTGCTTATATACTACTACCTTTGGTTTGGATCAGCAGGTGTCGATCCATCAGGTGTAGGCGTGCTTCTTTCAGGCTGTGCATCCGGATCTGGTTGAGCATCGGGAGTCTGCATATCATTTGCGTTGTTGCCCGGCTCAGCACCGATATCTTCAAGACGGTTGCCTTCTGCATCAAAGCGAAATACTTTTGAATCCTGATCACCAACTACGATTAAATATTCGTTTGTGGTTGTATTATGGTATACTTTACCTGTTTCCCATCCACTGTATTCTGGTCCTTCCAACGCTGAACGGAGAGATTCCGGTACGTCGGTTGGTTGTACAACTTCCATATCACGTGAAAAGTTGGTTTGATCGTCACCAATGACGCCGGGCGTCTGAGCTGACGTTGTATCCTGGTTCATTTCGGTTGACGGCTCAACCTGAGCATTCACTGCCATTAGGCTCACCAAAAGCATACCGGCAAACGTTAAGATTAGCTTTTTCATATTCTGTCTTTTTTGATTGTTGTTTTTACTTGTTTCCAAAATGGGATACAAAGCGATGCCGTATCTCAGGAAATAAGTTGACGAACCGGGATGGGCCATTAATTCCCCACGGAGTAACAGGGGCTGTTGACTTTTCCTACAATTGCTGGCATCAACATAGATCACCGTTTCAAAAAGCAACTATGTCCCTAGGCGCAGATATTCTGCTACGTCTCACCAGAAGATACGATCCGAACACGACGGTGGACTTCACCTTCAGAGGCAGGGATGTCACGGTCAGGACAGATTCAGACGGCAACCCGGTTGTTGCCTTCGTCGGGAAGCGTGGTCAGGACGGCAAAATCAAAGGACAACGCTATGCCCGTACGCTGAAAGCAGACACACAGGGCCGGATATTACGGGACCATTGGGACCTGAAAGGAAAAGTCTGATTATGTGAATATTTCATCCGGCGGGAGACAGCAATTTCATTCGCTATGCTAATTTTGGGGTTGGAATATGCGGCTACTCTCCTCTCTTAAGTCTTTTCTCCACCGACTAAAAAGGATCTTCATCGTCCTGGTTATTCTCCAATTCTTTTATATCCTGCTCCTGAAATGGGTCGATCCTCCGATAACAGCCATTCAACTAATGAGCTGGGTCAATGGCGATGGTTTGACCCGGGATTATGTCGAACTTGAAGAAATATCACCACACGCAAGACTGGCTGTTATTGCCTCGGAGGATCAATTGTTTCCGGATCACAGGGGTTTCGACTGGAACAGCATTCAAAAGGCATACGAATACAACAAGAAAAAGCCGGGTCGCATACGCGGCGGTTCGACGATAAGCCAGCAGGTAGCCAAGAATGTTTTCCTTTGGCAGGGACGAAGCTGGTTCCGCAAGGCGCTTGAGTCGTACTTTACCTTCATGATTGAAATGATCTGGGGAAAACGACGTATCCTCGAAGTCTACCTGAACGTGGCCGAAATGGGCCGGGGGGTCTTTGGCATCGAGGCCGCGGCGCAGACATACTTCAGAAAACCTGCTAGTGCACTCTCAGCAAGGGAGGCTGCTATGATAGCCGCGTGCCTTCCGAATCCCAAGGTGTATACTGTAAAACCATTGTCTGCACGAGTTAAGAACAGGTCGCCCTGGGTTGAAACACAAATGCGAAACCTCCGTCCCGACCCCGATATTCAGATTCTTCTTTCAAATGACGACGAGGCCGCGATCAAAAAGTTCAGTAAAGACTAGTTTCGGAATACAATCGATTGTTTCGCGGCCTTCGATACTGCATTGAAAAAACATCTCCTATGGAACAGCCCGCCCCTACGTTATCGTCTGGTTTTTAGTATTTTTGCCGTTTAATCCGATCGGAAATACATGATTGCTGTAAATAATTTGTCGCTTCAATTCGGGAAGCGTGTGCTGTTTGACGAAGTGAACCTTAAGTTTACCCCGGGTAACTGTTATGGTGTTATTGGAGCCAATGGCGCCGGGAAGTCAACTTTCCTCAAAATCCTCTCAGGTGACATGGATCCTACCCGCGGAAACGTAGGCATTGAACCTGGCAAGCGAATGGCGGTGCTGCGCCAGAATCACTATGAGTTCGACGAAGTCCCCGTTCTCGATACCGTGATGATGGGTCACCAGCACTTGTGGCAAATCATGCAGGATAAGGACGCGATCTATTCGAAGCCGGACTTCTCGGAAGAAGATGGTATTCGCGCTTCGGAACTGGAAGCCGAGTTCGCGGAAATGAATGGCTGGAACGCAGAGTCAGATGCCGCTGCGCTGCTAAGTGGTCTTGGCATCATTGAAGATGACCATCGCAAGCTGATGAAAGAACTCAGCGGTAACCAAAAAGTACGCGTGCTTCTTGCGCAGGCTCTCTTTGGAAATCCTGACATTCTTATTCTCGATGAGCCCACCAACGATCTCGACATACACACCGTGTCATGGCTGGAGGACTTTCTTCTGGAGTTTCCGAATACAGTGATTGTGGTTTCCCACGACCGTCACTTTCTCGATACCGTTTGTACACACATCGTCGATATTGACTTCAGCGCTATTCGTTTGTACACGGGTAACTATTCATTCTGGTATCAATCAAGTCAGCTTGCACTTGCCCAACGGTCTGCAGCCAACAAGAAAGCAGAAGACAAGCGCAAGGAACTGCAGGAGTTCATTGCCCGATTCAGCGCCAACGCTTCGAAATCAAAGCAGGCTACGAGTCGCCGGAAACTGCTTGAAAAGATAAACGTGGATGACATTCAACCATCAACACGCAGGTACCCGGCTATCATATTCCAGCAAAAGCGTCAGGCGGGAGATCAGATCCTGCAGGTGGAAGACCTTTCATGTTCAATGAACGGCGAAACGTTGTTCAAGGGACTCGACTTCTATGTTCGCAAGGGCGAAAAGATCGCATTCCTCAGCAAGGAAAGTCTCGCGATTACAGCCTTGTTCCAGGTTCTTACGGGAGAACGCAAACCTGATGGCGGCACCTTTAAATTTGGGCAGACCATCACGACGGCGTACCTGCCTGCGAATAACGAAGACTATTTCAATACGAATGACAACCTGATTGACTGGCTGCGTCAGTTTGCCGACGATGAGAACAAGGACGAGATCTATGTGCGCGGTTTCCTTGGAAAAATGTTATTCTCAGGCGAGGAAGTTTTCAAGAAGGCCAACGTGTTGTCGGGAGGTGAAAAGATGCGGTGTATGATTTCACGGATGATGCTTGCCGGTGCAAACCTGCTGATCCTTGACGAACCAACTAACCACCTTGATCTCGAATCCATTACGGCATTCAACAACGCGCTCAAGGATTTCCCGGGAACAGTTTTGTTTACATCACATGACCATGAGTTTACAAATACTGTTGCGAACAGGATCATCGAAATCACCCCGAACGGATTTATCGACAGGCTGATGACGTACGACGAATACGTCGAGAACGAACGCGTTGCCGAACTCAAGGAAGAATTGTACGCCTAGAAATCAGGATTATCTTTTTATTTTGGAAGGTTGACAGCCACGGTCACCGCGGATAACAAGTCCGTTGTATTCGCGGATCACGACAGCGCCAAGCGAACGCTGAAGGTGATCTATGATGTCTTCGACGGCGGGTTCTTTGAATGTGCCGGTGACGGGACAGTTCTTCATGACTTCGTTTTCAATGCGAACAGACATTCCAAAGTAGTCACCCATTGTATTTGCGACTTCCGCCAATGGAGTCTCATTGAACGTGAGTTCCTTTGTCTTCCACGCCAGCATGTTTGTGGTGTCCGCGTCCTCGACGGTGATTGCACGATTAGCCCTGTGAAGTAGGCCCATTTTACCTGCGGGAACAGCCACGACGTATTCCGGATCTGCGACCGCTGACAAGTAGACTTTTCCGGATTGTACACAAACCACGTCTTTTTCCCTTTCGGGGTACACTCCTGCTGAAAAGGATGTTCCTGATACGCGGATCGTGCTGTATTGACTCCGTACCTCGAACGGATTGAGTGAGTCGCTTCTAACATAAAAGGCGGCTTCACCTTTAAGTTCAACGGTTCTGCTTCCCTGCCCATATCGCGATGAGACCAATAGCATGCTTCCAGGGCGTAACGTTGCGCTGGTGCTGTCTTCCAGGATCACAGTACGGATATCTTTACCTGCGCGATAAACGGAAGGGCTACTGCTGAGTCCGGAATAAATGAGAAATGTTGCTACGACGAGCAGTGTTATAGCCACACTCTCAGCTGCGTAAAAAGCCGGCGACCTCTTTCCCACAACCAGAGGGCGTTTGGCAAATACAGGTCGATGGCCTGGCATGAATTCCGGAGCTTCATGCATCTGGCTTGCCCAGTTCTTCTTACGCTCCAGATAAAGCCTCTCGTGACGGCTGCTGGCTTTAATCCAGCGGTCCAGTTCATTACTCTCGGCAGGTGATATTTCACCGACCAGTCGCTTGAATATCAACCTTTCATGATCAATCGCCATTGTAGTAGTATTCCCTTCGTTCAGTCAATAAAACATTCATACCCGTCAAACCTCACGCTTGTTTCCGATAAAAACGCACATATTGAATACGAATTGACGGAGAATTCCACACAATTTGTCGGCATTCGATAGAATAAAACGAAGCGACAGACGTCCCTTTACGTATTGCAAAAACCAACCAACCACTATGGCAAAATCACGAATCACGTTTGGCTACGTGTTCCGTAACTTCATGTGGCCCCGCAGGGGCTTATTATCCCTTGGGCTACTGCTCATTTTTGTGAGCCAGTTATCAGGCCTTGTACTCCCCTGGTCTACCCGTTATTTCATGGACGACGTCATTGCCAACAAAGACCTTGATCGTTTGAAGGAACTCGTTGTGCTTGTCATTGCAGCTATAATAATCCAGGCGATCACATCATTCCTGCTCACGCGACTGCTAAGCGTTGAAGCACAACGGCTAATCAGTATCCTTCGTGCTAATGTCCAAAAGCACCTGCTTCGGCTGCCGGTCCGTTTTTTTGACAATCAAAAATCCGGCGCACTGGTTTCACGCGTTATGACCGACGTTGAGGGCGTGCGAAACCTCGTTGGTACCGGTCTGGTCCAAATGGTTGGAGGAGTACTGACCTCGATAGTGTGTTTGGGATTTCTTATCAACATGAGCCTGGCCATGACTTTGTTTGTCCTGATTCCAGTCTCAATTTTTGGCGTCGTCGCAGCAAAAGCATTTGCTCATATCAGGCCGATCTTCCGCGAAAGGGGCAAGTTGAACGCTGAAGTCACCGGCAGGTTAACTGAAACCCTCAACGGTATCCGCGTTATCAAGGGATTCAACGCCGAGGAACAGGAAATGCGCGTGTTCGAACGCGGTGTTGAAAAGTTGTTTCGTAATGTAAAGACCAGTCTCACCTCGACCAGCCTGGTGACAAGCTCTGCCGCATTTCTCCTTGGATTTGCAAGCGTAGGTGTTATGGCGATAAGCGGGTACCAAATTATCAATGAAGCGTTCACGGTAGGACAATTCTTGTCATTCTCGTTATTTCTCGGATTCATGATTGCGCCGATCTTCCAGATGAGCAATATCGGAAGCCAGCTTACCGAAGCGTTTGCCGGGCTCGACCGCACCGAAGAGTTACTCTCCTTCCCCGTCGAGAACAACGACCAGGAAAGGACGATCAGGGCGGGCGAACTCAAAGGCAATGTCGAATTTGAGAACGTTACGTTTGCTTATGAAGAGGGCAAAACCGTTTTGCACGGCATAAATTTCACCGCTCCGGCGGGAAGCGTAACGGCACTGGTAGGTACCTCCGGGTCCGGCAAGACCACCATCGCGGGACTCGCTGCATCATTCCTCAAACCCACAGCAGGAAGGGTAACCATTGACGGAATGGACCTCTCACAGGTAGTACTGAGTACCTACAGGAGTCAGCTGGGTGTGGTACTCCAGGACGACTTCCTCTTCGAAGGTACAATCCGTGAGAACATCATGTTCCCCAGGCCTGATGCATCGGAGTCACGCTTGCTTGCGGCAGTGAAAGCGGCCCATGTGAATGAATTCACGGACCGGTTCGAGCACGGTCTGGATACACTAATTGGCGAACGCGGTGTAAAGCTCTCAGGGGGACAACGACAACGAATTGCTATCGCACGCGCTATTCTGGCCGATCCGAGGATACTTATTCTTGACGAAGCAACATCCAGTCTTGATACTGAGTCAGAGGCATATATTCAGGAAAGTCTTCGCGCGCTGATGAAAGGCAGGACCACATTCGTAATCGCGCACCGGCTGAGCACGATCAGGCAGGCAGACCAGATTCTGGTAATCGAAAACGGCATCATAGCCGAACGCGGACGCCATGAAGAACTGATCGAAAGTCGTGGCCGGTACTTTGAATTGTACACCTACCAGGCACGAATCTGACGTACTGGTCGCTGGAATTATCAGGTGAACCCGTGACCGACAATGCCTGATCATCAGATTTCATGCTTCGATGATGCTGGTATAAATTTTTTCTTTAGTCATTCTTTAAAAAAAGAGTTTTTATTAACTAACTTTTGGCTAACAAAAAAATCTATTGCTATGGCAAAGAAAGCAAAAAAGGCAGCTAAGAAATCTGCAAAGAAGTCTGCTAAAAAATCGGCGAAGAAAGCCACTAAAAAGACAGCGAAGAAGGCTGCTAAGAAAGCAGCCAAAAAAGCGTCTAAAAAGGTAGCTAAGAAATCCGCCCGGAAGGCAGCACCAAAGAAAGCAGCGAAGAAGGCGGCGAAGAAATCCGCTAAAAAGGCTGCGAAGAAATCAGCTCCGAAGAAGGCGGCGAAAAAATCCCCTGCGAAACCTTCATCGAAGCTCGTTGCACTGAAGAAAAAAGCGAAGAAGAAACTGCAGCAAAAAGAGGCTGCGAAACCCGAGCCCATTATTGCACCTGCTCCTGCGGCCGAAGCTCCTGCTACGACCAGTTCACCGGAGCCTGAGGGTGGTAATGAGGGATCAAACGGGAGCCAGGCCGATCTGTTCGGCTCTTCCACAGGTTCGGAATCCTGAAATGAATTAACGCTTTTCTCACATAGCAAAGGGTGTCTCCGGAACATCCTTAAGAATGCCTTCCAAAAACAAAAAGGCCTCGCTCATGCGGGGCCTTTCTTATCTACTAAAGCCAGCTAATTCGGATCTATTCAAAAAGCACGCTCTTGAACCTGCGTGTGTCGGACAACGCCTTTGCCACGCCCTTTCCAACCGATAGCAGGGGCTCATCGTCGATGTGAACGGGAAGTTTGATCTTCGACTGGAAACGTTCCCTCAGGCCACGCAGTTGAGCATTCCCTCCTGTCACGTGAATACCGTTCTCATAAATATCCGCTGCGAGTTCGGGAGGGCATATCTCCAGGGTCTGAACAATGCCGTGTTCAATAGCTGCCACAGACTTCTCAAGGATCGTTACCACTTCAAAATGATCGATCATACGTGTAACAGGAAGTCCTTCTACCAGATCTTTGCCTTTTACCATCATGGGCTCAGGGACCTCTTCGAGGTTGTTCGTAACTGCACCGACATTGATCTTGATCTGCTCTGCTGTCCGGAGGCCGATTGCCATATTGTAATGCCTGCGGAAGTGATCCTGGATCGCCTCATCAAACATGTCACCGGCAGCCTTCACAGACTGGAACGCCGCAATCCCTGAGAGTGAAATCACGACGATCTCGGTAAGTCCGCCGCCGATATCTATAACCATCTTTCCTTCCGGTTCGCGGATATCAAGTCCCAGTCCAATTGCTGCAGCGATGGGCTCGTACAGCAGGTATGTATGGCGTGCGTTGAACTGATCCAGCGCGTCTCTCAATGCGCGTCGTTCAACTTCAGTGGTGCAATACGGAATACCGGCAACCAGATTATCATACCCGCTCAAAAAAGATTTCGATCCATCGGCACGTGAAACCAATTCCTTGATCATCTTGCTTGCTGAATCGTAATCGGCGATAACGCCACCCTTAAGCGGTTTAACCGGCTTCAGTTCAACGTGATTCTTCTCGAACATGTTAAACGCCATATCTCCCACAGCTTTGACCGCATTGGTCTCGGCATCGAAGACGATGTATGATGGCTGAGAGAGCAAAATTCTGCGGGCGTCGCTTACCAGAGTATTGGTGTTTCCCAGATCTATCGCAAAACTCTTATTCCGGAAAAAATTAAAATTCATTTTGATCGGGTCTTGATAAAAAAGTACTTGAGGAATTGAGGGAGGTGATGATCGTTTTCATCCGTTCGTGAAAATGACCATTGACTTCGCTAGCAAATATCGTAACTTCCTCAGGTCTTGCAAACCAGAATAGAATTATGTCAAATCAATCTTCAAAATCGAGAAGAAGTTTTCTCAAAAAAGCGCTAAGTACAACTATTATCAGTGGAACAGCCCCGTTAATCTTACATGGACAACCAGGAAAGACCATCACACTAAATGCCGAACGGCAGGCGAAAGAGCGGTACTCCGCGAATGATAATATTCAGGTCGGACTTATCGGGATGGGCATCATGGGATTTGCCAATGCCGGCGTGAGCAGGCAGATTCCGGGAGTGAAACTCGTGGCCGCGTGCGACCTGTATGACGGCAGGCTTGTACGCGCAAAGGAAAAGCTTGGTAAGGACATCTACACCACGCGAAACTATAAGGAACTGCTCGACCGCAAGGATATCGATGCTGTGATCATTTCCACATCAGATCACTGGCACGACCACCTCACCATCGAAGCCCTCAACAAGGGCAAACACGTGTACTGCGAGAAGCCCATGGTTCACAACCTTGAAGAAGGTGCGGCCGTGATCGAGGCACAGAAAAAGTCAGGGAAAGTCGTTGAAGTAGGTAGCCAGCGCGTTAGCTCCGTCGTCACTGAAAAGACGCGGGAGTTATTTAAATCCGGTGTGATCGGCGAACTGATCATGGTAGAAACGTGGATGGATCGCCATAGCTCTAACGGCGCGTGGCAATATTCCATACCGACCGACGCGAGTAAGGAAACGATCGACTGGGAACGTTTCATCGGTGACGCGCCTAAAGTCGACTTTGATCCGGTGCGCTTCTTCCGCTGGAGAAATTACCGCGACTACGGTACCGGTATTGCAGGCGACCTCTTTGTGCATTTGTTCAGTGCACTGCATGCCGTTACTGAGTCGGATGGACCGAACCGGATTTACGCCACAGGTGGACTGCGTTACTGGAAAGATGGCCGCGATGTGCCCGACATCACACTCGGGTTATACGATTATCCCGCTACAGCGAAACATCCCGCATTCAACCTCCAGATGCGTGTAAACTTTGTCGACGGCAGCGAAAGCGGTGAAGGTCTGAGACTGATCGGGACTGATGGCGTCATCGATATGGGCTGGAGCTACGTCCGCGTGAAGAAGAACAAGTTGTCCAACATACCGACGTACGGTGGCTGGGATTCATTCGACACATTTGCCGAAGCTGAACAAAAACGATATGTGCAATGGTACAAGTCAAAATACAACCCCGTAAAGCGCGCCAAAGAAGACGATATCGAATTCCTGGCACCCCAGAACTACAGCGCAAACATTGACCATCACAAGAATTTCTATGCCGGAGTTCGCGAAGGCAAGAAAGTGGTGGAGGACGCGCTGTTCGGAATGCAGGCAGCGGGGCCGGCGCTCGCGAGCAACAAGAGCATATTCGAACAACGAATCATTCACTGGGATCCCGTAAAAGCCCTGGAAGTGAAAGCCTGAGAAAAGGCACGGCGTCGGTTCGCCGTGCCTTTTTTACGAGAACATTGCCGATTCTTACAAATGCATTCTTTCGGCTAATTCTTCCTCAAGCCTTGTTACCGCCTTGAGATCAAGGGGAAAGTTAAGAATGAAGTGAGTGCCCTGGTCAGGCGTACTCGTAAACGAAATCGTGCCGTCAAGTTTCTCGACAGCCTTACGAATGATATAGAGACCGAGTCCGTTGCCTTTTGACCGGTCATTGCCGCGGAAGTACATATCAAAAATCCGGCTGTGATACTGTTCCTCTATGCCGTCGCCATTGTCCTCCACTTCAATCAGCATGCGACCGTTTTCGGTGCTCGCGCGCAGTTGCAGCTGAGCACCCTTATACCGGCAGAAAGCGATTGCGTTCTCAACTAGGTTCTCAAGAACCAAATAGACCATCTCGGGGTACGAAAAGAACCGTTCCGGCATGATGCAGCTAGTCGCAGTGTGAATGTGCCGTTCTTCAAGCGGCACCCGGAACTGATCGACGACGCGTTGAAACATGTCGCACATGTTCACTTCACCGTAGACCAGTTGTTGCGAGCCCAGGTCACTGATTGACTGCAACTTCAAAAGCATCTTGTCGAGGTTGACGGCAGTCTCGCGGACCTTGTCAAAAAGCTCACGGGCATTCGCATCCTTGAGTGTGATCTTGGCGACTTCCGCCAACCCCAGGAAGGTTGTAAGCGGCCGCCGGAAGTCGTGCGAGGCGCGGTAAAAGAACGTATCGAGTTCGCGGTACGCTTCCGTCAATGCAGAAGTCCTTTCGCTCACCTTGCGTTCCAATTCACGATTACTTCTCGCGATCATCTCATAAGCCTGCTGCAGTTCCTCGGATTGTGCCTGAAGTTCCTCCTTGCGTTCAACAATCTCCTTATGAGCAAGCTTTATCTCACGGTTGTACTTCCACGTCTTATACGCGAGCAGTGACACCAGCACCAGTGCCACGATCGCCGAGATGATCAAATAACGCTGGAAACGAATCTGTGCTTTCTGAAGCTCAAGCTGGTTTGTCTGTAGTTCCTTTTCCTGGCTAAGGACGTTGATAGCCTTGTCCTTCTGATCCGCCTGATATAATGCCTGCATTTCGGCAAGTCGCGTCGCGCCGGTCTCGTGATAAACGCTGTCGTTCAGCGCCGCGTATTTCTTGTGCCAGGCGAGGGCATCGGTGAACTTTCCCTGGTATTCGTAGAACTCCGACCAGTAAAAGCAGTTCTCCATCTGCAGCTCAAGCGATCCCGTTTGCCGTCCGATTTCGTCGGCCTTCTCCAGGTAATACCTTGCGCTATCATATTTACCCAGGTAAGTATACACACTTCCTATACTGCTAAAGGCTGTCCCTATATTGAACTTGTTCCCGGTCTGCTTTTCATATTCATACGCCTTCAGCTGATATGCCAGGGCTTCGCGATACTTCTTTTGCTCCTCATAGATCATTCCGAGGTTATAATAGCATGCTGCTACACCTTCACCGTACCCGATCTCCTTTCTTACCTCAAGCGCCCGCGTGATCCAGCGCACAGCCTCGAGGTAATTCTTCTGCTGAAGGTAGATTACACCACGGACGTTATATGAGTTTGATACGCCGAATGCGTCTCCGATTTCCTCACGAACACGCTGGGATTTGTCAACGAACTCGAATGCCGGTGTGAAGTTCTTTTGGTTCTTATAAATCCAGGCAATGTTACTGCATACCTTTCCGGTCTCATGCTCCATACCGAGGAACTCCGATATCTCGAGGGCTTCGAGGAAATAGCGCAGAGCGAGGTCATTTTGGCCGAGTACCTCATAGACATCGCCAATCCCGGAATAGATCTTTAAATGTGTATGCGGATCATCCCGGTCATTGTTTTCTTCAAGCAAATCGAGATAGAGGTCAAGGGCTGAGAGAAACTCACCAAGTTTGTACAGAATTTCGCCTCTCGCAATCCGACACCTTGTATTAAGCAATTGATCATCAATTTCTTCAGCAAGTGCGCACCCTTCTTTTATGTAACGTTCCGCTTTCTGATAATCGCCAAGGTTTTTGTTGAGATCGGCAAGTGCCAGGAGTATCTCTGCACGCCCTGCCCGTGAGTTTGTCTTCGAATAAATCTTCTCGGCTTCGCGAAACTGTGCTGCTGCCTCAGCATTCCTCCATTGAATAAGATACAATTCACCGAGGCTCTGATGACCAAATGCAGTTAACTCTTTTGCATCGTTGTCTCTAAGGAGGCGCAGGCCGTCGAGATAGAATCGTTCCGCGGTGTCGTATCTTGCAAGTGACCGGTACAAATTTCCGGTGAGCACATAGTTGTATCCGAGAAATTTATCGGGAGTTGCCGATACCGCTGCACTGCGTTTATAGAGTTGCAATGCCTGGTCATGGTCACCACGACGAAAGAAGTAATAACCCCGAAGGGTGAGAGACCTCCTCGTCCCGGCCGCGTATTTGTTTTTCTCCGCGAGAACAAAGGCCTTGTCAGCAAAGTCATACGCCCGTGATGGGTCATTGCTAAACTCGCGGTGAGCCAGTTCGTTGAGGACGTCTACCTTCTTTTTCGGGTCATTCGTCCTGTCAAGCTCTGACATAAGGCTATCAGTCCTGGTGTCGTGAGCATAGACAAACCCGGATAAACTCCCCGACAGGAGGCATGCCAATATCAGCCTCAGCATATCACCATTTAAAAACTCTATTATAAGGGATAAATCCTGTTCGACACAGACTTCGGTAAACTAATTTAGCTTAATTATTTGAGAATGAACACACTTGGCGCAATCGCACCGGCAAAACGCCTAAAAGGCACGTTGAAGTTTAAACACGACCTATTTATGTTGTAGTTTTAGCTCCCTGGATATTCCGGAAAGTCATTGTCCCTAACCTCACGAACTATGAATAATCGAAGACTACTTCCCTTTATCGTAATAGGTGTCATCCTGTTATTTGTTTTGCTCGGCTTGTCGTCGAGTATAATCTACCAGATCGGTCCGTATGAGCGTGCCGTAGTCTTTTATCCGTTTGGCGACGGTCTCGACCGTGACCATGTTATCGAGCCGGGTACCCACGTCAAGGCACCCTGGAACGACGTCATCATCTATGAAGTGTCTGAGACAACTATCGAAGAAAATATGGACATCAACGACAAGAATGGTTTGCCTATTCATGTCGATGTTTCAGTGCGTTATCACCCGATGGCTGACCGGATCGGACACATCCACGAAAAGTTCACAAGAGACTACGTACGAATTCTTGTGGCTCCGGAAGTCCGCTCCGTGACGCGGCAGGTGCTGGCGCGATACACGGCTGAAGAAATCTATTCAACAAAGCGTGCCGAAGTTGAAAATGCAGTCAAAACTGAGACAGAAAAGATACTGAATGTCAGCTTCGTAAACGCAACTGCCGTACTGATTCGTTCGATCAAACTGCCGGAGCAGATCAGGATTGCCATCGAAAACAAACTCCAGCAGGAACAGGAAGCCCTGGCCTACCAGTATCGCCTCGACAAAGAAAAAAGCGAAGCGGAAAGGAAGCGGATCGCCGCTGAGGGTGAGGCCGCTGCCAACAATATCGTCAACAACAGTTTGACGGATCGCCTGCTGAAAATGCGGGGGATTGAGGCAACACTCGAACTGTCAAAATCCCCGAATTCAAAGGTTGTAATCATTGGTTCGGGTAAGGAGGGATTACCGCTAATTCTGGGTAACAACTAAAAAGAGGGCTTTTTTTAGACCAATTTTTTCCCGGATTGATATCTCGGCGTATATTTAAAACCTGTGTTAAATCTTTTTGAAAATGTCTAAAACTGCTGAATTAATTATTGACGGCAAGTCGTATACCTTTCCGATAATCACGGGCACGGAGAATGAGAACGCTATTGACATCAGTGATTTGCTGGAGAAGACCGGAACGGTAACACTTGACCTTGGGTATAAGAATACGGGGGCGACAAAGAGCGGGATCACGTTTCTTGATGGTGACA
Source organism: Bacteroidota bacterium (assembly GCA_023428695.1). Lineage (GTDB taxonomy): Bacteria > Bacteroidota > Bacteroidia > Cytophagales > Cyclobacteriaceae > Ohtaekwangia. The sequence goes on from JAEYWY010000028.1 coordinate 561,866, forward strand.
GAGGCATCCTGCGGTACAGGGGCTACAGCATCGAAGAGCTCGCGGAAAAGTCAAACTTCCTCGAAGTGGCCTATCTGTTGATATTCGGCGAACTCCCGACACAACAGCAGTTCGACAAGTTTGCTTACGATATCAAGACGCACACGCTAGTTCACGAAGACATTAAAAAGATGCTGGACGGGTTTCCGTCAACGGCACATCCGATGGGGGTATTAGCCTCCCTTTTCTGCTCACAGACAGCATTTTATCCGGAGTCACTGGATCCTAACCGTTCTGCCGAAGGCGTTTATCTGAGCATTATTCGCTCGCTGGCGAAAATGCCTACATTCGCCGCGTGGGCATACAAGAACGCGATCGGGCACCCGGTTAATTATCCTGACAACTCCCTCGATTATTGCGGACGCTTCCTCAAGATGATGTTTGCGCTTCCCGCAGAAGAATATCAGCCCGACCCGGTTATCGCCGACGCGCTGGACAAACTGTTGATCCTTCATGCTGACCACGAACAAAACTGTTCAACCTCGACGGTGCGAATGGTTGGCTCTTCCAGGGCAAGCATTTACTCCTCAATTTCTGCGGGTATCAACGCACTATGGGGACCGCTTCACGGCGGGGCAAACCAGGAGGTGATCATCATGCTTGAGAATATCCGCAAAGATGGTGGCGACACCGACAAGTGGATCAACAAGGCCAAAGACAAGAACAGTGGCTTCCGCCTGATGGGCTTCGGACATCGTGTTTACAAGAACTTCGACCCGCGTGCAAAGATTATCAAGAAAGCTGCGGATGATGTACTGACGAAACTCGGCGTAAACGATCCTGTACTTGAAATCGCCATGAAGCTCGAAGAAGCTGCGTTGAAGGATCCGTACTTTGTTGAGCGGAGACTTTACCCGAACGTCGATTTCTATTCAGGAATTATTTACCGCGCGTTGGGCATCCCCGTTGAAATGTTCACGGTAATGTTTGCGATCGGACGTCTCCCGGGATGGATCGCTCAGTGGAAAGAGATGCGCGAAAACAAGGAACCTATCGGCCGACCACGGCAGATTTATACAGGGACTCCCCTGCGCAGTTTTGTTGAAATGAAAAAGCGGTAGTCGCTCTATATGGATTTGAATCAGGAGTTTGAAAAAGCGGTGGCGCGTTCGAAGGAGCTGACGAAACGTCCCTCCAACGAGGAATTGCTTACGTTGTATGCGCTGTACAAGCAGGCCAGCGAAGGCGATGTATCGGGTGACCGGCCCGGTGGATTTGACTTCAAGGCAATTGCCAAGTACGATGCCTGGGCAGAACAAAAAGGCAAATCCCGTGAATCGGCAATGGATGAATACATCCGCTTTGTACAGAAGCTTCACGAGCAGTACGCCTGAATGTGAATCTCTTTTACCAGCCACGGATCCGCGAAGGCGTTAACCATCTTGACGCAGACGAATCCAGGCACTGTACGCGTGTCCTTCGAAAACGCGCAGGTGATACAATACGCCTAACTGACGGACTTGGTTCTTTCTACGATGCTGTAATCGAAGACGACTCATCGCGTGAATGTCGTTTCAGAATAACAGCAACGCATGAAGTGCAACCCCCGCCCTGTACGATCCACATTGCCGTTGCTCCTACCAAGAATGCGGACCGTATTGAGTGGTTCGTCGAGAAGTCAACCGAGTTCGGTATCGACCGGATAACGCTTTTGTCTTGCCAGCATTCTGAACGAACCTTCATCAAGACCGACCGTCTTGAAAAGGTGGCGCTCAGTGCGATGAAGCAGTCGCTGAAGGCGTACCTGCCAGTAATCACTCCATTGACACCATTTAATGAGCTTGTTCAATCCGCAGATGAAGCGAATCGGTTTATCGCACATGTGGACGAAGGCAATCCTCTGCATCTGCAGGAGGCGGCCCGTCACCTCAAGGGTTCACACCTCGTTTTGATCGGGCCCGAAGGTGACTTCTCGACGGAGGAGCTGCGCCTGGCGACATCTGCGGGTTTCGTAAAAGTCAGCCTTGGCGGGAGTCGGCTCCGAACGGAAACCGCGGCACTGGCGGCATGCCACATCCTCAATTTGCTTTGCCCCTGATTACGGCAACTTGTACGTGAGATTTGAATTCCGTCGGACTCAGTCTTGTTAATCGCTATTAATCATTGTTAATTGCTTTATGGCCGGAGGAATTCCGCGCCCGTTCAACCTCCTCATACCATCGTATGGTTTTAAATTACATCTGGGTAGGATTCTTCCTCATCGCTTTCGTCGTTGCACTCATCAGGCTGATCTTCTTCCAGGACATGGAAGTTTTTCCCAACATGCTGCAATCCACTTTTGAAAACGCGCGCCTGGGGTTTGAGATATCTCTCGGTTTAACCGGTGTGATGGCGTTGTGGCTTGGACTGATGAAAATCGGTGAAAAAGGTGGGATGGTACCCATTCTTTCGCGACTCGTTGGTCCGTTTTTCTCGCGATTGTTTCCCGAAATTCCAAAGAATCACCCGGCCATCGGTTCGATCATACTCAACTTCAGCGCGAACATACTCGGTCTCGACAATGCAGCAACACCGCTGGGCCTTAAGGCGATGAATGAGTTGCAGGAGATCAATCCGAACAAGGACGTTGCATCAAATGCTCAGATCATGTTCCTCGTATTAAATGCATCGGGGCTGACGGTCATTCCAATCTCGGTGCTCGCGGACAGGGTTGTACTGGGTTCCACCAATCCAACGAGTATTTTTATTCCAACACTCATTGCTACGTTCTCCTCTACATTCGTCGGTCTGCTCTACGTATGTATCCGGCAGCGAATCAAACTATATGATCCGGTTTTACTGGCTTATATTCTTGGCGCGACGGCGATGGTCGGTGGTATGATTTACTATTTCTCACAGCTTGGGCCGGAAGAAATCCAACACCAGTCTTCCATTTTTACAGGGATCATCATCTTCAGTATTATCATCGCTTTCATTACTCTCGGTATTCGCAGGCGGGTTCCGATTTTCGAAACCTTTGTTGAAGGTGCTAAGGAAGGATTTAACACCGCTATCAAGATCATACCCTTTTTGATAGCCATGCTGGTTGCGATCGGCGTGTTCAGGCAGTCGGGCACACTGCCATACATCGAATCGGGAATCAAGTGGACCGTTGAGGCAGCGGGAATCAACTCCGATTTCGTCCCGGCGATTCCGGTAGCGCTGCTAAAGCCTATGTCGGGCTCAGGTGCACGTGGCATGATGATAGAAGTGACCGAGGCCCACGGTGGACCCGACCAGTTTGTAGGCCAGCTCGCCAGCGTATTCCGTGGGTGCGCCGAGACCACGTTATACCTGACCGCGCTCTATTTCGGAGCAGTAAGCGTAAGGAATACACGGTATGCCGTCACGGGTGGGTTGATTGCCGACCTCGCCGGTATGATGGCCGCGATCTTTGTCGCGTACCTGTTTTTCCATTAGGGATTTCATAATCCTGCATCTATGAAATACACCCCATCCATGTAAGGAATAGACCGATATAAAACAACCTATTTGTTTGTTTAACTGCCCAATCGAGGTTATCATTGTTATATGGAAAAGAAAGCGGAAATACAAAAGACCATATACGATAACGCTAAGACGCACTTCCTTGGTAATTTCCCCGACTCCCTTCCTATCGAACAAGCTTACGTACACATCGGAATTTACCTCGGATGGATTATCGATGCAGGACTCTATTCAGAGTATTTCGAAGACGAAGCTTCCAATCAGATTTTCCGGTTCAGAAGAAGAGAGATTTCGTGTACTATCCTTAGTGAGATCTGGGATGGCTACCTTGGTTATGAACTGTTCAACCGCCAGGGAAACATGTTCACGTACTACTACTACGGCGGTGGTCTCTACCGGAATGACTATGACGAGATTCTTGTCAAGACACTCCCTTCGATATACCATGTTACCGACAGCTGGGAGAATTATGAGAAGATGAAGCTGCGTATCGACATGCGCTGCCAGGACTGGAAACGTCTCGTTTCAGCCTAGGCCGCCTTACCGCAGCATCTTTCCGTTCTTATCCACCACACTTTCACTGGCATCGGCCCGAATTACGAATTCACCTGAGTCCTGCCGGTACATCAATTCTTTTGGGACAAACTTCAGCGCGTAGTTGGAGCTCCACGCCAGGCCGTCGGAGCGATATATTTTTGCCAGGGTAGCCTTATACGTATTGTCCTTGCCAGGTTTTTCCGAGAACAGCAGGACGTAAAACACCTGTCCTGACGGATCCGAATATGCCAGCGTCTTTGCTGCCGGGAAGCGCGAGCGCGTAAACGCAGGTTTGTCAACCGGGAACTTGATCCTGATATCAGGTTTGCGCGTTGGCGTTATCGTGTAGAAGTAACCCTGTGCAGAAACCGAATCCGCATACTCCAGTCCGACGGTGAACTTCTCGTCTTCGACTGACAACGGCATAAAACGTCTCGGGGCTGAGACCTGGAACAGGGGAATTGAATCCTTTTCATCAAGCACCATCCAGCGCAACGACTCCTCCACCCGTGCGACCAACTCCTGCTTTCTTTCCTTTTCACGCGAAGAGAAATCCTTCATTACCTTCAGGAAACTCCTAAGAACCGTTGCATTCCCGTATGTGTTATTTACAAAGTGCTCGTAATTACGCAGCTCCTTTTCGAAATCCCGTTTCAATACTTCACCGGTGAGACTGTCCAGTTTCGATGCCTTATCGAGTTCGTTCTTCGACATCGTTAGCTGAAGCTGTACGTTAGCAGTGTCTGCTGACTTTTTGTTTTCGATTACCAGCGAACGGTATTCAAGGTCTGCAATCTTAACTTTGAAGACATCCATCGGCAGCGGTCGCTCATCATACTTCGCGAGTTTCTCGAGCAACAACCGGTCAATCAGCTTGCTCAGATCAGGTTTCACCGACACCGAATCGGTATTCATATGCTCACGCAGTTTATTGATCTCAACGTCATACACGATGAGGTGTTCGCGAATCGGCATAATTTCATTCACGATAGCATCCTTGACATTCGAAGCCCATGTTTTGTAGTCCCAGATGCTTACTTCATCCTTATAAAAATCCGCTCCGGCTTTACCGTCATTTTTGAAAGACTTGATTTCCTGTTTTTGAAGCGACTGATTATAGCCAATCTTTCCCAGTGTGGTTGCACTGCTCTTGTATTGATCAAACGCTTTCACGACCGAGTCGTACCGGATAACCAACGCGCTCAGGTTTGCCACGAGTGCCGAATCCGCGCGAAGATATAATTCCTTGTCATCGCCAAATCGCGCGTCAATAGACGAATACAATGCATAGCACTTCCTGTAAAGTGAATCAGACAGAACGAAGTAATGTTTAACCATCCGGATACGGTCCGCGCGCTCGCGAAGCATTTCGATTCTCTTTTCAATATCGAACTGCACATCGGAAAGCTTGATACCAAATTCACCAGTGCGCAGATCGCGGCGGTTGTACGCCTGATAGTACTCGTCGTTTCGTTTGATCTCTTTCTCCGTTATTGAACCGTACGCTTTTTGGTAAAACGCGATGGCGGAATCCATCTGTTCGATAGTCCGGGGAGTTTGTTTCAATACATCACCACGCAAGGACTTCTCCTGGTAGATAATTCCCATATACAGATATGCATTGGGATTATCGGTGGTTTCGGTGAGATAAGTTTTAAGAAAAGGTTCAGCAGCTTCGTACTGCTTCGTGCTGAGAAGTCCCCAGATGTCTTTGTATTTGATTTTCTTCTGGGCGAACCCTGTTTGAGACACGCAAACGAGGGTGGTCAAAATGAGGAAAAAAGCCAATTTTCGCATTCTGAAACGATTTAACTCCGAAATTAGTTAATTTTGAGGGACTTTACGCAAAAAGTTATCATTAACACGACATGCAACAATCAGGCAAAACTATGGGAAAGTTGAACAAAATCTTCTCAACCCTTAAGCCGTGGCTACTCGTAGTCTCGCTGTTCTTACTGATGCGGTTCACCGGAGCTGGCGTTGCGATCAACACCGCAGCTCAAAGCGCGTTGATGAAAACCGGTGTCATGGATGTTTCTGTCGATGACGGCGAAACACTTTCAAAGAAATTCGACTACGACTTCACGCTTCTCGACGTCAATCAGAACCACGTTGACGCAAGTTCATTCAAAGGCAAAACTATTTTCATTAACCTATGGGCTACGTGGTGCGGCCCGTGCCGCGTTGAGATGCCATCTATACAAAAACTTTATGAGACTGCCGACAAGGATAAAGTAGTGTTCATCATGCTGGCACTTGATCAAAAGGATCCGTTCAGGAAAGTGTCAAAGTTTATCGAGGACAAACAATTCACCTTCCCGGTGTACTACCCGGCCAGCACCCTGCCTCAGATTCTCCAGGTTCCTACAATTCCAACCACATTTGTCATAGGCCCTGATGGTAAAGTGGTACACAAACAAGTGGGAGTTGCCAATTATGACACGGAAGAATTCAGGACGTTTCTGCATCAGCAATAATCCAAAGCTCCGAACTCGGGAGGCGTACACGATGCATAGTAAATTCTAAATGCCTCGATTGCGCAATCCGGTATAGTGCGATGTAACCACTCCATAGCCTGCGTGTCCGCTACTCTTCCAGGCGCATCGAAAAATCGCAATACATTGTGTGGCTCTGAAATTCAGGCGTGCCCCTGGTTTGATTCGTATCCATCCGAAGCTCGTTGTTGATTGCGCTGATATAGCGACTCTGTTATATCATTCGCCTTTAGAATCCTCTTACATTGCGCATGTAATCCTTAACGGCAGCGGTATACGCGTTGTAAGATTCCACGTCTTCGCAAGTCGCGTGTAATCAGCGCTTCTGCTACGGATCAGCCACCTGTGCCTTTGCCCACTGCGATGCGACCCTGAAATTTACCCGCGTCTTGCGCTTCCGTTTCCTTCTTTCGGTCCGGTTTCTTAGGAGCTACCTGACCAATTGAAAGAATTACAACCGTGTTGTGACGCCAATTCCCGGAGACCTCGCTCGTGTTGCGTCCATGGTTAATACATCCTCCAGTTTTTGTCCAGTCTCGCTGCCTATGGCTAACCTGATAATTCCGGAATCCATTAGCGAAAGACAAAGCGGCAACCGTCAGTCTGTTGGAAAGGGTACAAAGTTTGAAAGCCGCCGCACATCGGCGGATTACCGCTATTACTTTTGAACTTTGTTGACTAGATTGAACCTCAAACAAACGCTTACAATTCATGAAATCGTTTCTATCTATCATTCTGTTCTTCAGCGGGCTCTCCATCGCGCAGGCCCAGTGTAACGCTTTCTTTCCGATCGGCGAGGGAGTGAAGTGGAGTTACGACTATTACGACAAAAAAGACAAACTTACCCTTAAGACTGTCCAGTGGTTTAAAGACGTCAGCGGTTCTGGCAGCTCCATGAAAGCAATGCTTGTCCAGGAAATGATTGACGCAAAAAAAGACAAAAGCATCGGCACATCAGAATCAGAATGGATATGTAACGACGGTACCTTACATTTTGCGATCAACAACATGGCTTTTGAAGGGCAGGCCGCAGCACCCAGTCCATCGATGACAATGGACATTACCGGTGACAAAATGGATGTCCCCTCCTCATTGTCTGTTGGCGAATCGCTTAAAGATCTTCATTATCAAATCAAGATGACCGTATCGGGAATGACAGTCATGAACCGGAAGTTCAGCGTCACCGACAGAAAAGTTGTTTCGCAGGAAAAGGTCGAGACTCCCGCCGGCACTTTCGATTGTTACAAGGTAACATACACCACAACGAGTGAGGGTGGAATTGGTTCCGGTACTACGAAGACCACTATCTGGTATGCGAAAGACGTCGGGGTAGTAAAGTCAGAAAACTACAATGAAAAAGGAGGCCTGATGGGCAAACAAGTGCTGTCAAAAATTGAGAAATCGTAACGGATTGCCTAAACGTACTCTTTGGTATCGTACTCCCGGAAACGGGAGGACCCGAATAACAGGCATCCTCACGGAAACGGACGGACTGAAGTCCGTCCACGCCTCTGGCGACATTGAAAAGGTTGCAGAGGTTTCGCGTATATAGGAGTACGACCTGCGTCGCCAGTGGTATCACGGAAACATTACAGTATCAATACGAGGCTACGCCTCTTGCGTGTCTACTTCATTCATCCTTTAATACCTGTGCCGGATTCAGGGATGCGGCGCGGATCGCAATGAAGCCCACACAGACAAAGGCCAGCACGATTTCTACCACGCCCGTTATTACAAAAGCCGTCGGTGTGATGCTTATCCGATGCGCATAGTTCTGAAGCCACGCGTTCATCAGGTACCACGTCAGCGGTGTTGCGATCAGGAGCGCAACAGCCATTAGTTTGAAATACTGCGTATTCATCATTACAAAGATGCGCAGGAATGAAGCCCCGAACACTTTCCGTACGCCTATCTCCTTCTTGCGTTGCTCCGCCGAATAGGCAACCAGACCTACGAGTCCTACCACGGCAATCACGACCGATATCGCTGTAAAGATGCTGAAGAGATCGCCCATCTTTTGTTCACGGCTGTAGAGTCGCGCAAGATCATCTTCATAGAATGAATACTCAAGCGGCGTTGCATTTACCAGCTCGTTCCACCGTGATTC
>JAEYWY010000029.1 GCA_023428695.1 Bacteroidota bacterium
CTTAAAAAGATCTGACTTAATTTACCAAAAGTTGTGCACTATGGTTCCCAAAAATTGTGCATCATGGTTCCCGAAAGTTGTGCATTCTTAATTGCCAAAAACTGTGCATTGTTGCTTCCCGACTACAGAACTTTTATTTTGTCAGCTCTTGCACTCTTTCCATTGAGTCTTTTTGCTAAAATCAAAACCAATATTCTTATAAGAACAGACAAGGGATTCAAAGTAAAGGCAGGTGAAGCGAGATTTGGCGAGCATTACAAAATGAAGGGAGTCACCCTAAATACCTTAGACATCAAAATTTCAGGGACTGACACTGAAAATGACTTAGCTGTGTTTGAGCAAACCGGATTAACACCAAATGGCGGACCTCCTTTGCATATTCATCCCTTCCAAGACGAATGGTTTTATGTCATTGAAGGCGAGTATCTATTTCAAGTAGGTGACGACAAATATCAAATGAAATCGGGCGATACAATTTTTCTTCCAAGGAATGTTCAACATGCTTTTATTCAACTGACAGAAAAAGGCAAGATGATAGTTTCTTATTTGCCAGCAGGAAAAATGGAAGCCTTTTTTAAGGTTACGGACAAATGGACTTCTCCACCTACAAAAGAAGAAATAGCCAAAGTGTTTGCAGACCATGACATGAAAGTTGTTGGGGCACCACTTAAAGCTGACGATTATTATAAAAGCACGAACCGCTAACAGCGTGTATTTGGCAATAGCGGGTGAATACGACACCATCAAATTATTAAATAGTAATGGGCTTGGGAGAATTAGATGTTGACAAAATACCCCAACTTTTGGCGTCATTGGGGTACACGGCTATACCTATTCGTCAAAATATAGCAGGACAGTTGATTATTGATGTTAGAATAAACGGCGTAGATGGAGCTTACATGCTTGACACTGGCGCTGGCACGACAGTCATAGATGCCAAACAAGCCGATACCTTAAAATTGAAACTTAATCATGAGGAAGTAGAATTAACGGGTGGCGGAGTTGGTGCACATGGGATGGAGAATATCCCTTCTCACAATAATGCCATTGAAATTGCTAATTATAAAATTCATAACCTTAGTGTTGCTGTAATGCCTCTGGACACAGCCTGGCAGTCTCTTGCCAGTGTTGGGGCCCATGACGAACTTTTTGGAATTATTGGATTTGATGTACTTAAGCCAGGCAATGCAATTATTGATTATGGCACTATGACTCTTTACTTAATTCAACAAGAGTTACCAGTAAATTGAGGGCAATATTAAGAGGCTGATCAATGAGAAAAGCCCAGCCTCTAACACCGCATTGGCGATATGGCGGCAGACGAATGTTGGGGGAAAGATATCGCAGCAGGGCTGTGGAATAAATTATCAGCATATAGAATAAAATCAGCATTGGTCCAGGCTGACGGAATATGAATACCGCCACATCGCCAATGCTTGAACGTTAGCGCCTATGCCTTTTGAAAGATGATACAACTAATAATGTTTATGATCTCGGTGTCTTTTGGACAACCCGTCATTTTTGATCAAGTCACCTCTGACAAGAACTTTGATTTAATTGAGGACTTCGAGAAGGATAAAGGAGCATTCAGATCAGACGACTTTGATCTTTCAGGCTATTCTACAGAGGGAGGACAGCTAACTGCTTTTCACAACAAGGACAAAGCATACCTGGTGTTTGATATTTGGATATATGGGGAAATGGGTAAGATACATGCGACCTATTGGACGGATAAAAACTTAAACTTTAAAATAGTCAAGAGAACCGACTTTAAGTATGACAAGCCATTTTACGAAAAGGATTTTAAAGTGACGGAGACCACTGAATACCTGTCTTACAACTCCGACAGAGTGAGAATCTATGACAGTGAAAGGAAGGAATTAGATAATTCCCTGACAATTGAAAAAAAGAAGAAGCATGAAGAATTCTTCCAGGAAATAACGAAGGACTTGACAATAGTTAAGTGAAAGGCACAGGCGCTAACAAAAGGTATGTGCCATTGCGGGGTGTAGAATAGAATGGTAGTTTAGTTTTCAAACAACGTTCGGTCACGTGGGACGGTTTCGGAGTAGTCGGGCAAATTAGTCGTTCCTCCTTCATTTGCCCTCCTGACCGGCAGCGTTTCATACAGAAACGTTGTGCGCCATGCCCAAGTGACTTTCCAGCAAGTTTGGTATTAAGAGGAAAAAAGATTAAATGAGAGATCTTTTCTGCGTGTTGACGATTTTGACTCTATCAACAGTTGACGTTTGGGGACAGACGGATAAGGAGAATGAAGACATAATTATAGACCCAGTTGAATATTCAGCGAGTTTTCCAGGAGGCCTTGACTCGCTAAAAAGTTTCATTAAGAAGAATCTGACCCCACTCGTTCTGATCTCTTGTGATTTAAAAAAAGGGATCAAGACGATGGACTTTGATAAGTTTACAATTGAAGTGCCGAAGGCATGGAAGAAAAAGAAGTTATGGATCGATGACTCATATGTCGGTAGAATAGTGATGGAGTCCGGTGACATGGCGGTGTTTGATCTTGGTTTGTACTCGAATGATCTTGAGGATATTGATAGCGCGATGCATGACATCGAATGGAGATTTATAGATGGACTCAGAGCAAAATTTGTTACTGCAAGGGGCTTGAACGGGTATACAGGAATTTGTATTGACAGTTTGTAGAATCGAGGGACATATGGTGAATATTCACTAGTCGATGGATTTCAAATGGGAGCTAGCGATCTCAGTCAAAATGACAAGGAACGGTTGAAAGCTGCATTAATGACTTTGAAGTTTTATAGTGACCGGTAGGCAGTACAACCCACAACATACAAATATATGTCATGCCGGCAATGTTTATATTTGATTTGAAAAGGACATTGCCGGCACGTTTTATATTTCAACGTTGTGCGCCACGGCCTTCATTTGTCGTTACGGATACCTTGATTATAAAGTATCTTCCGGACGACCAGAAATTCACGAGGTCGTTGTACTACGAACGAACATGGGAGAATAAGGATAAAAAAATACTTATCGCCAGGAAAGTGTTTATAGCTGTGAAAGCTAAAAAAGCCGCAGGCACGCCGCCTTATAAATTGTAACAGCCATGAAAAAGACAATCCTTCTTGCCTTCACACTGCTTATGGTTTCCGTTGTGTTTGCCCAGGACGGAAAAATCCTACAGCGCACCGAACTCCTTATTCCGGACAGCGTCAAGAGGGTCATACACAACGTTTATCCCGGTGTCGCCAATGAGATACTCGCATTGAGATACTCTCGAATCACTTACCTGTCGGACGGGCTAAAAGTGACTGCTTACCTGGTCGAACCGCGAGGGCCGGGCAAATATCCGTGCATCGTTTCGAATCGCGGAGGAAACCGCAGTTTTGGTGAGTGGACACCGCTTGGGATCGGGGTGTTTCTCGGTCAAATGGCGAGCTGGGGTTATGTCGTCGTCGCAACTCAATACCGCGGGGTCGATGGCGGCGAAGGTGTTGAAGAGTTTGGAGGAAAAGAAATCAACGACGTGCTTAATCTTATTCCGGTGCTGGCGCAGGTGGAGCATGCTGATACGTCGCGGATCGGCATTGAAGGGACAAGCCGGGGCGGGATGATGACGTACCTCGCGTTGAAGCACACGTGTCGGTTCAAAGCTGCGGCCGTCACGGCGGGACTTGCAAACGCGTTTACGAACATCGCAAGCCGACCCGAGATGGAACAGTATGTCCTGAGTGAGTTGATCCCGAATTACACCCAGAATCGCGATGCGTTTCTTAAAGAGAGGTCGGTGGTGTTTTGGGCGGATCAGCTGTGTAAGACGACGCCGCTGCTCCTCATGCATGGCAGCTCCGACTGGAGGGTCTTACCCGCGGAGTCGGTTGAACTGGTCAGCAAGCTCGTTGAACAACGGCACCCGACGAGGTTCATTCTCTTCGAGGGGGCGGATCACGGGATATCGGAGTTTCGGCAGGAAAGGTTGGCTGCGATAAGACGCCACTTTGACCATTATGTCCGTGACGGGAAGCGCTTGCCGGACATGGAGCCCCATGGCAGGTAGTTTGTTGCCTATCAACTGATAAATATGATTCTGAATTTACCGGCTTTTAATTCACCAGCAAAAAAACCTATGAAACACGTGACCACGGCGGGTAAGACAATTCAAAATGGAGAACCGACATTCTGATGGATTGGGCCAGACGTTGGGCGTGGTTGAGATGAGAAACTCATTTACAGAATCTGTAAAGAAAATAGTCACAAAGTTTTTTGGGTCTTTTTCCGTCGGTCCTGAAATGAATTCCAGAGGCGAGGAGTCGTTCCATTCGCCATATTAACCCATCCCGAACGACATTCATTCAAATGACGGGTAAATGACGGGTTGAAACCGGTCTCACAAATTCACTGATGAGCGTTAAACGCGTAACATTGCGCCTTTCAAAATCTGGTAATCATGAAATTTGTCTTGCGCTACCTGTTAGTCGCGGCGCTGTTAGTGTTCCTATGGACCGCAGTGGTCTTTCTTGGCACGCTGGACGGCTGGTTTCATCGACCCATTGCGAATTCAAATACGATGCAATCTTTTCTCGAAGCTGTCGATACGGAGCTGGATAACCAATTCGTCGGCAATTTTGCAATGGCGGTTATTAACGACGGGACTGTTGAACAAGAGAAGTTTTATTCAGCGGGAAAACCCGTTGACAGGAGCACTGTATTTCAGGTTGCATCGTTAAGCAAGTGGGTATCTGCCGTCGGAATCATGAGACTGGCAGAAGATGGTATCGTAGATTTAGATGCTCCGGTAAGCAAATACCTGACGCGATGGCAATTGCCTCCGGGTGAATTCAACAACGAGGAAGTGACTGTGCGCAGACTGTTAAGTCATACGGCAGGACTTACCGACGGACTCGGGTATTCCGGTTTTGAAACGGGCAGTCCGGTACAATCCATCGAGCACTCCCTGACTAAAGCAGCCGATGCCGATAAGGGTATTAGTGGGAAGGTGCGCGTAGGGATTAAGCCGGGAAGCGCGTTTAAGTATTCGGGAGGTGGCTATACGTTGCTCCAACTAATTGTAGAAGAAGTGACCGGACATTCCTTTGCGGATTATATGAAGGAAACAATCCTTACCCCGCTAGACATGTCGCAGTCTGCCTACACGTTTGAAGACTCGTCGGAGTATAGCTTGGCAGAGTTTTACAACCATGACGGAACCAAAGCGGCGCACTACCATTACACCGCCCTTGCCGCCACATCCCTGTATACTTCGTTAGCAGATCTTGAATTGTTCTTTCAGGCGCATCTGCCAGGCAAAAAAGGCGAGCCCGTTGGGAGAAATATTGTGAAGCCGGAGACCATCAGGAAAATGAGAGAGCCTCATGGGCAATCAATGGGAGTAGATATCTGGGGTTTGGGTACGGTGCTTTACGCAACCACAGAAAGTAACGATTTCATCATTGGACATGACGGCAGAAGTACTCCACCAATAAATACAGCGATACGTCTGAATCCTGAAACGGGTGACGGAATAATTGTACTCGCAACAGGAAATCCTGGCATAGCGACAAAACTGGCCAGTGAGTGGATATTCTGGAAAACGGGGAAAGTCGACACATTCCTTTTTCCAATGTTAGCGAATCGAATGACTCAGACGATTGGAATAGGCGCGGTAGTGATAGTAATAGTCACGACGGCTCTTGGTATCGTTAGATGGCGAAGAGGGAAGTAGCGGCCAAAACTGAAGTAGCGCCGAAACTGAAGTAACGAACAAACACGCAACGACAATACTATCGGTTTGAGAGACTGCGGCAGGCAATATTTAGCAGCCGTTTCAGAAGACGGGACAAAATTTGTCTGCGTAAACTGTTTTTGTAATTGTGCTTTGGTTGTGTCCAACAATCACATCATCAGAATCACTATCGAAACAAATCGTGCCAGTACAAACACATTGATCAAGTTGAGAATATTCATGGCCGCCAAATCAATTTGATGAGTTTACGTGACGACAATCTTTTCCTGCTCTTCATCCTGGAAGATATCCTCAATGGACTGATCAAACAGCCTGGCAATCCGGAACGCCAGCGACAAACTCGGATCGAATTTCCCTTTCTCGATCGCGTTTATCGTTTGACGCGAAACCTGAACTTCATTCGCCAGTTGTTCCTGGGTCATGTCGCGTTCTGCGCGCAGTACTTTTATGCGGTTCTTCATTTGTATCTCATACATCCGACGATGGATGCGATCGAATAGGTCAGGCCCATGAGCAATACGACAAAGCTTATCTCCGCATCGAAGGGAATAACCCTGGCGGTGTCCAGCAGCGAATAACTGAGTCCGCCAACCACGCCGACGCCCAATGCAAGTGCCTTTGCCTCCATGAAGATCTTTCGCTGCATTTCATCCAGTCCGTTGGTGTATTTTCGGTGCATCACGATCATGCCTACGCCAACAAGCATGTTGAGGACTATTGTCAGAATTGAAAAGACCGGGTTGAAATCCCAGATGAATTTCGGACCAAACGCGGGCAGGGTCATGGTTAAGCACCAGGCACCCGTCCAATAGGCAAGCTGCCGCAGATTCTTTCTTTGTGCGGCTTCCCATTCGGTTGATTTTGTGATCATAGGTGGAGTATTTGAATATGAATGTAAAGTTTTATTTACACAAAGGTAGAGGTAACGGGCATAATGTCAAGTTTTATTTACAGAATTGTGCTTGTACCTGGATTTCAGCCAGTTCCGGATGCGACCGACCATAACCGTTGGCATTTGTGAACCGGTAGTTTTATATTGAAACGCTCGTTACTAATGAATTCATGATCAGAATACTTGCAGGTCTGCTGTTGCTCATCCCTGCATTCGCATTCGCCGAAAGCTGCGAAATCATCTTTTCCCTGAACGACGACGTTGAGGTAGACCTTGGTGAACTCAGTGATGGCTGGTACGAACTCGTTGTTTCGCTGAGTCTGACAGAAAAGCAATTCGAATCGAGCCTGATCAAGAAAGGTGAGGTATTATACAATGGAAAAGGTGAGGAGATCGGAGTTGCGCTGAAAGACTTGAGTCTGGAATCGCCGTATTGGGGCGGCGGCAAAAGACAAAACCGGTTGTTACTTTCGAGGCGAAAGAGTTGACTGCAAGGACAGGAGATACGACTAATCTGTTCTTTTCACGGTTGTAAGACAAAAATCGCATTCATCATTGCCGTGCTCGGTTTAAGTTCGTAGTTTGTTTGTGCAGAACAAATCGCCCCTAACGACCTTGCTATCTGTGCTAAAACGTTCGCCATAATTGTATCGCATGAAAAATAGCCTGCTTATCACCGCACTGTTCCTGCTATCGCTTCCGACATTCGCACAGAGGAAGAAAGGCGCAGACTTTGATATGAAAGACTTCAACGAGAAGTTCGACGTTGTTCTTTGGCTGGACGAGTACGACAAAATTGCCTGGGGGACAAGTGACAGCGTCATGACCCAGCCCCAGGATGAGCTCAGAAAGTTAGGACCTGAATGGTTTTGTTTTAAAGATGATGCCGGGCTCTGGCATGCTGTGTATGGTAGACTCGACAACGACCACTACGACCTCGTATTTCACTATACCGTTGACGATCAAAACAAAGTAAAGCGATCGAAAGAAGGTGTGGGCCAGGAGTTTCTCGATCCATTTGCATTGGCATTAAACACCGCCAATCAGAACCTTCAGGAATTGAGAGACAGCGTTGGAATCAGATTCAACCAATTCATTAGAAAAAATCCTGACAAAACATTTGACGTTTGGATATTTCCGGCGTTTCAACCAGACGGTACCGCTGTATATGGCGGCGAGTTTCATTTTAAACTTAACCCATCTGGCAAGACAATTTTAGCGAAGGACTCCTACTATCAGGGAGCATTCCGCGGTTTTAAGACTCAACCTTCCAGAGAAATCTGGCTTGACTATCAGGACGTAAAGCAGCCTACCCTGGGAAGTATCTTCTTTGCATGGTACTACAGGCAGTACTTTACCTCAATCAAGATTGACAATGAAACCACTTTTACTACTCCATTCAAGGACGACAACCGATATAGCTGGGTTCATGTGCAAAAGGACATGAAGAAGCGAGTTAAGCAAAAGCGTTAAGCCATTGTCGATATGACTTCAACCTACTCACTGAAAGCAAATCTCGCGCGATGCGTGTTCGCGTTGCTCGTAGTAGTCTGTTGGCTTTTGTACAAACAAAACCTCATCGATTATGTAATACTCATCTTATTGGCCATTGCCTTCGGTGGAATATTTACAACGACCGACACAGACCTGAAGGTAAGCGAAATTCACATCAGGAAAAGTTACTTCTGGGGTGTCTTCAGCTTCAGGAGAGCCGTCCCGTATGACCAGGTAGTCTCAATTTCTACGAGCAACTACGAGGTCGAGACGCTTGAGTATGTTGAACATTTCGCCGATAGCTTGATCGACTCTGTTGTCCTGACTTTTTTTAAACCGAAGATCCAATCTGTAACCACTAAACTCTACTATTTGCGAAACGAAAAACTCAAGAGCATCGAACTCAAAATGTCACCGGACAATTTCAAAAACATCGAAAGCCGAATAATACCCCGGGATGATTTTTTGACTTTAATAACCAAATAAACCATGAGGCCGCTTACTCTTTTTGTGTTTTCTTCTGTGCTTTCTGTGGCGTCTGTGAGCACGTTTTTCGCCCTAGTGATCCTGGTCAGCTGCAACTCAAAGCCCTCCACCAAAACAACATTGTCCCCAAACAGGAACAAACGACCTCCGATGCAACAAACGAAAGCCAGTCAGATGGGAATGACGATTTCGACTACTCTGACTGTACCCGCGGACAGGCTGAACCCGTGACCAGGAAATCAATTTATCCTCAGGCAATATTTAAACTTAACCCTGACAACCACACCGGAGTCGAAACTGTGGACCTCGAAAATAGAGACAAACTCATCATTACAAATCACGGGTGCGAGTATTATGTGTTGACATTCAGGATTGAAACAACCAGATTTCAAAAAGACACAATCGATACAATGTACTGGCTTGACGCAGCAGTTGGATTGATGAACGAGATTCAGGAGGGAATTGACGCACCCATAGACATAAGGGATGCTGTTCAGGCAATGTCCGTTCATACGGCCTCGATGGACAGCCGCCTCTACAAGTTGGGAGAGGATATTGTTTTCAATGACGACATTATAAAAAGTGTAGCATCCCTCGACCGAATCCAAAAAATCAATGAGAATCGATTTGCAATAGAAGTTTCATTTTCAATTGGACCGTTATGACGAAATATCCACTTCTGTTTTTTCTATGGTTCTGTATACCCTAACATGTCAAAAAAATCAATAAACCGCGTGATCGGCTTCGGCATCCTGATCTTCCTTATCGGCTTTGCCGTCGGACTTTCCTGGATCAGCTATCTCCAATGGTTAATGCCAGCCGGGTCAATCATGACTTTTACCGGAGTCTTTTTCTTTTTCAAGACAACCAATCTCCAGGAAGAATTCGCCCGCGGCAGAAATGAAGACTTCCTGACCTACTTCTGGAATGTACTCGTA
This sequence comes from Bacteroidota bacterium, assembly GCA_023428695.1. Taxonomy (GTDB): domain Bacteria; phylum Bacteroidota; class Bacteroidia; order Cytophagales; family Cyclobacteriaceae; genus Ohtaekwangia. The sequence goes on from JAEYWY010000029.1 coordinate 9,545, forward strand.
CTGAAAATCTGGACGTTCATCTTCATGTTGTGGATGATTTCAATGAATTTAATGTTACTTACCCGTGGAATGATCGAGTAATACAGATTTTGTCATCTGTGCTCTCTCTGTCCCTTCCGCGAGTCCCTTTATTTCTTCTGTGTTTTCTCTGTGCTTTCTGTGGTTCTGTGAGTCCTGCATTTCCTTCTGCGGTTTGTCGCGCTTTCTGTGTGCCCGTCTTTTGAACCCCCGAAAATTATCCGTATCTTAAGAAAACAGCGACACACAATGTTGTCCTGAAGTTTTCATTAGCGGCAAGTCTCGAAAAAAGTTAGCGTATGGGATACATGGGATTCGGAATGAGGAAGGAGGACTACACCAGAACTCCCAGGAAATCATTCAAAAGATTAAAGAAGATTTACGGTGAAGAATTGAGCCTGCCTAAAAGCGAAGGCAAACCAGACGAAGATGTACAAATTGTAATTCAGCGGAAACGATTCAAACATATCCACCAGACCCTGGGTTTCAAAATCGTACTACTGGCCATCTTTACCTATGTCGTTGGTTATCTCATGTGGAATCACTGGTTGATCGATGTGTGGAGCGAGATGCAGATTCGCGAGTTTGAAACAACCGGAATCGTTGAATACTATAACGAGAACAAGTCGGAGTTTCTTATTGTGAAAGAGTTTGTCTCGGCACGAAGCGACAGACTTTCAGGTATCAGATATGATGAGTATTCCAATGCATCCTTCACGATTACCTTTTGGGACAGCAAGTTGACGGATTCAACCCGTGACATTAAATATCATCACACGTTTGGGTCAGACGGTTCTCGCACATTGAATGAACGGATTGAAAATGGCAACCTGGTTCTGAACGACTCGTCAATTGGGAACTGGGTGTACACATTGAGGAATGTTAAGCCTGATGAAGTTGATAAGTCATTTATTGATTACGCCAATAGTTCTCCCAACGAATTCTATGCGATACTAGCTCTGCTCGCAAAGCATAGAGTTGGCGTGGAGAATACAAAAATCGGTACGTCCCTTTCTTTTCATCAGCCACCAGTTGAAAGGTACAGTTTTATGTTTTCAAACCGGGACATCGCTGACGTCAAACGTGAACTGTCCCTTGCCAGACCAAAGATCAGAATTGGAAATGTTGACGACGGTGTATACTGGATCAAATATCAGTGGGACTAATTCTGTGCCTTCTGCGAGTTCCTGAAAGACCCTCGATTCCCAACCAAACATTTTTATCTAAATTTGTAAGCAAAAGAAATGCTCACATGAATTATGAGACCCTTCATCGCACTGATCTTTCTTTTCTCCACACAAGTTGCCTTAGCCCAGCAAACACAGATAAGCTTTCAGGCTGGCAGCGGATTGTTTTCCTTCGGAGGCGAATCTGCAACACGCACTTCCTTCATCAATCTCGGAGGCACACCTTCAATCTCGAGCTATACCAATAACCCCTACGGTGAAAGCAGCGGCTTCTCTTATAGCTTTGGCGTCCAATTGCAGAAGTTCGCACCCGGGAATTTTATATATGGACTTCAACTGAGTTATGAGTCCCTCGCCAGCAGACTCTCCATCGACTACGCCAGCGGTGACATTCCCTGGGTGGTACGCGAAGGGGAGACCATCCTGAGAAGTAACTTCATCAACCTGTTCCCCTCCATCGGACAACGCGTCAACCTCATCAAAGGCATCGACTCTGACTTCCTGCTCGGCGCAGACCTGGCGCTCGGCCTTTCGGGAAAAGAAAAATATAATTTTACCACCACTGAGGGCGACGAATCCTCCGGCAGTAACTCCCGCGACATCCCGAACCTCGACTTCCGCCCAAGAATAGAATTTGTGAATTACTACAAGAACGTCGGACTCTCAATTGGATACTCCTACGGCGTCAGAAATTTTCAGGATGGACTCGACGGCGCCAACAGAGAAGTCTATTCCAGGTACCTCAGACTCGCCCTAAATTTCCGACTCATGTAACGCATTTCCTCTTCTGTGCATTCTGTTGTTTTCTTCTGTGGCTTTTCTGTGCTTTCTGTGATTTCCGTGTGTTTATTTTTTCCCTACTTTTGTACTAAATCCCTGGAGACTTGAGGCGCACTGTTCTATTTCTGATTTTCCTTCTCGCAGCTATTCAATCCACTGCGCAGCCCGCACTGCAAATTAACGACACCATCGACCAGCAGTTCTTCGTCTTCAAAGCCATCGAATACTTCGAAGACCCCACCGGCAACATCACCATCGACGACATCGTCTCGGGCAAATATGATGGCCAGTTTACTCCCAGCGCCCTCTATAACCCCACCAACACCAAGAAGTTGTCCGCCTACTGGCATCGTATCAAAGTCAAACACAACGCCGCGTCTAAGAAGAACTGGTTCATAGAATTTTTCGACCAGACCATCGATCAGATAGAATTCTACACACCCCTTGCCGACGGCTCTTTCCGCAAAGACGTCTTTGGCGACCGTCTTCCATTCGATGCGCGCGTCGTCAATCACAAGAACTTCATCGTCGCCATCGATAATACTTCAGACGAAGAACTCACCTACTACTTCCGCGTGAAGTCAGCGCAACGCGCCGATGTTATCGTTGTGTTGAGATCCGGACATTGGTTGTTTCACTATGCGACCGATGAGTATTTCTTCTTCGGGATCTTTTACGGGATGATCCTCGTCTTCAGCTTTTACAATTTGTTGATGTACGCTGCCGTGCGGGAGACACATTATCTGTTGTACGTGCTCTACCTGGTCAGCATCGGACTTTTCGAAATGAGCGCTGACGGCATCGGCTACCAATACCTTTGGCCCAACGCGTCGGTATGGAATCAGTTTGCCGTTGGCATCGCGCAGTATGCGGCATCGTGTCTGTCGCTTTTCTTTACGGTGTCCATCCTCCATTTGCGCAAAAGCCACGGCTCGTTGTACAACCTCGCCATTGGCGCGTTCGCCTTCCGGACCATCGTCTTTATTCTCAGCCTGACGATCTTTCCGGAGTGGTACACATTCAAGCCTTTTGAATTCATTCCGCTACTCGCGGCCTTCTATATCGGCATCCGTTGCCTGGCGAAAGGGTATAGGTACGCCCGGTTCATCGTGGTGGGTTATTCGTTCCTTATGTTCGGGATCACCACCAAGATCCTTCTGTACTTCGATTTCAACTGGATGCCATTTGGATCGTTGTCGCATTACAGCCTTGGATTCTCCTTTATCATGGAGATGATCTTCCTGAGCTTCGCGATCAGTGACAAGATCCGGCTGCTGCGCGTGGAGAAAGAGGAGGCCCGGGAAAAGATCATCGAACAATTGCAGGTGAACCAGCAGTTGAAGGATACGCTGAACGAGGAATTGGAGCAGCAGGTCGAGTTGAAGACCCACGAACTGGTGGAAAAGTCCCGGCATATTGAGGAGCAGAACCACCAGTTGGCGGAGGCGAACCTGAGGCTGGAGAAGCAGGCTCGGGAAATTGAGGCGATGAATGCGCTGCTTTCCCGCGACAACATTCAGCTTAAGCATGACGTGGCTGAGGTCAAGGAAGCCCGGATTTTGTCCAAGGAGGTTGATTTCGAGGAATTCAGCACGATGTACCCGGACGACGACAGTTGCCTGCGGTTCCTGGCTGAGATCAAGTGGCAGGGCGAGTTCTACTGCCGCAAATGCAACCACCCGCTTTTCAGCGAGGGCAGGAGCCCCTACAGCCGGCGCTGCTCGAAGTGCGGGTACGAGGAATCGGTGACGGCGTACACGTTGCTGCAGAACACCAGGCTTCCGATCAACAAGGCGTTTTACCTCATCTTCCTGGTGTATTCCTCGAAGGGAAGCATCTCCTCACACAAGCTGGCGGAGATACTTTCGATACGTCAAAGTACGTGCTGGTCGTACAGTTCCAAGATCAAAAAAGCGATGAAGGAGAGGCGAAAGCACGGTGCCGAGCACTCGAATGAAGGGTGGAAATCAATTTTGCTGGAAGAAGCTTTCGAAAACGTGTGAAGTGACGAAAAAATTTCGATCTGTATTTCAATGAGTTACGAAAGAGTTGAGAAAAATCAGCTTTTTTGGGCTCTCTTATAACCTCCTGATATTTAATCACATCCAACCCTTGTTTCAGGAAACGATTGCGTTGTAATGCGTATCACTACATCGTGTGCGCTGTGCGAAAATCCCTTTACTGGGCTCAGTAATGCGGCTTTTCAACTTGCGATTGAACCGTATCAAATTTTGTAAGTACTTACTTGTCAGTAAGTTAGCTTGTGATTCGAATGGTTCAAGCTACATTTGGATAGTCAGTAACCCAAATTAAACACACAAACTTTTATGAGACGAAAACTTGTCTGCGCATTTGTGGCGCTGTTCTGCCTGGCAATCCCGCTGGCGGCACAGGACACAATGATTTCCGGGACCGTCGTTGACGACACCGGTGCCTCCCTCCCGGGAGTAAACATTCTGCTCAAAGGGTCAACCACTGGCGCCACCACTGACGTGGATGGAAAATACAGCCTCCGGGTTCCAGCCGGGAGTACGCTGGTTTTCTCATTTATCGGCTACGTGACGAAGGAAGTACAGGTTGGCAATCAAACCACTATCGACATTACGTTGCAGACCGACGTAACCACGCTCTCCGAACTTGTCGTGGTAGGTTATGGTTTTCAGGAAAAGAAGGACATCACTGGTGCTGTCGCTGTCGTGAACTCTGAAGTTTTCGATTCGCGACCCAACAGTCAGTTCGGAAATCTGATTGCCGGTAAGACCGCCGGTGTTCAGGTCATCACACCTTCAGGAAAACCATCCGCAGGCTTCAGCATTCGCGTACGTGGAACGACTTCGTTGTACGGAGGTAGTGAACCCTTGTACGTCGTTGACGGTGTTCCTGCGACGGATACGCGCACGATCAACCCTGCCGATATCGAATCTATCTCGGTGTTGAAAGACGCTTCCTCCGCCGCGATCTATGGTGCACAGGGAGCCAACGGCGTTGTGCTGATCACAACCAAGCGCGCGAAATCAGAAACGCCGCGTTTTGAGTTTAGCTCATACGTTGGTTATGCCACTGCCTGGAGAACGCTTGATGTCCTCAACAGTGAACAGTATCGCGACCTCATGACCGAGCTTGGTCAACTGACCGACTGGTCGCGCTATACGGCAAACACCGACTGGCAAAACGAAATATTCCAACGCGGAACGTCGCAGAATTATCAGCTTGCCGTTTCCGGGAAATCCGATAAGACAAACTACTACGTGTCCGGCGGCTGGACCCAGCAAAAGGGGTCGGTGAGAAGTTCCGAAATGGATCGTTATAACCTCAAAATCAGCCTCGAACAAAAAGTCAACAACTGGCTGACATTCGGTACGAACGTAAACTACATGCGTTATCACGACGTGGATGTTTCCGACAACCAGGCGATCAACCAGGGTGGTGTTATCCTCGGCATGTTGTCGACACCTCCGAACATCGGCATCTACAACTCCAACGGTACCTTTACCAGCAACCCGTTCCAGGACTGGGAGAACCCGATCTCATCCACCGATGGTTCTGACCGCGACTACAACATGCAGCGCGTGCTGGGTAACGTTTACGCTGAAGTGCAGTTCCTCAATGATTTCAAGTTCCGCACCAACGTAGGTCTTGACGTCAACAATGACATCTACGACTACTTCCTCGATCCGTTCCGCACGAGCTATGGCCGCGCGAAAAAAGGTATCGCGGTGAACAGCACGAACATGAACAACCACCTCATCTTCGACAATACGCTGACGTACACCAAAACAATCGATAGACACAATTTCTCCGTGATGGTCGGTACCGTTCTGCAAAGCGGCCGTTACGAGAGCAATTACATCGAGACAAACGGTTTTGCCAACGCCGGTATTCCTACCACCGGGGCAGGATCGACAATCATTTCAGCCAACAACTCGAAGAGTGAAAGTGCAAACACCTCACTCATCTCGCGTGCGACATACGACTACGCGGGCAAGTACCTGTTCACAGCAAACTTCCGCCGTGACGGTTCCTTCAACTTTGGTCCCAACAACCGCTACGGACACTTCCCGTCGTTCTCACTGGGCTGGAGATTGTCTGAAGAATCATTCATGTCCGCGCTGCAGGATCAGATTGACGACCTGAAAGTGAGAGTGGGTTATGGTATTCTCGGTAACGACAAGGTTACCCGCTACGCATACTTCGGTCGCGTAGGCTACGGTGCCAACTATCCGATCGGTGGCGTTATCCTGCCGGGAAGCTATCAGAACTCAATCGAGAACCGCGACCTGAAATGGGAGACTACCGAACAAATCAACGTCGGTGTGGACGTTACCGTCCTCGAAGGCAGACTGAGATTTTCGGCAGACGGTTATATCAAGAACACATCCGACCTGTTGCTCCAGGTTCCGCTGCCGCGTTCCACCGGGTTTAACAGCGGTTTGAAAAACGTTGGTAAGATCCGCAACAAAGGATTGGAGTTTGAAGCAAATTCAATCAACCTTACCGGTGACCTGAAGTGGGAGACAAACTTCAACATCACGTTCAACCGTAACGAAGTCGTTGACATCGTCGGGCAAACACTGATCGGTGGTGGCATACCGGGTAGAGGTGACGTCAGCTACTCGAGCGAAGGCCGACCTCTCGGTATGTTCTACGGCTACATCTTCGGTGGAGTTGATCCTCAGACCGGCGACGCGTTCTACATCGACAAGAACGGGGAGAGTACCTTCACACCGGCAGCCGACGATCGTACATTCATCGGTAACCCGAACCCTGATTTCTACTTCGGTCTGACAAACACACTTTCGTACAAAAACTTCGACCTCAGCATCTTCCTGCAAGGTCAGTATGGCAACGATATCTTCAACGCCACTCGTATCGAAACGGAAGGCATGACCGATGCGAAAAACCAGACTGCAGCCGTCGCAGACCGATGGAGAGCACCTGGCGACATCACCGACATTCCGCGTGCCGTATGGGGTAACACCAATAACTCACGGATTTCTACACGTTTTGTGGAAGATGGTTCATTCATGCGGATCAAGGCGCTTACCCTTGGCTACAACCTGCCGGAGAACATCATTCAGAAAGCACACCTGACCAATGCGAAGGTTTACTTCACAGGTGAGAACCTGTTCACATTCACGAAATACAAGGGCTACGACCCTGAAGTGAATGCGTTTGGCGCAAGCAACACTGTTCTTGGTGTTGACTTCGGGACTTACCCTCAAACACGTAACCTGATCCTCGGTGTCAACATTTCATTCTAATACACGAGTCATGAAAATTACATTGAACATAAAGTTACTTCTCGCAGCCGGTCTGGCATTCGGACTGTCGTCATGCGAAGACTTTCTTGATAAACAGCCGATCTCTGAAGGAACAATTGACAATTCCTATCAGACGGCGAGCGATGCCGAGACTGCCCTGGTGGGCGTGTACGATTCATTCCAGCAGGAATACTACGTATGGGATAACGTCATCTTCAGCGACGTGATTTCAGATAACTACTACGCCGGCGGTGATAACGCTGAAGTCTTCGCAGTCGACGATTTGAATCTTTCACCGACGAACTCAAGGCTATTCGCCAACTGGAGTCAGATCTACACTGCTATCGCAAAAGCGAATGTGGTCCTGGCAAAAGTTCCGACGATCACCGACGTCGCTCTTGACGTGAACAACAGAAGGGAACAGATTCTTGGTGAAGCTTCCTTCCTTCGTGCATACCACTACTATAACCTGGTGAAACTGTGGGGACCGGTTCCGTTGATCGTTGAACCCGTAAGCTCGACAGAGCCTTCGGTAGTCAATGTTCCGCGTTCTTCCGAAACCGAAGTTTACAACCGGATCGTTGCTGATCTCGAATTTGCGGCAGCCAACCTGCCTGACACATACAGCGACGACGCCAGTGTGAACAAAGCGCGTGCAACGAAAGGTGCCGCGAATGCATTGCTTGCCAAAGTATGGGCACAGCGTTCTGACCGCGATTACAACAAGGTGCTTACGTATGCCAATGCCGTGATCAACAGTCCGGCCGGCTACCAATTGCTGGATAAGTTTGCCGATCTATTCGACGGCAATCACTACAACAATGCCGAGTCCATCCTGGAAGTGCAATACATCGGCGGTACCGAAGCCAACTTTGGTCCGCAACTCCTGTTGCCTCCTTCAATCAGTGGTGATACCTGGAGAAAATTCGTCACACCGTCACGTGACCTTGTGAATGCATTCGACGAAGAAGGTGACACGGAAAGAAAAGATGCCACGATCCTGTTTGAGAACGCACCGTGGGCTGATGAATTCTGGTCACTCAACGTCAACGGTTCTGTGCCTTTCGCCTACAAGTGGAAGAGTGCCAACGGTTGGGCTAGTACGAACCGTCAGTACATCCTTCGCCTTGCGGACATCATCTTGTTAAAAGCTGAAGCGCTCAACGAACTCGGGCAAACCGAAGCTGCCGCTGACGAAGTCGACAAGATCCGCGAGCGTGCAGGTCTTGACCCGACCACAGCAAGTACCCAAGATGACATGCGACTTGCCATTGAGAAGGAGCGGAGACTTGAACTTGCGCAGGAAGCACAGCGGTGGGATGATCTCAAGCGTTATGGTCGCGCCTTGGAGGTGATGAACAGCCTGGTTGAAATCGATCTGCGCACAGGTAATCCGAAAAACTACAACATGAATGCGAACAAACTGCTGCTGCCCATACCGCAGTCGGAGCGTAACCGCAATCCAAATCTCGATCAGAATAATGGTTACAATTAATAACCGCAAGACTTAATGATATGAAGAAGTTATCAGCTTATATGTTTCTCCTGGTCACGCTTGTCAGCTGGTCCTGCGAGGAAGATTCAAATATGGCGGAACTCGGAAACTGGGAAATCACAGCCCCAACATTGTCGACTCCGTCTTCAGATGCGAATATTGTCCTGGATGAAAGCGCGCCCGACGCGCCCATCAATTTCCAATGGGGCGCTGCAGTGACGAGTAACCGTTTCGTTGTAGGGTACAAGTTTGTGCTCGTACCCGAGACGGCTTCGGATCTTTCGAATCCCGTTATGGAAGTTGTTCCATCTGCCAATGGCAAGGATCGTTTCGTAAACCTCACGGCCGAACAGCTTGACTACGCACTCTGGACAAAGTGTTATGAACCCGGTGCGTCAGTGAAACTGAAGTGGGTGGTTGTGGCAAAAGCCATTGAGAAAGAAGCGCAGTCTTCGAACGCAATTACCATCACGCGTTTTTCAACCGATCCGGTTTTGGAAAGCCTCGTGATAACGGGTGCCGGTACAGAAGCCGGTCCTGACCCCGCCAACGCGACGTCCATGCGCGCAAGAACGGATTCAGACGGCGAAGTCACCGGAGTTTTTGACGTGTACACGACACTCAACAAGGATCAGACTTTCGTGTTTCGCGATCAGGCCAGTGCCGGGTCGAAGCTTTTCGGTGGTGGCGATGGCAGCATTGAACCATGCGGTACCGCGATCGTTGCGCCGGAATCAGGTCAGTACAGAGTAACCGCCAACCTCAATGACGAAACATACAACCTGTGGAAGGTTGACAAGTGGAGCCTTGTTGGTGATGCAGTCCCCGGTGGCTGGGGCGGCGACGTGCCCTTAACGTACATCGGCAATGGTGTATGGCAGGCTCAGGTTGAGTTCCTCTATCCCTACGATGGTGCCGGATTTATTTTCCGCGCTAACGGCGACTGGGGTTATATCATGAAACAGGTGAAAGGCACCGTGGCACCAACCGGAATGAGCGGAAGCGTGATCATGGAATCTGAAGCTGGCAATGCCGGTGTGGAAGTTGAAGACTCACGCATTGGCAAGACCGGCATTCACACGGTGACACTTGATCTTAGCAACTATACGTTCTCGATCGTAGCTGCACCCGTTGAACCTGGTGACAACCAAACCGTCATCGGAAAGACCAACTATCCGGATTCGGATGGTGTGACCGGCAACTTTGACATCGGTGACTTTGATGCTCCGGATCAACTGTTCCTGATTTCCGATGGACTGGTCGTTGCCGAACTCACCAAAGACGGTGATGTATTCACGTCGGCGTATCTTGCGCTTGAGAAGAACAAGACCTACATCCTCAGCGATGCGGAAGACGGTTCCGGCACGACGTACAACAGCTCTGGCGATGGTTCGATGGCTGTTGCACGCGACCAGGCTTACAAGCTTACTGTTAACTTTGCGGAAGGAAAACTCTTCTGGAAATACTACAACATGAAACTCTTCCACTGGGATGAAGTTGGCGGTGGCTGGGATCAACGCCAGGAGCTGGTGATGACGTACACTCACCCGTACAAGTTTGAAGTAACGGGAACGCTGTCAGCCGGATTCCACTCCAAGTTCAACTCGCCGTGGGATGTTCAGTTTGGAACTGCCGATACTGCACTGAGCGGTACAATGACAAACGGTGGTCCGAACTACACGGGTATTACACAAAACGGAACATATAAAGCTACTATCGTTGTGAATGACGAATTTTCAGAAGCGACATACACTTTTGTAAAACAATAATTTTAATCGGCCCCGCGTAAGATTCGCGGGGCCTTAACTATTAAGCTATGCGTTTGGCTCAATTAGGAACTGCTTTCGTACTCCTTGCTGCGGCGATGTGGTCATGTGAGAGCGGAAAACAGGGGAATGCAGTTTCCGGTGCAAAGGTTTCGGATGTTGGTATGTGGGTGACCACCGGAGACCGCTCCCTCTTGTTGCAACAACTCACCGACAGGATTAACGAAGGCGTTCAGGACGGCGCGCCGACAATCAAAATAGATACAGCTAAAGTTTATCAGACGATGGACGGCTTTGGCTTCAGCCTTACCGGCGGAAGCGCGATGCTGCTCAATACAAAACTCCCGGCAGAAAAACGCGGCGAATTGCTTCGCGAACTGTTTACCACGGAAGGTAACAGCATAGGAGTGAGTTATCTCAGGATCAGCATCGGAGCTTCCGATCTTGACGAACGCGTATTCTCATATGCCGATTTTTCTGAAGGCCAGAAAAAAGACCTGTCCGGGTTTTCGCTGGATGAGGACAAAAAACATCTGGTGCCCGTGCTCAAAGAAATTCTTGCTATCAACCCGGATATCAAAATAATGGGCAGCCCGTGGAGCGCACCTGCGTGGATGAAAACCAACAACCACGTTAAGGGCGGAAGCCTTCGCAAGGAATACTACTCCGAATACGCGCGGTATTTCGTGTACTATCTGCAGGCGATGGCGAAGGAAGGAATCAGGATCGATGCGATTACGATTCAGAACGAACCTGAAAATCCGAACAACACACCCAGCATGCTGATGACGGCTGAAGAGCAGGCCGACTTCATCAAGAACCATCTCGGTCCCGCGTTCCAACAGGCTGGCATTACAACGAAAATAGTTCTCTTTGATCATAACTGCGACCACCCCGAGTATCCCATCACCATCCTCAACGACGTGGATGCAAAGCAGTATGTTGATGGTTCAGCGTTTCACATGTACCTCGGTGAAATCAGCGCGATGAGCAAGGTGCACGAAGCGCATCCCGACAAACACCTCTACTTTACCGAGCAGTGGACATCCGGCGAAGGCGAATTCGACGGCGACTTGTTCTGGCACACACGCGAGCTGATGATTGGCGCACCAAGAAACTGGAGCCGGAACGTGCTGGAATGGAATCTCGCAGCCGATCCGAATTTTGATCCACACACCGATGATGGCGGTTGTACGATCTGCCAGGGCGCACTTACCGTCGATGCCGAATCCGTGAGCAGAAATGTCTCTTACTACATCATCGCCCACGGATCGAAGTTTGTGCCCGATGGTTCGGTACGTGTCGATTCAAACATTCCCGATGGTCTCCCTAACGTTGCCTACGTAACACCCGAAGGCAGGAAAGCACTCCTCGTGGTGAATGAAGGCTCAACTGAAAAGATATTCAACGTAGTCGCGGGTGCAAGTAAATTTTCTGTGACGCTTCCGAAAGGCAGTGTCGCGACGCTGGTTTGGTAAAACTGATTGTGATATGAACCTGAAGAACTGTTTTTCTGTATTGTCCATTTTCGGTTTCGCATTGGCACTCTCACCGTTGGCCTATGCGCAAACGAAAGTTACCGTTTACACGACCGCAAAAGGCACCGATCTGCGTATCGCGCAGACGTTACAGGCTGAACTGAAACCATTTGGTCAGCCGTTTGAAACGCAACCATGTGTATTCGTCGATCCCACGCACACGTTCCAGACGATGATCGGAATCGGTGGTGCGATAACGGATGCTTCGGCGGAGACCTATGCGAAACTCTCGCCGGAAGTGAAGCGGCAATTCGTGAAAGCATACTTTAGCGAGGAGGGTATTGGCTATACGCTACTAAGGACAAACATCAACAGCTGCGATTTTTCGAGTGGTTCATACACGTACGTTGAAGACAACGACAAGGAGTTGAAAACATTCGACATCTCGCATGACGAAACGTACAAGATCCCGCTGATCCGGGAGGCGATGCAAACCGCTGGCAAAAACAGCTTGCTGTATGTGAGTCCGTGGAGCCCGCCGGCATGGATGAAGGACACAAAGAACATGTTGCAGGGCGGCAAACTTCTGCCTGAATTTCGCGATGCCTGGGCCAACTACTATATCAGGTTCATACAGGCGTACGAGAAACGCGGCATTCCGGTGTGGGGACTTTCCGTACAGAACGAACCCATGGCAAAACAAACCTGGGAATCGTGCATCTGGACGGCTGAAGAGGAACGCGACTTCATCAAGAATCACCTTGGTCCAGCGTTGCACAGAAACGGCATGGCCGGCAAGAAACTGATTGCGTGGGATCACAACCGCGACCTGATCTATCAACGCGCTTCAACAGTGCTTAACGATCCCGAAGCCGCGAAGTATGTGTGGGGGATAGGCTTCCACTGGTATGAAACGTGGACCGGCAGTGACATGCAGTTCGACAATCTGCGCCGCGTACATGAAGCGTTTCCCGACAAAAACCTCATCTTCACGGAGGGCTGCGTAGAGAAATTCGCGTACAATAGAATTTCAGACTGGACACTCGGCGAACGTTACGGAAAATCGCTCATCCATGATTTTAACGCCGGTACCGTTGCATGGACGGACTGGAACATCCTGCTCGATGAAAAGGGCGGTCCGAACCACGTTGGCAACTTCTGTTTCGCACCGATCCATGCCGACACGCGAACAGGAAAGCTGCTGTTCGCAAATTCATACTACTACCTCGGGCACTTTTCGAAATTCATCAAGCCTGGTGCAAAGCGAATCGTAAGCAGCGCCAGTCGCGATAAACTGCAAACCACAGCCTTCAAAAACGATGACGGAAAAATTGCAGTGGTGGTAATGAATACCTCGGATGAGAAGCTTGAATATCATTTATGGCTTGACGGCAATGCGGCGCCGATGACAAGTCTTCCCCATTCGATAGCGACAATCATTATTGAATAGCATTAGCAAAGTAATGGCAGTTGGAAAAAGAGCATGTTTGGTTTGGGTTGTTTGGGTCATTGCAGTCGCGGGATTCAGCTTGAATCTCGCCGGCTGCGATGACGAAGAACCAAAGTATAATCCCCCGGTAGTAAATCCAGAAATCGGAAAGGCACAATACTGGGTCACCACCGGTGACAAGACGCTGCTGCTATCGCGGCAATCCGATATCTCCATCACTGAACCGGTGCTCACGAATGTACCCATGGTCACCGTTAACCCGGACCAGCAGTACCAGCGTATCGAGGGATTTGGTGCAGCGCTGACCGGATCGTCGGCGTACCTCATCAACAAAAAGATGACTGCAACACAACGCCAGACGCTGATAAAGGATTTGTTTGATCCCGAAACAGGTATCGGCATCACTGCATTGCGCCTCACGATTGGCGCTTCCGATTTTTCACTGAAGGATTTCACCTACGACGACATGCCCGCCGGCGAAACCGACTACGACCTGGAACACTTCACGATTGACGAAGAGAAAGCGGATCTGCTTCCCGTTCTCAAAGCAATCAATACCACCGCACCCGACCTTACGATCATCGGCTCACCGTGGACCGCACCGCCGTGGATGAAGACGAACGAAAGCTATTATGGCGGGAGTCTGAAGACGGACGCGTACGACGCTTACGCAAACTATTTTGTGAAGTACATCGAAGCCATGGCCACCGAAGGCATTGACATCGATGCGATCACCATCCAGAACGAACCGTTGCACACGACGACGTACCCGACCATGAGCATGAGCGCTGAAGAGCAGAAGAACTTTGTGAAGAACAGTCTCGGTCCCGTGTTTGCAACCAACGACGTCGATACCAAAATCATTTTGTACGATCACAACTGGGATGTGCCGCAGTACCCGATTTCCATTATGGACGATCCCGAGGCAAAGCAATACGTTGAAGGCTCAGCATTTCACGCATACGGCGGATCCGTTTCGGCCATGAGCACCGTTCACAACGCGCACCCCGACAAAGGCCTGTACTTTACCGAGATCTCCGGTGGTGAGTGGGCCACAGACTTCGCCAGCAACCTCCAGTGGAACATGGCGAACATTTTCATCGGCACGACAAAGAACTGGTCCCGGACCGCGCTGTTATGGAACCTTGCCCTCGATGAGAATTTCGGTCCCACGAACAACGGCTGTTCCGACTGCCGCGGCGTGGTGACGATCAATTCCGCCAATGGCGCCGTTACCCGCAATGTAGAGTACTATTCCATTGGTCATTTCTCGAAGTTCATCCGCAACGGCGCTCACCGTATTGACGCGACGATCTCATCGGCTGTTCCCGGCGTAGACCACGTTGCCTTCATCAATCCCGACGACACCCGCGTTATGGTGTTCTCGAATTCCGCCTCAGCCTCGACAATCGTTGGCGTGCGGGAAGGAGAGAAACAGTTCAATGTTACGCTGCCGGCGTCGTCTGTAGTGACAGTAATCTGGGAATAAGGGGCGCGATCGATCTTCTGTTTTGAGCGGCAACGTGTGATTGCGGTCTCGTTGTAAAATCGCGACTTTTTGTAAATTGTCCTTTGCATAGGCGCTCATCATGCGCGTATCATCTACGCCGTTGGGGCAATTCACACCATGAGGACATACTACCTGATACTCTTCTGTACTCTCTCGTTCACCGGCGTATTTTCACAAAGCATAACGCGCGAACAATTGGTTACGGAATTCCGGCAGGGGCGGCTAATTGTCTTTAATGGATATGCGTTGCACTCAGCTGATCCTTCGTTTTTCAGAAAGCTTGTGTCTGCGGAGATCAGCGACGTCGAACATCTGGACAGCCTCATCGGCAGGATTGAGTACGGAACAGTTGGCAAGCAAGGCGTGGTCCGACTAACGATAGACAATCTGAACAAACTAACAAAAGCACGCTTCTCCGTAGTTGATGCATTCATCCTGAAATACTTTGACGCAGCAAAGCCGATGTTCTATTTCATTGACGGAATGCCCGCCTCCGATACATTCGTCGCGCTGGATTGGTTGGTGAACAAGAAAATCAAGGAGGTCCAACTATTGGCCCCGCGCGAGGCTGAAGCTATTTGGGGGAGGCAGGGGAAGGATGGCGCGGTGATGATTAATACGGAGGGGGAGATTGGGTGGTGAGGAGGAAGCAAAGTAAACGTGTAATGATGGGTTGCCTTGTTTTTCAGGTTTGGGGTGAGGGGAGGATTCGTTGGATAATTAGCGGAATGCAAGTATTTTAGGATCTGATCGGACTATATTGGCCATAAATTGCTGATAGCGATTTGTTAGCCACAATTGCTTTAAAGACAACTCGACATATGGGACAAATATTTAAAGAGACATCAAAAAAAGACCCCGGATTTTTTCAAAGACTATTCAAGAAAGAACCGATTGACAACGCATTTATTGAGTTGAATAATTTTTAGCGACTAAAGAACTAAATAATATATCGACTACTGACATAAATGCGATAAGTGCTCGATACAAAATTGACTTATCAAAAAAATTTCCTGATAAACTAAAAGACCTTTACGGCAAATACTTAGCGCACTGCCTGACAGACAACAAGCTTGAAGAGGGAGAGATTGAAGAATTAAAGAAACTAAAATCACTACTGGGTTTAAAGGACAAGGACATAGAAGAAACTCACAATCAAGTTGCGGGACAGATTTACAAAAAATCATTCGAGCAAATGATTAAAGACGGGCGACTTGAGAAAAAGAACGAAGACTTTCTTGAAAGACTGGAGCAAGACCTTAAAATATCAAAGAATTTAGCGGACAAAATATCCGGAGAAGCAAGACAGCTCTTTTTCCAAAACTATGTCAAGAAAATAACGTCTGACGAAAGACTATCACCTGATGAATTAGAAGAATTAGAGTCAATTTCAAAAAGCTTAAACGTGAACCTCGACTTGGACTCAAAATCAAGAGAAGCTTTTGACAAAATGAAACGTTACTGGATAATTGAAAATGGAGAACTTCCGGCTCTTCAAGTTGACATTAACCTTCAAAAAAACGAAACCTGTTATGTTCAGACGAGAGCAGATTGGCATGAGTTAAGGACTGTGACAAAACGAATTAATTACGCTGGACCAAGTGCAAGAATCAAAATTATGAAGGGACTTTCATATAGAGTGGGTAGCGTAAGTGTGGAGCGTGTGACTTCAGAGCATATGCAACACTTGGACTCCGGAATACTGTATGTTACAAATAAAAGACTGATTTTCACAGGACAGAAGAAAAATGCAAATATTAGGTTGGACAAGATACTTTCAATTACTCCGTACAGTGACGGAATTGAAGTTGTTAAGGACGCTGGACGAAATCCGGTGTTTATTGTTCCATCCAATGCGGACATTTTATCAATGACGTTGAGTAGAATTATAAATGAGTTGTAAAGCAACTGTGGCTAACAAAATGTTTATGCAATGCGGGGTTGGGTGTTAAATTAAAGTTTATGTTTCAAAATGTAGTTTGGTCACGGGGGACAGTTTCGGAGCAGGCCGGGCTTAACATTCCGCCCCGATAGCTATCGGGCGGAATGTTAAGCCTTCCTATTCCCCGCACTGCATAAACACAAACGTTAGCGGTGAGCTATCTACTGGGTCGTATGAAAATTTGGTTTCTAAATAAACACATTTGCTTACCACACTTTCCATCAGGACACCAGAGTAAGCAAGAGCCAATTTTAGCGATCCTTCTTGGGAGCTTTAAAATCATCTAAAGTTATTTCTTTCAGGTGCTTAGTGATCAACGTGGCATTTAATTGGGCTTGTAGTCCCTTAACAGCGTTGCCTACATAGGGATCGACAATAAAAACAGGCTTCTTTTTAAAGTCAAAATTCTCAAGGATCATTCGATTGACCTCCGCGTCTTTGGCACCATAGCCGATAATGATAAGCTTCTCTGCATTCTTTAAATTGGTGACGAAACACTCAAATAAGACTTTGAACAAAAGTGGCTCGCTATAACGCTCGATCTTGGATGTAGTTCCCGTCAGAAAGTCTGCATGATAATTTGCCCAACACCTTTCATAGGAGGGTTTCCCTTTCTCGTCATTAATTTCTTTATAAAATTCACCAAAGCCGATACCATATCTTGTTTTGATGTATCCCTCAGGCCTTAGGCTCGATGGGCCATTGGCCGTATAATAGATACCATAGTCCTTGCTTCCATGCAACTTATAAAGGCGGATTTGTTTGTCATACAGGCCCGAATAATACTCAAGTCTACATCTATAAGACCTACCATTAACCAATAATTTCCCGTAGTATGGAGATTCCAGCTCCTGGAACCCATCGCAAATTTTTCCGAGGAGCCAATCAGTAATGCGCAAACGTTCAAAGAATAAATCATGATTTAGGGTGTGTACATTAAGGAGGTAGTCGTTACTCAAATCACGCAAGCAATTTAGAAGGCCAGTATAGCCAGGAAAGATTGGCCCCCCATAGTGGGGAGCATCATCGTACCACGAATTACCTTCGTTATCCACAAGGAAGTGGGCAATTAACTGCGAGTAGATAGTCCTCATCGCAGACAGCATTTGACGTACATCCCGTTCTGTACCATAGTTTTTCTTTTTGTACAGAGCCTCCACATCCGGATCTTGGTTGGCTTTACCCATGAAGAAATCATAGAATTCTTCATAGTCAAAATAATTAGTACGTGTTCTATAGAATTGAATCAGATCGAGACAAAATTCAAATTCAAGATCGAAGTGAGTCCGGTACCCTGGTTCCCGCCCTTTTTCGGGAATACAAAGGCGACCATCCGATGAAAAGCAAAAATCTTTTACCGTGCAATTTAATAGAGCTTCGTTTAATTCATTACCAATAGGATAGCCCATTGGGGCGGAGAAGCCTGCCCCAAGCAGGAATGAAATTGATTCGGGCATAGCGAAGTGTTTAAAACAAAAATAGTCACCACGTCAATAAAAAAAAGGAGCATTTTTGACCTCAAACGCCTAAAACAACCACACCAATACTAAAGCCGCCCGCCCAACACATAACTAAAGCTTTGGCATCCGTGTCGTTAAGCCGGTATTAGCGCGGCACAATGCATAACACAATGTATAATTCATGCCCTGGAGTCAGCTTAATCACAGATTGTTACTAAATTCGTTTTCGGTTCGCGGGACGATGATGTGTTCGGTCAGGCTTGACATTTCGCGTCGCTGGATTTTCAAGCCTGCCCTAGATCGGGCACGCATTATGAACGGGCCGTTAACGCCACTACCCTTCCAGCACCGCGTGGACAATGACGACCAGGGGCAAAGACTCGACTCCGCAGACAAGAAAAAAATTAACGGGTGCTACTATACGAATTCAGATTCTTTGGTTGGACAATTTAACGTTTCTTATACAACGTGGGACCCCTTCAGGCCAGACAAATTAACCGGAGAGTTGATTACGCAGACTGGCTGGCAACATATCAAAAATCAGCGCAATCCGTTTACTTCATCAACTTATTCTTCCTCATCCACTGAAACAACGGCCCCGTCCAGCTCTTCTCACGGAAGATGAAGCCGTGTCCGCCCTTTGAATAGAGATGCATTTCTACATCCACGTTGTTATGTCTTAATGCTTCGTAGTAGGAGATGCCGTTATCGACATCCACGAGTTTGTCGTCAGTAGCGAACGTGATGTAGGCTGGCGGCGCATCGCCCGTCACTTGGAGTTCATTGGAGAATTCGTTGATGGTAGCCGCAGACGGGTTTCCACCAAGCAGGTTAGTCCTGGAGTCGCGGTGCGTGAGGCTGTCGCGCATGCTGATCACGGGATAGACAAGAATCTGGAAATCCGGTCGCAGACTTGTGTTGTCCTTGTTTTCAATGAGTGCCTTTTTAAAGTGGGTTGCGCCTGTGGCAGCGAGGTGCCCACCGGCAGAGAAACCCATGATGCCGATCTTGCCGGCGTCCAGGTCCCATTCCTTAGCGCGCTCGCGTACCAGCTTGATGGCCTGCTGAACATCCTGCAATGGACCAATGGTCTTGTCTAGCATCGTTGAGTCACTGGGAAGCCTGTATTTGAGGACGAATGCGGTGATGCCGTTTTTGGCGAGCTCTTTTGCTGTCATCACACCTTCGCCTTCATACACGATCACGGTGTAGCTACCCCCTGGACAAATGATCACGGCCGCTCCCGTAGATTTTTCCTTGTCAGCCCGGAACACTTCAAGCGTGGGAAACGCCGTCTTTCGGTACATCCCCCTGAAAAGCGGAGCCTCGGTTTCCCGCGATGCCTTCACCTTGGAATTTGGAATGGTGCTGTTGTAAAGGTCAATGATCTCCTGTGCCTGGAGCAGGAAGGGCAGGAGACATGAGACAAGCACGGCGGTAGTTATTTTTTTCATTTGATTCGATATCGATGTAGAAGTGTGCAGTGTACAATTATAGAGAATGCGATACAGAATACAAAATACGCCTCAAATGAGTGAGGCAGCGTCAGTCAACGCCTGACAGTACCAGCGCCGCATTCACGATAAGGATATACGCGGCAAATGGCAACTGTCCTCTTGAAGTTGAATTCACGGAAGGGGATGAAGACTACAGTGTGCCTTCGTCAAAGTACGTGAGTGGATAACTACCGCCAGCAATGATATTCGTCATTGGGGAACGTTGGAGGAAATTGTACTTTGGGTTTAGGCGTCTTCCGGACATGTCGGGTAGGTTACATAGCCGTTGTGCGTAATGTTTCTATGAAGATTACTCTTCGTAATCATGTTGAGTCTTCTTTCGGTTGGCGGAGACAAATCAGCAGCCACGCCTTATAGCCACCCCTATGGCCAATAGTCACTGTTTGAGAATAGATTGTAATCATTATGCAATATCAAAAAGTTCTATATGCATCCTTTAACAACTAAACTTTCAATAATCGCCATTGCATTCCTGGCGATTAGCATAAACGTAAGTTCGCAGGAACTTACCGGGAGTCAGAAAGCGAAAATCACTGCTGAGATTACGACACTTTTTGAAAAGAGTATTAAAGCGGGGGAGAGGCTCGATATTTCAGGAATAACTGAGAACGTCAGTGATACTTTATCGGCGGGATTCATCGACAATGGATTGTATTATCAATCCTTTGCAGTCTTGATGAAGGGATTCAGGGAGGGCATAAGAGGACTCAAGTCTCAGAAAATGGAAGTTTTGGACAAAAAGATCACCGTGCTATCGGATAACGCTGTTCTGCTTACGGCATCTGGAAATTATTCTGCCGACATTGAAGATGGTCGTGTAATAACCGGCAAATTTGCCTGGAGTTTCGTTTATTCCAGGATTAACAGTAATTGGAAAGTTATTCATACTCATATGTCTAATCTACCCAGGTAGACAAACACAAAACGTTGGGCGCAAGTGTAAATTTGAAAGGTGAAAAACGTAAGCTTCAAATACAACTATCACGACCCGAACGTTCACGCTGCCGGAATTAGACCCCGGAGAGAATTACATTTTAAACTTATTTGAACCCGATGAGTATGATTTGGATACTTGTAATGCTTTCCATTTGGTTCTACCCGGTGATTGCTTTTTTTATCGTTAAGGGGACAAGGGATAATTTGAGCCTGAGAAAGGGAGTATTGGTGGCGACAGCGGGAGTTTCGTTGATGACGGTTTTTGGATTATGTACTGGTATATCGACAACATTACTCGAACTGGATACGATATTTGTGACGAGCGTGTACTTTCTCATTTCACTGGGGGTGTGGATCGGGATTGAGCAGAGACAAAAGCTAGTCCGGGCGATTTGTATTGCCCTGGGAATTTTGATTTTTGGACTCGGATACATTTCGGGGACTGTTGGTGCGTTAGGAGTAGGCTTCGTAACTATGTCGCTTGAATCTACTACCGTTAATTGGTATGACAATGGAATAATTTACAAGGAGAAACCATTGGGGAATGCGATTTCTGATTTCAGGGGAAAGGAAGTTGAAGTGTATAAGACAATTGCCTGGCTGCCAATAATTGAGTGGCGATTGGCAGATAGACAATACTTCAATTCGGAGACATACAAAAACCCGTTGCAAGTTGAATATTTGAGTGCCCAGGGAACCTTCATATTGTCGCTTCCGGATAGTGTCAGAATCGATGGCAAAATATGGAAGGATACTTTACGTGTTGAGTATTGGACAAAATAGCCGGAGTTGGAGGAGAATTCGTTGGATAATTTGCGAAATGCAGGTATTTTGAGAGACTGTTAACGGCGGCTATGGGCTACAAATGGCTGATATATATTCGTTAGGCACCATTTAATATGACCAAGGAGAAGTTAATTGAGATCGAAAAAACTAATCTTGAGAAGATAATCGAATTTTTTCATGCAATACGTATAGTTGGGGACGCACGGAAATTGATAAGTGAAGGAAGATATTACCATATTACATCTATTTACGGACAACTAAGAGCACTACTTACGGATAAAACTAAGGAGCATAGAAAGGAGCCAAAGCCCATATTCGAAATTGCATCCTTACTCGGTGAAGACTTAAATATCTACTACCTACCTGATACACTTGAACAGAAACTCCCTGAGCAGGAAAGACTAGTTCTTTATGTTTCATCCCTCCCAATCTCGTTGAAAAAGCAAACGCCAAACCAGAAGCAAATTTCCCTAGAAGACTATCTGAATTTGGATATTGTCAGATATAAGGATAAACGGTTGAAAGCAGGTGATATTGTAAACGCAATGTCGAATAAGTATGGTGGTGCGCATTATGATTCGAAGGTGCCTGAATACCTTGCTCAACTAACCTCTTTCGGGATAAATGGTCAGCATATTCTGGACAACTTAATCATACAAATAGCTGATTTATTTCTGGACATCGGGTTGAAGTTAGTAAGGAAGTTGACAGACTTTGAGTTTTATTTCACTATCTACTTCGACTCACTTGTTGATAGTAAGAATGAGAATTTTATTTTCGATTATACTCTGCCTTCAACAAATTGTAGAATTTCATTCTATACCTTTCAAAGTACCCTGCGAGTTTTTCTTTGTGACTTGGTCGGAAGGTCGGTCAATCTCGAAATAAATGAAGTTGTGCCTTGCAAGGAATTAATATTAGTCAACATCTCCCACGGAATCTCAGACGAATTACAGTCGAGGGTAACTGTATCGATAAACGGCTTAAAGGTCCTAGATACGACTATTCAAGAACCACTTATTATGTTAAATCAGGTTGGTAGTTTTCAGGGCTACTTCAATCGCTCCAGAGAGCAAGAACTCCAAGATTTTGAGTTTGGAATAGGTGAGATAGTCATGTTTGGTAACATTCTGGAAGACATTAAGAAAGCCGAACTATACCTACACTTTTCTGAAACGGAAACGGAGAAACTTGTTTATTATGACAGACAAAGCTATGGCCATTCTTCACCAGGGACAACAGATCTTGAAATGGTAGGGAATGTTAAGCTTAAAGATTTTCCAATAAACGGTGCCTAACACGTAAATATAATGTCTTAGCCCCCTATAAACTGCACAGAAATTTCATTTGAGTTTAGTAGTTCATTGCCGTGCTGGTCATCCGACAAGCGAAGATATGGATCAGCCCAGGGCTTGTCAAGGCTGATACAGAGCGGATGATTTT
>JAEYWY010000003.1 GCA_023428695.1 Bacteroidota bacterium
CGTCTCACACGTCTCACGCGTCTCACACGTCTCACGCGTCTCACACGTCCCACTGGTCCCACAAGTCCCACACGTCCCACAAGTCCCACCCACCAGTCTTCCAAATCCCGCCTCCTGTTCAAATCCCTCAAGCGCCCCTGTGCACCGTGTACTCCCAAAATTTCCAGAGCACATCCAACCTGTGCCTTAAAAATTTTATACATTCACCTCGATAAACATTCTACTTATGTATCTTCTAAACCAGACCCGTTTATTCCCTCACTGCGCATTATTTCTTGTCTTATTATTCTTGTTGACTTCATGCAACCGGTCGACACCAACATCACCCGATGCAAAAGTCGCCTTCGAACGTGTGATCCCAAAACCAGTGTCAGCAACAGCAACAGGAAAAACTTTTTTTATAAAGGATGGCACAACCATAGTTGTCGAGTCTGGAGAAAGTGGGTTGGGTACTCTTGCAGATTACCTTGCTGAAAGCCTCAACACGACTACAGGCCTTTCTTTCAAAGTTGCTTCAGCTGCAAACGAAGGTGCAATCATACTCGCACTGGGCGGGTCGCCTGACCTTGGCCCGGAAGGGTACAAGCTGCAGATCGATGAAAAGCAACTTCGGATCACCGCCAACACAGCTGCAGGAGTTTTTCATGGAATACAAACTCTTCGTCAGATTATTGCGAGCAAGGAACATGGCGCACTCAGTAAGGAGTGGGAGGTAGCGACAGGCACCATCATTGATTATCCCGAGTACGAATGGCGCGGTGCTATGCTTGATGTCGCGCGTCACTTTTTTTCCGTGGAAGATGTCAAGCGTTACATTGATCTGTTGAGCTATTACAAAATCAACACACTTCATCTTCATCTCAGCGACGACCAGGGTTGGCGTATTGAAATCAAGTCGTGGCCTAACCTTACGGCTATTGGCGGCCAAAGTCAGGTGGGCGGTGGCAAAGGCGGGTTTTACACGCAGGAACAATACAAGGATATTGTCGCTTATGCACAAAGCCGCTTTATTACAATTGTTCCCGAGATAGATCTTCCTGGTCACACGAATGCAGCATTGGTTTCATACCCTGACGAGCTGCTTCCGGGACCACCTATCAAAGTTGAAGGTGAAAGAAAACGTCCTGTTGCCGGACTGCCTCACTATGGTACTGAAGTTGGATTCAGCACGCTAACGCTCAACAAGGAGTCGACGCTCAAGTTTGTAAGTGACGTTATCCGCGAGATATCTGCTATTACACCCGGACCTTACTTCCACATTGGTGGCGACGAAGCGCAGGTTACAAAGAAGGAAGACTACATCGAGTTTATCAATCGCTTTAAAGACATCGTTAAAGAAAACGGAAAAATCATGATAGGGTGGGAAGAGATCGCTCAGGCTAATCTTGATTCGACGACGATTGCTCAATTCTGGCACTCCCGTCAATATGCAAGGATGGCTGCAGACAAAGGAGCAAAAGTGATTTTCTCGCCATCAACCAAGGTTTATCTTGACATGCAATATGATTCGACATCGCGCATCGGTTTGCACTGGGCCGCATACATTGAAGTCGACTCATCATATCTGTGGGATCCTTCAACGCTTGTCCCCGGTATTGATCGCGAAAACATTATCGGTGTCGAAGCACCACTGTGGACGGAGACCGTAGAAACCATGGACGACATCGAATATCTCGTCTTTCCCCGCCTTCCCGGCGTCGCCGAAATTGGTTGGACTTCCAAATCAGCGCGCAACTGGGACGACTACAAAACGCGCCTCGCCAACCACGCCAGACTCTGGAAAGCACTCGAAATTGATTTCTACCGATCCCCAAAAATCAACTGGGCCGAAGGCCTCTAAAAGAATCCGCGAAAATCAAATCAGCGTAATCAAATCAGCGTAATCAAATCAGCGTAATCACCTAATCAGCGTACATCTGCGGTGATAACTCACTTCCTCACCATAACCCTCCGAACATTCTACAAGCGCACAAAAGGGAGCGGTGCAGGAATCCTTTTCACGTATGTCAACGTCTTTGGTCTTACGCTGGGACTCGCTGCCTTCCTTGTGATTATGCACGTTGTCTTGTATCAGCTTAGTTTCGATAAATTTTTTTCCGGTAGCAAAGACACCTATCGCATCGCGGTAAAGAAGACCGAGCAAGGCAACGTCGTCATGGAAAGTGCGCGCAGTTATCCGGGTCTCGCGACGTTGCTTAAGAACGAGATACCAGCTATCGAACTAACGACGCGCATTTACAAGGAAGAGTGCATGCTGCATTATCGTGAGCGCGACGTCAAGTTTAATCGCCAGCACACGTTTTGGGCTGATCGGAATTTTGCTTCAATCTTCAACCTAGAATTCATTCGCGAAGGCGACCTGACCCAACTCGACAAACCCTGGGGTGCTATCATTTCCGAGTCGGGGGCCCGGCGGTTTTTCGGTGACGACTGGGAAGGTGAACACGATCCTATTGGAAAAACGATTTGGTTGAACGAAAGCCTGGGGTTTACCATTCAGGGGGTCTATCGCGATCTGCCTCCGAATTCTCACATGAAGGTCGACTTCGTTGTGTCGTGGGTAACGTTGGTCTCCCTTGCCGGACCAGTCTTTGAAAATAGTCTTCCGCCCGACTGGAACGCGAGTTACGTTTACATCAAATTAGCTGAAGGAACTTCTGCCGCTGAAGTCGAGGCGCTTGCTGCGCAGGTGCTTAAGGATCGTATACCGGAACTTGTTACGCGCGACGTTGCGTATCAGTTTTATCTCCAGCCGGTGCGTTCAATCCATCTTGGTTCCGACATCGCAGACGAAATACAGCCCAACGGGAGCAAAACCTTTGTCATCTCAATGGCTGTTGCTGCATTGCTTGTACTCGTCATTTCATGGATCAACTTCATCAACCTGCTTGCAGTTCGGTCAATGGAACGCGCCAAAGAAGTTGGCATACGTAAGGCGATCGGATCTACCCGCATGCAACTTGTCATTCAATTCCTGTCCGAAGCGTTCGTATCGTGTGCAGTGGCAGGTATCCTGGCCGTTGCTATCGTTTATTTCTTTGGCGATCAGTTGCGGGATGTAACGCAAATACCTTACGACCTGTTCTCCGCCGATGCCCTGGGGCAACGGACTTTATTCTACTTTACGGTTGTCGTCTTGCTTGGAACCGTAATCGCAAGTGCATACCCGGCCCTGCGTTTGTCATCGCTTGCCACAACAGAAGTCATAAAGGGCAGGGTAGGTGACAAACCCGGTGGAAGCCTCTCCAGGAAAAGCATGATAGCCTTCCAGTTCTTTTGTTCTGTCTTTTTGCTTACCTCTACCCTTGCGATATGGCGGCAGGTGAATTTCATGCGGAGCCAGGCGTTGGGTATGAATCCGGATCAGGTGGTTGTCTTGCATTCGCCGCGTTCGCTGATCGGCAACGATAAACGCGTTCAGATCTTCAATACGTTTCGCGATAAACTGCTTACGCTGCCGGGTGTCGAGGTCGTTGGTGCGTCCGCATGTATTCCGGGAAGCCAATTCCTCGTGAGAAACGATCATGTACATGCACAAGGTTCGGAATCCGGAAAGAACGTAACTTTCGATATCGCTTTTGTCGAAGAGGGCTACCTGCCAGCCTTGGGGATTCGTTTTATCGAAGGTGAAAATTTTGCGGACCGGCCCGGCGAGGAGAACAAGATCATCATCAATGCCACAGCTGCGAAATCACTTGGTTTTGATCCGGGACAGGCAGTTGGAAAGGCTGTCGTGTTCGGTGCGCATACACGCGAGGTTGCAGGCGTTATTGAAGATACGCACTACGAGGGACTGCAGAAGCCTGTCAATCCATTGATTCTGTGTTATGGACACAACTATGAATTTGGTTTCTTTTCTGTAAAGGTGTCCAGCCGGAACATGCAGCAAATGGTAAGCGGTATTGGCGACGTATGGAAAGAGCTTTATCCACGGGATCCATACGACTACTTCTTCCTTGATGCATTCTTCGATGAACAGTACACAAACGACGAAGCATTCGGCAAGTTGTTCGCCATGTTTTCCGGTCTCGGAATTTCAATCGCATGTCTGGGTCTCGTCGGGCTCGTTGCGTACACCACATTTCGCAAGACCCGTGAAATTGGTATTCGCAAAGTACTTGGTGCCGATGTGTTGAATGTTCTGAGTCTTCTGACCAAAGAATTTTCACTGCCTGTATTGGTTGCATGCATCATTGCGATTCCAATAACACAATATGTTGTGCATCGGTGGCTCGAAAACTTCGCGTTTCAAACCGCGTTCCCCTTCTGGATACACATCGCTTCGACGCTTGTTGTTATCACGCTGGCTTCACTCGCCATCGCGTGGCAGTCCCTGAAAGCTGCCTTCGCCAATCCTGTCAACGCGCTTAAGGAACAGTAGGGAGCGTTCGCCACGTACGATGTATCCGCCAATTTCCACATAAATCAGTCCGTTGCCTGGTATTGCGTGTGGTGCATGAGTTGTGTTTGCGCTATTTGGGCGTTGCCGTACAGCGCGTTTGCACGCGCTACGGCCCGCGCCATCCGCTATACTCCTCCCCCAACCGGTCAGAGGGTATACAACTTGTCAAGTTGAACGGAGCATCAATGAGTAGGCTTCAAAAAAAAAGGACGGCACGCCGGTTGGGGTCCGGGGTGCCGCTCCTGTCGCTAACGCGGGCTGCTGCAATCGTCCGGGCGAACCCCAACCATCATCGTTGCATCTTTTGCGAAGCTTATAATGGTTCTCCGTCAGGATCCGGGACTACAAGCCAGTTGTAGGTGTGCTTTAGCTCTTTCAGTTTTTCAATCGCTTCCGGCGATGGCGTGGCTATCGGTACGTTGTTATCCTCCCATGTCGAATAGATAAAATCACCCGAACGCGGATTGTTCACCACCTGGTGATAAAGGTTATCGATAACGTGATTCAGATTTTCCGGTTTTATGTTCGTTTGTCCCGGCAGTTCAAGTAGATAGATACCGGCGTCATCGGGAATCAATAATCTTTTAAGGTCCGGTGACGGATCGAATGAACTGGGAAATAGCCTGATCTCATTGACGAGTTTGTTATGCCTGAGGTCGACAACTTCCGGCCCCTCGCCGTATTCAATGCGGAAGTCACGTAGATTGACCAGGTGCTTCATTCCAAGTCGCGCAATCCTCCCTTCCAGATTACCGACAAGCACAACCGAATCCAGCCCATTGCCGGTGATGCTGATGAAGTAATGGCCGGGATATTCATACTGGTGGTCCACAATGGTCGTCACACCTGAAGTCCAGGTTTCCGACGTTCCGTCTCCCCAATCGACTTGAAAATCGAAGATGTCCCACGCAGGATCAACCTGCATTGCAAAATAGTTTTCCCCTGTGGTTACGCCCACGGCTGTCAGAGCTGGCTGCAGGACGATTTTGAGCGGCTTCGTCGGGATCTGCCTGGTTGTGAAAGTCCTTGCAAAACGACCATAGGAATCTTTCACTACGACGAGGCTATACGTTTCTCCCGGGTTACCTCTGAATGTAATGAAGTTCATGTTATCAGTGAGCGAGTACCTCCGAAGGGTGTCCAGGCCCTTCATAATCAATGCCTGCGCATGCGTTCGCTGTAACCTGTTGTTTTCTTCAGCTGTAAACACCTGCACTTTGAACATATGCTGCTTTCCTCTGAAGCATTCGTAGCCGAAGTTTTTCGGGCTCCGCTTACGTGTGTCCAGCAGACTCAGCCGGGTGTCAGTGAGGCTTTTATTAGTGATTTCGTAAGGCAGCGAGTGCCCGACCTTTTGAGAAAGCGCTGAACCTTCGCGCGGTGCCGCGAATACCACTTCACCGGCCTCATCAACAACCATCAGGTCAACAAGACGGTAATTACCTGGTGGCAGACACAACGGATCGGTTAGATAACCTTCGTCGCTCCGACGAATGGCAACTTCCTCCTGATCAACGACCACTTCTCCATTCTCCGTCTCAACGCTGACCAGCGCCATCGCGCCAGATGGAATCTCGCTACTCTTCATATGACCTTTACTTTCTTCGATAAGGTCAACGCTAAAAATCACGTTTACTTTGTCATTGACGACATGTGTATCTTCTGTACAACATGTCAGCATGAGCGCCGCGATTAAAAGGACGCTCACCATGAAACAAGAAGATTTCATAAAAGAGGGTTTATGGTTTGATAACTAAAAACAGGATCGTTCCACTGCCGTGGAATCGTCAATGAAGATACCAATCGAAAGGTTATGAAAGCTAAAGCTCGCGATACTTTATAGTATGCGATAGATCACACGGCCGCTCACCTCGGGGAATTAATCACTCGTGTTGTGTTATTCGAAACGAAATCAGGATCGGAATTAATGCAGGCACCGGAAATATAAGGTCGGTGAAAGCACTGCCTACTTTCCCCACGCCCGCTGACTGACGCCATCCTTTGTCGGGAAATCACCCGGAAGTGCTTGCGTGACGTCGCCGGTGGCGGCCCATTCACAGGCACGTTGTAGTAATGCAATAAATCCGACACACTCCATGGAGTAATCGGCGTGTCCCAACGGCGTGTGAAAAATCCTTCCGCGGCCATACGTTACCGTGATCATCATCGGTTCGTGACGGTTCGTACCGCGTAACGGCGAGAAGTGCGAAGCATTCTTTTCCTCGTCAGAGAATGCGGTACCAATGATCGCCATGTTTTCAGCTGGTCCCCGCAGGCGATCATACAATTCGTCCTGTGCATGCAGCCACTGCGTTGGCATTCCACGTGTTATCGGGTGTGTCGTATCACGCACAGTAATCAGAAACTCATACTGACGGCCATGTGATCCCGCTGGTCCCGGACTTGTATCACGCACTAGGTTCCCTTCATTATCAAAATAAACGTAGGGTCCGTCTTTTTCATTGCGGTTCCCCCACGCACCCATGGCAATCATCTGATTGAATTCCTTCCATTCGGGAAACGAATTGTCAGCAGCATGCACAACTACAAGTCCGCCGCCATTGCTGATGAATTGTTCAAGTGCCTTTTTTGTCTCATCCGGCCAGGGTGCTGCCATCCATCCAAAATTTGATATCACCACATTGTATTTCGAAAAGTCCGGCTTGAAGTCGGGATCTATTGTTGGTTTATCAGTGTGCTCAACAGTGTTGCTACCTGCCGGGTAGTTGGCAAGCAATTGTTTCCGTTTTTCCTCGCCGAGATTGGGATCGCTGTCATTGTGCGGGCCCTGCCAGACAAACTTCGTACGCGCAACATCAACGTCAAACATGCCGGTTTGTTCGAGATAGTCTTTCATCATTGCCGTCGTCTTTGGCCAGATGCCGTGATTGTTCTGCCCGTCGACGATCAGGGCCCTGAGCTTTTTTGATTTGGCGTTCTTGTTATCGGTGCTTTTTGGCGTGGACCGGCACGATAACAAAAGGACTGAAATAATGATGAACAGTGTGCAAAGGCAGAAGAGTCTTTTCATATGGTTTGAACATTGGAAAAGGAAGGTAAGAAGGATTCGCGAAACGGCCAATGAGAGATTTGGCCAGCGGTTACAGACTGGAATCAAGGAGAGGTTCGCCGGAGAATTGACGCACCTGTTCTACCTATGCCGACAGATATTCCTGGAATATTTTTGTCTTCGGAGTTTCGAACAAAACTCCGGGTCTTCCTTTTTCCACAACTTCACCGTAGTACATGAACGCCACATAATCCGCAAGTCGTTTTGCCTGGCGCAGAATGTGCGTGACCAAAACGACGGCAACATCCTCCTTCAGTTCAAGAAGACATTCTTCGATTTTCCTGCTCGACACCGGGTCGAGAGCAGATGTGGGCTCGTCTGCCAGTATCACACGCGGCTCAACGGCAAGGCCACGGGCAAGACAAAGGCGTTGCTGTTGGCCGATGGAAAGTTGCCCGGCCGATGTTTTTAGTCGGTCCTTAACTTCTTCCCACAAACCCACTTTCTGCAGATACAGCGCTGTGCGATCGGCAAGTTCACTCTTGTTGGTAATGCCTTTCAGTTTAAGCGCATAGGCGATGTTGTCAGCAATTGTCCCCGGCAGTGGATGAGGCTTCTGCGAAAGCAGACCCATTTTCTGACGCAGACTGTATACATCGATTGATTTATCAAGGATGTTCTTTCCTTCGAAAATGATCGAACCCTCCGTGCGTATATCGGGATACAGATCTGTAAGCCGGTTGAATGTTTTCAACAACGTCGTCTTACCACATCCGGAAGGACCAAGCAGAACGGTGATGCCCTTATCACGAATGTTGAGGTCTATGTTTTTAAGCGTTTGCTTTTTGCCATGCCACAAACTGAGATCGTTGACGTAAAGTAAATTGTGTAATCCTTTCGCTTGATCCTTCTTTACAATATCCTCGCCAATAAGCGTGGTTACGTCGTTTGCTGTATGATTCAGATTCATATTCGGTTTCTGGAAAGTCTTGTACTTATAATTCTCGCCGCGATGCTTATAAACAGGATGATCACGGTAAGCACGACGGCCGCGGCGTACGCTCTCGCTTTTACTTCAGGTATAGGTGAACTCAATTGAAAGAATATCGCAAGTGGCAACGTGGCCGCTGGTTCCGTCAGGCTTTCAGGTACGTAATCCGTAAATCCCGCTGTAAATAAAACAGACGCGGTATCGCCAATCCCTTTTCCGAGTGCCAGCAGAAAAGCCGTCGCGATACCGGGTAAAGATTGTCGGATCAGAAACTTGTATCCAACTTCTCCTTTAAAGAAGCCCAGCGAAAGACCGGCTTCAAGCAGTCCTGACGAGACATGTTGCAGTGACTCATCCATCGCGCGGATCATCACAGGGCTGATCAATAGCGATACCGTTACAATAGCCGCCAATAGAGACGACGGCCATCCCATGAACAACATTAGGCTGAATCCAAACGCGCCGTAAACGATAGGAGGGATTCCCCAAAGTACGTCGAGCCATAACCTTACCTGCTTTTGCCATTTGGGATACTGAAACAGATACGTGTGCATAAAGATTGCCGTCGGAATGCTGATGATTGTCGCGAGCAACGAGGCACCTATTGCCAGGTATATGGAACCAACGATCGCGTTGAGTATGCCACCATCCTTACCAAAGTAATATCCGCCTTGTGGTATTTCTGTAAGGATTTCCCATGTAATCGCTGGAACTCCTTTAATAAGGATCTGACTGAGTATGCTCAGGAGCGCCAGTACGATCAGAATGGTTGTAGAGGCCAGCACCACCCTGACAACCTTTTCCTCGATATGCTTTCGCCTTCTTTGCATAACCTCACAATTGATCGTGATAATAGCGGATAACCCGGTGAGCGCCGTAGTTGAATGCGATAACGATTACAAGCAGGATCAGTGCACACAGCATCAAAGCCGCTTCATACATTGGAATCGACATCATCTCACCGTAGTTGTTGGCAAGCAATGCCGGCAACGGATATCCGGCGTCAAACAACGAACCCGGTACCTGCACGACGTTACCTACTACCATTACGACGGCTATGGTCTCTCCAAATGTCTTGCTCACACCAAGCGTAAATGACGCCGTGATTCCGGGCCGATGTTTCCGCAGAATTACATCGCGGATCATTTGCCAGTAGCTTGTTCCAAGCGAGAGAGAAGCTTCCTTTAATTCGATAGGCACCGAACGAAACAGTTCTATGAGCATATTTAGTACGAAAGGCATCACGGAAACCGCAACAACTATCGCACCCGCGAGAATTGAATACCCGGATGTATTCGACGCACCAAAAACCGTTGCTATGTTTCCAACAAGCGGAATGATTGCAATAATGCCCCATAATCCGAAAATCACCGAGGGAATTCCGGCGAGAATATCAATCGTGGTTTGCAACGCACGCGATACCCAACGCGGCGCAAACTGTGTTATATATATAGATGCACCCAGACAAATGGGTACCATTATAATCAAGGCAAGAATTGAAATCACAATCGAACTCCAGATGAATGGCCAAAGGCCGAACTTTCCCTGAAGTGGTATCCATTCATCGCTGATTATCAGTTTGAACAGGTCACCGTTGAGGAAAGGAGTTGATTTTGTCAGGAGGGATAGCCCAATGGCAAAGGGAAGGACAAGCATCACGGAAAGCATGACTTGCATCCATGACCTTCGCATTACCTCCGCTGTGCGCCGAAATGAAATAACCATCACTGAAGTTTTTGACGTTGTTCTTCAAGGATCGATTCACTCAACGGTATGTAGCCATTTTCTTCAATAAAGGCCTGACCTTTTGTGAGTATCCACGTCAGGAACGTTCTTACCGCCTCGCTGCGCGGCGCGCCGCTGGAAACGAGATATAATTCCCGTGCAGGCGGTGACGGGTATCTTCCATCAATGATTGCGCGCTTTACTTCGTCCAGGCTCTCATAAAAGTATTCCGTCGAATCGATTGCGCCATTGCCATTCACATCTATTGGCAGTACCTCTATTCCGGGATATTTTTTTCCGGTAGCCAGATCGTAAACGTAGATCACGTTATTGTATCCCAGTGCAAGCGGATCTTTTTTTACCGCGTCAGCGACACCCGGATCACCAAAAACGGCAATGCCTTTCAAGGATTCCTGCCCGGCGCCGCCAAGGTATTCAGCCCAGGTTGCAGCTGCGCCTGCAGCATCTGAACGCGTATAGACAGTAATCTTGTCAGATGACGCGTACCAGTTTACGGGTCCATCCTTCAGATAGAGTTTGCTCAGTTGTTCCCTGGTAAGGCCTTTTGATTTGATTTCATTCAGGTGAGGATTCTTGTCGGCTATTGTTGGGACGACGGCGTCTTTTGTAACCGATATCCACCATACGCCTTTCGCCTTTTCGGCTTCGGTGAAATCCCGCGAAAACATTCCGAGATCTGCCGCGCCGGTTAGTACATCGGCCATGCCTTTGCCGGCGCCACCAGCAGCAATGTTCACGCGTATTTCCGGGTACTCTTTTCTGAACTCGGTGGCCCAGACGTTAACCAACGGGTAAAGGGCAAATGCGCCCGAAACTGTGATCGTTCCCTTTAACGATGAACCGTTTTCGTTCTTTTGTGATCCTGAACAGCTGATCAAAAGGAAGATTGTGATCAGATATACGATGTGTTTGGCGTGGTGGAACATTTTTGTGCGTTAATCTGTCTGTATTAAGTAGGTCTGGAATCGTATATATGTCTTAATATGTCTGAGGGTTGTTACCGGATTTTCTAATCAGAAAGTCCTAAATTTGTGCTTACCATGCTTTCAAAGAAGTGTAAATACGCCATTCATGCCCTTGTGCACATGGCGAAAAATCCGGCTGAAAAGTATCTCATCAAGGAGATCTCTGAAACTTGCAACATTCCGAAGAAGTTTCTTGAAGCGATTCTGCTTGAACTCAACCGTGCCGGAGTATTGAGCAGCAAGTCCGGCAAGGGTGGTGGTTACATGCTTCGGCTTCCACCAGACGAAGTCAACCTTGCTGAGGTGGTACGGCTTTTCGACGGCGCCATTGCGTTGGTTCCGTGTGCCACCCACAAGTTCTACCAGCCTTGTGACGAATGTGAAGATGAAGAAACCTGCACTGTACGTCATTCCTTTCTTGAAGTTCGAAACGCCACGGTTGAGCTATTGAAATCGCAGACTCTTGCCTCGCTTGTCAGGAACGAGGAGAAGCTGGTCGCGCGAGCCCGGCGCAAGCCTGTAAAGAAGGCTCGCTAGACCATTTGTTGTTATAATCCTCTGCCCGATACAAATGCATTGAATGCCTTGTTGTTGGCGTTCACTTCACCTGTCCCGAGGTATCCATACTCTTTCAGGTATGCCGCGCCATTCTTCTCTACCCACTTCAGGAACTTCAGTGACTCATTGGAGACTTTTTGTTTGTCTACAGACAAGTGCAGAAAAGATGTCGGAAGATTCTTCCCGCCGTCTTCCAATAGCTGAAGAAGTTCATTCAGGTTGGAGTATACACCGCGCTCATCAGCTTTAACCTTTCCATTTCCGTCAAGGTCAACAGGAATGACAGTAAGTCCCGGCAAGGGAGATCTTGATTCCAGGTTGTAGATAAGCGGTATCGGCAGGTAAGATATACCGGTTGAATCGCGGAGCAACGCCTTCATAAGGTGCTCATCCGATCCGGCAATAGACTTACCGTTGATATCTTTTTGTTCGAATCCGTAATGCCTGGCGAACACCACAGGTGCACCAGCTTTTTGAAACCGTGTGTATGTGGTAAAGGGTACGTTGATCGTTTCCTTGTCACTCTGATCAGCGAAAATGTCATGGAAAAAAACCTGCTTGATAAGTTTGTTGTCAAGTCCCTTTTCACCGTACGCTTTTGCAAAACCTGATCCGGCAGTAGCTACCGGCAGGATGGCATAACGACCTACCTGCAGATACTCGCGGTTCTTTTTGAGCTTTTCATCGTGTTCGTAAACTTCTGCGAGTACGTCGTATTGGTTTGGATCGGAAGACCCTCTGGATTCAATGATAACCTGAATTTCAGGATACTCTTTGTTGAATTCATCAATCCAACGCTGCACAAGTGTATACGAAAAACGTGCTCCTGTAACAACGACAACTTTATGGCTGTCCTTCCCACCAGCCGATGCCTGCGAAGCATCTGCTACCTGCGCGGTCGCAGATAAGTTGATACCTGCAAACAACGCCACTGCATAAACTAACTTCTTGACCATTTTTGTTTACTCTTTATTATTTGATGTATGAATATTTAATCGTTACGCCGTAGGTTCTCGGGTCACCCAGCACGGCAGCGTAGTGACCTGCATTTCCACCCGCAGCAAGCAGTTGCTCGAAGTAATCTTTGTCAAGCAGGTTCCGTGCCCATAGTGTCAGTGATACTCCTTTGCTCGCGCGAAATCCTACTCGTGCATTCAGCAAACCATATCCGTCTACGTTAAGATATTTCGAAGGTGAAGAGCTTGAAGAAAATTCCGAACGGAAGAAACCGTCAAGAGCAAAGAATGCCTGACCCTGTTGTTCCTGGAAACGGATCTTGTTGGATGCAAGCTCGGCAGAAAGCGATCCTGACCATTTTGAAATTCCGGGAAGGCGTTCGCCAGAGACATCCTTAAATGCTACCTGTACGCCTTCAACAGTCAAACCGGTCTCTTCGAGCGGGAGCGGTGCATTGGTGAAGCGAACATATTTCGCATCCGTGTACGTGACCGCACCGAAGAGGGTAAGGTGTTTGGTGAGTTTTACGTTTCCATCCAGTTCAGCACCTTTTACATTTACCTTTTCAGCATTGGCGATGTAGCCACGGTTTACACCAAGTTGAGGTGATTGCACGTTGGTTTGGTAATCATCGATGTCCGTATGAAACACTGTGAAGTTCAACACAGCATTATCAGTTGGCGCACTCTTGATTCCGGCTTCAAAATGTTTCACGTACTCAGGCTTGATGGTACCAAGTTCAACAGCAACCTGGCCATCGATCACAGGCAGACCAGCCACGTTTACGCCGACGGGTTTATAACTTGTTGAATAGGTAGCGTATGCGTTGACGCGTTTCTTCGTTTTGTACGATAATGTTATCTGATACGTAAGGTTGGTTTCGTCTGCAGCGGTCTCAAAAAACTGATTGCGAAATACCGCATTCTTAAGTGCGATCAGGTCGGGATCTTCGGTTTCCAATCCGCCATATGTGGTACGGTTGTAGGATACCTGCTTCTCATCGTAGTTGAAGCGGATACCAGGAAGGAGATGTATTCTATCCGTGATTGTCCAGTCAACGTTCGCGAACACCGCTGCACTTAAAGATTCAATGGAGGATCTCGTGCGGGCGCCGTATCCATCAAGTAGCCCCGGTGTTTGCCAGAGCTCGCTCGTCGAGTTTTGTGAAAAACGCCATTGTGCGGAACCCGATTCTTCAGTACCTCTGGTTTGCAGTTCCTGATCAATGAAGAAGAGCCCGATCACACCTGAGAGATGTGAAGAAAAATCACCTGCGTAACGGATTTCCTGTGACCAGTTCCTGTGCTCGGAAGGGTTCTGGGACTTTGCCAGTGACTGCAGCCCTGTAAAGTCGCGGTCATTAGACGGACCCCAGTTCCAGTAACGCCATGCTGTGGTGGAAGTCAGCGTTCCTTTTCCAATTTCTATCTCTGCACTGAGCGACACGCCTCCAAGCTCATTGAGTGAACGCCACGGGGTGTCATGATCGATTACACGATCAAACGGATTCAGTGACGGCAGCTGGTAATTCAAGTCGGCGATGATGTTGTTAAACTGGCGGTATGCTGCTCTTTTCGTTTCCACAATGCCGGCGACAACCTGTGCATAACCGTTCGGGTTTTGACGGGAGTCGTCTCCAGACAGGATGATGGATATTTTGTCACTGGGTGTGAAAAGCAGTTGAGCCTTGTAGCCGAGGTTGTTCATGTCGTTGATGTGCTCGTTTCTGGCTACGTTGTAGACCGTACCGTTTCGCTGCGTACCAGACAATGAAAAACGTGCTGCGAGTTTGTCCTTTATAACGGGACCGGTGACGGATGTTTTTGCCTGAACGAAGCCATAATTTCCATAGCTCACTTCAAGGTCTGCCGCGGGTTTGAAAGAGGGCTTTCTTGTCGTAATGTTGAAAGCACCGGCCGTTGTGTTCTTTCCAAAGAGCGTTCCCTGGGGACCACGCAAAACTTCGATACGTTCGATGTCAACAAAGTCAAAGGTAGTGGCTGCGGGTCGGGAGTAATACACACCATCAACATAGAGACCTACACCGGGATCCAGACCGTCGTTAGTCAGTCCAAACGGAGAACCAAGTCCTCGGATATTGATACCCGTATTACGCGGGTTTGATGAGTACAACTGAACCGATGGTACAAGTTCCTTAAGACGATTCACGTTGAATGCACCGGCTTCTTCGGCCCGTGGCCCGCCGATAACAGAGATCGGAATCGGTACTTCCTGCGCTGTTTCACTGCGACGACGTGCCGTCACAACAACTTCAGACAAAAGGTTGTCTTCTTTAAGTATGACTTCAATAGGCTCATTGATGAATTCGTACAGTTCGAGTTCCTGCGATTTGAATCCAACGGAGCTGAATATTATTGTGAAAGGGAAATTCTTGTCGGTAGTCAAAACGAAAGCACCGTTGACATCGGCTACGGCGTGGGTAGACGTACCCTTAACTTGTACTGTGGCACCGATTACGGGTTGTCCGCTGTTGTCAACGATAGTTCCCTGTAATTTTTGCTGCCCCAGGACGATACCGGCCGTGATTGCAAAAAAGAAAGTAAACAGAACTTTTTTCATATTATTATTATGTCTATAGAAATAGTAGTATTTAAAGGGAAAAAATTTTTGATTACGATGCGTACAATGCATTGATTTGGTTTCTTAACCGTCTTTCAATCTTGAGGACTTTTTTGAGCCGTGCCTTAAAGCTGACTTCTTCTTCGAAAAGGGCGAACGCTTTTTTCAATTGTCCTGATACGGCATCTTCCCGGCTTACATCAACCTGAAGCTGAAATGCGCGTTCGTGCCTGTCGTAAGAAAGTGTAGAACCTTCCGGCTGGCTCAGGAGGAAGAGACCTCTCAGCACCTGGGCGTGACCGAGATATTGTTCATTTAATTTGAATGTGAAGTTGATCTGTATGTTGCCCTGACTGTCAACGGCGCTCAAGTCAAATCGACTTTGGGAAATGAACGTTGACTTGTCCAAAAGTGCATGGATTTTCAGGCCAAATACGTTAGACACAGGCGTTTTAGTATTTGCATTTTTTACGAGCGTCCGGCTATGGCCTGAAAAAAACAGAGGTATAGTATTTTGAATTGTTGTTGTCATGATTAATAAGTTTTGATGTTGCGTAATTGTTTGAGAGAGGGAGGTGTTAACAGCAACAACAACAACACATAGTCATGAGGGCGAGGGAGAAATTTGTTTTCATATTCAATATTTATAGTTCCTTAATATTTCCGGCAGGACTTAGCACCTTTTCTTCGCGGCGAAGGAGGTTGCTATAGGATCATCGAGCCTGTACTCTTCCCTATTCTTTATAAACATATACCAAAGGTAATAACTATGTCTATTAAACCAATAGACTTTATATTTTTTTTATCTTTATCCTGAAAATTTCAGGAAAGTAACCGTGGGGAATTACCGATTACCGCTGATGCTATCGCGAAAAAGCCGTTATGCAATCGATGCATTAGCGTTTATGGCGGAAAATGGGGCGACCTTTGTCCAGGTTCCGCACATTGCGGCGGAGCGCCGGATTCCGCGAAAATTTCTTGAAAACATCATGTCGGCCCTCAAAAAGGGGGGTATCCTGGGCAGCAAACAGGGTAGGGGCGGGGGATTCTATTTTGCCCGCCGGCCCGCGGAGATCTCCATATTTCAGGTAATCACAGTCCTTGAAGGGCCGCTTTCCATGCTGCCCTGCCTTGCCGGGACAGTCACGTGCCAACCCTGCGAATCCAAAGAAACCTGCGCCACCCGGGCAATCTTTGCCGACGCATGCAGGTCGGTGAGCGTCGTACTGAATAAGTACACTATTAATGACATCATCTCAGGGAACACCGGAGCAACGCGAATTGCAGGATTTCCTGTGGGCGGCAATGTTGCTGTTAAGTAATTGCGACTCCCTATTTTGACAGGCGATACTCTATAATATTTATTTAACACAAACGGGATTTATATAACACAAACGGGCACCCGCCCGGTGCCCGTCTTCCAAACCCAAAACAATCCAAACCAGTAGTCTCAATCCGTAGCCGGACTTATGTCCTTCACACAGCGGAATCCAATGTGCGCCATGGCAGTTTCCGGAGTCGTATTCGACTCGCCAAAGATCCGGAAGCCATGACACACCAAAGGATCACACAGATAACTTCCTCCTTTTAGTAATTTTCGTTCACGCGGATCAATGATCTTTTCCACTCCCGATGGTTCAACAGAGTCACTGCACCATTGCCAGACGTTTCCACCCATGTCCGTTAGTCCAAGTTTATTCGATCCAAATGCGCCAACGGGGGAGGTAGTGAGATAACCGTCCTCCCTGGTATTGTTAAAAGGAAAACTGCCCTGCCAGAAATTTGCTTTATACGTTCCATCTTTCGTGAAGCCTTCGCCCCAGGAATACGTCGCGTCGGAAAGTGTTCCCGAGGATGCCGCATACTCCCATTCAAGTTTTGTAGGGAGTCGTTTCCCCTTCCATTTGGCGTATGCGACCGCGTCGTTCCAGGAGACTTGCGTGACAGGGTGATTGCTGGCAGCCTTTGGTTTACTCTTTCCAAATGGGAAGAGATAGCAGGCACCTTCAACGCCGACGAAACGTTGTTCATCAAAATCGAACACGCCGCCGCTGCCAAACTTTTCCGCTTCTGTAACATATCCCGTCGCCCCGACGAATTCATGGAACTCTTCGACAGTAACATGATGTTTGTCCATGATGAATGATGCTACCTTCACGTCTCCGAACGCACCACCCTTGACGAATACATCGTTCTGACTTACATCGGCGAGAGAGATAGTAAACGCCACGACTGCGAACATGTAGAGCCCGAGTGGTATCAAGCCCTTATCAAAGTGGTTCGTGACTTTCATTCGTGATTAATTGCGTTTATTGGCTGTTGAATTTGGTCTTTGCGTGCCCGAAGGAATTGCATTCTGCGGCTTGATGGTTTCGTAGTCGACCACGCCGTTTCTTACCGCCCAGCGCTGGAACTCGAACGACAACGCGCGTACGACGTCGGGATGTTGTTCGGCAACATCAGTAGTTTCGCCCCGATCGTTCTCAACATCATAGAGTTCCCATTTGCTTCCTTTTTCGAAGTCGGAAACAAGTTTCCACTTGCCTCTTCGTACAGCCCTGTTTCCGGCGCGTTCCCAGAAGATGGGCTCTTCACGGTTTACTTCCTGTGCTACGCCTGCGAGAACCGGAACGATACTTTTGCCCGGCAATCCGTGTGTAGTCAGCCCGTTGAATTTGGTTGGGTAGCTTGCCTTTGCCAGGTCATAAAACGTGGGCGCAAGATCTATAAGGTGCGCTGTTCCTTTTACAATGGTATTTGGCTTGATCAGTTTTGGATACCACGCAATGAACGGAGATGAGATACCACCTTCATGCATGTTGTTCTTGTAAGAACGTAACGGCGTGTTGGATACCTGTGCCCAGTTTTTGTAGACATAGTCGAATGAACCGGAAGTTCCTACAGGGCCCGAGTTGAAGCGTTTGCCTCTGCCGCCAAGCGTATAGGCCCCGCCTTCAGCCCCGTTGTCAGAGATAAAGATTATCAATGTGTTCTCATCCTTCTTCAACGCTTTGACGGTTTCGAGTATCTTGCCGATGCCCTGATCCATGCGGTCAATCATCGCTGCGTAAACTTCCATGCGTGAAGCCCAGAGTTTTTGCTCATCGTAGGTGAGGTGATCCCACAGTGGCAGTTCATCGCGATCAGCGATGCGTGTGCCTTTTTTAACAATGCCGAGTTCAATCTGGCGCTTGTGTCTTTCTTCACGCAGTACATCCCAGCCTTTGTCGAACTTGCCTTTGTATTTTGCAATGTCCTCCGGACGAGCGTGCAGTGGCCAGTGCGGCGCAGTGTATGCAACATACAGGAAGAATGGTTTACCCGTTGAATTCTGCTCATTCAGGAACTTCACGGCATGATCCGTGATCTCATCGGTAAAGTAGTAGCTGTCGGGCTCAGGATTCAGGCGCTTGTTGTTTTCAATAAGCACAACGGGATACTGCGTGCCGCGCAAAGGCATAGGGTGTGCGTTGAAGTAATTTGCCCCGCCGCCGACTACACCGTAAAACCTGTCGAAGCCGCGCTGGTTCGGCCAGGAAAGGCTATCCTTGCCAACGTGCCATTTTCCAGAGAGTAACGTTGAATAGCCCGCATTGCGCAGCACTTCGCCAAACGTGAGCGATTCTCTGTTAAGAAAACCCTGGTACGCCGGTAAACCGAGATCGACATCGAAGTAACCTATACCGGCTTTGTGTGGGTATTGTCCAGTGATCAGCGACGCGCGTGTCGGCGCGCATATGGAGTTGTTATAAAACTCTGTGAAACGCACGCCTTCCGCGGCAAGGCTGTTCAGGTTAGGCGTATTGATTTCGCTTCCATAGCAGGCGAGATCCGAATACCCCATGTCATCAGCCATGATCAGGATGATGTTGGGACGATCCTGCTTCTTTTGCGCTTCAGTTTCGTGAGCATATGAAAGCGCAGCAAGCCATCCGGCAACTATTGCGAGGTATACTATTCTTCTTTTCATGATGTTTGATTGGTTTAGATTAATATGATATCCAGTCGGGATGTTGTGTGAGATTCGGATTTATGTCGAGTTCGCGCTGTGGTGTAGGGAAGTGAACATGACGCGGCGCCGCGCTATTCTTTCCGGCGGCTTTTAAGGTAGCGACATAGTAATCCGGGCCGCGCCTTGCAAGGTCGAACCAGCGCTGGTATTCGTACACCAATTCCTTTCTGCGTTCGTCGTACA
Organism: Bacteroidota bacterium; assembly: GCA_023428695.1. GTDB lineage: Bacteria > Bacteroidota > Bacteroidia > Cytophagales > Cyclobacteriaceae > Ohtaekwangia. The sequence continues at coordinate 19,405 of JAEYWY010000003.1, forward strand.
CAGCTTCGCGGAAGTCTTCCTTGCTCAATCCCGGAGAAATGTCTGCGAGGGGTTCAAGCCCTGCCCGTATACGCACTTCGTCAAGGGCTGCATACGCCTCAGCCGTTGCGCCTTCATGTTGACCAAGCGCTTCGGCATAGATCAGCAGGACTTCGGCATAGCGGATAATCGGTGTGTTTCTCGAAGACTCGCCGGGTGCCGCAGGCGTTGTGGAATCGTAGTACTTATGAAAGTGGGGATCAAACGTGTAGGTCTCACCATTCACGGGGCTCACCATCTGCGTTACAAAGGTGACAGCTTTCCGCTCGTCGAAATCATCAAAGCTTTCGTAGAGGTCCGATGTCGGATTCAAAGCGTCGGCGTAGTCTCCGTTGACACCGGGTACTTCATTGGGTGCAGCGGTACCACCAAGCATGTTACCATAGAAGTTGAAGTAACCTTTGAACTGAGCGGAGAAGATGTGTTCCTTGCCGTTCTTTGTGCTTACTTCGAATACGTCCTTGAAATCGTCGAACAATTCATACCATCCGCTGTCGATAACTTCTTTGGCCTTTTGAGCAGCAAGCTCCCATTGTTCGGTAGTCAGGTACACTTTTGCAAGCAATGCTTTTGCTGCACCCCTGGTTACACGACCAACATCTGCGGAGGAGTATTGTGACGGCGCAGGCAACAACTCGGCGTCGGTGAGGTCGTCAATTATTTGTGCATACACATCTGCCTCAGGTGATTTTGAGACATTCAGCTGTTCAGCCTGCAGCGTCGGACGATGCAAGACAATTGGTACGTCGCCAAACCACCTTACAAGGTTAAAGTACATCAGTGCACGAATGAATTTTGCTTCGCGAACGAGTCTCGCGGCAAGTTCGGGAGTCAGTTTATCGTTTCCATCGATGTGATCGATAGCTACGTTAGCGCGATTGATAACATCGTAGCTCTGTCTCCAGATTTCGAGCATTCGATCATTCGATGCGTCGTGTGTCAGACCCGACAGTGCGCGAACGTGTGCGTTACGTGCGCGGGGTCCGGCAACGTAATCATCAGCAGCCATCTCGGTTGATATCTGGATCAACCTGTTGTACAAGGTGTGTGTGCTGCTATTGAGTCCATTGTAAACAGCGTTGACAGCTGCAACCGCTTCCTGATCATTCTCATAGAACTGTTCTTCCGTAAGAAGCGAAACGGGGTCTTCATCAATGTCTGCGCACGCTGAAACCAGCAGGGCGATTGAAAGAATTATGTGTAATCGATTCATTTTGATTTCGTTTTAGAATTTGAGTGACAAACCTGCACTGATTGATTTTGATACGGGATATATTCCCGTGTCGGTGCCTTGTTCCGTGGTGTTGTTGCTTGACGTGATCTCCGGGTCAAATCCGGTGTACTTCGTCCACGTTGCGAGATTCTGTCCGACCACATAAACGCGCAGTGACGAGAGTCTGAGTCGACTTACGAGAGATTCCGGGAGCGTGTAGCCCAGGCTGATGTTTTTCAGCCGGATAAACGACCCGTCTTCGATGAAGCGATCCGAAAAGACCGGCGCCGGATCAAGCTTTGCTCTCGGTAGATCCGTGTTCGTGTTGGTTGGCGTGTAGCGATCAAGTGCCGAGGCTGCAGCGTTTTGCTGACCATTGTACAACTCCAACGCCTGGCGGTTTCCATTGAGGATCTTGTTCCCCTTAGATCCCTGTAAAAGGAAATTGAGGTCGAATCCTTTCCAGGTAAGCGTGTTGGTGACACCAAAAATAAAGTCGGGCTGGGCACTTCCGACAATCGCTCTGTCCAATGCAGTGGTGAACCTTCCGTCACCGTTGATGTCCTTGTAAAGGCGGTCTCCCGGCTTGGGTGTGGCATTGCCTGTGTAGATGCCCTTTGCCTCTTCTTCACCCGACTGGAGAATGCCATCCGTCACTGTTGCATAGAATGTTCCCAATGGTTCGCCTACCTTAACAAGGTAGTTACCTGAAATGAATGAGTTGACGCCGCCACCGAGACTAAGGACTTCATTTCGGTTGAGGGAGAAATTCACACCGGTTGTCCAGAGCAGGGCACCTTCGGCATTGGTTGTGTTAATGCTAATCTCAAGGCCGCGGTTCAGCACCGAACCATAGTTCTGTAGCGATGTGCTGTATCCGGATGTGTAGGGAAGCTCAACGTTCAACAGTAGATCTTGCGTCTTTTTGCTGTAGGCGTCTATCGTAAGTGTCACGCGATTACGGAAGAGACCAACGTCGATACCTCCGTCCAGCTGGTATGATGTTTCCCAGCCCAGGTCCGGATTACCAATGCGTGAAGGGGAGAAGCCGTTGACCAGCGTTCCGCCAATGATGTAGCTGTACGTGTTCAGCGTGGCAAGCGATGAGTAGGGAGCGATGCTGTTGTTTCCGGTTGCGCCGTAACTTACGCGCAATTTCAGGTTACTGAGAACGGGATGATTATTCGGGAAGAAGTTTTCATTCGAAATCTTCCACGATCCGGCGACGGAAGGGAAGTAACCCCATTTGTTGTTAGCACCGAAGCGGGATGATCCGTCTGCACGCGCGCCGATTGAAAGGAGGAAACGATCGTCAAAGCTATAGTTGAGTCGTCCAAGGTACGAGCGTAGTCCGGCCGTTGTCTGACGCGAATACGGTTTGAGCGCTGTACCGCCGTTTTCGAGATTCTCGGCTTCAAAGTGATCGGATACGAAACCGCGTGCACCGGTTCTCAAGAGTTCCCATGTATCCTGTTGTTGGGTAAAACCGACAACACCGTTGAATGAGTGCCTGCCGACTTCTTTCGTGTAGCTCAACGTATTTTCGTTTAGCCATGAAGAGCTGTTGAAAAACCCTGCGCCGGCTTCGCCACTATACAGCGAGCCTTCATAGATCGATGCGGGCAGATACTTCTTCTCACGTGTGTCGCTGATGTCGGTACCGAAAAGTATTTTGGCGGTGAGGCCCTCGGTGATGGTATATTCCGCAAAGGCTGTACCCAGTATCTTCCGCGTTTCCGACTTATTCACGGTTTCCTTTAACGCTGCGATCGGATTTGAAAAAATGTTCTCAAAGGGATTTCGCAAGGTGTAACTTCCGTCGTCTTCGTATACCGTTGCCGTTGGCGGCATCAGCAGCAACGCCGTCACAATACCGTTAGGAGCAAGGTTAGCCGTGGACTTGCTGATGGTCAGGTTTGTTCCGATTTTCAAACGGTCAGTTGCCTGCAGGTCGAGATTTAAACGTGTGGAGAAACGTTCGAAATCTGTGTTGGTGATGATGCCCTCCTGTTTGAAATAGTTACCCGAGAGATAGTACTGTGTTTTCTCTGTACCGCCCGATGCCGAGATCTGATGCGTTTGAATGGGTGCAGCACGGAATGCTTCTTCCTGCCAATCCGTGCCCTTACCCAGTGCGTTGATTTCTGATTCACTCAGATATTGATTGGGGCCGAGTGCCGGATTGGTATCGAACAAGGCCTCGTTTCGCAGCCGCGCAAATTGTTCGGCATTCAATACATCAATCTTCTTTCTGAGTGTCTGCACACCGGAGGTCACATCATAGGCGATAGTAGTCTTGCCGGCTTTACCGCTCTTGGTGGTGATGATGACCACACCGTTTGCGCCCCTTGATCCGTAAATAGCAGTAGCGGAAGCATCCTTTAGTACTTCGATTGATTCGATGTCATTCGGGTTGATCGTGGACAGCGGATTGACTTCGGCGCCTGTGGTGGTTCCCGCCGAAGAAGATGTTGTAACGACCGGAAGTCCATCGATGACATAAAGAGGTTCGTTACCACCGGTGATGGAGCTGCCACCGCGAATACGAATACTCACGCCACCGCCGGGTTGCCCTGACGTTGGTGTTACCTGCACGCCGGCAACCGCACCCTGGAGCGCGCGGTCGAATGAACTTACAGGCTGCTCCAAAACCTGTGAAGGAATAGAAGCAATAGAACCGGTGAGGTCTTCCTTCTTTTGTGTTCCGTAACCGACTACCACGACTTCACTGAGGATGTTGTCAACCTGAAGTGAAATGTCGATGTCGCTGGAAAGCGGTTCATGGATTTCGAGTTCCTGTTTTTTGAAGCCAACGCTGCTGAACACGATTGTGTAGGGATACGATTCGTTATGTTGCAGCGTAAAGGATCCGTTGAGATCCGTGACTGCGTATGTCGTGCTACCTTTAACCATGACGGTTGCGCCGGGTAGCGGTGAGCCGCTGTCGTCGCTCACGATCCCGGCGACTTTTTCCTGTGCCCATACGGACACACTAATAAATAAGAGTACGGTAGAAATATATGTTCTCATAGTTGTAAACATTCAATTGTTTGGCGGCTGAGAGGACGCACCTTACCCGTTGCGTTTCCACCAACGCAATAGTCAGGTGCGTCCACAGCCATTATCGGTGTGGACCATTGATTCGGTCCTTATGTGATATGGTTGATCAGCGCCAACTGAAATGGTTCGCGCTGTAAAAGCCTCTCGCGAAAGCAAAAAGCAGTAGCCTGGTCGTTAAAATTACGGATTCCATCATTAATTCATTTTATTGTCCCGACAGCATACCCATGTTGTCGGCTCAGGTTCAGCACCTTATCCGTGCGGACAGGTTGCTAGAAGTTCGTCGAGCCATACTCTCCCTTCTTCTTAATAAAATCAATTAGGTGGATAATTGATTTGCGATTACGATGCAAACATAATATAATTATCTATTAAATCAATAGACAATGTAGTATTAATTTAAAATTTATTGGGCCCATAATAATCATAGAGTGGCATTGTGGGACTCGTGGGACGATTGGGCCCAATTCTCCCAATCGTCCCAATTCTGCCAACGGTCCACGAGGCTGTACGAAAAACATGAGCTACTTATACCCCATTTGGTGCCGTTCATTTTTTGAGAGGAAAGGCTTTTCTGTGTGCGGTAATCATTAAGACTGTGAATATTCCTTAATTCGATTAAGGATATTCTGACAAGTAATCATGCTCATAAATATCATGACCGTATGTGGTGTAGCCGTTGGCGTGCTGCCGGCCATCCGGCGATCGCGTTTCGTCAGCCCGTAAAGGTGCTGTCAAAGATTCTTCTTGTATTTATAGCACTGTTGAACACGGAGGGATTGCAGAGACTGCCACTCAGGGAATGGGTTGATGATCCTATAAACAAGATTTAATTCTGTATCGCTTATGAACTCGCATTACTTTATTGTGGCTGCCAGGAATGTAAGGAAGCACTGGCTTTTCAGTCTTATCAATATTATAGGCCTTTCCATTGGTATTGCGTCCGCATTGGCAATTCTTTTATTCATTGTCGATGAATTGTCGTATGACAAGTACTTTCCAAACAAGGAAAGTCTTTTCCGGGTAATCCAGGACGATGAAGCAGGGGAGGGTTCCAGCCTTCCTTTCCCAGTAACCACTACGTTGCAGCACGAATTTCCTGACCTCGTTAAGACACAAACCCGTCTGTTCAATTTCCAGGCATCAACGCTGGCGATTACCTACGAGTCACCCGACGAAAAGAAAGCATTCAATGAGCCACATTTCTTTTTTGCGGATTCTACCTTTTTTGATGTATTCGGTTTCCGCATTCTTGAAGGAGACAAACAATCCGCCCTCCATGGGCCCGGGAAAGTGGTGCTTACGGAAAGTACTGCCCGACGGTATTTTGGTACTTCTCCGGCGGTTGGAAAGACTTTGAAGTTTGAAGGCAAGTACGATCTGTTGATAACCGGTGTTATGGCCGACATTCCCCGCAATACACATTTTCAAATGGATTTCGTTGCGTCCTTTCATTCGCTGAACCATTTGTTCGAGAAGGGAATTCCTGAGAAGAACTGGTACTGGAACCCGGTGTGGGGGTATGTGGTGTTGAATGACCCTGCACAACGGGAATTGCTGGGAAGCCAGCTGAAGTCTTTCGCCGACAAATACTATCATCCTTCCCTGAAGGGAAAGGTTTCGCTGACCTTGCAACCAATTGACCGTATTTATCTGCATTCGAAATCAGAATACGAGATCGCGCCGATGAGCGACGTAAAGTACAGCGAGATATTTTCGTTGGCTGCGATAGCCATCCTCGTTATGGCGTGTATCAACTTCGTGAATCTTTCCACTGCGCAGGGTGCGCAGCGGTTTAAAGAGATCGGTGTGAGAAAAATTGCCGGAGCATCGCGCACTGCTGTCGCGTTTCAGTTTTTCGCTGAATCATTCATTGTTGTGCTCCTGTCGGCGTTGCTCGCCGTATTCCTCGTTGTTATCGCATTACCCTGGTTGAATGACCTCACCGGAAAATCGCTGAACTTTGACGCCATTGCGCAACCCTCTGTCATTGCGGCGTATATTGGAATTGTTGTAATCGTCACAATTTGTGCAGGGGCGTACCCATCGATCGTTCTTTCACGAAAGCAGATACTCGCCACATTGAAGCCGGGTCTTCCGGGTACCTCGTCATGGCCGTGGTTGCGCAGCTCTCTTGTCGTTCTGCAATTTTTCCTGGCTATCGTGTTTATATCCGGTACGCTGATCGTCTTCGGCCAAATTCAATTTATGCGCGACAAGAAGCTGGGCTTCAGCAGTGAAGAGATTATCGTGCTGCCTGTACAACGGCTGTCCGTGGTGCCTAAGTATAAAACGTTTAAGGAGCGCCTGCTTACTTATCCGGGGATAGTCAGCGTATCAGCCGTGAACACTATTCCGGGACGGGATTTTCAATCGTCGAACTACAAAAAGCAGGGAGATAGTGATGACGCGCTGACCCTGAAGCCATGTCTCTATGTGAGAAATGACTTCGCGAAGACGATGGGTATTTCGACGGTTGCCGGCGAAGAATTTTCGGACGATGTGACGACTACTGGTTTTCACGCCCTCATAAACAGGACGATGGCAACCGAATACGGTTGGAATAACCCCGAAGACGCCATTGGCCAGGTGCTGGTGGGAACACTTGAGGGCCCGATCACCGTGAAAGGTGTTGTCGAGAATTTCCATTTCGCGCCATTGACCACCGAGATTGGGCCGCTGATAATTGTAAGGGGTGACAAGACACAGTGGGATGAGTTCTTTACGAATTTTATTATGATACGATTCCGTGGTGATATTGAATCGTGTCTCGCGTTTCTGAAGAAAGAATGGACCACGATGGTAGACGAAAGCCCGTTCGACTTTTTCTTTTTGAATGACAGGCTCCAGCAAAATTATGTTTCCGAAACAAGATTCAACAGAGTCGTCACGGTGTTTTCGATGGTTTCAATCGTCATTTCTATGCTTGGATTGCTTGGACTGGCGTCTTTCACCATTGCACGAAGACTTAAGGAGGTGAGCATTCGAAAAGTGCTTGGTGCATCTGTTTCCACACTGCTTGTATTGCTGGCTAAGGATTTCATCAAATTGATCCTGATCGCCGCGGTGTTGGCTGTCCCAGCGAGCCTGTTTCTTTCGAGGAAGTGGTTGAATTCGTTTGCTTATAAAATTGATATTGCCCCGGCATACTTCATCATAAGCATACTGGCTGTTGTGGTGATCGCTGCAACGACCATAGCGTACATCGTTGCGAGGGCATCGAGGGTGAATCCGGCGGTGACGCTTAGAAATGAATAGATTGTGCTTGCACTTAAAACATGAGTTGTCCTCAGCTGCAAGTTTAGCCTGCGATAAATGATGGCGTGTAATGGCGCGAAGACGCAAATTAGCGCAAAGACTTTCCCTTTCATCCTGAAACCTGCCTGCCCGCCAGAGCGTTTCGCGCCGGCGGGAGACCTGCAACTTCTTTCAACTTTCATCTTTCAACATCATACAAAAGCCCCGGATTCTCAATCCGGGGCTTTGATCATTTTGACAGGCCACAATCATTACGCCGTTTCCGAAAATGACTGGCGCATCAGGAAAGAATTCAATTCTGTTTCTTCAATGTCATCGTCATATCACCCATCGGCGTTCCGGTTGCTTTCATGTTTATTGTGCCGTCTTCCTGCAAGGTGCAATCGTGTTTGATCGTCATGCCATCGAAAGCTACATCAAATGAAAATTGCTTGCCATCCACCCTGGTGTTCGAAATATCCAGATCTCCGTTAGGGGAACGTACAACGCCTGTCAGTTTTCCATCAGTGATCTTAAAGACAAAGGTGATTTCCATTTCGCCGCCGGGCATTTGCGCTGTCCAGGTTCCATCGATGTCATTGGCGTACACACTAAACGCGACGAGTAAAAGCGTGATAACAGATAAAAATTTCTTCATTGTTTTGAGGGTTTTGGTTAATAAATGCTGGTAACCGTTTCAGTGGGTTAATACTTTCCGGAATGTCGGCGGAAACGTTCGGATTTAAAAATTCAAAGTGACGTTTTAGACAACTGCCCCTGATTTAATCGACGAGGCCACGGCATTTTTCGATTGTCCGAGCTTCCCCAGTCAAACGTTTGGGACTTGAATCCGTCATATGTGATTGGAACACTTGGACCAGATGGGTAAATTCACTCACTGGTGTATGTAATCAGGTTAAACCGCATAGCGATGAACTTTACGATCCAGGCAGTAGGTGTGGTGCATTCCGCACTACGGAAACTTGAAGATTGTCCGCTGCAGGAAGCGGAGAGTGCCTATGAGGCGACCATTGAACTCTTTGATGAATACACCCGCGCGGCCATGCACATCAGACCCGGCGACACTTTGCTGTTATTGACCTGGCTAGACAAAGCCGACAGAAGTGTACTGGAAACACACCCGCGAAACGACCCGGCGAACGAACTCACCGGTATTTTTTCGACCCGCTCTCCCAACCGCCCAATCCTATTGGTCTGCACGAAGTCAGCATCCTGACTAAAGAAGGCGCAGGGATTTTTAAAGTCTCCGCACTCGAAGTGTTAGACGGCACGCCTATCATTGATATTAAGTCGCTGTGAGAAGCTTAGAGTTCAGGTGGCAATACCCTACCACTCCTCATAGGTTTCCCAATCGGCCCTGAACGTTGTACGGATTTCATCTTTGTTATCTTTTGGAGCAATGCGTACCACACCATTCCCGATAAAAACAAATTCTACAGGATCGAGTGTCCAGGGAGTAAAATCGGTTGGTCTCTGCAACATTTCCTTTGTATGATTTCTATCGCCAATAAGGTTGCGGTTAGTGTTGTCCTTTGTACGGTCAAACCGGGCAATGGAAACATTGTCGAACACGATGTTGCTTCCTTGTATCTGATAGTTCCCTTTATAAATTGTTTCCATGGCATAAAGTGAACCCGTTTTTAAATAACTATTTCTTACAGCACTATAATGCATAAAAGAACCATCCGCATTGAAGATATAAACCCCTGGTTGTGATCTGTCTCCGAAATATCCCCAGGAACCTGTTAATTGATTTTCGGCCTTCCTGCCGGGAGACGCATCTCTATTACCGGGTTCGTCGAAAGTAATTTCTTTCCACTCAAACGTAAGTTGCCAATAGGATGCGGCCTTGCCCTGGTTTTCAAATTTTAACAGGTGAAGCAGGTAGTAACAACCATCTCTTGAACGAATGACATAGTACCTGTTTGTTTTGGGTGTAAATAAATAGTCATTCCATCCGTCTCCGTTTCCGATAATCCTGTGGGACGGGCTGTCAAACTCCTTAATTTTAGCAGCACCGGGATATGCATATACACCAACATTGCGCGTTTGTCGATAAAACTTTATATCGGCCGGAGTGGATTCATTGTACTTAACGACCTGACTGCTGGAAAAATCAAACCCATGATAAATTTTCAGCTGAAAGGTGTTGCCGGCTTTAACCGGGGTTTCAACTGTTCCCAGGGCGCAGCTAATCAATGCAACCAGAAAGATTACGGGCAGAAGTGTTAATTTTTGATGCTTCATTGTCTTACCAATAAGCTTTTGAAGAACTCAATATTGTTCGCTACAATCCTTTGTACATCTTTCGTCATAAAACTGCCAGGGCCCGGTACATTGATCGTGATAAACTGCGGAGCCCATTTCGGCAGTGAGCGGTTGTAGTAAGAAGGATTGGGCATAATGGGTACGAAGAAACTCCTGTTCGGGTTATTCAATTCGGTAAAACCGTAGCGGGAATACAGATGCGCGTTTGTTTTCGGATCGCGTATACTTACAGATTCCACAACTGCCATTTGGTTGAGCCATGCCGCATCTTTTTTCAAATCTTCCTTGTATGCCTCTAATGGTCTTTCATACAGCACGGACTGCCCCTTTTTCATTTCATCCAGCACCTTCTCTTTGTTTTGCTGCGGCATCATTGCCAGCATGTCTTTAAATTCCTTCGACGAATAGGTTTGTTGTTGCTCTTTCATTTGCGCTTCTGCAATAGCCACTTGTTTTTCCAAAAACTCTCTTCGGGTCACATAGCGAAACGGTTGTTTACCTTCATAGGTAATCCACACCTTATAATCGCTAAACGTTTGTTGTATATAGTATCCGTTGGAAAAGTCGGGCAGTTTTGCATCGGTCAGTTCATTGGACTCAAAGCCGTAAAAACCACCGTGGTGAAGTTCACTATTCAGTTTTCCGTATTCATCGTTGAGGGGCACCTCACTGAAATATTTGCCAAATATCCCGCCCGGGTTGATGTGTACATAGGAGCCCACACCTTCGCTACTGGTTTCTTTTTTGCCTTTCGAACAGTAAAACAGAAAACTCCGTATCGTATAGATAGAGTAATTCCCGTAGTTGCTCTTTTTGTCAATGTACTCATTGTCCATGTAGTGATGAGCGTGGTAGGTGTCCATGCCTACGGGCTTGAATTGCTTCTGGAATAGCTGCTGGATTTGATCCAATACCTTCTTTGCTCCATCAATTTCGGCAGCTGATAGTTTACTGGCAACGGTACTAGCCGGTTGCGGCAGCCATTTGCCCGGTATGGTTTTTAGTGCTTCTTTGTCGCAGTCCTGCGCAGAAACTGTCAGGCTGAACAAGTACAATGAGAGAATCATCAGATATTTCATAAACCAATATTTTTTTTATGCGCTTACTTTTTCACGCCTGACCTGTCGACAAAAGCTGGAGCAGGTGATACAAATTCTTTGCGGGGCCTGACACCTTGAAGCAACGTTTTGCTTTATTCCTGATCTAATTGCCAAGTCCCGTAACACTAAACCTTCCATCGGTAATTTTGACTTCAGGACCTAAACACACTGGTGAGTAGGGATTATCCGGATCCAACCTCTGCTTGCGTGATACCAGGTGACCGCTGAACGTTCCTGTGAAGTGAACCATAAAATCATGTTCCGTTTTCTTTTTTTCAACATGAACACTAAAGGAGTCGTTTACGCATTCATCATAAGAAGAAGATTCATAATGATTCTCCAGATTATTTTCAGTATAGCTCATTCGTCCCTCCGTAACATCCTGGGAGGAGTTTGCTATATATGGCCCACCAAATTGGAAGACAGTTCCAGCGTCCACTTCGATTTGAATTAGTAAACCCTCATCGGGAGAGTTCGTAACAAGGAATATCGGGAATTCGCTATCGTTAGAACCAGCGGTAAGATTGAATACCTTACCATTTGCTTTGAAAGAAGCCTTGATCATGTTCCCGGTATTGCTACTGCTGGTATTACTACTACTGCTGCTGTTGTTGTCAGAATCGGGTGCATTGTCTTTTTTACAGGAAGCGATAAGCATGGTAATCGCTATCAGGCAGAGTGTTACTCTTTTCATAGGTATGGTTGGTTTCTTGTGATTCCAGAACAGCTTAATTCACATATAGTCGTCAATCACCTCTCAGGAAACTGCTTCCGGGTGAACTGACAGATGGGCCGGAAGAATTGAAACCACCACTCAGACTTACTTCCACACTACCTGCATCGATACCGGTGCTGCCTATTGGACCGCTTACGTCTACACCGGCAGAACCCTTTACCGCGACATCAGTGATGTTTAATGAATTGTCAAATTTCACCGTTGTCTTTACCGAGCCACCTAATTCGCCCTTGACGATACTCTTTTCTTTGGTGAATTCTTTTTTCACGCCAACTTCTGTCGATATGCTGTGGCCCGTAACATCCCAGGTAACAGGGTCAATGGATTGGCCGTAGCCCACTGTTAAGCCCCTTATCGTTCCCTCCATCTTCATACCGCTGCAATCCATTTTGCCTTTGAATACAACGACATCAAAACCCCAGCTGAAATCGCAATGGTCTAACTCGTACTGTCTCAGTTTACCCTTCCTGTTGATTTCTTCTTTAGTGTTTGTCTCACAAGAGGGATCTGTCATACCAAAATAGTCACCTGCCACCTGTCTTAAATCAGATAAATAATTTCTGTAAACACCATAAAGCCTTGCTGATGGATCTTTGGGGTACTCACTTATGATTGTCCAGAAAACTTCTTCCTCAAGACGGTCATTGAGCAGTTGCTCCATATTGCGTATGTGCTGGTTGATGTTTTCACCACGCCCTTTATTGTGTTGCTTTGCCCATTCGGTCTTTAACCGGCAAATATTCTGGCGATGGCTTTCACAAACTGCGGGTTCACCTTCACCGTCGCAGGGCGGATCATAGGAATTCATTTGCTTGTATATGGCACTAATCTGATCCGGAATTCCGTTAAGTGAGGCAATTAAATCTTTCTCTCTTTGCGCTTTGGCTTCGTATTCTTTTTTAATACGGTTGACATAACTGTCCGGCACCAACGGATTGTGCAAATTGGAAAGTATAATTGTAGCGAGGTGAAGCAATGGATGCGGGGCAAATTTGTCCATGTGCTCCTTCATATCCTCCTCCGATTTTATCTGCGTCGAAGATTTCTGCATGTCCTGTATATATTTCAGGTTGTCAGTTTCCCATTGCGCCATCATTTTATCGTAAATGGCAGCAGTGTGGTCATACGTCACATTCAGGTCTTGTATAAACTGTAAGAGGTCCCCTTTTCTTGACTCCTGTTCTGAGTATGATGTAGGTGCAGTGGGCAGCTTAAAGTGTTTGGTAATCTTGGGATCTTTGTAATGTTGCTTAAACCTGTCTCTTACGAGTGATGCAACATCTGCATACGGATCAGTTTCCATTATCAGAGCGATTGCATCGGGACTCGCGCAATGTTTCACACACTGTGCGGCATAGGCAGCACACAGCTTAAGGTTGCCTTTGTTTTTTGCCAGCAACGCCAATGAATAGGCCGCTTCGGTATTTTCTTCGTTTTCTTTCAGCGCATCCTTTAACAACTTTTCCGCTTTGTCTAAATATCCAAGGCTGAGCCATGCCTGTCCGAGATTATTGAGCAGGGTGGGACTTTGCGGATAATGCTTTTGTACATACTGTAATATGGGCAGTGATTTGTGGGCATAGCCGCTTATGGTCAGAAATGCTCCAAGATTATTAAGTGAAGTATAATCTTCCGTATCCGTAAGACAGGCATTGAGCAACAGGTATAAGGCCTTGTCCATTTCTTTGTTCGTCAGATACGCTAAAGCAATTTCTCCTGTTTTGGCTCCCTGGTTAAGATGTTTTGCTATTTCTGCTTTATGATTGGGTTTGATGGCAGCCTCGGCACTGCGCATAAATGGTTGCAGGTAGGCCTTGAGTTGTTCTTTTCCTGCAGGGGTAGGCGGAACAGCAAGGCTGGATGGCTTCTCGGGAATCGTATTGGGATTTAACATAGCCATCGTGGCTGCCTCCTCGAACACCTTTTCCAATTGCCCCGACTGCTTCATCTGCCCCATTTGCTTTTCGAGGTTTTTGATCATATCCAACAACCCGGATTCTTCGAGCATTTTTCGCTCTTCAGGATCTGCCTCATCCAATTGTTTCATCAGCTCTTTCAACTCAGCTTCCAACGATTCAGCTTCTGATCTCTTGGCCTTTTTTTGCGCTTGCACCGATACATTAAAGGCAATGAAGCATAGCAGTAACACTGCTGTTAATAACCGAAATGGATTTTTCATTGCAGTTCTACAGTTTGGTTTTCGATATACATATTTCCGACTGCCAGACATTATTTTCTGAACATATAGGCCGTACTAATGTCAACATAAGTAACACCGTACAGGAAGTTTGCAATTTTCAGATATTCACCATCTGCATCTTTCCCAAGTTCATATTCATAGGTTGCATCGGGGTATTGCTCTTCCCAGGTCTCGCCTTTTTCGTACACAATATTTTTGAAATGAATTTCGCCATCGGCTGAAGTGAACGTTCCTTCTGTATGGCTTGTGGTACTGAAGTGGTCAAACTTTCCATCAGCGTGAAACACATACATTTCCGCAGAAGAAGCCTGCCAGGTCCCGATCAGTTTCTTGTCAGCATTGCTGTTTGAGAATGATGAGCTTTCCTTTTCACAAGTGATCAGGCTTAATGAAAACAGGAGAAGAAGAAATATTCTCGTAAGTCGGGTGTTCAAAGGAACGATAGCCATTGACAGCCTCGAAGAATTTATGTCGTTGCTTTTCATGTGCACGATGGGTTTAATCCTTTATACAACGACAGGAGAAGCCACTGATCTTATTACCGCCCCATTGAGCATTCCCATCTATATAGGTTATGTGAAACCCCCACGCATACTGCGGACCACTCTCAGGGTTTGCGCTGGAACTCCACCAGTGGCCATAAAGACCAATGTTCTCAAAATTTCCTGTAATGCTACGAGACCCTCCAGGCAGCCCTGTGAAACCACTCTCGTTTGTAGCCCCTGCATTTGGAGCGTACCACAACCCTGTGCCATCGGTTTTATTACCGGTAGACTTCATCTTACCTCCTGCATTATTGAGATTACCCTTTAGGTGGGTATTTATCATTGTTGTCCACTGATGATAAGAAGGGATGCTCCAGCCCTCGGGGCACAACTTGTTTGTGTTTACTGCATACCAGTTGTACAACTTGCCGTATACTTCTTCGTATTCAGTTGACTGGACGCTGTATGCTCCGGTCGTGAGCATCACCCATTCCGTTTTATCTGTCACATTCGGGATTTCCGTACCGTCATTGTATCGCGTAGTTCTCAAGTTCTCAGCCATCCAACAACTTGTGCCAATGGTAACGGTTTGGTAAACATTACCGTCAATATCCGTAACCACGTCACAATTCATTACCGTAACAAAGCTCACCTCATCACCATACGTAGTGCCTTCACTATTGGTAGCGTACGCGCGCACATAGTACCTGGTGCCCGACTCCAACGCGTTAAGTTCCGCAACAAATTCACCAGTACCGATTCCGTCAGTGGTTTTGCTGTCGGCAAGCGTAGGGTTTGATGACGTACTCCAGACCACACCCCGTGCAGTGACTGCAGCACCGCCATCACCTGTTACATTACCGCCTGTCTTTGCGCTGCTCTTCGTTATTTCACCAACAGAAAGCGTCGTAACGGCAGGCAATTCTTTCGGAGCTTCCGGCTCTGGCTTTTCATCGTCGCTG
This sequence comes from Bacteroidota bacterium, assembly GCA_023428695.1. Classification (GTDB taxonomy): domain Bacteria; phylum Bacteroidota; class Bacteroidia; order Cytophagales; family Cyclobacteriaceae; genus Ohtaekwangia. The sequence continues at coordinate 34,726 of JAEYWY010000003.1, forward strand.
CAACCATTCAGGAAAAAGATGGATATCAGACTCAATGCGATACATGCTGTGGTCTTTCCGAAAGATGCTTTAATAATGATCTTCATCGTGAGTTGATTTAAGTGATCGTAACCGCAGGCCTTTTTGACAAACAAATTTGAGGCGGGCGGGGCAACCTCTTTATCATTAAAAAAGATGATTTTCAGAGGGCCCTAATCATTAAAAATGATGATGCAACGGAAGGTGGAATATCTGTTCTTTTGTACCTTAAGCTGAATGATACTAAAGAGCTACATGCGCAAGCTGATCATCTTGTTGTTGGTGTTTGTCTGGTGTGAAAAAGCCGGAGCACAAACCAGCTCAAAAAGAGACAGCCTCCTGAATCTTTTACCCGCAGCCAGGGAAGACACAGCCAAAGTGCATTTGTACCTCGACATAGGCTACCAGTACGAATTGGACAATCCTGAAGAAGCCGTAAGCTATTATCAAAAAGCACGTGACCTGAGCAAAAAATTGAACCATGTCCGCGGATTGATTCAATATTATGCTCAGTATTCGACGATATTCGAAAACCGTGGTCAGCTGGATAGCTCATTGCTCCTGAACAGGGAAGCCCTGCGATTGAGCTATGAACTGAAAGACAATCACGAAATCGGAAAATCTGAAGCCAACCTGGGTATCCTCTATGTGCATTTGTCGGTGTATGACAGTGCCGTGTACCATTTTGAATCCGCCATCAAATACTTTGAGCGGGACGACAATACTAAAATGATGGCGCGTGTCTATAACATGCTTCAGGTTAGTTACAGCCGAATGAGCCGACACGATAAAGCTCTTGAATACGGCAAAAAAGCGCTTGCGGTATTCCGCCGGTTAAACAACCCCGAACACCTCTGTGCTGGTTTGATAAATATTGGCAACATCTATTCGCGCCTGCAACAACTGGATGAAGCATTGCCCTATTACCAGGAAGCACTGCCAATTGCCATAGCGCACAATTTTAAGGACGTAGAACAGGCCTGCAATCAAAACATCGGCAATTACCACCACCAAAGAATGGAGCTGGACCTCATGAAGCCATACGTGGACAGGGCTTTAGCATTAGGCCAGGAAATGAAAAATCCGTTACAGCAGTCCACCGCTCATCACGCATTAGCCTATTATTATCTCTACAAAGGAGATGAAGCGGAAGCCCACGAGCATATTCGTGAAGCCTTGGCACTTACAGCGCATAAATTTCGCCATCAGCACTTCAAAAATTTACAGGCACTTGCCCGTATTCTGATTGCGCAACATAAATATGAAGAGGCGGAAAAGATATTTAAGGCGGCAACAGCATTAAATGACTCCATCGTAGGAGACAAAGTTCTCGAGGCAACCACGCTTTTGGAAAAACAATTTGAAACCGCAAAGAAAGAAGCGCAGATACAACTGCAACAGGCTCAGCTTGAACAAAAGAACATACTCAATTACATTCTCATTGGAGGGACCGGTGCGTTGGTCATTATTTCGTTGCTCGGCTACCGCAACTATCGCCACAAACAAAAGCTGCAACAGGCAAGGATCGAAGAATTAGAAACTGAAAAACAATTAGCCGCCACGGAAGCTGTTCTCAAAGGCGAAGAACAGGAACGCACGCGACTCGCCAAAGATCTGCACGACGGCTTGGGTGGTATGCTCAGCGGCATTAAATACTCATTTCAGAATATGAAAGAAAACCTCATTCTCACACCTGAAAATGCGCAGGCATTCGAACGCAGCATCGACATGCTCGACAGTTCCATCAAGGAAATGCGCAGAGTGGCGCACAACATGATGCCGGAGATGCTGGTCAAATACGGATTGAATGTAGCGTTGAAAGAATTCTGCAAGGAAATTGACCAGAGTGGCGTGCTTAACGTCAAGTATCAGTCAATCGGGATGGACGACAGCTCTATCGACCAGACCACAGCCATAGCGGTATATCGTATTGCGCAGGAACTGGTTAACAATGCCATTAAACATGCAGCTGCCAGTGAGGTGGTGGTGCAATTGCAGCGATCGGAACAGCTGTTGTCTGTAACCGTAGAAGATAACGGCAAAGGATTCGATACTGCTTTACTGGAACGGTCACAAGGTATTGGCTGGAGCAATATCCGCAACCGTGTCGATTTCCTTAACGGAAAGATAGACGTACATTCAACTCCGGAAATGGGCACTTCCGTCTTAATAGAAATAGCGCTGGCGTGACAATAAACTTTTCATTGTTGATGACCGCAAGATGACACGCGATTTTGTCGCCACCAATCATATTGTATCCGGGCATAACGTGAAAAATTCTGACCCGGTACCTTTATCAATTCCCAAAAACGCTAACAAATTACCCTGCGAAATATGCGGTAAAATGGATTGACCCGTTGAAAAAATCTGCAAACGATTGCAATTCCTTGAAAAAAAGACTAATCTTTGTTCAGATTTGATCGCGTGATGAATCAATCGCAAAAAAACTACTACAGCGAAAAAGAACAGGAACTAGTTAAACTCCTTCGGGAGGGCAACACGGAAGCCTTTGAAGCTATCTTCAAGCTTTATTGGAAAGATCTTTATAAACATGCCTACCAGAAGGTTCATAATAAAGAAGAAGCGGAAGAAATTGTTCAGGACATTTTCACTTCGCTCTGGGCAAAGCGAAATGAATTATTGATTACCAACCTGAACTACTACCTCCACACAGCTGTCAGGAACCGGGTTCTCAATCAAATTCGTTCGAAAATAGTGCATGAGAAATACTGGGCTTTTTATAAGCAGTTTATTCCCCGGTCATCTTCTTCTACAGAAGAATCAGTACGATACAATGAAGTAAAAACAGCCCTGGATAAAGGTGTTTCATATTTGTCCGGGAAATCAAAAATCGTATTCCTGCTAAGTCGCGTAAAAGGCCTTTCAAATGCACAGATAGCCACGAAACTCAATTTATCAGAAAAGGCCGTCGAATATCATTTGACCCGTTCCTTAAAGAAATTAAGAACTCACCTTAAAGACTACCTGCCGTCATTGCCACTTTTTCTCAGCTTGTATTTGACAAATCTGTAGTCGGGGTATCAACATTTTTCCATCCAAATCCGGTTATCCCGGTTGCCAGGAAATAGCCCGCCCAAAAAAAAGTTACCCTTTGTCTTTAGGGAAATGACGGGGAATCGTGTCTTATAGTCTAAACGTCATTCCAAAATGCCAAAATTAACCCCGAAGGAATTCCGCATTCTTCTCAATAAGTATTTAACGCGGCAGTGTTCTCCCGAGGAGGAAAAACTCATTAATCAATGGTACGAAAACCTGAATACAGCGGTTTCTGATAATATACAGGAACCCACTGATCAAGACGAAGAGAGGCTTTGGCAATCGATCTTACGGAAATCCGGCAACACTGGCGAGCCGACCATCAGAACAATAGAAAAAGCAACACAATACAGAAACAGGCATTGGAAATGGATTGGAATTGCCGCTTCAATCCTTCTTTTTGTGACTATCGGGTTTTACCTGCGACCAGCGCTGCAGGAGTCCAAATCCGGGGAACCGGTCGCCATGTCTATTGATGGATTCAGTGAATCCGAAATTTTGCAAAATACCGATAGCAAAGTGGTTAAGCCGGTGCGATTACGCGACGGAAGCCTGATTGTTTTACAACCCGATAGCAAAGTTGAAATCCTTCGCCTCGCAGAATCGGGAAACCGGGAAGTAAAATTAACCGGTGAAGCATTTTTCGAAATCGCAAAAGACGAATCCCGTCCTTTTCTGGTTTATGCTCAGGGAATTGTCACAAAAGTTTTGGGAACCAGTTTTAATATACGCGCCCGCCAGGGCGATGAAAAAATCATTGTTGATGTAAAAACAGGGAAAGTAGCTGTATTCCGCGAGAAGAACTCCAATGAAGAACCGTACCTTCTCACCCCCAATCAACAAGTTGTCTACGATCTTAATTCCGATAAGATTGTTCAGACATTGCAGGAGAATCCGCAGGTAATCATTTCCGAAGCTGAGATAAATAAGATGGAATTCGATGAAGCTCCGGTGATTAGCATATTCGAAGCTATTGAAAGAACGTACGGTGTCGACCTGGTATTTGACGAGGACACATTTGCCAAATGTCATCTTACAACCAGACTTTCCAGTGAAGGCCTCTATGAGCGACTTCAGATTATTTGCCGCGCATTAGGTGCGACGTATGAAACCGTCGGAACTGAGGTACACATACACGGTACCAAATGCGATTAATGAATTGTCAACCCGAAAATCCCGTAATGCCTATGAAGTAAGACTAACCCCTAAAAAGGAGAACCGGTGACAGTGCGAGTGTCACCGGTTCCGGAGATTTCCGTCACACAGTGTCGACGGAGCAACATTTTTGCTTACACAAAAACATTTAAAGTTATGCTTAAACCGCTACCTAATCAAACAAAAAGAAGACTACTTTTTCTTATGAAAATCGGCCTGGCCAATATCATTTTGAGTATCACTCTGATAACGATTGGTACAGCAGCGGACGTTTCGGGACAGGAGGTTCTGGAACGCAAGGTCACGCTGAATGTCAGGAACAAGTCGATTAAAGAGGTGCTACAGGTCATTGAAGAAAAAGCTGACGTAAAGTTCACCTACACAACAAAGGTGATCAAAGGAAACAAGAAGGTTTCACTGACGGTGACTGATGCCACAATCAGCACGGTATTGGACAAGCTGTTTGAATCCGGGATTTCGTATGAAGTCATGGGTGATCAAATTGTACTCTTTCACCCTTCCAAAACTCTTGGCGGACTCGGGCACACCCTGGAAGGCTTTTTTCCTGCCAACAGAATTACAGGAAGGGTTACCGATGGAGAGAACACGCCTATACCGGGCGTCAACGTCGTTGAAATGGGAACCACCAACGGTACCTCCACTGACACAGACGGACGATATTCCATCAATATCGAAAATGAAAACGCTGTTCTGGTTTTCTCTTTCATTGGTTTCATCACCCAGGAAATCGCTGTGAATAACCAATCGGTAGTGGATGTCGTACTGGTCGAAGATGTACGTTCTCTCCAGGAAGTTGTGGTGGTTGGATACGGAACTCAGTTGAAAAGTGACGTGATGAGTTCCGTGGCAACAGTCAACGTTGACAAAGCAACTTCGCTCGCATCCACCAACGTATCGGAGATGTTGCGTGGACAGGCTGCCGGCGTGCAGATCACACTCGCCGACCCGCGTCCGGGTGGATCATCCAATATTCTCATCCGTGGAACAAACTCCATTCAGGGTGGAAACTCGCCTCTGATTATCCTTGACGGCTATCCTATTGACGACATCAACGATGTGAATCCCGATGATATCGTTTCTATTGAGATTTTGAAAGATGCGGCTGCCCAGGCTATTTACGGAGCCCGCGCCTCCAATGGCGTCGTACTCATAACTTCCAAAAGAGGCAAGGAAGGAAGAATGAGTGTTTCGTATCATGGTTATGCGTCCGTATCCAAACTGACAAAGAATTTTGATCTGTACAGCCCGCTTGAGTTCGCGCAATTGAGAAGAGAAGCACAACGAACAACAAACGGTGGCGGCGACACATACCTGGATGATGATGTCATTTTCACAGAATTTGAGATGGAGGCACTGCAAAACAAAAAATTTGTTAACTGGGAGGATCTTGTTCTGCGAAATGCCCGGATCAACAGTCACACGGTAAGTGTAAGCGGCGGAACGGAAACTTCACGCATATACAGCAGCCTGACATATTTTGATCAGCAAGGCCTCATACCCGGTTCCGGTTATAAGCGGGGTAGTTTCAGACTAAACCTTGACCAGAGAATCAATGAGAAATTTAGTCTTGAAACGAACCTGAATCTCCTGACCGACAAGCAGGACATTGAATCAAGTTCCCTCGACTTCATAACACTATCCCCATTGGCTAAACCCTACGATGAAAACGGAGAACTGGTCAAGTTTCCCCTAGGGCCCAATAGCCTCACCGTTAACCCCCTCTGGAATATCCGTGAGTCTGCAAACGATCTAAAGACCAATAGTTTCTTCCTGAATGTGGCCGGAAAGTATCAGATCGCCAAGGGACTCTCCTACAAATTGCTGACTATGATAAACAGAACAGCTACAGATCAGGGTATTTACCTTACCAGACTGCATTCTCAGGGAACCATACCCCAGGGGTCGGCCACGGTAGCCAACAGTCTGCGCGAAGAATATCTTATCGAAAATATCCTTACATACGACAAACAGATTAGGAACGACCACAGGATCGACCTGACCGCGGTGCAGAGTGTGAACCAGATTAATGATTCCAGGACTACCACAACAGGAACAACCTTCGCCAACGATCTGCTGGGATATGACGGAATTGGAGACGCCATTAATAAGAACGCATCGCGTGCTGAAACCCAACGGAGAATTCTCTCGGTGATGGGAAGGATCAGATACACCCTGTTTGACAAGTACCTGTTAACCTTCACCGGACGCTATGACGGTTCATCTGTATTTGCCGAAAGTAGAAAGTGGGGATTCTTCCCGGCCGTCGCTGCTGCGTGGAAAATACATAATGAACCCTTCTTTTCGCGCGTTTCTGCTTTGGATGAATTGAAGTTCAGAGTCAGCTACGGCTCCGTAGGTAATCAGGCCCTTGCACCATACAGTACGTTAGGAACTGTGGGCTCATTTCCATACGTTTTCAACGGTGCTACAACGGCCGGAAATATTCCGAGCAGTGTATTGCCCAATCCCGATTTGACATGGGAGACTTCCACTACCTTTAACGCCGGTTTTGACTTTGGCCTGGCAGGTAACAGGATTACCGGATCCATTGAATATTACAAAACAAAAACAACCGACCTGCTGGTTGATGTTACATTGTCCGGAATAACCGGTTTCTCATCTACCATTACGAATGGCGGAGAAAGTCAGAACAGCGGATTGGAATTGCTCGTCAAGGGAGATGTAATCAGAAACAATAACCTGAAATGGAGTGTAACAACCATCTTTACCCGAAACCGCAACGAAATCCTTAAGACTGGAATTGTTGATGAAAATGGAAACCCTAAAGACGATATAGCAAGAAGGCGGTTTATCGGACACCCGATCAATGTTATCTACGAGAAAAAGTTTGACGGAATATTCCAGACGGAGGAAGAAATTGCCGCATCAGCACAAAAGGATCAGGTCGGCATTATTCCGGGTAGTGTACGCGTTGTCGATGAAAACAAAGATGGCGTTATCACCGATGATGACAATTACATCTTCAGAATGGATCCGAGCTGGTTTGGATCTGTTTCAACCAATGTTACGTACAAGAACTTCGAACTTTTTGCCGACTTGTATATCGTACAGGGAGCAACCCGGTCGAACAACTACCTGGCGCAATATGAAGCCGGCGGTAGCCTTCAGGGGATTCTGAACGGTATTAAGGTTCCATACTGGACACCGGAGAACCCGTCCACCGAGTACCCCCGGCCATCAGCCACCACACCAAGTTACCTCTACTCCATTGCCGTGCAGGATGCCTCTTATGTGAGACTAAGAGCAATTTCAGTAGGGTATAATGTACCTGCATCTGTTCTTTCAAAAATCAGGATTAACAGCTTCAAGGTGTATGCAATGGCTAACAATCTGTTCACCATAACGGATTATAAATCATACAGTCCTGAAGTGAATCCCAATTCATTTCCTGATGCAAAGTCCTATACTTTTGGTGTAAAAGTAGGTCTGTAATCTAAAACAGAATTATTATGACACACTTAATTAAGAATAACAAACTAGTGAAGAGCATATTCGGGTTGATCATGATTTTTTCGGTATCAGCCTGCTCTGACTTTCTGGAAGAAAAGCCTACGACAAACTTTTCAGCATCTTTTGTATACAATACTCCCGAGGGACTTGAACTGGGTGTTGTGAGTTTGTACAATATCAACAGGAGTTTTTATGAAAACTTCGAGTGGAACAATTCCATTCCACTAATCATGGATGCCAAAACAGACATTGTGCTGGCGAGAACAGGAGAAATCTCATTGTACGGTCAACTGACATGGGGTAATACACTGAGCGATTTCGGCACAACGCGATACGCACACCACTGGAGAACATACTACCGCCTTGTTGACCGGGCAAATGCCGTCATTAAAGCGGCTGAGAGTATCCAGGGCATCAATGAACAACAACGAAACACGATACTTGCCGAAGCCAGATTCTTCAGAGCAAAGTCTTACTTTATCCTGTATAAGTTGTTTAACAACACCTTCATAACGACAGAACCGACTACGCCCGAAAATGCCCTGAAGGTTGTTAACAACAAATCCTCTGAAACTGAAATATTCAACCTTATCAACAGCGACCTGGATTTCAGTATTCAGCATCTTGAATGGACAACAACTGAATTTGGAAGAGTGACACAGGGAGCGGCCCGTCATGTCAAAGCCCAGGCGGCCATGTGGCAACAAGACTGGGCCGAAGCAAAAGCGCAGGCACTGGCCATCATCAATTCCGGTCATCACGAATTGCTCCCCTCAACAGCAGATGTCTTCGCCGGAAATCTCAATCACAAGGAAACATTGTTTGCCATTCAGTATGCTCCGCTCATTTCCGGAGGTGGTGCGGGTAACCGATACAATTTCATTTTGATGCCTCAGTATGGAGCCGTTCCGGGCGCTCAATATGCGCAAGATCAGGGCAACCGGGGTGCGGGGTTCCTTCTGCTCAACCAATATCTTCGCGAACTTCTCGCTGAAGATCCGAATGATGACCGCGCCAAGAACAACTATTATCAGAGCACATTCTACTACAACAACCTTGAAACCCTACCCCCGGGCAAAAATATCGGCGATGTTATTGATGTCTACAACGAGTTCAGCATCGATGCTTCAGAAAGAGCAAACTACTTTGCCCGTATGAACCCCGGTTGTAAGAAGTTCTCGCAGGAAGATGCCATACCAACGGAAGCGACACACTACAAAAACATCATGGTTTATCGTTTGGCAGAAACATACCTGATCGCTGCTGAAGCCACCTGGAGAATGTCGCAAAACGATACAGACCCCGAGGCCCTGTCGTACCTTAATGCTGTACGAACCCGTGCACATGCAGCGCCGGCAACCGTGATCAATCAAAAAGCTCTGCTGGACGAAGATGCACGCGAGCTTGCGTTTGAAGATGTTCGCTGGTACACACTTAAAAGAATGGGCGTTATGGTTGAACAAATCCAGCAATACGCCGGAAATGTTTACGAAGATGAAAATGGCAATACTGTCCATTTCCAGGATCTGGCACGCACGCGCATTCAGCCGCATCATGTTAATCTGCCAATTCCGGTGTCGGAAATAACTTTGTTAGGAAAGGATTATCCACAAAACGAAGGCTACTAAATCGACGCCTCATACAACAAGACAAGAAGAATTCCCGGAGCAACTATCCGGGATTCTTCTTTTTTGTTCAGAAACAATCTAACGAGCACTATTCCAATGCTATCCAACAAAATTACCTACCCGCTAATCTTTGGTTGCGTCTTCTTCGGCATCTATCATACATTGACTATCCAACCGAAGGCAAATCACAAAGTGCTTCCGCAGAATAGAACGTTAAGTCTTGTGTGGAGTGATGAGTTTGATTATCACGGACCGCCCGACACCTCTAAATGGGATTACGAAACCGGCGGACACGGATGGGGCAATAACGAACTTCAATATTATACCAATGATACAGCCAATGCCTTTGTGCGAAACGGAAGCCTTCACATAACAGCCCGCAAACAGGTATATGAAAACAGGAACTATACTTCAGCAAGGTTAGCGACCAAAGGAAAAGCGCATTGGCAATACGGCCGAATTGAAGTCCGGGCCAAACTGCCTGCAGGCAGAGGGTTATGGCCGGCAATCTGGATGCTTGGTCAGAACCGGAAAGAAGCCGGCTGGCCCGCATGCGGTGAGATTGACATCATGGAACACGTCGGATTCGACAAGGATAGTATATTCGGTACTATCCACACGGAAGCATTTAATCATATAAAAAGAACACAAAAAGGAAAAAGGGTTTTCATTGAAAAGCCCTACGATGAGTTTCATATTTATGCGATAGAATGGACGGCACGCAAACTGGACTTCTTACTTGATAATAAAGTCTACTATACCGTCCCGAACGAATATCAAGCAAAGGCAGAATGGCCTTTCGACCAGCCCTTCTACCTGATCATGAATATCGCAGTGGGTGGTAACTTAGGCGGTAAAATGGGGGTTGATGAAACCATTTCGCAAGCCACCATGGAAGTTGACTATGTTCGCGTTTTTCAATAACTGACTCGCATAGTCATATTTTACAAAGGACGCATACAAAGGATGAACTTTAAAAAACGAATAATCTTTCAAACGCTGAAAACTGATGAACACCAATACACACGTAAACAAAATCTGCTTTCAATCAATCATACTTTTCCTCCTGTTTTCGCATACCGCACTGTCACAGGGGCTGATCACCAACATCTACAACCGGAATATCACCACCCTGAACGGCAACTGGAATTACATCGTTGATCCCTACGAAACCGGTTATTATAACTACCGATATGAGCCCTACGACCAAACCGATGTAAAATCTAAATCCGCGTTTTACAACAACTATCATGCACAGAACAAATCGGAGCTGGTAGAGTACGATTTTGACAAATCACCTGCGCTGCTTGTCCCGGGTGACTGGAACTCCCAAAAAGAAAGTCTGTTGTACTACGAAGGAACGATATGGCTAAAAAGGTCCTTCGACTATACACTTTCCAAAACAGGCAATCGTCTCTTTCTACATTTTGGAGCAGTGAATTACAAAGCGGAGGTGTATTTAAACGGCGTGAAGCTGGGCATTCATGAAGGCGGATTTACACCGTTTAATTTTGAGATCACCACACTGGTACAACCCGCCAACAATCACCTGGTGGTGAAAGTTGATAACAGAAGATCAAAGGAAGCGGTACCGACAATAAACACGGATTGGTGGAACTATGGAGGTATTACCCGCGATGTAACGCTGATTGAAGAACCCTCTGTATTCATTGAGGATTACATGCTTCAATTAAAGAAAGGAACAAAGAATACGCTTTGGGGATTTATTAAGATCAATGGCGCATCCTCACAGGAAAAGGTAAGTATAGCTATCCCGGAATCAAAAATAAATCACACATTCACAACCGATGCTGAGGGTATTGCCCGCGTTGAGATGAACGTTAACACACTTCAGTTTTGGTCGCCCACGTCCCCTAAACTGTATGAGGTCATTTTCAAAACGAATCATCAGGAATTAAAAGATAACATCGGGTTTCGAACAATCGAAACCAACGGGGCTGATATCCTGCTCAATGGGAAGCCTGTATATCTTCGTGGCGTTTCCATTCACGAAGAGAACACGATGCGTGGAGCAAGGGCTGTCAACGAGGCCGATGCTCTCGTTTCCCTTACTTGGGCCAAAGAGCTCGGATGCAATTTTGTGCGGCTGGCTCATTACCCTCACAACGAGCATATCCTGCGTCTGGCCGATAAGTTAGGATTAATGGTATGGGAAGAAATACCCGTGTATTGGACCATTGAATTCTCAAATGACGCCACACTGCAAAATGCCAAAAGACAACTGACCGAAATGATTACCCGTGATAAAAATCACGCCGCTACCATAATCTGGTCTGTTGCAAATGAGACTCCACCATCAGAAACAAGAAACAGTTTCCTCATCAACCTTATAAAGCATGTCAGGGAACTTGACAACACCAGGCTTGTAAGTGCCGCACTGGAAAAAGGACGCGATGCCGCGCATCCGGATATAAACGTAGTAAACGACAAGCTGGGAGCGCATCTGGACATTGTTGCTTTCAACCAATACACAGGATGGTATGGCGGATCACTGGAAACAGCCCCCGATGCAAAATGGAGAATTGATTTCAACAAGCCTGTAATCATTTCCGAGTTTGGAGGAGGTGCATTGCAGGGGTTGCATGGAAGTCGGAATGAGCGGTGGACAGAAGAATATCAGGAATACCTGTATGAGCAAAATCTTAAAATGATTGAAAACATCCCCAATGTACGTGGTATTAGCCCCTGGATACTGGCCGATTTCCGTTCACCTAAACGCCTGTTACCCGGTATCCAGGACGGATGGAATCGAAAAGGATTGATCTCCAACAACGGAATTAAAAAGAAAGCCTTCTTTATCCTGCAGGCGTTCTATGCGCGGAAGGCAAACCAGTTTAATAAGTAATTATTTCTCATTCATTGGTTCGTATCGTATGGTGCAGCAGCGTGTCAATATACCTGTTAAACACGCTGCTGCTACGGTACTTTTCCCTCCCTCACAGTCTTCGAAATTGACCATACTTCCGATGTTGAAAGGATATCTTCGAACAAAACGTCTGCATTGAAATCAAGTCAAACAAACTTGTAGCTCGTGGCTCGCAGCCACTGACAACGCAATGATTTTACCGGACACTGGTGGTTTTGAATGACCTGGAATTTCTAACTGGACCTCTTTGCGTCGCGACATTGCGGTGAAAAAAAGGTCTCATAACATTTAGATTTGTAAACTTCAAATTACCTCAAAGAAACTTGCGCGCCGAGCCGATTTCCTTACTGGAAAAATAGACGTACATTCAACTCCGGAAATGGGCACCTCCGTCTTAATAGAAATAGCGCTGGCGTGACAACCAAACTCTTCATCGTTGACGACCATTACATGGTGATTGAAGGCATTCGTTCGTTGCTTCAGAACGAAATCGATATTGAGTGGATGGGACATGCCATGAATGCCGCATCCTGTCTTGCCTTTCTGAAACGCGAAGAGCCTGACGTTATACTGATGGACATCAATCTCCCCGACAAAAGTGGCATTGATCTTTGCAAGGAAGTAAAGCAATTGTATCCTGACGTTGCCGTGCTTGGGCTAAGCACATACAATCAACAACCCGTTATCCGCAATATGATCGACAATGGAGCGATAGGCTATGTGCTGAAAAATGCTACCAAAGAAGAATTGCTCACAGCCATCACCACGGTAAGAATGGGCAAGACCTTCCTGAGTTTCGAAGCCGTGCAGTCGCTTCGCGACACATCAAGCGAAAAGCCTGTTATTACCCGCAGGGAAAAGGAAGTATTGCAGCTCATTGCCGAAGGCCTCACCAATGCCGAAATAGCAACGAAACTATTTATCAGTGTCCCTACGGTAAACACACACCGAAAAAGCCTCATTGAAAAATTTGAGGCTAAAAACACAGCAACCCTTATTGCCAAAGCCGCAAGGCATGGATTGATCGGTTAAGACCAGAAAGGGTGGATTAAAAAAAGAAACTGACCCTGTAATTAACAGGAGTCAGTTCTTCTCTGTAGACAAAGCCGAACTTATTATTTTATTGGCCAACACAACCGGAAGGACATTGTTCCCGACATCCTGTGAATAGCCGTGTTTGTCTCTTCGTTAATTCATAAGATGGACAAAGCTATCGCTACCCGTCACTGGTTTCAATCGTTAAAAAGGATGATTTTGTAAGTACTGGACGGCACACCGATCACTGATGTCAAGTCTTCGACGTCGCTGAGAATAGTCCTATTCTGGACGGAAAATATGCACAACGAATCGTATGTGGAAATTATCTGAATGAAGCCTTGAACGACGTTGAATACGACAGAACACGTCTTGCTTCGCCAATCTTTGGTGGAAACGAAGTCAGACGCGGAATGACGTTAACCGAAAAACTCTACCGGTTCAGGAACGATCGGGCGAAGGCAATAAATCGTGTGATGTCCTGTACGTTGGTGATGAATCCTACGGATATGCGAACAGAGCCGCGGAGTTTACCTAAAAAAGCAATGGCATCGTAGTAGTCGCCCTGGTCGGTGCTGTTGAAATAACGACGGAGTTCATCTGCGCCTATGTTGTGCGCCAGCTCGTCGATACCGGGGTTGCAGAAACATCCTGTACGCAGGGAGATGTTCCAACGATTCGCTTCCTGTTCGATGCGCTGAAACGGATACTCTTCGCCTTGCTCATTATAAAAATTCATCGCGATAGTGCCGCCGCGTTGTACGGCGTTAACCGGACCAATAATCCGGACCAGCGCCTTGCCCGTGCGATGCTCCAGCGCAGTAAGTTCTTCGAGCAGGAGACTGGCCAGCATGATGACACGGTTTCGGATGTATTTCAATCCAACGGCGTTGATGTAATCCAACCCGATCTCTACCGCCGGTATGGACAGGTAATTCACCGTACCGTTTTCAAAGCGCTCGTGACCCGGCATCAGGAAGTGGCGTTTCGCTCCAACGGAGACCAGCGTGATGGTACCTCCTGCAAAGGCCGGCTTGACTAATCTGTCAAATGAATCTTTATGTACAAGTAGACATCCCAGCCCGGTCGGGTAGCCGAATATTTTATAGAAAGAAACGGAAACAAAGTCAGGCTTAACCTGTGATAAGTCGAGGATGTCGGTAGGGACAAACGCCGCGGCGTCGAGGAGTACATCCCAACCTGCAGCGTGAGCGCGTTCGATCCACTGCAGATCGTGTTTCACACCCGTGACATTGGATTGCGCCGGATAAGCAAAAAGTCTAGTATCCGTCGCAGGATGTGATGCGAGTTCATGCCGTAACTGCTCATCATGAATGCGCATCTCATTGTTGTGATCCACCAGGCAATACGAATACCTTCCGCCTTTGCGTTTGCAGTACTCGCGGATGCCGTTGACCGAGTTGTGATTGTCCGATAACAGCAACAGGTGACTTTCATTGGTAAAAGGATAACATTCACCAACAATGTGTAGCGCCGCTGAGGCGTTGGCGGTGAAGATGCAGATGTAATCGCGCGCGTTAAAAAAATCCAGCACTGCCTTACGGGCGTTCTCAACAAATTGTGTGGCGGCAAGTGATGTGGGGTTAATCGAATGCGGGTTGCCCAATACCTTATTGCTCAAAAACTGCATGTGTCGCCGCACCTGTGAAACAGCGTACAGGTTACCACCGGTAAAATCGAGGTAGACATGATTCTCGGCATCAAGTCGTTCATACTCCATTTGACGGAGTACATCAAATTGTCCTGGTGTCATCAGGTCCGGGTAGTTATCCAGGTACTGCAGCACGTGAGTGGATGTGCTGCGTTTCGATATGACATCTGTGACCGGTGTTGACATAACCTGGTGTTAATGGTGGATAATGCCGATCTGAAATCTTATTGGGTGAAGGTGACTAAGAACCGGGATCGCCGTTTTCAGCGCGCGAGAACAACGAGAGGATCGTCAGGAGTAGAGAGGATTTGTTTGTTGCCATACTGTCAATGTTTCGATTGAATCAAAACTAGGGCGCAGCACGGCGGAACGGCTATCGTATTTGTAACAACCTCACCCGTATTTGTAACACAGGCTCAATTTTTTTCGATAAAGCCGGATGGTTGACGAATATTTTTTTTCGTAGAATCACACTGAGCGATGCCATCTCAAAGCCGCCAGCTTTTTTGTGAGAATCACCGGTTCTTATAGTACGTGTTCGCTCTGGCAAACTCGCTCCGGTTCCGGTATATCTCTCCAATGTTGGTGAGGGTAGTGGAAATGTGTTTCGGACTTTTTATCCTTCGCGCGATATACATGGCCGAGTCTTCGTAAGCACGCGCGGCGGCGGAGTCGCGAAGCAGCATCTCGCTTGAGAGAAGATGATACAACTGTATGGTTGTGGTATCAGACGGTGACTGACGGATTGCGTTCACCACGCTGTCATACCAGAATGAAAATATTTCCTTTCCCCGCAATAGAGTGGAATGAAGGAGGCCCATAAGGGTTGGGTGTCCGAGGCCAACCCAATCGGCATAGACATATATCGTTCTATGGGCGCCCTGCTTAGCCATCTTTCTTTGGTGTTTTTGGTGCGCGCTCTTTTACCAGGAGATTGGCATCCTGCAGTTTTCTTCCCAACGGATCATCACCGGCCAGTTTCAGCAGATCTTTTTCAAGACCCAAAACAAAAAGGACCTGGGCGTAAGCGGCAATGGCGACACTTCCGGCTCCTTTTTCAATATTCCAGAGGGTGGGCCTGCTGATATTCGCGCGCTCGGCTACCTGTTCAGTGCTTAGTTTTCTCCTAAGCCGGGCCAGTTTGATATTCTCACCTGCCTCAGCAAGTATCTTTTCCACTTTAGGCAAAAGGATAACTTTCCGTGTATTCATAATGTTAAGTATAGTTAACAACTATATGAAATGTGATAATAATAATTATCATTATATCGATTTTAGATGGAGCCAGCGACAGGTAAAATGTCCGCGCTATTGTCAGGTCAACTCCCGGCTATTACAATTGATTCCATGCCATGCAATAGATCTATCTCCTTGAAAATTCCAGAAGTGGAATCATGTTGCCCTTGTCTGCATCTTTTATTGCTTTGATATACGTAGATCTTTGTTCGCTGGCTTCACCTAAATTTTTTCCTCCCCAACTAAAAGGAGTTGAGTTGAAGACATTTGTAATAATAAGATCCGCCATAAATCTGGAATGCCTCCCATTTCCATTTGAAAAACAATGTATAAACACAATACGGTGTTTAAATCGCACAGCTATTTCGTCCGGGGTGTACGCTTTTTTATCAATCCAATGTTTGCAATCATCCAACAGATACTTCAGGTCAGTGCCAACTTGAGTCCAGGGAACTCCCAGGTTTTTATTGCTTTTCCGAAACTCACCTGCCCACCGCCATACATCCTTGTACATTTTTTTATGAACCAGTTTTATAAATTCCGCAGTCAGGATTTTTTCTGCCGTAAATTTTTTACCAAGTGACCATTTCATGGCTCTTTCAATATTGAGCTGTTCGAATTCGTCGAGCTCCTGCCTTACAGTGATTCCCGGAATCAACAGTCCTTCTTTTTCGCCTTCATCCAGGGGA
The DNA here is from genome assembly GCA_023428695.1 of Bacteroidota bacterium. GTDB lineage: Bacteria > Bacteroidota > Bacteroidia > Cytophagales > Cyclobacteriaceae > Ohtaekwangia. The sequence goes on from JAEYWY010000003.1 coordinate 51,595, forward strand.
GTCTGGCCCTCGATTAGTGCAAAGTCTAATCCCATAGGTATCGTGGCATTTCATTCTTGATCTCTGCAGCCAGTTCTTTAATGGATTCTTCTAATCTCGCCTCGCTCACGGACTGGTCTTCAAGTTTCATCGTGTTTGCAGTCCTTAGAACAATTTTTCTTGCTACATCTTCTGCCTGGCGCTCAATCATTGATTCTAATGTACCATCGGCGGGAATGAGGCAATAGACCAACTTCATGTTTAATGCACGTGCAGCCTCTCTTAAATTCCTGATCGTTATCGAGCCGTTCTTTTCCCGATCCTCCATTTCCTTTACGCTTGGAGCGGTTACACCAAGTCTGTTGGCCAGCTGACGAAGCGACATTTTCAGACTGGTTCGAACTACATGTATCCAGCCTTTTTGCGGAGTTTCGGGCAAGTTTCTGTAGCTGGAAAGCTTGCGATCGAGCTGGTCAATAATCAATTTTTGTCTCGCTTTCATAAGGCTATAACCTAAATTATTATATACAAATATAAGGTTTTAACCATATATATTGAAATAGTAAACAAGGCTTTAACCATATAATTGTCTTAACGTTATGAGGTTATAGTCTAATAAAATGGTTTTTCAAGCCAAAAGGACACCTTTTTGCGATTCGGTAAAACATGGAACGGCCCGGCCTCTCAGAAACTGTCTCACAACGATCATTAGACCTACGCCTTTCCACCCCAGCCCTGAAATCCACGCGCGCAAATCAGGTGGTCACAGGTGGACATCAATTGTTCGATGCCTTTCGTTTGCCAGGTGTCAGTTTCATAACGTCCGAGGAGAGCGACTTTGATTTCTTTGGTGAATCGGCGTGACTGGGAATCGTTGATGACCGACCAGTATTCGAGGATGCTCTCTCGTCTGCTATGAATCAACTCCGGTGTTGGGATTTTATCTCGCTTTAAATTATTGACCGAAGCCTGAGCGGGAAGGAGGTTCCATAGGTCATTGTTCTTCATTATTGAAAAAGGAATTACGTGGTCGATGTCATACGATGAAATCGACTTTCCTGTCCAAACGCAGGTTACAATACCCTTTTTCTTCAGAATGGACGCATAGAGCTTTTTTGATCGAAGTATGTCGCGGTCTGTAATCGGCGTTTTTAAAACGTTATTGAAAACTTTTTCAATTGATAGTGGTTTTTCGGAGGCTCTGACAGAGAATTCTGCCCATTTCATCAACAGCGCGTCCTGCCCGGTGATGAAGCTTCCGAACTCCTTGAAGGCATTGAAGTATTCAATCGGAATCGAAAATGTTCCATACGTTTCGATAAGGAAGGTAATATCGACAATGGATAGTATTTGACGAGGTAGTACCTTCGGTTTGAAAATTGAATAGTGTCCGCCGTGAACTGAACTTCCGATGTATTTCATCGGCATTTTGACGATCGTGTCACGGATTTTCTTCACGAGGTCATTGCAAGGTTTTCGCGCATCTTCCGGAAAGCCCAGGTGCTTGAGGTCATTATAGAATGCAGACAGACCTCCGCGGTCCCGATACATTCTTGTGACTGCCACAAATTCCGATGTGAATGCAAGCTTGTTCCCGGCCCCATTTATTTGAGGTATGAGATCATCTGATTCCATAATCGGGTAGTAGTACAGAAGCCATTTCTCCACCAATAAGCCAAGTGGAATTCGAACTTCTGATCCGATAATCTCGATGTATGGGGAGTTTTCCTGAATTATGTCGATCACACCGCGGAGCAGCGCAAACTTGTACGTGGTGCTCTTGCTTTCACGCTCGAGAATCCGGAAAATGTTTGATAACGTTGTATGGTTCAATGTCTCAGGGTGATAACTATTCAGTATACTCTTAAAATGAAGCCTTAAAATGCGTTGGAATAATATTACAAAACTCATCATACGCTCCGTTGGCGATGAACAGTTTTGGTTTATCGGAAAGATTGAAAACCCGGTAGAGAAAGAAGGACGATCGGGTACGTTTTGAAAAATCATACTCCAGCCTCGTGAAATAGAACGGTGCTTCCTTCGTAAGCTTTGTCGATTTCACTTCTATATAACGATCCGTTCCGTTGTCGTTTTTGGAAAGGATGTCGAACCCAAGGCCATCACCTTTTGTATATGACACCCATTCGATCTTGTCGGCGAGACTTGCTTTGCCGGCGTGTATTAGTCGCCAACGTTCATACTCAAGCGCGATGGTCTCTCCGGTATGCCCAATAGCCTGGTTTGCCTGCTCCCTCTCAAGATAGTTTATCTTAACAGGTCGGTTATAGACTAACTCAGGTTCCTGGTACACGGGATCAAGTTTGGGCATTTCTTCCAGCATCGTTTCGAACGTCAATGCCTTCGGTGTTGGTGCTGATTCTGCAAACTGACGGAAGGCGGCTTCTGCTTCAGGGCGGCGCTGGATGTACGAGAACACTACTTCCTCGAGGAGTTGTCTTTGATAGTTGTAGGCGGGAATATAGCCTCTGATGTATGGCTGTCCCATTCTCGCCAGCACGGCGCTTATGTTCCGGTTCTTAAACTCGATCGAGCTTTCGGTTCTGCCCTTGAGCAGAGGAACAATTCTCCTGCGGACTTCTGATTTGTTAAAACGTATTCCGGCTTGCTCCTTCGACAGCATGTCGAAGTATTCTGAAACAATGATTTCTACTTCTTCGCGTGTCCAGTCTTCGGCCATAGTGTGGTCAGGCTGGAAACAAGATACGACGTTTTGCATGAACGTGGTAGCAAACCAGGGCATTGTCACCTCTGCGGAAAGTGTTAATTTAGACGCGATCCCTTCTCATCAGATCGTTTGATCGCCGCCCAAGGGATCACAAATCCTGACCGTATGGCGGTTTCGCGAATATCACGAAAACACCGCGCCCGTTTACATCGTCCTCGGTCTGGGTGGCGAACCCTACAACCCCGAAAAGCTTTACCTGATACCCTTCGCGAACGTAAAGCCTGAAATGCATCTTCTTGAGCTGGCACCCTGGCGGAAGATCAGGAGGGAGTTTTTTTATGATTTGGAGAGGGAGAGGTTGGGGTGAGCTTTGCTTCAGGGCGGCTGAATCCGATCCAGTGCTGTCGGGGACCTACAATCCATGGGCTCAGATTCTATTTGAATGCCAGGTCGTCAGCAGTTTTCAGAAGAGCTATAATATTGGGATCAAGGGTAGTGAAGTCCTCGAAATCGAAATGTTCAACGATTTTTTCGGCAAGCGCGACCTTCGAAAGAGCCTCATTCAAGAAGCCCCCCGTGAACGGCGCCTTCTTTTGAATACTCTTCAAGTATGTCTCCAGAACCGATTCATATTCGTCAATTGTCAACGTTACATTGAAGGCCTTATTGACACAAGTTAGTGGATAATAAAATTCTATGGCGGGCTTGTCCAATTCAATAAATCGTTTTGCGTCATCGTCCTTAAAAAGACCTCGAACCACTTGAATTAATTTTCCATTTTGATGTGGACGGTCAAAAAGTCCGCAGACTTTGTCTCTGTATACGGGGATATAGTTTTGAGTCTTAAGCATCTGGGTAATCGCTTCCGCACCCTCTTTCAATTTATCGTATCCACCCAGGAAGTGAAATGCCAGATGTTCAGACTCAAAACGTCCCTTATTTTTGCCAAGCTGATATATTGCATTCAAGAATATTCTGTCGCTTCTACCCTCAACGATGATGATATTACTTGGAAAGAAGAGGTCGCACGGACTGCTGCCTAACAATTTGTATGTGGCGGTATGAAGTTCCTCAACTTCTTTCAATTGATGAATGCGTACCTCGCCTTTTTCTTTTGTGATAGAAAAGTTATGTTGGACATTGGTACGTTCGAGGAACAAATGGGAGTGTGTGGCTAGTAGCACTCTTTTCAGGGGGAATCCATTAATGCCTTGGGTCGCGTCCTTGATTGCCTTAAATACTTCTTTTTGCATACGAGGTTCGAGGCCGAGCTCTGGCTCGTCAATGGCAAGGAGAGTTACATTTGGATTAAACAGTTGTATGATTATAGGTAATGCAGCCTTTGCACCGGCTCCCTGTTCAATGGGACTTACATTATTTACCCTGACTTCGAGTTCAGATGCAAAACGCCCTTTCCTGATCTCTTGAAAACTCCAGGACTCAAAATGTTCATTCATCCAATTGATAATCTTCTCCCTGGTCGCTGTGTCCTGCAGCGCCAACTCCTCAGACCAATCAAATGGTTTATTCTGATCCACAGAATCTTGACTTCTGTGTTGTCTGTTTACTTCTTGGCGACTTTCTCTTTGATGTCGATCCAAATCTTCAAGTTCATATTTATACTTCGACTCTGATTGTGTTCGATTCAGATCTAGATAATCGATTGTTAAATGGTGCTTTCTCATAAGTGCACTACACGCCCCAATAAGAACAGAAGTCTTTCCAGAGTTATTTCTGCCGAACAATACAGCGATGGGCCCAACTGAAATTGAAGTTTTCTGGTCCGTGAGAGCTTTGATTGGTTTTAGGTCAATTCTTAATGGGACGAACTTTTCTCTGACCTCACATTCCAGTTTGAAGTCAGTAAAATCAGCCCAAGCGAAAACGTCAAAGACTTGAAGAAAACCAATGTTCAGATCGCTCGATTTGTGAACTTGTGATCCGAATGATATGATTGCCTCGATGCTACCAAGGGTGTTGTCTTGTCTCCGAACAGTCAGATGTACCTCCGAACCCTCATCATACTCTGCAGATGAAAAAAGAGTGTTTTGTGTGTCAGGAATGTGATGTTGTTGAAGTTGAATTAAGCCAGGATTTTGCCACTGGTTGTTTTCTCGTGTCCCTACGTAAACTTCTAAATGTAGTACCTGTGAATCGTTATATCGGTGATTCGACGACCAGATGGTGCCATTTCTGTCAAAATTGAACCGTAGTCCGAATCGCCAGAATTTGCATTTTGGCTTAATGCAAAAAGTGTATTCATAACCTTCAATCAGATACTTTTGATCGATTCTGAAATCGTTAATTTCTTTTTCACCAGTGTTGCTAAGGATTACTGTATGATTCAATGGTATCATAATTGTTTTTTATGGATTCATTTGGTTAAAGGCTATTTGAATTTGCTTATGGCTTTAACAGCAACAACCACTAACCCAACTCAGGCAATAATCAAATTTCTGTCGGCAACAAATTCGACCGGAGGGGAGGCCTTATCAAGGTGCATTTCAATAAATCCAACTCCATCATTTGTCAACTTTCCAACTAATTCAAATGGTCCCCATCCGTAAAACTTAATGAACACCTGATTTACAAAATGTGTCTCAGTATTTCAAAACTTAACCTTCGGCAACCCCGCCACAATATCCACTGTCTGTACACTTACATTAATAATGCTGAGCAACAAATCCAGAATATAACTTGGCTTCTCCACTTCACGCGACCAATCATTAGGATCGTTTTTGATGCCGCTCTCTTTGTGTACCGTTACCTGATAACGTTCCATGATCCACTCGATGGCGCTTTTGCCGTTTACAACGTACTCGTAAGCTTTTGCAGGAATGTTTTCTATTCTGATTCTGCTGTTGTAGAGAATGGTGTCCTTCTGATCTTTCTTAGGGAAACGCATTTTCTCTACTGAGTAGAATTCATAGGCATCCATTTGGTATTGAGTTTCCGGAAGGATAATACGTGTTGTTGGATGCGGCTCTACACTTTCGTAGTTGATATGCAAGTCTGCCAGCTTGCGACCAGCCTTGCTGAAAGCCCAGAAGTCACGGATATCTTCCACTAAGGGAAGGCGAGGAAGCATTTTCTTTAGATCGTTAGAAAACGCTTCGCGATATTCCGAGCCATGCAGGAATCCGTATACATAATAAAAGATGTCCTCCTTAGAAACATTTTTTCCGTAAAGCCTCTTTGCCAGTTCGTAAGTGAAATCACTAATCCCATCTCTACGAACAAATTCACTATCGCCATCAGTATCGAACAACCCTTTAGTTTGCTTCTGTCTCTGTTCAAAATAGAACATTGGCAAGCACTGACTTTTGCCAATAAGCTCCAAGTCTGGGATGATATTTGAAACAAGGACTGAAAACTCTTTTGTAACGCCTACACCAGAAACGCAAATAACTTTGTTTTCAATCTGATCATTTGGGATAAATTCCTCGAACTGTCCCCTTCGATGTATAAACTTCTCTCCATAGTAAAGCCTCTGTTTGAAGAAAGGTCTATACATCGCTGTAAGTATCTTTTCAGACTCAAATTTGGCATGAGCGCCACTCGCTAACGCTGATACTAAACTACTCGACCAACTGATCTTGGTTGAATCTGTGTCGATGAATGACTGAGCTTCTATTTTCTTTTTAGAACTGGCTTCAACGAAGCTATCAACCTGAGAATTATAAAACTCGACTGTTTTCTTTGCTATTGACTTAAGGTTCTTGGCGGAGGAATTGTATACCCATGCGTCTCTTGTCGTTTCATTCCCTCTGGAGTTCACAACAAAGAAGCTCTTTGATTTAAGATCGAATTTCTTTCCGGGAGCTAGAGGAGTCAACGATTCAAATGAATTACTTCTTTGGCTAATCCAATCACCATACTCATTGGGAGCTATTAAGGTGAAGGGCATCTGTTGATTAGCTATTGACTCAAATTTCTTGACAATTGCAAGTTTCTCCTCGCGGCTTAAATAATCTCCTATGTCATGATAAAAGATTTTGGCCTTATCATTCTTACTGTTCGGTTTCTTGACCAGTAAAGTTATTGCAATTGGTGTCCGTGAACCGGAACCAAATATTTTTCCTCCTTCCTTTCGGCTTAATTCTCCACTTGTTCGTTGGTTCCCTCTAAGATTAAAAACATGTATCGAGTTGAACTCACTTTCAATAGTTTTTCTAAACCCATCAGCGCTATTTCCGTCTAACCATGCGCCATTGGATACAAAACAAATAATTCCTCCATTCGTGTCAAGTCTATCAGTACTCCAACGAAATGCTTTGATATAAGAATCATAAAGTGAATTCTTATTCACGGCATCGGTTAGTGCTGCATATGTGGCTGCAATACGACTGTCAAGCTTTTCATATTGCTGGTTTTGAGAATTGTCATTTGCAGAGCGCTGACCAACGGAATACGGAGGATTGCCCATAATTACACGTAGCGGAGCCTTCTTTTGTCGCTGTACACGGGCGGAGTTCTGCGGGAACATTTCTGAGAACAGCTTTTCTCCATCGTCTGTCTCCCCAAGTTGAAATGTATCTGTTAAACAAATGCCTTCGAATGCAGTGTACTCAGTCTCACCAATCGCATCATGATAGGCATTCTCAATGTTTACTGCTGCGATGTAGTATGCGAGTAGCACAATTTCATTCGCATGGATCTCATTCTTGTACTTGTGTGGTAATTGTTTCTTATCAATCAGTCCACTTTGAATCAGTCGGGTAACAAAAGTACCAGTGCCTGTAAACGGATCGAGGATGTGAATATTCTCATCGCCAATACTGCGATTGAATTCCTTCTTCAGCACATCATTCACGGAATGCACGATGAAATCCACCACCTCAACTGGTGTGTACACAATGCCAAGTCGATCAACCATCTTCGGCAAGGCAGTCTTGAAATACTTCTCATACAACTCCAGGATGATACGCTGCTTACCTTCCGAGTTGTCGATTCCCTCAGCACGCTTGCGCACACTGGCGTAGAACTTTTCAAGTGATTGGGTATCCTTCTCCAATGCCTGCTCTTCCAATAAGGTAAGCATGCTTTGCATGGCTTTGGAAATGGGATTGTTCTTTACAAAAGAATATCCTTCAAACAATGCCTCAAAAACTGGAGCAGTAATCAAATGCTGAGAGAGCATTTCAATGGCGTCTTTCTCTCCAATATTCGGATTGATATTCTTCTGTAGACCAGTAAGGAATTTTTCAAAGGCCTGTTTGTACTTCTTATTCTCGGTGATCAGTCTGTTGATTCTTTCCTCGTGTCGCTGCGCTATCTCGGCCACGCTCTTTGCCCACTGTTCCCAGTAGCGCTTGTCGCCGACCTTCTGCACCATGCGGGCGAATACCACGTTCTGCAGCTGTTCAAACTGCAATGCCAATTGTTGGCTGATGTCTTTCTCGGAACCATATCCAGCCTGATCTTCCGCCACCACAGGCAGACCGTGGTTGTCAAATGAATACTCCGGTCTGCCAACTAAAATTTGTGATGGTCGTCTCCGGTTAAGTTCGATTTTGTTAATGGTAGCGTTAAAGCGATCATCGTGTGCGCGAAGAGCGTTCAACACAGTCCAAACCACTTTATAACGCTCGTTATCATCCAATGCTTTGTCGGGCTCCACGTTTGCAGGCACAACCACAGGGATGATGATGTATCCATACTTCTTACCTGGGGCTTTACGCATCACGCGTCCAACGGACTGGACAACATCTACCTGAGAGTTACGTGCAGAGAGAAACATCACGGCATCCAATGAAGGAACATCTACGCCTTCACTTAAGCATCTTACATTCGTCAATACCCGGCATTCACCGTCTTCAGTATCTTGTTTCAACCACCAAAGCAGTTCATCGCGCTGTGGTGCCGACATGGTTCCATCAATATGCTTGGAACCTGTGGATACCATTTGCTCTTTCTTTTCTTCTGGTAGAGAACTGATGTACGCATCGGTTGCTGTATTGAATATGGACGTGATCTTTCTTGAAACAGCAATGCTTTGGCAGAATGCCACTGCTCTTCGCATCGGTTCCGGATCGCTGTCTTTAATGATTCCCTGATCTCCAAGAATTTGTTTTGAAAGCGCATTGATGCAGCCAATCAATTTGGAAGCATCGTCAGTGGTAATTTCACTTTTCTCATCAGCAATCATCTTCTGCACAGCAGGCGGAACATCTTTGTCGCTGAGTGTGAGGATTAATACCTTATAGTCTGTCAATAAATTTTTCTCAACTGCATCACCAAAACCGATACGGTAAATTTCCTCGCCAAACATGGCGACATCATCCATCGAACAAAGAATAGCATCAGCCTGCACTGCCTTGCTCTTGGCGTCATCACTATACAGCCGAGGTGTGGCTGTCATGTAAATACGCTTCTTTGCTTTCAGGAATTTGTTGTCATGCACTTTGGTGAAAGCTGATTCATCTTCACCAGCGATGGTTACACCTGTCGTTCTATGCGCTTCATCACAAATGATCAGATCAAATTGTTCGATACCTACATCTGACTTCTCCAGCGCCTTTTGAGCTATGGCAATGACATCAATGGATTGATAGGTTGAGAACACAACCGTCATGCCTTTGTGTCCATTCTTTTTGATGTGCTGAAATTGATTTACGATGTCCTTTACATCGGTAGATGCAGGAAGAGCCAGATCAACAACGCTGAAGTTGTCGCTGTCGTCATTCTTCGTTTTCTTCTTTGAAACTTCCGGATCGGAACAAATGCAAATGGCGTTGATAGGTTCTTTAGCAAAAGCCGTCCACTCCCTCAGTGTCTGACCAAGCAAGGCAATGGAAGGAACCAGAAACAAGATGTTTCCTTTCCCTTTTGTTTCATGTTCAGCTATTCGAAGCGAATTAAAAGTCTTGCCGGTACCACAAGCCATGATCAACTTACCGCGATCGAATTTTTTAAAGTGCTTGTGCGTTTTTTCCAGCGCCTCCACCTGATGAGGTCTTAATTCGCGGTCAGTTATTCGTGATTGTTCGCCACTGATGCCCTGATCAAGTTTCTCCCAATCAACCGGAGCTTCCTGGAGATCAAACAGGTTGAGTCGTGTAACCGGTGGGTGTTGATTTTTAATTGACTCAGTAGCATTAGGGCCCCAGTTGTTCGTAGTAGAAATCCACAGACGATTGGAGAATCCTGTGCTCTTACCATCAACCTTAAATTTCCTGCTTGATGTTGAGAGAAATGAATCAACGGCAGGTTTGTCGATCAGCGCTTTCTCCTGAAAGCATTTACATTGAATGGCCCAATAATCACCGTCGAAGGTAAGGGCCACCAGGTCGATACCGGTATCGCCACCGCCCAGATCATCACGTCCCGGAAACTCATTCCAGAGCCAAACTTTCTTGAATAGGTATGCATACTTGGGGTCAGTTTTCAGGTAGGCCTGCATCAGCCTTTCGAAACGGTCGCCTTTGTCGCGTTGAGAAAATGATATTTTATGATACTTATCGAGTACTTTTTGAAATGTCATCGAGAACGACGGAGTTAGATGGGGTAAAAAAAAATAGCAGTTAAATATAGAGCAAACATCTGAAATTTGCGTCCATTTTTTGTTTTTCGGTCGTCTTATAACTTAAGTCATATGGGAGGCATTTATTCAGAGCTAATTTTTGCTCACCGTTCCCATTTTATCGAACGAAATCCATTGATCAGTTCGACTGTTTTATTACGAAACTCATCCGAAACCCGTATCGTGCTAATATTCACATTGAGTCCATTCAACAGGCGATCGGTGATTTCAATGATATCCATTAATTCAGAATCCTTGTCTGGATCCCCCATAAGTTCCTCTGTAATAATGGTAAAATGTTCGAATTGTGATAATCGGAAATAGTGGTCGTACAGAGATTTTTTAAATTCCCGGCCGTAAGTGATCCGATCCGCCATTTCGCCTGGGCTGGGTGCTTTCTTTGCTTTTATTTCGGGGGAGAATTCCGTGTAAATGTTCCGTTGATGCGACAAGAGTTCCTCCATTTCTGCTGAAGAAAGCTCAGAGTTCTTTACCTTTTTCTTCAAGTAGGACTCAAGGCGGGTGAAGAATGAAGTTGAGACCTCTTTATATCGCCTTATGAAACCAGTTTCATTCACCTCCCATTCGTCACGCTTGTCTTTTCTACCAATTGGAATGAGCCACTTGAATTCCTCCAGGAGGTATATCATTAGCAGCTGGTCAGCGATCAGCGGCCGCAGCAATGTATAAATGGCAAACTTGAATTTTGGATTGTTCAAAAAGTCTCCCCAACACCTGTAAATGGTGCGGAAATTGAGCGCATAGCGATGAAGCAATCCGATCAGGACCCGCTCATATTCATACTTCGAAATCCGACCTTGATAATGGGTAAATAAGTCAGCCAAAAAACCGTCCTGTTTTTCAAGGAAGGTTTTGTATTTGACCCAATTTGAGATAAACGGCGGCGATGAGGATGCTGTCATAGTCGTCTTGATTTGTGTTGCTAAATAAAGAAACAACTACGCAACCTTTTTGCGCAGGAGAATATTTTCTGTTTTTTTTCTGGGATGGCAAGTCAATAAAACAATTATAAACTCGGCCCTGACCGCTCGAGTTATGCCTGGCACCATATCATTGTTAATTTCTCGCCCAAAAACGGACAAAGGAACCCCATACGATGAGGCTATTCAGATCCAGAATCGGTGATGGTAAAACGTAGATAACCTTAATTCATCACCAACGTTTATCAGTTTATCAAACCTACCGAACCCAAATTAGTACGCACCGCAACATCAGTTATTATTGCCATGAACAATGGCACAGTCTAATTTACAGGTACAACATTAAAGGACTTACTCGGTTACCATGAATCTATAAAGTTTAAGAATTGCTGCGGCAATAATTGCCCTTGTCTATATCGCTGTTCCGGGGTTTCAGTGGTGGGTTTTTGAGAAGGTGCCTGCGGGGCCTGATCAGTTGGCAATTTCCTGGACGGTGGACACCTCTTGCATATTCTGCGCTCATGGTTGATGCTGATCTCCATGTTCAGACTCTGGTTCATATTTTTTGTTGTTTGCCATATTGTTACCAATACAAGCAGGTTTCTGATATTTCGGTCATTAGAGTGCCAGCCATTTCAGCCATACCGTGCCACTTTCTGTGGGTTCAAAAGTGTTTAGAGTTTTTTTATTGATCGATCTTTTTTCTCAAGGAGTTTCCTGATAGCGTAATTCGATGGTAACTGTCCGGTGAACTAATGAATTAACAGTTAAACAAAGAAACTTTTTACTTGGTCAACTCGATTATATATGCAGTATTTGCATCAAGGGTCAACGAATTGAGTGACACATATTTCCTATTGGTGATAATATCGGTCCCGCCGGTATAGCCTGATAGCGACTCCCGGTAGCGATTCAGGTCGAAGTCCTTGTACTGATGACTCCCATTATTCAAAATCACCATGGTAGAATTGGTATCAGTGTATCGAAAGTATACGTAGACTTCTTCATTCAGGGGCTTGTAGTGCTTAAGTTTTCCGTAATGGATTTCCTTTGCACCTTTTCGCCATTGAAGAATCTTTTTAACAAATGAATGAACCTCTTTCTGATCCTCCGTTCTGTCCTCCTCCAGGAATAGGTTTTGCACATCATCAACAAATCCCCCTGGAAAGTCTTTTCTAATTACACCATCCGGCTTTGGCCCGTCAAATAACAACTCATCTCCATAGTATATCTGTGGAATACCGCGGGTAGTTAAAATAAATGCTAATGACAATTTTACTTTATCCTTGCTTTTGCCAAACGCATTGTAGGGCCGCGGTTGATCGTGATTCCCAACGAATACCTTATTGTGAAATGGATTGTCATATAAACCATCATACGCCAGTGTTTCGTAAAGACTGTAAATCTTATTCTTTTCACCGAATGCATCAAGAAGCGCATAATACAAGGGATAGTCACTGACACTTGATAAGTTGGAGACATAGCCATCCTTATTGCCATCGCGCTTACTCCAATAGGAAATGGAGGCAGCATCATATTCCCAGGTTTCTCCTACGATATAAAAATTCGGGTATTCATTAAGTACCTCCTTTACCCATCTCGCCATCATATTTTTGTCAGGGTAAGGATATGTATCCATCCGAATGCCATCCAGACTGGCATATTCGATCCACCAGATCGAATTCTGAATCAGGTAAATCGCTAATTGAGGATTTGTTTGATTGAGATCAGGCATATTGGTGTCGAACCAACCCTTGCTGTGCAGGTCATGATCAACGTCGGAATGGTAAGGATCTGATATCGTAATGTTGGTGAAGTTTGACCTGGTGAACCGGGGCCATTGATTTAACCAGTCGCTTGCGGGAAGGTCGTTCATCCACCAGTGACCGCTTCCGCAGTGATTAAAGACCATATCCATAATGATTTTGATACCCCTTTGATGACATTGATTGCTAAGCTCCAGATAGTCACCATTAGTTCCGAATCGCGAGTCAGTCTTGTAGAAATCCGAGATCGCATACCCGTGATACGAATACGTTGACTGGTCGTTTTCCTGAATGGGGTTGAGCCATAATGCGGTTACGCCTAGTGAATCTATATAATCCAGGTGGTCAATAATACCTTTCAGGTCACCCCCATGACGGCCGTCAGGATTATTCCTATTCACCTTCTCAATAGTATCGTCCGTATTGTCATTAGCTGAATTGCCATTTGCAAAACGATCTGGTGTGATCAAGTAGATCACATCACTACCATTCACACTGGGTTCAGTATGCACAGGCCTGGCTTTACGGGGTTGTAGCGTATACTTGTAAGTAAGGTTCTTTCCATCGGGTTTGGTAAAATTGATGTCGAAACTTCCTGATTGAGCCGTCTTTGAAATTTCGAGTGTAAGGAATAGGTAATTTTTGCTTTCCAGTCTGGTTACCTCCCTGATAGTGACACCTTCATATTTCAGCGTCGGTGTGGTCACAGAAATATTAGTACCATGAACAAGAACTTGAATCCGTTTATTTTGCATGCCTATCCACCAATTGGGTGGCTCAATACGATCCAAGGTCACCTGTTGACCATGGGCAGGCAGGATGTGAAGGCTAAGAATAATAATGAGCCAGTGAGAAGCTTTCATAATCTTTGGGATTAATAATCAGTATGCAATGATTGCGATCGGTTCACTTTTGCACAATACGGTTATGCAGAAGACATATAATCTTATACCAACTACCATGATCAGTACTTGTTTCATGAGGAGCGGATTGAGTTTTTTCATAAAATTCGGGCTGGCTTAATTACAGAGGCTGTAGAGTGAACTGTGTCAAGGAAGGATAATTCACCAACGTTGATACAAAGTATGGAACAGAAGAAAGAGGAATAATTCAATCTGGAGGAAATTAAGAAGAAGGCCCTTGAACAGTTTCGCTCTGGAAAATCCCTTTATGGGAAGGATGGAGCATTTGGTCCGCTGCTAAAGAGCTTTTGGGGGCTGCGCTTGAGGGAGAGATGGAGGCTCATCCTGATGAGGACGAGCGTGCTACCGGAAACCGGGGTAATGGCAGGTCACGCAAGACCGTACAAACCAGCAGTGGCCCTATTGAAATCGAGGCTAGCCGCGATCGCAGCGGAACTTTTGAGCCTGAGCTGGTTAGAAAAAGGGAAACGGTTCTAGCCGACACGTTGGAGAGCAAGATCCTGGGTTGAGGGATTTCATCGGCAAGTCCGAAAAATAGCAAGACGAAGGGTGTGTTTCCTTCGGATGTGGCGCTTCTCAAACTTGTATACTTGGCCTACTCCAACATTCAAAAAAAGTGGGTCAGTTCCCTGCAGAATTGGAGTATCACAATTTCACAATTGGCTCTCTGGTTTGAAGGAAGATTACGCTTATCAATTGAAGCGGAGCGAAACGCATAGGTTCAGATGTTGAAGTATGGACAACTCCAGAATTTTTTATGACCTTGCTTCAACGTTTAGCGTTGGAGTTGCTCACATTCCAACATCGATACAACAACTGTGACACAGTTTATTTTACATACCTGATTACATGAAAACTTTTCGGCCAATTAAAAGGATGATTATTTATCACGTGCTCTATTGGGTTACGTTCACAGCTTTCTTTTCAGTTGTATGGGGTACCTATGACGACCAATACGGAAATAATCTTATGGTACAGCTATTGAGCCTTCCTTCCAGATTGGTGCTTACCTATGGAATCCTTCTGGTACTGATCCCAAAATTTCTGGAAAGAGAAAAATATGCACAGTTTGCAATGGGACTTCTTTTGTTACTCCTATTCTCAGGTATTGCGATTCAGAGGTCGGTTATGGTATACATCGTTGAAGGTGTTTATGTACCGTTTAATAGCAAGAGCTTTTTTCGGGTTTCCGAAATCGTGAACACTGTGATCGATGTAGGAATAGCATGTGTTATACCCTTCAGCATCAGGCTTTTTTCAATTTGGCAAAGTTCCAGGCTAAAGATCAGGGAGTTGATGGATCTAAATAAGGTTCTGGCAAATCCCAGGAATGAGGATTTTATTGTAATTCCCGCAAATCAGGTGAATCATAAAGTATTGTTTTCAGATATATTTTACATCGAAAGTAATCGCAATTATCTCAAAATTAAGACCAAGAGCAGCGAACTAACAACCTATGGGAGTATTTCGGCTATGTGCGATCTGCTACCCACGGAAATTTTTTGTCGAATTCATCGCTCATTCATTGTGAATACTGATCATGTGGAATCATTCTCCTCCAGGATTGTCAAGGTTGCCGGAGTAAGTATCCCCATCGGAAGAAAGTATAAGAAACTGGTCGTGGACGAACTGGCTTCCAGATTTCGTAATGAAGCTCTTTCTTAAGGAGTGTTTTGTTTTTGGAAAGGTACGCGGGCCGGATTGAAAGCAAGTTGCACGCAACGGTTTTGACAGGCGAAGCTTGTATGCGATATTAATTGCAAAAAAAAGATTTGATCAACCCTCGGAACGATGAAGCATAAATATAGTGCGACTGATCCCTTAATCTTAAAAGCCGGAGAGGGTCGGACGTACCGCTGCGGTGCAATGACCGCTGTATTTAAAGGTTTTGGAAATCTTCCGTGTACCCTAGCTTGCGCAGAATATTCAAGGTTCCAGAAGGAAAAAAAGGATAATCGGCATTTCACCGATTATCCTTTTAAAACCTTACGAATTTTTTCAAACATTTTTTTCCTCCGCCGCTCTCGTCACGCGGCGTGACTCCGATACATTATTGAACTGTAAACATCTTGGTGATTCCCGGCATACTCGCATCGCGGGCGTAGTTCAGTGATGTGATACGGAAATTCCAGGTGCCATGTGGTACGTTCAGGAGCCAGAAGCTGTTTGAGGTAGTTGTGTACTCAGTTGTCTGAACAGGCGTACTGCTCCATGGTGGTAGCCGTTCAACCCTGAACCGATACATACGTACCGTAGGATTAACCATGTTAATATTGATGTCTTTGGTCGTCGGTGATTTATAGTACTGTGTTATGGTGCTTATTTGTGGGGCTGAATAACCGGCAGGGTAAAGGAACGTGGCGCTCTTTGCATCGTTGGTACTTAAGTTGATTGAGGTCGACGTTCCAATCGAGGGTACCATGATTGAAGCGCCATCCGAGGTGGGTGTGCCTACGAGGAGATTCGCTCCCAGGACGTCGTTGCCGCATGCGCTTGAGCCGGTGTAATTTGTTTGTTCACCGTTACCATTAATTGGATTGTCATGCCGAAATCCAAGTGCGTGACCCAGTTCATGGCGAATAACCGTCTCCCTGTTTGCCTGCGTGGCAGAAAGGTCGTTGTCATTAATCGATATCCATCTGCCGGGCTGTCCACCGCCGGGAAATTCGGCCATCGCATACGTGCCGGACGACAGGTTTCTGGCGCAAGTCGGAAGGCTGGTATGTGTGTCGGCATAGAAGACCAGATCGGCCTGACCCGCCGTAAAAACTTCTGTGAAGCCAATCCGGGAGTATGTCAGATCTTCCCAGTTCTGGGTGGCTGTTCGAATGGCTGCTTCCCAGTCTCCATCGATCGGACCCACGCTGTTGTCAATGAAGAATGTAATATCGAGCACGTTGTTGAACGTGACAATAGATCCGATGTTCGTGACAAACTGTTCAGTCTTTCCGTTTCCCGGTGTTCGTTCGTTCATCATTCGTTTTATTTCGTCTAGTCGGATGACGATGTCATGCTCAAGAACAATGTGTTCATCGTAAAGTTTGGCATCAGTCAAATCAAATCCCTGACAGGAAAGGAATTCCGATAATTCAGAATCCAAAGGATGCGAGTCCGACCCGGCGATGTCTTCACTGACCTCATCCGTTGCACAGCGGAACGTGAGTATGGCAAGGGCAACCATACTGCAATAGATACAGATGCGTTTCATAAATGTTTAGGATTTATGGTTGAGAAATTGAAGAGTTATCCCCACCGTCCACTGCAAGCCACAGTACGATGCCCTTCGATCATTGTTCTCAAAAAAAACGTCACACCCGGAATCAACTGTGTCCGTGTTGCAGTCACTCCTTAAACATAAACGGCGTGAAGAAGAGATACAATCCCAATTTATAAGGTTACCTTAATTATTGTGTTACTATTGGAATAATAAATCGGTCGGATAAGTACGATAAGCGTGAAAGACGTCGCCCAAATCAATGTTGATTCAAAAGCAATTCTTAGTAGTGTACTTCGTCTTTCATATGTGTAACCCCTCCATCATCTCATCCGTCATCGGCTCACTGTATATCCCGTAAGCATTCACAAGCACACCTTTCAGATTGTGACGCTCAGAGGAAATGGCGTAGACTATCGCTGCGTCGGAGGGGTTGGTTTCGCCTTCAAATCTGTAATAGCTATCGACTTTGAAGTCGTCCGCAAACATTTTGGATTCCTGACAGTTTTGGCAGAGGTTGAAATCTTCCGTGTAGCCTTGCTTGCGCAGATTGTTCAGTGTTTCCGAAAGTGTAATATAAGTTTTCATGGCGGACAGACTTTAAAGGATTAATAAATACAACACTGGCTAAGGTGACAGAATCGTGATTGGAGTAGATACCTATTAAGGTAACGGGTATTGGGGTGGGAACGTTCCTTTGGACGCTAATACGATACTTGACGTTCGAGCTGCTCACATGCGCCCATGAATGAGCATGCGTTACGGCACATCCGCGATTATCTGGAGCATAGCAGAGAGCGAGAATCATCAATGGTCCAAAGGTCAGCGAGTCGGAAAAGATCACGCAACGGATCATCGCTATGCAGGGTGGATCCACATTATTCGGAGAAGTGCTTTGAATGAAGAGAAGACTAGAACATGAAAAGGTGAAACACGCTAGTCAGATTAGAGCCAGCACCATCGCCGAATGGACGCGTATCCACGATGTGAGAGTTGTCCAATATATGGCCAGGCATAAGTACGTAAGCACGACTGAAAAGTATCAGGTGAGTCACCTGGAAGACTTAAAGGAGCAATTGAAGAAGTTCCATCCGTTCAAGTAGGTAAATTTGTTATCTTTGAGAAAATTACGTAGCGATGAAAGCAGCAGAAATTAAGACCGAACTTCAGCAGTTGATAGAGCAAGAGACTGACATGAGCATTTTGCAGGCTATCTATACAATCTTATTAAAAACAGGCCTGAACGCAGAATTGAGGGAGAAATTGACGAGTCGTGCGCTGAAATCCGAAGACGATATAAAAGCTAATCGATTATTTGATAAGGAAGAAGTAATCCGCCGCACTACTCGATAGCGTTCAATGAAATTAGTTTATACCGAGCAGGCGATCCGGAGCCTACAGGAATGTTTAGATTTTTTTCCATCGGAGATGCCGGCAGAACGAGTAAATGAGGTTCGCGACAAAATACTCGCTAAAGCGGACAAGCTTTTGGAAAATCCAAATCTCGGGCAGGTAGAAGAATATCTGGAACATATTGGCCAATCCCATCGAAGAGTGATTGAAGGTCACTATAAAATCATTTACAAAATTGAAGGAGAAGCGATCATTATAACCGATATTTTCGATAGTAGACAAGATCCTTCCAAGATGCAAGAGTAGCCAACTCTAAGTTTAATCACTCAAGTAGAATTTCTTCCTGCCCGCACCTTCGCTGAGCCAGGCCTTCTGACAGCGCTTAAAGTGAGTGCTGAACTACACACCGACTTCCCGACGAACTCAATGTTCAACTCCCTCGCGCACGCGTCGTCTTGCTTTGAAAGTTGCGCGGCAGGTGTGTCGCCCTCAACGCAAGGAAAAAAGTTTAAAACGATCCATCTCAAAACCAAAACCTGGAATGTAAAAGCGCTTCAGATACATAGATTTAAGTCGAGTTTTTTCGAGGACAAGTCCCTGTTCCCAGAGGGCAGCATTGAATTTGACAATGCGCTGTTGATGGAGGGAGTTGAGCATGAGTGGGTGGGTGAGGGGAGGTGATAGTTCCTACGCATAGGGTGACTATTTGATTTCCCATACAGCGACAGGGCGTTTGAAGCAATTGCTTTGGCAGGCGCGTCGAAAGTTATGCTTTAGGAATCACTGCGAGCTCTTCCAATAATGCTTTCCTCGCCTTATAGCGCTCGCGCAAAAGATTTGCAAAACCAATGGTCTGCAGATCATCGAATCTACCGAGCATCGTTTTGAGTAATCGCGCATTAAATCGATAATTGCCGCGATCAGCTCTGGCTTCAAGGCTGGCGGTGATCCGTGAGAAGTATAATGTTTGAAGTTGCGGCCTGAGTTCCTGAGGTATGAAATTGTCATACTCCTGAATTAGCGCGATATTGTTCGAGAGCGCTAATACACGAAGAAGTTCCTCAGGGTTATTCTCTTCTTTCAAGATTTCAGCCAGCGCCTGATACTCAAAATGCTTCTCCAGTTTTAGCTTGTATGCTGTGCTCTTTTTCCGCCACTCATCTTCCGGTAGATGTTTTTTTAGTATGCGATAACTCTTAAGGTGTCCATGAGACTCGTAGAATAACTGCTCGGCAGTGGAAACAATATTTTCAATGTCGTTTTTTCGGAGGTGTATGGTGAGCGAAATTTCCCGGAGCTCATTAATGGTTCCCTGGTGCTTTGCCTCTTTCGCTTCATTCATCCCCTCTTTTATTAAGGTCAATGCTTTGTCAAGATTATTGTTTCGAATTGCATAGTTGATTGCAATTTTTCTGATGGAATAGTACTTCAGGTTTTGATCAATAAGATCAATCACTTCTTCTTCACTTTTGTTGTTGAAAAAGTAGTGAACCAGGACGTTGGCCGCGCGTTCACCGGAATACCATTCGATAAAGTCATTTCCCTTGCCCTCCTTCTTTAGCGTGATGACCATCTTTTTAATGAGGTCCTCATCATCAGCAGAGGCAACTTCGGCTGCGAGCTCCGCGAACTGCCAGCCGTGATCCATACCCTTCATTACCAGTGACGTGCTTTTTTTAACTGCATATTTTGTCAATGCTGAAAGAATAGATTTTGGGGGCCGATGTTCCTTAATCAGGCTAAGATCTAAAAAGGCATTATCAATGATGCTGCTTAGAATGCCATCTGAGTCATCAATAATTTCCAATGCCGGAATTAGTTTCTCGAGAGTGGCCAGATAAATATTGACGCCGGTCTCAAAATCGTTCTGCATCATACACCGGCTTGCGCTTTCTACCAATGATTCAATAGGTTTTGCAGCATTATTAAATTCCTGGAAATGTATAAAACCATGTCTTCGTTTCAGAGGGCGGAGCGCTTGTTCAATGACCCCTTTGAAGTCAGCAACAGTCTTACAATTCTTTACCGCAAATGAAGAGAGTAAATGTTTTTTGAACTCATTGTCATTGTTGGTATATGCCTTGACATAATTTTTAAGTTCTTCAAATGTGACCTTCGATAATAGATCTCCAACCTTATCCAGAGAAGCTTTTTGCTTCCCGGCCTTTTCATCATCCGTCATTTGAATCGAGTACAGCACTGCAATCTGGTGTTTACAAATTGGACCGTCAAATGGACAATTACACGAGCTAAAACGTATGGCTTCAGTTAATACGTCCGTTTGAATAACCACGCGATATGTTTCGCTACCCTGTACTGTTGCCCGCCATTGATTGTATTCCTTATTGCATGCGACTTTCAGGTCAATGACATTCTCGATGTAGTCATAGCCCCTGGAAAGAAGCACTTCACTAAGCTGGCTTTCGAAATTCGAGATGGTTAATTGGTTTTGCATTACTTTTTTATTCTTCAGGTCGCGATCCCTGATATATATGGAACGTGATGATATTTGTTTAGCTCAATTTCCCGGAATCGTTAATTTTCCCCCCTTCGGTTCCTCAAACGCATTACACCTGATTAAATGCTTCTCCATGTCGTCATCGATTAGTTGCCAAAATCTTCCAGTGCACCTTTTTTCTTCTAAAGGGAAATTTTCGATTAACGCATTGCAATCTTATCCGGGAAGAATAGCTTTGTTTTTATAGCGAATACTCATTCGGGTCATTTTATCCCTGTAGGTATTTTTATAAATGACCTTTATGTCGCCATCTAAGAAAGACGCATCGATCAACTTATCAATACTTACTTCCCTGCCGTTAAACGCATTGATGATCCTGACTACCCGGGTTTCTTTTATACCTAAGACCTTACCAAATTCAAGGAAGTCGTCATATGTGTAGAAGCCATGCGCATCATAAGCTGCGGTGAACCGGTCTTTAAAAAGAGTCAGCGCCATATCGGCTTCACCGGGTGAATGTAATCTTGTACACAATAGATCGTAAGCCGGGGTAAGAACGTGATCACCCTCATCCGTTCGTATGGCGGAGAAGTTTTTCACATGTGCATCGCCGTTTGAGAAAATGTAGTTGAACAGTACCAATCTGAAAAACTTTTCAAGTTCAATCGCATACGTTGGGATATGTCGTTTGATCAACAGTCCAATTTCTTCATAGGAAAGGTCGTACTTATAATTTTTACCATGCGTCTCTTCTGTTACCTGCGCGATCTGGGCAAAATCTTCCTGGGAATATTTCGAGCCATCGCTCTTTACATCGAATCTCTTTACCAGATACGCTGGACTGTTGTCGCTGAAATGAATGATGGCATTTGGTGGTACGGCAATCTTAAAAAGTTGTCCCGCCAGTTGCATTGTTAAATGTTCGTTGGCAGGCGCCTGATCAAGGTTCTTAGATTGGCGGACCGGAATCGGCTTAAGTATGTATTGTCCTCCCTTATCTGTAAGAACAAGTTTGTTATCGTCAAGACGCATAGAGTACTTTACCTGCACCCCGGAAATAGATAACTTCTTTGTTCGCTCTTGATATAGATCCGAATCCTCATTGTAAGGCGAATTGAAAGGAAGAACATGCGCAACCTTCCTGCCTTCGAATAGATCTTTCAGGCACTTCCGGCAATAGCCAGCGTAATCAATTTGTTTTAGGCAACCTGAACAGTTCATGATGTTATTTCTTTCACGGTAATTGATCCTATTGTATCTGATTGGGCTGTAGCGAGTAACAGACTGAATTGGTCGTTCTCATCAATTTTCAACAATCTGCATTGCGTTTGTCTGTTTACACCTTCGGACAGCAACCCGTAAAAAAATGGAAACAAAAAGTGTGAGCGATACTCTTGTTGAGTTTTAGGCATCGACAGACTAATCGCGCTTCGGGCAGGATTAATAAAATATTCTTCATCGTAGCGAAAAATGTATTGCTGACGATCAGACTTTTCAAGAATGCCTGCAAGCACTCCATTGTTATATACTTCGGCCTTCCGTCCCATTACTTAATCACCTCAATTTTGATTTCCATTCCCAGCACATGGCAGATTTTCAAAAGTGTTTCCAATTCAGGATTGGCAGTACCTTTTTCTATATCTCGTAGTGTGCGAGGAGAGATGCCGGCAATATCTGCCAGTTGCTCTTGCGCTATCTTTCGTGCTTTTCGTCTGGATCGGAGAATATCCCCAATAGCCTCTTTTTTGCGATCTATACTCATGGAATTAGGCAATTAATTGCCGGATTGTCGTAATAAAAGCCATTTGTAATCAAATATGCGATTAAATAGGCAAATTAGTTCCGATTCGGCATTATAATGCCTATTATCATACTTGTAGCGAGGAAAGATGCCATTTTACTATAAATCGGCATTTAATTGCCGGTTTTGTAATAATGCCGCGTTTCCAGCTAACCGGACACAAGTCGATTTCCTTTTATACAAGGGGCAAAATGTCTGACTAACCCAGCCTTTCGGGGGAAAATTTCCGACTAACTCGGGTCACGTGGGTAAAATTTCCGATTAACGCATTACATCCTCAACCCCCTTCTTTTCTTCTTCCGTTTCTTCTTCTCTAGTGATCTTACGGATCGTAAAAGACCCTTACCACTCGACTAAAGTGATTGATTTTCGTGTGATAGGGTCATTTAATACCGTCATCTGAGGGAAATCATATCAAATATTGGTTACTCATCCTTCAGTTTTGCCACTCATCATAAAAAGTAGAAAATTTAACATTGAAGCAACAATAACGTCTTCCACCGTTTGCTGGCTAACATTCAATCGTTTGTGTCTGACGAATAAAATTTTGTTGCAATCTGCTATCGCTTACCATTCTTCTTCTCATCGCCTGATACGCGGAATTTAATATCGTAGGTTCGATTCGTCAACACGCATTAACCTAAACTGACCAATATGAGAAGAACGCTACTCGCATGTCTTTTCCTGTTGCCCGCCCTCTTTGCGCGGGCACAGGAAAACGTGATCTCGGGAAAGATCACGTCGAAGGAAGATGGCTCGGCAATCCCGGGAGTGAATGTCATTCTGAAGGGAACTACGATCGGAACCAACTCCGGCGTGGATGGAAGTTACTCGCTATCCGTGCCGGAAAGCGGAGGTACGCTTGTGTTTACCTTTATCGGACTCAGAACTCAGGAGATCGAAGTGGGGGGACGTTCCACCATTGACGTCGCGATGATCATGGACATGACCGAGTTGTCCGAAGTCGTGGTGACGGCCCTTGGAATCGAGAAGAGCCGTGATGCCCTCGGTTATTCTCTGCAAAACGTAAGCGGCGATGCACTGGTGGAGGCACGGGCCCCGAACCTCGCCAACGGTCTTTCCGGTAAGATCGCCGGTGTTCGAATCTCGCCGAATGCCGGCCCGGGCAGCGGATCGAATATTCAGATCCGCGGACAATCTTCGCTCGGAGGTGTGAACCAACCGCTGTTTGTGATTGATGGCGTGCCCATGGAACAGTCACAAAACGAAGGCAAGCAGTTTGGCGGCGGCATGTCGGAGATCAGTCCGGACAACGTCGCCAGCATTTCGGTGCTGAAGGGACCCAGCGCAACTGCCTTGTATGGTTCAAGAGGCCAGAACGGCGTGATCCTCATCACTACAAAAAACGGTTCGGGAACGAAGGGCATGCTGGTGGAGGTTAACGCTAATGTTGTGTTCGAGGAACCTGCGGTGAAACCGGAATTTCAGAATACCTACGGTGGTGGCAATGGATACCGGACATGGTATACCAACGGCCGAAGCGCTCCCATATCGGATCCGTTGGCCATCGAACAATATCGCAATGCCTATGGGCTGAGTGCGCCGCTCACCGGAACCGACGGCACCGACGAAAGCTGGGGCGCGCCGATGGATGGCAGACTCGTGCGCCATTGGTGGAGTGGAACCGAGGTCGCACCCCTTACTCCGGCTCCCGACAACTGGGAGGATTATTGGGAAACCGGAAAAACGATCACTAATAACGTGGCGCTCTCCGGAGCGAATGAAAAAGGGAGCTTCCGCATTTCCGTCGGGCGCCTCGACCAGGAGGGTATCATGTACCGGAACAACTACTGGAGAAACAACTTCAAGCTGAATACCGTTTACGACCTTTCTTCAAAGTTATCGGCGACTATTTCCGCTGAATATATCAAGTCAGGTTCCGACAACAGGAGCTATCAGGATGGTCAGCAATTCATATGGGCGCATCGCCAGACCGACTGGGGCCGGCTGAAGAACTACAACGATTACACGGATGTGCATATCCTCCGCCCGGGAGATGGCGATGTTCCCAACTGGCAGCACACCTATTTCGTGAACCCATTCATGGTGCAGGAGCGATTGCCTTACTCTAACGAAAAAGACCGCATCGTTGGAAACGTATCCCTGAACTATGAAGTGATGCCCAACCTCAACATCATGATCCGGACAGGAACCGATCTTTGGTCCGACACCCGTGTGAATGTGATCAACTACGAACGCGTCCGAAATGGAAACCGTACTTACGGGCAGTACTCTGAAGAGGTGCTTCGAAGTCAGGAGACCAATTCCGACATCATGGTAACGTATGGAAAGGATCTGACGAACACGCTGCGGCTGAATGTCATGGCCGGGGGGCTGCTGAGAACAAATTATTACAAAAGTAACTTCACGCAGGTTGGACAATTGGTGATCGACGGAGTGTACAATCTTTCCAACTCGATCGGAAGTCTGAATACGGTTGCAAGCCGTATCGAGGAAAAGGAATCGCAGAGTTTATTTGGATCAGCCCAATTGGGTTATCGCGAGGCGCTTTATCTCGATCTGACGGCACGTAACGACTGGTCCAGCACGTTGCCGGCATCCCACTGGTCATACTTCTATCCTTCTGTTGGCGTAAGCGCCATTTTTTCGGAGTTCATGGATCTGCGTCCTTATCGAATTTCCTTTGGGAAAGTACGGGCGAGCTGGGCGCAGGTGGGCAGCGATGCCGATCCCTACTCGCTTGCGCAGACCTATCTTGCGGCATCCTCATGGAACGGTTCAGTACCGGAGTTTTACGAGAACACCGAGATATCCAACAGCGGACTGAAACCGCAGATGACTACAGGCGTCGAACTCGGTTTTGAAGCGCGTTTTTTCCAGGACCGTTTTGGCATCGACTTCACCTATTACGATCAGGAAACACGGGATCAGATACTGGCGGTGGAGATCGCCAAATCGACCGGTTATGACAAGCGCATACTGAATGCCGGCAAGATCACGAACAAAGGTGTTGAGGTCATCTTAAGCGCCACGCCGTTGAAGCTTTCAAATGGATTTCAGTGGGATGTGGCGGCGAACTATGCGCGAAACCGCAATCAGGTCGTCGAGCTGGCGGAAGGGCTTACCACGTATACCCTTGCCGTTAGAAACAGTCTTCAGTCCCTGGCGATGGTTAGTCAACCGTACGGAACATTGTTTGGGATAGGTTTTGAGAAGGCACCCGATGGCAGTATTCTGTACAGGAACGGTTTGCCCGTCGTTTCCACACAGGCACGCATTCTGGGGAATATTCAGCCGGATTGGACCGGCGGCGTAAACAATACCTTTTCATATAAAGGAATCTCACTTTCCGCACTGATCGATATCCGCGCAGGCGGCGATGCCTACAACGAAGGTATCGGTATCGCGCGCTGGACCGGCCAGTATGCAGAAACTGCGCTCGGAAGGGAAGAGGGAATCATCGGCGTCGGAACGATGAACATCGGCACCGACGAGGATCCCGTCTACGTCCCCAACAACGTGGTTGTTCCCGCTCAGCAGCTCTATGCATTCAACAATGCGCGGACACGGCACGAGGCCGCGATCTTCGACGTCAGCTATGTAAGGCTGAGGGAAGTGTCGCTTAGCTATTCACTACCTGAATCATTGCTGCAGAATACGTTCATCAAGTCGGCCCGTATCTCCGCCGTTGGTCGTAATCTCGCGCTGTTGTTCAGCAACATACCGCATGTCGATCCTGAGTTTGATCGCCTGGGGGGAAATTCCTATGGCTTTGGTTATGGTGAGCTTCCGACCACGCGCAGCATGGGCTTTAACGTGAACCTCACGTTCTGATTTCCAAATTAAAACGATTATCCTATGACGAAGAAGAATACATTTTCGATATACCTGGTAACGGCGTTATGCCTCTTCTGCGCCAACGCATGTACGGACAACTTCGAGGAAAAGAATGTCAATCCGAATAGTCCAACCAAGATCAGTCCGCCTTTTTTGCTGACCACCGCCATTGAGCGTTCCGTCGACCGTATGTGGGGAAGCAATGTCCGGTTTGAGCGATTCAATATTGATGGGCCGATGTGCTGGATGGGATATCTGGGTCGGAATATTTATGGCAACGAAGGCGATGATTATACGATTCAGCTTTCCATGTACAACAACACCTGGAAGGCGTTCTATAACGACGCGTTGTCCAATCTAAACCGGATCACGACCATCACGGGCCCGGGCGGCGCGCAACAGAACACCAATTACGAAGGCATAGCCATTACGTTGAAGAGTTGGGTGTTTTCGATGTTAACCGACAGCTACGGTCCCGTGCCGTATAGCGAGGCTCTGAAGGGAACCGCCGAAGAGCCTGAGTATTACCCGCAATACGACACTCAGGAGGAAATATATGCATCGCTCCTCGAACAGTTGAAGATCGCGAATGATAAACTTGTTGTCGGTAGTGCTCCGATTGCGGGTTCCGCGGATCTCATTTATGGAGGCGATATACTAAAGTGGAAGAAGTTCACGAATTCGCTGCGCCTGCGACTGGCGAATCGTCAGGCGGCCAAAAAGCCCACCGAATCACGCGCCGTCATCGCGGAAATTATGGGTGATCCCGCAACGTACCCAATCTTTAGCAGCAATGCCGATAATGCCGTGCTGAAACATACGACGAACCGCCCGAGCAATAACGAGTGGCACGAGGCGATGATCCAGGGTAACCGCACCGACTGGAATGTCGGGAAGACGCTGATCGACCGGTTGCTTGCGCTCAACGATACACGCGTCGAGGTGTATGCGCAGCCGGTATCTCCAGGGGTATACGCGGGAATTCCAAACGGCCTTCCTGATGCCGATGCAACGACATATCTGAACACGACTTCCAAAATCGGCAAAGCATTTCTCAGTGCCGATGCACCAAGCATCATCATGACATATTCCGAGTTGCAGTTTATCCTCGCGGAAGCGGTGCTTGATGGCGACCTCGCTGCGGGCACGGCGGAGTCTTATTTTGAATCCGGAATCGCGGCGTCATTCGCGCAACACGGACTGACGATGCCGGGTGACTACATGGATCAGTTCGGTCCGCTAACGCGTGAACTGCTCTTCGAGCAAAAATATCTTGCGCTGTTCGGACAAGGAATCGAAGCATGGACGGAATTCAGAAGAACGGGTTTGCCCGTTATGCCGCCAAAGGATAACCGGGCCGTGTTCGTCAATGGCGGCATCCTTCCGACGCGACTTCCTTATCCGACGACGGAACAATCTCTCAATGCCCAATCGTACACCGCTGCGCTTGAATTGATCGGTGGCGAAAACGACGCCACTGCAAAACTCTGGTGGGTCGAATAAGTCTTTTCACTAAACCGAAACTTGATCATGAAGCTAAAGAATTTAATGACCAACGTGTTGCTGCTGGTATTCGCCGGCCTGACATCCTTCGTATGCGTGTCGTGTGATGAAGAAGATCCATTCGTGGATCGGACCGTTTCGCCTTTGCTGATCGTATTTGACGACGTTCCGGGTTACCTCGCAGGCGGAGGTCTTACGGCAATACCCAGCGTTACAAAAAACGTCACGGCTGACAACTATACCGATGGAGTAACCCTGTCTGCGTCATTGTATGAGCTGGATAAAAGCGGAATACTCGATCATACCGTCGGCATCGATTCGATTCCGGCATCCAATGTGGCCATTGTTTTTTCCAAACGTGATGGCAGCGCGCCCATTGAAGTCATCTCGGGAGCCGATGGAAAGATTATCATCTCGACCACATGGGAAGCGCTTGGAATTACCGATGTCGCGGAAATCGTTGCCTCTGAAGGCGCGCGGACGATAACCATTCCGCTTACCTGGAGCGGTTCCTATAAAGGGCAGGTGTTTGCGCGATACTCCCAGCTTGTATTTGTAAAAGAATAACGTCACATCCATAACCCACGATCATGAATTCAACATTACTCAACAGAAGAAACTGGATCAAGAGAACAACGGTAGCCACGGGTGGTGTGCTAACGGCGATGGCAGCAATGCCGGTATTTGGGAAGCAGGCTTTCGGAATGACACCCGTTGCCGGGAAGTCCGCGCTTCTGGAGAATTACCACGTAATACCTTCACTGAGGGAGCCGCTTAAGGCGCGCCTTCTCGCCAATGAAAACCCATGGGGTCCTTCCCGCAAGGCGATCGAGGCTATCGCACAGAGCGCCGCGATGGGTAATCGTTACGTGTATGACAGCTCTGTAAAAATGGTGGAGATGCTGGCGATGAAGGAAAAAGTACCCGCGGATCACATTTTGCTGGCGCCGGGTTCGACAGATATTCTCGAAAAGACCGCCTTCGCGTTATGCCTTAAAGGCGGGAACGTCATTTCGGCCGATCCGAGTTACCTCTCTCTCGTCAAAACAGCGACGTCGATCGGCGCCACGTGGAAGAATATTCCGCTGACGCCGGATTTTGCGCATGACCTCGACGCCATGGAGAAGGCGATCGACTCCGATACCAAACTTGTTTACATCTGCAATCCCAACAATCCAACCGGTACACTTACTCCGATCGATAAGATCAAGGCATTCTGCCGGAAGGTGAACAACCGCGTGCCAGTATTTATTGATGAAGCCTATCTGGAACTTATGGATGACCCTGAAAGCAATTCGGCGGTGACGATGATCTCCGACGGCTATGATGTGATCATTGCGCGTACCTTTTCCAAGATACATGGAATGGCCGGGCTTCGGATGGGCTATATGGTTGCGAAGCCTGAGCGCATCAAATCCATAAAAGAACTCGTGCGGACTGAAATGGGTATCTGCGTCACTTCTCTGTCCGGTGCTATGGCGAGTTTGAAAGATGTCGAGTTTCAGTCCTACACACGAACGCACAATAAGGAGGGGCGTGACTACGTATTTGACGCCCTGCAGAAAATGGGGATGAAGCCTATTCCGTCACACACGAGTTTTATCCTTTTTCCAATAGCCATGCCGGTAAAGGAACTGTTATCAAAGATGTTTGAAAAGGGAGTCGGTATCCGGGGTTATGAGATTAATGGCAAGCCGTATGCACGAGTCAGTATGGGAACGATGGATGAACTGAAGTTATTCACATCCTCGCTTCAGTCAATTGTGAGCTGATCGCAACATAAGTGACAGCGCCGGCTCTGTGGGAGTTGCGGAGCCGGTGGTTTTTTTCAATTGATCCAATTTACTTTTATGAATCCAGCTTTAACCAAAACAATATCGCTTCTGCTGATCATTGGGATAGGCATGCTGTTCCGGAACAAGATCCGGAACAAGGACCAGCGGGAGGGGATTAAAACGATCATTCTAAGTCTTGCATTGCCGGCCACGATTTTTATCGCGCTGCTGCAGATCGATTTCAGTATGGACATGGTGCTTGTTCCGGTACTGGTGTTCTTTTTCAATGTCACGTTATTCATACTTGTCGACAGACTGCCGCTCCAGGTTCTGTTTAATATCCCTGACGACCGGTATCGAACCCTTGTCATGCTTATTCCTTCGCTGGCACCGGGCCTGTCCTGCCTCCCTTTTATTATGGAGTACAGCGGTCAGGAGCCCCTTGCCATGGCGGCGCTCGGTGATGTTGGCAACAAGATCTTTGTTCTCGCGATATTGTATGTCATCGCGATGAAGTGGTTTTACAGAAATAATCAACAGGTTGTACCCACCGGTAAATCGCGGCTGAAGAATCTGCTTTTCACCATGATCAACGAACCGGTGAATTTGGTGATCGTGGTGGCGATCGTGATGCTCGGTTTTGGGCTAAACTACGGCAGCTTTCCCGAGGCGATTTCGCTCAGCATAGACCGGATCAGCCTCATGATGACACCGCTCGTACTTTTATTTATCGGATTTTCCGTACGGCTGACGCTGGAGCAGGTGAAAACGATCTTCTCGTTTCTTTGCTTCAGGTCCGGTATCGCTTTCTTTCTTAGTGCGCTGCTTCTGGCGGTACTGCCGGTAACAAACCCCGCGATGATGCTTCTGATCATTGTTTTTCCACAGAGTGCCTGCAGTTTCTGGCCTTATGCGCATATGTCAGCCGTTGGGCAGCTGGAAAAACAGTTAGCAACCGGAACACGCGGGCGGACCTTTGATCTGGATTTTGCCATGAATGTGCTGGCCTGTTCGCTGCCGTTTTCGGTTCTTATTATTCTCACCATATTTTCGGTCGGACAACCGGTCGCAAATGTGTCAGCTGTGCTTATTGCGGGCGCTGCATTCCTTGCTATGGGAGTTTTGGTTGTTTTATTGACCTCAAAGATCGCGACGGCGTTCAAATCCGGTACCGTGGAAATGAAGATCGTCGAGGCCCGGGAAGGAGGTGATCCACGCTGATGCTCAATTGACTTTTTTTGATAGATCAATATAAAAAAGGCGACGGGATCGCTTTTTTTTTCAATGGCTATCCAAGGCGTCAGATTGTCGGGTCCGCGATTTTTTCCATTAATTTGCTTGTATTTATTTCTTCAACGTGTTCTCTGTAAACTTCAAGAACTGTTTTGCAATCCTTGATGTCCTTACCGAGTAGGAAACTTTTCACTTTGTTCGCAGTGATGTCGATGCCCTTTAGCATCATCTCGCGTTGTGCTTCGAAGACTCTTCCCTGAAGCATGTCGGGATAGTAATTCAATTCGCGTGTAGATTCTTTTTTGGAGTACACCATTCGACATGCCTTGTTGTCCCACTTCTCGGGATCAACTTCTCGCTGCGTTGCCATTTCGAAACGCTCACCTCCAACAGTTACTCTCATGTAGATGATCGGTGCCGGTCCACTCACATAGCTCGTTCTAGTTCTTAAAAAGAAGAGCACTTTCAATGACTTGTTCATCAAACAGAAAATTTTAATGGTTAATAAATTTCCTTTGATGTCTTTGTACAATCAAGATGTTCATTGGTTGAACCTCGTGATAATGACCCTCTTCGGTGGGTTCTGGTGAGCAAAAATTTTTCTGAGAGCTGCTGCTCCCGGTCTGCTCACCAGGCGATTGAGAATCGGTGTCTTTTTCGAACTGCGTTTAAAACAAAAAAGCTGATCCCGACCTGTCGGGATGAGCTTTCGAGTGTTTTGGTTCCGATAGCGATTGGGGCCTGTGATCCCGCCGGGTTACCAAAAGGATTTTTATGACTGACTTAAAGCGCTAACGCTTAATTATTTCGCAGGTTTTAAATACTGCCGCTCCCGAATTGCTCACCTATTGGAGGGAGTCAAAGAACATCAAAGTCATATAAAGGTAAGAGATATTAAGCAATTAAAAGAAAACGGGTCGGACCTATTCCCTGCTGTTTTTGTTCCAGCTTAGATAAAGGTATTCTGAAATCGTTTTGGAAATATTTACAGCGAGGATAGCGTGTCTTTTATCAAGTTTATATCTCTTCCTAGGAGTTTTACCGTGGGCATCACTGAAAGAATTTCTAAGACCTGCAAGTCCATTGATCAGGCTAAAGACCCCTGACAATATTTGACGAAGATTTTCATCTTCATAATCACCAGGATTCATCTTTAGGATTGTACTCACCTGTTTGTGCAGCTTGATTAGGTTTCCATCATATTTAAAATCAGGATTTTTATCTTCAACAATCAGGAGACAAATCGATTCGATTAGAGTTCGTGAATTCGTTACAGCACCCTCAAAATCTTCCGTAGCAATTTTTTCTTTGCATTTGACAATTTGTTCCTGTATGTAATCGAAGCCGACTTTTCTTAAGTCGTCAACTGAAACGAGCTCAGCTCCAATTAAGTTTGCCTGATCAACATAGAATTCAATTTGATATATCTCCGGCTCGGATTCCTTGACGGGATAAATTACATGTAATGCTTTGATAATCGTAAGCACCTGACCAACCCCGTCTTTCCCCTAAGCTAATGAATATATTGCTTTGTGAAAAACAAATCATGAAGTACACATCAGAGCAGATTCAAGTTGCCGTTAGTGAATGGCAGGTATCGGGATT
>JAEYWY010000032.1 GCA_023428695.1 Bacteroidota bacterium
CCAATCGTTAAAAAATACATCACTGCCATCAATACATTAAATGAAACCTATCGGACAAAGAAATTGCGAGCGTGGGCCAGTGATGCTTACGCCATGTACAACTACGTTACTTCCGTTGCGCCTACAAGTGGCGTTGCTCTCAAAGGGATACTCGAAATAAAAAGAGACTTTGTTATAAAACTTCTTTCGTTGAACCATGAGTCGTATGATCTGCCGAACTGCGCGTCAAAAACCGAAAACAAAAAACCTGTAAAAAAGAAGCTTCCAGACTATGACAAAGTCAACTGCAAAACCGCATCAAGCCTGTATGTACCGTTGACAGGGCAAATAGTAATTCGTTGTAACGAGATGAACGTCATTTTCAACCCGACGTTCCTTCCTGTCCAGGCGTCGTGGACCGAAGATTTTAATGCCGACCGAATTCAGGAGGCGTCCATCGGTGTTACGATCAAGGCGGTTGATTTTACCGTGTCAGGCAAGCTGGATGACGACGGAAATTTTGAATCGGGAAAACTCACTGTTGGAAAAAACATTAGGGGCATCGACGTATCGGTGAGTGGCGAATTCGATGCAAACGGTTTCACAAAAGGCAGTATCGATCTTGGTGTAGACGGAGCCCTGTCCGTACTTCCGCAATCAATCAAAGACGCAGCACCAGTAGACATCTCGTTAAAAGGAAAGTTGGGGGCCGGGATTGAACTCGGACCCGACGGTATAACTGATTTTTACGTGAAACAAAACGCCTCACTGGATATGGCTGCGAGTATACAGGCCGACTTCCAAAACAGTGGCGAAGAGGCGACCGGTTTTATAAACGAAATCGTCAACGGAGCCGATGTTCAAATAGCGCCGCCAAAAGTTGTAACGGGCGCGGCCATCAGCGCCGACAACCGGGTTGGAGTCAACTCCGGATTCAGCGGTCGCATCAGTGGAAAATTCTCAAGCCTCACGGTCAAATAGCCTAAACCGATCCTATGAAAACTCTTGTCATCATGCTGATCCTTTCATTCAGCATTACTCCTTTCCTCCTCGCACAACCTACACGTCAGCAATCAATTGACGAAGCTGAGCTTGGATGGTACAAAGTCTACAAATTCAAGGGTGCAAAGGAACCCAAGAAGATGGGTAACCGCGTTTTCAGCGTTGCCCAGCTATCCATCATCGATTCCCTCGCCAACTGGATGCAGGCGAGCTATCTGCCGAAAGGCGGAATTGGCGACATAAAGAGAGTGATCTTCCCGGAGGTGAACGTATACAGTCCCTACAATGCCGCCCTGCCGCAAGGCTATGGAGCTACGGCTTACACCTGGAACATCTCCTATAACAGCCAGGGCAAACTGGAGCGTGTTCCCGAAACTGAGACACCCTGGTCGGTGAACGCGAACGCTGTGCCGGGCTGGCCTATTGCTGATCTCAGCACGACAACGCAATATTATTTTACGATGCCGTCGTTTGAATCCGTTCACGGCGGAGACGAACTAAAAAAACAACAGGACTTGTCACAAGTGCCGGCAATCAAACCGTACATCTACTTCTGGGTGCAAAACATTGAGGGCGGCGGTGGAACAGAATACGTTCTGCTTTGTAAAGACAACAAATCACCTTTCATCAGGCTGACGAAAGGGCAATACCTGCAGCTGCTTGAGAAAGCGATCCCTGCTGCTTACGAAAAAGAGAAGGCAAAAATCCATGATCCAAACAGCGGCAACACGCAGAAGAACATCGAATACTTCATGGGGTATCTGAATGAAAAGCATGCAAAGAGAATGGCTTGTCTCAATAATACGAAAGCGAAGTATAAGGATCGCCTTCACGAACCGGCTGAGGTGTTTACGCCGCAACCCGATGTGATACTTGAAAACTACGATGACGCCTTTGAAGGCACCGGCGGCTCCGCTGTCAGATATCCTGTGTATACCGTTGATCCATCAATGTATGAACTCTGCAAGAAGGACAAACCTCAATGGATTCTGATTTCCTGGTACTGGCACCCGGCTCGTCCAAAAGAGAAACACATGCATGAATCCATCCTGAAAAATTTCAACTTCGACTACGTCTATAATTTCTTCTTCTATCCGGAGAAAGTGAAGGGCCAGCCTTACAAGCCAGTGCGATCTCCGAATACCAAAGAAGTAGTCACCGTGTCGGAACAATCTGAGGCGAGCAAGAAATCTGCGTTGGATAAGAGCGTTCACTACTTCGAAGATTTTTCGACCAGTAATACGGGCTCTAAACCAAATGGCTGGTACGCCAAAGCCAGCGGAAGTGGAGTTAGCAGTACTGTAACTACACTGGATGGCGCACCGGGGAAGTGGGCTCAGGTTACTGCGAATACACTGATACCGAACAATCTCAAAAAACCATTGCCTCAGAATTTTACGTTGTCATATGACCTCATTGCCGCCGAGAATTTCAGCTGGGGCGCAAAAGGTCTCACATTGTTGATCTCAAAGGAAAAGACCGAAGGCGTTGCGGAAGCTTTTATCCGGTTGAAGCTGCGTCCGGGGTACGGCGGGGCAGACGGTGAGACCGAGCTCGAAACAAAATTTGCAGCACCTTATGAAAGTGCAACAAAGTGGTACAAGGCCCCGCGATTTTCGAATGACAAGAAGATTAACCGCATTCACGTCGTCATCAAAAAAAGTGGCGAAGCGCTTCGCGTTTTGATTGATGAGACTATTGTCGCCGATTATCCCAAAGGTGTTCCCACCGATATTTCCTTTAACGCGCTTTCATTCAGCATGGGCAGCGTCGTTGCTGATCACGATAAGTATTTCCTCAGCAATATCAAAATCACAAAAGATTGAACTAAGATGAAGAATCTCCTGATCATACCACTTTGTCTTTTTTGTATGTACACACATGCACAAAAAAGGCAGACTTTCGACATAGCCACATTCACGGTCCCCGGCGGTTGGCAGAAGCTGAGCGGTACCAATAATGTGACCGGATATGCAATCACTGATGCAAAGAAGGGTACGTACGCGCAGATTGCGGTCTATGCGAGTACAGCTACCAGGGGAAATCTGCAAGCAGACTTTGAGAGCGAATGGCAGGAGTTGATCGTCAAGACGTACAAACCAAAAACCGCCCCGCAGCTATCGCCGGAAGAAACCATCGACGGCTGGGGCGCTCAGGCAGGCGCGGCGGAATTCGAATTCAATGGCGCACCCTCGGCGGCGTTGCTGGTAACAGCAAGTGGCCCGACCCGGTGCATTAGTATCGTTGTACTCACAAACACAGATGAGTATCAGCCGCAGATCCAGGCGTTCCTTGAATCAGTCGATCTTGCCAATAGCGATGACGTTGTATCCTCGAACGGAAATAACCAGCAGACCATTAAAACAAACCCCGCTCCTGCCGCATCCGGCAGTTTCCGTTTCACGACCACTAACTTCGACGACGGATGGACCAGCACTGTACAGGAAGACTGGGTACATGTCGCGAAGGGAAATATTGTGGTATTGCTTCATTTCAATTCCCATCTGGTAGACCTGTCCAGCGCAAACCATGTGACGATCTCAAATAATGCATGGAATACACTGGTGGCACCCCGGTACACCAGTCTTTCCAATTACCATGTGTTGGGCGTAACGCTGAACTATGATCGCCCCTATCTGATTTCGGGAGAGGTTACAGACAATAAAACGGGCAAACGGGTTTTTGTCTCATTGTTCAGGAAAACGAATACCGACTGGGTGGAAATCATCTGTCCTGACCGGCAAACCTTCATCAAAGCTTTTGGAGTAGATGCTCCGAAAGTCAGCTATGATGTCGATGACAATATCTGGAGCGCGCTCTCAAAACTGCGTGGCTACAACAAGTTTGCTGTGGATGCATCAGACCTTAAGGGCACCTGGACGAATGATTATTCAGCGTCGACACAATATGTGAATGCATATTCCGGTATGACTGTGGGCATGGATACGTATTCGTCTTACGAGACATTTGTCTTCAACACAGACAAGACTTACAAATGGAACATTGGAAGCGTCAGTGGGTTTGTGGGAACGCTTAAGGCCCAAAGCGCAAAATCATCCGGAAAATTCACGGTTCCCAACAACTGGCAGGTGTCATTTTCTGACATCGAGGGAAAGCCCAAAACTTACGATGCCTCCTTTTCGTGCACACGTGGGGGTAGGATTCTTTGGTTTGGGAACACGGGGTTTGTGAGGGCGGACTGAAAGCAGAAAGACATGCCTGTCAGCCGGTTGCCCCATTTATGGTATGTTTCTAGGATTTCTCCCCTCTCCAAAAATGCCGCCTTTCTCCCGGTCTGATAATAAAGGATAAAAAAGTCTTTTATTATTGATTCCTTTTCCTACCTTTGCGTCAACAACACGAACGATGTTCTCGAAAGCTTGTGAATACGCCATTCGGGCCATGCTTTACATCGCCCGCACTTCAAAGGCGGGTGTGCGTGTGGGGATCAGGGATATTGCAAAAGCCATCGATTCCCCGGAACCCTTTATGGCGAAGATCTTACAGGATCTCAGCCGGAAAGGGCTCGTACTATCCATCAAAGGTCCGAACGGCGGATTCTATATGGAAACAAGTCAACTCCGCATTTCACTGGCTGATGTCGTTACGGCCATTGACGGCGATCAGCTCTTCAATGGTTGTGGCCTGGGATTGAAAGCGTGTAATGAGAAGAAGCCTTGTCCTATTCATTACCAGTTCAAGGAAATACGCTCAAACCTCAAATCAATGCTGGAGTCAACCGCACTGGAAGACTTTACTGAAAACCTGGAAAAGGGATTGTCCTACCTTAAACGGGTTTAAAAAAATTTGAACTATTAAAGGATAAAAATGTCTTTTATTTTAAGATAAAATGATGAGACGATTCAGGTCACTATTATTCATACTACCGTTATCGATAGCCTTCACGGCCCGTGCCGCCGGCGAGAGCAGCGACACCGAAATTTATCAATGGATGCTTATCATGCTGATTGCCATCCTCCTTCTGGCGGGCGTCGTCATTTGGGTTGTATTGAGAACGATTAGTTTCATCAAAAACCAAAGACGCGTCGAAGAAAAAATCGGCCTCGATTCATATTTGAAAGACCTCGACGAGTCGGAAACCGCTTTGCTTGTCAATGCGCGCAACCTTCGGGATAAACGTCCGGGATTGCTTCGGAAAGCAGGCTTCACATTGACAGGCGTTCTCCTCTCCTGCTCGCTGTTTGCACAGGATGGACAAGAAAGCACATCGTTATGGAGTCAGCCGGGGATCGTGATCACAATAGTTCTCGTATTCATACCGCTTGCCATCGGTATTGTGTTCCTGATTGCAAAAGTCAACCAAAGTATAAATCGCTATAATAAAAGAATCCGCGAAAAAAAGGCGCAACAACTGGCCGATTATCTGTTGAACGAAAGCGAATGGGAAATAGACAGCTCCTTACTAAGACGACAGCGACAATTTGAAACTCGCCCCTCATCAAGGATTTCAGAAGACCTGGTTGTTGACGACCCCGACGAAATAATCAGGAACGCGACTGCCAATGCGAGCATCAGGTTTGTCGCGACCAAGAAGAACGCGTCCTGGAAACCAAACGTCGATCCCCGCCTTTCAAAGCTGACGCTATGGTATCTCGGTTGCGCCATTTTCTGGCTGGTGTTCGGAACCTCCGTTGGTGAATACCTCGGAATCAAGTTTGTTGCCCCCGACGTCGATCATCAATCCTGGTTAAGCTTTGGCCGGCTTCGTCCGGTTCACACAAACGCTGTGTTCTGGGGCTGGTCATCACTCGCCATGCTGGGTATCGGGCACTATGTAGTGTCTATAGTCAGCAACGTACCGCTGGCAAGCTTTCGCAAAGGATGGATATCGCTAATACTCATCAACGCCGCTGTACTGCTCGGATCGTTGTCGCTAATGGCCGGTATCAACAACGGTGGCGGTGAATACCGAGAGTATGTGTGGCCTGTTATGAGTCTCTTTGGAATCGCGTTGATCCTCACATTAGTCAATTTCATTCAAACAATCGCCAGACGCAAAACCCACGAGATCTACATCTCGAACTGGTATATCGTTTCGGCAATAATGTTCACAATCGTCATTGCCATTATCGCATACTGGCCTACGTGGCAGGACGGACTTGGCGAAACCATCGTACAAGGTTACTACATGCACCAGGGTGTCGGCATGTGGTTCATGCTCTTCACGCTTGGTATCGTCTATTACTTCCTGCCGCAACAACTGAATAAGCCGATCTACTCCTACAGCCTCGGTATACTCGCATTCTGGACCCAGATCATTTTCTACACGGTAATAGGTACGCATCATTTTGTGTTCAGTTCAATTCCGTGGTCGTTGCAAACCGTCGCGATTGTCGGAAGCGCCGGCATGATTATCCCCGTAGTTGCAGGCACAACCAACTTTCTCATGACGTTCAGGGGCGACTTCAACAAAATTACAACAAGCTATACGCTGCCGTTCTTCCTGGTTGGAGTCATCTTCTATTTCACGGGATCATTCCAGGGTACGGCAGAAGCATTCAGATACACCAATCTCCTCTGGCACTTCACCGACTTTACGGTGGCACACTCACACATCACGATGTATGGAATTATCGCGTTCCTTTTGTGGGGAAGTATTTACGCCTTCGTTCCGCGTCTGACAGGGAAAGAACCATCCCACGCACTGGTTGGCGCGCACTTCTGGCTGGCGTTCATTGGCCTGCTGCTGTATTCCGTCCCTCTGATGATAGGCGGTACGTTGAAAGGACTCATGTGGATGGAAGGTCAACAATTTATTGATAGCGTTTCGATGATGGTACCGTACTGGTTATGGCGGGCAATAGGTGGAACGATGATGTGGATATCACACCTGATTCTCGCATACAACTTCTACGATATGGTCCGTGTATCTGAAAAGGCTGAAATCAAAAGAATGGCTATTGAAAGAATCCGGACAATGAAACGGAAAGAAGAACATGAAATGGTTGTAAACTGAAGCGATGGAGATATTTAACGATCATAGAAAACTTTTTGGCGCAGCCATATTGCTCTTTGTCGGACTGTCAATATTTGTAGCAATCATACCCGCGCTGAGAAACCAAAAGAACAATGCGCCGCTTCCGGGTAGCGAAGTTTTGTCGGGCGACGCATTAGCCGGAAAATATGTCTTTATCTCGGAAGGTTGCGTGGCATGTCACTCGCAGCAGGTACGCAATGTTGATATGGACAAAACATGGGGCTCGCGTCCGGGCATTGCCGCCGATTATGCAAACAACACTCGCATGAACTGGTGGATGAATACGGCGACGCTGATGGGAACAGAACGTACCGGCCCGGATCTCACCGACATCGGTAACCGATTGCCAGGCGCAGACTGGCACCTGCTTCATTTGTACAATCCACGAATGGTAGTCGAACAATCGGTGATGCCTGCATATCCCTGGCTTTTCGAATGGAAAAATAGTCCCGCAGATGGAGACAAAGTTTTACCTCTTCCGGAAGGCAATGCAAAAAATCAGGGCAAAAAACTTGTCGCTACGAAGAAAGCCATGCAACTGGTGGCCTATCTGCAATCACTGAAACAAACACCACTACCCGATGGAACAACGCCACCGGAATTCCTCTATGGAGACAAGTCGGTTCAATCATCACCACAGGGTGGTGAGCAACTGCTTGAAGTCGACGGGGCCCGTTTGTACGCGAATAACTGCCAGGCTTGTCATCAGGCCAACGGTGAAGGGTTTCCCGGCGCATTCCCGCCATTGAAAGCCAGTCCGATCGTGCTCGACGACAACCCGGAAATCCTGATTGAGATAATCATGAAAGGCTATAACGGCCGCGAAGAATACGGCGAAATGCCGGCGGTGGGAACTAACAATTCGCTTACCGCGGAAGAAATTACAGGAATCATCAATCATGAGCGCACAAGCTGGGGTAATAATGCACGAATAATTCCGCAGGAGGAAGTGGAAAAGATTCTTGAACAGATCAAAATTCAAAAGCCTGTGTTATGAAATCATTACGAACGATATCGTTTATCCTGTTTTTACTGTTTGGCAACGTTGCGGCGATGGCTTGTGAGGTTTGTAAGAAGCAACAGCCAAAAGTATTGCGTGGGATAACGCATGGCGGTGGACCGCAGGACAACTGGGATTATGTTGCGGTCTGGTGTATGGTGGCTGTTGTAGCTGTATCCACCGTCTTTGCTGTTAAATGGATACTCCGTCCAGGCGAAAAGGAAGTGAGCCACATTAAACGAAGCATACTCAATTTCGATTGAATCATGAAACAGAAAAGTAAAGTCTTCATATTCCTCGACGATGCAACAAGACCCGTTGGCGAGTTCGAAGTGCCGATACGGTTTGATTTGGATACGCGTAAGCTTCCCGACGGAGAGCACAGCCTGAAGATTGTCGGAAAAGAGCCGTCCGGAAAGGAAGGCATTCGCATCATCCCGTTTACCGTCCGCAACGGTCCGGCTATCTCCGTTGAAGGCTTGAATACCAACGACGTCGTCGATGGCGTGTTGCCGATAATGGTTAACGCCTATGGTAAAGGCGACCAGAAACAATTCCTTATTGATGGAAGTGAAACTCCCAGGAGCATTCCAACCTGGATCTGGGCGCTAATCATTGGCTTCACGGGCTGGGCGGTTTATTATGCGATATCAAACTACAACATTTAAACATAGGGAACGTGAATAACCAGACGCATGACATTGAAACCATAAATGACATACGCTGCATGGTGGATGCATTTTATACGAAGGTCAGGAACGATGATCTGCTGAAGGACATCTTCAGCGAACGCATACAGACTCGCTGGCCGGAACACCTCGAAAAAATGTATCGATTCTGGCAG
Source organism: Bacteroidota bacterium (assembly GCA_023428695.1). Taxonomy (GTDB): domain Bacteria; phylum Bacteroidota; class Bacteroidia; order Cytophagales; family Cyclobacteriaceae; genus Ohtaekwangia. The sequence continues at coordinate 8,824 of JAEYWY010000032.1, forward strand.
ACGGTCCTGCTTGAGGAACACACGTATTATGGAAGTCCGTTTGCGCCACATGCAAGTATGGCTGTAGACGGCGAACATTTCCGACGATGGATTGCGCTTTTCCATCAGACAGTCGACGAACTGTTTGTCGGTGAAAGGGCAGCCCGCGCCAAATGGCAAGGCGAACGAATGGCTGAAATGTTTCAGCACAAAATCGAATACTACAGAAACAATTCAATCATCCCGCTTCATTGATTCAGCATCACGATCCGGGATTCATACTAAACTTTAAAACAAAAAATACCATGAAATTCAATCAGGAAAATATCATCGGTGAACTGGTAGCGCAGGATTATCGCACCTCGTCCGTTTTCAAAAAATACGGCATCGACTTTTGTTGCCAGGGGAACAGAAATATCCTCGAAGCATGCACCAAAAAAGGTATCGATCCGAAACTCGTAATCGACGATCTGGAAAAGGTTACCACTGAACAATCCGACACCAACACAGACTTCAAGTCGTGGCCACTGGATTTGCTGGCGGACTATATCGAGAAAAAACACCACCGTTACGTTGAGGCAAGGACGCTCGAGATCAAACCCTACCTGGACAAGATTTGCCGCGTTCATGGCGAACGCCACCCGGAACTGTTTGAGATTCGTGAACAGTTTTATGCATCTGCCGGAGAGCTCGCTGCACACATGAAGAAAGAAGAGTTCATCCTGTTTCCGTTTGTACGGAAGATGGTAAAAGCAAAACAGGAAGGCGCAACAGTCGCGACACCTCACTTTGGCACGGTGGAAAATCCGGTTCAGATGATGAAGGAGGAACACTCGACCGAAGGTGACCGCTTCAGCAAAATCGACGAACTAAGTAGTCACTATACGCCGCCGGCAGACGCCTGCAACACGTACCAGGTGACGTATGCGTTGCTGAAGGAATTCGAACAGGATCTTCACATGCACATACATCTTGAAAACAATATCCTGTTTCCCAAAGCAATTGCACTCGAAAAGGAATTGATGGTCTATGAAACACGTTAAAAGAAACGTGTTTCATACCCTTGTGTTACTTTAACCATTCAGTCATGCCAATCAAAAGAGTCGAATCGCTCGCACCGCTCAGTCGCGAACACCATCACGGTTTACTGCTGTGCTGGAAAATCCGCACAGGCTTCAGGAAGAACATTCCTGTTGAACGCATTCAATCATATGCTGACTGGTTCTTCAAAAATCATCTGTTAGACCATTTCGATGTCGAGGAGCGATATGTGTTTTCGGTGTTGGGAAACGAACACGACCTCGTAAAACGCGCACTCAAGGAGCACCGTCAACTGAGGCGACTGTTTGACGGAATCCACGACGACCCAAAGGCAGTTGCCATGATCGAGGAAAAACTGGAGGCACACATACGCTTTGAAGAACGTATTCTCTTCAACGAAATACAATCTGTAGCCTCCCCTGCCGAGCTCGAAGAAATTTCATCACGACATTCCGGGGACGGAACGGTTGATCTCGAAGGGGGTTGGGACGATGCGTTTTGGAAGTAGAAAAGTTGAAAGGTCCTTCGAAAAACATTTTGTCGCAGGCACCGCAGTGAAAGCGTTGAATGAGAGTTCATTTCTAATTTCTCATTTATAATAATTTTTTAATTGGGTTGAGCCAATTCTCCTTGCGCCCCCTTTTGACAAAATAATATTAATAAAAACGGCACACGTTCTGAGCACGGCACGTGCGGTGGCCAGCAGCGGGCGCAGTGTTCCATTACTTGTCGCTGCTTCGATACGTTCTTCCCGAACCCGCGACTACAAGCGTTTCGTGTAACGCAAGTCAGGATGACGGAATGGTAGAGTAGAGCTCGCGTTGCAGCTACTCGCAACTGGCAGCAACTAAGCCTGTCTTTTCCGCTGCCTTATCGGAGTATCTGACAACAATGCGCCCGAAAAGACTTCCACCACTTTGAGCAATCCTTTTTTTGCCACATAACCATCATGCTGTTGCTGAAGTGAATAACGGGAAGCCATTATGAACGTGACGAGATGGGGGCTTCTATTGATGCAGCAAAAAAACTGGCTGGCTTACTCGATACTACCGTAGGTTATCTCCTTGGAGAAAGTGATGCGCATGATCTGTTCAAAGATCCCGAGATGTTAAAACGCTTTAAAGAACTCCGTAGCATCGGTGCTAAAGAATGTGAGCACATTCTTTTCACGCTCGATTCAATGCTCAAAAATGTTAAGCTCAAAAATCTGTAAACAAAAAAAACCGGATCACTCCGGTTTTTTTTTGTTTTAGTTAATCACGACAGTCGTAATCTCTTTCTTAGCAAGAAAAACATTAGTGCACTTGATAGAAAAATGATTGGCAGTATAATTCGCTCCCAAATAAAAAATACTTCCACACCTCTTGTCTCACCTTCATATCTCTCTGTCCCTCGTAAAACTCTAAAGGGATAAGTTATATGCAGCGCGAATTCAGGAATGACAAACTTGCTAATAAGAAAAATCAAGACAACAATCGCTATCGTTGAAAGCAAGCTGAACAATAAAATTTTCATTAGTGTCTTCATTTAATTTCCCAGAATAACACCTGTGTTGATTTGCTTAAGTCTGACATACCCATTCCTTGCCCAATTGCTGGCCAGTTATTCCTGATCCACGTTAGCATAACTCCATAGCTTCCCATTTCATTTTCATTCCACAAATCAATATGATCACCTGTGATACCTGTTTCTCCCTCTCGTTGCCAATAATCTTGGAAGAATACAATTCCCGTTTTACCCGATATATACTCTTGAAAATTAGCACCAGTCAAGACTTTGACCCCTGATAAATTACCTTGTAACCATGTAGCTAATTCTTGAGCGCGTATCGTATGACTTTGCTTGCTTGAACAATTGCCCCAGCACTTCGTGCCGCCAGGAGACATACCGCTTTTGATTAAAGCCTCACTCAAATTGATAGCACAGTAGTCAGAAAATATTTCATTACCGTCTTTATCGGTGTGCGATAGGTCTGAACCATAGTCATCCCACAACGTTGAAAACTTTAGCCCTCCTTGCTGGGCCGGACCCTTTAACCCCGTCTCCGCATCCACCTTCTCCACCTCGCGGCCCATGGCCTCCTCCATCGACGCTACCGGTTTTAACCCTTCGGTTTTCAGATCGGCCAGGTTAAATAGTTTTTGTTTTTTGGATGCCGAGGTCCGGTTTCGCAGCTGACCACCCCGATTCTCGTCTTCTGCCTGCTTCCTGGACATCCAGTCTGACAGCGTCTCGGGTGGTGATTCTCCTCCATTAGGTCCCTGACGTGGATCGGGCGCCATTCCATCCGGATCAATAAACCTTATCGGATTATCAAACGCATAATTGTAAGGACTATGCCTGCGCATTTGATCAGCCAACGGATCAACTACGCCCCACCTTCCAATTTCCGGCATATACATCCTCGCACCATAATCCATCCAGCCAATTGAAAGTTCATCCTGCGTTTCCTTCCCGTTGTATTGATACATATTCGCAACAGCGTTCTCCCGCTTGTAGGAATTAAACGTCAACCCAAACGGATAGTAATCATCCATCTGCACCACCGGGCTTTTTATGTGGTCCACCTTGAAATCGTCAAAGAACACTTCCAACTGAGTCTCCTCTTCGTTGGAAATATAAATATACGCATGTGACGGCGTCTTTCATCGCTCGCGTTTCAGCTACTGGCAACTGGCATCTGACTACTGGCTGTTGCTGCAATTTTCTATGCACCGGCCCAGTTCCCAGCACGAGCCAAGTCACGCAGGCCAATACATTAATCGAATCCAGGGATAGGCGACTTCGGATAGCAAGTTCGAGGGAATCAGCAGTTTGCAATGACTGCGCGTGGAGATTGCTGACCCAAACCATGAGAAAACAGGTTATGACAACGGGTGTTTTCATTTCGCGATTGTCACGCCTAAGTATAGGAAATTGGTGGTGGTATCGTAATCATCCGATCGAGCGAAAAAGGATTTCATACCGTCGCAAAATTATCTACAGGAACTAGATTCCAATATTTGAGCAATCACATTTGCATGGAACTCTATGCCGTACATATCCGGGCTATCTCCATTAACCTTTTTGAAGTTGGTGTAATATTTGTCAATATTGTCCGGTCCGGTGTAACCAATCAAGACAATTCTGCCTCTAAATTCACCTCCATTGAATTTACTATGCAACACATCCTGATACTCCAGCACTTCAAAAGTTCCCTTCCGGTCAAAATTAATTGGGAATTTTTCAGGGTGGCACGTGATAAATTCCTGCGCGACAAGACTGTCGTACAACATTACGGTTCTCACGGCAAAATGGTACTCTTCGCCAAAGCCGTGTGATGGCTCAACTTTCGTTAGTATTTGATTCGGTGCAACTTTCTCGTCATGGCTTGGGTTGGTTACAAAGCCAGTTGCAGCGTGCTCAGGAATCAATTCCGGACCCGCCGTCAACATAACCAAGAACCTGGGCAAAGTAATATTGCGCAACACTGTTGGCAGCACGAGCTTTTGGCAGGACTCCAGATTCGTGCGGATTGATAGCGCAGTTTCCTCATCATGATCATCACCAAGAGCGAAGTCAAGTGCTACAACCTCGGGGTTGCCCTGTGTCAATGTCTTTACAACCTCCGCCACTTCCACTGCTTGCATATTCCCAATATTCACAATTACAATTCGTTCATTAACAGACCGATGGCATGATGAACCTGCCATGAAAAATATCGATAGCCAAATCAGATACCATTTCATTTTCTTAGCGATGTACACCCGGACCGTGGTTATTATTCTTTTTTTGGTTTGGCGGACCTTCTTTTAGAAAATCAAGTAGTTTATTCATGAAAGGTCCAAATGTCGGCGGCCGTGAAGCTTCAAATAAACCATGCAAATTTAACGATGCCTCCATCATACGGAACATTCTATCGGAACATAGTTTCTCGTCAGGACTACAGACCTTTTTTCTGAGCCATCCATGATAACAAATCGGGTTTCCGAGACTACATCCACAAGCTTGAATTGTGGTCTTTCAGATTTCAATTGCTTTTTCTCATAAAACATGAGTATAAAAGTTTCCCTCGTCTTGTTAGGACTCAAGACTGTAGTTTCCTTAAACCAATCAAGGTTTTCTGAATGACAAAGAACCTCGAGCCCCTGAAATTCCGGTTCTTGAATTTGGCGGGACCTCTCCATCAACCCCGCCTCCGCATCCACCTTCTCCACCTCGCGGTCCATGGCCTCCTCCATCGATGCTACCGGTTTTAACCCTTCAGTTTTCAGATCGGCCAGGTTAAATAGTTTCTGTTTTTTGGATGCCGAGGTCCGGATTCGCAGCTGACCACCCCGATTCTCGTCTTCCGCCTGCTTCCTGGACATCCAGTCTGCCATGGTCTCCGGCGGAGACTCACCTCCATTAGGTCCCTGCCGTGGATCGGGCGCCATACCATCCGGATCAATAAACCTTATCGGATTATCAAACGCATAATTGTAAGGACTATGCCTGCGCATTTGATCAGCCAACGGATCAACTACGCCCCACCTTCCAATCTCCG
>JAEYWY010000020.1 GCA_023428695.1 Bacteroidota bacterium
AATTACAACACCTTATTCTAAACAAAAGGAATCCAGGCTACACTTACCCAACGAAGAGCAGCAAAAGCTGCTGAAATTATTTAACATCTAAAAAAAATCTTGGGTGTCCCAGCGAGGAACTCAGGAAAAAGGGCACCCATTGGATGCCCCTTTTTATGTCGGATTGAGAATAAGATTCAAAATTAAACTACTTGAGCCTGAAGCTTTTGCGCCAGAACTGACTTCGGAACAGCGCCAATCTGCTTGTCGACAACCTGGCCACCTTTAAACACAAGCAGAGTGGGGATGCTGCGTACGCCAAACCGGGCAGTTACGCCTGGATTCTCATCAACGTTGAGTTTTCCAATCACTGCTTTCCCTTCGTAGTCGCCGGCCAATTCTTCTACCACGGGACCAATCATTTTACAAGGGCCACACCACTCAGCCCAAAAATCAATAAGTACAGGTTTATCAGAATTGATGATCTGATCGAAGTTAGCATCGTTAATTTCAATTGCTTTTCCCATGGAAGTAGAATTAATATGAATAGTTTAGTTATCCGAACACAAAGGTAAGGGTATTAGTTCATTTAAAGCGATAAAAACCCGTCCGCTTTTGTACCTCACAGTACCACCTCGACTTCGATCTCTCCGACCTTCTTCATCTTCTTTACCATATCGTTGATGGGGTTCACACGAAAACGCCGGGACAGCAATTCCAGGTTTATGTTCTCCTGCTCATCGCGCACCTTCACAAAAAGCGGGGTGTTGCCGGTGTACTCCTGACATACGTCTTCAATACGACCGATAAAATCGCTTGTGATCTCGGCCGCGTTGACCCGCAGTTGCACACCCTTGCTTCGCTTGGTTCCGATTTCGTTTAGAAGGTCAATGTTTCGGATCTTGAACTCAATATTCTGCTGGCCCCAGGTGTTCTTGATCACGGCGCCCTCGATAAAAAGGAACCAACCCATGTTCATGAAATTCCGGAACTTCAGGTAGTCTTCGCCAAACAGCGTGAACGTATAGTTACCGTTGTAATCTTCAAGCGTGAACTTTCCGAAAGGTTTGCCGGTTTTCGTGGTCCGGTGTTCAACGGAAGAGACTATTCCACCAAGTTTCAATTCACGCCCCAGCAGCGACTCAATCTCATTTAACTGAGCACATGCCGCCGTGCAAAACGCCTCCATTTCAAACTTGAAATTGTCAAGGGGATGACCGGAAATGTAAATTCCCACGACTTCTTTTTCGAGGTTCAGTTTTTCGATCTCCGTAAACGGCTCAACGAACTCGATACGCGGCTTCGGCATCGCCATACCCGTCGGACCACCGAAAAGACTTGCCTGCGAACTTTGTTCTTCCTGTATCGTCTTGGCGGCGTAACGGATCGCTTTTTCAATCAGGCTCACGTCGCCTTCACGGGCATAAATGTATTGCCTCCTGTGAATACCCTCGAAGCAATCAAACGCACCTGAGAGGGCGAGGCATTCATATGTCTTCTTATTAACCGAGCGTTGCGTCAGTCGTTTGGCGAATTCAAAAATGTCTTCAAAGTTGCCGCGGCTGTCGCGTTCCTCGATGATTGCTGCCACTGCTGATTCACCCGCACCTTTGATAGCACCAAGTCCAAAACGAATCTCGCCGGCCTTGTTTACCTCAAAGTAAACTCCCGATTCGTTGACGTGCGGTCCCAGTACGCGGATGCCCAGGCTTCGGCACTCTTCAATAAAGAATGTAACGTTCTCAAGGTTGCTCTGCGAATGCGTGAGTACCGCTGCCATGTATTCCGCCGGATAGTTGGCTTTCAGATACGCGGTATGGTAGGCCACCAGGGAATAGCAGGTAGAGTGCGATTTGTTAAATGCATACTGTGCGAAGGCTTCCCAGTCGGTCCAGATCTTCTCGCAGATTTCGCGGCCGTGACCACGTTCGGCGCAACCGGCGATGAACTTGTCCTTCATCTTATCAAGAACCGCCTTCTGTTTTTTACCCATCGCTTTACGCAAGACGTCAGCATCACCTTTGCTGAATCCGGCAAGCTTCTGCGACAGCAACATAACCTGCTCCTGGTAGACCGTGATACCATACGTCTCCGCCAGGAATTCTTCCATCTCGGGAAGGTCATATTTGATCGGTTCGCGTCCGTGCTTCCGGTTAATGAAAGCCGGAATATATTCCATCGGACCCGGACGGTACAATGCGTTCATCGCGATCAGATCCTCAAACTTGTCGGGTTTGAGCTGACGCAGATACTTCTGCATACCGGGACTTTCGAACTGAAATGTTCCGGTTGTCTCGCCGCGTTGGAAGAGTTGGTAAGTGGCTACGTCGTCGAGCGGAATGTCGTCGACAACGATCGTGATGCCGCGACTCTTTTTGATATTGCGTATAGCCGTATTGATGATCGAAAGCGTAGTCAGCCCGAGAAAGTCCATCTTGAGCATCCCCGCGCTTTCAACAACACTGTTGTCAAACTGGGTTACGAGCATGTCCGAATCCTTCGCCGTGGAAACGGGGACGAATTTTGTAAGATCGTCGGGAGTGATGATCACACCACATGCGTGTGTACCTGTACTGCGAACAGATCCTTCCAGAATCACAGCTTGCTGCAGTACCTGTGCTTTCAGGTCGTTTCCTTTTTTTATTTCAGCCAGCTCCCTTACGTCTTCGAAAGCGCCATTAAGTGTGGTGCCGGGTTTTTCCGGGATCATTTTCGCAAGCGTATTGGCTTCCGCCAGAGGCAATTCCATCACGCGTGCACAATCACGTATCGACGACTTTGCAGCCATCGTACCATACGTGATAATTTGAGCGACTTGGGTTTTGCCATACTTCTCAATCACATAACGCAGTACACTGTCCCGCCCTTCATCATCAAAGTCGATATCAATATCGGGAAGTGAAACGCGGTCCGGATTAAGGAAACGCTCAAACAGCAAATCGTATTTGATGGGATCGACATTTGTGATTCCGATGCAGTACGCGACCGCGGACCCGGCCGCAGACCCCCGTCCCGGTCCGACGGATACTCCCATCTCGCGTGCCTTCGAGGTGAAGTCCTGAACGATAAGGAAGTACCCGGGGTACCCCGTCTTGCGAATGGTTTCGAGTTCAAAGTCGAGGCGTTCGCGAATGGGCTCGGTGATCTCACCATATTTCTTTTTCGCACCTTCAAAGGTGAGGTGGCGCAGATATTCATCTTCGCTGCCAAACGATTCGGGTATATCGAATTTTGGCAGCAGGACTTTCCGTTCAAGCGTGTACCCTTCAACTTTGTCGAGGATCTCACTTATCGTTTCAATCGACTCCGGCAAATCCCGGAAAATCGATTTCATTTCTTCCTGGGTTTTGAAATAAAATTCATTGTTCGGAAGGCCGTAACGATGGCCCCGCCCATGGCCTATAGGTGTTGACTGAAATTCGCCTTCCTTTATACAAAGGAGTACGTCGTGTGCATTTGCTTCTTCCTTGCTCAGGTAGAACGATTCATTTGCAGCGAAATACTTTACCCCATATTTCGCGGCAAACCGAAGTAACGTTTCGTTAACGTGGTCCTCTTCCGAGATACCGTGTCGGTTGAGTTCAATATAGAAGTCGTCGCCAAACTGTTGGTGCCACCAGCAGAATGCGTCTTCTGCCTGCTTTTCACCGACGTGGAGGATCAGCCAGGGTACTTCACTATTGAGACTGCCCGTCGTTGCAATGAGATCTTTTTTGTATTCAACGACAAGATCCTTGTCAATCCGCGGATAGATGCCGTACAATCCTTCGACAAATCCATACGAACTCAGCTTCGCAAGATTGAGATAGCCGTCTTTGTTCTTGGCGAGGAGAACCTGATGGTATCTCTTATCAGGATTGTCTTTCGTGAACTTGAGTTTCTTGCGTTCTTCAGCAATAAAAAATTCACATCCGACTATGGGTTTTATTTCATGATTTTGAGCTTCGCGGACGAACTTGAATGCACCGTAAAGATTTCCGAGATCAGTTAGCGCTACGGCGGGCATATTCAACGCTTTTGCCCGGGCAACCATTGACTTGATGTCAGGTGTTGCCTGGAGTACCGAAAACTGCGAATGTGAATGCAGATGAACAAACGGTTTGTCGGACAGGATTTGTTCTGATTCCGTTAGCGAATAACCGGCTTCTTTTTTCTTTTCGCGTTTGGCAAAGTTCGCGACATCCAGGTTCGGTTCTTCGTATTCGATTTCCGTTGGCGGTGTGTCGTCGAAGGGTGTGATGACCCGTTTGGTAACAAGAGCGAAGTAGCATTTCGCCGTCGCGGCCACGTCATACGACGCGTCGTGTGCGTCGCCGAATCCGGTGCCAAAAAGCTTTTCGTGCAACTCAACGAGCCGTGGCATTTTTAGTCGCCCACCGATCCCACCTGACATGTTACAAAATTCGGTGGAGGCGATTCCGGTGTCTATTCTCGCAAGATTGATAAACTGTTCAGGGGCAAAATTCTTTCGGATAAACTCCGCGCCGATAATGTTGATGTCAAACTCGATGTTATGGCCGACAAGCAACGAGGTCTTAGATAGATCCTGAAGGAAAAAGCCGAGCACTTCAGTCAGATCAATACCTTCTTCAGCGGCGCGCTTGGTTGAAATTCCGTGGATTTGTTCTGCCTTATAGGGAATGTCAAATCCATCAGGCCGTACGATGAAGTTTTGACGGGACAGAAGTTTACCGGTTTTGTCGTGCAGCTGCCACGCGAGTTGTACGAGTCGCGGCCAGTTGTCGAGGTCTGTTATGGGCGCAGTCTTATTGTGCGGAACACCGGTGGTTTCCGTATCGAAGATCAGATACATTTTTCGTAGTGGTTGAGTTTCAAATGTAACGTTTAGGCAGGGAAATCAAATTCCAATTTTCCTGCTTTTATGCGATTATAATCCATGCCGCTGACATCCAGTGACAATGCTGTAATCGCTTTAAGAAGCAGCCCCAATCCATTCCTATTTTGATCCAATTTGGGAATGAGTTTCATTTTTGAAACCCACCTATGGAAATAATCCGATTCGTTAGGGGCCAAGTCATTGATTATCAAGGTTGGGAAAAACCGGTGCGATTGTTGGCATACTAACCGCAATTAGAGCGTGTTATGAAAGGTCTATTCAGAAATATTACCAACTTCATCCGCAGGGAATGGTTCCTGCTGTTGACCGCGGCTGTGATCGCCCTGATCATTTACATCTTTGAACGCGTCTGACCTGTCTTTCCTCTTATTCTTTCACTGATCGATCCCTTCTGCATTCAGGATTCTAATCGCCTGATACAACCTATTTAGAATACGTATAAAGTATCATTGTCTTTGGCGGATTTGCCGTTGAGAACTATTTTTCGCAAAAATTTCTACAGCGAATATGACGTGGTTCATCAACTTTCTGACGAGTAGTATCGGCAGAAAACTGCTAATGGCCCTGACGGGGCTGTTCCTTATTGTCTTCCTGGTTGTTCATGTGGCGGGAAACCTTCAACTCCTCAAGTCAGATGGCGGAAGAGCCTTCAACGAATACTCCCAGTTCATGACGAGCAACACGCTCATAAAGATTATCGGAATTGTTAACTACACATTCATTCTTTTGCACGTGTTCGTATCGGTCTGGCTCACGCGTCAGAATAGTACTGCCCGCGGCGGTGAAGGTTATGCGGTGAGCAAGAACTCGTCGCACTGGACTTCCCGCAACATGGGAATACTGGGTACGCTTATTCTACTGTTCCTGATCTTCCACTTGAAAGGATTCTGGTATGAGATGCATTTTGGTGGTATCGACTCGGTCACTTACGATGATAAACCTGTGAAAGACCTTTACAGTGTCGTGCAAGCTGCTTACAGCCAATGGTGGTACGTCGCAATCTACCTCGTGGGGATGGCCGTGCTGGCGTTTCACCTGTGGCATGGCTTCAGCAGCGCGTTCCAGACTCTGGGCTTAAATCATCCCAAGTACAATCCTGTTATTAAATTTGTCGGTAAGGCGTTCGCGATCATCGTTCCTCTTCTGTTCGCCATCATACCGGTGTTTATGTTTTTGAACATTACTATTTAATCCAGTTCGCAACTTTATGATATTAGATTCAAAAATTCCCGACGGCCCGCTGGCCGAGAAATGGACGAAACATAAGTTCAATCTCCGCCTTGTCAACCCTGCCAATAAGCGCAAGTATGACATTATCGTAGTGGGTACCGGTCTTGCCGGCGCATCTGCCGCTGCTTCCCTCGGCGAACTGGGTTATAATGTAAAAGCATTTTGTTTCCAGGATAGCCCGCGCCGCGCTCACAGTATTGCAGCGCAGGGTGGTATCAACGCTGCAAAGAATTATCAAAACGACGGCGACAGTATTTTCCGCTTGTTTTACGATACGATCAAAGGTGGCGACTACCGCGCACGCGAAGGAAACGTCTACCGCCTTGCGGAAGTCAGCGTGAACATCATCGACCAATGCGTAGCCCAGGGCGTACCGTTTGCGCGCGAATACGGCGGATTGCTCGATAACCGCTCATTCGGCGGTGCGCAGGTATCACGGACGTTCTATGCGCGCGGTCAGACTGGTCAGCAGTTGTTGCTTGGCGCATACAGCGCACTCAACCGCCAGATCGCGAAAGGCAAAGTGAAGATGTACAATCGTACCGAATTGCTCGACGTCGTTCTTGTCGATGGCAAGGCACGGGGAATCATTACACGAGACCTGGTGACCGGCAAGTTGGAATCGCACAGCGCTCACGCCGTGCTGCTGTGTACCGGCGGATACGGAAACCTATTCTTCCTTTCAACGAATGCGAAGGGCTCCAACGCTACCGCTGCGTGGCGTGCTCACAAGAAAGGCGCTCTTTTTGGCAATCCTTGTTTTACGCAGATTCACCCTACTTGTATACCGGTGTCGGGAACGCACCAGTCAAAACTTACGCTGATGTCGGAGTCGCTTCGGAACGATGGCCGGGTGTGGGTGCCCAAGAAAGCCATCCCGGGACTGAAGGCGGCTGATGCAGCAAAGATTCCCGAATCAGAACGCGACTACTTCCTCGAAAGAAAATATCCTTCCTTTGGAAACCTCGTACCTCGTGACGTCGCTTCACGCAACGCCAAGTATATCTGCGACGAAGGCAGAGGTGTAGGTTCAGGCCTCGCTGTATTCCTCGATTTTGCCGATGCAATAAAGCGCGATGGTGAAAACGTGGTCCGGGCGAAGTATGGAAACCTGTTTGATATGTACCAGCAAATCACGGGTGACAACCCGTACCAGGTCCCAATGCAAATTTACCCGGCGGTTCACTATACCATGGGTGGACTTTGGGTTGATTACAACCTCATGACTACTGTTCCGGGCCTTTATGCGCTCGGCGAAGCTAACTTCTCAGATCACGGAGCAAACCGACTCGGTGCGAGTGCCCTCATGCAGGGACTTGCCGACGGATACTTTGTGATTCCGTATACCATCGGGGACTACCTCGCGGGATTACCGTACGACAAAATCAGCACTGATCGTCCCGAATTCAAGGAAGCCATGGACAATGTCAGCGCTCAGATCAATAACCTGTTGTCGATCAAAGGAAAGAAAACGGTTGACGAGTTTCATCGCGAACTTGGTTTGATCATGTGGGACTACTGCGGTATGTCCAGAAACGATCAGGGTCTTAGGGTAGCAAAAGAGAAAATCCGGGCACTTCGTGACGAGTACTGGAAGAACGTGAACGTCTGCGGCGGCGCAGGTGAACTGAACCAGGAACTCGAGAAAGCTATGCGCGTTGCCGACTTTATGGAACTTGGCGAACTTATGGTCGACGATGCACTTCACAGATCAGAATCATGTGGCGGCCACTTCAGAGAAGAATCTCAGACACCTGACGGCGAAGCACAGCGCAAGGACGACGAATTTGCATACGTGGCAGCCTGGGAGTACAAAGGCGCTAACCAGGCCGAGGCTCTGCATAAGGAAGAACTTCGCTTCGAAAATGTAAAGCTGACCCAAAGAAGTTACAAATAGACTTAACAGTATAATTTCGATATGAAGATTACATTAAAGGTCTGGAGACAGAAAAACGCAACGTCAAAGGGAGCGTTTCAAACATATGTAATGGATGAAGTGTCGTCAGACATGTCTTTTCTTGAAATGTTCGACGTGCTGAACAACGACCTCATCAAGAAGGGCGAGGAGCCTATCGCGTTCGATCACGACTGCCGCGAGGGAATCTGCGGAATGTGCAGCTTGTACATCAACGGAAGACCACATGGCCCTTTGCAGACTACGACCTGCCAGTTGCACATGCGCTCCTTCTCCGACGGTGAAACCATTACGGTGGAGCCGTGGCGTGCATCGGCATTTCCCGTGATAAAAGACCTGGTGGTTGACAGAACAGCATTCGACCGCATCCAGCAGGCTGGTGGATACGTTTCCGTGAATACCGGTGGTGTTCCTGATGGAAATGAAATCCCCATCCCTAAGAAAATTGCTGACGAGGCGTTTGACGCGGCGACGTGCATCGGGTGCGGTGCCTGCGTGGCAGCGTGCAAGAACGCCTCCGCTATGCTTTTCGTGAGTGCCAAGGTTAGCCAGCTGGCTCTGTTGCCACAAGGTAAACCGGAACGCAAGGAGCGTGCGGAACGTATGGTAGCGCAGATGGACGCGGAGGGTTTTGGTTCCTGCACAAACACCGGTGCATGCGAGGCTGAATGCCCAAAGGGAATCAGTCTTTCAAACATCGCCCGGCTGAACCGCGAGTATTATTCGGCTGTGACTTCGTCGTACGAAATCCAGTCAAAAGGCGGCGGAGACTAGCCTGAAAATTACATGACAAAACAGGGGCACGACGGCCCCTTTTTGTTTTTATGCCCTTATGGGGATAACTTTAAATCCGTTGTGCTCAAAACTGGCACACTTGTGGCAAAGAAGCCCTATGACCTAACAAACTCGCGTGAACAGATTTTTTGCCGTGCTGATAATCGCTTTCGCGGCCTGCAGCCCGCGGACACTCCCGCCTGACCCGGAGGCATCCAAACCATTGTGGCTCCAGGGAAAAGCGGAAATGGCCGGGTACTATACGGGCGTAGGTCACAGCAGGAAGTCAGCCGATCACAACTACATCCAGGCTGCGAAAAAAAGTGCGCTGGATGATCTGGTCTCTCAGATTAAGGTCAACGTTTCCAGCACATCGGTGCTGAGTCAGTTTGAGGCCGACAAAAAATTCTCCGAACAATACGAACAAATAATTCAGACAACGGTAGCCGACGAAATTGAGGAATTCGAAATGGTTGACGCCTGGGAAGATGCCACGAGCTACTGGGTGTATTACCGGCTCTCGGTGTCGCGCTATCGCCAGATCAAGGAAGAACAAAAGCGCAATGCAACGATGCTTGCGACTGACTACTTCGGAAGAGCACGCACTGCAGAAGCCTCCGGAGATTTATTGCAGGCTCTCGGTTTCTATTTCCAGTCATTTCGCGCCGTCGATAAGTATCTCGGTGAGGCTATTCGCGTTACGCATGATGGCCGGGAGATATTGCTGGTAAATGAAATTTATGCCTCGATACAGACACTTCTCAACCGCATCAAATTAACAGCAACGCCGTCTACCCTTGAGGTTAACCGACGCATTCAAAATAGTTCAGAAGTGATAAACGTTACTGCAAAACTGGATGGCTCTCTGGTCCCGGATGTTCCGCTACACGCAGCGTTTGAAAAAGGAGCCGGAAGTATTTTTCCTTCCTATACCACTGATCGCAAAGGCGAATCTAAAATCCTCCTGAACCAGATCGGATCCAAAGATCTTGAACAGATTGTCGTCGTCAGAGTAAACATTGATGCATTGAGCGGCACGTCGGGTTCACCGGTTTATGATCTTATCGTGAAAACGCTTAAACTTCCAGAGACAAGAATTCACCTTAAGGTTCAGCGACCATTAGTCTTTCTTTCGGCGAACGAGAAGAGTTTTGGGAATTCGAAAGCTAATAATCAGTTGAGCAACAGGCTGAAAAATCTGCTGACGACAAACGGATTTGAATTTACGAACGACAAGACGCGGGCTGACCTCTGGTTTGATGTGCAGGCTGATGCGGAGCGGGGCTCTGTAACCGGAAGTATTTACGTCACATACCTCACAGGCGTCATTCGTGTGACTGCCGTGAGGGAGGGGAAGGAAATCTATGCAACGGTGCTTGATCGGATCAAAGGATTTGGTCTGGACTACGACAAATCAAGTGTAGATGCATATAACAAGGCCATGGAAACGCTTGAAAAGGAAAAAATGGAAGACCTGATTAATATGGTACTTCAGTAAATGAAGCGACCAGATTTGGTATTCCTTTTGCCTTCACCCATGTATATTGAAACTTTTAAACTGCGTCATAACTATGAAAAAACTTACGAATTCAACGCTGTTGCTTCTTGCGCTGGGCGCCGTGTTCATCGCGGGCTGTAAGAGCAAAGAGAAAGCCCCCAAGGGCGAAGTCGAGGTCGTAGTACCTTGTTCCGGATCGGAATATTTTACGAACAACAAGTTCTTCCGCGCCAACTCTATCGGTGAAAGCCAGGATCAGGTGACCTCAAAGAAGAAAGCGCTGGCCAACGCACGCGCGGAACTGGCTGCCAGTATCTCGACTACGGTTAAGGCCGTTACTGACAACTACACCAATTCACGGGAGATGAACAACCGCGAACAGGTTGAAGAACGTTTTGAACAACTGAACCGTGAGATTGTTGAACAAAAGCTCACTGGTGTGCGGACTCTGTGCGAAAAACTTATGAGGACTGATAACGGTACGTACAAGACATACATCGCAATTGAGTTGTCTGCCGACGAACTCGTTGCTACGTACAATGAAAGGCTTTCCAAGGACGAACGTCTGCGTATCGACTACGACTACGAGAAGTTTAAGGAGACTTTTGAAAAGGAAATGGAGAAGTTGGGTAACAATTAATCCAGCTTATCCGTTGGGGAGAGGGCCGGCCAATCAAGACCGGCCCTTTCTGTTTGGAAGCGGTCGGGGTTTGACGGGTGTTATCGTTTGCATTAACTCCCTAACAAGTGTTATTGATTCCGGCCGATTTTTTTATGATTGATTAATTTGATTTTAGCTGTTGATGGTCTACTTTCGTAGATAGTATGCTGAATATCTTATCATCCTGTATGAGCTCATTAACTATGGCAGACAAGAAGTGTTGCTGTAAACTGATGCCGCGCATGCAGGAATGTATGGACGTTAAATAAGTAAATAACTTACAAGAAATAACGAGCCTTTCCTGCACAGCGGGAAAGGCTCTTTCATTTTATAACAAATGCGAACTAACAGCCCTTAGCTATGGAAAGTTTTCGATCGGAATTGGAGGATTTGAACAACCCGGTGGTTGCCCGCGATATCGTTGATCTTGAGAAGAAGATCAGGCTTTACCGGGAGGGGAAAATCGATGACGACAAGTTCAGAAGCCTGAGGCTTGTTCGAGGCATCTACGGTCAGCGTCAGCCTGGCGTTCAGATGGTGAGGATCAAACTTCCACTCGGGCGCGTAAACACGACTCAACTCAGGAGAATCGCGGACATCTCCGATGAGTACGCCAGCAGCAATCTGCATGCGACCACACGTCAGGATATTCAGATACATTTCGTAAGTCTTGATCGTACACCTGAGCTGTGGACGAAACTTGAACAGGACAACATCACCATTCGCGAGGCCTGTGGTAACACGGTACGCAACGTCACCGCGTCCGACACCGCGGGCATAGATCCGAAGGAGTTGTTCGATGTTACTCCCTACGCATACGAGACGTTTCGCTATCTGCTGCGAAATCCGATCTGTCAGGAAATGGGTCGCAAGTTCAAGATTTCATTTTCGGCAACCGACGATGATACTGCATTCTCGTTCATTCATGATCTCGGCTTTATTCCCAGGATAAAAGACGGGCAACGTGGCTTTAAGGTGATGATCGGTGGCGGACTTGGTGCAAATCCATACCTCGCTCTCGTTGCCTTCGAATTCCTGCCGGAAGATCAGGTGATTCCATTTACGGAAGCCGTTCTGCGCGTGTTCGATCGCTACGGTGAAAGAAACCGCCGCATGAAAGCACGTTTTAAGTTCCTGCTTGGCGACCTCGGGCTCGAAAAAGTCATGGAACTCGTTGAAGAGGAAAGAAAAGCAATAAGATACAAAAGCTATCCGATTGATTTGAACGTTGTTCCTCCTTCCAAATACCCTGATGAACAGAACTGGGGTGATGTCGTATTGACGAATCCCACGAAGTTTGAACGCTGGAGGAGGACCAACGTAATTGCACAGAAGCAGGAAGGATTCTTCGCCGCTTATGTGAAACTTACACTTGGTAACATGTCGTCAGCGCTCGCACGGAAGTTTGCTGATGTGGTTGACATGTATGCCTCGGATGAGTTGCGCGTGACTGTGAATCAGGGCTACCTCATTCGTTTTGTCCGCGAGTCGACACTTCCACATCTTTTTAACGCACTCGATCAACTCGGCCTGGCTGAACCCGGTTTCGACAGCGTCGCCGACGTCACGGCCTGCCCCGGTACCGAGTCGTGTAATCTTGCAATCTCTGACAGCACATTCATTTCTGTTGCGCTGGAGAAAGTGATCCGCGAAGAATATCCTGATCTGATCTATAACAACGACATAAAAATAAAAATCAGCGGATGCCCTAACTCGTGCGGTCAGCACGGAATTGCATCGATCGGACTACACGGCAGCACGATCAAAGACAAGCAAGGTAAAGTACTTCCTGCTCTCGTTGTGCTTTTGGGTGGTGGTCGACTCGGAAATGGTGATGCAATTGTATCCGACAAGATTATCAAGATTCCCAGCAAGCGCGGACCCGATGCGCTGAGATTGCTGCTCAACGACTATGATGCCAATGCAACGGAAGGCGAGTACTTCCACGCATACTTTCAACGCATGGGTCGCAATTATTTCTACACGTTGCTTAAGCCACTTTCCGACCTGTCAAAGGTGGTACCACAGGATTACATCGACTGGGGCCAGGAGAAAAACTTTATCCTTCACACAGCGGTGGGTGAGTGTGCCGGAGTGATGATAGATCTTGTTTCCACGCTCCTCAATGATTCGGAAGAAAAAATTGAATGGGCGACGGAGGCTATACGCGCAAAACAATATGCGGATTCGATATATCACAGCTACAGCTCGATGATCAATACCGCAAAGGCGTTGTTGCTAACTGTCGATATCAGGCCAAGTACACAAATACAAACGATTCTGGATTTCCAGAAGACCTTTGTGGATTCAGGTCTTATTAAAATGCACGATTTCAAGGCGGGCGTTCTGCGTATCAACAAGAACGAGCCCGGCGAAGAGTTTGCGATTGAGTACCTCGAAAGTGCAAAACAATTGCTGGCTGACGCATATGCATTCAGGTCAGTTAAGGAAGAAGTAAACAAATGATTCCAACGATAACCATACTTGAGAAACGACCGAGGCTCACGCTTGTGGGTGCAGGACCGGGTGATCCGGAATTGCTCACAGTGAAAGCAGTAAACGTCCTTAAGACAGCCGACGTCGTTTTGTTCGATGCGCTTGTCGGTCAGGGCGTCCTTGATCTTATCCCACGTGACATTCCATCCTTATCCGTAGGCAAACGCGCAGGTAACCACGCGTTGAGTCAGGATGAGATCAACGAACTGATCGTAGAATTCGCCTATCGGTTTGGTCACGTGGTACGACTGAAGGGTGGCGACCCTTTCGTGTTTGGCAGGGGTACTGAAGAATCGGAGTTCGCACGGGCGCATGGCCTTGACGTAGCGGTTGTCCCCGGGATTTCGAGCGCCCTGGCTGTGCCGGCCGCGATTGGTATTCCTGTGACTGCACGTGGTGTGAGCGAAAGTTTCTGGGTGATCACCGGAACTACCAAAACCGGTAAGTTGTCACAGGATATTTCGCTGGCAGCCAGGTCTTCTGCTACGCTCGTTATCTTGATGGGCATTTCGCGCATCAACGATATTATGACGTTTCTTGCTAACGAAGGCAGGGGCAGCACACCAGTGGCCGTCATTCAAAACGGCACGATGCCAAATCAAAAAAGTGTAACCGGTACCGTCGATACAATTGCGGGCAAAATGAAGGTCGAGGATATCGCTTCACCCGGAATAATCATCGTCGGGGAGGTTGTTCGTTTTGCAGACGAACTTCGCGAAATCATTGAAGTCGCGGGAAATTATGAGTGATATTAAAAATTAAAACTATGTCGGAGCGCAACAACCTTTTTCCTGTGTTTCTGAAACTGGAATCGCTGCACACGCTTATCGTTGGCGGTGGTCATGTCGGTCTTGAGAAACTCATGGCGATGCTGAAGAACAGCCCCGCGGCGAACATCACGCTGGTGGCACGTACGATTCAGGAGCCGATAAAGGAACTTGCGCGAAAACATCCGACCGTTATTCTCCAGGAACGCAACTTCAAATTGTGGGACCTGTGGGATAAAGACCTGGTTGTGCTCGCAACCGATAATCGTCAGCTGCATGAGACGATTCGTAACTTTGCGCGTTCAAGGAAGTTGCTGATAAACGTCGCTGATACTCCCGAGCTTTGTGACTTCTACCTGGGCTCGGTGGTAACAAAGGGAAATCTAAAAATAGGCATTTCAACCAACGGAAAATCGCCGACGATTTCAAAACGTTTCCGCGAATACCTTGAGGAAGCGTTACCGGAAAACACCAATGACCTGCTGGATAATATGCAGAAGATCCGCCAGCGCATCAAAGGCGATTTCAATCATAAGGTGAAAGTGCTCAACGACATTACGACGTCCTGGCTCGCGCAACCGGAGGCTGAGGCATGATGACGGCGTGCTGACCCGCAATTAGTCGTTTCTTTCCTTTTTTACATGGGCCGTCTCTGGCGGCGTTTGAGGCTCCGCATTTCCTTTTGACGGATGGCCGGTGCGTTGTGATTTGATCGCCGGGTTCTTCCTGAGTTCCTCGCTGGGACACCCAAGATTTTTTTTAGATGTTAAATAATTTCAGCAGCTTTTGCTGCTCTTCGTTGGGTAAGTGTAGCCTGGATTCCTTTTGTTTAGAATAAGGTGTTGTAATT
>JAEYWY010000030.1 GCA_023428695.1 Bacteroidota bacterium
GTTCCACCGTGATTCAATCCGGCTTAACAGCCCCGGTAATTCCTCTTCGCGGTAGCGGATAAGCAACAGGCGTTCCGCTCCCCAGACATGTGCTTTGAGATGATAGAACACGACTGGTTCAACATTCTGACGCATACCCTGGAAATGTACATCGCGAACAACACCGATCACCGGCCGCGCGCCAACATCCGGGTCTCCGTAAGCGATCTTCCGCCCGATTGCATCCTCAGGTGTCCAGCCCAATACTTTCGCGGTTGCTTCATTGATGATCAGGTGGTTTTCATCGGCAGGATTGTTCTCATCAAAGCCGCGCCCGCTCAACAGCGGAATTTGCGTTGTCTGAAGAAAGTGTTCATCCACCTTGTACTGTGCAAGCGTAAACTTGCGGTCATCGCCTTCGGTACTGAAAATGTCTTCGGAACCATATCGGAAGTCCGCAGACACTGCTGCATCGGTAACGCCAGGATATTTTCTGATTTCATTTCTGAACGATTCCAACTGTTCGCCAAGCCGGGATGCGCGGTCGATGACAAGAAGGTTTTCTTTTGCAAATCCCAGATCGGCATTCATAAAGAAACTGATCTGCTCAAACACAATCAGCGTTCCGGCCATCAATGCAATGGAAATTGCAAATTGAAAGACAACGAGAGTATTCCGAATTCGCGAAGACTTGAACCCGGTGGCGATCTTTCCCTTCAAAACTTCGGCGGGACGAAACGACGTGAGATAAAACGATGGATAGAGTCCGGCCAGGAATCCGGTGGCAAGCGCAAATATCAGGGTAATAGCCACGAGCCAAAACAGATTAAAATGTGCCAACGGAACTTCAATCCCCAACGGAATCAATGCCAGCCGGAGTATTTCCATCACACCCAACCCCAGCACCATTGCGATAAGCGTTATGAAGATATGCTCGAACTGGAACTGAAGAATCAATGACATCCGCGTGACCCCAAGTGACTTTTTTACACCCACTTCTTTCGCCCGGTTTGCTGCACGCGCCGTAGAAAGATTAATAAAATTCACGACGGCGATCAGGAGAATAAACACACCCACAGAACCCAGGATTACAACGTACCGGATGTCGCCTGTCCGTCCAAGCCTGTTTCCGATAGCCATGGGATCCGAAGGAGATCCCGAATAAAGGTGAATATCTTTTACGGGTTGGAGATACAGACTCCAGCTGCCTTTCTCGCGAAGAAACTCTTCGTAATCCATACCCAGCATTTTGAAAGTAGCAGGTGCATGACGATCGCCGAAGTTGTTCAACTTCTCTTTCATGGCAGCAACGTCAGTGCCAGGGCGTAACCTCACGTACGTGACAACCTGCGTCCATATCCAACTCCATTCAAATTGTTTTACGGCAGGATTTGTCGGCATCGACAACAGGTAATCGAAATTGAAGTGCATGTTCTTCGGCTGCTCTTCGGTTACACCTGTTACTTCAATAAGTAATTTACCGTTGCTGTTTCCCTCTCCTTCGGTACCGGCGAGTATACCATCTTCACCAAGTTGCAGTTGCTTCCCAAGCGCGGGTTCGTTGCCAAAGAACTTCATCGCTGCCTCCGGTGACAGGACCACCTTGTTCGTTCCCAAAAGCGCCGTCTTCGGGTTTCCTTCACGGAGGGGAATGTTGAAAAATGAAAAGAAGTTTGAATCAGCGGCAAAAATGTTATCGAATCGTTCATTGAATGCGCGCGTCTCGCCACTCTCCGTGGTGTAACGCATTGTATATCCGCCGGGAGTGTTAATGCGCAACACCTCTTCTATCTCCGGAAACTCCTCACGCAGCGCAAATGCAACTGCCGGGCCCGTTGAGTGAAAAACGCCGCCGCCGGAACGCCATATATGAGTCATGTTAACGCGAAACGTTCTGTCACCGTGAGGGTGTTGCGTATCAAATGACAACTGGTATTTGACGAATAGCAGAAGTATCAGGCTGGTTCCCAGTCCGAGGGCAAGCCCGCCTATTTTGATCAGCGAATAAATTCCGTCACGGCGGATGTTACGAAGAGACGAACTGAGAAATCGGATATTCATTGATGGCTTGATTTAGTTTGAATTATTCACTTCGAAGCGTATCAGCCGGATTAGCACTTGCTGCGCGATACGACCGGTAACTAATTGTCACAACCGAGACGATAACGGTTGCCAGAAGACTAATGACGTAGACCGACCAATGAATCGAAACGTGATAGGGAAAGTTTTCCAGCCACTGGTTCATTAGTAACCATGCCACCGGGGCGGCAATTAAAAAGGAGACAAGAATCAACTTGAGGAAACCCGTTGAGAACAATACGAGAATGCTGCTCACTGTGGCACCCATGACCTTTCGGATACCTACTTCCCTGAGACGCTGACTTGCCATAAACGAGACCAATCCATAGAGACCCAGGCACGCTACGAAAATCGATACACCGGAGAAAATGCGCATCAGCGTAAGCGTGCGCTCATCCTGCCTGTAAAGACGTTCAAGATTTTGATCGAGGAACCCAAATTCGAAGTAGTAATCCGGATAGGTGTTCAGCCAATGTTCCTTTACATAATCGATTACGCCGGTAAGGTCGCTCCCGCTCACCTTTATCCCACCCTCGAAGTAAAATTCGGGCAGGTTTAGCAGGACGACCGGACCGATGGAATTGTGCAACGACGAGACATGAAAGTCACGTACCACGCCGATCACTTCAGCATTGATAGAATTCACACCGGTTGTGATCCGTTGACCCACGATGTCTTCCGCGTTTGCATATCCCAGCGTTTTCGCAGCAGTTTCATTAACCAGATAAACATACCGTCTCTGGTCATCCGGCAACGAAGGCTCTGTCATTTTTTCCTCATTTTCAGTAAACCATCTTCCGGCTACGAGGGATAGACCATAGGTTTCGAGATAATGGACGTCGACTACTTTCACCTGAGTACCGTATCGCTCACCGTCCGGATCATCTGATCGGAACAGACTCGTTCCGAAATTGTTGTCTGAGGTCGGAGCACCGATCGAAAAAGAAACTGACGTCACCGAAGGATGCTGAAGGAGTCTTTCCTTCAGGGGTTCCAGCTTTTGCTTATCGTTCTCCGGGAGCGGAAAGACAATCACAGCGTTTTTTTCAAATCCCAGCGGCTTGTTCATGAAGAATTCCATCTGATCCGAAATCACCATCGTTCCGATAATCAACAACTGCGCGATAAGAAACTGACAGACTACGAGTATTCGCCGGACTGAAGCTCCGTCTCCGGAAGACGACGCGTTCCTTCCCCGCAGCACGGATGCCGGGCTGTAACGGGAGAGAACGAAAGACGGGTAACATCCGGCCAGTAAGGTTGTGATACCCACCAGGCAAACGAGGAAAATCAGCAATGTATAATTGGAAAACAGGTTGAGTTGAAGCTGTTTACCCATGAATCCGCTTAGCCATGGCGTAACCCATTCGGCAATGCCGAGAGATATGATCACTGCAAACAAAATAATGACACCGGTCTCTGCCAGGAAGTAGACCGCCAGCTGGCGTCGCGCGGCGCCTAATGTTTTGCGAATGCCAACTTCGCGGGACTTGCGTGTACCCATGGCGGTACTAAGGTTGACGAAATTGATACAAGCAATGGCCAGCATGAACACCGCGAGAAGCCCCATAATAGCAACCTCGCTAAACGACACATTGCGTGCGGGCCCCGGATTTTCCAGGTAGACGGTACTGAAGTGTATTTCATTCAAAGGCTGCAGCAGAAAACTTCTGCTTTCGGCGTCTTCCTTTTTGAAGTACTTTTTGACAAGCGGAACAAGACGAGCCTCGACTTCTGATTCAGTGACTTCTTCCGGAAGGCGTACGTATGCGTACCCGGCTGACGTCATCTTCCAGCTGTCGAGTGGAAAACCGCCGACGAAACCGGGTGTAAGTGATTGCATTGAAATCACCACATTGAACTGAATGTGAGAGTTGGCAGGGGCGTCACGTAACAGACCCACAATTTCAATATCGACATCGTTGTTGACTATGAAACGCGCAGGCAACTTGTCAGCTATACCCAACGTTGCTGCCAGCGATTCGGTGATGAATGCCTTTCCGTGTTGTCCTAGCTCGATTCTCGGATTTCCTGACAATACTTCAAAATCGAAAACCTCGAAGAAGAGCGAATCTGCAAACAGGATATTTTCAACTTTGAACTTTTCGTCGTCCTGACGAAGTTCCCCCTCTCCTGCATAGTGGATTTGAGTTGCCAGCGGAACCTCTGGAAAGTCATCCCGAAATGCCTTCATAAACGGATAGGGCGTAACTGAACCGGCATAATCGCCAGTACTACTGCGGTCGTGATCAACTACGCGATAGATATTCGCATAGTCACGGTGCATGTGATCAAAGCTCATTTCGAACTCGATCACGAGAAAGATCAGAATGCAGGCGGTAAGCCCAATAGTCAATCCAAGAATGTTAATGAGAAAGAATCCCCGGTTACGGGAGAAGTTCCGAAGGGCGAGTAATAGATAATTTTTCAGCATCCTCAAGATTTTTGTTCCAGCCTTTCCAACAATCCTGCCACGTCGGTAATTTACTGAATATTAATCATTTACATTAGAACGGCGCGCGCGAGTTCTATGAATCTGTATCGTTTCTGATACACGTGCACGTTTGAATTTGATACAAAATCGGTACTTTCAAACATAATGACTCCCGCCAAAATCCTGATTGTTGACGACGATGCTGACGTACTTCAGAGTGCAAGAATGTTCCTCAAGCAGGAATTTGCAACAGTCACGATCGAAGAAAACCCAGGACGGCTGTTAAATGACATTCCCATTCCCGAATATGACGCGATACTACTCGACATGAATTTTGGGAATGGCGTCAACGACGGCGAAGAAGGATTCCGATGGCTTGAGCATATACGTACCGTTGATCCGAATGCTGTTGTTATCCTGATCACGGCGTACGGCGAAGTCGACCTGGCAGTGCGTGCCATGAAAAAAGGAGCCGTCGATTTTATCACCAAACCGTGGAAGAATCAAAAACTACTGGGAACGATTCACGCCGCACTTCAGCTCCGTGACTCCCGAAAGCAAGTCGAAAGACTCAAACAGACGCAACAGGCATTGACCGGAGAGATTGACGGACAATTCTCCGAATTCGTTGGTACCTCGCCGGCTATACGCAGAGTGCACGACATCATTGATCGTGTCGCTGAAACCGACGCAGACGTACTGATACTCGGCGAGAACGGAACCGGCAAGGAACTCGTCGCGCGGGCAATTCACAGGAAGTCGTTACGAAAAAGCAACATCTTCATGGGTGTTGACCTTGGTGCGTTGACCGAAACGCTTTTTGAGAGCGAGCTTTTTGGATATGTCAAGGGTGCTTTTACCGATGCGCGCCAGGACAAGGCCGGGCGCATCGAAGCGGCTGACACCGGTACGTTATTTCTCGATGAAATCGGAAACCTCTCGCTCCCCCTGCAGGCGAAGTTGCTCACCGTCCTCCAGCAGCGCAGGATTATCCGACTCGGCGCAACGCGCGACACTCCGGTTGACTTTCGTCTGATCTGCGCGACCAACATGGATCTGCACGACATGGTTGCCAGGAAAGCATTCCGCCAGGATTTACTGTACCGGATCAACACTGTCGAAATACGTGTCCCCTCTTTACGCGAAAGACCGGAAGACATCGGACCGTTATTGGAATACTTTCTGAATCGTTACGCACAAAAATACCGCCGCACCGGTCTGCGACTTGACAAATCCCTGATAACGAAGCTGCGCAAGTATCCATGGCCGGGGAACATACGCGAACTACAACACGCCGTTGAACGGGCCGTCATCCTGAATGAAGGCAAAGTCATATCTTCAGCGGAACTCTTCATTCACGGCGGACATCACCACCGGCAATCAGTTAACGAACCACGTACCATGGATGAAATGGAAAAACAATTCATACGCGAATCATTAAACCAGCACGAAGGAAATGTGACAAACACTGCACGCACGCTGGGCATGACGAGAACCGCATTATACCGGAGAATGAAAAAACACGGCCTCTGACTGATGATTCTCAGGCATTTCTATATCGGCGTCGTTGTGAGGGTTCTGCTTCTCTTGGGCAACGTTTTGCTTATTGCGTTGATCTTCGGAAATGCCGGGTTGTTTTTCAATCAGCTCATTCTTATTGGCGCTCTCGTATTCCAGACGGTTGAACTCATTCGTTATGTTAATCATACGAATCGGGAAGTAGCTCGTTTCGTATATGCGCTCCGCCATGACGATTTCTCAGTTTCATTTCAGAAAGGACTCGCCGGCAGGTCCTTCATTGAAATGCATCGCAGCTTCTCTGATTTGCTTGACGCGTATAAGCAGGTGAAAATTGAAAAGGAAGTTCAGTTTCAGTTTCTCCAAAAACTCGTTGATCAGCTTACTGTTGGTATCATCGCCCTGGAAGAAGAACAAATCGTGCTGATCAATCCCGCCGCGCAATCGATTTTAAAAGCACAAGGCAGCCGTGACTGGCGGCTCATCCAACAACGCAATCCATTGCTGGCCAACACCATTGACACTATCGGCAATTCTGGAAGAAGATTACTTGAAGTTGTGGATGCAGGCGAAACAAAGACATTTGCTATCGATGTGTCGACGCTTACTATTCTCGAAAAACGAAACAGGCTTGTTACCCTACAGGATATCAATTCCGAAATTGAGCAAAAGGAAATTGAAGCCTGGCACAAACTGATTCGGATACTCACCCACGAGATCATGAACTCTTTGACTCCAGTGACATCACTTACGGAAACAATGCAAGGCATTCTGACGACGAAGGGCAACCCAAAGAGTGTTGCAGAACTAACCGACGAGAGCATCCGCGACATTCGGTTCTCGCTGGATACAATTCATAAAAGAAGTGAGGGCCTTTTGCATTTTGTTGAAAGCTACCGCCAGCTTACGCGGGTTCCCAAACCAGCGCCACAACCGGTTCGCATCGGCGATCTTTACAATCATATCGCAAATCTTTTTTCCGTGCAGACCAAACATGAAGGTATTGAAGTGACAATCAACGTCGAACCGGAAGACCTGGCGATTGCACTGGATCGAAACCTGATTGAACAGGCAATCATCAACCTTGTTTCCAACAGCGCTTACGCATTGGTTTCGGCGGAAAAGAAGTCGATCGTGCTGGCTGCGTACAGGAAAGACGGCGTCGTCGTTCTTGAAGTAACCGATACCGGAAAAGGTATCACCGAAAAAGAAATGAAAGAAATTTTTATACCGTTCTTCACAACAAGGAAAAATGGTTCGGGTATTGGTCTTAGTTTAACGAAACAAATTGTGAGTCTGCATGGGGGCAGGATAACGGTAACATCTACCCCATCTTACGGTACCAGTTTCTTCCTTCGATTTGAAGACCAGTCTGACACCGGCATTCAGAAACCACAAAATGTTATTGCATGAGCATTCTCAGGCGCAAAATTCCGTCAACGGGGGAAGAACTTCCGGTGATCGGCCTTGGCACGTGGCAGACATTTGATACAGGAACAACCTCATATGAACCTGAACAATTGACTGCGGTTCTTTCCACACTGGTGGAAGGCGGAGGCAGTGTTGTTGACAGTTCTCCCATGTATGGCAGGTCGGAAGAAACAGTCGGACATTTGTCTACGCAGGCGAACATCAACGACAGGCTGTTTATCGCAACCAAGGTGTGGTGCACGGGCAAGGAAGAGGGTGTGGAGCAGGTAAAGCAATCTATGCAAAGGCTGCGGCGAGATACACTTGATCTTGTACAGGTGCACAACCTTAAGGACTGGCAAACACACCTTCCGACGCTGCGCGAGTGCAAAGAAAAAGGATTAATCCGGTATACCGGAATTACGCATTACGCAGAAAGCGCCTACGAACAGGTTGAAGTGATCTTACGCCGCGAAAGGGTAGATTTCCTTCAGATAAACTATTCCGTCGACGCACGTAAAGCTGAAGAGCGGCTCTTTCCAATGGCCAAAGACAAGAACGTAGCCGTGATTATCAACCGGCCGTTCCAGGAAGGTGCGCTTCTGAGACGGCTTTCGCGGAACCGTGTTCCGGAATGGGCTGCAAGCTTCGGGTGTGAAACCTGGAGTGAGTTGTTATTGAAGTTCATCATCTCGCACCCTGCAGTCACATGCGTTATTCCCGCGACGTCAAGCCCCTACCATATGGAGAGCAACCTTCGCGTGGCCACACAGCAACCGTCTGATGACCGCGTACGGTTAGAGTTGGCCCGTCTGATCATGGAACAATGTTAATAACCTGACCCGGATTAATTCCATCGATAAAATATTCTCCAAAAAATCAATGACGGTGCAATGTCAATTGTTGGATTTTTGAATCAATTCCCTAATTTTAAAAACGTGTGTTACCCCGGTTGATGAGAAGTTGTTCGGAATCCCCCACCAGGCAGAAAAAGGATTTATCCGGTTTGCTCTTCGAACGATCTGATTGTGGTGCCGCCTAAACTTTATCGATTCAGTGCATGAGAAATATTCTACTCGCAGGGACGTTACTTCTGATTTCATTTTCAACCACATTCGGCCAGGAACCGGTTGTGACTGGAAAGGTCGTGTCCGACAAAGACGGCGGTGAACTTCCGGGTGTTAACATCAGGATAAAGAATACAACCCGCGGAACAATCACCAGCATCGATGGAAGTTATTCGCTGGGTATTCGCGGCTCATCCGACACACTTGTTTTTTCTTTCATCGGTTTTGTTCAAAAGGAAATCGCAGTCAGAAATCAAAACGTAATCAATGTACGGCTGGAACCTGAGACAAGGGAACTCGAAGAAGTTGTCGTTACCGGATTCCAGGAAGTTGAACGGAAGCTTTTCACAGGGTCAGCCGCCACTGTAAAAATGGACGAGCTGCGCGTAGGCGGAATGTCGAATGCTACTCAAATGCTTGAAGGTCGTGTCGCGGGTGTGACCGTCGACAACGTTTCAGGTACATTCGGAACCAATCCCAAGATTCGTATAAGAGGAAACACATCCATTAACGGTGATACACAACCTTTGTTTGTGGTTGATGGCGTAATCCTCGAAGATCTGAATCAGGTTAACGCGGACGACATCATCACCGGAAATGCAAACACGCTGACTGCATCATCCATCGCCGGGATCAATCCCGACGACATCGAGTCACAACAAATTCTGAAAGATGCGTCCGCCACAGCGTTGTACGGAACGCGCGCCAAGAACGGCGTAATCGTCATCACAACCAAAAAAGGACGCAGCGGCCAGACACGTGTCAACTACTCGGGCAACTTCTCCTTCAACCTCAGACCCAGCTACGAACAATTCGACATTCTCAACTCAAAAGAAGAGATGTCAGTCTACCGCGAGATGTATGAGAAAGGTTTGATTGATATCACGACTTCCGTCAGGGCGCAAAACTATGGCGTACTTGGAAAAATGTTCAATGAAATATCGGAGCACAATCTTGACTGGGGACCAAACGGAACACTGAATGAAGAATTTCTCAACAAATACGAGACGGCCAACACTGATTGGTTTGACGTTTTGTTTCGTGATTTTTCCCTGCAGCAACAACACTCCCTTAGTTTCACAGCCGGAAATGAAAAACACAACAGCTACTATTCCGTCAGCTACCTTCATGACAACGGCCAGACTATTGCCGACAACGTAAAGCGGTATGCGGGAACAGCGAAGAATACTTTTTACTTTTCAGACAAACTCTCCCTTGATCTGAAGATCACCGGTAACTACCGTGAACAGCGGGCTCCCGGAACACAAAACCGCGACTTCGATCCGATCACGGGACGTTTTCGTCGCGACTTCGATATCAACCCACTGAGTTATGCGCTGAACACAAGTCGCTCCATGCGCGCGTACGATGATGATGGCGACTTCGAATACTTCCGGCGTAATTATGCTCCCTTCAACATTGTTGAGGAACTTAGTCTGAATTATATCAACATCAATGTATCAGACCTCTCCACCCAGGTTGACCTCAATTATCGCTTCCGCGACAATCTTATTCTGAGAAGTACTGCCCAGGGCAGATACGCGACAACCAATCGTGAACACGTTATTCACGAACGGTCAAACCAGGCCGAAGCGTATCGCGCCGATGATACGCAATATATCCAGGAGTCGAATCCTCTGCTCTTCCGTGATCCGGACGATCCCGGTGGTCAACCGCGTGTTGTCCTTCCCGAGGGCGGGTTCAACAACGTGTCGTCTGATCAACTCAAATACTTCTACATCCGGAACAGCATTGACTGGTCGCACTCAATCGGTGGTGTTCATGACATAAACGTACTTGCAGGTCAGGAGATAAAATACACAAACCGCAATAGCAGAAGGACGGACGGAATTGGCGTCATCTACGAAAACGGGGGTATTGTGAATCTCGATCCCCTTATGATCGACTTTCTCAACCGTCAGGGTATACGAACATATGCGATCGGATTTGACCGCGAGCGGTTCGCAGGCGCATTCATAAATGCCGGATATTCCTTCCGTGACAAATACATTTTCAACGGGACTATTCGTTACGACGGTTCCAACCGCCTTGGTAAAAGCAAGAATGCCCGCTACCTGCCCACATGGAACGTGAGTGGCGCCTGGAATATCGATCAGGAGTCGTTCTTCAACTTCAGCTTTGTTGACTACCTCAAACTACGTTCAACGTATGGCCTGTCCGCCAACCTTGGACCGAACACGAGCGCGCTTCTGAACCTGCGTTCCGGTGTAACCCTCCGGCCAACGGATGTTGAGACTTACCTGTACATCCAGGATCTTGAAAACCGCGATCTCACCTGGGAAAAACTGAAGGAGTTCAACGTCGGCCTGGATATAGGCTTACTAAAAGGAAAGATTTCGAGTACGATTGATTTTTACACCCGCCGTTCGTATGATCTCATCGGCATCATACAAACCAGCGGTGTTGGCGGTAATGCGTACAAGACCGGAAACTACGCCGACATGAAGTCGCAGGGAATCGAATTTTCCATCAATACGACAAACCTGAAAGGTCGTGACTTCTCCTGGCTGACAAGCTTCAACATCGGCTACACGCACGATGAGATCACGAATCTTGAATTCGACCCGCGTATTGGCGATGCCATCGTACAGGGAGGTGCCGCCGTGCTTGGAGGCCCCCGGCGCGGACTGTTCTCCACACGTTTTGCCGGTCTCGATTCGCGAGGCATACCAACCTTCTACGACGAGAACAACGAGGTCGTCTATAACTACGACCTTCAGGATCGCGAGAACCTCAAGCGCATACTCAAGTACGAGGGTTCTGCCGAACCCAGGGGCGCGGGTGGTTTTGC
Organism: Bacteroidota bacterium; assembly: GCA_023428695.1. Classification (GTDB taxonomy): domain Bacteria; phylum Bacteroidota; class Bacteroidia; order Cytophagales; family Cyclobacteriaceae; genus Ohtaekwangia. The sequence continues at coordinate 11,300 of JAEYWY010000030.1, forward strand.
CAATATCTTCAACTACAAAAACTTTTCGTTGAACGTGTTCCTGTCGTTCAAGTTTGATTATAAGATCCGTCTTGACGATGCATTCAGACCACGTTACAACGACTTCAATTCGCTGTCGCGCAGCTTCATTGACCGGTGGATGGTTCCTGGTGACGAAGCGCTCACCGATATTCCGGTAATACTTGATCAGCGTGTCCTTGAAAGTCAGAATGCCGACTTCCAGAACGCTTACGATCTGTACAACAAAAGCACCGTGCGCGTTGCTGACGGAAGTTATGTGAGATTGAAAACAATCCGATTGAGTTATTCGGTTCCGGGATCAATCTATCGTCGTATCCGTGCATCGAATGCGCAGATATCGGTGGAAGCACAAAACCTGTTGCTGCTTTATTCCGACGCCAAGCTCAATGGCCAGGATCCGGAATTCTTCTCCGCAGGTGGCGTGGCTCTGCCGCAACCACGTTTGATAACAACATCGATAATACTCGGTTTTTAGGACTGCAATATGAAGCTGAAAGACAACAAAATTCTAATCCTACTGCTGGCGATCGCCCCGATTGCGTGTGACAGCTACCTGGAGGAAAATCCCGATAACCGTGTCGACCTGAATTCCACTGAAAAGGCTGCGCAGCTGTTGACGAATGCATACACAAGCGCGTCGTATAACTTCACAGAGTGGATGAGTGACAACGTATCGTTCACGACAGGCACGATTCGCCTGCTGGAACATAACCAGTCGTACCAGTGGGAAGACGTCACACCTGATAACCAGGACACGCCGACGTATTTCTGGACTGCCACATATGACGCAGTTGCGCATGCAAACGAAGTCCTCGCTGTTATCGATGACCTCCCGGGAGACCGGGCCCACAAGCGCGCGGTTGAAGCCGAAGCGTTGTTGACGAGGGCGTACGGTCACTTCATGCTGGTTAATCTGTTCGCAAAACACTACAACCCGGAGACTGCCGCGTCTGATCCCGGTATCCCTTATGTCGAAGAACCGGAACGCGAGTTCATCAAACAGTATGACCGTCACTCGGTGAAACAGGTATACGACAAGATTGAAGATGATCTCCTCGATGGCTTGCGACTTGTGAATGAAAGTTTTTACGCCAACTCCGGAAAGTATCACTTCACAAGAAACGCGGCCCTTGCATTCGCGTCGCGGTTCTTCCTCTTCAAGGGTGATCTCGATCAGTGCATCGAATACAGCACGCAACTACTTGGAAGTGATCCCGAAATATTCGTCAAAGATATCGAAGGACTGCTGCTTCAGACGGCGAATCCCAATGAATTCATCCAGGCTTATGCATCGCCCGGCGACCAAAGCAACCTGATGCTGGTACGCAACATCACGAATTACCACGTGAATGTCGGATACTGGCCGTCGCCAAACCTGGTGACAGGCATCTATAACAGCAACCCATGGTTTGTTGAAGACATACGAACCAGTAATGAATATCCGATATTTCTTCGCGGGTCCAACTGGGGTTTGGCGAAGTACGAATTTCTTTTTGAACGTTCCAGCCTGACGTCCAACGTCGGACTGAACTACACAATCATGCCCGTTTTCAGAGGCGAAGAAGTACTGCTTAATCGTGCTGAAGCATTTGCACTGGCGGGTGACCTCACGTCAGCGCGGGCTGATCTGCAAGTTCTGATAAACATGCGATACGAAGGCAATCCGCAGCTTACTGGTCCGCTCCTTCGCAATTATTATGGTTCAAATAACGATTTGTTGGTTACCATTGCCTTTATTCTGGATGAACGCAGAAAGGAGTTCATGCACGAGGGCTTGCGCTGGTTCGACATTAAGCGATATAACATTCCTGTAAATCACGTTACAGAAACCGGCATCATTTCGCTCGAACCGGATGATGATAGAAAAGTTTTGCAAATACCACAGGCTGCCATCGACGTTGGCGGTCTTGAACCTAACCCGAGATAACGTATTGTGATATGAGAGCAAAGGTTACATTTCTCATTCTGTTGATTGGCTTCACGGTGTGGACGTCTTGTTACCCCGATGAAGAAATCAATGTACCTGTCAAACAGGTTCCTGCTTCTGACGATCCGCTTGACGTTTATGTACAGGAAAATTTTATTGACCGTTTTGGTGTGGCGGTTCGTTTTAAGTTTGTAGACCGCTATGTCGACCAGACTAAGCGTGTGACACCACCCCGACGCGAGGCGGTGATACCGATGTTGGAATTTCTTGAGAATTTCTGGATTGAACCCTTCACCGACGCACAAAACGGTGACCGGTTTTTCCGCGACCACGTCCCTGCCGAGATCGTGTTCATTGGCTCGTCAATATTCAACGATGACGGAACAATTACGCTGGGTACCGCCGATGCCGGTGCAAGGATTACGTTGACCGAAGTGAATGATATCGACGTCTCCAATAAGCTGTGGATCCTGCGACAACTTGGAACGATTTATCACGAGTTTGCTCACATCATGCACCAGCGTTACAATCTGCCCCCAAGCTGGGAACAGATGTCGCCCGAAGGCTATACAGGCTCGGGATCATGGTACAATCTCAGTGACGAAGAGGCCCTGCAGCGCGGGTTTGTCTCGCCATATGCAACCAGTTCATACAATGAGGACTTTGCGGAACTTGTTGCATTCCTGCTTTTTGATGAAGATTTTTTCGAAAAGTATATCAATGACGAGGATGAAGAAGATGAGATATGCGAGACTTCGGATTGCCGCGGGCGAAACGAGGGTCGCGCGAAACTCAGGAGGAAGTACAATGCGGCCGTCTCTCACTATTTACAAAACACGGGCGTCGATCTGCTTGAAGTAAGGGCGTTGGTACAAGAAAAATTACCACAATGAAAAAGATCCTCGCCTTCCTCCTGATAGTGATCGTGTTTTCCTGCAAGGATGACGACAACTCTGTGTTCGATAAACCGGCTGACGTTCGAACTGAAGAAGCGATTGCCGCCCTTAAAGCGGATCTTGTGCGTCCGGCAAACGGATGGCGTGTTCGCTACAAGCCAGAATCAGGCTCCGGCGCATACTGGGTGCTCATGGATTTTGATGAAGACAATCGCGTAACCATCAAGTCGGATCTGCCGCAGAACGATGAAGAGTTTTTTGAGCAGACCATAACATACAGAATTGACAGCTCACTCGGCCTCGAACTGATCCTCGAAAGTTATTCGTTCTTCAGTTTTCTGTTTGAACAGGATCAGGCTACGTTCCTGGCTGAATACGAATTCAATTATGCAAACAAAACTCCCCAGGGTGAGCTGGTTTTCGTAAGCAAAACGGATCCTCCTCCTGCAACCACGCTGGTGTTTGAACAGGCGGAGGCAAGCGACGAGACGTTGCTCGGCCAGCCGATTTCAGCGAACCTGCATAAGTTTCCGTCGTCAAACCGAATTGTATTTGCAAACCGAAACGTTGCGGTGTACCTGTCTATCGATCTCCTGAGGAGAACTGCAACCTTTAATTATGTTGCCCTCAAGACAAATGAGGCGTCTGGCCAGTCCGTTAATCTTACGACGGGTTTTATCCTTCAGGGTGACGCGATTGTGTTTGATACCCCGCTTGACGTGATGTTTAACGGATCACGTGTGTTGATTGAGAGTGTTTCGTTCACCGACCTTGGAGAAGTGCCCATTGATATTTGCCCGGCCCCAAGTACCGCGCCATTCTACGAAGGTTTTACCAGCCTCAATGAGGCGGTGACTCTCGAAACCAGTCTGTATGACAATGGAGGCGCTGCGTTTCAGACAACGGCTGAGATTTACGCCGGGCCTGTTGAGTTGATTTTTGGCGAAGATGGTTTTTCACGTTACAATGAGATCGTTGAAGATATTGCCGGAGCGCTCTTTTTCGTTGTCTACAATAACTACGATGGGCTTAATGCAATGGGATTCCTGGTAGAAAATCCGGACGGGACAACCGGAATCATTGTGCGCGAATACACGGCTGTTTTTGACGGAAACACCATTGAATTTGACTTTGAAGACGGGTTCCTGATATTCGGAACGGTGCATCCGCAAACCAATATTAATAACATTCAGATCTATCTTGATCTGCTCACGGAAGGCGGAAAGGCATACGCATACCGCTATAATCAGACTTATTTTCAGCTTTATAATCCATGCAGCGGATGGCGATATTTTGTCGAGATCATACAGTAAATGCATCGCCGGGAAATCCCGGAAAATGATTAAATTAGATTTCTGCCTTTAACTGAGAACTTAAGATAACCGAGAATGAAACGATTATTACTCCCACTGACGCTTGTAGGATTTTCCGTTACCAGCAGTCTTTTCTTTGCCTCTTGTAAGGATGATGAGGATCCGGCGCCGATTCCCGAAATTGAATTCGAATCCGGAAACCGCACAGTCAATGAAGATGCAGGCACTATTGAGATCGAAATAGAACTTAGCGCCCCGGCACCGGAGGATATTGTGGTCGAGTATACGATCGGCGGGACCGCAACGCGTAAGACAAGCACAAACGCTGCGGTTGCGGATTATGAATTCGTAAGTTTTGCAGGTGAGGTGGAAATAGATAAGGGTGACGATTCAGGAACGATATCCATCAAAATCATTGACGACACGCGTTTTGAAGAAGACGAAACCATTATCCTCACTCTGCAAGACGTGGACAGTGATAAGGTTGACTTTGGAACCAGGGTTCAAACCACAATCACAATTACCAATAATGACGATGGAGTTAAGGTTTCATTTGCCGCCGCCACGCTAACCATAAATGAGTCGTTTTCAGAGATGCACGAAATCGTGGTTCAACTCGACCAGCCTGCCCCAAGTGACCTTACCATCAACTATGACATTGGCGAATGGTTACAAACTGGTGGAACGGGACTCATTCAGGGAGTAGCTATCGATACATTGCGTGCCAGTGGTTTGTCAGGTTTCCCCGAGGATTACTGGGACTACTACATTGACGGCACGTCGGGCCAGCTAACCATCAATGCCGGCGAAACGTCAGGTGTCATCCGGATTAACGTTCTCTCCGATTTTATTCTGGAAGATGATGAAACCATTACGCTCACGTTAAAACCAAGCACCGGCGTTACTGTTGGGACGACCCCCGAAATTGTCATCACTGTTCAACAGGAAGATGGTCGGATAGTAATTCTCGATTGGGATCCCGAGGACGATGCTGACATGGACCTCTTTGGATGGTTCAAGGTTGAAACTTCGTATATATACTTGTTCAACTCCGCCTTCGCAGGCACGGAAGGTCCGGAGGCAAGATTCATCCCCAACCTGTTCCTCGACGCGATTGGGGAACAAGGATTTAGTACCATTGAATTCGGCATGAGCTATGTATACTACGAAGGGCCGGATGATCCAATTGAATTCGCGTCGATCATCGCTGATTTCGCGGACGGAGAAGTCGAGCCGGCAGACCAACGCGAGGTGAAGACTGCTACGTACACCTCCGTTAACAAGAATCCATGGGATACAGAAGCGGGCACTGACTTTGAAATTGCACAGACCTTTACGTACACCGCCGGCGCATACGAGCCCGTGAGTGACATAACAGTTCCTGCATCAGGTTCGCGACGCGGCACTTTGGCGCGCCCTGACGTCCAACGGCACGCACCGCGATTCATTCACGAGATCAGAAAGATCTGGTAAGAAAACGATACCTCTATTACAATGAGAGTCCGCAAAAGCGAACTCTCATTTTTTTTTGAGAGTTGTGTACTCGTCAGGGTTAAACCCAACAAGTTTTACTTCGCCATCCAGTTCAATCAGGGGGCGTCTGATCACGCTTGTTTTTGATTGCATCAGAGCCATCGCACCATTGACAGTGCCGGCACTTGCCTGTTCCTTTTCCGTAAGCTTGCGCCAGGTCATACCCTTCCGGTTTAAGATAGTATCCACACCAACCTGGACTGCCCAATCCTTCAATTTCTCCTTTGAGATACCAAGCAATTTATAGTCGTGAAACTCATAGGGTACCGCGTTATCGTTCAACCACTTCAGCGCCTTCTTAACCGTATCGCAATTTTTGATACCATAAACGGTATACGTTTTCTGATTCTTCATAACATTGTGATTATTCGATTAGTTTTCCTCACGCAAAACAAACGCCTTTCGCATTTTTAAGATCAGTCCGGCTGATTCGGCAAAGTCAAGCGTTTGCTGACCGTCAGATGCGGCTTCTTCGGGTCGTTGGTGCGTTTCATAAATGATTCCGTCGGCTCCGGCCATAACACACGCAAGCGCCACCGGTTCAACGAATTCGCGAATGCCGATACCGTGAGAAGGATCGGCCACCACCGGAAGGTGTGACTTCTCTTTCAAAATCGGAATGGCATTCACATCCATTGTATTACGACTTGCTTTCTCGTAAGTGCGGATTCCGCGTTCACACAGGATAAGTTTCTCGTTGCCGGCGGAAAACACGTATTCCGCCGAATAGAGCAGCTCCTCTATCGTACCTGAGATGCCACGTTTGATCATCACAGGCTTGTCAACCTTACCCAGTTCATCCAAAAGATTGAAGTTCTGCGTGTTTCGTGCGCCAACCTGGAACACGTCAACATAGTCGATCATTTCCGCTATCTGAGAAACCTGCATCACTTCCGTGATGATGCGGATACCGGCCTTGCGCGCCTGCGTATACCACATCTTCAAGCCTTCTATACCAAGTCCTCGAAACGCATATGGAGAGCTCCGGGGTTTGAACACACCACCCCGCATGATTTTAACATTGTTAGCCAGGAGATGTTCGATGGTCAATTCAACCTGTTTCTCGCTTTCAATACTACAGGGTCCGGCCATGATTGAAAGCGAACCGTTTCCAATGACAGCGCCGTCACCAAGATCAATATGTGTGCGATCTACCTTCCATTTTCTGGAGACTAATTTATAGTCATCAGAAACGCGGTGAATGTCTGCAATTCCCCGGAGGTTACCCAGCTGACGGATATCAAATTCCTTCTTACCAATACACACCACATAACGTGTACGTTGTGTCTGAATCAGATTCGTCTTGTAATCGAGCTGGTTCACCCGATCCAGGATCACCTGCTGATCTGCGTCGCTAATGCCGGGTTTTAGTTGAATGATCATACGTCCTTATCTCAGATTCAAACTGGCACGTCGATGCCGCCTTTTATGTTTTTCACAAACGCGGCAATATCCTCTTCCATGGATTTGCTTTCCCTCAGCGTATTGATAAATGCACTTCCGACGATGGCGCCGTACCCATACGAGCTTGCAACTTTAAACGTTTCCTGATTTGAAATCCCGAAACCTATCAGGAACGGGTTTTTCAGATTCATTGCTTTAAGTTTTTCGAAGTACGCAATCTGGTCGCCGGAAAACGTGTTTCGTGCCCCGGTAGTACTCGAGGCCGAGACAGCGTAGATGAATCCATCGGTGAGTGCATCAATCCGGCGGATACGTTCCCCGGATGTAGTGGGTGAAATCAGAAATGTATTCGTCAAATGATGTTTTTCGAACAACTCCTTGAATTCGTGCTGGTATACATCCGCGGGCATATCGGGCAGAATCAAACCGTCAACTCCGGCCTTATGCGCATCGCTCACAAAACGTTCCACACCATATTGCAGCACCGGATTAAGGTACCCCATCAGTATGATCGGGATATGCACTGACTTCCGGATCTCACGAACCTGTTCCAAAAGCAGCGCGACGTTCATGCCGTTGTCAAGTGCAACCTTATTGCTTTGCTGGATGGTCGGACCATCGGCAACGGGGTCGCTGAACGGTATCCCTATCTCAATAAGATCAGCTCCCGCTTCTTCAAGCCATCGGGCAATATTGACAGTATCACCCAATCCCGGAAATCCTGCAGTATAAAAAACCGACAGGATACTTCCTTTTTTGTCCTTGAAAAGCTTGTGAATCCGATTCATATTCTTAATGCTTATGTTACGTAAGAACTAATATTTTCCCCACCGGATGTATGTTTCCAGATCCTTGTCGCCTCTGCCTGACAGGTTAATTACAACAACGTCGTCCTTGTCGAACGAAAACGTCTGCAGCGCCGCCAGCGCGTGCGCAGATTCGATGGCCGGGATAATACCTTCAAGCCGACTAAGCCGGATACCTGCTTCCATAGCTTCATCATCTGTAGCAGAAACAAACTTCACGCGTCCGATGTCGAACAAATGTGCGTGCATCGGACCAATGCCCGGATAATCGAGGCCGGCGGAAATACTATGCGGTTCGACCACCTGGCCATCATCGGTTTGCATCAGCAACATCTTACTGCCGTGAAGCACCCCGATTTTCCCGAGCGCTGTTGTTGCGGCCGATTCGCCTGTGTCAATTCCCTTTCCCGCGGCTTCAACACCAACAAGGTTAACGTGCTCGTCATCAAGAAAATGATAAAACGCACCGGCAGCGTTGCTTCCCCCACCGACGCAGGCAAAGACATAATCCGGATAGGGATTACCTATTTCCTCCCGGAGCTGCCTGCGAATCTCATCACTAATGACTGATTGGAAACGCGCAACCATGTCAGGATAAGGATGTGGTCCGACTACCGAACCAATGATGTAGTGTGTGTCGGTAGGATGATTGATCCAGTGGCGCATCGCTTCATTGGTAGCGTCTTTCAACGTCATGTTGCCGCTAAGTGCAGGGACCACCTTCGCACCCAGGATACGCATACGCTCCACGTTGGGACGTTGCCGTTCCATGTCGACCTTACCCATGTATACGATACATTCCATGCCCATCAATGCACACACCGTGGCAGTAGCGACACCGTGCTGGCCCGCTCCCGTTTCAGCGATAATTTTCTCCTTGCCCAGTTGTTTGGCCAGAAGAATCTGTCCGATGGTATTGTTCACCTTGTGCGCACCAGTATGGCAAAGGTCCTCGCGCTTGAGGTATATGTTGGTTTTATACAACTCCGACAATCTGTTGGCACGATACAAAGGTGTAGGGCGCCCTACGTAGTCACGCAAGAGTTTGTCAAACTGTTGTTTGAACGTTTCACCCGAAATTATTTCAAGGTACCTGGTTCGCAGCTCCTCGATGTTGGGATACAACATTTCCGGGATGAATGCACCGCCGAACTTTCCGTAGTATCCATGGGCGTCTACGTGGTATTTGCCTGATTCTTTTTTCATTTTCTTTTACGATAGGTGGTATCGATAAATGATTTTATTTTCGCCGGATCTTTCAAACCGGGTTTGATTTCAACTCCGCTGTTTACGTCGATGCCGTAAAGGTTCATGGCCGAAAGCGACGGCAGCGCACCGACGTTGCCGATCGTTAGTCCGCCACTTAACAGGAATGAAACCCGCTGATGGTATTCACCGAGTTTGTTCCAATCAAAAGCAACAGCATTTCCGCCGTAGTATTTTCCTTTGGAATCAAACAGGAACCGGTCTGCAATGCCTTCAAATGCTTCGGTCACAGAAAAATCAAAATGTTCGTCAACGGCGAACACTTTCCAGACTTCGACGCCAAGGGATTTGACTTCTGTCACTTCGTCCACAGTTTCGCCGCCATGAAGCTGAACGACATCAAGGCGGTGACGCCGCACTGCAGTCTCAATATTCTTAATTCCAGCCTTCACGAACACACCTACCCGACTTATCGCCGGACTCATCTCTACGGGTATAGCAAACTGTTCACCGACAAAGCGCGGAGACTTGACGTAAAAAATAAAACCCATATAGTCTGGCGACAAGGCTGCAACCTCCAGAATGTTTTCGGGGTCCCGCATGCCACACACCTTGAGTTTTATTTTTTCTGACCTATTCATTTCGGTTGCGTCGTTCCGCCTGCCACGGTTTCCAGTTTTCCAAGTGCCTGCATAAACTTACGCGCGGCTTGTTCTGGTCTGGACTGTTTCATAAAGTTTTCCCCCATCAGAAATCCTGAGTAGCCGTATTTTTTCAGTTCGATAATCGTAGCCGGATCTGAGATACCACTCTCCGACACTTTTACAACCCCATCCGGGATTAGTGGAGCAAGCTTTTTGGAGTGATCGATGCTCACTTCAAAAGTTTTGAGATTTCTGTTGTTTACACCAATCAGATCAGCACCCGCTTCTGTGTTCTCACGAAGTTCGGTTTCGTTATGAACTTCCAGGAGCACCTCCAGTCCAAAAGTCTGCGCAAACCGGCAAAGTTGTTTTACTTCTTCAGGTTTGAGAATCGCAGCAATCAAAAGTATTGCATCCGCGCCTATAGATTTTGCTTCGACGATCTGATACTCATCTATGGTGAAGTCCTTTCTGATAATAGGACAATAGTTGAACTTTCTCGCCGTCGTAAGGTCGGCGTTGGTACCGCCGAATGAAGGCTGGTCTGTAAGTACGGATAATGCCGACGCGCCTGCCTGCATATAACCAATGGTAGTCCTTTCAACAGATGCGTACGCGTTGATGATACCTTTCGATGGCGATCTGCGTTTGAACTCGGCAATTATACCGGAAAGGTCATCACGCAAAACATACTTTGACATCGAAACCGGTTCGGTATTGAAGTAAATACTTTGTTCAAGCAGCTTCACCGGATAAAGCGACTTCCGATCCTCAACCTCTTTGCGTTTGTATGCTACGATCTTGTCGAGAATATCCATAAGCTGATCAGTTTTGATTCATCAGTTTGCGAAACGATTCCAGCGCTTTCCCGGAAAGCAGTGCCTCGCGCGCGCGTTCGACGCATGCCACGATCCCATCTTGTTGATGGCCGGCAAACAATGCCATTCCTGCATTAGCGCATATAGCCGAATTCTGTGCTTCAGTACCTTTGCCTTCGAGAACCTTCATAAATATCGACGCTGATTCTTCAATTGACTCCCCGCCCCGGATATCCTGAAGCCGAAGGTGCGGCAGCCCCAGGTCAGCGGCTTCGGCTATACACTCACCCTGATTCGAAAAGTATTTGAACGGACAGGTAAGCGAGACCTCATCGTACCCGTCTATCGAATGAAGGATAACAAAATCCTTGTCGGTATTCTGATACAGATATCCGTACTGGCGCGCGAGTTCAAGACTGAACACACCGACAAGTTGGCGTTTGGGGAACGCCGGATTTACCATTGGGCCCAGCATATTGAAAAATGTCTTGACGCCAAGCTCTTTCCGGATAGGTGCGACGTTCTTCATCGCCGGATGAAACAGCGGGGCGTGCATGAAACAGATATTTGCACGGTCAAGGCTTCTCTTAAGTTCGTCTTCGTCATTGGTGAACCGGTAGCCGAAGTGTTCGAGCAGGTTGGATGACCCACAAGCAGAAGAGACACCGTAATTTCCATGCTTTGCCACAGGCTGACCCGCGGCTGCGACGACAAACGCTGAAAGTGTTGAAATGTTAAACGTGTTTTTGCCATCACCTCCGGTACCACATACATCCATCACAGGCTGATCAAAACTGACGCGTTTACAAAGTTCAAGCATAGCGTCGCGGAAGCCCTGTAGTTCATCCACCGTAATGCTGCGCATCATATAGACGGTCATAAACGCCGTCGTCTGACTGTGATTGTATTTTCCCGATGTAAGTTCAACGAGAACGTTTTTCGCCATCTCTTTGGTCAGCGACCGATGCTCAATCAAGTCGTTCAGAATCTTTTTCATCCGCGTGTATTGAATTTCATTTCAACCAGTATTCAACTTTAGTTTTCAAGCCAGTTCTTCAGCATTCGCGGCCCCTCCGGCGTCATCACTGATTCCGGGTGAAATTGCAACCCGCGTACGTCATACGTCACGTGGCTGAGTCCCATGATGAGACCTTCGTTGTTCACGGCAGTCACTTTAAGTTCATCAGGAATAGAATCAGCACGCACCGCCCATGAATGATAATGCGTAGATTGAAATACCGGCGAAACACCACGGAAAAGGTACTCGCTGTTGTCTTTCACTTCCGTCATGGAAGTAACGCCATGTAACACCCGTGGGATATTGTACAACGCCGCACCAAACACCTCGCCTATCCCCTGATGTCCAAGACAGATACCGAGAATGCTCTTTGTTTTGCCATAAGTCCGAATGACATCCTTCATGATACCGGCTTCATCGGGAATGCCGGGTCCGGGCGAAAGCATTATCTTGTCGTATCTGTCTACCTCCTCAAGCGCTATTTTGTCGTTCCGGAATATATCGACAGGATATCCAAGCGCGCGAACGATATGCACCAGGTTGTATGTGAACGAATCGTAATTGTCAAGAACCAGAATTTTCATTGTCAATATCCTCTGCACGTAAGTTGATTGCTATATTTTTTCCGCCATCAGGATCGCTTTCCTCAACGCGGCCAGTTTGTTATTCACTTCCTGTAATTCGTTTTCGGCCACCGACTTCGAGACAATGCCGGCACCAGCCTGGAAGATCAGCTTGTTCTGACGACTGAGAAACGTTCGAATCATGATAGCGTGATTGTAGCTGCCGTCGAATCCGATTAAACCAATTGCACCGCCATAAAAACCCCGGTTGATATTTTCATACTTATTGATGAGTGTCATCGCCATGTGTTTTGGCGCCCCGGACAACGTACCGGCAGGAAACGTATCGGCCCCCATACGAATAACCGAGCCTCCTTCTTTCAATGTACCCGTGACTTTCGATACCAGGTGTATGACGTGTGAATAGAATTGGATTTCCTTAAACACTTCCACCGAAACATGTTCAGCGTTCCGGCTCATGTCATTGCGCGCGAGATCGACAAGCATGACGTGTTCGGCGTTTTCTTTTTCATCCGCCGCGAGCTTTTCCGCGAGAGCGGCATCTTCCTGGTCGTTACCGGTTCTGCGAAACGTACCGGCTATGGGATAGATATGGGCCTTGCCCTTCGCGACCTGAAGTTGCGCCTCCGGTGATGATCCTATGAGTTTGAATGTGCCGTAGTCAAAGTAAAACAGGTAGGGCGAGGGATTGATCGAACGAAGCGCGCGGTAAACATTGAACTCATCACCCTTGAAGCTGGTCGTAAACCTTCTCGAAAGTACGATTTGAAAGACGTCACCGCGGAAGCAGTGTTCCTTCCCTTTTTCGACCATTTGAAGGAACTCGGTATCGGTGCAATTGCTGGATTCGCCATCGGTCAGCGAGAATTTGTACGTTGAGAATCTGTTGCTGAAAATGACTTGTTCAACGCGGTCCAATGTGCTCACGCAGGGTTCACCGGATTCATAACAATGTTCAAACAACGTGAGCTCGTTTGAAAAGTGATCGACGACGATAACGTAGCTGTACAACTTGTACAGGATGTCAGGAATGACATCATCGGCCAGGTCAATGCGTACGTCTTCAAAGTAGCGCACCGCGTCGTAAGCCATATAACCAAAGAGCCCGCAATTCACGAACCTGGATGAAATATTGTCAGGTTCAAAAGCATTGCGGAAGTCTTCAAGCAATCCGGTCACCTCACCGGTCTTTAATCCGTCAAATGTTTTGGTTGCACCATCCGGATATTTCACCATAGCGGTCTCGTTGCGCACCTGAAATGACGCAATGGGGTTGAAACAAATAAACGACAAACTGTTTTCATGTCCGTGATAGTCGGAACTTTCCAGGAGGATACTGCCGGAGTACACGTCACGAAGTTTGAGGTAGATGTTCACCGGCGTGAGCGTGTCCGCCAATAATGTTTTCGAGAATGTTTTAAGCTTATACTTCATTGTATTTCACTTCAGTCTTGTTGAATCCTACCTTATGCTTGTTAAGTCGGGACACCCTAAAAACACGAAGGCCCGCTGTGAACAGCAGGCCTTCGGCTAATATCTATAATACAAGGCTGTTCACATATCGAGTTCCGATATATGCCACCACCATGCATTGATAACGTTCATTCTCATTTAATCAGGCTTCTGATTTCTTTCTTGTTGTACGCTTTGGTTTAGCCGGAGCTTCAGCAGCCGGAGCAGTCTCTGCCGCAGGCTTTTGAGACGCTCTTTTCATTCGTGCTTTAATGAAATTACGGTTTCTCGAAACCCCGTAAGATCCCTTTGCCCGCTTACCCTTTTTCGATTTCTTGTCTCCTTTTCCCATATCAAATAGCAAAATTGACCGGCAATAATAGCAAAGTCTGGATATAAGGAGCAACGATTGAAGCGGTTTTTTTCAAAATTCTTTAACTTAAGCGAAGCGAATCCGGTTCCTTAAAGTGAGATCCAATGGCAAGACTACTTCCTGACATCCCGACTATCCTTCGTACAACAGCTGTGCGGCTGCGGGCAAGCGATGACTATCAATGGGGGCATATGGGACTCTGCAACTGCGGGTTTCTTTGCCAGCAGGTAACCCGGCTCAATAAGGCGGAGATTCATCGACGCGCGCTGCAACGTCCCGGCGACTGGAGTGAACAACTCAATGACTACTGTCCAACGAGTGGTCTGCCCTTTGACGACGCGATCTCAGCCCTGCTGGATACCGGCTTTGATATAGACGACCTTAAACATCTCGAGCGGTTATCAGACCCTGAGATTCTTTCACATGTGGAACCCGGACGAAAGTTATCTCACAACATCAAGCAGGATGTCATTTACTACCTGGATGCCTGGGCGGCATTAATGGAAGGGAAACTCGCTCAGAAGAGTTTGGTTTGCGGGCGGGAAAAGGCACCGGCGGAAGCGACAGCGTGAGTTTTGTTGCTGTTTCCCAAGCAGCTACACAGTGCAGGTTGCCGTTTTCCTGACAACGGCTGGCTCGCCATTCAATTTCTTTCGATATTTCGAACTTGATTTGTGCGACAGGTGCTCAAGATTGATTCTCATACCCACATTATTCCCAAAAAGCTACCTAACTGGACTGAGAAGTTTGGGTATGGAGATTTCATTTACATTCAGCACAGCCGTAAAGGTGCCGCCAAAATGATGAAGGGCAACCAGTTCTTTCGGGAGATCAAAGAGAACGCCTGGAACCCGGAATTACGAATAGAAGAATATGCGCGGTTCGGAACGCAGGTACAGGTGGTCTGCACCATACCGGTAATGTTTTCGTATTGGGCCAAACCTTACGATTGTTTACAGGTATCCGCCTTCCTCAACGATCAAATCGCCGACCTTTTGGTGAAGTGGCCAAAGAACTATTTGGGTCTGGGCACCATCCCTATGCAGGATTGCGACCTCGCCATCCAGGAACTGGAACGATGTAAGGAGATCGGACTCCAGGGCATTCAGATCGGATCAAACATAAACGATCTGAACCTGAATGAGGAGCGTTTCTTCCCGATTTTCGAGGCGTGTGAGAAACTGAATATGGCGGTACTCGTGCACCCGTGGAATATGATGGGACAAAAAGATATGCAGCGATATTGGTTGCCGTGGCTGGTGGGCATGCCGGCTGAGACTTCGCGCGCACTTTGTTCGATGATATTTTCGGGGTTGTTCTCGCGACTGCCCGGACTTCGCGTGAACTTCGCGCACGCCGGTGGTTCGTTCCTGCCGACTTTGGGCCGCATCCAGCACGGTTTCGATTGCCGGCCCGACCTGGTCGCCATCGACAATACTATGCCGCCCCGGGATTACCTGGGCAAGTTTTGGGTCGACAGCATAACACATGATCCGCTGATGCTTGAATATGTGCTGAAACTTCAGGGTTCATCGCGGATTACCCTCGGCTCGGATTATCCATTTCCGTTGGGCGATCTCGAAATCGGCAGGTTTATTGAGGAGATGAACCTTGACGACGAAACCGTGAGCAATATTTTTCACCGATCCACACTGGAGTGGCTCAATATACCTATTGGACGATTCATATGATAACACCGCAACCCAGACGATATGTGCTGCGGCATTTTCTTCTGACCGCTGTCATCTGCCTGATCGCGACGGATCAGCTATTTGCACAGGATCGCGACAGAGCGAAGGCAATGGAATATGTACAGCAACAGGAACAGGCGCGCAAGGCTGCAACTATGCGCGAATACGATTCAGCTGTGTTCTTTCTTGAAAACGGGATGTATCAACGCGCCGACGTCAAGTTCAGATACGTGCTAACTAACCTCAAGAGTCTTCCCTCCGATCTTACCTTTCACTTTGGAAAAAATTCCTTCTACCTGAAGCAGTATCAGCAAAGCATCGACTGGCTCAACAAATACATCCAGTTGAAAGGAACCAACGGTCAGTTTTCACGGGAAGCCGCCTCGCTCAAGGAGGAGGCTGAGAAGCATTACATTGCTGAAAAAGCGACGCGCAGTCAGGAGGTCGAACAGGTATTTTCAACGAATTACGAAATTGATTGTGGTCCTTCAGGGATGGTGACGTGCCCGGTATGCCGGGGTGAACATGTGATCATCCGGAGGGGGACATTCTCAAACGAATACCGCACATGTCCGTACTGCAACGAGCATGGTCTCCTCACCTGCGTTGAATACAACAAGCTGCTGCGGGGAGAGCTCGAGGCCAAGCAGTAATTCGCAGGGTTTTCGATTGCCCGTCAAATCGTTATCTTTGCCCTTTATTTTTGTTAAAGAATCTGATTAACCTGCTATTGATCAGTACTTTATGGCATTGCACAACAGAATTAACGGCCGCCTTCTCAAGGAGAAGATCCGGTCGTCGGCTGAGGATCGAATGACTATCTCCTTCTACCGTTATCACAGAATCGAAGAACCAGCCACGTTCAGGAATGAGTTGTACCGGAATTTTGAAGCACTGGGCGTACTAGGTAGGATCTATGTGGCAAATGAGGGTATTAATGCCCAAATCAGCGTTCCCGCTGCTCAGCTGGAACAATTTCGTACGTTTCTTTATAGTATCCCGTTCCTTAATGGCGTCCGGTTGAACATCGCCGTTGAGGACGACGGCAAGTCATTCTTCAAATTGAAGATACTGGTTCGAAAAAAGATCGTCGCCGATGGTCTTAAAGACGAGACGTTTGATGTGACTGACGGCGGTGTACACGTGGATGCCGAGCAATTCAACAAACTTGCGGATGATCCGAACACGATACTCATCGACATGCGCAACCATTACGAAAGTGAGGTCGGGCATTTCAAGGGCGCCATCCTTCCCGATGTAGACACGTTCAGGGAAGAGTTGCAGATTGCCGAGGATCTCATCAAAGAAGACCGGAACAAAAATCTGTTGATGTACTGCACCGGCGGGATTCGTTGTGAGAAAGCAAGTGCATGGTTGAAACACCGCGGGTTCTCCAATGTTTTTCAACTCGATGGCGGAATAATCAAGTACGCGAGAGAAGTTCGCGAAAAAGGAATCGAGAATAAATTCATCGGGAAGAATTTCGTATTTGACGAACGCCTTGGGGAGCGAATCACCGGGGACATCATCGCTACTTGCCACCAATGCGGAGCGCCTTGCGATGATCATACAAACTGCAGGAACGATGCATGCCACCTGCTCTTCATTCAGTGTAAGTCATGTGCCGAAAAGTACGAAGGCTGTTGTTCTGACGAGTGTCGCGAGTTCATTGCACTTCCCGAGGATAAACAACGTGAATTGCGAAAAGGAATAAACAAGGGTCGTCAGGTATTTCGGAAGGGCCGGAAGTTGAAGCCAAGACAAACACCACAACTGAAGTCTGCCGAATGATCCGGATTGGGATAATCAACGTCAGTGATCGCGCCAGCCAGGGCATCTACGAAGACCTGCCCGGGAAGGCGATTGTTGCAACGCTTAATGAGTTCATAAAAGGCCCTTGGGAGCAGGAATACGCGGTAATTCCGGACGAACAGGACCTGATCGAAAAGACCCTTATCGATATGGCCGACGTCAAAAAGTGCTGCCTTATCGTGACTTCGGGTGGGACCGGCCCTGCCAAACGGGACGTGACTCCGGAGGCAACAGAGGCCGTTTGTCAGAAATTGTTGCCCGGTTTTGGCGAGTTAATGAGGGCCAAAAGTCTTACATACGTGCCTACGGCCATCCTTTCGCGTCAGACAGCGGGCATCAGGCACCAAACTTTAATTGTAAATTTACCCGGGAAACCGAAGGCCATTCGAGAGTGCCTTGAAGTGGTTTTTCCAGCTATTCCTTATTGCATAGACCTGCTGGAAGGGCCGTTTATCGAATGTAATGAGGAGGTAGTCAAGGCTTTTCGACCAAAAATTACTTAATTGCTGATCGTTTATGGCAAAAATCAAGTATTACTACGACACGGAAACGTGTAAGTACGAACGGGTCAAGACCAGGACCAGTGACGTTATTCTGAACGCGCTCGGTATAGTAGCGTTGATTGTCATCGTCGCAGCAGCGCTGGTTTTGATTCAAATCAACTACTTTCCCCTTCCCCAGGCAGTCCTTCTCGAGAACAAGATCACCGAACAACGTTTTTATATCACGAAACTCGACCGTGAGGTTGAGAGGCTTAACGAAATCCTCAACGGCATTGAAAATCGCGATGACAACATCTACCGTGTTGTTCTCGGTGCTGAACCTATCGATAAGGCTATACGCGAAGCCGGCGTTGGAGGATCCGAGCGTTATGCAGACATTCGTGAGAAGGAGATGATCGATCAGGATATGGTCCTTGAACTCCAGGAAAAAGTTGACAAGCTTCGCCGGAAACTCTACATAGAATCGAAATCACAGGACGAACTCGTAAAGCTTGCAGAAAACAAAGAGAAGCTTTATGCAGCCATCCCTGCTATCCAGCCTATTTCAAACAAGAAACTGATGGCACTTGCATCCGGGTTCGGAATGCGGACGCACCCGATTTACAAAGTAAAGAAGATGCACACCGGTATCGACTTTGCCGCTTCCATCGGAACACCGATTTACGCAACAGCGGATGGAACTGTAACCACGGTTGATGTCAGGTTCAGTGGTTATGGCAAGATGGTCATAATAGATCACGGGTTTGGTTACCAGACGCGTTACGCTCACATGCACGACTTCGCAGTGAGAAAAGGACAACAGATTCGTCGTGGCGACCTGGTCGGATATGTCGGTAATACCGGAACCTCTACGGCTCCTCACCTTCACTATGAAGTAATGATCAACGGCAGACAGGTTGACCCGGTACACTATTTCTACAACGACCTCACTCCTGCAGAATACGAAAAGATACTCGAACTTGCTTCTATCGAAAACCAGTCACTTGGAATGTAAGCCTGTTCAAACAGACATAATGCACGAAAACCCCGAGCTTTGCCCGGGGTTTTTGTTTTTTTAAGTAACTTGTTCTACTTACCCTAACGCCGACCTTCTATGGGCCCTCGGACAATCCTCCTCTGGTGCATTATTATGTTTGCATCCAGCTCCATGGCTTTCGCACAAGGATGCAGCGACGCCGGCTTCTGCACAATGGGCGCAATGAAACCGGACCAGCCATTTAACAAAAAGATCGACTTCAGACTACGCTCCATGGAAGTGAGCCTCTATCGTGGTACCACGCCGTTGTCGCCGAAAATAATGGTTGCAACAGCGGATTTCACTTTCAGCATCAATAACAGGACAAGCTTCCAGGTAAAGGTGCCTTATCAGACCGTTTCGGGTAGCCTCGGTAAAACGGGTGGGCTTGGCGACCTGTCGTTGTGTTTTACGCGATCCCTGATCAGCACGGACAAATTCGATATCAACCTGTCGGTGGGTGGCAAGATTGCAACGAACAACGCAGACAAAAAAGAAAACGGCATGCCATTGCCGATGTACTACCAGACTAGTCTGGGTACGTACGATTTCATTACCGGAATTTCACTCATCACCACCAAATGGCTCTTTGCAACCGGCATACAACATCCCTTTAATGCCAACAAAAACGAATTTGTCTGGTCTGCATGGGAGAACAGCGATCACACGGCCGATTACATCGCCAAGTATGCACCTGCGCGTAAACTGAAACGCGGCACCGACGTGATGTTCAGAGTGGAGAGAAACTTCCGTTTTTCGAGAGTCAACTTCTCCATCGGACTCTTGCCGATCTATCGCATTACCAATGACAAGATTGAAACCGCCGACGGCGAAACGATAGAACCGGAGGGGGCAAAAGGACTCGCCATGTCAGGTATCGGCACCGTTGGTTATCAGTTTAACGTACGCACAGGGGTCAAATTCCTTTTTGGACATAAGATCGTTCAACGCGATCACAACCCTGACGGACTCACGCGCGAGATGGTCACAACAATCAGTTACTTTTACCGGTTCTGATTATGAAGACTATTCTTAACCTCCTGCTTATCCTGATTAGTTTAAACCTCCAGGCACAACAAGCCAGACAGGATAACCAACGCTTTCGGGAATTCAACATTGAAGCGCGGACATTGATTCGTGACGGTAAGCTGGAAGAAGCCGAGAAACTGGTGAAAGAACTGTCCTCGCCGGGTGTTGCCGCGTCTCCCTCAGATGAAGCCATACTCAATACAACGCAGGGCGCGTTGAATATGTCAAGGGGCCGGAATGATCTTGCGTTAGACCACCTTGAACGAGCCCACACGCACTGGGAGTCATCCGGTAAAGGGGAAACCCTTGACGCCGCGGAAACTCAGGCATACCTGGGCAATCTGCTGCGCGCAACCGGTAAATATAATCAGGCGGAAGAACACCTGGCGCTTGCGTTGCTTACACGCCGCAAGTTGTTACCCGCCAACGATGAACAGATTGCAGCGTCATTGAATGACCTCGGCCTCGTTTACACACACTCAGACCTGGACAAGGCGCTGGATCATTACGAGGCTGCACTTAAGATTTACGAAGCAAAACACGGCGATTCCGATGCAAAGATTGCCATTGCAAAGACCAATATCGGATATCTCTACTCGCGTCAGGAGCTCTATGGCGACGCGATCAATAATCTTGAGTCTGCGCTTGCCGTCTGGAATAAAGTTTACGCAACGGATCACCCCGCGAAAGCGTTCGTCCTGTTCAGTCTGGGGCAGACATATGAACGCATGAAGAACACGGCGTCGGCGCGCGTGTATTACGAGCAGTCGCTTGCGATGTATCAAAAAGTTTATCCCGGCAAGCATCCGGAAATTTCGCGCGTGCTCAATGCTCTTGGCAATCTATCGAGGAGCACAGATGATTTTGACGCGGCTCTGGCTTACTACCAGAAGGCGTTGATATCGAATCACACACAATTTGCCAACTCACAGGTTGTCATCAATCCTGCCGTTCAGAATTTTTATGATGGAAATGTTTTGTTGTACAGTCTGATGTACAAGGCGCAGGCGTTGGAGTTGCAGTACCTGAGAAAAACACTTCGTTTCTCCGATCTCGTTCTTGCGCTCCGGTCGCTGCACAGTTGTGACAGCCTTATTGATCGCCTGCGTCACCAGATTACAAACGAAAGCGACAAAATTGCTCTGGGGGCGATAGCCAATGAAGTTTACGCCGATGGGGTGAGGATTTCGTTTCTTGCCGCGCAGGCAGCATGGAAAAAGAAGGAATATTTTAAGAAAGCATTCTTCTTTTCCGAAAAGAGCAAGGCTGCGGTATTGCTTGGCGCGATTTCCGATTCACACGCAAAAAGCTTTGCCGGCATTCCTGCGGCGACCCTCGAAGAAGAGCGACAGTTAAAATCAGCGATGACGCTCTGCGCGCAAAAGCTTGCCCAGAAGCCCGGGCAGAAAGATGAAGAGTATCTCCGCCGTACTTTTGCCGATCTCACACGCACGTACGACACCTTTACACGGAGGCTTGAGAAGGAGTACCCCGCCTATTTTAACCTCAAGTATAATTCGTTTTCACCTGCGCCCGCTGTGCTGCAGCAAAAGCTGGGTCCAAATACGATGATGCTCAGTTACTTCATCGATGAAAAAAACGCTGCGGTGTATACTTTTGAGCTTACAGCCCGATCATATCATGTTTCTGAGCGAAGCCTTCCGTCGGATTTTGACAGAAACATTACCGGTTTACGAAACAGCCTCTACTTCTCGGAACCAGCGGTATTCCGGCAGGCTTCAGGTGAACTGTCCGCGTTGTTGCTCCCGAAAAAGATATCATCCCAGATTAAAGAACTGCTGATCATTCCAACGGCACGGCTAAGCACGCTTCCGTTTGAGACACTGCTCACCGCGCCGACCTCCGACACGGATACGTATCGCACACTACCCTATGTAGTGAAAAAATACGCGGTCCGTTATGAGTTCTCGGCAAGTCTCGTACTGCAGAAGGAGGTTCGTCAATCCAAATCCGGGACAGGCATTCTTTTGTGCGCTCCGGTAATATTCGCGAGCGCAAAGATGCCTGATCTGCCCGGAACGGAAGCCGAGGTGAAGGATATCTCAAGTCTGTTTCAGAAACGGGAATTACCTTCGAGTCTGCTCATAGGGAAAGATGCATTCAAGCGCAAGCTTCAGGAGACAGACCTCCGGAAGTACGCGTACCTGCATTTCGCAACGCATGGTGTGGTGGACGAGGTGCAACCGGATCTTTCGCGAATTGTTTTGATGTCGGAACGCGGCACAGACGACGGTTCATTATATGCGGGTGACATTTACAACCTGGAACTTGACGCCCAACTCGTGACTTTGTCGGCATGCGAAACAGGGCTTGGTAAAATATCCCGCGGAGAAGGCGTCATCGGACTGTCGCGCGCACTGGTATATGCAGGCGCCAGGAATTGTGTTGTATCTTTTTGGAAGGTGTCTGATGAATCGACGGCCTTGATGATGAAATCGTACTATGCCAGGTTACTTGATACCCCGACGCGGAGTCTGAGTGCCACACTTCAACAAACGAAGATCGAAATGATCAACCACGAAAAATACAGCGCACCCTTCTACTGGGCACCATTTATCCTTATCGGCTTCTGATTTCAGACTTCCCTGAAACGGGCTGAAAAAACAAAAGAGGCTAATTAACCGGATTAATTAGCCTCTAGTTTCTCAATTATTCCTGTCTGCAGTAGAGGGTGGTGAAGCCACTCCTACTGTTCGACAGGTTACACTGTGAACGCTATGGCAAAAAGCTTTTTCACTGTGTGGAGAGAACTCTAAGGTAAGACTATAAGTTCGATTTTTCCTAAAGAAATATTGAAACTTTGTGAAGCCTGAAAAATTGGCTTTTTTGCAGCCGTTTTGGGGTGGGGACTGTGACAATTCTTCACGTTAGAATTTGATATAATAATCTGATTTACAACTAATTAACATATTATCCACAATGTTATCCACAAAGGATATTCTGGGATGAACGGCGATGATTGAAGACAACTATAAACAGCGCGGATTGCGCAACAAATTGGTCCGAAAAATAGCCGAAAAAGGCATCCGTGACGAGCGTGTATTAGCGGCTATTGCGAAGGTTCCAAGACACGTTTTTTTTGAAAATGCACTGCTCGAACACGCCTACCAGGACAAAGCTTTTCCCATCGGCGAGGGCCAGACAATCTCGCAACCGTTCACCGTTGCGTTCCAAACCGAGAAGCTCGAGGTGAAGCCCGGTGACAAGGTTCTGGAGATCGGGACCGGCTCGGGCTACCAGGCCTGTGTCCTTCTCGAAATGGGTGCCAAAGTGTATACAATTGAATATAACCGGGTCCTTTTTGAGCGTACGCGCGACTTTCTGCCACAGCTTGGTTATAAGCCCTATTTCTTCCACGGAGACGGCTCTAAAGGTCTGCCTGCAAAAGCTCCGTTTGATAAGATTATTGTAACAGCCGGTGCTCCCGTTGTTCCCCAGGCATTGATCGATCAGCTTAATGAAGGCGGCATTCTGGTAATACCTGTTGGAGATCGTGAAAAACAAACCATGCAGGTGATTCGCAAAGTCAAAGGCAAGTTGTTGAAAGAAGAGTACGAAAACTTTGCATTTGTGCCACTTCTCGGGCGGGATGGATGGGCAGGTTAATCAACATTCTACGGTCTGATATTACATCTCAAACGATTACGGTCACTCCGTTGAAAGATATGGTACCGTATTTTAAATAATTCTCGCATATTTGCAGGCTATAAGTATGATGACACTGGTCAAAAGGATTCTCAACGGCGCGTTCTTCAAGTTTGTAATCGTTGGGATCATTTCAGCAATTACCGAATACGTTCTCTATTTTCTTTTTAAGGGAGTATTCAACTCCTATCTCGTTGCAAACGTCGTTGCGTTTGCAATCACCAATGTGATGACCTTCGCGTTAAGCAGACGTTTCGTTTTTGAATCATCAAATCAAAACAAGGCCGAGGAAGCAAAACTGTTTACCGTTTGCCTCATTGGTGCATTATGTGTTAACCAGATAGTCCTTTCGTCGTTTGTAGAGCTCGCTTCAATGGACGATCGTATTGCCAAAGGACTGGCGATTGCTGTCACCGTGATCTGGAATTACTTCACACGCAAGCACATTGTCTTCAAGAATCGCGAATCTGTCGCTCCCGAAAGAAGCACAATCAAAAATTATCGCACAAGAAGGTTTTGAATTCGTCGTACTCACGACCAACCTGAACACTCTGCTTCTCCCCTTTCATGAATTCCATCAGCTTATCAGGAATCTGAATATCCGATTCTAACGTAACGTCTACAGTTTCCTTAAATTTGGCCGGATGCGCCGTTTCAAGAAACACGCCGGTAGCATCGCCAACATCTTTCATGTACCGCTTCAACCCAAGGTACCCGACGGCACCATGCGGATCCAGTACGTACTTCGTTGTTCGATACACCTCACGCATCGCACGACGCGTCTCTTCGTCCGTAAACGCATAACCTGTGATCGCACGGCTCAATGCGTTATGGTCATGATTGAACAACTCAAGCATGCGGACGAAGTTGCTGGGGTTACCCACATCCATTGCGTTGCTTATCGTCGCTGTGCTGGTGCGGGGCATGAATACACTTGTCCGCAGATACTCAGGTACGATATCATTAACGTTCGTCGCTGCGACGAAATGGTGTACGGGTAGCCCGATGCGTTGCGCAAGCAATCCAGCAGTGAGGTTACCAAAATTACCGCTCGGCACAGAAACAACGACTGGCCTGTCCGACGCCGGGAGCTGGGACAAAGCGCGGAAATAGTAAAACGATTGGGGTATCAGCCGTGCGATATTGATCGAGTTTGCCGACGTAAGGAAGTACCTGTTTCGCAACTCCTCATCAAGGAATGCCTGCTTTACGAGGTGCTGACAATCATCAAAGGTACCATCAACTTCGAGAGCCGTAATATTTCGTCCAAGGGTTGTGAATTGTTTCTCCTGGATTTCACTCACTTTCCCCTTCGGATACAGCACAACGACTTTGGTTCCTTCAACGCCCAAAAATCCGTTGGCTACAGCACTACCCGTATCGCCCGACGTCGCTGCCAGAATAATGATCTCCCGCTCCTGGCGCTTTGCAAAGTATCCAAGCACGCGCGACATGAACCGCGCGCCATAGTCCTTAAACGCCATCGTCGGACCGTGAAATAATTCAAGGGCGTAAATTCCCGGCTCAATTTCATGAAGCGGTGCATCAAAACTAACTGTATGTTCAACAATGGAACGAAGCTCACCCTCAGGGATACTTTCACCGAGCAAATGCTTCGCGATTCCAAATGCGTTGTCCGCAAAACTACGTTCACGAATACCCGCGATGAACTCCACAGACAACGGCGTAATTCTTTCCGGCATATACAGACCGTTGTCAGGCGCCAGACCGCGGGTAACGGCCTCCTCAAGTGTTACACGTTCTGAAGTATTGTTTGTGCTATAGAATTTCATTCCGTTCAAATCAGTTAGTCAGTGAGAATCCTGGCGCCTGTATGGTTGATGGCTGACACATACACGTCGCTATCCAGACCGAGGCGTGAGAACTGCTCGCGAATGTTTGCCCCGGTGCGTTCAGCAGTTTCTCTTTCGCGTGACAATGCAAAGATCGTTGGGCCGGATCCGGAAATGCCACACCCCAATGCGCCCGATTTTCCTGCCTGCGCTTTCACGTCATCAAAACCCGGAATCAACACAGAGCGAACGGGTTCTGCCACCACGTCAAAAAGAGAGCGCGAAATAAGGCCGTAGTCAGGCTTCATTAAGCCGGCAACGAGCCCGGCGATATTTCCCCATTGAATAACTGCGTCGCGCATAGGTATTGTCAGCTTGAGAACACGCCGCGAGTCTTCCGTTTTTAATTCGATATGGGGATGCACCAATGTACAGAACAAATCTGATGGCGTTGGGATTGCCGTCACGTCGAGTGGTTGATAGCCGCGAATTAATACAAATCCGCCAAGCAGGGATGGCGCAACGTTGTCGGCATGGGCAGAACCACAGGCGATACGTTCGGCCTCCATCGCAAACGGCAGCAGCTGTTCACGCGTCAGCAGATTGTCGTGCAATGCGTTGATGGCCACGAGAGCCGCTGCGGAACTTGCAGCGCTTGACCCCATGCCACTTCCAAGCGGAAGGTTCTTATGCAGGATAATTTCCGCGCCATACTTACTACCCACGCTTTTCAGGAATGCTTCAACACCAACTCCTGCGGTATTGCGCGACGCCTCGAGCGGAAGGCGGCCACCATCACCGATGATCTTCTTTATTACAACGCCAGGACTGTCAGTCAGGGTTACTTCAACTTCATCAGCCGGTGCCTCCACAGCAAATCCGAAAATGTCAAATCCGCAGGACACATTGGCCACGGTTGCCGGTGCGGATGCTCTTATTGATTTCATGCGTTTCTTTATTTGGAGTAGTGACCAATTCGTATAATATCAGCAAAAACGCCCGCGGCCGTAACATGGGCTCCGGCACCAGGCCCGCGAATTACCATCGGCCTTTCGTTGTATCGTTCAGTCGTGAGCAGGATAATGTTATCACTGCCGGACAGCGAGTAAAAAGGGTGTTGTTCTCCCACTGATCCCAAACCGATGGACACTTTCCCGTCATCGAGCACGGCCATGTAACGAAGTTTTTCCTTGCGTGCGGTGGCATCGGCAAGCAGTTTCCCGAAGTAGCCGTCGTGCTTTTGCAGGCGAACGAAGAACTCATCAATACTCATATCGCCGCGACAGTCTTCCGGAACGAGGTTCTCAACGACGATATCGTCAAGCTCAAGATTCCATCCCGCTTCACGCGAAAGAATGAGTATCTTCCTTGCGACATCCATCCCGTTGAGGTCATCACGCGGGTCGGGTTCGGTATACCCTTTTGCTTTTGCTTCCTTCACAACTTCGCTAAACGCCTTGTCAGATGAAAAGGAACTGAAGATGAAGTTCAGCGTGCCACTCAGTACAGCTTCAATACGCATTACCTTATCGCCACTCAGCAACAAATCATTCATAGTATTGATAACAGGAAGTCCGGCGCCAACATTCGTCTCATACAAAAACCTCACACCACGTTTGAACGCAGTCTGTTTCAGCTGGCGATATTTTTCAAGTGAGCCGGAGTTCGCTTTTTTGTTCGGCGTCACTATCGAGATATTCGCGGACAGAATGAGCTCATAATACTTCGTTACTTCCTCACTTGAGGTGCAATCGACAAAAATGCTGTTCGAAAGATTAAGTTCGGTCATCAGATTGCAGAAGGCCTCCATATCCATTGGTATCTCACTCTGCACAAGTTCTTCGAATGCGCGTTCCGGATCCAGACCCTCTTCACGAAAGTGCATGCGTCTGCTGTTCGCGACAGCGACCACATTCACTTCAAGCAAGTTTTCGGAAGCCAGTTTTGAGAACTGCTCGCGGATCATCTGCAACAACACCTTCCCGATCAGACCGGTGCCCACAAGAAACACATTGACAACCTTACGATCCGAAAGGAAGAACGCCTCATGCAAAGCATTAAGTGCTTTGGCAACATCAACCTGGCGAACCACTGCTGAAATATTTCGTTCTGATGCTCCCTGGGCAATAGCAACCACGTTGACACCGTTTCTCCCAAGTGCGCTGAACATCCTGCCGCTTGTACCCGGACTGTGTTTCATGCCGTCACCAACGACAGCTACGATTGAAAGATCTTCCTCAAGCTGGACTTCGTCGATTTCCTCATTTTTCAATTCATACTGGAATTCCTTTTCGATAGCTTTTTTCGCAGCGCGCGCCATATTGCTTTCGACGGCAAAGCATATGGAGTGCTCGGAAGATGCCTGGCTGATCAGGATAACGTTGATCTTTTCCCGCGCGAGGGTTGCGAACAAGCGCATCGACGCGCCCACCACGCCAAGAAGTCCGCTGCCCTGGAGGTTGAGCAGGCTGATTCCGTTCATGGACGAGATACCTTTGATCAGTTTTCCGTTTGCAGAATCGGAATGTATAACGGTTCCCCTGAACGACGGATTAAATGTATTCTTGATCCAGATTGGAATCCTGTTGATCATCGCAGGCTGCATCGTTGCCGGGAAGATCACTTTCGCCCCGAAGTGCGAAAGTTCCATCGCTTCCTCATAGCTCATGCTGGGCACGGTGAAAGCCTTTTTCACCATCCGCGGGTCGGCAGTCATCATGCCATCAACGTCGGTCCATATTTCAAGATCGGTCGCGTTGAGTGCGGCGGCAAAAATTGCTGCTGTGTAATCGGAACCACTCCTTCCCAATGTGGTTGTTTCACCGGTTTCCGAAGTTCCGATGAACCCGGTGATAATCTGCAATGACGGATGGGCATCAAAGTATTCGCGGATCTGACGATTCGTAATATCAAAATCGACCTTTGCATTGCCGAAATGACTATCGGTACGAACTACTTTGCGCGCATCGAGGAACTCGCACGCCACACCTTTGTCTTTCAACGCCTCAGCGATGATGTAAGCCGAAAGACGTTCTCCGAAACTCATGATGTAGTCGAGGGTACGCGGAGTTCTTTCCTTGACCAGGTAAACACCGTGGAGCACATCCTCCAATTCGTTTATCGTGAACTTCACCTGGGCGAGGATACTGCCCTGTTTTTGTACACTTACCAGTGCACGGACTGCGTCAAGGTGGCGCTTCTCAAGTTCTGCGAGACCTTTTGCGTAGGACTGATCCCCGGCAAGGGCGAGTTGACTGATCTGAATCAGTGTATCGGTAATGCCACCGAAGGCGGAGAAGACGACCGCTGCACGATCGTTAACGTAGGGTTGAAGGATTGCCGCAACGGATTGTATACGGGATGGAGTGCTTACAGACGAACCTCCAAACTTCAGGATTTTCATATTCTTTTTTTGTTGCCTGTCGTCATTCACAAACATGACGGCAGCGTTTTTACTTAACTTTTGTTTTTCTTGGTTAATGAGGATCTGCTCCTGGAGCAGTCACATCGTCCCGTCAGGGAGGTGAATCGTGAGACGGGGGTCACCCCGTAATCGTTGTGAATGTAGTTGTAATGCAAGCGCAGCTTGTCATCGCGGACGCGAGAGTATGGAAGAATATGGTTTGATTCGCTTGCATGATACCGGGCCGAAATAATGAAATGATCCAGTTGATTGCAAAAGATTTTTTAACATTTTTGTGCGAACTAACGATTATTAGCAACACGTTTACAATACCCGCCACACAAACCTGATGTCAAAGCGAACAAAATATCCCCGGGAGTCATTGGTCAGCATGACTGAGCTTGTCCTCCCCAACGACACCAATACCCTCAACAACCTGATGGGGGGACGACTTATGCACTGGATGGATATTGTTTCAGCAATCGCCGCCCAGAAGCATTCGAACAAGATTGTGGTCACAGCATCTGTCGACAACATTTCGTTCAAACACCCTATTCGACTCGGGAATGTGGTCACGTTGCGTGCCCGCGTGACGCGCGCATTTAACTCGTCGATGGAAGTACGCATCGACGTTGAAGCGGAAGACATTCCGACCAATCAGAAGATTGACAGCAACAGTGCGTACTTCACTTTTGTTGCCGTCGATGAAATGGGGCGGCCGATTGAAGTGCCTCAGATAGACCCTGAGACGGAAGAAGACAAAGAGTACTACGATGGTGCCTTGCGAAGACGCCAACTTCGTCTTATCCTTGCCGGCAGGATGAAGCCTCACGAAGCAAAAGAACTACGATCCCTTTTTGATATTAAAGAATGATGGCAGCCCCTGAACTTTACGAGAACCTCTACCAGGAAGAAATCTACCGTGTACCACCCGGGCCCCTCATCGTACTTAACAAAGCATGGGATGAGCTCACGGCGGATGAGTTGGATTTGATCACCAAAATCGTCGAAGCAGCGTTGAAGCTGACATTCCCCAAAGTGCGGATCATGACCCGCCTGGAATGCGATCCCATGGACCTTTTAAAATTTAATCCATCAAACGTCATTCTCTTTGGCGTAAAGCCGGTCTCGCCGGAATACCAATTCTATGAGCGAATTGATGTCGGATCGGCTTCCTTCGTTTATGCGGACTCATTGTCGGACCTTGAGCCGAATAAAAAGAAACTGTGGCATATCATGCGGGCCATGTTTGGCGTCTAAAGGCCGCGTGTGCGCCGTTGCCGGCGACCGTTGCCCACCACGGAATGCACTATTTATCAATACTTTTGCCGGATTTGAGACTTATCCTATATTTGCGACACTTTAAAAAAATTGGGTAAATCAATTAACAATTGTTCTATACCGGAATTAATCTGAAAACCTAAAAATCTATCATGGAGAAAATTCTTTACCTGTTGCCGGGCTTCGGCGTGCTGGGCCTTTTGTTCGTGTTTTGGAAGAGTGCGTGGGTGTCAAAACAAGATGCCGGAACCGACAAGATGAAAAAGATCGCCGGGCATATAGCCGAAGGAGCGATGGCATTCCTTAAGGCGGAATACAAAATCCTCGCGGTGTTCGTAGTGTGTGTGGCCGTACTTCTGGCCGTAACTGCAGACAGCGAAACATCCTCTCCCATGGTTGGCTTCTCTTTCGTAATGGGAGCATTCTGTTCGGCACTTGCCGGATTTATCGGAATGCGTGTAGCCACCAAAGCCAATGTGCGTACCACCAATGCAGCGAGGACAAGTCTTGGCAGAGCACTTGAAGTTGCCTTCGCGGGAGGAACTGTGATGGGAATGGGTGTAGTTGGGCTCGGGGTCCTTGGTTTGAGCGTCCTGTTTATCATTTTCCAGGGGATGTTCGACTCAACCAATCAGGTGCTGACAGTAATAACTGGTTTTTCGTTTGGTGCGTCATCAATTGCTCTTTTTGCACGCGTGGGTGGTGGTATCTATACCAAGGCTGCTGACGTTGGTGCGGACCTCGTGGGCAAGGTCGAAGCGGGTATCCCGGAAGACCACCCGCTGAACCCTGCAACCATAGCAGATAACGTAGGCGATAACGTGGGTGATGTTGCCGGTATGGGCGCTGACCTTTTTGAATCGTACGTTGGTTCAATCGTCGGTACTATGGTTCTTGGTGCCGCTTTTATGGTGCCGGGATTTTCAGATAATTTCGGCGGCCTTTCAGCAGTATTGCTACCGCTTGTACTTGCAGGTGTTGGTATCGTGATGTCTTTCCTCGGAACGTTCTTCGTTCGCGTCAAAGAAGGCGGTGATCCTCAGAAAGCACTTAATATGGGTGAGTTCGTATCATCGGGTGTCATGATCCTTGCCTCATACTTCATTATCACATGGATGCTTCCGGCGTCATGGACATTTACTGATCCACTTTATCGCGGTGAAGATGGCGGACCACTCGTTCGCGAAATGACCGCAACAGGCGTGTTCTGGGCAACGGTAATTGGTCTTGTTGGTGGTCTTCTTGTTGGGCTTGTCACAGAGTATTACACAGGTATGGGTAAGAAGCCCGTGCTTTCTATCGTTCGCCAGTCATCGACCGGAGCCGCAACAAACATCATCGCCGGCCTTGGCGTTGGTATGATGTCGACAGCTATACCTATCGTTATTATCGCGATTTCAATTATCGGTGCGTTCTATTTCGGTGGCCTGTACGGAATTGCAATTGCTGCCGTTGGTATGCTTTCCAACCTTGGAATTCAATTGGCCGTAGATGCATACGGTCCGATTTCTGACAACGCAGGTGGTATCGCTGAAATGTCGGAACTACCGAAAGAGGTACGTTCCCGCACTGACAAGCTCGACGCTGTTGGTAACACGACTGCCGCAATCGGCAAAGGCTTCGCGATCGCTTCTGCAGCGCTTACGGCACTCGCACTGTTTGGTGCATTCATGACTACTGCAAAACTTGGTTCCATCGACGTATCAAAGGCCAACGTAATGGGTGGGTTGTTCATCGGGGGTATGCTTCCTTTCGTGTTCTCGGCTCTCGCAATGGGTGCCGTAGGACGTGCAGCGATGTCGATGATTGAAGAAGTACGTCGTCAGTTTAGCAGTATTCCTGCGTTGAAAGCAGCTCTTGATGCCATGCGCCGTAACGGTGACAAAGAACTCAGCGACTGGACTGCTGAAGACCAGAAGATATTCCACGAAGCAGATGGTAAAGCCGAGTACGGAAGGTGCGTTGAAATCTCCACTAAAGCAGCTATCCGCGAGATGGTATTGCCGGGTTTGATGGCAGTTGCCGTTCCCGTTGTGATTGCTTTCCTGCCAGGATTTGGTGTCGAAGCCCTCGGTGGTATGCTTGCGGGTGTAACTGTATCAGGGGTGTTGATGGCTATCTTCCAGTCTAACGCCGGTGGTGCATGGGATAATGCTAAGAAGAGCTTTGAAGAAGGTGTTGAAATCAACGGTCAACGTTACTTTAAGAAGTCAGATCCACATAAGGCTGCAGTTGTTGGTGACACTGTAGGTGATCCTTTCAAAGACACTTCCGGACCTTCACTGAACATCCTACTGAAACTGATGTCGGTTGTAGCTCTCGTGATTGCTCCGCTCCTTGTCGAATCTGATCCTAAAACAGAGGCTTCGCAGGAAAAGGCAAAGACCGAACAGGTTAGCGTGGTAGTTGCGCCCGCCGAGGACGGTAAATAATTAACTGAAACAACAACACAGAAAGGAGTTGCCCGAGGGTAGCTCCTTTTTTTATTCACGGTGCAGGTTAGACCACTGCGTGTCGACAAGCTGTAGGTTACAGCCGACCATTTGACCAAAAAAGACGGCCCTCATTCACTAAATTGCCAGGGAGGTCCGTCTACAATCACGGACGGAAAAATGCACACTATGCGATTTGTTTTTTGGTTCCTTATCTTCACCGCTGGAGCGACCTGGGCACAGGCGCAATCAATTGTTGGAAAATGGCGTACAATCGATGACGAGACGGGCGAAGGCCGATCTGTGGTCGAAATCTTCGAAAAGAATGGCAGGTATTTCGGCCGGGTCGTAAAGATCTTGCCCCGGAAGGACCGCGAATCGGACCCGGTCTGCAAAGCCTGCCCGAAGGACGACGAGCGCCATAACAGGAAGGTCATCGGGATGGAAATCATCCGGAACCTGAAGCCTTATCCCGACTACTATGCAGATGGCGATATTCTGGATCCGGAGGTAGGAAAGGTTTACCGGTGCCGGCTTTGGCTAACCGGAAATGACCTGATGGTTCGGGGGTATTGGGGCCCCTTTTTTCGCACGCAGACCTGGAAACGGGTAAATTAACTGCATAAGCGCATCCTTATCGAAAATTTGGCATAAACGGTACCACCGAAGGTTACAAAGCGACACGATTATGGTATACAGGCAGGGTTCCAATATGAATGAAAAAGAGCTCTTCGAACGAATCTGCAAAGGCGATGAGAAGGCGCTCGAAGTCATCTACAAGAAATATTACCGGATGATGACCAAAATGGTTATCTCCAACAGCGGAACCGAAGACGAAGGACGTGACATCTATCAGGAGGCGCTGGTTGTATTCTGGCAAAAGGCAACTTCCGGGAATCTGATCCTCACCTCGAAGATCAGTACCTACATCTACAGTATTTGCCAGAATCTGTGGAGGAAAGAGCTCGAACGGAAGAAAAGGTTGTCCAGTGAAGAAAAGGATTCAGCCGTAACCGTTGACCACGATGCCCGCGAAAGAGAAAAGATCGTTCTTCAGTGTATCGAACAACTGGGCGACACCTGCAAGAAGGTATTGATGTATTATTACTTCGAGGAAATGTCGATGCAGGACATCGCAGAGAAACTCGGGTTTGCAAACACAGACACAGCAAAAACAAAAAAATATAAGTGCAAGAAGAAGCTGGACGACCTGGTTAAGGCCCACTATTCTGAACAGGACTTTTTAGATTAGGAAGATTATGGCATCGGAAAGAGACTTGGAACTGCTGGACGACTACATCAGCAACCGACTGAAGGGGGCGGAGAAGACTGCATTTGAGGAGAGGCTGCAACAGGATCCTGATCTGAAGTCAGAGTACGCAATCCAGCAACAGATAGCCGCGGGCATTCGCCAGGCACGTACAGCCGAATTGAAGAAAATGCTGAATAGCATACCTGTCCCACCGACGGGTGGATTTTCTGCAGCAAAAGTCGCGGGTATCGCCGTGGTTGTGCTGATAGGCCTGTCGTTGATCTATTTCTTCACGCGTCAGACACCTGAATCCGTTTCATCAGCAATCGAGCAACCCACAACGCCTGATGAAGTAACCGAAAACGAATATGCCGAGGCCATTACTCCGGCCGCGGAAGAACCACAGGTGACAGAACCTGCGGCTAAAACCGAACCTGCGAAGACAACTGATCCCAAAGTATCGACACCTGCACCTGCGCCGGAAGCTCAGAAGCGCATCGATGTATTCGATCCGTCCGGGGAAACTGCAGCTGCCGGCGACGAGGCGATCCCGGGCGCCGATAATGTGAAATCCGAAAGCACCGTATTGAGGAACGATCTTGCTGTCGTTACTGACGGAACAAACAAGAAGTACAAGTTCCATTACCAGGTGCTCTCAGACAAGGTTGTACTCTATGGTACTTTTGAAAAGAACCTGTACCAGATACTCGAGTTTATCTCGGGAGAAAAACGAACCATCTTCCTGTATTACAAGGACGCTTATTACCTGCTTGATCCCGCGGGCAGCCGGATAAACCCGCTGGTTCCCGTGAGCGATCCCGCACTTCTCAAGAAATTGCGCGAGTCTGTCAGGCAGAACCAGTAATCCATCACTAAACCCCGCCATCCGACGGGGTTTTTTGTTGAACAAAACAGCGGGTTTTTAGAAAATCTGAGGGGTTTCCATAACTTTGGACGTTTAAGATGGAGAAACATACCCGGAAGAAGATACTAGGTGGATATCCCGCTGTCGGCGTCGTTATCAGTACAACCCTGGCGCTGTTTGTTTTCGGACTGTTCGGCAACCTGATGATGTATTCGAAACAGTTTGCAGCCATCGTTCGCGAGAATGTCAATGTACAGGTGTACCTCAGGAGCTCTCTCACCGAAACACAACGTTCCCAGCTGGAAAGCACAATCCTCGCCCAGGATTTTGTCGCGCCGGTTGAAAAGGCCGTCGTATTTGTGAGCAAGGAAGACGCCGAAAAGGATTTGATTGCTGAAATTGGTGACTATCGCGATATCATGGGTGAAAACCCGCTTAAGGATGCGTTCAAGATCAAGATAAAACCCGAACTGCAGGACACTACTAACCTTAAAGCTATACGCAAACAGCTTGAAGCGATGCGTGGCGTTCATGAAGTCACATATGAACAGGGACTGGTTCAAGACGTTAATCGGAACATGAGAAACGTTTCACTCTACCTGCTGACGATTTCAATACTATTGATTATTACAACGTTCATACTTGTGAATAATACGCTGAAGCTTGCGCTTTTCTCACAACGTTTTTTGATCCGAAGCATGCAACTCGTAGGCGCAAAGCAGTTTTTCATTCTCACGCCGTTTCTGATACGTTCATTTGGATATGGTTTGTTATCGGGTGTACTGGCCGCGGCAATGCTCTGGGGGCTTTCGAACTGGGTGCAGCGCAAATTTATTCCCGAGATTGCCATGCTGCATAATATGAACGATTTTATTATGATGCTTGCAGCTCTGATTGCAATTGGAATCCTCGTCTCATGTCTGAGTACCTATTTTGCAATCAGGAAATATTTAAAAATGTCGCTTGACGATTTGTATTAATACGCATGGAAAACAAGATGCCTTTCGGTCGGAAGAATTACCAATGGATGATTATCGGTGTGGTTACGCTTGTCATTGGATTTATTGTGATGTCACTGGACAACGAACAACACGGTTTCGGTGTTCTCGGTCTGACTATCGGACCCATAATCGTCATGGCTGGTTTCATTATTGAGATTTTTGCCATTCTTCACAAACCGCGATAACATTTCCGTCAACAGGTTCAATGTCAATTCCCGAAGCAATTATTCTTGCCATCATCGAGGGGCTCACAGAGTTTTTGCCCGTCTCATCAACCGGGCACATGATCATAGGCTCCTCTTTAATGGGCATTGCCGATGATCCGTTCACAAAGATGTTTACCGTTGCCATTCAATTCGGCGCGATACTTTCGGTTATCGTTTTGTACTGGAGAAAATTCTTTCCAAGAGATCGCGATTTCAAATCCACTTTTCAGTTCTACCTGAAATTGCTGGTGGCGTTCATTCCCGCCGCGATAGCAGGTTTACTGTTTGAAGACAAGATTGACCAGCTACTCGAAAGCGTTCACGTTGTCGGGTTTGCACTCATCGCCGGAGGAATTGTCTTCCTCTTTATCGACAAACTCTTCCACCTGGAGGAGACCAAAGCCGACGAGGAACAAGTACCCTCCTATCCTTCTGCGTTCAAGATTGGCGTGTTTCAGATCCTCGCCATGGTACCCGGTGTTTCACGGTCAGCTGCAACCATTATCGGTGGGCTGACTCAAAAACTTAACAAACGCTCTGCGGCCGAGTTCTCATTCTTTCTCGCTGTGCCGACGATGTTTGCTGCGACAGCATATAAGATGTTGAAGTTTTATCTGGCGGGTGGTTCCTTCGGATCCAACGAGATCACACTCCTGCTTACAGGTAACATTGTAGCCTTTATCGTGGCCATCATCGCGATAAAATCATTCATAAGTTTCCTGACGCGCCACGGTTTCAGGTTGTTCGGGTACTACCGGATTGTAGTCGGCGCCATTATCCTGATCCTGTATTACCTTGGCGTAGAATTGTCGATCGTGTAAATGCAGGTTCAAAATCAACAAAACCAGGACGAAGGACGGCTACTGCTTATCGATAAACCACTGGAATGGACATCATTCGACGTGGTGAACAAACTGCGTCGCATTCTGAATACGAAAAAGATCGGTCACGCCGGAACACTTGATCCGCTTGCTACGGGATTGCTAATCATCTGTGTCGGCAAAATGACGAAACAGATTGAGAGGTTTATGGGGCTTGAGAAGGAATACACCGGCACGTTTGTCATCGGTCGCACTACTCCTTCACATGATCTCGAAACGCCGGTTTCGGAAGAAGTGGATTATTCCTCCGTTACAACCGAAAATATCGAAGCCGCAGCGCGTTCATTAACCGGCGTACTGAGTCAACTGCCACCATTGCATTCGGCGATCAGAGTTGGCGGAAAACGCGCCTATTCATTTGCACGAAAAGGTAAGGAAGTTGAACTGCAGCCGCGAAACGTCGAGGTGAGCAAGTTTGACATTACAGGCATGTCGTTGCCTGAGGTACATTTCCGTATCGTGTGTTCCAAAGGGACCTATATCAGGAGCATCGCCCGGGATTTCGGGGCGGCGCTCGGTGTAGGGGCATATCTTTCATCCCTGCGAAGAACCCGCATCGGCCCTTACCGCATAGAAGATGCGCTGACCCTCGATTTGGTAAGTTGAGTTTATATTTGTGCTGCAGCTATGAAGATTTATCACGGGCTCGAAGATTTCAGCAAACTCAAATACGCCGTTGTCACCAGCGGCACCTTTGATGGTGTTCACGTGGGTCACCAGAAAATATTAAACCGGCTTACTGAAATTGCCCGGGCTAACAACGGTGAGACGGTAGTCATAACGTTCTGGCCACACCCGCGTCTGGTTCTTCATCCCGAGGATTCGACACTTAAGCTGCTGAATACATTTGAAGAGAAAGCCAGTTTGCTGAAGGACCAAGGCGTTCAGCACCTTGTGCGCATTCCGTTTACCAAAGAGTTTTCACAGCTTTCGTCGGAAGAGTTCATTTCCGCCATACTGGTCGACACCATTGGAACCCGCAAGCTGGTCATCGGCTATGATCATCACTTCGGAAAAAATCGTGAAGGAAGTTTCGAACAATTAAAGGTAAATGCCCCGCGTTACGGTTTTGAAGTTGAGGAGATTTCGAGGCAGGATGTTGACCACATCGCGGTAAGTTCAACGAAAATCCGCAAAGCGCTGGAAGAAGGTGATATCGAAACGGCGACGCATCTTCTCGGAAAACCATACAGCATCACAGGACGGGTTGTACCGGGCGATAAGCTCGGCAGACTGCTCGGGTTTCCAACTGCCAATGTTGAAATCGACACAAAATTCAAACTGATTCCCGCTGACGGCATTTACGCTGTTCGCGCCGATTACGAGCACACCCGTTATGACGGCATGATGTACATTGGAAATCGGCCAACCGTGAATGGTTCTCGACGCAACATTGAAGTAAATATTTTTGATTTCGACCGCGAGATATACGGCGAGTCCCTTACGATTCACTTTCATAAACTGCTTCGCGGTGACACCCGCTTTGGTGACCTGGAGTCGCTCAAGGCGCAGCTTTTCGAAGACAAAAAAGCCGCTGTTAAGTTTTTGAAAGAATCTGGTTCAAAGTAATTTCACCGCCAGTGCAGATCGACGATACCTGCAATTCAAC
Organism: Bacteroidota bacterium; assembly: GCA_023428695.1. Lineage (GTDB taxonomy): Bacteria > Bacteroidota > Bacteroidia > Cytophagales > Cyclobacteriaceae > Ohtaekwangia. The sequence goes on from JAEYWY010000030.1 coordinate 49,734, forward strand.
ATTAACCTGAATGCTAATGCCGAAGCCGCTGTGGCAGCCATCGCCGGAAACGGCCGCAAGTTCCAACCTCGCAAAGTTCATGGAGTGGTTGCGCATGCAAAAAGGTCTGGCATTCGATGACTATCACGCCCTCTGGTCATGGTCGGTTACCGAAACAGCCGCATTCTGGAACTCTATCGGGGAATATTTCAACATCATCGCTGATGGATCTGGCGATGTCGTTCTCACCAATGACCCCATGCCGCGAACATCGTGGTTTCCGGGAGTACGCCTGAATTACGCCGAACATATTTTCCGTAACGCCAACGACAACGAAGTTGCCATCATTCATGCAGGTGAGGACAGTCCAATTGATAGCATCACATGGAAAACACTGAAAGAAAATACCGCTGCGATGGCGAACTTCCTTCGCAGCCATGGATTGAGTGCCGGTGATGGCGTTGTCGGATTTCTGCCGTGTATTCCTGAAGCTTCCGTTTCGTTGCTTGCAAGTGCCTCGCTGGGATGTGTATGGTCAAGCTGCTCCCCCGACTTCGGAACGCAGGCCGTTATTGATCGTTTCGCGCAAATCGAACCTCGCGTTCTCATAGCGACAACGAGTTATCGCTACAACGGAAAAAAACACGACAAAACCGAAGTCGTTCGATCACTCGTTGAAGCTCTGCCTACATTGAAAGCGGTGATACTCATTGGCGACGACAACGTACCAGATATTGGAAAGATGCCGGTTCATTCATGGTCATCACTCATACAAGAAAAATCAGCCCGGCTGACTTTTGAGCGCGTACCGTTTTCACATCCGCTTTGGGTGCTTTATTCATCGGGAACGACCGGATTACCAAAGGCAATTACGCATAGCCACGGCGGTATCCTGCTTGAACAGTTAAAGTACGCAGCGTTTCACAACGACTTCCGTCCCGGCGAACATTGTTTCTGGTATACGACTACCGGCTGGATGATGTGGAACTACATACATGGCAGTCTGCTGTGTGGCGGAAAGATGGTTATTTACGATGGCAGCCCCGCTTATCCCGACCTAAACGTGTTGTGGAAATTTTGTGCCGAAGTGCAGATCAATCACTTTGGTACAAGTGCCGGTTTTATCCTCGCCAACATGAAAGCAGAGGTCAAACCATCCGAGTATGATCTGTCTGCATTGCGTTCAATCGGATCGACAGGCAGTACCCTGCCGCCAGAGGGATTCGATTGGGTTTACCGCGAGGTGAAGCATGACATCTGGCTTGCTTCGATGAGTGGCGGCACTGATGTGTGCAGCGCTTTCGTCGGGGGAAACCCAACCTTGCCCGTATTCGCGGGCGAAATTCAGTGCCGCGCTCTTGGTTGCAGTCTCGAAGCGTGGAATGAGGAAGGAGTTTCGGTGGTCGATGAAGAAGGCGAAATGGTCATCACGAAACCGATGCCTTCGATGCCTGTGTTCTTCTGGAACGATAACGACTTCGCGCGCTATGAAGAAAGCTATTTCGAGATGTATCCCGGCGTATGGCGTCACGGTGACTGGATACGAATCACACCGCGTAACGGCGTCGTGATTTACGGGCGATCCGACGCAACGCTTAACCGTGGCGGTGTACGCATCGGAACAAGTGAGATCTATCGCGCCGTTGACAAGGTGGAGGAAATTCGCGACAGTCTTGTCGTGTGCCTCGAACGTCCGGACGGAGAGTTTCTGATGCCGCTATTTGTTGTGGTCAGGGATGGTTTTGAACTCAACGAAAACCTCAGCAGGAAAATAAAAACCGCCATACGGGAGGCATACAGTCCGCGTCATGTTCCGGATATTATTATGCCGGTGCCGGATGTACCCTATACCATTAGCGGCAAGAAGACGGAAACACCAGTTAAGAAAATATTGATGGGCAAGGATCCATCGAAAGTGATTAACCCGGGTTCGTTACGAAATCCGGATACTCTTGAACATTTCGCGGAACTCGCAAAAAATCCTATGTTCCGCCCCGAATAAACATGTGCTGAAGGAAGCATTGAAAATCAAATTCAAATGAAAAAGTCAAACATCACCTTTGAAATCGAACTTGACGAAAAAAATATTCCCACAAAAATTCTTTGGGACGCCACGGAAAAGCCGGATCCGGGATTGACGGAAACAAAATCGATTTCGGTGGCCTTATGGGACCACAAGCAGAAAAACACGCTCCGCATTGATTTGTGGGCACAGGATATGCCCGTTCTGGAAATGAAACGATTCCATATTGATTGTCTCGGTGGACTTGCCCAAAGCGTTCTCACCGCAACCGGGGACGAGCATATGGCCAACGAAATCAATGATTTGTGTGAGCGCCTCGTCAAGTATCTCAAAGAAAAGAAAGAGGAATAAATTCCTTTTATCCCGCTGGAGGGTTTATCCGCTCATGCGGCCAAAAAACACCGTTCTTTTTTAAGGATACATCCCCGTTTTCTGGTAGCTGATGTATTCTCATCCCTACTTTTTTTATGCCGATGACCCTTAGTCGTTCCAATTAATATCAGGGCTACGTGCGACAAAAACGCCAAACACGGCTGCACAAACGTTTGTTTATCTGAAAATTTTTGTACTTTTCGTTACGGAATACTCGGTATGCATAACATTTTGATCCGGTAGATCCCAACTTTTAACCAAACCACTCAGTTTTATGAAGAGCTTTTACAGGAGGTGCTTTTGGTCACTCTTTTTGTCGTTCTTTTCAGCCGCGGCATTTGCCCAGACATCAATTTCGGGAACCGTGACTGACGCGACGACGGGCGATCCCGTTCCCGGAGTGAACATTGTTATCAAAGGCAAATTGCAGGGAACGATCACTTCGGCAAACGGGTCATTCAACCTCAAGACTACCGATCCGCCACCGTTCACACTCGTCTTTTCCTATGTGGGTTATCAAACCCAGGAAGTTCAGATCACTGACGCAAACACAACGGGTTTGACGGTACAGATGGCCGAGGGCACGATGCTGGGTCAGGAAGTTGTTGTTTCTGCCTCGCGCGTTGAGGAGAACATTTTGCAGTCACCGGTTACGGTTGAAAAAATTGACGTACTTGGTATTCAGCAGACCGCTGCACCAGAGTTCTACGATGCACTCGCGAACGTAAAGGGTGTCCAGTTCACATCAAGCAGTTTGAACTTCCCGCAGATCAATACGCGTGGGTTCGCGACAATTGCCAACGTGCGCTTTGTTCAGCTTGTTGACGGAATTGATACACAAGCTCCCCTGCTCAACTTCCCTACCGGAAACATCGTCGGTATTGGTGAGCTCGATGCCGAGAGTATGGAACTTGTACCGGGCGCCGCATCGGCACTATACGGTCCGAACGCATTTAATGGTATCCTGATCATGCGCAGCAAAAGCCCCTTTGAATACCAGGGACTCAGTGCACAAGTGAAAGGGGGTATAACAACTTCGGACGCACAGGGCGAATCGTTCCCCTTTTACAATTTCAGTGTGCGTTATGCGAAGGCATTTAACGACAAGTTTGCATTCAAAGTGAACTTCTCGATGCTCGACGCCGAGGACTGGATCGGCAATGACTATCAGACTGATGTGAACCGTCCGATGGATGGAATCAACCACTCGAAGGATCCTAACTTCGATGGTGTGAACTTATATGGAGACGAGTCGCGTATCCCGGTACCAATCGGAGGCACGTTCGGAACACTCGATCTTCGCCGCACAGGATGGAAGGAAGGAGATTTGATTGACGACTACACGGCACGAAGCCTGAAAGGTGATCTTGCACTTCATTACAGGATCAACGAAAATCTTGAAGCGTTGTACAACTGGCGTTACGGTGGCGGAAGTTCCGTGTATCAGGGATCACAGAAGTACGCGCTGCGTAATTTCACCCAGCAGTTCCATAAGCTTGAATTGAAGTCAAAGAATTTCTTCGTGCGTGGTTATGTGACCGCGACCGATGCAGGTGACTCCTATAACATGGCTGCGCTTGGTGGCCGATTGAATGAAGCAATTTTGCGGACCGCCCCTGATCCGGCGAATCCGGATGAACCTTACTGGGCTGGAATCTATGCCCAGACTTATGTATTGGCAACGCAGGGTTATATTGACGGAGTTCCGGCAGGAAATCCTGAAGCCGCGCATGCTGCCGCGAGAAATGCAGCTGACAACTTCCCTGGCCACGTAAGACCTGCCGTTGGAAGCGCACAGTACAAACAGCTACTCGAGGGTGTTCGCAATAATTATTTCCAGCGAAACCCACCGGGTGCAAAGTTCATTGACAATTCCCGATTGTATCACGGTGAATTCAATTACAACTTTGCAGACCTTGTTAAGTTCGCGGAAATTCAGATTGGCGGTAACGTAAGACAATACAGCCTGTTTTCAGACGGCACCATCTTCAATGAGGATCCTGAAGACGGAACAAATTTTGAGCGGATAACGATCAATGAATTTGGATTGTATACGCAGCTCTCAAAGACGATTGCTGATGTATTGAAGCTGACGGGATCAATCCGTTACGACAAGAACGAAAACTTTGAGGGACGTGTCACACCGAGGATTTCAGCCGTGTACACTGTAGCTGAGAATCACAATATCAGGGCTTCGTTCCAGACAGGTTTCCGCAACCCGGACACACAGGCACAATTCATCTTCTTCCCTGTTGGAACCAACACGCTGCTCGGCAGCACAGAATCCAACGCGGCGCGTTATGGCGTTCATAACGGAGGGGCCTGGACACGCGCATCCTATGAGCAATACCTTGCTACCGGCAATGAGAGCGTGCTGGTGACTGCGAACGTCCCTTACATCGAACCCGAACGCCTGCGTGCTATCGAAATTGGCTACAAAGGTCTTTTCGGAACGGACTTCCTTTTCGACATCAACTACTACCATAACGCCTACGAGAACTTCATCGGGTCGCTTGATATCGCGAGCAAAGAGCCAACCACGCATCAAGGCAGCACAATTCCGGCTGGTACAATCTTCTCGCCTTACGTTAATTCAACGGCAACGGTGACCTCGTCGGGAATCGGAGTTGGTCTGACATATAACCTGCCTTACAACCTCCAGCTAAGCGCAAACTACAACCGCGCAACGTTCGAGGAGAACAAGAACGAAGACGAGAACTTCCGCGCAGGTTTCAACACGCCGGAAAACAAGTTCAGCGTCGGGCTTAGTTCACGGAAACTTGCCAAGAACCTTGGCTTCAATCTGAACTTCCGCTGGCAGGAAGAATTCCTCTGGCAGTCTGATTTCGGAAACTGGATAGTACCCGAGTTTGGCGTGTTCGACGCACAGTTGAACTATAAGATTTCGTCAATGAAAACCATGGTGAAGATTGGTGGAACGAACATCGGAGGTGGTGATTACCGCACAAACTTTGGAGGTCCGTTTGTAGGACAGCAGTACTACATTTCCCTGACCTTTGACCAATTCATGAAATAAAAACGGAGTTGAATATGAAAAACTTTCGATATATCGGATTAACTGTAGCCCTGGCGTTGGTGTTGAATGCCTGCGAACAGGAAGTAATAGAGTTGAAGGATCCTGAGATCGTTACCCCGGGGCCGGATTGTCCCGACGGAGCGTCGGCAGGAAGTGCAGACTTTGGCAAATTTATCGCGATTGGAAACTCATTCGTCGCAGGTGTTCAGGGTGGCGCACTCTTCAATAACGGCCAGGCGAATTCCCTTGCAGCGATTGTACACAATCAGCTGAAATGTGTCGGTGCACCGGCAACATTCAATCAGCCAAACATTGGTGCTGAACTTGGATGGAATCTTTTCGTCACACAGCCATTTCTCAGCGACATGACCAAGCCGGTTCTGGGCAGGATGCTACTCCAATATGGAACAGAACCTGACTGTGCGACGGGAGAAGTATCGCCACGCCCCACGCCCCAGGCATATGCTCCCGGCAACCTTGAAGCTTTACCCAATCCGCAGGCAAACCCCGGTTTCATGTACACCGGCAGCAAGACTGAGCTAAACAATTTTGCAGTACCTGCTGTTACGATAGGCCAGTTTATCACTCCCGCTACCGGAAACTGGGCCGTTCCCGACCCCGCAGAAGGGTTCACCCCTTTCTACGGCAGGTTTGCTTCGGCTCCGGGCACATCTACAATAATAAGCGACGCGATCGCTGCTGATGGCACCTTCTTCCTGTTCTGGGCAGGTATGGATGACTTCTTCCTCTATGCTGCTTTCGGCGGTGACGAGGAGCTGGCGCCGTTGACGCCCCCGAACGCAGGATTTCCCACCGGATTCGATTTTCGGTTTGGAGCAGCAATCACATCGGTACTGGCCTCAGATGATGAACTCGAGGGAGTTGTAGGAAACTTTCCGGACGTCTTCAAGATGCCTCACTTCACGGCAGTGTCTTACAATCCAATTCCGCTTGATGCGACAACCGCGGGTCAACTGACCGCAGGATTTGCCGGATACAACGCCGCACTTGATGGGTTGATTGCAAACAAGGAAGCCTTCGGAATTTCCGATGAACTTGCCGCCGAGATCGCTACCCGAAAGCTGAGCTTCGCTGCAGGATGTCAAAACAAAATCATGCTTGTTGACGAAACGCTCACCGATCTGGGTCCATATTTCGACGGGCTCCAGGGCGCTGGTGCAATTACTCCGCAGCAACGGGCCATGCTTGCTCCTTACCAGCAAATTCGTCATTCAACTCCTACAGATATCATTCCGCTTTCAACAGGTTCGATACTGGGCACAGACGGCACATTCGGAAAACTGGGGGTCAATGAGCCTGTAGGTGATCGCTGGGTGATCATACCCGCCGAACGTGACGAGATCAATGCAGCAAGGACTGCTTACAACACCATCATCTCGACCATCGTTTCAGCAAATTCCACACGCCTGGCATTGGCAGATACGGACGCTGCATTTAATGGCCTGATCGCCGCTCAATTCGCAGTGAACAACGGGGTTACCATCACACCGAATATTAACCCTCCTACCGGAATCTTCTCGGAAGACGGGGTGCATCCGAACGCACGCGGCTACGCATTTTTCGCAAACGTATTTATCGATGCGATCAATCAGAAGTTCGGGGCAACAATACCAAAAGTGAACTTTGGAAAATACAAGGCAACCGGTTTGCCGATCGACTAACAAAATCTTCTATTTAACCTAACCTGATCTGCAGAGGCTGTTCAATAAGGACAGCCTCTCATTTTTTTCAGACGTAACCGGCGGCCCGGTACGCGGCAAAGCCAACCCACTCCTTGAACAGTTTATGCCAGTTAACGAGCGCCTCCACACGCGGAACAAGTATCGAGTCAGGATAGAACTTGCGCGGGTGTGAATAGAAATCAACTGAAAATACGTGGGGCTCCAGTCCCGCCTTGCGATAGCATGCCAGGGAACGCCGCATATGAAATGCTGAGGTGATCAGCAGGCAGTCATCTGCGGTGTAGCCCATACGTTCCAACATGGGTCTTACCGCGACCGCTGATTCGTAGGTGTTACGGGTTTCGTTTTCAATGATTATATCGTCCGCATCCACGCCCATCATAATCATCGCGCGTTCGTACTTATTCGCTTCCGGTTCGCCCGCTTCGGTTATCGTGCCTGTACCGCCGCTGATCAGAATCTTTTCAATCAGTCCGAGCTTGTACAAGTGAACGGTATGCGTAACACGATCGGCGCCTTTATTGAAGTAGACGCGGTCATCAGGATCGGTTTTATCAATGGTGGTGCCAGTAAGCACGATGCCAAGTTTGTGCGGCTTCACATCGTTGAACGCCACCGCCGGGATCTCCCATTTCAACATCACTTCGTTGGCAATAAAATCATTCGAAAAAAAAAGCAGCAAACCGAATCCAACCCAGAAGAACACCTTCTTCAGTTTGGGGCGACGCACAAATACACCCACCAAGAACGAAATCACGATGAGCGACAACGGCATCACGAGATAAGAAATCGTTTTTGACAGGAAGAAAAACATACGGTATCAGCCTATTTCCGGTACAAAGGATTCGTCAGGCTCCCCAGTCCATCAATGATACGACGCAGTACGTCGAAGTACAACATCAACGCGAGGACAATTGTCATGGACCAGATTACGCCCGTGTTGAAGTAGAACGTATCAATATTCGTATTTAGAAAATGCTTTTTCGGCATATAGAATTGTGCGTCGAAATCAATTGCATGATCCGGATCCGGGTCCTTGTAAATGGGATAAATCTTCTGGATAAGCTCGCCATCCTGTTCAATAATCCGGTGCGGTTCTGTTGTATTCTTAACGAGATCGCTGATCGCTTCATTGTGATAGCGCTCCCGGTAATGCGCAAACGTTACCCCTTCCTCAAGACTCTTTGATCTTTGTTCAATTTGTTTTTCTTTCAACTGATCAGCCTGGTTATAACGCTTCACGTAGAGTTTCTTCAGTGACTCAAGAAACCCGTATATCGCGTTATAAGTATCCACATTAAACCGTTCGAGCGTCAGGTTTTCCAGCTCGGGTAACTGCTGCCCTGAAGATGCCAGTTCTCTGGCAAGTTCTTTCCTGACCAGCGCGAAATCATCCTGCACTTTCTTCCGGATAACCGGCGCTTCGTCCTTCAGGTTATTGATACAAAACTGAAGTCGTGTCTCGAGCTCCGGAATCAGGTAAACCTTTTTGAAATCGGCATTCGCCATGGTTTTGTCATACAGGTAAAACTCCTGTTCAAATTTGTTATCCTTAAACTGTGACACCATCAACGCCTCAAACGCCCACCGCGATGCCATAAGGTCACCGACAAAAGGAACCGTTGCTGTATTGCCAATGCTCGGGTTCAGCTTGTCAAACTTCACAACAACACCACTAAGGATCAATTGCGGAATCAACAGCAGCGGGATAAGGATGTAAATCGTTACGGCCGAATTAAACGCTGACGAAATATTAAGCCCGAGCAGGTTTGCAAAACACGAAGTCGTGAACAGAATAAACCATTGCTGGAGAAGCATTCCCTCAATCTTAAGGATGTACGACCCAACCAGTACAAACAGGAAGGTCTGTATCGCCGACAAAGTGAAAAGGATGCTGATTTTCGACAGTAGATAACTGCTACGACTGAGATGCAGGAACGCCTCGCGTTTAAGTATTTTCCTGTCACGGATAATTTCTTCCGCACTTACCGTGAGCCCCATGAACAACGCCACGATGATGCTCATGAACAGGTACGCCGGCAGGTTGACGTTCTTGCCGAAAACGTAGCCTGCCAAAAACTTGTCATCGACGTTATAGTAGCGGACGATGTAACCAAGTATGAACGCGAGCAGCGGAGCCTCGAGCAGGTTTATGATGAGGTATTGTCTGTTATGCAACTTCGCCTGAACATCGCGCAGGCCAAAGAGCAACATTTGTTTCAACCTCGTCGGAATGCTGAGCGTGGAATGGGGAACATCCTCCGAAGTAGTGACTTCCGGTTTTCGGTGCGTCTTTTGAAATATCGTGTTCCATTGTTCAGCTGAGATCTTCCTTTCATTGGTAAAGTGACCGTACTCATTGATCACTTTAGTCTCAATGATGTTGAATATCTGTTCCGGGTTTACGTTACCGCATTCATGGCATTCCCCCTGATCGCTGTTGACGAGGTCGATACATTTTTTGAAGTGCAGTATCGCATTCACAGGGTTACCATAATAGATCTGGTAACCACCCGTGTCAAGGATAAGCAACTTGTCGAACATCTTGAAGATGTCGCTGGAAGGCTGGTGAATAACGGTGAAGACCAGTTTCCCTTTTAAACTGAGCTCCTTAAGAAGGTCAATAATGTTTTCCGAATCGCGCGACGACAATCCGCTGGTGGGCTCGTCGCAGAAGAGTACAGCAGGTTCACGTAGCAACTCAAGGCCGATATTCAGGCGTTTGCGCTGACCACCGCTGATCGTTTTCTGGAGAGCTGAACCAACCTTCAGATCACGCGTTTCTTCAAGACCGAGGTCTTCCAGAACCTGAATGACCAGGGCGTCTATTTCCCGCTCCGTCTTCTGACTGAAACACAACTTTGCCGCATAGTATAAATTCTGGTAGACAGTCAGGTCCTCAACAAGCAGGTCATCCTGCGGTACGAAACCGATCACCCCTTCGATTCTTTGGGGCTCCCGATGGATATCAATGCCATTGATAAGCACTTTCCCCGAAGACGGTTTTTCAGTGCCGTTCAGTACGTGCAGGAGCGTACTCTTTCCCGCGCCACTTGCACCCATAAGCGCAATGAGGTTACCCGACTCCTCAGCCAGGGAGACATTTCGCAGTCCCAGTTTTCCGCTCTTGAATTTGTAACTGATATCGATTGCCTCAAACGTCAGGCGCGAATAGCCACCAAAGAGTTTAAATTTCTGGAGTATATCGCCATAGTAGACCGGATCATCTTTCTCCCACCGGATCAGACTGCCTACAGCCAGTACGTTAATCTTTCCTGATTTAACCGGCATACCATTCAGGAACACGGATGACGTTCCCAGGTACCGGAAGAAATAAAGGTCAACGAAATCAAGGTAAAGGACAGCAATGAATCCTTTCAAAGCGGACTTTCGGATCACAGGACTGTTACGCGCTTCCATGTCCGAAGTATGAATAAGGAGGATCTTTGAATCGTCGAGGTCGGCTTCGGTTTTACCGAGCACAAATTTCTCAATGCCATCGAATGCGGCTTCACTGACCATGAACATTTCCCCTATCGTTCTTACGAGCTGGTTTTCGCGATCGGAAATCCGGCCATCGGCCTGAATCATGGTAACGAGTTCAACAAGAATTACCGCCTTTTGTTTTTGCGTGAGGTTGGGGCTCACCTCCTGACAGAGTTGTTTCAGTCGATCGACTTCTTCTTTCCATAAGTTCGGCCGCGGAGGCAGTGCGGCGCATATTTCATCAAAAATACCGAGGTAGGCTTCCACAGCCGCTCCACTCATATGATCTTCCAGAAACGATTTGATCTGCTCGCGTTCCGGGCGCGATACTTCGTCCTCGTGTGCAACGACAGCGAAAAGACGAAGTATCGCCCTCAGTAGTGACTCGCTCATAGGTCAGGGGTTAGTCGAAAGTCTTAAAGATAGAGAAACTACGGCTATTAAAATAAAAAAGGACCGGCTTGAAACCGGTCCTTTCCGTAAAGAAGATGTATTCGTATTACTCTGTAATATTTTTACGAAGTTTCTCCACAATTTCTGTGATCTCAACGAGGTTCTTGTCAGTGAGAACAAGGTTTGCCTTGTTATTCTTGATCTGCTCTTCAATGTTAAGGTTTGCGTAAGCAGCTTCGAGGCGTTTCAGGTCATCGATCATACCAGATACCGGATCTGAAGGCTCGAGGGCCGAAAGCATTTTCGATAATTCGGACACCGACTTTTTCTGCTGGAGTACTACCTGCATCAAAGGAGTGAGTACAATGTTCCGCTTGTCATCCGGCAGCAAGTCTTTCGGGTAAGACTTGATAAGGCCGGTAGAGATATACAAACCTTCAACAAAACTTCCTGTCACCACCAATGCTGCAAGTTTGTTTCGGTTGTCGTCTTTGAGAAAGTTTTCTGTTTTCTTGATAGTACGGTCAAGTACATGTGACAGCGAGTCCTTGTTGCTAATGTTTGCTTCAAACTGTTGCAAAACCTGAAGATCAAACGCACCAATCACGCCAAGGTCCTCAGCAAGTGTTTTGCAGGTATTCAGGTGGTTGATTGCCTCCTGGGTTTTGTCATACGAAGCGAGATAGCCAACATCAGCGGCATAAATTCCAAGGTTTAATGCAGCCTTGTCATGGCGGGAAGTGTATTGGTCAACTTTTGATGCAGAATTCACCAGCCCCGGGTTGAAATCAGCTCCGGTTGCCTGAAGGAGGTAGGGGATTTCGGTTGGCGACGGGATATTATAGACGACGTCTTCGATTTGTTGCTTCAGGCTTTCTTTCTGGGCTTCCTTGAACTCGTCCGAATTGTTTACTTTATCGCTTGACGAGGAGCCACAGGAGACCAGGCCAAGCGATATCTGGGCGCTCAAGAACAAATACAGGGCATGTTTAAATTTCATGGTGGTTGGCTTTTTTAACAAGGTCCAATTTTAACATATTTTTGATGGTTTTAAAACCCGCCTCCTATAATTTTAGGGCAAATAAGGATGAATCAGGAATTATTTTTCTATGTTTAACCAGAGCCCAGTGGCACTAAGTATGCAGAAAGGGAGTGTGAAAAAAGTCGTCCTTATTGACGACAGCGATATTGATTTATTTATACAAAAACGCTTCCTCGAAGTCAATGAATTCTCGGCGGAGATTGAAATGTATAATTCTGCTAATGAAGCCTTTAAGTCCCTTAACAAGGCAACCGCAGAATCCGCTCCGGACGCCATATTCCTTGACCTTAATATGCCCGACGCTGATGGCTTCACTTTTCTGAAGAAGTTTTCGAGTTTACCAGACAGCGTTACTCATAAGTCTCGAATCGTTGTCCTTACGAGTTCCGAAAGCAATATCGACAGGGACTACGTGCTGTCCTTCCATGAAGTGATTCATTTTATAACAAAGCCGCTGACCCGGTCCGACATCGAGGACCTGAAATCAATATTCGCGTAGTCACTCAGCGGTCAAGCCAGGTTTTGAAATCCCCTACCCGTTCCCGGGCAACGATCACGTCATTGTCGCTGCAATTTTTGAGTATGAGCTTCAACCTGCTATTCGAGTATTGTACGATGTCGGCAATTGACGAAGCCGAAACAAGATACTTCCGGTTGATCCTGTAAAACTCATCGGGGTTTAACATTTCATCTAACTGCTCCAGGGTGTAGTCAAGTATCAGGTTTCTGTTTTCAATGGTATTGCAGAACGTCGTCTTGTCTTTACTGAAAAAATAAAGGATGTTTTTCGTCTCAATAGTCTTCAGGTGTTCGCCAACCTTAATCACGAAGCGGCTCTTGAATTTGCGCGTCAGCATTTGAATAGCCTCGGTGATGTTGCCCAGCGCATTGGTTGAGATTTCACCCGGTGCCCTCAACGCCTGGAACTTCCCGATGGCATTTCTGAATTCATCCCGGTCAACGGGTTTCAGGATATAGTCGACGCTATTCACCTTGAAGGCGCGGATTGCATATTCATCGTACGCCGTAATAAAGATCACCGGACACTTCACCTCACATTGCTGGAAGATTTCGAAGCTCGTTCCGTCGGCAAGCTGTATGTCCATCAACGCGAGGTCAGGAATATTGCCGGATCGGAAGTAGTCCACCGCCTTTCTGACGGAGTCGATTTTCCCGGCGATTGTCACGTCGGGAACGATCTCCCGGATCAGGTGCTCAACGCGCATCGCCGCCTGTGGTTCGTCCTCAATGATTAAAGCAGTCATATCTTGTTAAACCTCATTTGATGTGTATGCTCACCATTAAGTAACGGAATGCTTACGCGAAACATACCATCGGTTTTACTGACATTTGGGGTCCAGTCGGAAAACGCCTCGTACCGGCGGCTTATATTCTCCAGTCCGAAACCAGATGAGGGCGCCTCGTAGCGGGCTCTTTCCTGAAGTGTGTTCTCAACGAAGAGAAATCCTGCTTCCGTGAATACCCGAACCGATAGCGGTTGTTCTTCGGAAACAACATTGTGTTTGATCGCATTCTCTATCAACATCTGAAGCGCCAGCGGCGGAAGATAACCTTTTGCACCATTGAGCTCCACCGACACGGAAAGTTTTTCGCCAAACCTTATCTGCTGCAGATACAGGTAAGACCGCGTGAACGCAAGTTCCTCATCGAGCGAAACCAGTTCCTTTTCCTGGGTGTCAAGGACATAGCGGTAAACATCGGACAATTGACGTATAAACATCTGTGCTTTTTCCTTGTCCTCATAGACAAGATGGGTAAGCGCGTTCAGGCTGTTAAACAGAAAGTGCGGATTTACCTGATTCTTAAGACTCTCATAACGTGCCCTGATACTTTCATGCTGATGCTTCTCAGCTTCAATCGCCGTTATCCGCCAATTCACCAGAAACAACTTTCCATGCATGAACAGTGAGATCACAAATGTAATGACCAGGGTATACACCAGCGTGTAGGAAATATCAATCGAAAAGAGCGCACGATAGAGAAGGCCCAGCACATAAATCACCGCCAGCGTGTAGACCAGGGTGGCAACCACACCGACCAGGAAACGCCTGACAGGTGAGGTGATCCAGGATATCCTGTCTGAAAGATAGCTACCCAGCCAGGCGTTACCTTTCCACAGGGAGATCCACGCGCTGGACGTCACCAACGTTACAATCAGGAGTAACTCTGTACTCTCCCTGCAGGAACGGCACGTTAAACCCAGGTAAGCAAGGGCCGCGCTCACCAAGACGACCACGAGAACACTTCTCGCCTCCCGGAATATGACGTTACTCGCAGCCACCATTAACACCTGGAATATTCGATACCATTACATGCGTTTCGTCCCCCAACGAATACGTCGTCATTACCGGGAGCATCACGACAAGGTACTCTTCTGTCGAAACGACTTTCACCGGTGAGTCGGAAACAAAGGCATATCGACCTTTGATCTTGTTCATGACGTCTTCAAATGTTGCGTTTTGTTCGGGGATCAGGTTTCCCTGAAATGAAATTTTGACGTACTGTTTTTTATCGGTGACTGATATGGATGGTATAGCCGCGCCGCCCCCCAGTACGCACTCAATAATCATGTGTGCGGCGAGCGGAAGCACAAACCTATCCTTGGAATCAGCACTCAATTCAATACGCAATTCCGTGCCATAGCGGGCTTCTACCAATGCGGCGTACGAATTCATAAATACAACTTCCTCCGAAATCGGCGCCGCCTCCTTTTCGCGCGTCTCCAGCATGTACCGGTATACATCAGCAAGTTGCTTGATGTACCTGACAGCTTTTTCTTCGTCTGTTGGCACCAGTTCAGAAAGTGTGTTAAGGCTGTGAAACAAGAAGGCCGGATTTACCCGACTCTTGAGTGTTTCATATCGTGCTGCGATACTTTCGCGCTGAAATTTTGCTGAATCAAAGGAAGCCTTACGCCAGAAGTTCAGGAATTCCCTTGAATGCAGGAACAATGATATCAGCAGCGTAATCAGAACACAGGTCAGGATCGTGAAATAATACCCGCCTCCGAATTGGAATCCGAAGTATGTTTCAAAAACGATGATGAGCAGGAACACAGACAGTAACGTGTACCCTACTGTGACAACAAGTCCGACAGTGAAACGTTTAACCGGTTCGTGTATCCACGATATCTTTTCGGACAGGTAATGCGCCAGGAAACTGTTTCCCCGCCAGAGAAATGTCCAGAGTAACAGCGTAAATATTGCAAACGGTACGAAGGTTCGAACGGTTGTACAGCCCCGGCAGGTCAGAAAAACCTGGACAATACTAAGGAGGGCAAACGTTCCAAGTATCTTCGCCTCGTCGACAAGTATCTTACGTGTTATTATCATTACTGCTTACATTGCCCTGCAAGGGACTCGGTCATACTACTACCCCATACCGGAGAAAGCTCGTTTTCTGGTTTTGCATCCTTAAAAGCCTGGACTGCCTTTGCGTTGGTAGCACACGCTGCATCGGTTGAAGAATTAAAAAACTGTGCGGTACCAAATTCCATCTGAGCCATTAAGGCCAGCGCGCGTGGATTGGAAGGATCCAGTTCAAGCGCCTTCCCAAACGCCTGCATCGCGGCCGGCGCGTGAACCGGTCCCCTCGCCTGCGGATCAACGGTAACCCGCATCATGGAAATAAACCCTTCAAGGGCGAGAAGTTCCGATTCCTTCGGCCGAAGGGTTTTTGCTTTCGAAACATATTCGAGCGCAACGTCAAGAAACGCATCCTTTTTCGCAACGTCCTTTTCCATGTTCGCCATCATCAGATTGCCGTAAGCAATATAATACAATGGTTCCCATTTTTCTTTTTCGACGCCGGCGATCCGAACAAAACCATTAACCGCTTCCTGGATCTGTGGGATTTCACGCGCCTCGTAGATCAACTTTATGTTCTTTTTCATTACCTCGATGTACTTATCGTCATTCGCGGTTGCGGCCAGTGAGCCGAATGTACAGAAGGTCAAAATCAGAAATACTCGTGTTTTCATAGTTTTGTTGTTTGTTGGATTTCTAAAGACTGGGTAGTTGATTGACACTCTTGTCTTTTGACAGCGTCAGAAACAGGCCAATGAACATGAACCTCGGAGCAGCCTGGCGTATAGGCCGCCCATTGTACAATCCACCCTCATTGGGTGTACCGCTGAACTCATAACCGAATATATTATCGCGGCCAGTTACATTAGTACAGGACAGGAACACAATAATGTTAGGCCGAGGCAGGTAGCTCCAGCTGATGCTGAGATCGTGATACGCCGGAGTTTGCGATCCGTTAAAGCGATCCTGATTCGGGTCATTATATGGTCTGCCACTGGCGAAAGAATATGTAGCGGAGGCCTGGCTCTTCAACGAATTGATGAAGTATTTCGCGACCAGTGAGAAGTTGTGAACTGACGCAAAAGATGGTGTGGCCTCGGACGGAAAATTCAGATAATCCCGCCGCGTATCGAGGAACGAATACGAAGCCCAGTAATCAAGCCTTCGGATTGATCGGTTGTCCCTCCAGAAAAATTCCAAACCTCGTGCATATCCTGTCCCGGTGTTTGTGAGTTCGCCGTTGGAATTAATTTTGATCAGATCACTGTATTCTTTATAGTACCCCTCAACACGGACAGTCCGGTTGTTTTCGATACGCTGAAAGTTTAAGATAAAATGTTCCGCCTTTTCACTCCTGAGTGTTTGGTCGATTTTCAGAAAATCATTCTGTGGGGTCTGGCGAAACGTTCCGTAAGCGAATGACACCTGTCCTGACTGGCCGGTTTTGAAGGCGAGAGACAGACGTGGATCGATACCAACGCTCTCATTAAGGCTGTTGTACTCCACCCTTGCGCCAACACGTGTGACAAAGCGGTTGCTGAGGTAGATATCCGTTTCGGTAAATGCGGTTGGAATCCATTCTTCAAAAGCGTGAGCAGGTGCTTCCGGCACACCAGGTGTTTCATCAAAAGTTCGTTGCAGGATTTCAATGCCAGTCTTGTTTTCGACGCCGTGCGCAAGAGAACCTTCGACAACACCCTTTGCGTGAACGCCGCGCTCGGATTTGTTTATCGTTCCGAAGTCGAGCCCGATTTCGTCACGGACAGACGTATAGGCGAATCCTCCGCGCAATACCCACTCATCGTTCAACTCCGTTTTGTACGAACCATTTATGTACCGGTAATCATTTTGAAGGTCGTACAGTGAACGTTGCGTGGGATCGTCAATGTCGTGGCGGTAAAGCGAGAATGAGGCTGTGTTAAAATTTCCGTAGAGTTTTACCATTCCCTTTTCGCCCACCTTTTGCCGGAAGAATCCAACCCCCTCGACAGACGCCGGCGGAGTTATCCAGTCAATGTTCTGATTGATGAGTTTGAAATAAGGACGAATGTTGGTGTACTGAAGCTTGGCCGCAATGGATCCTGATCCCCAGCCTTGCGTGTGCGTTACATCGGCTCCGACGGAAAGCAGTCCGAAATCGGTTCGCGTCACACCTGCGTCGTCTTTTGATTCGAGGACAAGTGCGGAAGACAATGCTTGCCCAAACTCCGCTGAGTATCCACCAGTGCTGAAACTCGTACCCTTGAACATGAACGGAAGGAAACGGCCCCTTGAAGGTGTATTTGGCGCTGCCGATCCGTACGCATCAAGGACGACAAGACCATCGATAAATGTTCGCGTTTCGGAACCGTCGCCGCCGCGTACGAACAACCTGCCCGTCTCGCCCACTTTTTGAGTACCGGGAAGCGTGTTCAACGCGCCCGCAATATCAGCGGTAGCTCCGGCAGTGGTCGCAATATCAAGCGGACGGAATACGGTTCGGCGCGATGCGTCACCTGCCGTGAACGATCCGGCTGTGATTGTAACGGCTTCAAGTTCGTTGATCTCCTCCTGCAACGTCACCGTTACACGAACAGGCTCCTTTCCTATCGAAATCGGCTTGTTTACCGTGCGATAGCCCACGAACCGAACCGTCAGGTTGTGTTCGCCCTTTTCATCGGTGACAAACGAGAAGCGACCTTCGCCGTCCGACGAGGCGCCGTCATAAGTATTCTCCAGGATTATGTTGGCACCCGGTATGGGTTCGCCGCGGGAATCCGTGATGATCCCCGAAACCGTGACCTGTGCCGTCAGCAGTTTTGGGAAGACAACGATAAGGAACAATGTCAGATATTTCATAATGGTGACTTACACGATAAAATTGTAAGTCATGTCCCGGTCTTAATAAAAAGGGTTGCTGAATTGACGGATCGGCTGGATGAACCGGCAGAATATGTTACCAGCCATTTTATCATGGTCGGGAATTGTCGTTATCCCTGGTTCTCAGGCGCCTCCGAACCGCGTCAAAACACAATTTGACGGCTTTCCAAGAAGTAATGCAGTCCTTTCCAAATCCGCTGTATTAATCTATTTTTGCGGTCTGTTTTACATGTTCCGATAAGACGATGGCCGACTACAGCAAAGACGAAATCAAACGAATTGAGCAGAAATGGCAGGAAAAATGGGCTTCTGATAATGTCTACCAGGTAAAAACCGACACCACACGGCCGAAGTACTATGTGCTGGACATGTTTCCCTACCCTTCCGGTGCGGGGTTGCATGTCGGGCATCCCCTGGGCTATATCGCATCCGACATCGTCTCCCGGTATAAGCGTATCAAAGGTTTTAACGTGCTGCATCCCATGGGATTCGACGCGTTTGGTTTGCCCGCGGAGCAGTATGCCATTCAAACCGGGCAACACCCGGCGGTGACGACTGAAAAGAATATCAAAACCTATAAAAGGCAACTGAAACAGATCGGGTTTTCGTATGACTGGACTCGCGAAGTACAAACATGCGACCCGGCCTACTACAAGTGGACGCAGTGGATTTTCATGCAGCTGTTCAACAGTTGGTACAACCGGAAAACGGACCGCGCCGAACCGATATCGCAACTGGTTACACATTTTGACAAGCAGGGTAATGCAGCTATCGATGCTGCGTGCGACGAGAATACACCGTCATTTGATGCAAAACATTGGAAATCACTTGACGAACAGGGTCGCGAAGCAATTCTGCAACGCTACCGCATCGCCTACCTGAGCGAGACGATGGTAAACTGGTGTGCTGCACTGGGTACGGTTCTCTCCAACGATGAAGTAAAAGACGGCGTTTCCGAACGGGGTGGCTACCCGGTGGAACGCCTGAAGATGATGCAATGGAGCATGCGTATTACCGCGTACGCGGAGCGGCTACTGCAAGGTCTTGACACGATTGACTGGCCTGAGCCCGTGAAAGAGATGCAACGCAACTGGATCGGCAAGTCTGTTGGTTGCGAACTGGATTTCGCGCTCGATGGTCATACGGAAACCATTCGCGTATTTACGACGAGAATTGATACAATATATGGCGTGACCTTTATGGTACTGGCGCCGGAACATGAGCTCGTGGAAAAGATCACCACGCCCGGGCAAAGGACGGAGGTGGAGCAATACGTTGAGGTGGCGAAGAATCGCAGCGAACGCGAGCGTATGAGTGAGGTGAAGCGCATATCGGGTGCGTTTACAGGTGCCTATGCGATCAATCCTTTCAACAATGAGAAGATTCCGGTATGGATCGCCGACTATGTGCTTGCCGGATACGGTACCGGGGCCGTTATGGCGGTGCCTTCAAGCGACACGCGCGATCATGCCTTCGCAAAACACTTTGAGCTTCCGATCACAGATGTTCTTGAAGGCCCTACAAGCGATATCACAAAGGACAACTTCAATCCGAAATCCGGTACAATGATCAACTCCGGCGATCTCAACGGTCTTCCCTGGAATGAAGCGATTAAGAAAGCGGTGAACCAGGTTGAACAACGCGGTATTGGTATAAAGAAAGTGAACTACCGGATGCGCGATGCAATTTTTGGAAGGCAACGTTACTGGGGTGAGCCGTTTCCGGTGTACTTCGATAACGGTGTGCCTAAGCTCGTGAAGGAAGAAGACTTGCCGGTTACGCTGCCCGAAATTGATGAATATAAACCAACTGCTGATGGACTTCCACCCCTTGGTCGCGCGACTACGTGGAAGTATCAGCCTTCAGGATCATCGGAGAGTTATTCCTTCGAATTGACAACGATGCCGGGCTGGGCGGGCTCCAGCTGGTATTGGTTCCGTTATATGGATCCGAACAACGAAAAGGAGTTTGCATCGAAAGGAGCCATCGAATACTGGCGCGATGTCGACCTTTATATCGGGGGTTCAGAGCACGCAACGGGGCACCTGCTGTACTCGCGTTTCTGGTGCAAGGCGCTTAAAGATCTCGGCTACGTTCCCACGGAAGAGCCGTTCCGGAAAATGATCAACCAGGGGCATATACAGGGAGTTTCTAAACTCGCTTACCGGATAAACGGAACGAACAAATTTGTCTCTTATAACCTCCGGAAGGACTATGATGTCACTCCACTTCACGTGGATGTGAATTTTGTCGACGGAGATGTTCTCGATGTTGAAAAGTTTCGAACCTGGCGCGACGACCTGAAAGATATTGAACTCATACTTGAGGACGGAAAATACATCTGCGGATCAGAAGTCGACAAGATGTCGAAACGCTACTACAATGTTGTGAACCCCGACGACATCGTGAGCCGCTACGGTGCCGATACACTACGGATGTACGAGATGTTCCTTGGCCCGCTGGAGTTATCCAAACCCTGGAATACGAACGGTATCGACGGCGTATACAAATTCCTGCGCAAATTCTGGAACCTGTTCCACGACCAGTCAGGAAAGTTCAGCGTAAGCAACGAAAAGGCGACCCGTGAAGAATTGAAAGTACTGCATAAAACGCTGAAGAAAGTCGAGGATGATATCGAACGATTCTCATTCAATACGACAGTCAGTGAATTCATGATCTGCTGCAATGAACTGAGCAGTCTCAAGTGTAATAAGCGCGAAATTCTTGAACCGCTGGTGATTGCATTGTCACCATACGCGCCCCACATCACCGAAGAATTGTGGGAAATGCTTGGTCACAGGGAGACCATACTTAGCGCTGAGTTTCCAAAACTGGATGAAAGCTATCTCGTTGAGAATTCCTTTGAATATCCGATTTCAATAAATGGCAAGGTTCGTGTAAAAATGAACTTCGCACTCGATATGCCGAAAGAAGACATCGAAAAACTGGTGATGGCTTCCGAAATCGTACAGAAGTGGACAGAGGGAAAAGCACCGAAGAAAGTGATTATTGTGCCCGGAAAAATCGTCAACGTCGTTGTATAAAATCCGGCGTTGGCTGATGCCTCTGCGATGACTTCTATCATTGACAAAGGGTGATCCCTATCATGGTATCATTACAGATGAAGGACGACTTTACATCTGAACACAAAACATTTGACAATCATGATATCAGTACTGGCATCAACCGGAAGGTATATCCTTCAACCGAGTCTCGTCGAAATGCACAACAATTCGCGGGAGTGGCTGTCCGCGCTGGAGCTTTGGAAAAAAGAAGTTCTATTCTTTCAAAAGCTGCTTGATCAGCATGCGACGCAGATCGTTGATTCAGAAACAAAAAAACAAATCGATCACTTTCAACACCTGATTACGTATTACGGGGGAGAACTTATATCCAAACTCCGCAAGCGACTTCATCAGCATGAAGGAAAGCTTGCGCGGATGTTGCAGACTGAAAACGAATCAGATACGGAATACTTCAGCGAACACAAGGATGTGATGGGGGCAGTTGAAGCTTTCAGGAAAACTTTCTATCAGTTCAAGCACGACTACATTGAGTTTATCGAGCACGGGTTCAGTCCGTACACGCTCGGATAAGACCATTCAACCGCACTTCTCAGCCTCCGGAACGGGATCAAATAACGTCTCAGTATCCGGAGGCTCTTTTTGTAACAGGCCGGTCATATACTCCAAACTTGTATTTACCCTAACATTCATTCGTAAACATTGTTATCTTAGCCGGCACTTTTATCCAACGCCATGCACGCTAAAATTGTCGGTTTGGGTCACCACGTACCCGAGAAAGTCATCACGAACGAGTACCTGTCCGGAATCATAGATACCAATGATGCCTGGATCGTCGAACGAACGGGAATCCACGAAAGGCGTTTTATCGATCCTTCGAAGGATACCGTTGCTAATATGGCGGCGAAAGCCTCCCGGATGGCTTTGGAGCGTGCCGGGCTTAAAGAGCAGGACATCGACTTTATCGTGTTTGCCACGATTACGCCCGACTACTTCTTCCCTGGCTCCGGTGTACTCCTTCAGCGCGAACTCGGCCTTGACGGACGCATTGGCGCTCTCGACATCCGGAACGCATGCTCAGGTTTCATCTACGCCCTCTCTGTTGCCGACGCCTACATCCGCAGCGGCATGTACAAAACAGTACTTGTAATCGGAGCTGAAATCCAGTCCACCGCGTTGGACCTGACAACACGCGGTCGCAATACTGCCGTGATTTTTGGTGATGGAGCTGGCGCGGCGATTCTGCAGGCCTCGGAAAAACCCGGTCTTCTGTCGACGCATCTTCATTCCGATGGAAGGTTTGCCGAAGAATTGTACGTGAAGGATCCGGGCAGTAGCCGGCCCCATGCCGAACGCCAGCCGGAGCAAATCCTGGATACGACTTCGTTCAAGGTGTACATGAATGGCAACCAGGTCTTTAAGCATGCCGTGGTACGGTTTATGGAAGTGATCAAAGAAGCACTCGACGCCAACGGCCTGAAAAAAGAAGACATTGACCTGCTGGTTCCGCACCAGGCAAACCTGCGTATCAGTCAGTATATTCAGGAAAAACTCGGGCTTTCCAATGAGCACGTCTATAACAACATCATGCGATACGGTAACACGACGGCGGCATCAATTCCGATTGCGCTTAGCGAGGCCTGGGCTGAAGGTAAAATCAAGGAAAATGATTTAATTTGTCTGGCAGCATTTGGCAGCGGCTTCACCTGGGCTTCTGCCTTAATACGTTGGTAGCATTTGACCAACCGCCGATCCTTAACCTTTGAGACTTAAATGAAAACCACCACCTACAATCCCAGTCCGCTGGAGGTCGATTTCGCCAACGCATTGCATATCCTGCAGGAAAAAATCCAGGAACATCTGCAGGGCAACAAGATTGTGAATGTTGAAAGCAACCTTAATAGGGACAACCCGATGGTAAAGTTCAGCATGGTTGACGGCGATGGCGACCCGCATGAGATTGTAATCCGTATTATCCAGATCCCTGATAAGTTTTAGAAATTGGCAGGCGTACGAGGTGCGTTGCACAGGACTTTCTTAAAGTCTCGAGCGGCATACTTCGCATAGTACAGGCGTAACACCATCAATGGTGTCGATCGACTCCGCGGCATCGCGCATCACACAATTTTCACTCTCGCAGTGGTCGATCCCAAGGTTGTGACCAAATTCATGGACCGCGATTTTTTGTAGTCGGGCAATAACCACGTTCCGGTCTGGATGCTTAAGTCGGAATGCAGATATTACAGTGCTTTCGCCAGTCTGTATCCAGGACCAAACCCCAGTCGCGATAGCCAAGAACTTCATCGATTGGTATTTCGAACCTGTGGTTCTGTACATTGAACTTATGCGACGTGAAAATCAGTCGGCGGTCTGTGAGCACGGGTTTCCCTCCGACTCCCTCGTTCTTAACGATGTGATTTGAACCGCCTGTTTTCAGCACCGCTTCATTCTCATCGATCTCAACAGCAATAGAGTTGAGTAGTTTACGTGAATTAAGTATTAATACAACAAAAATAAACCCTGTCAAAACCGAAATCGGGAAAGAAATCCCGAAGGAAAACGGAACCGCATGATCATTCACAAAAATCCGAAGCAAACTTGAAGCGATGGTAATCGCCAATGCGAAAAACAGTAGCAGGAGCAAGTCATGACGGCTAAGCTATCATACAATAGACAACGTTTTACTAAAGTTATTCCAAAGACGCATCTCCGCCAAATTCCTGCGGCTACTAAAAGCCATTATGGGGCATTTGCGAAAAAAGCTTTTTGCTCTTTCTTGATTTACCCTTAGTTTCGTCAAATAACCTTAGACCAAACCTTGATGCAACTCATCATTTCGCTCGCCGGTCTGGCAGTGCTTGCGGTTCTCGAAAAGCTTCGTGTCAGCCGGTACCTTACGGGATTTCTGCTTTCGGTTCTTGCCCTTTACCTGCTGGATATCCCCTATACCTTCCTGGTTATCTACATAAACATCGGGTTGCTCATCCTCCTGATCACGTTGTTCAAGATCAATGCTTTTCTCGCTTTCCTGATTATATCAATACTCACCGGCATTATGCTGGGACTTAACCTGAGACAAATAACGCCGTCGATTCAAAAAGGACTAGGCGATATGCTTAGCGGACTTGTCATCGTCGTGGCTTGTGGGGCCATGCTTGGAAAACTTGCCGCCGACAGCGGCGCAGCCCAACGTATTGCCTCTGGGTTGATGAAGATATTCGGCGAGCGCTATATACAATGGGCGCTGGTGGCAACTGGATTCATCATAGGTATACCGTTGTTTTACAACGTCGGTTTTGTATTGGTCGTGCCACTGATTTTTTCAGTTGCATACCGTTTCAAACTACCCCTGGTATATGTCGGATTGCCAATGCTGGCATCGCTATCGGTAACCCACGGGTTTCTGCCTCCTCATCCTGCGCCAACTGCCCTCGTAGGACAATTCCACGCCGACATGGGCAAAACACTTTTGTACGGCATTATGATCGGTATACCAACCGTGGCGCTTGCCGGTCCGTTTTTCTCGCGAGCGTTGAAGAAAATCAACCCGCCCATTCCGGACACGTTCGTTGCCGACACGAAGCCGGAAAGTGAACTTCCATCGTTGTCCAACAGTATTCTCTCCTCACTCCTGCCCGTGCTCCTGCTTTCGATAACCGCAATAGCGAACAGTTTCCTGGATGAAGACAGCGCGTTAAAGGACTTCCTCGTTTTTATCAGTGATCCCGCGATCGTCATGATCGTTTCGTTGCTCATCGCAACGTTTACGCTGGGTGTCTTTATGGGTATGCCTATGGGCAGGGTGATGAGCATCTACGGTGAAGCGGTGAAAGACATCGCCATGCTGCTCCTCATCATTGGCGGCGCCGGAACGTTAAAGGAAATTCTCATCGCCACCGGTGTAAGCGGTGAAATAGGAAGCGTACTGAACACCATTGACATTCATCCCCTCGTGCTGGGCTGGCTTATCGCATGTGGTATACGCGTTTGCGTCGGATCCGCGACAGTTGCAGGACTCACAGCTGCATCCATCGTTGTACCGCTGCTTAACAATCCTGGTGTTGATCCAAACCTGATGGTACTGTCCATTGGTGCGGGCAGCCTTATGTTCTCCCATGTCAACGACGCAGGCTTCTGGATGTACAAAGAGTATTTCAATCTCACCCTGAAAGAAACAATCCTGTCGTGGTCGATCATGGAAACGATTGTGGCAATCTCAGGGCTTGCCGGCGTGATGCTGATCCATTACATCCGAATCATTTTTGTCGCCTCGTGAAACCTCACGGCGGTACGGGATGCCGTTGGAAGAAAATCTACCCGGAGTTGATCGAGATCATATGAGGAGTTTCCGGGATTTTATTATTTGGCGGTTTTAGGAAGATGGACGGATATACCGGGAAGACAGACTACAAGGAAGAAATCTGGAACGCAATCACGCACGGAATCGGAGCAGTACTCGCGGTTTCCGGGTTGGTATTGCTTATTATTTTCGCCTGCATCAAAGGCAGTGTCTGGCACATCGTAAGTTTTGCGGTTTTTGGTGGAACACTGGTGTTGCTCTACCTCGCTTCGACCTTATACCATAGTATTCAGATACCAAAGGTTAAGCAGCTGTTCAGAAAATTCGATCACATGGCGATCTACCTTTTGATTGCCGGCACTTACACACCGTTCTGTCTCGCCGTACTACGTAGTTGGATTGGCTGGACGATTTTCGGAATCGTGTGGGCATGCTGCATCATTGGTATTGTCATCAAAGCATTCTACACAGGCAAGAAAGAAATATTCTCGACCATCATGTACGTCCTCATGGGTTGGATAATCGTTGCTGCAATCAAACCCCTTTACGAAAGCACACCAACACACACATTTGTTCTCCTTCTGCTCGGCGGGCTTTCGTATACACTGGGCACCGTTTTCTTTGTGAATCACAAGCTGCGATACAGCCATTGCATCTGGCATCTTTTCGTACTTGGCGGTAGTGTGTTTCACTTCTTTTCTGTTCTGAGTTTGCTGGCATAGGCGGTTATCCCTAAATTTCGAGGGAACAACTGCCATACATGACTGCCTCACTTTCTCCCGACGAGCGTTTTGCAGCGCTTGGTCTTACACTTCCGCCAGCGCCTAAACCGCTTGGCGTTTACAAACCTTTTCTGATCGTCGACAAATTCGCTTACGTCTCGGGACATGGAACTGTCAAGGAAGACGGAACGCTGATCATTGGACGTATCGGAGAAAATCTTTCTCCCGAAGAGGGCAAACTTGCTGCTAGGCAGGTTGGGCTCGCAATCCTGGCAACACTCAAACAGAATCTCGGTAGCCTCAACAGGATCAAACGTGTTATCAAAGTACTGGGCATGGTGAACTGCGTGCCTGATTTTGAGCGACATCCCTTCATCATTAACGGATGCAGCGAGTTATTCTCTCAGGTATGGGGTGAAGACAACGGCGTGGGTGTACGCAGCGCAGTCGGTATGGGTTCACTGCCGGATAACATTCCAGTCGAAATTGAAGCCATGTTCGAACTGATATGAGCACAACGCCATGGTACAAGCTCCGGGACGAAGACCAGGTTGACAGTCCTGCGCTGGTAATTTTCAGAGACCGCGTCGCCAGCAACATCGATGCATTGATTGCCAGCATAGACGACATACAACGCCTTCGGCCACACGTGAAGACGCACAAGTCTGCGGAGGTCACGCGCATGCTTGTTGACAAGAGGATCACCAAATTCAAGTGTGCGACAATTTCAGAAGCAGAAATGCTCGCCGAATCCGGAGCAAAGGACATTCTGCTTGCACACCAGCCTGTCGGTCCGAAAATGATGCGGCTGCTAGCGCTAACACAACGCTTTCCGTCAATACGATGGTCGACGCTAATTGACAATGCAGCAACAGCAAAGTCGTTGTCGGACATCTTTTCCGCATCAGGAAAAGCGCTGGAGTATTTTTTTGATTTGAATGTTGGCATGAATCGTTCGGGAATCGATCCGACACATGTATCCGGCCTCTTCGGTGAAATCCATTCGCTTCCCGGAATATCGCTTCGCGGACTACACGCATACGACGGACACATACGTGACACTGATTTTGCCAAACGTACAGAACGATGTGACGCTGCCTTTGCACCGATACCTGCCCTGCTTGGAGAATTGTCCCGGCAGGTGGACCACCCGTTGATTATCGTCGCCGGCGGATCTCCAACGTATCCGGTACATGCCCGCAGGAAAGGTATCGAATGCAGCCCGGGCACGTTTATCTACTGGGATAAGGGCTATGAGACAATCCTGAGCGAACAAAAATATCTTCACGCAGCAGTATTGCTTACAAGAGTTATTTCAGTCCCGGCTCCGGATACTGTCTGCCTTGACCTGGGGCACAAGGCGATTGCGTCCGAAAATCCAATTGACAAACGAATAAGCCTTCTTAACACGGACGACCTGGAACCGATTGGACACAGTGAAGAGCACATGGTGTTCCGTGTTACGGGAGATAACCACTACAAAGTTGGTGATGTCATTTACGGAATTCCGTATCACGTTTGTCCAACTGTTGCGCTGTATGATACTGCGTACGTTGCGCAAGACAATTCCATAACCGACAGGTGGCAGACACTTTCCAGGAACAGGAAGATTACGATCTAAACCGCACTAAACACAATTGTATGTTCACCATAGATGCCCATCTCGATCTTGCGATGAATGCCATGGAATGGAACCGCGATTACCGGCGTCCAATTGCAGAAATCAGGGAGCGCGAGAAAGAAATGAAAGACAAGCCCGATCGCGGAAACGGGGTGGTGAACTTTGAAGAATTGCGAAAAGGCGACATCGGACTTGTCGTCGCCACACAAATTGCGCGCTATGTGGCTTCGGGAAATAACCTGGCTGGGTGGCACTCTCCCGAACAAGCCTGGGCGCAGACGCAGGCACAACTGGCCTGGTACCGTACAATGGAAGAAGCCGGCGAACTTGTACAGATCACGAACCTGAACGGCCTGAACAAGCATGTTGCTTCCTGGACAAACGTTACGAAAAAAAACAAACCCATCGGATTCATTCTCAGTCTGGAAGGTGCCGACAGCATCGTGAACCTCAACTATGTTGAAAGAGCGTATGCCTATGGCCTTCGCGCGATTGGTCCGGGTCATTACGGTCCGGGGCGATACGCGCAGGGTACAAACGCAACGGGAGGACTAGGCAACGCAGGACGCGAATTGCTGCGCGAGATGGAAAGACTCAACATCATTCTGGACGCTACACACCTTTGTGATGATTCGTTCTGGGAAGCGCTGAATCATTTCAAAGGGCATGTTTGGGCCAGTCACAACAATTGCCGCGCTCTTGTTGATCATAACCGGCAGTTCAGTGACGAACAGATCAAAGAATTGATCACCCGTGGCGCCGTTATCGGCGGCGTGATGGATAGCTGGATGATGGTCTCCGGCTGGGTGCGAGGCAAATCCACGCCTCAGGAGATGAACTGCACCTTCGATACGCTTATTGATCATATGGATCACATCTGTCAGATCGCCGGTAACGCGAATCATATTGGAATCGGTTCAGACCTCGACGGCGCGTTCGGGAAGGAACAGTCCCCGGCCGATGTCGAAACCATCGCAGACCTGGCGCGCATACCGGACCGTTTGTCAGCCCGTGGGTATAAGGCTGAGGATATCGAAAAAGTTATGTCGGGGAACTGGCTGCGATTCCTCCGCAATTGCTGGAAATAATCGCGAGACTTAGGAAATTACGTGCCCCGGAACGCGGTATCCTGAGGAATTCAGGTGCCGTTGAAACGGCTAATTTTCCTCCTGCCGGATTACAGGCATACTTTTTTAATTTGTTTACGTTACTTAGTAAACGTCTCCCATGAAAAAATCACTACTCGTCATATCGCTGTTAGCCGTAGCGCTAACGATCTTCTCGTTTACCCGCCCGGCCGAACGCTACTTCGAGATTGCCAAGAACCTTGATATTTTCGCCACCCTGTTCAAGGAGGTAAACGCGATGTATGTCGACGAGGTGAATCCAAACGAACTGGTCCGAACCGGCATCGATGCCATGCTGGCCTCATTGGATCCGTACACCAATTACATTCCGGAAGACGAGGTTGAGAATTACAGGACCATGAATACCGGACAGTACGGTGGTATCGGCGCCGTTACCCGTGAAATCGGTAACCGGACGGTGGTAACCATGATCATGGAAGGATACAGCGCGCAGAAAGGCGGACTGCGCATCGGAGACGAAATCATAAAAATTGATAACATTGATATTAGCAGGATCAGCCGTGAACAGGCTGGCCAGCTTATGAAGGGTCAGCTTGGAACACGGGTTTCGCTTACTGTTAAGCGTTATGGTTCATCAGAACCAATTACCCTGAATTTCACACGTGAAAAGATCAAGGTCAATAACGTTCCTTTTTCAGGAATGGTTGGTGGGGACGTCGCCTACGTTCAACTCAGCGACTTCACGCCCGATGCAGCGCGCGAAGTAAGGAATGCACTTGTCGCGCTTCGCGAAAAAGGAGCAAAAGGCGCCATCCTTGATCTTCGTGGTAACCCCGGGGGACTCCTCCTTGAAGCTGTGCATCTCGCCAACCTTTTTATTCCGAAAGGCAAACTCGTCGTAAGTACGAAAGGCAAAATTCCGGAACACAACCTGAGTTATGAAACACAAAACACCGCGTTGGATGATCAGATGCCTGTGGCGGTTTTGATCAACCGGGGAAGCGCATCCGCTTCAGAGATAGTTGCCGGAACACTACAGGACTATGACCGTGGTATAATCATCGGCGAGAAATCGTACGGAAAAGGCCTGGTCCAGATCAATCGACCTCTCTCCTACAATTCACAGCTAAAAGTCACCACCGCGAAATATTATACTCCCACCGGTCGATGTATTCAGGTGCTTGATTACAGTCATCGCCGTGATGACGGCAGTGTAGGTTCGATACCGGACTCATTGAAGAAGGCGTTCAAGACACCAAATGGAAGGATTGTCTACGACGGCGGCGGCATCGAGCCGGATGTAAAAACGGTACCTATCGAAGCGCATCCGCTGACGCAAGTGCTCTTTGAAAAAGGTTTCCTCTTTGACTTCGCCACACAATATGTTCACAAACTCAAAGACTCCGTCGTCGCGAAACAATTCAGGTTGTCGGACGAAGGCTACGCGGAATTTGTTGCATTCATGAACGGCAAGGACTATCCATACAAGACACAGGCGGAGCAGGAAATAGAACAGTTTATCGAGGAGGCAAAAAAGGAACGCTATTTCGATCAGATCAAACCGCAGGTTGAACAGGTTTACAACCGCATTCTCCAAAGCAAAAAGAACGACCTCGCAATTTATAAGGATCAGATTCGAATGTTACTTGAAGACGAGATTGTGTCGCGTTATCACCTTGAACGTGGCAGCGTTGAATCGCGTTTCAAATACGACAACGACGTATCGGAAGCAATCAGGATACTTCATGACAAGACACGTTATGATAGTATTCTGAACGCACAAAAATAATTGCCCACCGGTCCTTCGGTTAATGCGTCCAAATCCCTTAGCTCCTGTCGGCGCCCTAATGCTACTTATCCTGTTGTTGCAGGGCTGTTATAGCTTTCGTGAACGCCCTAAGGCAATTCATGCGTACTTCCGGCGGCATAATGTTGAAGGAAGGATCGATCATTATACTGCACTTAATCGAAAGATGTATTACGCAGAAACCGGAACGTACGGGAAGCCCGTGGTGGTTTTTGTTCACGGTTCGCCAGGATCACTCAGCGCTTTCGTTCCTTTCCTGACAGATTCACTTCTGTTAAGGCGCGCACGGCTGATCTCAGTGGATCGTCCGGGTTTCGGTTATTCGGGCTATGGCGTCGCCGAACCTTCCCTTGATCGTCAATCGGCGATCCTCAGGGAGATTGTAGCCCAGAAGAAATCGGACAGGCCTGTAATCCTTGCCGGTCATTCTCTTGCCGGACCACTTGTCGTGAAAATAGCAGTGCAATATCCTGAACTGGTTGATGGTATTGTAATCATTGCGGGGTCCATCGATCCGGATCTCGAACCGAATGAGCTCTGGTTTCGCGCACCCCTGGCGACACCATTTCTCAGCTGGATACTACCCGGGGCGTTCCGGTCATCCAACGAAGAACTCTATCACCTGGAACCGCAGCTCCGTGCGATGATTACTGACTGGAAGAAGATCACGTGTCCGGTTGTTGTCGTACACGGAAAGAAAGATCAGTTCGTTCCTTTCGGCAATGTTCATTTTGCGGAACGCTCATTGACAGCCGCGCCGGTGAAATACATCCTTGATGACGATGCGAATCATTTTATTCCGTGGACTAAACCGCAAATGATAACGGAAGGGGTTCACTATCTGTTGGATGTGCTTTCCGTACAAAAAGACAGGCTCAAACCTGCAACGTCCGCGCCGGATTCCGTGGATGCCGCCATTGACATCCATTGATTACTCAAGTGTCGCAACAGGCCATCCGTTTTCCCATTTTAGTCCGGCAATCTTTAACACCGGCCTCCCCTGCTCCTGCATGTCGTACGCATGAAAAAGCATGAGGTCTTTTCCGTCGAACGTGTACACCGAGTTGTGACCGACGCCGGGCCATCGGTCGTTACCTTTGAGCACAAGGGATCCGCCGCCCTCGTCCAGACGTTTACCCTCTTTGTCGATATATGGTCCGCGTATACTTTCCGAACGCCCGACCATGATCTTGTAATTGCTGTCCTTGCCACGGCAACAGTAATCAAAGCTTACAAAAAGGTAATAGTAGTTGTTCTTTTTAAAGATAAACGGTGCTTCTACCGCACCCGGTCCGGCTTCCCGGTCGTCGGTTGTAAAAGGGCGATCGCGCTTCGACACCGTGAACCATTCTTCAGGCAGAGCGGGCGCATCCAGTGTTGTGTTCATCTTCACCAACTTCATACCACTCCAGAATGATCCGAACACCAGCCATGGCGTTGACTCTTCATCAAACACGAGATTGGGATCGATAGCATTCCAGAGATCGCGCCCGGGAACGGATTGAATAACTTTCCCTTTATCGATCCATTTGAAATCAGGACTGCCGGGATCAAGCGATTTGTTGACAACAAGTCCAATGGCGGATGTGTTCTTTCCAAAAGCGGAAACCGAATAATACAAATGATACATTCCATTATGGAAAGAAATATCCGGTGCCCATATGTGACCCTTAAAACCAGGAATAGCATCAACGGCCCATCCCGGTGCCTCAGCAAAAACCGGACTTTCCTTTTTCCAATTTGAAAGATCCTTCGATGAAAAAACCGAAATCCCCATGCCGGTACAAAACAGGTAATATGTATCACCCTGCCTGATCATCACCGGATCATGCACGCGAATCGTTTGGGCGTCAACAACAAAGGCAAGCGTGCAAAAGAGGCCAGCCCACAGTATCAGTAGCCGTTTCATGATGTTGGAATTCTGATGACAGTTAACGAATTCCCTTTCAGCGTCACAGTCACCTTTCTTCCTTTAACAGCTGCCTTTCCTTC
This sequence comes from Bacteroidota bacterium, assembly GCA_023428695.1. Classification (GTDB taxonomy): domain Bacteria; phylum Bacteroidota; class Bacteroidia; order Cytophagales; family Cyclobacteriaceae; genus Ohtaekwangia. The sequence continues at coordinate 82,507 of JAEYWY010000030.1, forward strand.
CTGCGGGACTATCGTGCGGGGATTGGTCAGCGAATTAACCGCATCGCCGTTGTCACTGCTCAGCGTTATCGTTTTTGCTTCCTGTTTCAGTTTTCGCCTGCCATCCAACTGAACCACCGCACGTCTTTCTTCTATATTGACGTTTACAATCTTCAGGATCACTTCCTTCGCTTTTTCATCCCAGACAGCAGAGGCATAAAATCCGTTTTGTCCTGTTACTTTCTCGCGGTTGTATGCTACAGGTAATACGTGCGTTCCTTTGTGAACTGAGAACAGTTTCTGCACATAGTAATTGGGTGTTGCATAGCTGGTGAGGTTATCAAACCAGATTAAATCCGGTGTCCATTGCCAGCCTTCCGCGTGTGCAAACAATGGTGCGTATGAAGCAAGGTGAACGATGTCGGCATTCCTTTCAAGGCCGGTCATGAACGCCGCTTCACTCAATGCACAACGCCAGTTGTTCTTGTTGTCAGGACTTGCAATGGCGACGCTTTGAGCGGCGTACTCGCCGGCAAATATTTTCGGACCGTTGCGATCGTACGAATCATAACGCGACGCATTTGCCAGGAACCATTCGGGGTTGTTGTAGTAATGTTCATCAACCAATTCGGCGTTCAGCTCGCGTAATTCTTTAGCCGCATAATCAAACAGTTCTCCTGCGGGAAACGGGCCGGTACCGGATACAAGTAATATACCCGGATACTTCGCCTTTATTACCCGCGCAAATTCTTTATAACGTTCAATGTACTGCGGGCCCCATTGTTCGTTACCAATGCCAATAAACTTCATGTTAAATGGTTCCGGGTGCCCCATCGATGCGCGTAATGCGCCCCACTTCGTACTTGTATCGCCATTTGCGAATTCGATCAGATCAAGCGCATCCTGGATGTAAGGACCAAGTTCGTCCATTGGTACGACTTCAGCGGTATTAAACTGACACGCGAGTCCACAACTCAGGATAGGAAGAGGCTCTGCACCGATGTCTTCTGCAAGCTGAAAGTATTCGAAGAAGCCGAGGCCGAAGGTTTGAAAGTAATCAGGTGTAAGTCGATGATTGAATTCCGTATTCCACCTGTTGATGATCATTTCACGATCTTCAATATTTCCGACAGTCTTCTTCCATTGATAGCGTTGTGAAAGATCGCGGCCTTCAACTATACATCCACCGGGGAAACGAAGGAAACCTGGTTTAAGATCGTAAAGCAAACTGACGAGGTCTTTACGCAATCCGTTCTTTCGTCCCTTCCATGTGTCTTCAGGAAAAAGCGAAACCATATCAATATCGATCACACCCGTTCCGTCAAACCAAATGTTCATTGTAGCTTTTGCATCAGTTTCCGTTGCACGTATCGTTGCCTCGTATTGTTTCCAGTCCTTGCCTGAGGGAGCGATCGAACCACTACCAATCACGTTGCCTTTTTGTCCAACGAGTTCGATGCGGAGAGTTTGTTTACCGTCGAGCTGCGCAGCCAACATGGAAAAGCGATAGTTGTCATCCTTGCGTATACCCATACCGCGAAAACCTTCATTGTTCAGGCCATATCCTTTTTCATGGAACACGGATACACGTGCAAACCGCGGGTTAGGGTGCTGCTCACCCCTGTTAATGACAAGCGTTCTGCCGGCGTTGCTGCCCAGCGCAAAACGATCACTTTGGTACTCCTTCCATCCCATCATCGGATTCAGGAATTCGAAGGAACGGTTCTTGACCAGTTCCGCGTAAATTCCGCCATCTGCAGCGAAATTGATATCCTCAAAAAAGACACCCCACATTGTCGGTTGAATTTTCGCTCCCGCGCGATCAGCCTGAACAACGAGTTCGAGGTCCTGGGAGGATGCGGAATAAATTGCCGTGGCAAGTAAAACTGTGATGAGGTGCTTGAAGCTGAAGTGTTTCATCGATTGTGTATTGTTTTATCGTTATTTCTTTCCCCAAATGGCAGTACCTGCATTGTTGAGGCCGGTAAATACCAAACATGTTTTTTTATTTTCCCAATCTCTACCGCGTGACACGATTACTTCATCGAGCCATTGATCGTTCCAGTTCATCCGGAGGACGGGCGGATCATATGTCCAGGTCAGCGACGCATCACCGTTGATTGTTCCGGCCTCATCGAGTACGATGTTCGTGGCCTGTTGAAATCCCGGCAGGATCTGTTCTTCAGCAAAACCCGGAACCACATCGTAACCGAACACAATTTGTTCCCATGTTCCATACAACTCTTCCTTCGTTACGGGAGTCTGTTCAGTCCCGGCGTACCGTTCGGGAGATACGACCGGCCAACCGTCTTCAGTCCAGAATACACGACGGATGTGCAGCACCATATAAAACCGGTCAACGCCCGGCCTACCCTGGTGTCCCATAAACCAATCTTCACCATTGAAAAACACAGCGGGATGTGAAACGCCCTGCCAGCCACCATGGCCGCTGAATTTGTACGGCGCAAGTATCATGGGGATATTGTCTTCAGCAATGTTCAAATCATTTCCATTAAAGTCAAGGAACGGCCCCAACGGCGAATCACTCCTTCCAACGCGCACGTTATACTTGGTTTCCAGCCAGTCATAGGCGATAAACAAGTAGTACTTGTCAAGCTCTTCGTTGTAGATGATCTCCGGCCCCTCAATGTTACCGTTGATTGTATTCCCGGTAAATCCGCGCTGCGCAATCCGGACGCCCTTGTCATTCGCGCTCGCTGCCAATCCGGTGGCCGGATCCAGTTTCAACATATAGATACCGTCCCAGGCGGAACCGTAATACATGTAATGTTCGTTGGTCCCTGTCACGATCACTGTTGGATCAATTGCATTTGTCTGCACGGAATTATCAGCAAGCGAAGTAACGGCGAGGCCCCGTTCCGTCCATGGTCCGGTTGGGCTAGTTGCAACAGCGAGACCGATACAACTCAACCGGGGCGTTGGAGACGAAAGTGAATAATACAACCGAAACTCAGATCCGGCTTTAATCACATACGGCGCCCACAGTGAATTGAAAGGTGTCCCACCCTGATCGCGGATAAAGTCGTAACCCATCTTCGGAAGTCCGCTGAACACCCAACCCACAAATTGCCACTCGACCAGGTCTTTCGATCTTCGAACCTGAATACCCGGAGGAACCTCTATGCCGTAACCAGCATCGGTGCTGTAACAATAATAGTATTCACCTTCTTTTACGATTGAAGGGTCATGTGTATTGTACGGCCCCCATTTGTTGCGACTATCCAGGCTGGTTACTTCGGGATATGTGTCTTTGATATTGTTAATATCAAAAGGAATCTCTTCCGGAGGACCAGGATCGGGCGGTTTAATCACTGGATCATCATCTTCGGATTTCGAGCAACCGCTAAAGGCAAAGAAAAATGCCAGGATAATCATCCATCTCACGACATAACAAAATTTTCGATTCAACATTTCATGCATTAATAAGATGTGCAATCGCGTGTCGCTACCGACGCACGATTAGCACATAACCCAAACTAAATCAAACCAAAGCTTCACATGTAAACTGCAACACATGTGAGATTACCCTCCCTGTACTCAGTGAATATTATCGTTCCTGCCAATCGAAACAATCCTGGCATCATTTATTAACCTTTCCCTTTAGGATCGTAAATGAATGCGGCGGAAATGTATAACTGAAACCTGAATCTTTTGTTTTTACATCCCTCTTGCGTTCACCCTTCACGACCTCTTTACCAAAGTCATTAACCGATTTGATATCCGGACCGTTGACCTGGTACACTTCAAACGGTCCGGTGAAGTTTTGATTTTGAGAAAGGACATCTGCTGTAATTGCACTGTCTTTATGTCGATTGATCACGCAGATTGTCACGTCCCCGTCGTTGAATGCCGCGGATACATCCAGATATGGAACACCTGTCTGGCGCGTCTTTGTTTCGCCGAGTCCGATGTTGAATTCCGGAGTATCGTACGTATCGGACTTGACGAATACGTCGAGTGCCGTACCTTTCATTGCGTTCGCAAATAGTTGAAGCGGAAAATATATCGTCTGACGGAACGAACCTTTTTCATTCGTAAAGATCGGCGCAATCACATTGACCAACTGGGCCATGTTTGCCATCTTGATAACATCGGCGTTTCTCACAAAGGCATTCAGGAATCCGCCTACTACAAGTGCATCTTCAAGTGTATAGCGCTCCTCCAGGGCATTCGTGCCTCTTGCATGTTGGCCACCTCTTGCTCTGTACCATACGTTGTATTCGTCCCATGCAATGTAAATCGGGTCGCGTCCGGGTCGGTTTGCATTTTGCATTACTTCGAGAATCATTCCCCTTACGATCTGCGTTCTTTCCTCGAGCACCCGCGGCGTCGCCATGAAGTTGTAGTAGTTATCCTGTGGATTGCCCACGTAAATGTGCAGCGCTATGTAATCAATCGCATTCGCGAGCCCCTGAAGAATCGTCCTGTTCCAATGATCAGGTTGTGCTCCCGGTCTGTAATTGGATGAACCCGCCGCTATAAGTTTAATTGACGGATCTGTCAGCCGCATTAGTTTGGCAGCCTCCCGTGCTTTCTTGACATAGTCTTCGGCACTAAGATGCCCCATTTGCCAAAAGCCATCCATTTCGTTTCCGAGGCTCCAATACTTTACATTGTGGGGTTCAGGGAAGCCGTGTTTTTTCCGCAACTCCGCGTAGTACGGACCTTCTGCAACATTGCAATACTCCACCCAACGTTGTGCCTCTTCAATGGTACCCGTTCCCATATTGACAGCGAAGTATGGCTCAGTCTTCGCTTTGCGAGCCCATTGAATAAATTCATTTGTCCCAAACTTGTTCGTTTCCAACCGCGCCCACGCCAATTCCATGCGCAGTATACGCTCCGGACCAACACCATCCTGCCAATGATAATTCGAAACAAAATTTCCACCAGGATAGCGTGTAATTGTCACGTTGATATCTCTCGTTGCATCAAGCACGTCCTTTCTGAAACCGTGCTCATCAGCCAGCGGAGAACCCGGATCGTACACCCCACCGTAGACGCAACGCCCGAGATGTTCAACGAAATTTCCATAAAGAAGCGGACTGATTTCGCCGATCGTGCGATCAGTGTCGATCTTTATCAATGCACGCTGCTGACCTGTTGCTCCGTGTACCAGGCCAAGAGATAACGAGATTGCAAGAATAAAAACACGTCTGGGCATCATTGTTGGTTTTTGTTTGAATTTGCTTTTGAAGCCAGTTCCTTCATCCGCGACGGAAAGGGTATACGTCGCATTCGATTGCCACGAATGTCAAACGTTTCTATTGTCTGAATCTGACGCGTTACAACTATGCTTCGGCTTGATTGAGACAGGTATCCCGCGCCACGTGGAAATTCTGTCTTTCGCGTTATATCGCCTTCAAGTCTAACCAACGCATAAGCTTCGCTATTGTTCACGAACACCCTGGACAGTCCCTGAAACTGAATTGCTTCGTGCACAGTAGCGAGGTCACCGTTGTTCGCAGCAACCAACAACGATTTATTGTCCGTTGTCTCCAGCCTTATTATTCCACGCGCATCACCAGGCACGTACCATCCGCTTTCAAGTATCGACATCGGCTCAAATCGATTGCTACCCCGGTTGATCAGAACAATCCCGTCACCGGCATCAAGTCTTCCATTCACAACCTCCCGGTTACTCATATTTCCCGCGAGAACAAGGTCCAGCAGTCCGTCAGCGTTCACGTCTTCAGCGAGCATCCCGTTGACCGGGCCAACCTGTGCAGCGCGCGGCAAGCTTGTAATAGAAAAACTGCTTCCTCCAAGGTTTTCAATAAATACCGATTCAACTATCATACACCGCAACGAATGCACCGCCTTCATGCCAACACTTTTTAATAACATCTCCTGAGTAGCATTGGCGTAATCCCGGTAATAGGTGAATTTCTTTCGTAGATGGGGCAACTGACGTATCATGCGATCCATGGATGCTACCGGGTAAGAAACACCGTTCTCATATGCCGTCAGTAAAGGGTCAATTGAACCATTGCCATCAAAGTCGGCGTAATGCAGTTCCAACGGTTGGTCTGGACGTACCCGGAAAGGAATATTCAGCCCAATATTTCCTGCGACAATATCCATGTCGCCATCATTGTCAAAATCACCTGTAAGAACGCTGTTCCACAATCCATTGGTCCCGCCAAGGCCAATTGCGTTAGTAACATCCGTGAAGATACCGTCAGTATTTCGAAGTATGTGTACAGGCATGAATTCACCCGTTACAATAAGATCGGGATTCAAGTCATTATCGATGTCACTAAAAACAGCCGACGTAACCATTCCAATATTCGAGAGACTGCCGGCCCGTTCAAGGGTGACATCAACGAAGATTCCGTTTCGATTCTCCAGAAGAAAGCTTCGCGGTGTTGACGGATACTTTCCCGGAACGACGCGGCCGGCGACAAAGAGGTCTTCATCTCCGTCTCGGTCAAAATCCGCTGCGACGACGCATGATGTGCTCGTTAGTATTTGGGGTATTTTTCCGGAGGAAAGGCTAAAGTTTCCTTTGCCATCATTTTGGTACAAACGGTCACGATAGGCTTCGTGATTCTCATACCGTTCACTTCCACCACTGGCTGTGTACAAATCCAGGTCACCATCGGAGTCTGCATCGAAAAATACCGCACCGATATCTTCATAAACTTCCGATGACAAAGTTCTTCGCGCAAAGGTTCCATCCGGTTGTTGCACCATTATTACGGACGGAGCGCCATATCCACCACCAATGAAGAAGTCATCTGCGCCATCGCCATTGACATCACCGACAGCGATTCCCGGGCCAAGCCTCGAAAAGCCATGGGTCAGCAAGGGCTGGTTTTGGAAGTCGTTGGACTCGGTATCGCTGTGCCTTACGGCGATAGCGTGTGACTGCTGAAAAAGTGGTAGTGTTTGTTTATCCGGTTGAAACCATTCACCTGTGTCTGCCTGTACTGTCAATACCTGATTGGTCTGAACGTCGCGGCGAATCGACACGCGTCCATCGCCCCATTTAACAAGAACACTATCAACCTTGCGGTTTTTTCCAACGCCAAAGTGGATAATATTATCAGACGAACTCAGGAATCCATGAACACGTTGCTGATAACGAAAATATTTTTCATTCCCTGAATAGACCACTACCTCTGCCCCGATTGCGTCCTTGTTACCTGCGTAGCCTCCAAGTTGAACGCGCAGCCAATTACCACTACCGACGTTCAGACCAATCGAATTATTACGGTACAAAAAGGCTTCCTGATTGACATTGTTCGTAACGATATCGAGATCGCCGTCATTATCGAGATCTACCGCAACCGCGCCGTTTGAAATCGATTCGTCGTCCAGCCCCCATGCCGAAGCCGTTGACGAAAATACCAGGTCTCCCTCATTCCTGAAGACACAGTTTGGAATTACAACGGCTGGTCTGGCGTCAAGACTGTCCAGAAAGATTTGATGCAATTTTTGCCTGTCGGCGAAGAGTGTGTTGGAAATCGTTTGTCTGAATTTTACAAAATCAAGATCGGTCACGTCTTTTCCGTAACCATTCGTGACAAAAATATCCTGCAGGCCATCATTGTCGAAGTCGGCAATAACGGGGCCCCAACTCCAATCCGTGCGATGGACACCAGCCATTTGTCCGATTTCCTTGAAACCATTCCGGCCATTATTCACCTGTAACATATTCCGCATGTACTGATGACCGTAACCAAGTCTGACCGCCATCATATACTTATCGTAATCGTCAGGGCCAAACATCAACTTCCGACGACGGTGGTCATCCGGTAGCATATCGACCGTCATGATATCAGGAAGTCCGTCGTTGTTGATATCGGCGACATCATTTCCCATCGAGAAATGAGATGTGTGCCGGAGGTATTCCAACGCTTTTTCGGAGAATGTCTTATCGCCGTTATTCACATAAAGTAAGTCACGCGAGAGGTAGTCATTTGAAACGAAGATGTCGGGCCATGAATCATTGTTCACGTCGAGTACTGACACCCCCAGACCAAAACCCTCGAACGTAACACCTGCCTTTTGCGACACATCAACAAATACCGGATGCATACGAGCGCTGTCGAATACATTTTCGAATAGTTTGTCGCTGTTTCGGCTCTGCCCATCTTTTAAAATCGGCCTGACAACGACGGCGGGTCTTTCAAAACCACCACCCGTCAGCAGGTACATGTCAAGGTCGCTATCCTTGTCATAGTCGAAGAACACAGCCTGCATTGACTCACCCGGATCAGCAAGCCCATACGCCGCGGCTTCTTCACGAAAGGTCATGTCGCCTTGATTGATAAACAAAAGATTTGGCCATGTGCTGCGATTACCGGGACCCCCAACGCAAAGATAGATATCTTCATAGCCGTCGTTGTTCACGTCGACAATGGATACGCCATTGCACCACGCCCCGGGCGCCGCCACCCCGGCAATGTTGGTTATTTCTTCAAACTCCAGATCGCCGCGATTAAGGTATAAGGCATTTGGAGATTGATTTCCGGTAAAGAACAGATCCTTCATACCGTCGTTGTTCACATCAATTACACCGACACCTCCGCCGTTGTAAAGGTATTCGTAGGTAAGGATGTTCAATGAATCATCATCGGCAATGGAATTTACAAACCCAATCCCGGTGTCATTCGCGGGAATGCGCGTGAACAAAAGGCCATCACGCGTAACATCCTTTCCTGCGCATCCAAGGATTGTTACGGAGCAAAGCAATATGAGCAACGGATGATGCTGCATCAGGTGTCAATGGAAATCAAAAAGCTGATTGAAAAATTCTTCCAATCAGCCCTTTGAAATTAGACTATTGATTAGCTGAATTTCCTATCAGGTTTGCATTCCTGTCCAGGTCGGTTTGCGGTATTGGCATATACTCTCTGCCAGCTGTGAATGTGTTAAATTCAAAGTCATGTGACTTCAGCTCTGCAAGTTTGTCCGGATCTTCAAGCCAGCCCCAGCGCTTTATATCATACCAGCGATTACCTTCAATAGCCAGCTCCATGATGCGTTCGTGTGCCAGTTGCTCCATGAATTGATCAAGATCATATGCTGCGAATTCGGCTTCGCGGTCAGGCAAACCGGCGCGATCGCGAACCATTTGTACATATGTCGCCGCCTCGGCAATCTTGTTTGTGTTTGCGAGTGCCTCAGAATACATCAGCAAGACATCAGCATAGCGAATTATATGGTAGTTAATACCCGACAGGAACGGATCCGATCCGGTTACTGCGTTCGTGTACTTCTTGATGAAATAGTCATTCTCGCCATAGCCGCGCGACAGCCAGTCGGTGCCATACGCTGTTGTATAGCCTTCATCCGGTTCATAGGAAAGGATTGTAGCGTGATAGCGCGGGTCAAGTTTTCCGTCGATCGTCAACTCCTCGCGCATTTCGTTGTAAAGGAAATTCGTCGGATAGAAATCGAAGAAGTCCGCAACGGAATATGTAGGCGTGATTGCAATAAACTGTCTCCAGTTCACATTAGGATCACCGCCCCAGTTGAGGTCAGAATTGCTGCTGGTGGTAAATTCGGCCCAGAAGATTCTTTCAGGGTCGGTCTTTTCGATGGCGTCATCCCCCGTAAACAGGTTGGCGTAATTCGGATTCAGCGAATACTCATTCAAATCGATCACCTGTTTGAAATAATCGGCAGCTGCTGTGTAGTCCTTCCGGTACAGATGCAACTTGCCAAGCAATGCCAGCGCAGCTCCTTTCGTTGCGCGCCCGACCTGACCATTGTCCGGCCCTGTTACAGCCAGGTACGAGACAGGTAACAAATCTATTGCAGCTTCAAGATCGGCTTGAACCTGATCGTAGATCATTTCCTGTGTCACATCCTGATTGGAAGGATAGAACGCCTCCTGCCCGGCGGGAACCTCCAGTATTAGCGGCACCCGTTCGAAAATGTTGGTCATGTTAAAGTAAGCAAGAGCGCGCAGGAAGTGCGCCTGACCAATAAGGCGACTGCGAAGAGCCTCGTCAACATTGGGCACGTTCGGTACGTTTGCCAAAGCCTGATTGGCACGCGCGACCAGAATATAGTAACCCGCCCAGGCGATTTCGTTCGCGCCATCAGTCGCCGGTACTGTGAAAGCGCTTAATCCCGTGAGAAACACCCACGGACTTCGGCTGGAAATTTCATCACTTCGGCCATCGTTGAACACAGGCGTCATACGCTGGTAAAGACCGTCTATGATGAGTACATTGTAAATGGCGTCAACCGCAGCCACAGCCTGATCCTGGTTCTGATAAAACTGTGATGATGATAGCCGGTTGGGATCGATAATGTCAAGCTTGTCCTGGCAGGCATGAATGAGCAAAAGAGTCAATAGCCCGGCCGTTGAAATGAATATCTTTCGTAACATTTTTCTAGAATTTAATTTGTACACCAAACATCGTCGTACGCGGTCTTGGATAGGTTCCATAGTCGAATCCCGGATTAAGGATGCCGGATTGAAAATCGGGGTTGTACCCTTTGTACGCCGTGAACGTATGCAGATTTTGCACGGTAGCATAGATACGGGCGCTCTTCATCTTGACCTTGTTTAGCAGATCCGTCGGAAGGTTATATCCAAGCGAAATCGTGTTGATGCGAAGATAATCGCCCTTCTGCAACCAGTTGGGCCGATTCGAATCACGCTGATTGCTGTTCGGGTCATTCCACACAACGCGTGGAATCTCATTGTTAGGATTTTCGGGCGTCCATCGTCCGAGGATGTCTTCATGCCAGTTGGTGTAACCTGATGTTGGCATCAGGCCGCGATAAAGGTTACTGTTGATCAGGTTCCCACCTGCACCTGAGAAGAATATCGTCAGATCAAAACTCTTATACTTTCCAACGAGGTTCATGCCATAATAGAAGGTTGGCATCCCGTCTCCAAGGAAAGTCCTGTCAGCATCATTGATGATATTATCGCCGTTCAGGTCGCGGAAACGAATATCACCCGGTGCCGTATTGGCGTTTTGGAAAGCGTGCGCCGAGGGGTTGAACGTAGGATCAGCAGGGCCTACGGTGTTGATTTCAGATTGCGCCTGAAATATTCCATCGTACACCCAACCATAGTGACGGCCAAGGGGTCCGCCAACTTCGTTTCTGGCACCGACGCCAGAGATGAATTCCAGCGGACCGATGTCGAGGACTTCGTTTTTAACAGTGTAAAAGTTAGGCGCAATTTCGAATGAAAAGTCTCCGACTTCCTGACGGTAAGTCGCGGATAGTTCAATACCGCTGTTTTTTAACGATCCGGCGTTCGTTGTCAATCCGCTAAGCGAACCTGCTGACAAAGGAATAGGCAAATCGAGTAGAACATCGTCCGAAGTGTTCGAATAATACTCGGCCGTGAATTCGAGTCGGCCATCCATGAAGATCGCGTCGATTCCAACGTTACGTGTAGTGCGCGTTTCCCATTGAATCGCAGGATCTACCAGAATTGTGGTCGCTGCTCCTAACACACGGCCCGAACTGAATTCGTAAGGAATGGCCCGGTTGATCGTACTTTGATACCGGAAGTTTCCAATTTCCTGGTTACCAACCTGACCTACACCTCCACGAAGGCGGAGTTCAGTAATAAAGTCGGGAAGTGTAAAGTCATTGTGAATTTTCCAGAGCAAGCCGATTGACGGAAATATTTCGTAACGGTTTTCTTTGATGAACCGTGAAGAGCCGTCCCGGCGAAGGTTGACTGTTATGAGATAACGATCATCAAAACCGTAGTTGATCCTTCCCAGGAACGAGGCAATCGCCGATGGTTGTTGATTATCGGAAACGCTGAAGTTCGCCGCGCTTTGAAGACTCATTACATATGGCTTTTCGAGACCCGCACCGACCGCACGAACCTCACGGAAATCGAACTCCTGATAGGTTTGACCAACCAGTACGTTCAAATCGTGTTTGTTAAATTTCCGGGTGAAGTTGAGGGTGTTCTCAATCAGGTACGATCCTGATGTCCTGTTACCTACCTGGTATTGTGCTGTCGAATTGGGAAAGAAGTATCCAAGATCATACTCCGGCACAAACAGTTCATCTGTTATATCGGTGTTGTCATACTGCAAGTTGGTTCGGAATTTCAGACCATCGATGATTTCGAGTTCACCGTAAATGTTGGCAAGAATACGATTGACAAGCGTTGACGTATTAACAAGCGAATTGATGCCGGGTACATTTAATGTGATGGATTGATGAATGACTGCATCAGCGCCACCAAAACCGCCTTCGCGGGCCGGATCGTATAGTGGTATCGTAGGCGCTGCCTGTAACAAATCGTTCACCAGCGATGGACGACCACCGGGCAAACTGATGGTGGTTGTAAAGAACAGCGGATTTTCATCGGAACGCATCAGATAGAAGTTTTGTCCGATCGTAAACTTGCCTATCTGCGTTTCGGAGTTGATACGTGCCGAGTAACGTTTGTAATCAGGTCCGCTTCCCTCAAGCGTTCCAACGTTATCGAGATAGTCCAGCGACAGATAATATTTCGTCTTGTCTGTGCCCCCGGAGAAATTCAGGTTATAGTTTGCGATATAACCATTCTTATAACCGGCATCCTGCCAGTCTGTATTTACATCATCAATGAAAGAAGGCGAGTTTGGATCGTTACCCGGAACGAGTGGCCTTCCTGCATTCTCGAGCAACTCGCTATTGATCATCTGATAACCTTCGCGATCCAAAACTGGTATGCGTTGCGGAATTCGCTGGAATCCATAGTAAGCGTTCAATCCAAGAGAAAATCCAGAACCGCGTTTACCGGATTTGGTTGTGATGATCACGACACCATTCGCGGCCCTGTTGCCATAGATCGCACCTGCAGTTGCATCCTTCAGGACCTGAATAGTCTCAATATCGTTGGGGTTGATGTCGCGGATTCCACCGGGCAGAGGAAATCCATCAACGACAAACAATGGCTCGGCACCTGCACCAAGACCAAAGGTACTGACTCCTCGTACGCGTACCGTTGGTGTTGCACCTGGCTGACCATCACTTGTTATCGAGACGCCGGCAATGCGTCCCTGCATCATTTGCGTGACGTCACTCGAAGCCTGTTTTTTCATTTCTTCAGGATCGGCAAGACTGACCGCGCCGGTGAGGTCACTCTTGCGTTGGCTTCCGTATCCGACAACAACAATTTCCTCGAGGGCCTGTACATCAGGAACCATACCGACGTTGATGACCGATTGATTGCCCACGGCAATCTCCTGAGCCTTGTAACCAATGAAACTGAATACAAGAATGTCTCGTGACGAAGCGGAAATGCTATAGTTCCCTTCGGAGTCGGGGGTTGTACCGGATGTTGTGCCTTTAACAAGGACATTGACTCCCGGAAGTCCCGCACTGTTTTCATCAGTGACATTACCTGTGATGACACTCTGCGCCTGCGCGCGCAAGCAGAAGAAGAGAAGGAATACCGCAACGATCAAGTGAGGCGACTTGCGGGCCTTCCATTTTGCTTTCGTAAAATGTTTAAGCATAGCGTTTAGGGTTATTGGGAAGGTTTATAAGGGTACAATTTACACTTATTTAAATAAAATGTATCGCTTACACTTATTTTTTTTGAAAACGATTGCACCGATGTGGCTCTGAGGCGGACTACCCGCTTAAAAAAGCAGAAACAGCAGGCTCCGGGCCGGGAAAAAATAAAGGGGCGCCCTAACAGCGCCCCTTACAACCGATTGCGATATTTTTTCAGGATTTTAGATAAGCTATGCCGGGCTGAAGAGCCTCGTTTTCATTGCAATTCAAGCACGACTACCGAAAATGGCGGAATTTTAAGCGTTACCTCATCCCCTTTCAAACGGGCTCCCGTGAACGGTTTAGGCTCAACGAGGTTGGGTTTTTCAAACGTATTATGATCCTGAACTTTTGCTGACGACAGAATCCTCGCCTTCACGTTCTTGAAATTTTTTCCCGTCAGCTTGATCGCCACATCGTGTGTGCGGGTCATATCAATATTAACGAGGCTGACGTGCGTCACACCAGCGTCATTTACGGAAGCCGAGGCGGACAATGCCGGAAGTTTGTCATTATTAAACGTGTACTCCGGACTGTTCAGTGAAAGCGGGAGCAGCTTCGCATCCTGATGAACATTATACATTTCCATCACGTGATACGTGGGCGTCAGAAGCATTTTCTCTTCATCAGTAAGAATAACAGCCTGAAGCACGTTGATTGTTTGCGCGAGGTTGGCCATACGTACCCGATCGGCATGATTATTAAAGATGTTGAGGGTAACGCCCGCAATCATTGCGTCGCGCATTGTATTTTGCTGATAGAGAAATCCCGGATTGGTCCCGGGTTCTACGTCATACCATCCACCCCACTCATCGACAACCAGGGCAACTCTTTTCTGTGGATCATAGCGGTCCATGATCGTGGAATGTCTTGTAACGAGTTCTTCCATCTGCAACGCGCGTTTCATAATGGTGAAATACTGTTCCTCATCAAAACCAGTAGCCGGACCTTTCTTCGACCAGTTGATCACAGAGTAGTGATGGAGAGCAACACCTTCGAGCAAGTTACGTGGAACCTCACGCATGAGAACTTCAGTCCAGTGATAGTCATCGCTGCTGGCGCCGGATGCGATGCGGAATACTTTTTCGGTGTTCCCCCAGTCACTCATGAACGTAGCATACTGGCGATATACATCGGCGTAGTATTCAGCACGCATGTTTCCACCGCATCCCCAAGCCTCGTTGCCGACACCCCAGAAACGTACCTTCCAGGGTTTCTCCCGGCCATTGGCTTTCCTGAGATTTGACATCGGGCTCACGCCATCAAAATTCGTATACTGTACCCACTCGGCAACTTCCTGAACGGTACCACTGCCGACATTTGCAGAGAGGTATGGTTCTGTGCCGAGAAGCTCGCACATGTTCAGAAAGTCATGTGTACCAAAGCTGTTGTCTTCCGTTACGCCACCCCACCATGTGTTAACAATTGTTGGTCTTTCTTTCTTCGGACCGATACCATCCTTCCAATGGTACGTGTCGGCGAAGCATCCACCCGGCCAGCGCAGGTTCGGTATCTTGAGTTTCTTCAGCGCATCAACGACATCGGTGCGAATACCGTTGACGTGCGGAATTTTCGTATTATCTTCACCAACGTAAAAGCCGCCATAAACACATCTTCCAAGGTGTTCAGCAAAATGACCGTAGATATGTTTGTCGATCGTTACCTGACCTTCATCGGCGTGTACAACAATTTTTATTTGCTGCGCTTTGACTGCAAAGCCGATGCACACAAACGCAACTAACAGAATGAATTGAATGCGAGAAACCATAGGAAAATTTCGTTTTAAAGTGTAATCAGATAAACTTCACTCCCTCCTGATGCAACTTCTTGTATTTATTTTTATCAAAGACATAATAGAAAGCACCCTTCCTCGACGATTCTTTTTCCTTCTCGGCAAGTTTGTTGAGTATTCCAAGGGACAACATCTTCCGGGAAAAGTTTCTTTTGTCGAGCGGTGACTCATAGATAGCCTCATACAGATTCTGAAGCTGTGGCAGCGTGAATTTCATCGGAAGCAACTCGAATCCGATGGGGTGATGGGAAACTTTTTCACGCAGCTTCTCTTTCGCTTTCGCAACCATTTCCTTGTGATCAAAAATGAGTGCAGGGATCTTGCCAAGCGGAAACCACTTTGCTTCGTGATCGCGAAGCAACTGGTCACTGTATTCGGCAATGTTGATCAGGGCAAAGTACGCGATTGAAATCACTCGTCCCGCGGGATCGCGATGAGGATCACTAAAGCAGTAGATTTGCTCCATGTAAACATCTTTGAGACCGGTAAGTTGGTGCAATACTCTTGCCGCCGCATCATCTGCGCTCTCATCCTTATGGACAAATCCACCCATCAAAGACCACCTACCCTTCTCAGGTTCAAATCCACGTTTTATTAAAAGTGCCTTCAGTTGTGTACCATCAAATCCGAAAATGATGCAATCGACCGCGACGAGTATACGATCGTGACTTTTATACTTTCCGATATCCATGATCCATAAAATTCAGGCGTAGGTTGAACAAAAACGCGTATTCAAAATGAAGGCTTGTCCATGGAGCAAGCCTTCGTTATTTAAAATCAATTTTATCCTGTGAAACTGACCATTACCCATACAACAATCAGGATCACCCCAATTGAAGCGAGAATATCCCATATGTTGTAGCTCGCCCTGTTCGCCTTGCGCTGCTCTTCGGACATCGTTGCGAAGGTAAGACCTTGCACGGATTCAGGAGCCGGCGCAGGTGTAAGCAAACTTACGACGAGACACCAAACAACGCAGAACAGGAAGAACCATGCTGCAAACGTGAGGAAGTTGCTGGCCGCAAAGGTATGAATGATACTTCCCGGCGTAAGGGAATCGACCATAAGCTCGAGCATGATGCGAATGAACGCGACTACAAGTCCCATGACAAGCGTGCTCAGGGCACCCTGGCTGTTAATCCGCTTATGGAAAATTCCCCACAGAAATACGGCCGCGATTGGCGGAGCTATATATGCCTGTACAGATTGCAGATATTCGTAGAGTACCCCCGAAATATTTTGCATCACAGGTATCCAAAGAATTCCGAGAATCACAACGATAACGGTAGCGATACGTCCGATTGTAAGCAGTTCCTTTTCCGGAGTATTCGGACGAAGCTTTTTGTAGATATCAACTGTAAAGAGTGTTGAACATGAATTGAACACCGACGCAAGTGAACTCATAAGCGCAGCCAACAATCCGGCTGCAACAAGGCCCCGCAGACCAACAGGCATTTTGTTCATGAGCAATGCAGCGAATGCCTGGTCAGGAGAATCCCAGTGGAGTTCACCTTTGTTCTTAAGGG
Source organism: Bacteroidota bacterium (assembly GCA_023428695.1). Taxonomy (GTDB): domain Bacteria; phylum Bacteroidota; class Bacteroidia; order Cytophagales; family Cyclobacteriaceae; genus Ohtaekwangia. The sequence goes on from JAEYWY010000030.1 coordinate 99,313, forward strand.
CAAGCGCAACAACACCCGGAACGAGGAACAGGAACACCGGCAACAACTTGAGCAAGCCACCGAAAATTGTTCCCCTTCTGCCTTCAGTGATATTCTTTGCTGAAAGCACGCGTTGCACGATGTACTGATCGGTACACCAATACCACAAGCCTACGATTGTACTCGTTATTACAAGGCTCGGCCACGGGAAATCAGGATCGGTTGCCGGCCTCCACATGTTGAGGTATCCGGGCTCAAGCGAATCCCGCAGACCGTCCCATCCACCAACGGTGTCAAGACCTATGAAAGTAAGCGTTCCGGCACCCAGCACAAGGACTACAGTTTGAAGCGCTTCAGTATACACAACCGCACGCATACCACCGAGAACAGTATAAATACCGGTAAGTACGACCGTTGCAAGGGCCCCAGTCCAGAAATCGATGTTGAGTATTGACGCTATTACAATACCTCCGGCGTAGACCGTTACGGAAATTTTTGTAAGTACATAGGCCGCAAGGGAGAACACACTGAGGAACCAGCGCGTTCCGCTGCTGAACCTTCTTTCAAGGAACTCCGGCATCGTAAAGACACCGCTTCGAATGTAAAAGGGAAGGAATACCCATCCGAGAGTAATAACAAGCCAGGCATGGAGTTCATAGATAAGCATCGGGATTTTTCCTCCCGCGCCTGCACCGGCAAGACCAACAACGTGCTCGGAGCCGATGTTAGATGCGAAAATCGACGCACCCACAACGAACCATCCGATGTTTCGACCCGCAAGGAAGTAGTCTTCCGTGCTCTTTTGCTTGCGGGTCATGACCCAAATAGCCACTACGGCGATGATAGCAAAGTAAGATGCAATGACAACCCAGTCAAGCGTTTGAAATCCACTCATGTAAAGTCAGGTTTAGTTTAGTTTAGTTAAGGTTTCGTTTATTGATTTACTTTGATTTGGGTGTCTAAAACTAGTCTTTTATCGGAAGCAAGCCTCATTCCAGCGAAGCATATTTTTAAATTCGCTGATACGGGTATTTTTTCCGATGACGACATATTCAATATCGGCCATTTCGGAGAAGTCTTCCATATGTTCAGCGGTTAGGTTCTGGCTGTAACAGGTGTGGTGAGCACCTCCGGCATAGATCCACGCGGCACAGGCCGAGTGCATATCAGGAAGCGGTTTCCACAACACGCGCGCAACCGGTAGCAAAGGCAGATCCTGCTCCGGAGCCACTGCCTCGACCTCGTTAACCAACAGTCTGAATCGGTTCCCCATATCCACAACGGATGCATTGATCGCCGCTCCCGGGGCACTGTTAAACACAAGACGTACCGGGTCTGCCTTTCCCCCTATTCCCAGCGGATGAATTTCGCATGACGGTTTTCCGTCTGCGATCGATTCACATATCTCGAGCATATGCGCGCCGAGAACCATTGGGTTGGAAGGATCGAAATGATAGGTGTAGTCTTCCATAAACGAGTTACCACCCTTCAGTCCCGAGCCCATGACTTTCATAGCCCGGACGAGCGCTGCGGTCTTCCAGTCACCCTCGGCTCCGAACCCATAGCCCGCATTCATCAACCGCTGAACGGCAATGCCCGGAAGTTGAACCAATCCCTTCAAATCCTCGAATGTATCGGTAAACCCTTTGAAATTTCCTTCCGTGAGGAAGCGTTTCAAACCGATTTCTATTCTTGCTGCCTCTGTGAGTTCCTTGAATCTGTCGCCGCCCTTGCGCAACGGTTTGGCCACGTTGTAGCTATCCTCATACTCCTGTGTGAGCTGCAATATTTCCTGTTCAGAGGTATCATTGATCACATTCACAAGGTCGCCAATGCCGTAACCGTTGACCGAGTAGCCGAACTTGATTTCAGCTTCAACCTTGTCGCCCTCGGTGACTGCCACCTGGCGCATGTTGTCACCAAAACGGCAGAAGCGCGCGTTTTGCCAGTCATGCCAGCCACATGCAGCGCGCAGCCAGATGTCAAGCTTCTCAGTCACACGCGGGTCTTTCCAATGTCCTACCACCACCTTCCGCTTCAGACGCATACGCGACATGATGAACCCAAACTCACGGTCACCGTGTGCACTCTGATTGAGGTTCATAAAATCCATGTCAATGGTTTTCCACGGAATGTCGCGGTTGAACTGCGTATGCAAATGCAGCATAGGCTTAACGAGAATCTTCAATCCGGCGATCCACATCTTTGCCGGCGAGAATGTATGCATCCAGGCAATTACGCCAACGCATTTTTCGGCCGTATTTGCCTGCTGTAACAGTTGGTAAATCTCCTCGGGTGATTTTGCGACAGGTTTGAAGATAATTCGTACCGGTATGCCGGAGGATGCATCCAGCGTTCTGGCTATCTCTTCGGAATGAGCAGCAACCTGTTTCAATGTGTCATCACCATACAACGACTGGCTGCCTGTAATGAACCACGCTTCAAACGTCTTTAGATTATTAATCATCGTATTTATTCCCTTGCTTTCTGATTGATCGATTTTGCTGGTCATGACTGACCGTAGTAAGAATCCGGGCCGTGTTTACGTTCAAAATGTTTTTTCACAAGTGCGTCCTTCAGACGGGGAGCATCAGGTCTTATTTGTTCCGTTAGCAGCGCCATTTTCGCAACGGCTTCGAGGACCGCGCTGTTGTACACGGCTTTCTCCGGTGTTTTTCCCCACGTGAACGGTGCGTGATTTCCCACCAGAATCATTTCGACTTCTTCATAACTCAACCCTTTGTCCCGCAGGCAATTCATGATCTGGAAACCTGTTTCGTACTCATAATTACCGCGGATCATTTCATCACTCATTGGTGGCGCACACGGAATATCCACGGTATTGTGATCGGCGTGTGTTGTTCCGAACAGAGGAATATCACGCTGGGCCTGTGCCCAGGCCGTTGCATACGTTGAGTGGGTATGAACAATCCCGCCGATCTTATCCCAGTGCTTGTACAAGACTGCATGTGTCAGCGTATCCGATGACGGGCGGAGTTTACCTTCGACGGTCTTGCCGTCAAAATCCACCACAACCATTTTGTCGGGAGAAAGTGATTCATAGGGAACGCCACTTGGCTTAATTGCGAAAACACCCTGATCACGATCGGCGGCGCTCACGTTTCCAAATGTGAAGATCACCAGTCCGAGTTCCGGCAACTGCATGTTAGCCCTGTACGCTGATTCCTTTATTTCGCTGAAGCGACTCATACAACTAACTTAAGCACCTACGGGTGACGTTTCTTGTTTGACATTACCCTTCTCCAGGAAAGTACCCTGGCGTTTATATGCACCGTAACGCGTGGTGTAGATATCAGCTGCGCGTTGCTCGGGTTCATAACTTTGATCAAAACCCTGCCCCATTTCGCGCATCGCCTCCTCTACCGTTTTGTAAACGCCGGAAGCCGTCGCTGCGAACATCGCGGCACCCAGTGCGCATGTTTGTTCACTGCGGTGGATACGTATTGGCATACCCAGTACGTTAGCCATCACCTGCATGATGTAGGGTGATTTCCTGGCCACACCACCCAGGCCGATCAACCCTTTGACAGGCACGCCTTCATTAACAAAACGCTCCACTATCGCGCGGGCGCCGAAGCATGTTGCCTCGACAAGGGCCTTGAATATATGAGGCGCACCTGTGCCGAGACTGAGTCTTGACAACGCACCCTTCAATGACTGGTCAGCATCCGGTGTGCGCCGGCCATTGAGCCAGTCAATTGCAAGTTCATCGTTAACAGTAAGCGGAAGTTTTGCAGCCTCATCGCTCAACGCCGGAATCATACGCTCCGACAGCTCGCGCTGCAGAGCCTCAGCCGTCGCGGCATCAACCATTGATGATTTCCGAAGCAGTGCACTATATGGCCAAAGCAAAACATTTCTAAACCAGGCATACGTATCGCCAAACGCTGACTGCCCGGCTTCGAGTCCGATCATTCCCGGGATTACGGATCCGTCAACCTGACCGCAAATTCCGCGAATTAGTTTTCCTTCCATATCCTTCCTGGGTGCAACGAGCATGTCGCATGTGGACGTGCCCATTACCTTGCTGAGATGATATGGTTCAATCTGTCCGCCGACGGCACCCATATGCGCATCGAATGCTCCCACTCCGATCACGACAGTCTCGGGCAGCCCAAGCCGTTGCGCCCATTCTTTGCTGATTGTACCGGCGGGCTTGTCTGAAGTATATACCGTCGTGAAAAGACGTTTCGTGAAACCTGCGAGCAACGGATCGAGGTCGGCGAAGAATGAATCAGGCGGAAGACCGCCAAATGCTTCGGCCCAAAGCGCTTTGTGTCCGGCGGAGCAAACGCCACGGCGCATCTGATGAACATCGGCCCCTCCTGTCAGCAGAAATGGAATCCAGTCGCAATGTTCAACCCAGCTGTAACACTTCTCCCGAACGAATTCGTCAACCGATAGCACGTGCAGTAGTTTGGCCCAGAACCACTCACTCGAATAAATGCCGCCAACGTACTGGAGATAATTCGTTTCGTAGCGTGTAGCGTGAGCGTTAATTCGCGCTGCTTCGTCCAGTGAGGTGTGATCCTTCCAAAGGACGAACATGGCATTGGGATTTTTTTCAAATCCGGCAGTAAGACTGAGCGGTGTTCCGGTTTTGTCTACGGCAACTGGGGTAGATCCAGTCGTGTCGACCGAAAGACCCCGAATACTTGCGGCGACTGCCGAACCTGCTTCTTTAACGCAGGCTTTTATCGTTGCCTCGAGCCCTTCCACATAGTCAAGCGGATGCTGCCGAAAAAGGTTTTCGGATGCATTGCAAAACAACTGATCACGCCACCGCGGGTAAGCAAATACCGACGACGTAACTTCACGTCCGCGTGCGTCCACGATGATCGTCCGAACGGAATCAGTCCCAAAGTCCACTCCGATAAAATATGCTTCGCTGGCCATAGTCTGATCTTTCAATCGTTGATTATCGGGCCAAGATACACTATTTTTTTAAGTGTCCACCTAACAATTATTATTTTTACTCTGGAATGTGGTGAGCCCAAACCAGGTTTCCCTCCATTTTTTTTCACCAGCGACTTAGCCGGGGAAACCGCTTCAATCCCTGACCGGGCCGACTCAAACGCAAAAAAACAAAAAGGCGAGCCCTGCTAAGGACTCGCCCATTATTTTTCGATGCTCTCCTAACGCAGGAACAGCAGTTCGCGGTACTTAACCAGCGGCCAGTCCCCGTTATCAACAAGCAACTCAAGTCTGTCGACGGCGTCGCGAATCTTGTCAAAGTATTTTTCTTTGACATCGTCGCAGTAAGCAATGGCACGCTCGTGCGTGGACGCAATCTTGTTGACGCGCTTGCGTTCTTCGTTCATCGCGCGCACATTATTCTTGATTGTGTCGATGTGTCCGGCGATTTGTTTGATCGTTTGAACCACGGCGGTGTTGTCGATTCCCAGACCGGCAAGACCATTGGCGTTTTCAATCAGCTTGGTCTGGTATGAAATTGCCGTAGGAACGATGTGGTTCATTGCCAGGTCACCCATAACGCGGGCTTCAATCTGAACACGTTTGATATATGCCTCCCACCGGATTTCCGTGCGCGCCTCTGTTTCTTTTTGAGACATAACCTCATGTTTCTCGAACAGTTGCAGCGCAGGTTTCGTGAGATAAGCCTCAAGCGCACGCGGTGTATTTTTGATGTTGCTCAAGCCGCGCTTCGCTGCTTCTTCCACCCATGCGTCAGAGTATCCGTCACCTTCAAAGCGAATGTTTTTGGATTCTTTAATATACTGACGCAGGACGTTCACGATCGCCATGCGCTTCTCCTGCCCCTTGTCGATTTCTTTGGAAACCGCTGTGTAGAACTGATCCAGCTGTTCTGCTACGATGGTGTTTAGCGCAGTCATGGCGACCCCGCAGTTGTCGCTTCCGCCTACTGCACGGAACTCGAACTTATTTCCAGTGAAGGCAAAAGGCGATGTACGGTTTCTGTCAGTTGCATCCAGGATGATTTCGGGAATCTGGTCGATACCGAGTTTCATGTACATGTTATCGCCTTTCTCAATCTTGACGTTACCTTTGCTTTCAAGTTCATCAAGAACGGAAGTCATTTGCGAACCGATGAACACGGACATGATTGCCGGAGGCGCTTCGTTGGCGCCCAGACGGAAGTCGTTTCCGGCAGTCGCGATACTCGCACGAAGAACGTCCGAGTATGTGTTCACAGCCTTGATAGTCGTTACGAAGAACGTAAGGAACATCAGGTTATCACGTGCACTGCTGGTAGGTGCGAACAGGTTCACACCCGTATCTGTAATGAGTGACCAGTTGTTATGTTTACCAGAACCGTTGAGTCCGGCAAATGGTTTTTCGTGGAAAAGGATTTTCAGGTCGTGCTTTTCAGCGACACGAGCCATTAGATCCATCATCAGCTGATTGTGGTCATTCGCCACATTCACTTCTTCAAACAACGGAGCCACTTCAAACTGGCTGGGAGCAACTTCATTGTGACGGGTTCTGACAGGAATACCAACTTTCCAGCATTCAATTTCAAAATCCTTCATGTAGTCATATATACGTGAAGGGATGGAAGCAAAGTAGTGATCTTCCATTTGCTGACCACGCGCCGGCGCATGTCCGAAAACAGTGCGTCCTGCCATAACGAGGTCGGGACGCGCCATGTACAACGCCTTGTCAACGACAAAATATTCCTGCTCAGCGCCAAGCGATGCGTGCACGTGCTGAATGTCTTTGTCAAATAGCTGGCACACTTTCGTTGCAGCGATATCAACTGCTTTTAGTGCGCGCAGAAGCGGAGCCTTTGTATCAAGTGTTTCGCCTGTATAAGAAACAAAAATCGTTGGAATACAAAGTGTTCTTCCGTAGAGGAACATCGGCGATGTCGGATCCCATGCAGTGTATCCGCGTGCTTCGAATGTGCTTCGGATACCGCCGTGTGGGAATGACGATGCATCGGGTTCCTGTTGTACGAGTTCGCTGCCTTTGAACTTTTCAATCCCGGCAAGCGCATCAAAGAATGAGTCGTGTTTTTCTGCTGTTCCACCGGTCATCGGTTGGAACCAGTGTGTGAAGTGAGTTGCACCTTTGCTCATTGCCCACGATTTGGCGGCGGCCGCAACGGCATCCGCAGTTGTTTCATCAATCTTCTCGTGATTTTTAATCGCCTGGCTGACTTTTTTATAGATTGCCGGGGACAGGGATGCCCTCATTTCCTCAATTCCAAATACGCTTTCGCGGAAGAATTTGGAGACTGCGGGATTGGGGGCCTCAACATGAATGCGGGGACGTTCATTCAGTTTTTTCAGAGCTTCAAATCGTAGGTGCGCCATAGGTGGTTGTAATTTTTGACTAACTGGCGCCAAATCTATCAGAAATTTTTACAAGCCGGGTACCCAGCGGCCCAGTATTTTAAGATTTTATTAAGAATACGTTTGCACAAGGGTTAGTTTTTAACCGGGATCGAAAAATAGCGCCGGTTTTTGCAAACGATGTAAACGGGCACAAAAAAAAGGCCCTTTTGGGCCTCTTGATTATAAGTATTCTATTAACTCGACTTCTTCACGGATCCGCCGCTGCTGGAATTGGTAACAGACTTGGCGGGGTTACCCCGGAATCTGATGCTTCCGCCGCTGCTGGCGTTGGCGTGTAAATCATTTTCGACGCTTACGCGGACCGATCCGGCACTGCTGGCTTCAACGTCTGCTTTCTGGCTATCGAGATCATATGCGTTGATCTGGCCCGCACTGCTTGCATCGGCTCTGAATTCACGCACCTTGCCGCGCAATTCAATCTGGCCCGCGCTTGAGGCGCTGGCATCCACACGTTGCGCGTCAACGGCGATTTCAATATTGCCTGCACTCGAACACTGAAGCGTAATCGATTCAGCCCGAATAGGTGCATCGCCAAAAATATTCCCGGCTGCGCTCGCGTACAGCTTTTCAAGTTTTACATAGGTGACGTAAACTTTCACATTAATCCGGCCGCGGTTGTTTCCATCCAGGTGAATCTTAAGATAAGATCCCGACACTTCGGTAATAACATTTTCCAGCTTAATACCGGTAGCCTCAACTCTCACGCTCTCCTTATCTCCGTGTTTGAGGTAGACGTCAATGCCTTCCGAGACTTTTATACCCGAAAACGAACCGACATTTCGTTGTTGAGTCTCTTGTGCTACGGCTGAAACCGTGACAAGGAACAATGCGGCAATCCATAGTAAGTGCTTCATACGCATTCATCAATTTGTTCAAAAGACCGACCCCGAAAAAGAGGGTTGCACGTTTCGGCCCCAAGGTTCAGAATATTTTGCGGATGTACGAAAACGTCGTAATTTACAAGAAAAATGAACATCTCTTTTCCAAGATTTGTACCTCAAACCTAACTGTGTTTTATGATTTTTGACAAAAAAGCCGAGTTAAACGTGCTTATCAATCTGGCCGCGAGCGACTCCAATGTGGCTGAACGCGAATCAAAACTAATCCACCTGATTGGTAAGGCTAACGGTATTTCCAAGGAAGAAATTGACACGTTGCTGACTAATCCTAAACCTATTGGCAGCATCGACTCGCTTACTTCCGACGAGAAGTTTGAGCACCTCTATCATCTTATTCAGCTTATGAAAATGGATGGACAGGTTTTCCGGAGTGAGATCGTCTTCTGCGAAAGCATTGCAGAACGTCTCGGCTTCAAGAAAGGTGTCGTGGGCGAGATTTCACAGCACGTGTACAGCGATCCTTCAATCACCGCTGACCGCGACATGATCAAGGAAAAGGCAATGAGACACCTGAGAAAGTAGTTTCTATATTACAAGTAACAAAAGAGGCCGTTTCGCGAAAAGTGGGACGGCTTCTTCATTTTGGTACATTCTCAAAGGGAGGTTCTCTTCTTCCTAAGGTACGTGCAGCGCGGAATCAAGGGCGATGTTTAACTGAACCGGCTCCTCCACCATCGGGAAATGTCCGGCACCGTGCACCGGGATGATTTCGTAGCCAAAGTGCGCATACCGTGCCAGAGCTTCCTCATCGATCGGCGTGTAGTCACTATTGATCACATAAAGTTTGAAAGGCAATTTGCTCAGCCGATCTTTTTCTTCGGCATGTTTTTGAACAACCTGGCTATAGACAGCAAGTGCAATCTTCGCGTTGGCAGAGCGGTAATCATTGACGATACGGTTGATCACCTCGCGATCCTTGGTTCGCGTGTTTTGTCTGGCGTAGTCGTCAGCCATCTGCGAATAATTCCTTTTGAATTTGATGAAATGGTCGTGGAACCCATTTCTGAAGTCATCGGTGATTTCAAAGCCAACATCTTTAAATGAGTCGACTGCAATGATTCGTATCACCCGTTCCGGCGCCATCTCCTGGATGTGCAGCGCTATGTTGGCTCCGATTGAGTGACCGATCAACACGGCATTCGTTACGGCTTCTTTCTCCATGACCTGTGCGATGTCGCGCGCGAAATTTTCAATCGTCCAATTACTTCGGTCTTTGCCGGAATTCCCATGACCGGCAAGGTCAAGATTGAGGATCCTGAAGCGGGGACTAAAGTGTCTTACCTGGTCATCCCAATATCGCATGTTCAGATTCCAGCCGTGGATAAAAACCAGGCAGGTGTCCTGATCGCCCTGAATCTCGTAATTGATGGAGACGCGCTGGTACGGTGTCGAATCGGTTCGCGCAAGCTCCGCCGGTCGGTCAGAACCCTTACTACAACCAAAAACCACCCAAATGCACAATGCGACGTAGAGGATACGGATCATAGTGTCTCGTTGCCAGCCCTTTAACGTTTGCCTAGTCCTTTTCATTGCGCAGATTCAAAATTAGAGGGTTCTTTTCCAAAAACGAAATTAAGGTCATGCTTTTACTGCCCGATGTAGTGTTGGCACTTTGTTTTGAACGATCACGCTGAACAGATCAGAAAATGGACTTCGATGGCACTTTCAGGTATGTATTGTCCGGATTGGGATATCTGATAATCCTGATGTCCCTCGTGCCATTGCTCCGCAGCAATTGGTGGTTTGTCCGTATTTTCGATTATCCCCGCTCTCAGAAATTCTGGCTGAACCTGATGATTCTACTCATCTACGTGGTCGTCATTGGATGGAATGAGGTATCCGATCTGGTTTTTATCGCTGCTATGTCCCTCAACCTGGCGTACCTTTTCAGCAAGGTGTGGGAGTACACGAAACTCGCTCCCGTACAAATGAAAGTAAATGGAAAGGAAGGTGATTCTATTCGCCTTCTCGTGGCGAACGTATTTCAGGACAACCGCGATGCTTCGGGCCTTCTAAGAATGATTGACACGTCTGATCCCGATCTTGTTCTGTTGGTCGAGACAGATGATTGGTGGGTAACACAAATGCGATCACGCTATGACGAATATTCACACCGCGTCGAAATCCCAAAATCGAATACGTATGGCATGTTGTTGTTGTCAAGGCTTGAAATAGCGGATTACAAGATACGCTACATTGTCGAAGACGACATCCCATCAATACAGGCTGACATCATTACACCCTCATGGCAGACTTTCAGATTATATGGACTGCATCCCAAACCCCCTGTGCCGCAGGAGTCGGGTGAGTCCACCGAACGCGATGCAGAAATCCTGATTGTCGCGAAAGAATGTACCACCTGTCAGCTTCCCGTAATTGTTGCCGGCGATCTGAATGACGTAGCATGGAGTTTTACCACGAATCTTTTCCTTAAAGTAAGCGGGCTTCTTGACCCGCGCATCGGAAGAGGGTTCTTCAGCACGTTCCATGCGAAGTATCGTTTGATGCGGTGGCCGCTTGACCATGTGTTTTGTTCGAGCCATTTTTACCTTCACGTTCTTAAACGCATGGGCGACATTGGCTCGGATCATTTTCCGATACTGATTGAAGTTGGTCTCGAACCATACGACATTCCGGAAAACGCGAAGGAGGAAAAAGTCGCGGATCCTGAAGAGATCGAAATTGCCACGGAGAAAATAGCTTCAGCAAAGTTCGACCGGGTTTCTGATAAACAACGAAAATCATGAGTCTGATTGAAGCAATACAACACGTCAACATTATTCGTCACCATTTACCCGATGACGGAACGTTTCCAAACAATGCGCTCCATCCGCTTGTGATTTACAAAGGTGCGCTCAGGTTGTCTGAGAAGGATACAGACAAGGATGTGAAGGCGGTGCTCAGGACGAACGACTGGCGCAACGCATGGACTGATGGTATTTTCGATTACCATCATTATCACAGTATTACCCACGAAGTCCTCGCTGTCATCAAAGGAAGTGCGCGCGTTCAGTTTGGCGGACCATCAGGGGTAACGTTGCTTATCGAAACGGGAGATGTGATTATCGTTCCTGCAGGCGTGGCCCACAAGGCTGTTGACCTGTATGATGATTTCAAATGTGTGGGCGCATATCCGGGAGGAAGTGATTACGATATTGTTACCGAAAGCGACAACCGTGAAATGGCACTTGAGAACATCAAAACCGTACCCCTACCCGCCAATGATCCGTTGTATGGAGAGGGAGGCCCATTGTTGTCAAACTGGACACATTAGTCGTCTATGTCTGCGGTATCCGACAGCGTGAGGCGAACGGTATTTGCGCTCTCGTTGTCCCAGTAGTACGCATCGGTCGGACAAAAACGAAAAACACCAATTGCCGGCCCCAACGCTTCATTTTCGAGGGTCTTGCGAAACGGCAGAATATCGTTTGAAAACGGAACTTCGTTTCGCGGAATGAAAGAAGCAGTCCCCGAGAGTGTAAGGAATTGGTTTGCTCCCGAATTCGCATAAAATAACTCTATACGACCGCCATCCAACATTGGGTTTTCCGGACCTGTTCTTACAAACAACAACCAGACGGTGCCATCGTCGTCAATCCATTGATTACGTACAGGAATCGTTGACAGTGGCCAGTCCATCACATTATTGGAAACCATACAAATCCGGGCAGAAGCAACCAGTTCCCGAATTTTCTTCAACGACGCGGGTTCTATCCGGGTTTTTTCTTCACAAATCATAACACGCTTTTTACATTGGTCGGAGATCACGGCCATCAGGTAAACAATGAAAAAGAAAATGCCAGGTATAGCAGGCATAAAAAGAAACAGGCAGATTTCGACGTCCTCGAAAACTGCCTGCGACCCCTAACCTAACTTTTACGGGTATTATCTTCTGGTATATGTACCTTCCGGGATATCGTACCTGTCAAAGACAAGGTTGACTGCGTTCCGGATTATTTTTTCATTCTTAACAAATTCATCCTGGATTTTGAGGCCCGCAACCCGTGCCTCCCAGACGATTTGCTTCGTCTTTGTATCCACTATGCTTATAATTAACGTGCCAGCTTCAACACGAGTTCCTGATTTCTCACCGACAGGATTATATTCCGAATCCTTCCAGTAGCGAGCATTGTATCTGTGCTCGGTGTTTGTAACGCCCGATCGCTCGAACACTCTCGCGTTGAGGAGAAGATCCGGTGCGAAACGATTTAACTCATATCCTCTTTCCTGCAGTTCGTTTCTTATCGCAAACCTGACGTCTGCCTTAAGAACGAGATCATCAAGGAAGAAGTGATGCTCGTCAAGAACATGATCAAGGTGTGCCGCCCAATCGAAGGACTTATACCGGCCAAAATCTGCGTCAGCGTGTTTCCATACTGACACACTAAGTTCCTGACCGGTTGCACTCAGGCCAGCAAGCACAACAAACAGTAAAAGAACACCTTTCATCGCTGGCGCTCCCACCCCTGTAAAAATTCTCATGCCAGCCTATTTAACACGATCTTCGCGCGTTTTATTGTAAACATAGCGGAACCGGCTATCGGCGGCATCTCCTCGTCCCGTAAGCGTGAGCTGATTACCTTTAATGGTAATATCCCATTCCGAAGGCTCCGGGTCGCGATCACTTTCAAGATAGAGAATACCATGTTGTTCATTTAAACGATATGAACCGGAATCAATTGCCTCCTGCGAGTTATTCATTTTATAACGCGCGTCGCTGGAGAATTCAATCTTATACATTGCATTCGTTCCCTGATCCTTTTCTATATCATTCGTCCGAGCAGACTTCCGTCTATCGGCTTTTTCCTTCCCTTTATTCGCTTTTTCTGCGTCGATAATCCGATCAAGCGACCATTGTCCTGCGATGCGCTCAATGAATTTTTTATACGCGACATCCTTCTCATAGTCGTCCGCAGTTTGCGCCCGCACCAGGACAGCGGCAAGAGATAAACATATCATTAAAACATATTTCATATACTGTTGATTTTCTTTTCTGATATGAAGTATGGATAAAAGTTAATGCCTTGTTACCGCCCGTAAACAATCGCTAAAACTGCTGACTGTAGACGTTGCTCCACAACTTATCGATTTCAACGCGAAGCACTCAAGTCCTTTTTGCCAAACAATTTTCGGAAGAGATTCTTCTTCCTGGGTGCATCCTTACCGAATTTCCGTCGTACGTCTTTCTTTTCCTCAGGTACTCCAAAAATCGACTCCCAAAAATTCAGGTCCGATTTATACAGCGGGCATGTCAATCGGGCACGTGCTTCCTCTGAGAGTGCGGGAAACTTTGCTTTCGTTATCTCTTTAAATTTGGAATCGCGGTTTAGTTGCTGGAAAAATTTCGCGGTAATCGGTAGCGCAGTACTCGAACCCTGCCCGAGGCTTGTCGAACGGAAACGCACGCGTGGATCATCAGCACCAACCCAGGAACCAACTACAAGTTTTGGTGAAATGGCGATAAACCATCCATCTGCGTTTGACTGCGTTGTGCCTGTCTTCCCGCCAAGGTCGGTATGTACACCGTACTCCCACCGAAGTTTGCCGGCTGTACCTTCATTCACGGTTCTCTTGAGCATGTGGATCATCATCTCAGATGTCTTCTCAGACAACGCTCTTGATTGTTTGGCGGGTTTGTTTTGCACGAGCACCTCGCCATGTTTTGTTGTAATCGATGTGATATAAAAAGGTTGAACGGCTTTGCCCTTATTAACGAAGGATGCGTATGCCGAAACCATCTCGATCATTGAAATGTCCGCCACACCCAATGCAATCGACGGAACATCGGGCACGCGGCTTATTATCCCCATTTTCCTTGCAAGGTCAACAGTGTTGTCAATGCCTGCTTTTTCAAGAACCTTCACCGACACGGTATTCACCGAATAGGCCAGGGCGCCTTCCATTGAATACTTCAGATCGTAATTGCCATCGTTGTTTGATGGCGACCATTGATCCATGTTCTTAATATTGGTGTAAGTCGTTCTCTCTGCTGAAATAAAATCACAGGGATCGACGCCGCGTTCAAGTGCAGCGGCGTACACGATTGGCTTAAACGTAGAGCCTACCTGGCGTTTTGTAGTCAACTTGACGTGATCGTACTCAAAGTAGCTGTGATCTATCCCGCCAACCCATGCGAGTATCCCACCCGTCTCAGGATCCATCGCAAGGAATCCCGCATTCAGAAAACGCAGGTAGTGCTTGACCGAATCGACCGGACTCATATTTACTTCTTTTTCGCCCTGCCATGTGAAGATGGTCATCGGTACCTTCTTCTTCATTTCGGCTTCTATTTGTTTATCAGACAGACCCTGCTCCTTCAGCGTCTGGTATCGCGACGACCTGCGTAAAGCATCTTTCAAAACCTGTGGTTGATTATACCACGGATCGCGCTGACCCCAGTGGGCGTCAAACTTTTTCTGAATAGCCGTCATCTGGGTTTTTACTGCTTCTTCGGCATATCGTTGCATACGCGAGTCCAGTGTGGTGTAAACCTTTAAGCCGTCGGTGTACAAATCGTAAGGCTCACCATTTGACTTTTTGTTTACGGCACACCAAGCCAGTAATTCGCGACGCAGCTGCGCCCGGAAGTATGGCGCAAGACCCTTGTGTGTTGTGATCAACTTATACTTGAGTTTGAGCGGAGTTTTTTGGAGACTCCCGGCACGTTCGGGCTCAAGCAACTTGTACTTTGCCATCTGAGAGAACACAACATTCCGTCGTTGCGTAGCGCGCTCGGGAAACAGTCTGGGATTGTAAAGATGGGTCGCCTTCAACATTCCAACCAGTACTGCACCTTGTTCAAGCGTCAGCTTGTTTGTCCGGACAGAAAAGAAGCGTTGTGCTGCCGCATCAATGCCATATGTATTGTCGGCAAAAGGAATCGTATTCAGATAAAGAGTCAGGATTGATTCTTTGTCGTAAACGTTTTCAAGTCGCCACGCAACGATCATTTCCTTCACCTTGTTTACGGGCAGAGACAGAAAGCCGTGAGAGTTTCGTGGATAGAGATTCTTGGCAAGTTGTTGTGTGATCGTACTACCTCCGCCGGCAGACTCATTCTGCAGGATGATTGACTTGACGAGGACGCGAAACAGACTAACGATATCAATTCCGTGGTGGTCATAAAACCGAACGTCCTCGGTGGCGAGAAGGGCGTCTTCAACATGTTTGGGAATGTCTTCGTACTTGATCGTGGATCGTTCCTGGATGAAATACCGGCCGAGCAGAACGCTATCCCGGGAGTAAACTTCGGTCGCGGCCGGATTCTCCACGGCGGCGAGCTCCTTCCGGTCAGGCAAGCGGCCAAATGTACCTGCCCACACGAGGAAGACAAAAAAAACGGCAAGTGCGACAAATGCCGTTGCTGCGACCGACGTCAGAAGCAGGATCTTTTTAATCAGCGGCTGACGCTTGTAAAATTCTATAGTACGAAACGGAAGGCGTTTTAACTTCCGGAGTATTTCGTGATTCATGGGCAATTTGTCCTTTCAAAGAAACGGAACGTCCTCAGAAAAAATTGCAGCTGGCAGAAGACCGGCTGTTTTATTCTTTGAGGGTGATGGTATCGCGACGAAAGGAGAATACGGCAATTGGTTTGATCGGTTACTCAGCGAGACTGGATTTTTCTCCCGGATTATGCTTTTCAACACCGCGCTTTTCTTCACGGTTTGCACTGTTCAAACCCGCGACTTCCTGGACCATCTTCTCCTTCAGAAATGCGTAGCCGCTCCCAAATTTATAGGCGTGCTTGCCGATAATAGCAATTGGTGTGCTGATAAGCTTGGGGTCATTGACCATAAGTGTGAGCATGCTCTGCCTGTCCATCATGTTCAGCCCCTCCTTGTGGACGCTGATGTGGTCATCATAGGTCGGGTCAAGCAGTTCCTCAATACCGACATTCATTTTTCCCGCGATTTCGGCAAGTTGGGTCTCCGTAATTTTCTCTTTTGCAATATCAAGAGTCTTTACACGGAATCCCTGTAGCGCCTCCGCGTATCCGCGTGCCTTGCGATCGTCGTGTTTGTCCGAGTTAAATATAAGGGTAAGCTCCCCGGGCTGATTTTCAATCATATTCATAGTTATTTTCTCATTTGGCCATGAATGCAGTCAGCATCCAATGGTGTTTCTCAATATCGTGAATAAAGCTCTTGACCATCTCTTCAGTACCGGAATCACCCTGGTCTGCCGCCACGTCCACGACTTCGAACATATGTTCCAACAGAATCCGAAAGTCGCTCAGCGTTTCCCTGACCATTATATCCGAGGGAAGGTCTGTCCCGGTTTCAACGATCTCGGAATTGTCGAGGTACTCTTTCATCGTACTGAAAGGTGTCTTGCCAAAAACCCGTATACGTTCCGCGATCTCGTCAATGTTTTCCCTGGCCTCATTGTATTGTTGTTCAAACCGTTCATGCAGGTCAAAGAAATCTGATCCTTTAACATTCCAGTGGTAGTTCCGGAGTTTTTGGTAGTGAACGCTGTAGTTGGCCAGCAATCTGTTCAATACCTCAGTAATCCGTGCCGTTTCTTCATCCGTCCAACCCAGTTTCACCGGTTTGTTTTTCGCCAGGCGATTGTCCATCTGAGTGCGGGGTACGTTGGGAAGATCATGTGCAATTTCCATAACACCAGTATTTACGTCGGTTTACCTGCATCAAAAATCTGAAATGTTCATTCCATGAGATTCCGGCATTTCCCGCGTTGAAAAGCCGGTTCTGAGTAGAGATTTTTTCACAAAACGGGGCGAATGCGCCCGGACGTTCGCACCGTAGCTGGTCCGTTGTGTGGAAAGGTAAACCCTTTTAGTATAGAATCTGACGTGGGCGCCGGCCGGAATGGCTGGTATTAAAATGGCTGCATGGCAACAAAACCCAGCTCACTCTATGTCTACTAATCCACACCCCGAGTCACCGGTTCAGGAGGAGGAACTGAACATGATTCAACAAATCAGAAAGGAATTATCACTTGATAGCCCGCGGGACGCCATCACACTGATCACCTCTGTCCTCCAGGCACTCAGGCAAACACTTAGTCTGGATAAGGCGAACAAACTGCTGAACACATTACCCGATTTCCTGAAGGTAGTCTTCGCCTCCGGTTGGGAAAGGTCAGAAAAAAGCGTTCAGGTCAATCACCTCGACGAATTCGTCAACCTGGTTATGGACAGGGATGCACGTAACAAGAAGGGTCTGTTCAGAAATGAAGTTCAAACACTCTCGGTTGTTATCCTTACCTTAAAGTTACTAAACAAAATTACCGATCTGCAGAGCATCGGGGGACTAAGCCCGACACTCCTGCAGGAACTTCGCGAGCTTCCCTCCGAGGCGGCTGCGTAATTCTGCAACATGGCTGAGCAAAGAAACCACAGGCGAAAAGTAATTCTGGCCACACTTGGCGTGATGGCTGTATTGGCTATTGCGTTCCTTGCCGGCAGATACATTCTGTACCATCAGATTCGGAAAGCCATCGAGAAAGAATTGGCAAACCTCAGGGAGCAGGAAATTTTCGTCAGCTACGATGCGCTTAACATTCAACTTTTCAGAGGTGCTCTCGAGGTTGAGCATTTGGAAGTATTAGTCCGGAAGGACAGCATCGACCATCCCGGACTCGATGCTTACATCCCGTATGTCCTTATTAAAGGAATAGACCTGATTCCATTCATCCAAAGTAAAACGCTTTCTCTTCATTCGGTCGTCGCAGACAAAGCCGCGGTTACATACGCGAAAGGTTCGACTTTAATTGAATACGACAGCACACGCGAAGGGAAAATTGAATTGCGGAATATCGCCATCGAAAATGTGGAGCTACCCGGAGTTGATCTGTACGTCCGCGAAGGCAATAACGCGGACACGATCGCGCATTTGCTCACTAATATCCGTATGAACGACTTGTTCCTGAACAAACAACTCGACTCAATGACCTGGCAGCGTGGCAATGTACTCATCACTGATCTCGCATTGAGGGCTTATCAAAGTCAGTACGGATACTCGGCAAAAAGAATACGCTTTGATATCCGCGAACGAAATATCGACATCGATTCTTTTCGCGTTAAGCCTGTGCTGAGCCGGGCGGAGTTTATGCGATTCGTCAAAAAACAGACGGACTACATTGACGGCTTCGTACCACGAATGACCATAACCGGTGCCAACTGGTTCGTCTACCCCAGACCAGGGATCACGGCACGCAGCGTAACCACAACATTTCATCTTGAACTTTATCGCGACAAACGCTATCCGTTTCTTGATAGAAAAGAAAAACCATTGCCGTCGCATATGTTACAACGACTGCCGTTTGAACTCGTGATCGATACCCTGCGTGTGACAAAAAGTCTTGTGCGTTATGAAGAGCATCCTGAGGAAGGCGATTCAGCCGGGCATGTTCTCTTTGATGATTTGTACGCGACATTTGAAAAGGTGCATAACATACCGAAGCTTAAGCGGCCGATACGCATGAGCGCACGCGCACGATTCATGGGTACCGGCAGGCTTGATGCACACTTTTCATTTCCCTATGATACGATGCAGGATTACGCGGCCTGGGGTTCACTAACGAGCATGCCACTTAACGATGTCAATCCGATGCTTGTGCCCGCCGCCAGGGCAAAAATCGAGGCGGGACGAATGAAGAAATTGAATTTCGAGTTTACGTACGACGCACGAAGATCTCACGGCAGCATGGAATTGAACTATGAAGATCTCAAGATTCAAATGCTGCGCGTGAATGGCAAGAATGAGGAAAAGGTCAGTAAAATAAAAACCCTGCTGTTAAACACGTTTGTCATCAAGAAAAACATGGATGAGGATGTCGAACAGGATGATCGCAGTGGCGAAATTGGTTTCAGCCGTGATCCAAGACGTTCCGTGTTCAACTACTGGTGGAAGTCGCTGCTTTCTGGTCTGAAGGACGCTTATAACCTTGACGATCTTCCCATTTCCGGCAAGAAAAGCAAGGAAAAAGATTCCGCAAAAAAGGACAAAAAGAAAAAAAGTTCAAAGGGAATTTTATCCCGGATATTCTGATCACGCCTCATCGGGAATAAAGTTTTTAGAAATACATCACAATCAAACCTCTCCCGATATGGAAAATTATGTAATACGCTTCACGGACGCGCAGCGGGAAGCTGTGATGAATGTAATCAGTCGGTCCAATGACGTGATCATCAACCGGCTTGAGGAGAACAGCGTGGGCATAACGGTACAGCTGGACGAAGCCGACGCCGCTTATGGTGCTCTGCTTGATGATATTGAACGTGAACTGGGAAAAATGCAGATTCTGCTTGAGCGAACATCGTAACAAAAAAAATGGAGATTGGAAAACACGTCTGGGCTATTGCTGAGGGATACATTCCTTCCTACGGTACGGGAAAAGAGCCCGAATTTACAAGTCATGAAACAGCATGCATTCTGAATGCTTCTGAACACGATGCACATATCGACCTGACATTGTATTTCGCAGACCGCGAACCAGTCGGACCCTACGCGTTAACCGTTCCAGCTAAACGGACGTTGCACTTGCGTTTTAATGATCTGCAAACACCTGCGCAGGTACCAAGAGACACGGATTACTCAGCGGTTTTCATATCAGATACGCCGGTCGTTATTCAACACACGCGCCTTGATTCACGACAGGCTGAAAATGCGTTGCTCTCCACGATCGCGTGGGGCCAGTAGCGTTCAGTCAAACAGGTCTGATGTGAGATAACGGTCTCCCCGGTCACAGACTATAAACACAATAACTCCCGACTCAATCTCTTTGGCAATGGTAAGCGCTGCAGCCAGTGCTCCACCACTGCTCATGCCCGCAAGAATACCTTCTTCGTGTGCAAGTCGTTTTGCAAACACTCTCGCATCCTGCTCACTGACATCTACGATACGGTCAACGCGTTCGCGTTCGAAAATGCGTGGAAGGAACGCAGGCGACCAGCGCCTGATTCCAGGGATGCAAGAACCATCTGTCGGCTGAGTTCCGACAATTGTAACATTGGGATTTTGTTCCTTCAGATAGCGGGATACCCCCATGATGGTTCCCGTCGTACCCATTGCCGACACGAAATGGGTGACGCTGCCATTTGTATCGCGCCATATTTCGGGACCAGTCGTGCTGTAGTGAATACGGAAGTTATCAGGATTTGAAAATTGATTGAGAATATAATATCCTTCCGTTCTCGCCATTTCTTCGGCCAGTTCGCGGGAGTACTCAATTGTTTTTTCTGCCGGAGTGAGAATAACCTTCGCGCCATACGCTTCCATGGCGCGCACCCGCTCACGCGTGGAGTTGTCGGGCATGATGAGAGTCATGCGGAGGTCCATCAGCCTTGCAATCATGGCTAGTGCAATACCGGTGTTGCCACTCGTTGCTTCCACCAGGCGATCACCTCTTTTTATATCACCGCGTTCAAGAGCTCCGCTTATCATTCCCAGGGCAGTCCTGTCTTTGACGCTGCCTCCGGGGTTATCGCCTTCCAGCTTGCCGTATATGGTTACGCCGGGTTTTGAAAAGACATTTGAAATTTCGACAAGCGGCGTATTCCCAATGAGTTCAATCAATTTCATGGCTGACTTGGTTAGGCGTCCGGTCGGAACACAACAAGATCGGTTTCGTGTGTGTCGCCGTTATACATTTTTGCCTGGTAGTATATTTTCGAATTCGGAGGCACACTTCGCGTAAGCCACACGTTGCCGCCGATAATGCTTCCTTGTCCGATAACGGTTTCTCCGCCCAGTATCGTTGCGCCTGCATAAACGATCACGTTGTCTTCCAGAGTCGGATGACGTTTCCTTTCCGCATCCGCCTTGTTGACACTCAACGCCCCGAGCGTAACCCCCTGGTATAACTTCACATTGTTACCAATGATCGTGGTCTCACCAATCACCACGCCAGTCCCGTGGTCGATGCAAAAATGCCGGCCAATCGTTGCGGCCGGGTGAATGTCTATCCCCGTTTTGCTATGCGCGTGTTCTGTTATGATACGCGGAATTTCGGCAACTCCCGCACGATGAAGTTTGTTCGCTATCCTGTAAGCAGCGATAGCATAGAATCCCGGATACGTGCGGATTACTTCGCTGCGTGTTTTTGCTGCCGGATCACCTTCATACATCGCGCGCACATCCTCATCAATCATCTCGTACAACGCAGGAAGCCCTTCGAAAAACTGGTCGGCTATCGCCCCCTGGTCTTCGGTTCCTCTGTTGCGATTGAATTGAAGGATCTTTGTCAGACGTCCGCGTAGTCCGTCGAGATGTTTTTCAAAATCAGCCTCACCTGAAAACGTAAGCTGGGTAAAATCAGCGAAGAGTGTTCCGAGCAGATCCACAAAGAATTCCGATACCTCGGAAGGTGACGGGCATGTCGGGCATGCCTGATGCGATTGAAATATCTTCCGAACGAAGGCTTTGTCCATTGCCGCTAAATAAGGGTTTAAACCGAGCAGGTCAACACAATTAACAAATTCCGGCCAAAAATAGTGACGCCGCCGCACCAAAAATGCTGTCAAATGCTTGTTAATCCGCCTGTAGAGACGTGTATAGCCATCGGCTACCCCTATGCGCGGGATAAAAAAGCCCCGGTTTCCCGGGGCATTGTGTGTTTTGTAGTGGAATATGTTACCTGCTGAACACCAACCGGATTTCATCGGAATGACTGAGGTTGTGATTGTCTGTGACAGTAAGCCTCCAGACATATGTACCTGCAACCATGTTGGTCATTTCGAGATTTGAAGAGTCCACGCCCTTGACGGTAACAGAAGGACCTGACACCTTGGTCCATTTGTATTTTACAATTGTGCCATCAGTATCCGAACCCTTGCCTACTATGATGTAACGGGACGTGTACGGCTTATTCACATCGTTGCCGGGCCATGACCTCGGCGGGTAATTGAATGTTATCGTCACATCGCCATAGCTCGTGGCGCCATTGTTGTCGGTAACGGTCAACCTGAAGACGCGCGTACCGGAAGACGGAGCATTAACCCGAAGGCTGGGACTATTTGTGTTTGAAAGACTGGTGTACGGCCCGGATATCTGTGTCCACTTGTAAGAACTTATCGTGCCGTCCGAATCACTGCCGGAACCACTAACTGTGTACGCTGACATTGGCAATTTTACAACCCGGTCTGAACCTGCATTTGCCGAAGGCATCTGATTGCCGGTTTTGCTTGTCCCACCCTTCACATAAAGAGCCATGTCGTCGTATTTCGTTGCACCCTTGTTGTCTTTTACAGTTAGCCTGAAGATATAGGTACCTTCCTCGACATCTGACACACTCAGCGTTGGGGTTGTCATTCCTTTAAGCGTGGCTCTTCCGCCGGACCGTTTCGTCCACGTGTATGATGCTATTGAGCCATCTTTATCTGAGCCGCTGCCGCGAATAGTCGCCGCGTTGGTTGGAAGATATATCGTCACATTCGGACCGGCGTTGGCTACCGGAGCCTGATTCGAACCTGCTTTCACGGTAAGCAGCATCTCGTCGTACTTCATTGCACCTTTGTTATCCTTTACTGTTAGCCGAAATACGTACGAGCCCTCCACCAATCCGGAGACAGAAAGTTTCGAAGAATTTGCACCGCTAAGTTTAGCGGCTCCGCCCGAACGTTTTGTCCACGCATAGGATGCGATCGAGCCGTCGGGGTCGCTTGCGCTGCCTGATATCGTTGCCGAGTTCGTCGGTAGCGTAATCGTGACATTTGGACCAGCATTCACCTGGGGTACCTGATTCGTGGTGGTCTTGTCTCCGGAAGATCCGCTCACAGTCACGCGCACATAGTCAGAATCCGTATCACCGTCATCGTCAGTTACCTGCAGGCGGATATAATATGTCCCGGCGGATAATCCGGACACTGTTGCCTTCGCAGAATTCGAATTCGAAATCGATGCGGACGGTCCGCTGATTTTTGTCCACCGATAAGAAACGATTGAACCATCGCTATCGCTTCCCGAACCGGAAAGTGTAACACCGGAACCTGCATCGACCGATTTATCGGAACCAGCATTTGCGGCAGGTATGTTATTGGAACCGTTGCGTTTGTTCACCTGTTTCATCATCCATTCATAGATATTGGGCGAATGATATGAATGGTCTGTAGCATATGCGCGTGTCCATGAATTGTGTTTTACACCGGGATAGATCGTGATCTTTGCACGCGGATTTGGCGCCGGTGACGATCCGTTAATGGCGTTGATCATGTTCGTCGTCTTCGTATACGAAACAGTGTTGTCAGCGTCGCCGTGAAAGGCCCACACCGGCAGATTCTCGCGCGCGATGTTCGGCGCTTTTGCGGGTGAATTGTAGGCACCGCATACCGGTGAAAGACTTGCAAAGAGAGAAGGCGATTCCTGTGCGATTGTCCATGCGCCACCTCCGCCGAGACTTAGCCCCGTGATATGAATCTGCTTCTCATCGATGCGAAGGTAAGTCTTCACATAATCGATCACTTCACGCACGTACCACGTGGGCCAGTTGCCAATACCTGTTTTCAATTGAGGGCTGATAAGGATGAACGGGAAGTGTTTTCCATCGCGAACTTCCCGCGGCGGTCCGTTTTTCGCCACTGCGGGAATCGCTGACTCAAGCTTGCTTTTGTCTGTGGAATTCGGGCCACGCTCGCCGATCCCGTGAAGGAAAATCACAACCGGATACTTATTCGAATTACTGGCATAATCTTTTGGAAGATACTGGTAGAAAGCAATAACGGACTTGCTAGTGGTTTTGAAGGCGTTCTGAGCCATGAGGGTGGCCCCGGACACCAGGAGGAGCGCAATCAAAAATGAGGTCTTAATTTGGTATTTTCTCATGTCATGCTTTTTTTAAAGACAGTACATGTCCATGCGCAGGGGCAATCTCCCTGCTCACTGTCTGGATGAAAAAATGATTTGAAAAGAAACTATAGTACAGACTTCAGACGCTTCACTACACCATGGCGGGTTCGTTATTCTTGTTTAAAGATTTCTGAAAAAATTTTTCTGCGAACAAAATAAAACCACATATCCCGGTTGTGAAGCGGGACCATCAGAGCGTTGCTCTGTTTGCGTTGCAAAGTAATCAAGATTTTCCGGGGTGGAAGCTTTCTTAGTGTGCGTTTAGACGAACCGTTGTATGTCAGGATAAACTGTAAATATCGGGGATTGCCGTACCCAAAAAAATATATTAAACGATCATATGAATTGAATGTGGTGAGTTGTTCACGACAAACTGTTCTCCCGCCTTTTTTCCAATCAATGATTTCGCTACCGGCGAAGCTCCTGAGACGCAAAATACGCGCATGTTCTCATGATTAATTTCTCCCCGGTGGATCGCAATGTAGATCAGGCCAAATGTGCTTTCAACGAGTGCACCGGGCTCACCGACGGAGTTTTGCCGAATGCCTCCCTGCAATTTAATGATTGATAGGGCTTTTTCTTTTTCCAAAAGTTGATGACCCAGCTTTTCGATTTCGAGATGTGCTATTGCACGCGCTGTTTCATACTTATCGCCAACACTGCTTTTGGTTTCATTTCCGGCGGATGATCTCAAATCCCCTATAAGCTGCTGAAGTTCAACGATATCCTGTTTTACAAGATGCGTGAGATACTGATGAAGGCTCTTTTTGAAAAGGAATAACTCTTGGGCGTGCATACGCCAACATAGGAAAAATTCAGTTCAGGTAACTAACGTTTGAAAATCTTTCTGGCTATGATCGCGATCAGAACGACGACGAAAATCACAATGAACATCCCAACATACACGCCCGCTCCAAAGATATCACCAATGACTTCGCAGCCCGAAAGACCTGTAGCTAACGCCAATATCAAAAGATGATTGAGTTGTCTCATTTTGGTTTTTGGTGATACCGGATAAAAAAAGAGGCCATGACGGCCTCCTGTTTCGTTTGAATAAAATGTCAGTCCCTTATTGCGCTCGAACCATAATCTTACCGGCCTTGATTCGTTTGCCTTCCGCCAGAATATGGTATATGTACAATCCCGGATTGGAGAACACACGATCAAATGCTTCTTTATCCCAGCGTCCTTTGAAGATCAGTTCACCTCTGTCATTAAATACGACAACTCCGAACTTCTCCGGCGTTGGAATGCGACCAGCCGCCAGATCGATATTGCCAAACGGTTCTCCCGAATCAGGATCGGGCACCTCCGGCTCTTCAACGATAGGGGTGTTAACTTCAATATCAGCGGGCTGTTCAACGATAATGGTGACCTGGCCCGTGGCAGTGCGTCCTGTGTTGTCTCTGACTTCCAGTTCAAATACAATCACTCCTGGAACGAGATCCTTTATTGTTGCGCTGGGCTCGTATCCATTCTCAATTACCACCGGCACTCCGGATACCTGAGTCCAGGAATAAGCCACGATGTCGCCGAAATCACTATTGGCAATTCCATTAAGTTCTACTTCGGGCACATCCGCGGGAACCGTCAGATCGTCACCGACATCAACGATGATTTTTTTGTCCTGACTCGTATCGGTATTTCCACCATTATCCGGTTGTTCGGTTTTGTCTTGCTCACCCTTGTCGTTTGCCGTTTCTTCAGCCGGTTTCACCACAACCTTTATTTCGTCGAAAGCGGTCAGTCCTTTTTCGCAGGTCGCGGTGAGCCGGAAGATGTAACTTCCCTCCTGCAAATCTCTGATTGTAACCGACGCTGAACTTTGATTGCTCATCGTTACCGTTTCGCCGGATTGTTTGCTCCATTTCAAAGACTTGATTGCCCTGCCTTTTGCGTCGGCAGACCCATTGAGGACAACGTGGTCACGCGGAAGCGTAATCGATTTGTCGCTGCCAGCATTTACTACCGGGGCGTCGAACTTCTGTTCATTTACCTTTAGCAGAATGTCATCCGAAGCTGCAGCGCCATCGTCATCCTTTACCGTTAGCCGGAAGACGTAACTTCCCGGAGCAAATCCCCTGACAGTAAGTTTGGACTGATTAGCACCTGCAATTTCCACTTCGCCACCTGATACCTGTTTCCACGCAAAGGACATGATCTCGCCGTCTTCATCGGTGCCGATGCCTTCCAGGACAATCTGTTCAACATCAGCAGTAGTAACGACGTCCTTTCCCGCGTTCGCAACGGGAGGCTTATTTGCCGGAGGTCGTACCGTAATCTGCACGTCATCTTTTGCAGCGAGGCCCTGGTCACTCTTCACTTCCAGGCGAAAAACGTAGACACCCTCTTCCAGCTCTTTGACTTCAGTTTCCGGCACAGAAGCATCAACAATAACCGCTTTTCCACCGGATATTTTTGACCATCGGTAAGTTGCTATCGAACCAGATTCGACCTTGCCGGATCCCTTCAGCACCGCCGTATTCCCGGGAAGCTGTATTGTTTGATCTTTTCCCGCGTCTGCAACCGGTGGTTTTGCGTCCTCATTTACAATCACCATGACGTCATCGGAGCCTGTTGCGTCTTTGTCGTCTTTAACCGTCAGCCGGAAAACATATTTCCCTGCTTTAAACCCTGAAATCGTCAGGTCTTTTGTTTCGGCGTTTTTCATCGTTACGGATCCGCCCGAAATTTTGGTCCAGGTGTACGAAACAACAGAACCATCACTGTCTGCCGCCTTTCCGTTTAAAACAAAAGACGACATCGTCGATTTAATTGAACGATCATCACCTGCGTCGGCAACGGGAGGGCTATTGCGATCTGCTTCCAGTACCGTAACAAGGACTTCATCGCTGGCGCCCAATCCGCGATCACTTTCGGCATACAGGCGGAATTTGTATTTCCCCGGCTTGAGGCCTTTGACGCTCAACTCCCGTGTGTTTTCGCCGGAGAGGGTAACGTCTGCTCCGTCAACCTTTGACCATTTGTATTTGCTTATCTCTCCATTTTCGACGGTAACGGTCCCGGTGAGAAGTGTTGCAGTCTCCGGCATCTTTATGACCTTGTCTTTCCCAGCGTCTACAACGGGAGGTTTATCCGCTCGCTGTACCGTTATGTTGACCTGATCGGTGCCCTGTGCGCCGTCGTCGTCAGTTACCGTCAACCGGAACGTATACTTTCCTTCACCGTACTCTGATAACTTCAATTCAGGGCTGTTTGCCCCTTCCATCTTAAGCGTGGCTCCGGAAGTCTGACTCCACTTGTAAGATGCGATCTTTCCGTCTTCGTCGCTGCCCGATCCTTTCAGCACCAGCGATTTTGTTGAAGCATCGATTGTCTGATCCTTGCCTGCATTCGCGACCGGCGGCTTATTGGTATCAGCTTTTCGCACAGTGACGTCCACATCATCTGAAGCCGATTGATTTTTATCTGTTTTTACCGTGAGGCGAAAACGGTATTTTCCTTCCGTCAAATTCTTGACGGTGAGCTCAGGCGTCTTGTCATTCGACAACTCTGCCTGTCCCCCTTCGATCTTTGTCCACACATAACTGGTTATCTTCCCGTCCTGAGCCCTGCCTTCACCTTCCAGAACAACTGAATTCTGCGGCAGCTGAATCGTCTTGTCGGAGCCCGCATTTACAACGGGTGGGTTAGCTGCTGCTTCAACTTTGATCGTTACTTCATCGGATCCCTTTGCCCCCCGATTATCAGCCACAGTCAGTTTAAGCCGGTATGTCCCTTCGCTGAATCCGGATATTTCGACATCTTTTGAGTTCGCATTTGACAATTGAATGTCTCCCCCGGATACTTTTGTCCAGGTGTATGATATAATCGTCCCATCTGCATCTTTGCCGGATCCGTTAATGACGAGCTTTTTGGTATCGGCAGTGATCGTTTTGTCCGGACCGGCATCCGCGACAGGCGCAGCATTTTCCTGTGGCTTGTCGGAAACGTCATTCTTATACGACATGAACCATTCATACACATTCGGATTGTGAACACTGTGATCAGGCCGGTATGCCCTCTCCCATGCGTCATGCTTTACGCCTTTATAAATGCTCAGTTTTGCGCGAGGATTGGGATTGTAATTATTGATCGCATTCACCATATCGACGCTTCGTGAATACGGAACAACATTATCGGCGTCGCCGTGAAATGCCCACACCGGCAGGTTTTCATCGGCGATGGCTTTTGCTTTGGAGGTGCTACCGCCGCCACAAACCGGAGCTGCGGCCGCAAAAATTTCAGGATATTGTTGAATCATGGTCCAGGTTCCGTACCCCCCCATACTCAGACCAGTAATGTAAATCCTGCTCTTATCAACACGTAGCGTTTTTTGTACGTGTTCCAGTACCTCCATCACGTACGACGTTGGCCAGCCACCGTAATTTGATTTAAGCTGAGGCGAAATAAGTATGAATGGAAACTTTGTTCCCTTTCTGACATGCATGGGCGGACCAAGTTTGGCAAGTTTTGCTTCGCCTTCCTTTAATTTTTTGGGATCGGTGCTGTTGGGTCCTTTCTCGCCTTTGCCGTGCAGGAAAATTACAAGGGGGTAATCTTTCGAATTTGAGTTGTATCCGTCAGGAAGATACTCAAGGTAGCCGATTACGGATTTCGAGGTAGTCTTAAAAACCTGCTGCGCGAAACTGTCACCTGACACCAGTGACAAAACCAGAAAAAAAGTGAGGAGTAGTAAAGATCTTATCATGCTTAGCCGCTTTTTACTATGTGGAATCACTTCCACAAAGGGACTTAACTCGTGCTTAGAATGATTAAATGAGACGCTAAAGACAGGGCAAAGGTGGTATTGTTACTTCATGCGATGGACTGGTTTAGGTGGAACGTTCAGGGCCTAAGCTGATTTTGGTAGCAGCTTTAGATTAACATGGCGTGAAGAAACTTCAATCGTTGTCGAAATCCGCAGGAGAAACGGTGAACGGACAATGAAAACGATGAAGCTGTGTACCAGACGGGGCTTGAATGCATGCGCTAGCGAGCGACTTATGTAACAGACTGTCAGCTTGTTAATCCGCGACGCGCTGCAATGCCTAAATTTTTCATCAATTCACTTACTAATTTATTTAGATATTTTAATATACTTGTGCCATTAATATTAGTTATGAACGCTCGTGCTGTTCAGGGGAGACAATTCAGCGAAATGCACATTACAAAAACATGGGAAGAACTTCATGAGCGCTTTGGTTTTGATCTGCGGGCCTGGAAGAAAAAATTTAATGATTACCTGATGAAACAGCCGCGTGAGACGGACATCGTTTCAGCGTTCTTCCGGTTTGGCAACGACCGGATCAATCCGCTGCTGAATGAAATTCTTGGTCGCTCATCAGGTTTTCCCACTTTCCAGCGTTTTACTGAGTATGTAGTCACAAAGCATTAACCAAACCCTCTAATCGATATGGAACCCCGGACTTTTTCAACTACAAAATGGTCGAATGAAAACATTATCGACCTGATTCGAAAACTGCGCAACGATCTGATTAAGGACTTCCTCGACGAACGATATCTCAAAGAATACCTTCACCGGCAATTCGCCCTGCGCGAGATTCCGCTGGTCAGGATTGAGTTCATCAAGGCTGCCCTCAAGGAATTACTTATTTCACCTGTCGATACGCATCATTACAGGCTGATCATCGACGAGATCCGTGAAAATGATTCCGCGTCGTTGTCTGAAGGGAATGATGCGCTTTTCTTCAAGGAAATTGACGGCGTGCTGCGAAAACACTTGTTTTGAACGTGCTGGTACATAGTTTATAGCAAAAGGGGTATTCACTCCCCTTCGCTATGGTCAATACCACACTTCCCTTTTACGCAAGGCTTTGTTTCAATCTTTTGAGCGTTTCGATCCTTGCCGCAATCCTCTACCTGGGCCAGAGTATTCTTGTACCGTTCTTTTTTTCCGTTCTTCTGGCTACGCTGTTGTTGCCTGTGACTAACCGTTTACAACGATGGAAAATACCAAAGGTGCCTGCGATCCTGCTTGCAATCTTCATTTCGCTCGCAGTGCTCGCCGGAGTCATCTACTTCCTTTCCGCGCAGATCTCCAACTTTTTGCAAGACATCGATACGATCCGGGAACGAATTGTTAGCCTGTTCAATGACCTCCAGAAATGGATATATAAACAGTTTAACATAAGCCAGTTCCGTCAGGACCAATACATCGAAGACACCAAGGAAAACATCAAGGATTCCGGACCCGGATTTGTCGGGAAAACCGTCGGAACGATAACTGAAAGCCTTTCATATCTGGTATTTCTTCCCGTATACACATTCCTGATTCTCTACTACAAGGACCTGATTCGCAGATTTTTTATCGGCGTTTTCGGTAATGCCGAGCCACGCAAAGTCGGCAAGGTGCTGTATCAGGCCCGCACCATCGGTCGCGACTATGTACTCGGACTTCTCATAGACATGAGCATCGTCTTCGTATTGAACAGTATTGGTTTCCTGATTTTAGGAATCAAGTATCCGATATTTCTTGCTTTGGTCGGAGCGATTTTGAATCTTATCCCTTACATCGGAATGTTGATCGCGAATGTGTTCACCGTTCTGATCACCATCGTCAGTTCAGAGAACCCAAGCGATGCAATCTGGGCAGCGGTCATTCTTGCCGTTGTTCAGTTTATTGATAACAATTTTCTAATCCCAATGATCGTCGGAAACAAAGTGAGAATAAATGCGCTGGTTACAATCATTGGCGTGGTCGTTGGCGGCACCCTCTGTGGTGTCGGTGGAATGTTTCTGGCCATACCAGCTGTTGCGACGATGAAAGTGGTTTTTGACAACGTCGCCGAACTTAAACCCTGGGGTATGCTTCTGGGCGACGACGTCAAAGGCGGGAAAACCAAAAAAACAAAACCGGTAGTCTGAGAGCCATGGCGCAAACATCCACTGGTTTATTAATGACACGAACACGTGAAGGGCAGCCTCAGTTTTTCCTGGTACATCCCGGCGGACCTTTTTTCAGAAAACGTGACGAAGGTATCTGGACGATACCCAAAGGTCTTGTCAATCCCGGTGAAGACTTGTTAGCATGTGCGATACGCGAGTTCAACGAGGAAACCGGGATCGTTCCTCAGGGACCGTTTATTTCATTGGAATCCACGCGAATGAAGAGCGGGAAGATCATACATGCATGGATGTTCGAAGGCGAATGGGACGAAGAATCCGGCATTACGAGTAACCAATTTGCATTGGAATGGCCACCGGGATCTGGCAAGACTATTCAGGTAACTGAAGCAGACAAAGCCATTTGGGCCGACCTCAACGAGGCGCGAAGACTCATCCACGCGAGCCAGCTGCCGTTCCTGGACCGCGCCGTTGATATAAAATCAACCCAGGCCAAATAGTTCTTCCAACGCCCGGGCTACTCCATCCTGTTTCCCGGCGTGAGTGACGGCCGATGCAACCGCCTTAACTTCAACAAGTGCATTTTCCACAGCAACGCCGTGTCCGGACATTCTTAACAACTCAATATCATTATAATTATCTCCGAATGAGACCACATCGGCCATAGCAAGTTTGCTTTCATTTAACAGGAGTTCCAGCGCCTGCCCTTTCGATATCGATGCGGGTGCCAACTCCAGGTATGTTGGCCGCGATCGATACACGTGTATATCATCAGAGAGTTTTTCATTCAGGATGCGTCCGAGTTCGTGAATATCCGCTTCGGATCCCATACACATGACCTTGTGAGCACCTTTTCCTTCCGCCTCCCATTGTGAAAGAGTCTGACTCGGTGAAGCTATCAGCGGCGAGACCTTCGTGATCGTCGCCTCACGGTCGGCCCAGGAGTCAAACGATGGAGCATACCACTCGTCCTTATGGAAAAGACTTACGTGAATCGAAGGTGCCGATTGTTCCAGTATAGCCTGAACTACACTAAGCGGGATCTGTTCATCGTTTGCAACGCGGGTATTACCATCGGGAAGGTACTGAACGACATACCCACCGTTGTATGCAATAATGGGATGACGCTCGAGGCCGAGTTCCGTCTGTAGATGGCGCATCGCCGCAGGCATGCGCGAGGACGCAAGTACAACAAGGACGTCGTCAGGAAGTTTCCTGAAAACATTGATCGTTCGCGACGACAGCTGACGGTTGTGATCCAGTAACGTACCGTCAATGTCGGTGCATACTACCTTGAAAGTTTTCATCAGAAGAGTTCGCGTGCTATTCGATAGATAGGATCCGACTTACCCATAGAGTAGTAATGGAGCGTGGGTACTCCGCGCTCCATGAGTTCGCGCGACTGCTCAACACACCACTTAATGCCAACTTCCTTAACCGCGGCATTGTCGCGACATTTCTCAACCTCATCTGCGAGCTCCTCAGGAATATCGATATGGAAAGTTGTTGGCAAAATACTCACCTGACTCTTTGTCGTGATGGGTTTGATTCCGGGTATAATCGGAACCGTGATACCAGCTTCGCGACATCTGTCAACAAAATCAAAAAAGACCTTGTTATTAAAGAACATCTGTGTAACGATGTATTCCGCACCGAGGTCAACCTTCAGTTTCAGGTATTTGAGATCGGTCTTGAGATTTGGAGCAGCAAAATGTTTTTCCGGGTAGCCGGCCACACCAATACAAAAATTCGTCGGCGTTGTATTTTGAATATCTTCATCCAGGTACCTGCCCTGATTCATATTCACAACCTGTTCCAAAAGCTCCGACGCATATTTGTGACCGTCAGGCTCGGGAACAAACCGGCCTTCGTTCTTTATGCCATCGCCTTGCAGTACAAGCACGTTATCGATCCCGAGAAAATGAAGGTCGATGAGTGCGTTTTCAGTTTCTTCGCGATTGAAGCCACCACATATTATGTGTGGTACCGTATCGATCTTATAGTGATTTTGAATTGCCGCACAAATACCGACAGTCCCGGGACGTTTACGCGTGGAGCGTTTCTCCAGCAAACCACCCTCCTTCTTTTTGTAAACGTACTCTTCACGATGGTACGTAACATCAATAAATGGAGGTTTGAACTCCATCAAGGGATCCATATTGTCAAATAGATTGCGGATATTCTCACCTTTTAACGGCGGGAGAATCTCGATGGTAAAAAGTGTTTTACCATTTGCATTCCTGATATGATCGATGACTTTCATCGTACGTAGTTCAAATTAATACCGGTTAATACCCCAACACGGTTCCGAGCCACTTTTCAATCTCTGGCACACTCAGATTTTTTCTAACCGCATAGTCAGCGATCTGATCGCGATTGATCTTACCCAATCCGAAATACCGCGATGAAGGGTGCGAAAAATAGAATCCACTTACGGCCGCCGCCGGATACATTGCAAAAGACTCGGTCAATGAAATTCCAATCCGCGATGGTTCAAGCAACCGGAACAATGTTTCTTTTTCTGTATGATCCGGGCATGCAGGATATCCCGGGGCGGGCCGGATTCCGATATATTTCTCAGCAATAAGCGATTCGTTGTCCAACGATTCTGTCGGCGCGTAGCCCCAGAGTTCCTTACGTACTTTCTCGTGTAACAGTTCGGCGAATGCTTCGGCAAGCCTGTCAGCCAGTGCTTTTGTCATTATTTCTGAATAGTCGTCGTGCGACTTACGATGTTTTTCAATAATCGCTTCGAGTCCGATACCAGCGGTGACTGCAAACAATCCCATGTAGTCGACACCTTTCTTCGGCGACACAAAGTCCGAGAGGCAGTAGTTTGGCAAGTTCTGGGCTTTCTTATTCTGCTGCCTCAGAAAATGGAACGTCGTGAGTTCGGTCTGATATGTTTCATCTGTGAATAGAACAACATCGTCACCGATATTGACTGCCGGATAAAATCCAACAACACCGTTTGCCTGTAGACTTTTATTTTTGATGATTTCATCCAGCATACGGTTCGCATCCTCGAATAAACGTTTTGCTTCAATACCCACGACTTCGTCTTTGAATATGCCGGGGTAACGTCCGGCGAGCATCCATGTCTGAAAGAAAGGTGTCCAGTCAATATAGTTTCTGATTTCTTCCAACGGATAGCTGACATAGTCACGCCGGCCAGTGAACGAAGGTTTCGTCAATGACGTTTCATCCCAATTAATGGCAACGTGGTTAGCACGGGCTTCGTCAAGAGTAACAAAATTCTTTGTCTGCTTTTTTCCTTCATGGTCCGCTCTCAGTTTCTGGTACTCTGCCTTTACCCGCTGATGAATGCCTGCACGGGTTTCGTCGTTGATCAACTCACTGGCTACCGGTACCGAGCGTGATGCGTCCAGGACGTGAACAACGGGACCGTCATAAACCGGATCGATTTTTACCGCCGTATGGATTTTCGAAGTCGTCGCGCCGCCGATGAGCAGTGGCGTAGTCATTTTTTCACGCTGCATCTCTTTTGCAACATGCACCATTTCATCCAGCGACGGGGTAATCAAACCGCTGAGTCCTATAACATCAACGCCTTCGCGCTTTGCCGCCTCAATGATCTTGTCGGACGGAACCATCACGCCAAGGTCGACGACGTCGTAGTTATTGCATGCGAGCACGACGCCAACAATGTTCTTCCCGATGTCATGAACATCCCCTTTCACTGTAGCCAGCAGGATGCGCGGTTGTTTTTCGTTGGCGATGGCGCCACCTTCGGCCTTGCGCGCGTCACGTTCCTGAATAAGGAACGGCTCAAGATACGCTACAGACTTTTTCATGACGCGCGCGCTCTTGACTACCTGTGGAAGAAACATTTTTCCCGCTCCGAAAAGGTCGCCAACGACGTTCATTCCCGCCATCAGGGGACCTTCGATTACGTGGAGAGGTCGTCCGTACTTCTGACGGGCTTCTTCGGTGTCCTGGTCAATAAAGTCGATAATTCCCTTCACCAAAGCATGCGTAAGGCGTTCCTCTACGGTTCCTTTCCGCCATGCATCGTCCTGTTCCTTTTTCTTTACCGATCCTTTAAAGTTTTCGGCAAATTCCAGCAGGCGTTCTGTTGCATCATCACGGCGGTTGAGGAGTACATCCTCAACTTTTTCGAGTAATTCTTTATCCACTTCATCGTACACCTCAAGCATGGTCGGGTTAACGATGCCCATATCCATGCCGTGTTGAATTGCATGATAAAGGAATGCCGAGTGCATTGCTTCCCTTACCTTTTGATTTCCGCGGAAGCTGAATGATACATTACTCACACCACCGCTGACATGTGCATGTGGCAGGTTCCCGCGTATCCATTTGGCGGCTCTGAAGAAATCAAGCGCGTAATTTCTGTGCTCTTCAATTCCTGTGGCAACCGGAAAAATATTCGGATCAAAAATGATATCCTGTGGCTGAAACTTAACCACGTCTACCAGGATGTCGTATGCGCGTTTGCAAATTGAAATTCTTCGTTCATAGGTATCGGCCTGGCCTTGTTCATCGAAAGCCATGACCACAACGGCGGCGCCATACTTTTTTACGAGTCGCGCCTGCCGGATAAATTCCTCCTCACCGCCTTTAAGACTTATCGAATTCACGATACCCTTACCCTGAAGGCATTTCAGACCGGCTTCAATTACTTCCCATTTTGACGAATCTATCATTACCGGAACGCGGGCGATTTCCGGTTCGGACGCCATGAGGTTCAGGAATCTCACCATCGCCGCTTTGGAATCGAGCATACCCTCGTCCATGTTGACGTCGATCACCTGGGCACCACCGCGAACCTGGTCCAGCGCGACTTCAAGTGCCTGTTCAAATTTGTCTTCCTTGATCAGCTTGAGAAATTTCGCGGATCCGGTAACGTTCGTGCGTTCTCCGATGTTGACAAAATTCGATTGGGAAGAAATGGTTACGGCCTCAAGACCACTTAACTGCAAGTTTCTACTCATGAGCTACACCTACCTCTCTCGGTTTATATTTTTTTGCAAGTGATGCGATAAGTCTGATGTGTTCAGGCGTTGTACCACAACACCCGCCTATGATGTTGACAAGACCTTCCTTAAGATATTCTTCTACAAGCGCCGCCATTTCTTCGGGCGTCTGATCGTAGTGTCCGAACTCATTTGGAAGACCGGCATTGGGATATGCGCTGACGAAAAATGGAGCTTGTTCATTCAACACCTGCAAATACGGGCGCAGCATATCTGCTCCGAGTGCACAGTTGAGACCTATGCTCAGCAACGGCACATGACTTACGGAAACAAGGAAGGCCTCCGTTGTCTGACCGGAAAGAGTCCGGCCACTGGCATCGGTGATCGTACCGCTTATCATTACCGGCCACGTTCTTCCGCGTTCTTCGAAAATCTCCTGAATTGCGAACAGTGCAGCCTTTGTATTAAGGGTGTCAGTGATTGTTTCGAGCAGAAGGATGTCGACGCCACCGTCAAGGAGCGCTTCAGCCTGTTGTTTAAAGGCGGCAGCAAGTTCATCAAAGGTGATGGCGCGAAAACCGGGGTTGTTCACGTCAGGCGACAGCGATGCCACTTTGTTTGTGGGGCCCATTGCACCGGCGACGAACCTGGGTTTTGATGGATCTTTTTTCGTTATTTCATCAGCCACCTTTCGCGCTATCTTCGCTGACTCGAAGTTGAGGTCATAGACGGCATCTTCCAGGTGGTAGTCCGCCTGGGCGATTGTTGTACCACTGAATGTATTCGTCTCGATTATATCAGCACCAGCCAGCAGATACTCACGATGGATTTGTTCAATGATGTCAGGTCTTGTAATTGACAACAGGTCGTTGTTGCCTTTCAGTGAGTGAGGATGATCCTTGAAACGCTCACCACGAAAATCGTTTTCATCCAGCTTGTGTCGCTGAATCATCGTTCCCATGGCACCATCGAGCACCAGAATCCTTTCCCTGAGAATTTCGTGAATTTCCATTTGCCCTTCCGTTGTTTG
The DNA here is from genome assembly GCA_023428695.1 of Bacteroidota bacterium. GTDB lineage: Bacteria > Bacteroidota > Bacteroidia > Cytophagales > Cyclobacteriaceae > Ohtaekwangia. The sequence continues at coordinate 136,216 of JAEYWY010000030.1, forward strand.
TTTTCCTTATCCAGAAGAGCCCCTACTGTGGTGGGTTGCCTATCTTCTTCCGCCGGAGCGGATGGGATTTAGCACAACATCCCGGTGTGACGGGATAGGATGCTAAGACGTCTTCGGGCCCAGTCCCTCGGTCTTTCTGGATAAGCGCAACAAAGAAAAACAATTAGCCGCAAAGAAAAAAATTTACACACAGAGATTCACACCGATCATGCCGCGCTGTTGTTACACTTCAAGCGTTTGCACGACGTGATAAAGCAATCATCCACACCAGCGAAACGTTTACCGCCTGTGGCGACCTTACACCGCACGACTCCAAATTAACATCGAAATCTTCAATAAAAGAGTTATTCCTTGTATGTTTGACACGGAAACGCCATCGATTTTGAAATTTGCTGCCATCGACATAGGTTCCAACGCGATTCGCTTTCAAGTCTCAACTGTTCTGCCAACTCAGGAGGATAGACCTTTATTCAAGAAGCTCGAATACATCCGCTTTCCCCTGCGACTGGGTCATGATGTTTTCTCGACGGGCCGGATCAGTGAACGCAGCAAGGAGCGATTCAAAAAACTCATGACGGCCTACAAGCTTCTGCTTGAGTTATATGAGATCGACGATTACATGTTCTGCGCAACGTCGGCGATGCGCGAATCGGATAACGGCCCCGCACTTGCCAGGGAAATTCAGGAGGAACTTGGTATTACGATAAACATCATCGACGGGCATCGCGAAGCCGAAATGATCAACAAGGCAATCAACTCCTACCTTACTGATCAAACGTATATCCACATCGATGTTGGCGGTGGTAGTACCGAGCTGAACATCTATGTCCATGGCAAAAAGATCAAGACGCGCTCCTTCAAGATTGGGTCGGTACGCGTATTGGAACGTCACGATTCTCCGTTGATGTGGCAGGACATGGAAAACTGGATCAAGGAAAACGTGAAGAAGGAATACGGCCGGATCACTGCGGTGGGTACCGGCGGAAACATCAGCAAGATTTTTGAACTCGCGCAACGCAAACCCGGCACAACGTTGTCGCTGCAAAAGATTCTTGAACTCCGCGACATGGTATCATCCTATTCCATTGAGGAGAGAATCTATAAGCTCCAGATGAACCCCGACCGCGCCGACGTTATTATTCCGGCTACTGATATTTACACCAAAGTGATGGAGTGGAGTCACGCCAACCGCATTCTTGTTCCGGAGGTCGGCCTGAAGGATGGTATAATGCTTGAACTTTACGAGAAGTCGATGCTGCAAAAGAAAATCGAGTTTCCTATCGCTTAAGCTTCTTCTTGATTGTACTCTTGCCTTTTCTTTTTTCTTTGACGTCAATGTCAATAGTATAGGCGACGCTTAGGGATACCATTTTCATGTTCGTCCTCATGGTATCCTGCATACTTCCGGGTCCCCAGATGAAGCGTTCCATAAACGCGCTGTTTTCTTTGCCGAGGAATGTGTGACCTGAAGTGAATCTGATTTCTGTTGTGATGAACCTGTTGTTCCTGAGCGGGGCTCTCAACCCGGCGCCAATGTTCAGCGAAAAAAGCCACCGATTTACATCCTGAAGCTTTAGGAGATACCCACTGTTTCCCCCCTCTTCATCACTCTCAAACGCGACGTCGTATCTGTACTTCGGACCATCGGTAACCGTTATAAAACCGTTGGAGTTGATCCAGTAGCTGATCTCCGGTCCGAGCGCGACAAATCCCTTCGCGGGCGTATCCTTTTTCAGCATAAACTCAAAATTCCGCCTTAGCAACATTCCCATGTCAACGGTTCGCATGGTCAGGTTGTTCCGCCACTCCGGGTTATCGTTGAATGTAAGAATTCTGCCACTCTGTGAAACTCCACCCTCCAACATAAGATCGTATTTATCTTTTAAGGGAAACCCGATCAGTATTGCGGCGCCAAAACCCGGCTTCATCCGACTACCGAAGGTATCTTTCGCCTCTTTGTCACCAAAACCTGCCCACGTAAGAGAACCTTTTGCCTTTATACCCAAAGTGAACTTCTGCCCATAGGAAGTACCTGCTGTTCCAACGACGAGTAGCAGAGTGAGAAGTCGAATGACAATTGGATATGCAAGGTTGTTAAAGGGAATCATGTAGGTTAACCTATGAATTGGTCTTAAAAATATTGTAAATTAAGCGCTATTTTTGAACAAACTTTGTCGCAATAATACGAAAATCGTTGTTGCGTAATTTTTTAGTAGCGTATAGCCTTAACCTGACGAATGAAGCGTGAACATTTTTTATGGTTGATCCTGCTTATTCCCCTTCACGTTTGTGCCCAGGATCAGACCAATTTTACGCAGTTCTACCTCAACCCCTACCTGATCAATCCCTCGTTTGCGGGTATTGACGGCAGGGCAAGTCTTATTGTCACCTATCGAAGACAATGGGCAACGATAAAAGACGGACCTCAGATTGCCAACGCCACGTTTCATTCGCCGATCAGTCGCCGCGTCAGCCTGGCATTGTCGGCAACCAACGACAAGAAGGGGCTACTCGACAACTCAGGACTGATGCTCACGTTTGGCTACAATGTTCCCATCGCCCAGCAATCTTCTATCCGGTTTGGTATCTCCGGTGGGATTTCCTCAAATTCAGTCGACCTCGAGAAACTAATGGCGCTGGAAGATCCGGCGATCGGTAATTTGCTTGACAACAATCTTTCCATCCTTGGGAACGCCGGTATTTCATTTCACCTCAACACATTCCACGCGGGCGTGTCGCTGCCTGTGATCTTTGAACCATCGTACTTCAGCTACGATGCATTTACGATCACCGAGATAAAGCCTTTTCAGTCCTTAATCTTTCATCTCAGTAACAGGTTCTATTTCAATAACGACAAAAACATCTTCGAACCCTACTTCATTTATCGCATGGCCTCGAACCTGCCACAACAGTTCGAGGTGGCGGGGATTCTGCACCTGAATCACGTGATCTGGGTCGGAGGATCGCTGAAACAGGATTACGGTATCTCTGCCCTCGGCGGTATCAAACTAAAAAACACACTGGCTATCGGCGCGAGTTATGGATTGAAAACAACAGGAGATAACGAACTCAACAGCCCGACTTACGAGATCACACTTGGCCTGCTACTCGGAAAGCAGCGCAAGAAGGAAGTTCCTTACTACAGCTTCGTCGACACCGAGAAAGAAAAGATCAGAAAGAGTACCGGGAAATCTGCCAGCGAGCTGATTGCTGAAAAGCGAAGACAAGACGAGATCAACAGGAAGAAGCAACAGGAAGAACTCGCGCGCAAGAGACAGGAAGAGGAAGCAGCGAAGAGAAAGGCGGAAGAAGAAGCACGGAAGCAACAACAGGAGCAGGCGCGTCAGGATGCACTGGCGCGCGAGAACCAGACACGCCAGCAGGCGGACGCACAACGTGCTGAACAGGAACGCGCTGAGCAGGAACGACTGCAACGTGAGGCAGAAGCACGAAGACAACAGGAGGCGCTCGCGACCCAGCAACGTGAAGAGGCTATACGCAGACAACGCGAGGAAGAAGCCCGCCGACGCGCGCAGCTCGCAGCGCAGCAGGAAGAAGAACGTCGTCGTCAGCAGCAGCAACAACAAACTCAGACAGTCGTCACACAAACACGGCCCGAACCTGAACCGGTGCAGACTGATCCAACATATTCTTCAACCATTCGGGAAGACAGTATCGTGATCAAACACAAACCGCGCTTCGGGCATATCGATTCATCACTTGAAATTCTGAAAATTGAAATAACTGAACACAACGAAGAAGACGAACTGGAGCGGCTTGCGCGCCTGAGACTTCACGCCGCAGATCCGGATGAGCATCACGAGGGCGATGCACATCCGAACGCAGAACGACACGAGTTCGCTAAGCGCGGAACACACCGCCAGGAACTGGCTGCAGCGGATTATGTAGTAGCCGGTGTGTTCGCCCAAGACCAAAGTGCGAGACAATTTGCCGATGGTCTGAAAAAACTTGGATTCAAAGCCGAATACGGTCACTCAACTGAAAAGGGAGTCTGGTACGTTTACCTTCATCAGGCGAGTGATATAAACGCCGCAAGAGCGGAACGCGACAAGTTTAGAAAAATGAAGATGTTCCGTGATGCGTGGTTACTGACTGTTCATCATTAAGATGAAGACCAGATGAAGATGAAGAAACAATGAAGAAGCATGAAAGCTGAAAAACTTTTGACGATGTTTCTTATGCTGACGAGTTATATATTGCACGGACAAGTTCCGGCAATCTCTAACATCAGTGCACGCAATCTCTATCCTAAAGGTATGATTGTTATCACCGGCAGTGGATTCAGCAACAACCCTGCAAACCTTCGCGTGGTGTTCGGTCATGTCGATGGCACGATCATTTCGAGTTCTGAATTCTCTATTGAAGTCGAAGTACCTGCTTCAGCCAAACTTTCAAACATTGAGGTAATCAATACAACCTCGCGGCGAATGACAAAGTCGAACGCGAAGTTTATGCCAACATTTTATGGAAACGGATTCACCGCTGAAAACTTTTCGGATCAAATCTCATTCACATCACCAAGCGAACTACGTGACATCTGTAGCTGCGATCTGAACGGCGACGGGCTGCCGGATATCGTTACGACGAAGTTCGCCGCGGCGTCAGACATCTTTGTACTGAAGAACACAACCAATCCTGCAACGCCTGATCTGATCACATTTGGCAAGGAACTCCACTCTGTTGGGTTCTCGACTGATCATATTTCATGCGGCGACGTTGACGGAGACGGAAAACCTGATCTTGTTATGACTAAAGGGGGATCAACCAACAGAAACACCGTCTTCGTGATGCTGAACAAGAGCACCGCTACAACGATCACCCTAAACGCACCGTTCTCGCTTCCACTTGACGTGAACCATGTGGCAACACAGGCCAACATTCGCGATCTCAACGGCGACGGTCGTCCCGAGATTATTGTAACGAATACAACAAACAATACGATCTACATTTTTCAGAACGATCCAACGAGACCACTGGGCGCCAACCCCTTCCTTACGACCCCGATAAAAATTGCTGTCACCGGAGTAAGCAATACGTATGGCCTGGCCGTTGAAGATTTTGATGATGACGGACGTGCTGACATTATGGTCAACCCTATCTCATCGCCTGACCATTATATATTGAAAAATGAATCCGGTAACACCATCTCGTTCGGCGCCCCTCAAAAAGTCACATTGCCTGGCGAACTCCGCAACGTTACAACGGCTGACCTGAACAAGGACGGGAAGCTCGATATTATTACTGCGAGTACCAACACAAACCGCGTGCTCGTGCTTTTTAATCAAAGCACCTCTGGCACATTTCAATTCAGCGCTTCGCCCGTCACACTCACTACGGAGGAAGGACCATGGGGAGTCAGCGTAAGTGATATTGATGGCGATGCCGACGCAGATATTATTGTATCCCATCAGTTCAGCGCTTTCGTAGACGTTTTCCTGAATGACGGCAACGCAACACCCGCGTTCGCGAAGAACGTGATCCCGACAGCACGGCCGGGACGCAATCATATCAGCGGGGACCTGAACGGAGACGGCAAACCTGACATCGCGGTTGCAACGCATGTGGTCGGCTCCTATTCAGTCGATGTACTACGCAATACGATCTGCCACAAGCCGCTAATTCTCAATGAATCTCCTGCCTATATCTGTAACAACCCCGTCGTATTACGAACGATTCCGGCATTGAACGTCACTTGCCAGTGGAAGCTCAATGGTACGACCGTAGCAACCGGAACCGATCCTTTTTATTCAGCAAACACAGGTGGAACATATACCGTGACTGCTTCGACGATCAGTCCTGCCAACGAATGTCTGAATATCGTCTCGCAGGAATTCACCGTCATTGGCAGTGCGGGGTCTGTTCCGGAGAACCCGGTACTCACAGTCAATTCACCAATATGCTCTGGCGCTTCGCTCACGCTCTCAACCACAGCTGCTGCCGGTGCGAGTTATAAGTGGTCGGGCCCAAATGGTTGGACAACAACGACAGCAACACAGACAACCTCCATCAATAATATTTCAGCTGCTGCTGCAGGGAGTTATACCGTTCAAATCATTTCGGGTAACTGTAAGAGTAATGAATCTGCGCCCAAAGTAGTTGATGTCGTTGCTGTCGACGAGATCAAGATTACAAGTAACAGTGCGACTAACAGTTCGTGTCAGCCTCTTCCCGTCAAATTGACGGCGACTGCAGTGAGCGGATTCACGTACGAATGGAAAAAAGACAGCGATCCCTACAGCGCACCTTCTGCAACAAATACCTTCGACGCTTTTGCGGACGGATCCTATTCGGTGCGTGTAACGAATACCACACTTGGGTGTCCGGCGCGTGAAGTGGGTCCTGTGCGCGTTGCAATACTCACTGTTCCTGTGGCGAACTTCACTATCGGAGAACCACGCTGCGCAAACGTCCCTATCCAATTCACTAACACGTCAACAGTGGATGCTGACGCTACCGGTGCAAATCCTGTCGCACCTGCACAATACACATGGACATTCGGGGACGGAAAAAATTCCACGGAAGTAAATCCGCAGAATACATATACAACCGGCGGTGTCACATACAATGTTACACTTACGGTAAGCTATCAGGGGGTAAGTGGTTGTACGAACAGCGTCACGCTGCCTGTCGCGATTACCAACACCACGTTACCGGTATTGACAGCCAGCCCGCCAAGCATCTGTCCCGGGGAAACAACAACAATTTCGGTAACGCCGACATTCAGCAACCTCAGCTGGGAACACGGAGCAACCGGTGCTTCTATCAACGTCACACAACCCGGTACCTATACGGTAAATGCAACTGATGTAAGTGGATGTATTGTTCCCAATTCCATAATCATTACGTCGAAAGATACTCCGGAGATAACTGTAACTGCCAATCCTCAGGTAATTCCATCCGGACAATCCTCGCAGCTTACAGCAACCGGAGCGCACACCTTTGAATGGTCGCCGGCGGAATCGCTTAGCGCCATCAACGTACCGGATCCCGTAGCTTCACCAACGCAGACAACCACGTATCGCGTCATTGGCGCGTTTCTCGGCGGTTGTTCTTCCGAAGCAGAAATAACCATCACTGTCGATGGAACCCTTATCAACATTAGCCCTCCCGTTGCATTTTCACCTAACGGAGATTCGGCCAATGATCTGTGGGTTATCGACGGCGTAGAACAATATACCGACTGCACGTTGAACATATTTGACGGCAGAGGCAGGAGAGTTTATCAGAAGAAAGGATACACGAACGACTGGGATGGAACCTGGGAAGGCAAGCCTGTTCCAGGCGGGACATACTATTATGTCTTCGCCTGTCCGGGAGCCCAACCAGTCTCGGGAAGTGTGCTCGTCTTCCGGTAGAGCGAAGTTGATTTAGTCTATAGTTGAATTTTTTTATGAAGTACTCCTTACCTAAACCGGGTAAAACCTGGTGTGGCGTCTGCACTGCAGCTGTGCTTGTGTTGCTGAGCCTGAGCGGATTCGGCCAGACCGTAGATTGTAGTAACCCGGCCAATTGTCCAAATCAGTATTGTAACTATCCCGCAAACGTCGAGCAAGGCTGCCGATGCTTCGACGGTGAAGATAATGATGGTGATGGCAAGATCGATAAAGCGGACTTGAAATGCGCCCAGTTCTACGGGCTCGAATTCGTTGGAAGTGGCGAAGGCGATTGTAGCCTCATTGCCCCCAGCGGCAATCCTTTTGCCGGAATGGCGCCGCCCGCAGTGTCGGGACAGAACACAGCCGATACCCAGTCCAAAGTAAGCGTTGGTGACCTTGATGGCGATGGCCTTCCTGAAACAGTTATTACATCCAAATGGAATCAGGAGATCCGGGTAGTTTCAACAGCTACCCATACGGTTGGAGGGGTTACCTACGACCCGGGAGACATCAAGGCCGATTTTAAGACAACGGGACAAGGCGCAAAAATCTTTGACGGTTCCGGAGATTGTAAACCGAAAAACCTGCTCTTCGAACATGAAAACCTGATCGCAAACATCGATAAGACCGGCCCTGCAGAGTTATTTGCAATTGTCAGCAACCGCGCAGGAAACCCGAGTTCACCACCTACATGTTTCTTCCTTCTCGCGTTGCGATATCAGGCAGGTGGCCTCGTACCACTTTATGACGCAGTGGCCATCGGTCCCGACAGACCCGGCGTATTCGGTATCGCCGATATGGATGGCGATGGAAAGGCGGAACTGTATATACGCGACCGCATTTACGCTGCAGAGACCGGTGCACTGCTCGCTACCGGAAATGGAGACTGGGACCTTGACATAACTTCCGGACCTGTCGCCGTCGACGTAGTGAAAGGTGACGGCGGAAAAATGGAACTCGTCTGCGGAACGAAGATTTATAGCATTCCGAACTTATCAAATCGCAATCCTGCCAGCCCTGCCAACCTCACGCTGGTGCGCGATATGAACGACATCGATCCTGCCATTCAGGGCTATATAAAACTTGCAACGGACCCCGTAGAGTATGGTGAAGACACGCACAGCATGTGTAGCGTCGCCGACATCGACAACGACGGCAACGTAGATGTAGTTATCTCCGGTGCCCTTGGATCAACTACCGGGAAGACAGCGATCTTTTACTGGAACGTTGCGAAGAATAAAGTATCATACTTCCTTCCTCCCGATCCGGTGTATCCCAACGGATGGCCCTGGGGAACAGGTCGCGTTAACCTCATTGATTCGGATAACGATCACTTGCTCGACATGTTCTTCGTTGCCGGAAACCAGCTCTTCCGGGTTGAGACTATTGGCGACTCCTTTCATCCGGATATCAACACCGTTCCAGGAACATACAGCACATACGTCAACGTGAGAACAATTAACGATTCGCGTTCAGGTGTATTAACGGTGACCTTATACGACTTTAACAACGACGGACAGTTTGAACTGGTTTACCGCGATTCCCAGGAACTTGCCGTCGTTGATGCCGCAACACTATCTACGAAACTTTGGTCGGCTACGTGCCAGTCGCACACATACACCGAAGGCCCGGTGATTGCCGACGTGAACGGTGATGGCGCAACAGACATATGCGTTGCCTGTAACCGGAACAATTCGTTCGACATCATGGACCCGATCCAGCAACAGGCATTGGGCGAAGTCCGTCTATTCTATTCATCGACGAATGCGTGGTTGCCAACACGAAAAGTATGGAATCAACCGGGGTACTTTGTCATCAACATCAATGACAACCTCACCCTGCCATTCCCGCAATACGATCAGACAACGATCTTCAGTGACGAAACATGTACTTCCAACGGACTGAGTGGTCCACAGCGTCCGCTTAATACATTCCTTAACCAGTTGCCGTATATCAGTGCGAACGGGTGTCCCGTTTATCCGAGCCCTGACCTTACTTATTATGGAGATGACCCGGCGCAACCGGGAGTCGACACAAACGGTGACGGCGAGTTGCAGCCTTCGATTATCGTAACTCCGCCCATTTGTGGTAACACCGAGGTCGGTGTGCAGTTCAATGTCATCAACAGCGGATTATTGCCAATCAGTGCGTCGGTACCGGTGAGTTTTTATAACGGTGACCCTACTCTGGGGCCCGGCTCGAGTACGTTGCTCCACACGGCAACGCTGAATCTCTCTCTTGGTGTGGGCGTCAAGTTGCTTACGGCACCAATAACGTTCAACGGCCCGGGTAATGAGTTTGATCTTTATGTGGTACTCAATAACACCGGCTTCCCGGTGCCGGCATCCGGTCAAAGTGAAACGGATTGCGATCTGCAAAACAACATTCTACCGATCCGCATCATCCCTACTCCATTCACGATTGAAGCTGTGAAAGTACTCGACAACACCGTCTGTGCCCCTACAGATATGAACGGTGAAGTAAAGGTTGATCGGATATTAAAAGGAACGACGGTAGTCGCTGACTGGAGTCAATACAACTTCCAGTGGTATGACGGACCTGCAGTTGGACCGAACACGATTCGTCCCGGAGATACAAATTACAATTTGCAGGGACTGGCAGCCGGTACATATTCTGTTATTGCAACACACAAGACTATTGGTTGTAGCAGTGCCCCGGTAGATGTAACGGTTGTCGACAACGTATTGACGATTCCGTACACACTCAATAAGATATCCGATCAGACTCAATGTTCACCGCTAAACGGGGCGCTTGCACTTGACTTCGCTGGCGCAGACCTGACCGGCGTTACGATCACCTGGCGTGATGCGAACTCCAACGAGGTAATTGCGAATGGTGTAACATCTCTGTCAGGACTTAAAGGTGATGTACTGTATCAAGTCACCGTGTCTCGTGGAACGTGTTCGTCGTCGCAGTTCCAACCGCTCACGGCGCCGATTTACCCGCGCGGTATCGCACTCCACGTGCGCGATGTTATGAGCTGTCTTAACCCTGAAAGTGGTAAGGTGACGGCGCGGGCGATCATTACCGATGAACTAGGCAACGACATTCATGATGCCGATACAACGGCCGCAAAATACCGCTTCACATGGTATAACTTCGCCGATGGCACCCGTCAGAGCCTGATTCCGAATCAACCAACGGAGGGTCCGTCCGCTTGGAATCTTCCGGTTGGTTCTTATGAGGTTGTTATTACAGACCTGACCACGAACTGTACGTCGGTGGATCCGATCCCTCCTGTTACCGTTGGTGAAGGTTTTACACTTCCAACTGCGGAAGTTCAACGTGTTAAGCCACAAACTTCATGCGATCCGGACCTTGGAAACGCGGCACTTCAGGGTATTGCACTTGAAAACGGTGCTCCTGCAGCCGACCCGAATCAGTATCACTACTTCTGGTACGAAGGACAAAACACGATCACGAAACTTCGGGACAAAAACAATGCTGAGATTGACAACTCAATGCTCGAAGATGTTCAGGGTGGCGTAAAAGGCGGTGGCCTGGCGTACACTGTTGAAGTGGTACATAAGGTTACGGGCTGTTCAGCAACCGCATATAACACAGCAGAAGAAATTATCAATATTCCGGTTGTAAGCCTTGACCCGCTGGATAACGATATCTGTCCCAACGACGCAAACCTGCCGTTCTCAGGACAGGTCATTTCCTCCGTTACATTTGGCGGAGCACCCGTTGCGGACTTTACGAACTATACGTTCAACTGGTACAACGGATCGGTGGTCGACGAGGCGCAACGAATCCCCAACGCTACCACACTTCAGACGCTAATTGAACTTTCAGGCGGGCAATACACCCTTTTGGTGGAAGAGTCCACTCTGAAATGTCGTTCAGTGCCGGTTGTGACACAGGTTCAGGATGTACTTGCTTACCCTGTCCTTACACCCGGAGTGACTGGTTCAACGATTTGTACCACCCCGCCCACACCGGATGGTGTTGCGCAGGTAGCAACAGTGGATGGTGTCGCCGTTCCGGCATCGGGAGTGCTTGCGCCATACGCATTCCAATGGTACACAGGTAACGCAGCAACTACCGGCAATGAAGCACCGGGTACAAACAATCTGGGTCTGTTAACAGCGCTGCAGGGATCAAATGATCCGACACTTGCGAACTACACTGTGGCTGTGATGAATGACAAGGGTTGTTCCAGCTTCCTGACTATTCACGTCCCCGATAACCGGGTATTGCCTGCGTTGTCCCTCGTGCCGGCGTCTAATGCAAACTGTGCCGAAGATAACGGTGTGCAGTTTTCGGGAAGCGTTGCCGCAACAATTACCAATCAGGTGGGCGCGCTTACTGATTATACATTCAACTGGGACAATGCGGCACTTGGTCCACGCAGCGGCGATGGGCTAAACAGCTGGCCAAATATTGAGGCTGGAACGTACTCGCTTTCCGTTGTTCATAAACCGACGGGTTGTGTCTCTCCGATTAGCTCAGCCATAGTTACCAATACAGTAGTCCTTCCGCTAATCGAGGCGATTGGAAACGGCTCGACAAACTGTGCGCCGTTCAAACCCGGAAACGGAAGCGCAACAGTAGAGACTGTCGATGGCAATCCGGTGGCAGGCGTTCTCGCGAATTACAGTTTTGAATGGTATACAGGACCGACTGCGGCCGGAACGCCGATCGCCACTCAATATTTTACACCATCGACTTTACAAGGCTCAGCTAATGCCTTCTTTACAGTCGAAGTGACAAACCTCGCCACGAATTGCGTAAGCACGTCTACAGTACAGGTGCCTGACTTAAGCGCATTGCCTGTGATCACGCTGTCTCAGGATCCGAATGTGAACTGTGAAAACTTCAATGGTGCAGCACACGTAACATCCATCACGTATAAAGGTGCCCCTTACGCAAATGCGACTAACATTTCCTACGCGTGGTTTGACGGATCAGGTACGGCCACTCCGCATAACCCGGCAACAAACAATGCTGACCTTACCGGATTGGAAGGAGGATTATTCTACTCGGCAACCGTTACGATGATCGATGAAGGATGTACTTCCGACTTCGTCGCGATCGAAGTTGCTGATGGCATCGTGTATCCGGATATCACTACCTCAATTTCAGGTAGCAGGAATTGCCCCGGGGGAACTCCTGATGGAAGTGCCTCGGTAACAACCATTGCTCCTGTCGGCACATACGAATTTCGCTGGTATAGCGGTAGCGTTGTGGGGACGGCAGGATCCGAACTCAATGACAACGTTAATGATCTGGATATCGCCGGATTGCAGGGAAGTGCATCCGCCTTCTTCACAGTTGAAGCGAAAAACATGACAACGTTTTGCGCAAGCACGGAAATAGTACTTGTGCCGGACGAAAGTTCACTTCCTGTGGTAGCGCCGCTTACACCGACGAACAACCCGAACTGTCCGGCTTTCCCTGACGGCACACCGAATACGCCTGCGGGAAGAGTGGACTTCAATGGTTTCTCTTACGAGGGCAACCCCGTTGCCAGTCCCTACAATGGGTATACATTTATTTGGACAGGTCCGGGCGCGCCTGCCGAGGGTGCAAATCTCCCGGCGCTTACCGAACTCGGTGCAGGATCATACTCGCTGCAAATCAAACATATCGCGCGTAACTGCGTATCCGATATCGTCACAACGTCAGTAGTAGACGCACAGGTCTTCCCTGACATCACCACATTAATTACTCCCCAGACTTCATGCGATGACGTCAACTTCCCGAATGGCGAACTTACGGCCACCGTCGCTGGCGGTCCTGCCGGATTCCAGATGGATTGGTTCCAGGGAATTGGTACGGGCGGAAGTCTCGTAACTGAAACGTCAGAAGGAATAATTGAGCAATTGAGAAGTGGTGATTTTACTATCCGTGCTTTCAATACAGTAACAGCATGTACGACCACTGAGACCGTATTCCTGCCAAACCAGATTACTAACCCGGTGGTAGCACTCGATGGTATCGGACCGGTGAACAATTGTAGCATGCCAAATGGAACAGCGACCGCTGTGTTGTCAAACATCAGTTCACCGGAGAGTTTCACAGTATTCTATGTACGGACGGAAACTGGCGCAGTTTATCCGACAGATCCTTCAGTGATTAAGGCATCGACAGAAACATACGCCAGCACTTCAGGAATTGTACCTCCTGCGGTCACCGATCTCGCCCCCGGCTATATCACCGCGCTTGTCCGTGATTTGAATACGCATTGCGACTCGCAGCCTGTGACGGCAGAGATAATTGATGCGACAGTTAACGCAACCATTACTGTAACCGGCAAGGCGCTCGCCGGATTCTGTACACCGGCGGGGTCTGATCCAACGGGTGGAATAACAGTTGACGTGGCCGGTGGAACTCCCGCATACATTTTTGCATGGTATAACACGACACCGATCAACACTGACATAGACTTCATTGGAAATCGAAATCCTCCCGACTTCGGTGGTGCCACGCCAATATCGACAGATGAAGACCTCGTAAATCAGCCTTCAGGTGTCTACACGTTGGTTGTGATCGACGATGCTGGTTGCGGAACATACCTCATCGACAACGTGCCATTCCAGGGTGCACCAACGGTAACGATCAACAAAACGGACGTTACCCGTTGCGTCGATCCATATGATGGAGCTATTGAGGTCCAGATTGTTGGAACGGGTGACTATGGTGTCACGATTACGCCAGGTAATTCGTTTGCACCGCCGGTACTTAAGGGAGAAATATGCGACAACGGTATCGACGATGATGGTGACGGGCTCATCGATGCCGCCGACCCTGATTGTTCAACGATGTCGCTTACGCTTGACGCACTCGAAGCCGGGGATTACTTCATCCAGGTGACAGACTACTCAGCAAACAACAAGTTCTGTCCCCTTGGCTTTGGCAGAACGCTGAATCAACGCGCATTTGGTCCGATACTCTCACTGGATCAGATCAATCCCAACACGTCGTGTGACCCTGACGATTCAGGTGATGGATCGATTAGTCTGGTAGCAACGAAACTAAGCAACGATGTGACTGTTCCGGCGTATCAGATCAGTGGAATCACGCCACTGCCTTCCGGATTTGTCGCACCGATGCCAATTGCAGCAAACGTGCCGACGGCCCCGATACCCGGCTTTGGTCCCGACACCTATACCATCACCGTTAGCGATGTAAACACGGGTTGTGAATCGAATACGATGGTTACCATACCTGATCAGCCGCAGGTTCCGCAAGATCTGCAGGCTGTCGTGACACCCGATAGCTACTGTGTTCCTGCATCCAATGGTGCAATCACGGTTACGTCAGTTGCACCGGGCAATGTCGCCGAGTATGAATTCACATGGTACGACAATGCAGATCTTTCAACGACGCTCCACGGTCCTGATCCGGACAATTTCTACAACGCTGCCAAGCCAGGCTGGAAGTCGGGTGCGACTACTGGTCTTGGACATGGAAACCAGATTTACTATGTAAGAGGAATCAAAACAACCGGACCCGGCGCTGGTTGTCCGACGCCGGTTGTCATGGCAGTTGTAAATGATACACACGTACTGCCGCAGCCGCAGATAACAACAAGACCGAACACATCATGCCTCCCGACGATTGGCGAAGGTGCCATCACATTACTTGCATCAACGACATCGTCGGATCCTGCCGTTCAAAATGCAACGTATACCTACGTGTTCAACACGACGGATATCCGCAACGCGCAAAATGGTGCAGTTGCCGTAACATATGCAGACCTGACGGACAATGGCGGTATTGCCTACCCGGTATCGGTGACTAATGAAGTTAACCAGTGTATAAACGAAACCGTTGCCACTGTGCAGGCAAGTCAGTTTGCTTTCAATATCACACAAAATACTGTGGAGCATCAATTGATATGCGATGCAGATGGTGGTATCACGGTTACTGAAATTGTGTTGACAAGGTCAATAACCAGCGAGCCCAATATTACCTACGGAGCAGCACTCACGAACGACTTCGATTTCCGCTGGTTTAAAGCACCTGCCGGAACACCGGGATCATTCGACGCTGGCGCACCGTTGCAGGACGGTACCGCTGCCGACATTATCACTGAAGCGCTTGTAACCGGCACCAACCCTGGCGAATTCCCCGGAATGGAAGCCGGTACCTACTACGTAATCGCTACGCGCAAACCCGTTGCACCGGGTGCAGGTTGTGAAACACCGCCGTATCGGGTCGATGTATTCGATCAGCACGTTAACCCTACTGTTGCTCTCACCGCATTTACGGATACGTCGTGTGATCCGGATCCTGCCAATGCAGAAGGAAGCATCGTGGTACGAATCACAGCAGACGCTGTCGCGGTACCAGGTCCGTTTACATATGCGTATGACTGGACAACGGGTAACGTGCCTATGCCATTCCCGAACGCGAACGACGGTGATGGCGACGGCGGAGACAATGACAACGATAATCCTACAGGTCTTACCGACGGTATCTATAACCTGACGGTAAGAAACATGCAAACAGGTTGTGAGGTGACATCGTCCACGACCATCAACAAGAACGAGACACCGGTGTTCATTACAGATGCGACAGCTCTGCCACAGGAACTCTGTCTGAACAGTGGCTCAATTGAGGTGACGCTTGTTGAGGTAATGTATGCCGACCCGAACATCGGAAGGCAACCTGCCCCTCTTGGCGACTTCACGTACACGTGGACACGTGACGGCGTGCAGATCGCGCAGAGCAACAATGTCCTCCTCGATGTGAACGCATATCCTGATATCGCTGCCGGTACCTACTTCGTTACGGCGACGAGAACTGCGGACCCGAGTTCAGATGGCGGTCACGGGTTTGGATGTTCGTCGGCTCCGCTCCGCGTGGATATTCTTGATCAGATAAACTACCCGAACGTAACGATCGAACCATTTGCAAATACCGCATGTGCTGACGACGAGAACTTCTTTGAGGGTAGCGCAGTAATTACGATTACGGAAACCGGTATTGGTTCGGGCGCGACTTACGAATACACCTGGACCGCTGAGGATCCGACCAATACATCGCTTGTGCTTACACAAAATCCCAAGCCATCAGGTCCGGGTACGGGTGACCAGCAGTCGGGTCTGCGTGATGACAACTATCACGTCGGAATTTTCAACCCTGTGACAGGCTGTACAGTTGACGCGCAGACAAGCATCATAAAGACTACCATCCCTGTAATTATTGCTGAAGCGGGTACGACTCCGAAACTGATCTGTCTCCCGGATGGAAGCGCCTTCGTACAAAGCATCCGCGTGGATGGCGATGTTGATCCAAACTTCAATAATTTCGACTTCACCTGGGCGGAAGGTACGCTTGGCAACAACGTCATCAATTCACAGCAGGGCGTTGCTACGCTTGACAACGTAAGCTTCCCGACCATTGGAGAAAATAGTCTCGTCTACTTTGTTTCAGCAACGAGACGGACCGACGCGGTCAATGCTGATCTTACGCCTGCACGTGGACGTGGATGTTCATCACCACCAGTGATGGTCATTATTCAGGACCAGCACATAAATCCAACGGTGTCGTTCGCGTTAGCGCAAAACACAAGCTGTAACGACCTCATGCCGAACGGAAGCATTATCGCGACCGCAGCGGACCCTGATGGTCTGCCATACAACTACACCTTCAACTGGACTTACGGCGGTACACTTCCCGCTTCGACACTTCCTTTCTCGAGTGGTGTTCAGAACGGATTCACAAGTGCGCCTGAAGGCTTGTATACACTTCAACTGATAAATGACAATACTGGTTGCCAAATCACTCAGGCTATAAATGTGGAATTGAACGAACGCGCCAGCTACCCGAATATCATTGAAGTATTGCCAACGTCACCGATTGATTGTAATGACTCGGGTTCCGCTCTTGTTACAAGAATCTACATTGGTAACGATCAAAATGCCGAAATACCAGGTGATGATCCGCGATTCACCTATACATGGTACACAGCTTACACGACTGCGTCAATCAATACTCCTATCGGTGGACAAACCGAAGAAGAGATTCTGAATATAGGCCCGGGCAGATATTTCGTAACGGTGCTTGACACGTTCGAAGACCGGAACTGTCCGTCAGGGCCCAACGAAGTGGTTGTTGAAGAGCCTGTTGGAATTTACCCAATTCCGGTTATCGCGCAATCGCTGCCGCAGATCAGTTGCCGTCCTGACGAAGGTACCGCACAACTACTCGCGAGTGCTGATGGTGGAAATACCGGCGCTCCATACGTATTCAGCTGGTATAGCGGGCTCAGCGCCCAGGATGGAAACGAATTGCTTGACGATGCCAATGTTCAGTTCACCGGAAGTCTTCTCGACAACGTGGCAAACGGAATTTATTCTGTGCGGGTACACAATACTGCGACAAACTGCCGCGCAGAAACATACTTCATCATCGAGGATGCCCAGCAGCTCTATTATCCGAGGTTGTTGCTGTCTACTGCACCGAGGACCAACTGTTTTGAGCCAAACGGACTTCTTGAAGTTCGTGAAGTCGGGTTCAACCTGTTGAATACAACGGACCCGTCACGCGCAGACTACTACCGGTTCGCTCCCAATTTCTCGGCCGATTACATACTCGGTCCGAAAGACCAGGTTGGTACGGACTTCGATAATGATATGCCTCCTGCGGCGGGCTTTGATCAACTGACCTATCGTACATGGTCGGCCAACGGACTCGATGCTGCTGACATCTACACCGTTAAGATCACGGATGAGAATACGGGTTGTTTCGTTGTCGAGCAGATCGAAATTCCCAATCAGCGTGAGGACCCTGCGCTGGACATCGTGGTGGAGAATCCGTTGATCAGTTGTTATGCTGCTCAGCCGAACGGACAATTGCTTGCCGTTGCCGATGGCGGAAAGCCTGCAAGTGGTTACGACTTCTTCTGGCACACAGGCTCACAAGCAACGGGCTCACCGGTTGGTACGAATGACCGACTGATCGGCGTCGGCGCGGAAAACGGTAACACAGATCTGACGTTTACTGTTCGCGTAGTCAATCGCCTGACGATGTGCGAGGCGGTAATGACAGCTCAAATTCCGGATTCGCGTATGCCTGGCGAATCGCCAACTGCATACACGGTTCAGGATGACAGCCGATGCGATATCGACGACGGTTGGGTGACTGCTCATGTCAACAACGTGACGTATACACACAACTTCTTCTGGTTTGACGGAAACGTCACGGGAACAAAGACAGAGGCAGACCTCCTCAGTGCTGACATGGCCGATGCAAACTATCGCGACCTCGGTGCTAATGACTATACCGTCTATGCACAAAATCGCGAGACAGGTTGTATTTCACTTCCGGTTGTTACAACGGTTAAGGACATCACAGTAATCCCGCAGCTTATTTTTGAAACTACGGCGTCTTACTGTGAGGACGTGCCTTCAGACCTCGGTGGTGGAAAAGGGAATGGTACCATTGCACTGACTCTTGATCCTGCTGACGTGACTTCAGACGCCATTCTGTGGATTGAAGAAAAAACCGGCCTCGATGCGGGGACAGGAAATTACATAACCGGCCTTTTCCCCGGCTTCTACCAGGTTGAGGTGTTGACAAACAAAGGGTGCGTACAAACGGGTCGTGCTGAAGTGCCGACGGATATCCGGAACTACAACCTCGTGACTCAAAACAATGATGGCAGAAACGACAAGTGGATCATCGATTGTATTTCGCGATTCCCGTTGAACAACGTGAAGATATTCAACCGCTCCGGCGTACTCGTTTACGAGGCCGACGGGTATGACAACGCAGAAGTTGTCTTCGACGGAATTGGTAAACGTGGGTTGTACATGACAGGTAATGTATTACCTGTAGGAACGTATTTCTACATCATTGACAAACGTGACGGATCGAAACCAAGAACCGGATACTTAGAACTTGTGAGATAATAAGGCGTTTACGTCCTTCCCTTAACGGGGAAGGATGTTTCGCTGAAAAGAAAGTGTGCTAAAGAACATCAAATGCGGATAATTTTTACAGTCATTTTTTACCTGGTTGCCTGGACGGCGTTCGCGCAGCAGCGTCCTATACAGTCGCTGTATATGTTCGACCCGCTTGTGGTCAATCCCGCCTACGCCGGAACCCACGTGCAGCTTAGTGCGACGGCGATCTATCGCAATCAATGGGTCAACTTCGAAGGGGCACCCAGGACACTTACTGCGAGTCTGCATTCCGGATTCCGCAAGGCACGCGTCGGGCTGGGAATACTTTTTGGCAAGGATGAGATTGGCGTGCATTCGGACAACAGTCTCTATTTGATGTACGCGTACAAGATTCCGCTTACGAACATGAAAAATCCTGCGATTCTTTCCATGGGAATACAGGGTGGATTTAACACGTTGAAGAGTGATTTTTTCAAGACTGATCCGCGTGACGGCGCTGAGATCGGTGCCATAACCAAGTTCAACCCCAACTTCGGTGCAGGAATTTTCTTTCGAAGCCGCGATTTGTACGCCGGATTCTCCGTACCCTACATCGTTAACAACCGGACTATTGACATTATCGATTCCGAGTTTGCCGAGTTGTTAAAACCGTCGGGTCGCCAGCAACGGTACTACTACCTTATGGCGGGAACGACGCGTAAACTTTCGGAACACGTCAAGGTTGCGCCATCCACTTTGATTCGTATCCAGGAAAATGCCCCGTTGAGCTTCGACTTCAATACGATGTTCATTTTGTATGACGTGGTCAGCCTTGGCGGATCGTACCGTCTTGGGGATTCATTCATCGGATTGTTTGAATTAAAGATCAACGACAACTTCCATGTCGGCTATGCCTATGATATCACTACTTCCGATATCCGTTTGTATTCGAACGGAAGCCATGAGATAATGATCAACTACCGGATTAAGATCCCGAAACTTCACAAGGGTATTGAATGTCCTTCGTATTGGTAGGATACAATTGCGCGCAGGTCAAAACAATTTCGCCTGCATTACGTCCTCACGCGTGACGTTATAGAATTCCTTATGGATATTGAACGGAGGTTCTCCGTTTGCCTGAAGGCGCTCATAGGTTCCGTCTTCGTTCATGCGGTAAGCGTTGACATTATCGCGCAGGTTGTAACGAAGGTTATTGATGGCCTGCCGTTTCAGGATATCCTCTTCCAAAAGGAATAACGACTCGATACGCCGGTCAAAACTTCGCACCATGGCATCGGCACTGCCAATGTACACCTTTGGATTACCGCCGTTGTGGAAATAGTAAATCCGTGAATGTTCGAGGTACTCTCCTACGATTGAAATCACCTGAATATTATCACTCACACCGGCTCGTCCCGGCCGGAGGCAACACATACCGCGGACTATAAGCTTAATTGAAACACCAGCCTGCGATGCTGCATAGAGTTCGTCAATGAATTCTTTGTCCTGGAGCGAGTTCAGCTTAATCACAATTCCGGACGGTATTCCATTCTTTGCATTTTCGCCTTCCTTGCGTACCAGATTACAAAGCTGAATACGCATATCGCGCGGAGACGTTATCAGATTCCGGTACGAAAGCGGTTGTGAATGGCCGGTGATAACATTAAAAAACTCCGAAACATCATGTGCGTAGACCTCCCGCGTCGTCAACAATCCTATGTCGACATACAGCCGTGACGTGGACTCATTGTAATTACCACTGGAAAGATGAACGTATCTGTAAACCTTATCATCACCCTCCTTACGGACGATCAGCAAAAGCTTTGTATGTGTCTTAAGACTGCTTACGCCATAAATCACAAAACACCCTGCTTTTTGGAGGCGTTGTGCTTCGCGAAGGTTGTTTTCTTCATCGAAGCGCGCCTTTACCTCGAACAACACAGAAACGTGTTTCCCGTTCTCGGCAGCTTTGAGCAACGCAGCCGTTACCCGCGAATCGCGAGCAACGCGGTAGATCGTGATTTTTATGGAAAGCACATAGGGATCATCGGCTGCTTTTTCAAGCAGCTCGAGCACCGGCTCCATGGAGTTGTATGGGTGGTGAAGCAGGATATCACGTTCCTTCAGTACTTCGAATAAATCACGCGTTCCGACTTCCGGAAAATTCAACGGCGGTATTGGTTCGCGCGGCGACGTACGTTTACTTTTGAATTCCTTGTTCGCGAGCAACTGATTGAATCCCGAATAATCCATCAGACTGTTCTTCTCAACATAGAAGATGTTGTAATCATCGAGATCCCACTGAATCTTGAGCAGTCTCATCATCCAGGGATCCGGATTCTCTTCAACTTCCAGGCGCACCACCCTGCCGGTACGACGCGTCTTCAGTTTTCGCTTCAGATCCTCTAAAAAATTGGATTCAATGTCTTCACTTTCTTCGAGGGTGAAGTCACCGTTGCGGTTGATACGAAAGAGGTTCGTACTGAGTATCTCAACATTCCTGAAGAGATTGAACACGTTATTGCGAATGATTTCCTCCAGCGGAACAAACTGCATCAGATCATCCGACCCAATCTCATAAAAGCGTGGGAGGTTCTGCGGAATCTGAATAAACGAAACCTTTTGCTGGTTCACGCCTTCATTCGGATTTTTCGTCACCACACCAAGCAGAAGCCTGTTGTTCATCAACGTCGGAAAGGTGTGATAGCTGTCGAAGACCATCGGCGTGAGCATCGGAAAGATGATCTTGTTGAAGTAATCCTGAACACGTTTGGTATCTTCAACGGAGAGATCGTCGTAAGCTGCAAGCTGAAAGCCGTTTTGAACGAATAACGGCTTAAGCTCATTCACGTAACAATTCGTTTGATCGGCACAAAAGCGCCGCATCTCGGTCAGAAGCAACTTCCGAAAAGGTTCTTCACGCAGACCATTATAGTCGAAACGAAGTTTACCGTAGTCGAGGTAGTTATAAAGGCTGCCCAACCGAATGGTGCAAAACTCATCGAGATTGGAAGCTGTAATCGCCAGAAACTTAAGACGATCAAAGACATTGCGTTCCGGGTCACGCGCCTGATCGAGTACACGATAGTTGAATTGCAGCCAACTCAGATCGCGACTCACATAGTTGCTCTCCAATATTTGCTGCTTCAGCCTGTCTGTAGTCGATAGGGTTTCTTCCATACGGCCCGGGTCTTAACCGCACTTTTTAGATGTCTATTCGCGCGTATTTCGCATTCTTTTCAATAAACTCTCGTCGTGGTGCAACCTCATCACCCATCAGCATGGAGAACAAATGGTCCGCCTCAGCCGCTGATTCTATGCTCACTTGTTTCAGAGAACGTTTCGCAGGATCCATGGTAGTCGTCCAAAGCTGCTCGGGATTCATTTCACCAAGACCTTTGTACCGTTGCACATTCACCGAATCCTCCTTGCCGGCACCAAGTTCCTTGACGATGGCCTCACGTTCCTCCTCAGTCCAGCAATAACGTTCTTCCTTTCCCTTCTTGACGAGGTAAAGTGGCGGAAGCGCAATGTAGACATAACCGTTTTCGATCAGATCTTTCATGTAGCGAAAGAAGAACGTCAGGATCAACGTCCGGATGTGGCTTCCATCGACATCGGCATCGGTCATGATAATGACCTTATGATACCGGAGTCTGGAAAGATTCAGCGCTTTCTGATCATCCGGTGTTCCGAAGGTTACACCAAGGGCCGTAATGATATTCTTGATTTCTTCGTTTTCGTAAATCTTGTGTTCCTGAGCCTTTTCCACATTGAGGATTTTTCCCCGCAGCGGTAGTATAGCCTGGAAGTTGCGATCGCGGCCCTGCTTGGCCGATCCCCCCGCCGAATCGCCCTCAACGAGATAGAGTTCGCTTATGCTGGGATCCGCGCTGGAACAGTCGGCAAGTTTTCCGGGAAGCCCCGTTCCTGAAAGGACGTTCTTGCGCTGCACCATTTCGCGTGCTTTCCGCGCAGCGTGACGTGCCTGTGCGGCAAGGATTACCTTGCTGACAATCAATTTTGCTTCGCGCGGATGTTCCTCCAGGTAACTGGCCAATACTTCACCAACAGCAGTATCCACCGCGCCCATAGCGTCGGAGTTACCAAGTTTCGTTTTGGTTTGTCCTTCAAACTGAGGCTCCGCTACCTTAACAGATATCACGGCCGTCAAGCCTTCGCGAAAGTCGTCACCGCTGATGTCAATCTTCACCTTCTCAAGGAGACCGGACTTGTCGGCATAGGTCTTAAGCGTTCTCGTAAGCGCGCGTCTGAATCCCGCCACGTGAGTTCCGCCTTCGTGCGTGTTGATGTTGTTTACATACGATACGAGGTTTTCACTAAACGACGTATTGTAACTCATCGCCACCTGAATCGGAATCTCACCACGTTCGTTTTCGATGTAGATCGGTGCGGAGATGAGTTTTTCGCGGGTCGAGTCTATGTACTCAACGAACTCGCGCAGACCACCCTCCGAGAAGAACTCGTCTGTTCTGGCTTCACCCTTTTCATCCTTTTCCCGCAGGTCGGTGAGAATGATACGTATTCCGGGATTCAGAAACGCCAATTCGCGCAGGCGTGATGCGATCGTTTCGTAATTGTACTCAATCACAGAAAACACCTGCTTGTCGGGCAGGAATCGCACTGTCGTACCTCTGTTTTCGGATTCACCGATTACGCGCACCGCGTACTGTGGAACACCGCGTTGGTATTCCTGCTCAAATATTTTGCCTTCGCGATAGACCGTGACTTGAAGTAATTCAGACAATGCGTTCACACAGGAAACACCGACACCGTGCAATCCTCCTGAAACCTTATAGGTGTTTTTGTCGAACTTACCTCCGGCGTGAAGGACCGTCATTACAACTTCGAGAGCCGACCGCTTTTCCTTTTCGTGCATGTCAGTCGGAATACCGCGGCCATTATCGACAACAGTTATCGAGTTATCTTCATTAACGGTGACCTTGATTGTATCGCAATACCCTGCCAGGGCCTCATCAATCGAATTGTCTACTACCTCCCAAACGAGGTGATGGAGGCCTTTGACACCTACATCACCGATGTACATGGCGGGCCGCTTCCGCACTGCTTCAAGGCCTTCCAGTACTTGAATATTACTGGCTGAATAATCAGCCGGAACCCTAGGTTTTATCTCACTCATGTTGCATTATTAGAACCGCCAAAAATAGTTTTTTTGACGTTATTAACCGTGTTTTTGGACCCAATTATTCGAAGAAAAACACCGCTCAGATTAGGCCGCAATATGGATTCTTATTACCTTCACCTAAAACTTTAGTTATATCAAAAAATGCGCCTTTTTCTGACAATTGTTTTCCTGCTTTCGACCTTGATACCGGCTGCCGGTCAACAACGCATTCCGATATACAGAAGCACAGCTGATTCGGTCGAACTAAACCATCTGCAGGAGACTATAAATACGATGCTGAACCCCTCCTCAGGCACTTTACCACGTGTTGTTGACAGTGTACGCGCAGTTTATCGCGAAAAATATCAGGCCGGAGTCACTGGCTTTCGTTATGTATACAAATCAAATCCGGACTACACTTCAATCAACGACTTACTTGACGGCAAGGTTCGTCCTGAGGACGTAAAAAGACTAAGCATTTCCGACTTTCATAATAAGCGTCTTCCACGTTTGCTGTTTCAATGCATCAATCTCGAAAAACTTGAGTTTGTGAACAGTAATGTGGCCGGACTTCCGCGGAAGCTGGGTAAATTGGACAATCTCCGTTCAGTGGCGATTTACAACAACAAGGCAACAAAACACCTCAGGCTCGCCAGGAACAGCACTATTAACTATCTGGCTATTCGCAGTGAAACACCGCGAGCTCTGCCGAGGCATTATAAGGGGTTAAAAGCGCTGGATACACTCGACCTGAAGCGCAATAACATGACCGCGTTTCCGGATGTTTCGCGCAACCGATCACTTCTCAGTCTTAATGTCGCCGAGAACAGGATCACACTTTCGGAACGCACCATTAAAGCCAACCCGACTTTGAAACACATTGCCTTACAGCATAACCGTGTCACACAGGTGTCTGAATGGCTTGGTGAATTCAAGGGGCTGCGGAAACTCGTGCTTTCGTACAACGAAATCGCCGACCTTCCGACTTCATTATCAGCGCTCCAGGATCTGGAAGAGCTAAGTCTCTACAATAATCGCCTCACTTTTATTCCGGATGCCGTATATACCTTAAAACAACTTCGGTTTCTCGATCTCTATTTTAACGAGATAGAAAAAATTGAAGATCCAATTAGCCGGTTGTCCAACCTTGAAATACTCTATATTGCATCCAACCGGATTTATTCAATTTCTGACAGCATCGGTGAGCTCTCAAATTTGCGCGAGTTGTTCATTCACCACAACCGGTTAAGTGCCCTTCCGGTGTCTCTCGAGAAGTTAAAGAATCTACAGGTCCTCCGGATGAACGCGAACCGGTTTGTCACTGTTCCCGATTGGATCGCTAACCTTGCCGAACTGCGTACCCTTGATGTCTCGCAGAACATGATCATTCATGCTCCCAGGGGTATCGCATCGCTACGTCACCTTGAACTTGTTGTATTTACTGAAAATGCGTGGGAGAACCGGGCGGAAATTTCAGACCTTGCGGACACGCTCGCAGAACGCGGCGTAATTGTTCACCTTGAAGAGGAACCGTGAGATTCAGTACTTAAGAATTTCTCGGACCACAACACGCAATTCGTTGATCATCATTGCCGTTGCTCCCCAGACGATCTCATTCTCTATCGCAAAGTGCGGCGCATTCATTCGGTAGGTACCAGCTGCCATGATTTCCTTAACCTGCACCGCATCCTCTTTGATCAACTCAAGCAAATCACCGTGAATGATTTTGTGAACTTCGTGCGGGTCCGGTCGGAATTCCGGCAACAACGATACTGACGCCACAACGGGTGTAACCACAAAATTGCTGGGCAATACATGAAACTCGCTTAACCTGCCGATCACCTCAACCTTTGTGATATCTATTCCGATTTCTTCCTGCGCTTCCCGAAGAGCTGTGGTAACGGCATCTTCGCCAGGTTCAGCTTTGCCACCGGGCAGACTCACCTGACCGCTATGCGCGCCTGCATATTCCTGGCGTTTAGTCAGCGGAAATTTGATCGTTCCGTTTTCTTCGTAAAGAAGGATGAGTACACTCCCGGGTCTGGGCGGATGCACATGTCTGAATTTCGGCACCACGTTTCCCACCGGGATAGCACGCATCGGATCGTGCGCCAACGCCGAAGGCAACGCCATATTTAATCGTTCCGAAAGATCCCGAATTAACGCCGAATACATAACGTATCACATTTCAAGTCAAGGACAGCGCCTGTCATAATCTTCACGCGACACCTGCTTCCAGTCTACCGCCTGGGCAAGTGCCTTGCAACTCAACTCTTTTTCACCTTTTTCTGTATATGCCTCGGACAACCAAAGGTAGCCGTTCTCCACGGAGGGGTCATCCTTAACCGCGCGCGACAGCAGACGGATAGCTTCGTCGGTTTGCCCGGTTTTCAAATAGTAATATCCTTTGTTTCGATAAGCCCACGCGTTCAGCGGGTCCAATACGATGCTTTGATTAATTAATGGCAGCGCATCCTCATACGCTCCATTCAGAAGCAACAAATACCCCTTGTTGTTCAGGTAATATGCATCGTCAGGTCGTTTGTCAATTGCCTTTTCCATCCAACCGCGCGCTGCGTCGAGGTTTCCAACGGCCGCCTCGAGCATTGCCATCGCGTTAAAGGCATCACTGTTTTCGCCCGACATGCCGAGTGCCCTGTCAAGATATTGCCGGGCCGAATCATATGTCTTGTCAAGCAGATAAAGCGTTCCGATATTAACATATGCTTCAGCATCGGAATCGTTGCCTGATATCGTTCTCGCGAATTCATTCCGGGCCCTCTCTGTTTGTCGTTGCCGCCAGTAGATCAATCCCCGCAACTGATGCAAGACCAGTGTGTCAGGCTTGTGCTTTTCGACGGTGCGCAAGTCGGCGAGGGCGCGATCATACTGCCCCATCTCATAATATACATTAGCCCTGTTTATAAGCGAAGGCAAAAACTCCGGCTCGCACGCAATTGCGGCGTTGTAGTTCGCCAATGCTTCTCCGCGGTTGGCTCTGCGATGAAAGACTGTACCGATGTTATTCCAGGCATCGGCAAAACACGAGTCCAACTTTAACGCCTCGCGGAAGAAACGCTCAGCCTGTTCGTACTGCTGTTCGCGTATCTTTTCATTGCCCTGTATAAGATAGCGCTGAAGACGTGTCTCCTTGCTTTCGGTGCAGGAGAACACAATTAAGAGTGGCAGGATTGCGGGAAGAAAGTGACGGAGCGCCATAAGTGATTTGTTCGCAAATAAAACAAAAGCGTGGTTGAAAACGTTGTCGGACTGATCACAAAACACCAATTTCCCGCCCGCAGGCCCTTTTCTGGCGACCAAGCGAACCTCGCTTGACAAGACTTTCCGACCATCGAGGCAAAAAAAGATTTTGAGTTTTGCAAACAATTTGATTTCTTAGCAGCGCTTTACGAAAAATGGACTTTATTTCAACCACATCAGTACACCACCACCATCATGGACGATGCACCATCGGTGGCACTGCTATGTGAGTTTTATAATACAAAAATTCCGAAAGGCTTGTCACCATGTGACGAGCCTTTTTTGTTTTAGCTCGGCCCCTGCCTAACGGCAGGAAGGTTTATCAGAAAAAAGAAGAAATATGAATACGCTGCTTCGCATTGCCATTCAAAAATCGGGACGACTCCAGGAGGGATCGCTCGCTCTCCTGAAAGAGACAGGACTCTCATTCAGCAATGGCAGAGATCAACTCAAAACACAGGCGCGAAACTTCCCCGTTGAAGTGTTGTTCCTTCGCGATGACGATATCCCGCAATACGTCGAGGACCGCGTCGCCGACGTGGGAATCGTAGGTGAGAACATCTTCATCGAAAAACAGCGCAAGAACGAGATCGTAAAACGACTCGATTTTGCCAAGTGCCGGCTCTGTATCGCTGTTCCCCGGACGGAAAACTACACCAGCGTACAATGGCTGCAGGGAAAAAACATAGCCACCTCCTATCCGGTGATCGTTCGCGGGTTTCTCGACAAACACGGCATCACAGCAGGTATCCATGAGATCAGCGGTTCTGTCGAAATTGCTCCCGGTATTGGCCTCGCGGACGCGATATGCGATATCGTGAGCACGGGAAGTACGTTGCTCAGCAACGGACTCAGGGAGGTTGAAACGGTGATTCATTCCGAAGCCGTAATTATCGCCAACCCGGAGCTCGACGAGACGAGAAAGGCCATTCTCGACAAACTCCTTTTCAGGATTGAGGCCGTCAAGAAGGCAAAGAACAACAAGTATATCCTGCTCAACTGCCCGGACGAAGCGATCCCGAAAATCACTTCCGTAATTCCCGGCATGCGCAGTCCCACTATTGTGCCACTCGCACGCGAGGGCTGGAGCTCATTACACTCGGTTGTGGATGAAAATGACTTCTGGGAAAAGATCGATTTATTGAAGTCGTGCGGCGCCGAGGGAATCCTCGTCGTGCCTATTGAAAAAATGATTGTCTAGTTTATCTCTACACCATGACACTTTATCAAAACCCCGATGCTAAGGAATGGGCCGGACTCTGTGAACGCCCACAACTTGAGTTGAGTTTTCTTGAGAGCTCCGTCAGAAACATCATGAACCGGGTACGAAATTCGGGAGACCATGCGCTGCGTGAGATAACCGCCCAGTTTGACAAGGTGAGTGTCGATCAGCTACGGGTTGATTCGCGCGAAATCGAAGCCGCAAAAAACTCGTTGGA
The DNA here is from genome assembly GCA_023428695.1 of Bacteroidota bacterium. Lineage (GTDB taxonomy): Bacteria > Bacteroidota > Bacteroidia > Cytophagales > Cyclobacteriaceae > Ohtaekwangia. Next base: position 165,320 of record JAEYWY010000030.1, read on the forward strand.
CTCTTCATTGAAAGAAGCTATTCAAACGGCGGCTAAAAACATTGAAGTGTTTCACGCAGCCCAACGGCGCGAGACGGTAAAGATTGACACCATGCAAGGCGTTACCTGTTGGCGTAAGAGTGTGGGCATCGACAAAGTGGGAATATATATCCCGGGAGGGACAGCGCCTTTGTTTTCAACGGTATTAATGCTGGGCATCCCCGCCAGGCTTGCAGGATGCCGTGAAATCGTACTCTGCACCCCTCCGTCAAAAGACGGCAGCATCAACGCAGCAATTCTTTACGCTGCGGAGCTTGTTGGTGTAACTGCCATTTTCAAAGTGGGCGGAGCACAGGCAATAGCGGCAATGGCCTATGGTACGGAATCAATTCCAAAGGTGTACAAAATATTCGGCCCGGGAAATCAGTATGTGACGAAGGCGAAACAACTCGTTCTTGAAGAAGGTGTCGCAATTGACATGCCCGCTGGTCCGTCGGAAGTCCTTGTCATGGCTGACGAAACAGCGAACCCTGCCTTCGTAGCCGCGGATCTCCTTTCCCAGGCTGAACATGGCGAAGACAGTCAGGTGATTCTTGTCATGCTTTATGAGAAACTGATTGATAACGTAAAAAAGGAAATCGAAAAACAACTAAAGCAATTGCCACGAAAAGGCATCGCAGAAAAGGCCCTAGCACACAGTAGAATTATTTCATTCAATGATGCTGACACTGCGCTCGCATTTGTCAATGAATACGCACCGGAACACCTGATCATCAACACCCGCAACGCAGATGAGATCGCTGGCAGAATTACGAACGCCGGCTCTGTGTTCCTCGGAAATTATTCACCAGAGGCAATTGGTGATTACGCGTCGGGCACCAATCACACCCTGCCTACCAACGGCTATGCGAAGGCATATGCAGGTGTCTCGCTTGAAAGTTTCATGAAACATATCACGTTTCAACAACTCACGGCGGAAGGTCTCAGCAAACTGGGACCTGCGGTAGAGCGTATGGCAGAAGCCGAACAACTTGAAGGGCACCGCCAGGCGATATCAGTCCGGTTAAAGGAAATTCAGGGATCAGAAAAGAGCGTATGACCAGCAGCAAAGAGAATTTTGATATAACGCGACTGGTCCGTGATAACATCCGCCGGATGAAGCCGTATTCGTCGGCGCGCGATGAGTTTAAAGGCGAGGCGGAAGTATTTCTCGATGCGAACGAGAACCCCTACCCTTCCCCGTACAACCGCTATCCTGATCCGCTGCAGTGGGATATCAAGAAAAAATTGTCGGCCATAAAAGGTGTTAGTCCGGAACAGATATTTCTTGGCAACGGCAGCGATGAAGCGATAGATCTGCTAATTCGTGCATTTTGCGAACCAAACCGCGATGCAATTCTAATTACAGAACCAACGTACGGGATGTACGCAGTTTGCGCTGACGTGAACGCCGTTGCAATAAAGACCGCACTACTGACTTCGGATTTCGATTTGAATATTGATATGCTGAATTCAGCGCTTGATCCATCGGTGCGCCTGATATTCCTGTGCAGTCCGAACAATCCAACAGCGGCGCTCCTTGATACCGGGAAAATCGAAAAGGTAGTTCGCAATTTCGATGGCATCGTTGTCATTGATGAAGCGTACATCGACTTCGCGTCATTCCCCGGATGGATTAGCCGCCTTAAGGATTTTCCAAACCTGGTTGTATTGCAAACGTTCTCCAAGGCGTGGGGTCTTGCCGGACTGCGTTGTGGTATGGCATACGCTTCCGCGGATATCATTTCAGTGCTGAATAAAATCAAGTACCCGTACAACATCAATGTGCAGACGCAGGAACTCGTTCTTAAAGCGCTTGAAAACGAACTCTATAAAGACAAGTGCGTAGCTGAAATTCTTGGGCAACGTGAGGTCCTTGCAGAAAATTTGAAAAACCTGGAACGTGTTGAAAAAGTCTTCCATTCAGATGCAAACTTCCTGCTGGTTAAGATTCGTGAGGCAAAAAAGGTTTATCAATACCTGATGGATAGAAAGATTATCGTCCGTGACCGTTCACGAGTGGTATTATGTGACGAATGTTTACGAATCACCGTTGGAACGCCGGAGGAGAACAAGTCATTAGTCGAAGCTTTGGCTTCATATAGCTGAATAAGTATGAAGAAAGTACTATTTATCGACCGCGACGGAACGCTCATTCTTGAACCCCCTGACGAGCAAATCGACTCACTCGAAAAACTCGAGTATTATCCCGGCGTCTTCACATGGCTTGGACGAATTGCAGCCGAATGCGACTACATGTTGGTAATCGTTACCAATCAGGATGGTCTCGGCACTGCAAGTTTTCCGGAGGAGACATTCTGGCCCGCGCAAAACAAAATGCTCGATGCATTCAGAAAAGAAGGGATAGTCTTCGAAAAGGTATTCATCGACAAGTCATTCGGACACGAGAACAAACCGACGCGGAAACCGGGAACAGCCATGTTACAGGAGTTCTTTTCAGGAGCGTATGATCTTGCGAACTCCTACGTTATCGGTGACCGCCCTACTGACATCGAACTTGCCAAAAACCTGGGCTCGAAAGGAATCTTCCTGGACGACGGTAACCGTGTTAATCTGATTCACGAAAAAGGACTCGAGGAATATTGTGCATTGGCCACGACGTCATGGAAAGACATCTATGAACTCCTCGCGCAACCGGCAAGAAAGGCAACGGTACGGCGCGCGACGAAAGAAACAGATATTGAAGTTGTGGTAGACCTCGATGGAAATGGCAAATCATCCATCGGGACCGGGTTGGGATTTTTTGACCACATGCTCGACCAACTTTCAAAGCATGGTCAGATTGATCTTGATATCAAAGTCAAAGGCGATCTTCACATTGACGAACATCATACTATTGAAGACACCGCCCTGGCGCTGGGCGACGCTTTCCTGAAAGCGCTGGGCGATAAACGAGGCATTGGACGTTACGGATTCTGTTTGCCGATGGATGACTGTCTCGCTCAGGTAGCGCTTGATTTTGGTGGCAGACCCTGGCTCGTATGGGAAGCGGAATTCAAACGTGAGAAGATTGGTGAAATGCCCACGGAAATGTTTCTTCATTTTTTCAAATCGTTTTCCGACGCCGCGCGGTGCAACCTCAACATCAAGGCAGAAGGGAATAACGAGCACCACAAGATTGAAGCGATCTTCAAAGCATTTGCACGCGCGATACGCATGGCGATCAAAAGGGAAGGAAACGAATTACCGACAACGAAAGGGCTACTCTGATGAAACTGGTGATCATAAAATATAATGCCGGTAATGTCCAGTCCGTATCATTTGCGCTTGAACGACTTGGAATCGACTTTTTAGTAACGGATAATGCTGAAGAAATCAAATCCGCGGACAAGGTTTTGTTTCCCGGGGTTGGTGAGGCAAGCACGACAATGGCTTTCCTTCGCGACAAACAACTCGACAAACTCATTCCTGAACTTAAACAGCCCGTACTGGGAATATGCCTCGGAATGCAATTGATGTGTCGCTACTCGGAAGAGAATGACACGACCTGCCTCGGTATTTTCGACGAAGATGTGAAACGATTCATTCCAACCTCGTCGAAGAAAGTACCGCACATGGGCTGGAATCAGCTTGGTCTTACAAATAGCTGGCTTAGCCGTGATCTTGAAAATGACTTCGTGTACTTTGTTCACAGCTATTATGTACCTGTGAACGCACATACATCCGCGATCACGGAGTACATCAATCCGTTTTCCTCGGCACTGCATAAAGAGAATTTCTACGCAGTGCAGTTTCACCCTGAAAAGTCGGCTCTTGCCGGAGAAAAGGTTTTGAAAAGTTTCTTACAGGTAAACTAAAATCATGAAAATAATACCGGCTATCGACATCATCGACGGCAAATGCGTACGGCTGGCACAGGGAGATTACGCCAGAAAAACGGTCTATAACGAAAATCCGGTAGCGGTGGCGTTGTCTTTCGAAAAAGCCGGGCTTAAATACCTGCACCTTGTTGACCTCGACGGCGCGAAAGCAGGGAAGGTAGTCAATTGGGATGTTGTAAAAGGTATTACATCTGCGACAAACCTGATCGTCGATTTTGGTGGTGGCATTAAAACAGCTGAAGAAATCGAACGTTTGCTGGAGCTGGGTGTTGCCAAAGTAAACCTTGGCAGCATTGCCGTTAAACAACCCGACGTTGTAAAAACCTGGAGCAAAAAGTTTTCCCCCGGGCACATCATACTAAGCGCCGATGTCAAGGGCGAATATATAGCCATCGGCGGATGGACGGAGGAATCTGCAATTACCATCGACAAGTTCATCGACGACTACGCGAAAGCGGGACTAATGCAGGTGACGTGCACCGATATCAGCACCGACGGAATGCTTTCCGGACCAAACGTATCGTTGTATCGACGCCTCCTGGCAGACCACCCATCCATTGTGCTGACGGCGAGTGGTGGCGTGAGTTCATTTGCTGATCTGGAAAGTCTTTTGGAGACGGGTGTCGACGGCGCTATAGTCGGGAAAGCCATTTATGAAGGAAGGGTCACGCCTGAAGAACTTGCAGGCATGAACGTTCAACGCTAACTTAAATCAAATGCTGACAAAACGCATTATACCTTGTCTGGACATCAAAGACGGAAGAACGGTTAAGGGAGTAAATTTTGTGAACATCCGCGATGCCGGTGACCCGGTCGAACTCGGTGCGCTTTATGCACAACAAGGCGCAGATGAACTTATTTTCCTGGACATCTCAGCAACCGATGAAGGTCGGAAAACATTTTCTTCCCTTGTCCGTGACATTGCCCGCCATATCAACATTCCCTTTACCGTAGGTGGCGGAATCAGCAGCGTCGCCGACGTTGCACCATTGCTGGAAGCGGGCGCGGACAAAGTTAGTATCAACTCTTCAGCTGTACGCAATCCCGGGTTGATCGATGAATTGTCTCGGGCGTTTGGCGCACAATGCATTGTGCTGGCCATAGATGCACGCAAAATTGACAACCAGTGGATCGTGCATACACACGGCGGCAAGAAACCAAGTGATAAAAAATTATTCAGCTGGGCAAAAGAAGGTCAGAACCGTGGGGCCGGTGAAATTCTCTTCACGAGTATGGACCATGACGGAACAAAGAACGGTTTCGCCATCGATCCGCTTGCAAAACTTCACGACATGCTTGATATTCCGGTGATAGCATCGGGAGGCGCAGGCAATATGGGTCATTTCATTGACGCATTTGTGCTCGGTAAATCGGATGCAGCGCTGGCCGCAAGCATTTTCCATTTTGGTGAAATTGCAATTCCCGATCTGAAATCATTCTTAAACGCGAACTCAATTCCCGTACGACTATGACACAACAACTCAACATCGATTTTTCAAAACTCGACGGACTCGTCCCCTGTGTTGTTCAGGACGCCAATACGAAAGTAGTCCTCATGGTCGGCTTCATGAATCAGGACGCGTTTGAAAAAACGGTCCTTGAAAAACGCGTAACATTCTATAGCAGAACCAAAAAACGGTTGTGGACCAAAGGTGAAACCTCAGGTAACTTCCTGGATGTGGTCGAGATAAGACCCGATTGCGACAACGACACGTTATTGATTAAAGTGAACCCAACCGGTCCTGTCTGTCACACGGGTGCAGATACTTGCTTTAATGAAGATAACAATGCGTGGACGCTCGAAGCCTTACAGCACCTTATTCTTGACCGCAAAGCAAATCCTGTGGCGGGCTCTTATACAAACAAGCTGATCGATAGCGGCATCAACAAGGTAGCTCAGAAAGTTGGCGAAGAAGCTGTAGAGTTGATTATTGAGGCCAAGGATTCAAACCGCGACCTGTTTTTGGGCGAGGCCGCTGACCTGATGTATCACTATTTGGTTCTGCTCGCTGCAAAAGACTATACACTTTCAGACGTGCTGAAGGTGCTTCAAAGTCGTCATCAAAAGTCGTAACGCGGCTTCCGGCTCAGAAACGGATGTCGGTATAAACACCGCTTGTACTGACACGACAGGCTAGTTTTCCTTTCAGGACTTCCGGTTTGAAGAGCGACTTGCCCAATAGCATGCGTACGCACTCCTGTATCCCTTCAGTAATCGAAGGATGAGGATGAACGCACTCAGCAAGTTCTTCAATGCCTTTGTCCATGGATATGAGGACAGCTACTGCCTGAATCGCACTCGATGCATGATTGCCGATAATCTTGAGTCCGAGGATTTTCATCTCGTCATCGTTGGTCACAAGCAATTTTATGAATCCTTGTGTGTTCCGTTTTGCGATCGCCCGGGGTATACAACTATAGTCAAGCGTTACCACTTTGTAGTCGATGCCCTTTTCACGCGCCTGCGTTTCATTCAATCCAACGCCGGCCACCTCCGGGCTGAGGAACATGATAGTGCTGATATTTTCGTAAACGAGTTTTCGCCTTGGATTACCAAAAATCCGCTCGACGGCATACCTCCCTTCAAGTTCACCAACATTCACAAGATTAATATCGGCGGTTATGTCGCCTACTGCGTAGATATTCGACACATTGGTTTGTGTATCGTTGTCTTCAATGCCGCGTTTTGAAATATGGATGTCTACCTTGTCATCCCACAGGTCTTCATAATTCGGAATACGCCCGACTGAAACCAGGGCTTTTTCCACATTAAAGATTTCCTTTCCGCCATCGTTGTATTCCAATTCATACTCCACGCGCCCGTTACGGATTTCCATTCGCGTTAACCTGGAGTTCCGGTGAATCAGCACACCGTTATTCTCCATGTTGCGTTCAATGACGTGGACAATATCCGCATCTTCGAAGGGCAGTATGCGGTCACCTTTGTCGATCAGGTGGACCTTTGTTTTACCGAAACCCGAAAAGATGGTCGCGTATTCACATCCGATAACACCGGCTCCCACGATAACCATGCTTTCAGGAAAGTCCTCGATTAATTCAATACCTTCACTGGTCATCACGATCTTTTCGTCAATCGGCAGCTCCGGCAGGTAGCGTGGTCGGCTGCCGGTGGCCAGAATGATGTAATCGCCCCAAACCACCTCCTTGTCGCGGCCCATGTCGATTTCGACTTCGTTCTGACTCAGGAGCTTAGCCTTGCCTTTTTTGAAATGCAGGAAATCCGCCAGGTGGGAATGACGCATCAATTCCATATGTTCCTCAAGCATCGTTTTTCGTTCCTGCACGGCACGAATGACCTCGTCCTGGATTTCCTTATAATTGACAGATGGAACTTCGATGTTGAATCGTTTCAGATTCTTACGAAAGGTGGCGGTTGAACGCGACAACTCCCACCACGTTTTTGAAGAAAGAGCGCCATTGGTTACGCCGGCACCTCCGACCCCATTTCTTTCAATCAGCAACGTCTTCTTCCTGAAGTCCAGCGATCGCATCGCCGCTGCATAACCCGACGGACCGGCGCCGATTACGATAAGGTCAAACTTTTCCATGTTGATTCACAAAAAGAACAATTTCCTAAGGTAGCAATTCCACCGTTTATTGAAAAGACAACAATGCACGTTTTGGCCCCATGGGAACTTTAGCATATTTTGCCTTTTTTGGGTAAGTTAACCTGGACTTTGGATAAGGAGAATGCGATACCTAAACGCGCTGACCAATCTTGGTGTTCAATATGGAAGAGGCACTTCGGAACGGAGAAGCATCTACCTGTCTAACGTTATCGGGCTTATTCTTTTCGTAGCCGTTGCAATTCTGGCCATTTTATACTACGCATGGTACGGCTACAGCATCATTACACTGATTATTCCCCTGGTCGGATTTCTCGCATTATTCGCGCTTCTTCTGAACTATTTTGGATTCTGCATAATCAGCCGTATCTGGCTGTCCCTCCTGATTCCGGTAACGACGATGGCAGTCTCTATTTATTCAAAATTTCTGTACTACCACCTGGAAGGCGAACTCGATTACTTCACTTTCAGGGTCGTTATTCTTGCCAGTTGTGTATTTCCACCAGTGTTCTTTTCACTGAAGGAAAAAATACCGCTGGCGGTGACGTCGCTCCTTATTCTGTTCGTCCTCATTGCGCATGATCCGCTGCACAATCTCTTTGATGTACCCTACAGGGGCGCAACACTGAATGCTTCTTCATATACCTTTACGACCATCGTATTTGGGCTCATGTATCTGCTTATGACAGGAACCGTGTTCTCGATGAAATGGATTTCAGAACAAAACGAAAGACGCGCCAACGATCTTATCGATGAACTGAATGAGATCAATCAGAAACTAACTGACAAGAACCGTGAGATTGAACATCAGAACCAGGAGATTCTTACCCAGACGGACAAACTGAATACGAGTCGCCGGAAACTCAAGGATGCTTACCAGATAATCGAGGAACAGCGAAACCTGCTTTATCAGCAGAACAAGAACATGTCGCTTGAACTGGTTGAAAAAAATGAGGCGTTAACTGAAACCAATAACGAGCTCATCAAACATAACAACGAGCTGCGTCAGTTTTCATATACGGTCTCTCACAACCTTCGTGGGCCCGTAGCAAGTCTTATGGGATTGCTCAAACTTTTTCAGCCTGAACAACTCTCGCCTGACAACATCGAGATATTCAAGCACATAGAAACTTCCACACAACGGCTGGACAACATCATCAAAGACCTGAGTAAGATCATCGATATCAGAAATGACATATTTCAGATTCGCCAGCAGATCGACGTTGCGTTTGAAGTTCAGGAAATCCTTTCGGTACTCAATCGCGAAATCATTTCCCAAAAAATCAGCATTCGCCGGAATTTTGAATCAGGACGCGTAATCTACAGCGTACGTCCAATGATTCACAGCATACTATACAACCTGATAAGCAACGCCATTAAGTATCGGTCCGAAGAACGTGAACCGGTAATTGAAATCAAATCCGGCGAAGATGCGCGTTACTATCACCTCCATGTATCTGACAACGGACTCGGTATTGATTTATCACGTGACGGCGACAATATCTTTAAACTGTACAAACGGTTTCATCATCATACGGAAGGCAAAGGCCTCGGATTATACCTCGTGAAGATGCAGGCGGAGGCACTTGGTGGCGATATCAACGTGCAGAGTGAACCCAACAAATTCACAACGTTCAATGTTCGCATTCGCAAACCTGAAAATGCCGAACGTCAGGTTCTTTATGAGGATGAATCGGTTGAGATATTCTTCGATGCGACCTTGAACTGCCTGGGAACATCCTGGAGAAAACCATCCGACAGCCACGTTGAAACGATTCTGAAAAAAGTGCTCGACTTTATCAAAGCCTATAATACGCCAAACTACCTTACCGACATTTCTGTTGAAGGGTCATCCGACGGGCAACGCCGAAACCGGTTACTTGTCGAAATGCTACGTGAGGCCGCGAACAGCGGACTGCAGCGCGTCGCCATTGTGCTTTCGCCACAGGTGTTACACGATGACGATGAACTTGCGCGGCAAGTATCGGGCACCGGCATCGAATTGAAGTACTTCGCCCACTACGGCAAAGCAACGGATTGGATAAGGAAAAATCGAAAAGACTAAGGATGTCAACATTACTCGAGTGGGACCGGCAATTGTTCATCTGGCTGAACGACCTTCATACAGCATGGCTGGACCCGGTCATGTTTTTTCTGACGAACACGCTTGCCTGGACGCCGTTGTATGCATGGCTCTTATACCTCATCGTCCGTCAACACGGACGTAATGCATGGATATACATTGTCGGGATTGCCATAACCATTGCGTTGGCCGATCAGGTCACGTCTTCGCTGATAAAACCATATTTCATGCGACTGCGCCCTACACACGAGCCGGATCTCACCGGACTTGTCCATACTGTCAACCAATATAAAGGGGGAAAATTTGGTTTTGCCTCCAGCCATGCGGCGAACACGTTCGGAGCGGCAACCTTTCTGTTCCTCGCATTGAACAGCTCATACCGGTATGTGGGTTTGCTATTCCTGTGGGCAGGCTTCGTTTCCTACACCAGGATTTATCTCGGTGTACACTATCCCGGTGATATTCTCGCTGGCGCAATTGTCGGCGCTTGTTTTGGATGGGCGGCTTACACAGCATCCGCCAGAACTGAAAAGGCTTTGCCAATCCGCACCGGGCGCTAGAATCATCAGTGCTTCAACAACCGCTGGACGTACTTACCGATAATGTCGAATTCAAGATTAACGATGTCTCCTACGCGCAGCGAATGGAAGTTTGTGTTCTCGTACGTGTATGGAATGATCGCTACGCGGAAGCTGTTTGCCGTACTGTTAAAACATGTAAGGCTGACACCATTCACACAGATCGAACCTTTTTCAACGGTGATGTTACCCGATGAAGGATCGTATTCGAAATCAAACAACCAACTGCCATCCATCTCAGTGATCGCGGAGACTTTCGCGGTCTGATCAACGTGACCTTGCACGATGTGACCATCAAACCTCCCGTTGTTGAGCATACAACGTTCAAGATTCACCTTATCACCCGCGGTAAGATTGCGGAGGTTTGATCGGGTAAGTGTTTCCTGCACAGCTACCACAGCGTGATGCCGCGGCCCTGCCTCGACCACAGTCAGGCACACCCCGTTGTGTGCTACACTCTGATCCACCTTTAATTCCGATGAAACAGTACTTTCGATACTAAATTTCCTGTTGGTGCCGTCTTTTTCGACTGCCACCACGGTGCCCATCTTTTCGATTATTCCCGTAAACATGCGCGAATCTACGCTAAAAACGGCGTTCTAAAAAAATTATGGTTTACAATGTAAACTAGTTTACGAATATATCGTATATTAGATCAGACATAAACCAAATCAATATGGAAGACAACGCGAAAAACCTCACAGCCGAGGAAAGTCTGCTGTTCATAACGAGGATGATCCGGAATGCGCAGGGCAAAGTGCAACGTAATACGTTCTTTTTCCTGCTCTGGGGATGGATCGTTATAATCGCCAACCTCGGCATGTTTGTGCTTACGAGAGCCGGTTACGAGCATCCTTACGTTGTGTGGCTCATCACCATACCGGCATGGCTGTACACAATGTACAAGGCATTTAAGAGGCAAAGCCAGCCGCGCAGCGCGACAACGCATTTTGATCTGATCAGTGCATGGCTTTGGATTTCTTACAGTGTGGTGATCTTTACGCTTGTGGTGTTTGGATCGAAGATCAATTATGAACTGAACGCGATCATTCTGATCATGACCTCGCTGCCGACGCTGGTTTCCGGTGCAATATTGCGCTTTCGTCCGCTGATGCTGGGTGGTGCTGCATTCTGGGTATTTGGTATAGTGTGTTTCCTTGTACCCAAGGAATTTCAACCCCTCATAGGCGCTGCCGCGATTTTGGTCGGATATCTTATCCCCGGATATTTGTTGAAAGGTGTAAAGGAAGACTAAACAATGGCATTTAAAGATCTTGACCCATTACTTCACTCTCAACTCAGGCTCGCAATCATGTCTTTGCTCCTTGGGCTTGAATCTGCGGAGTTCACCTTCCTGAAGGAACAAACGAACAGTACCGCGGGTAACCTGAGTGTGCAGTTAGACAAACTCTCGGAGGCCGGTTATATCCAGGTTGAAAAAACATTCAAGGGAAAAAAACCGCTTACGACGTGTCGTATAACGCGCAAGGGCATCAAGGCCTTCGAAGATTATGTCGCGAATCTGAAGCAGTACATTCAAAAATAGCGCACGATTTTTTTTGAACCACTAGTTTATAACATAAACCACTTTATACAATGAAAGCAATAGCAACCCTTCTTCTTATCGCGAGTGCAACCATCGGCAGCCTGGTGCACGCACAGACGCAATCATCTAAGAACACTTCCCCAATGGACGTCTTCCGCGACTGGGAAGGTCACTGGCAGGGCGAAGGCTCAATGCAGCGCGGTCCGGGCCAACCGGATAAGTCGACCGTGGACGAATACATCGCGCTTAAACTCAACGGATCCATCGTCGTAGTGGAGGGGATTGGCAAAAAGAAAGATCCGGCAACTAACGAAGAGACCGTCGTTCATCACGCGTTCGGGGTCATCAACTTCGATCAGCCCAGCAACTCGTACAAATTTCAATCATACCTGGTCGATGGAAGATCAACCTCCGCGTGGTTCAACGTAGAGGGTGACGGAAAATTCCAATGGGGATTTGACGTACCGAACGGAAAGATCCGGTACTCGATTACGATAGACGCGGTGAAAAAGACCTGGGTTGAGATCGGCGAATATTCCGCTGACGGAAACCGGTGGATGAAATTCTTCGAGATGAATCTCAAAAAGGTGTAGCGCGTCCACTGACGGGGAATGAATTTGATTTTCCCCGTCAGTCCGTTATATTTTCAAAATGGAATTCGGCAGACTCGAAATTGACGAACTCGAAGCGGTTGACTTCACCCTGCCGGATGATCATCCCGGCAATGAAGCCGGCGCCGACAAGACGAAAAAAACGCAAATACATATTGGCTGCGCAAAATGGGGGCGAAAAGACTGGGTAGGTACAATCTACCCGCCGAAAACAAAGGAGGATGATTTCCTCTCTCATTACGCAAAGCACTTCAACAGTGTTGAACTCAACGCAACGTTTTACAAGATTCCTTCACGCAAACAGACGGAGGCGTGGAGCGCTAAAGTCGGCGACGATTTTCTTTTCTGCCCAAAGGTTTCTCAAAGCATAACGCATATCCGGCGACTCAAGAACGCCACTGAAGCAGCTGACAGATTTCTGCAAGGCGTCTCGGGGTTCGGCAATAAGCTTGGGCCGCTTTTTCTGATGTTACATCCGGGCATGGCGCCGAAGACGCTTGAAAACGTGGATGCGTTTCTCGAATATCTTCCGGAAGATTTCAATGTGTTCGTTGAAGTGCGACATGCTGATTGGTTTAGCACTGAATCACTAGATGCGCTGAGCAATGTCCTGCACAAACATGGAGCCGGACTGGTTATCACCGACGCCGCAGGCCGACGGGACTGCGTACACATGCGCATGACGAACAATCAGACTTTTATCCGCTTTGTGGGAAATGGTTTACATCCCTCTGACTATACGCGAATCGACGCCTGGGTACAGCGCATCCGGAAATGGATAAACATGGGAGTTGAAAGAATATTCTTTTTTATGCACCAGCACGAGGAAGTTCACTCACCGGTGTTGTCGAAGTATCTTATTGAAAAAATAAACACCGAATGCAAACTTTCAATCAAGGTTCCCGAATTTCAGTGAGACATCGCATGAGTCGTTATTCCGTGCGCGCACCTGCTCCCATCATGATCCTCCTCTCTTTCGTTTATTTTTTCAGTTCCTGCAGTGTCACCACCACGGACGAGTCAATTGCCAATCTTCACTGTGGTTCTTGTCACCTATCGCCATCTCCGTCTCTTCTCGATAGTTCAACATGGGCTGCCGGTGTCTTGCCCGAGATGAAATTTCGTATGGGACTTGATCCATCGCGATTGTGGAAGGTGTCGTCGGCTGAAATCCCGACAGTTTCTTCAGCCATTCCAAACATGGCGATTACCGAAGAAGAATGGAAACACATCGAACGTTACTATCTCGAAAACGCACCCAAAACGCTGACGGCACCAAACCTTGCGATAGATGGCCCGATCGAATCATTCAACATTGCACACGTTAACACAACCGTCCCTCCCCTCGTAACGTTACTTCGATACGACGAGCCTTTGGGAAGGGTCATTGCCGGAACCCGGGCCTCGAAGCTCTACATCCTCGACACCGGATTCTCAGTGACAGATTCAGTCAGGTTAACGAGTCCGCCTTCAGACTATCTGGCGATCAATCCAGACTCGATGCACATCCTTCAAATGGGAAAGATGGATCCGAACGACTTGTCAAACGGCAGCCTTATTGCATATGGAAAGTCGAATCAACGCGGAGCAATCTTGATTGATTCGCTAAAACGACCTGTCCATATGGCCCACAGCGATTTTGACCTTGATGGCGATAACGATATTCTGATATCATGTTTTGGCAATTTCACGGGGGGGTTGCTGCTATGCGAAAACCGGAATGGGCGTTTCATCAAACACGTCATTCACCAACTACCGGGAACAAGGAAAACCATTCTTCGTGACGTTAACGGCGATGGATTGATGGACTTCTTCGCTTTGATTACCCAGGGAGATGAGCAGATAACGCTTTTCACAAATCAGGATAACTTCACCTTCAGTCCGAGGGTCCTGCTACGATTTCCACCGGTCTACGGGTCAAGCTATTTTGACCTTGTTGATACTAACAACGACGGAGAGGAAGACATTCTATATTGTAACGGCGACAATGCCGACTTTTCAAATATCGTAAAACCATACCATGGCATTCGCGTGTATCGCAATACCGGGGACTACAATTTTAAAGAAGAATTTTTCCTGCCACTGCCGGGGGCGTCCCAGGCATTTGCGCGGGATTTTGACGGCGACGGCGATACTGACATCGCCGCGATAACTTATTTTCCCGACTTCAGTGTTCACCCACAACAGAGCTTTGTCTATTTCGAAAACTCCGGGAATGCATTCCTGCGTCGTGCCACACCCCTATTCGACAAAGGACGATGGCTCGTGATGGAGGCTGGCGATTTCGATAAAGACAACGACGACGACATCATGCTGGGCGCGCTAAACCTTCGATTTGGAACTCCGGACTCTGTGTTTTTACGGTGGCGCGATGAGCCCCTCAGTCTGCTGCTGCTGAAGAACTCGCGCAACTGATAATCATATTCAAATCACGATTCTCTGTCTGAAACCCCTCGTCTGTCACCTGGTGACTAACTCCAGCTTCTTCTCTTTGTGTAGCTTGTCAATCGCGACAACCTCGGTTACATAGGATGGAACGAGGAGCTTCGTTGAGCTTTGTGAGAGAAATCCAGAACCGTAGTAGAGCTCCTGAACGCGGCTTCCCCCATTCGAAAAAATCAGTTTCACACTAACTGTACCAGGATCAACTGTAACTGTTTTTACCGGCGCGGTTTCGAAAACTTTTAGTTTGTCTCTGTTTTGTGAGGCAATAAACAGAAGCTTGTCGGGCGTTGGCAGAACCACCGCAGCTTTAGCATCACCCGGAACGATGAACCCGGATACCGTTGGTGGAACGTATGAAAAACCACCTTTCCCATCACCTAGTAATACAGCTCCATTAAGTGCATCCATACGGCCAAGTAATACTTCAGTTCCGTAGTCGTTCCCGACAAGAACGACGTCCAGATTGCCATCGTTATCCACATCCACCACAGACATTCCAAAGATCGGCGCCACCTGAACCTCAACCGGCAGCTCTGACAACTTAAAAGTTCCGTTGCCCATGTTCTCGATATATGCAGAAGATAAAAAGTTGGCTCGCAAAACCTTCGCCTCCTTCATCTGTTCTGGCGAGAGTACGGCTGATATCGGCGCTTTACCAAAGTCAGCGTGCTTCAGAAACTTCGCTTTCGTTTTTATCAGCTCCTTCTGCAGGTCAAGCCGCCCGAAATAAGAAAACTCTTCCATTTCGCCCTTGATGTTTCGGAAATACACTGTGGGCACCATGTCGACGCGCTGATTCTTATCAAAGTCAGCCGTATAAATTGAAATCGGATGATTATCATCGATCTTCGCCAGCAGGTTTCGCCCGATGTTACCCGCCACATAATCGACATCACCATCGTTATCAAAGTCACCGCCGGCGATACTATTCCACCATCCGAGTTTCGAGGCTATGCCAGAGTCTGCAATTTCCTCAAAACTTCCCTGGTTGTTTCTTAAAAATCTTACCGGCGCCCATTCGCCCGCGAGAACAAGATCTGTCCAGCCGTCACTGTCAAAGTCACTCCACAGCGCGTCGCATACCATCCCTATGTTATTCAACGCAGGGGCTACCTGATCCGTGACCAGCGAAAACTTCGGTACTCCGTCTTTCGAATCATTTCGCAAAATATAGCTGGCAACCGGCGCGGGGTACTCGAAGGGCTCATGCCTTCCGCCAACAAACAGGTCGAGGTCGCCGTCGTTGTCAAAATCCGCGGCTCTCACGCACGATCCGCTGCTCAGAATTGCCGGGATGGCGCCAGGAACAGGAACGAATCGCCCGTTAATATTTTGAAAGAACAAATCTGTATAACACGAATCCGCGAGGGTAAACTCATTCCCACCGCTTACTGAATACAAATCGAGATCGTTGTCGCCGTCGGCATCAAATAGCAGCACACCCAATTCTTCCTGCGTCTTTTTAAAGCCTTTCGGGAGATCAAAAAGGTTGTGCTCACTAAATCCGGATGATGTATTCTGAATAAGAAACGTGCCGTGTACATTGTGAGTCCCGCCAATGTATAAATCCTCCAGGCCATCTCCATTTACATCTCCGACTGCAAGACCAGGACCGTATTGCGAGAGCTTGTGTATCAGCAATGGCTGAATATTGAAGTCAACGAAATCCTGTTCTTCATGCACATACGTAAACGAATTGGAGACATCCCGGAATATGCGGAGCCCTTTGATACTGCCTTTGGAACCACCCTTATCTGTCCCTGTCCAGGTTACTTCGAGCACCTGGTCAGCAGAGGTCTGCCCTACCCGGGTTATCGATGAGTCCGGCCACCGGACTACAACGGAGTCGATACTCGAAACATTACCTAATCCAAAATGCAATCCGGCCTGGACTGAAGACAGGTAGCCACGAAATGGTGAATTTTCTCCGTAGAGAACCTTTTGCCCGTCAATGTAAACCCACGCCTGGGCGCCAATACCACTTTTGTTGAGCGGCGATCCGTGAAAATTTATCCGGAGCCAATGACTTATGCTTTCGCCCTTACGCGGCGCTTTATTCTCATAAATAAATGCACGATCGTTGATATTGTTTACCACAATGTCGAGGTCGCCGTCATTGTCGAGGTCAACATAAGCGGCGCCATTTGAGAACGAAGGAGTTGTCAACCCCCATTGAGCGGTTACGTCATCGAAAGTAAAACCGCCCGAGTTCCGGAATGCGTAATTGCTGATCTTTACCGATGGCATGAACTGCATCAGGAATTTGGGCGACGCATAGTTTTTGGTCTCATTGTGATATTCAATAAAGTCGCGGTCGGTAACATCCTTTGGGAACCCATTGGTCACAATTACATCGCGAAAGCCGTCATTGTCAAAATCAGCAATCAGCGGAGTCCAGCTCCAGTCTGTGGCCGATATCCCGGACATCAGCCCAACCTCTGTGAACAGCATTTTGCCTGTTTCCAAATCAGTGCCCTGATTTAGCTGCAATGTGTTTCGTGTGTACTGATGTTGAATATCGAATCGTTCATTGTTGATGTAGTTGGTGTAGTTGTTCGGTCCGATCATCGTTTTCTTACGATAGTTGTCTTCCGGAAGCATGTCCAACGCCACAACATCGGGAAGCCCGTCGTTGTTTACATCGACAACATCATTACCCATCGCCGAATGACTGGTGTGCTTAAAATATTCACGCCCTTTGTTTTTAAAAGTCCCGTCACCGTTGTTGATGTATAAGAGATCATTTGAAATGTAATCGTTCGTAACGTACACATCAGGCAAGCCGTCCTGATTGATATCGGTAGTGTTCAATCCGAGGCTATACCCCTCGTAGGTAATTCCGGCAATCTCCGAAACGTCTGTAAATACCGGATGATTTTTTACACTATCCCAGTCGTTCCGATAGAGCCGGTCAACCCGATCCATGACCTTTTTCCTTTTACCATAGATGCCGGCGGCTCTTCCATCAGTCATCTTGTTAATGGCGAGGAAAACATCCAGGTCGCCATCGCCGTCGTAATCGAAAAATGAAGCAGTTGTGGTATGCGTCGTGTCTGCCAGATTATAAGCAACAGCCATATCCTCAAATACCGGAACTCCATCTTCGTTCAATCCTTTGTTGATGTACAACATATTCATCCTTCTTTCAGGATCAGGCTGGGCGGTCGCACAAACGTAAATGTCTGCCCACCCATCAGCGTTGATGTCCACGACTGCAATACCTGAAGACCATTTCCCATCTCCGGTTATGCCTGCAGTACTGCCAATCTCATTAAACTTGAAATTGCCCAGGTTCAGGTAGAGTTCGTTTTTCACCATATTTCCCGAGAAGAAAATATCAGCGAGGCCATCATTATTGAAATCACCAACGCCCACACCCCCACCGTTGTAAATGTATTCGAAGGTCAGGATATTGAAGGAATCATACTCCGTTATGAAGTTGTTGAACATTACGCCTGTCGTCTCGGCAGGCAGAAGGCGAAATTGCGTATCGCGATCGGCACATGACCAAAAGACAACTGACGATAATATTCCCAGGACTACTTTCCGCATCTTTCTTTACTTTTTAAAACCCATTACAGAATCATTGTTTCGCGCCACCAACAACATTATACCATTTGGAGTCTTCAGTATTTCGGAGGCCCGCACCTCTCCGGATACCATTATGCCAACTGTTCGGTTGTCGAGATACTCGAACTTCTTGTTTCCCTTACCTCTGAGAAATATCCCTTTGCTGGAATTATATCTGCCGACCTGCGGCTTTAATCTGAAGATGTTTCCCCCCATCCAAATATCTGCAACACCGTCGCCATCGAAATCAAAGATTGTCGAGGCGCACACCGGAGTGACTTGAGCTTCCGGCGGCAAGCTTCTTAACTCAAAATTCGCCTGTCCGTTATTCCATAACACCGAACTCTCAAGAATCTCACATTTGAATCCGACGGAAGTCTTCCTTAAGTTTTCAGGAATCAGGGTTTCATAGGTCTGCTGGGCGTATGTTTCGTACTTGAGATTTTTCTTCTTCAGCATTGGCAACTGCTGGAGAATTTCTCCCTTGGGCGCGAACGGATAGGCTATCGTATCAAGTGGCGGATACCAATTGATTATAAACTCCGTCTTCCCGTTCCCGTCATAGTCGTTTGTGAACATCGTAAGCGGCCGCTTCGACGATGCTCTGAACCTTGTATTTAATCCCCAGTTTCCAAGAACAAAATCATCGTCGCCGTCACCGTCCAGGTCGCCGGCCCTGATACAATTCCACCAACCGGAGGAATTTGGAATTTCACGAACCTGGTTAAATGTACCGTTATCATTCAAGGCGATCGTCACAGGCATCCAGTCGCCCACGATGACAAGGTCGTTGTCTCCGTCTTTGTCAACATCCGACCAGACTGCGTCGGTGACCATACCGATTCCACCCAGATTTCCAGGAGTAGCAACCGTGAGTCTACCAGAATTGTTTTTGAGCAAATAATTCTTTGGCACTACTCCGTAAGATCCCGGTACAATCCGGCTGCCGATAAACAAGTCTGTATAGCCATCGCCATCGTAATCTCCGGGAACGATGCAGGAAAAGTTGCCAACGACTTCATTAATTGTTTCGTCGGACTCCTTTATGAAATTGCCGCGACCATCGTTTCGATATACTCGCAGCCTGAAATACTTCTCTCCGGTCAATTGGTTACCACCGGATCCCACGACGAGGTCCAGACTCTTATCATTGTTCAGATCCACGAAGGCTGCACAGGTGCTTTCAAAGAGACTGTCCGCACTAAACACTCCGTTGTTGTGCAATCGAAACTGGCCATTGCTCCCCTGTATAAAAAGCCTGTCCACGTCACCCAGAGCCCCGGGAAGGAAAAAATCATCGAGACCATCACCATTGATATCGCCGGCAGCTATCCTTGGCCCCTCGGCTGAAAGCATACGATGCAGGAGAATCTCGTGGTTGAAGTCGAGGTAAATATTTTCCTTGTGTTTTGCCGTTTGCGGGAAAGCCTTTACGGTGACGTCTTTCATCAACGAAGGTTGTACCTCAGGCATTGGCAGGCGGGACGGCTGTGATTCATCATATGAAACAACGATTGCCTTACCTGTTTCCACATCCTTCAACAACGATATACGTTGATCTGACCATACTACTCTGACACTATCCAGGCGTTTCGTTTGTCCTGTGCCAAATGTAAGGTTAGGTTCAACGCTGCTTTGAAAGCCACGGGCTGGAAAATTTTGCAACACCTGGACCTTACCACCATCGTAGATTGTAACCTCCGCGCCGACACCGAAAGGATTAGCACCAGTCCCTTTCAACTGAACTTTCAGAAACGTATTCAATCCTTTTTCACTCGCTGTATTACGATATACAAAGGCGGGCATGTTGACGTTGTTGATAACAAGGTCCATATCTCCGTCCATGTCAAGATCTCCGTAAGCAGAGCCATTGCTGAATGAAAGTTCTCCAAAGCCCAACGCATCGCTCTGGTTTGAAAAAGTGAGGTCTCCGGAATTTACAAGCGCATAATTCTTTAATGGATTGGACGGTATGTGCGGTATGAAGTCTCGCCAGTCAAATTTTCCTTTTTCAGTAACGATTTTCTTAACGTTTTCTCTGTCACTGATGAAGTCCGTGAAGTCGACATACATAATGTCTTTTGTAATACCGTTACAAACGAAGATGTCTTTAAATCCGTCGTTTTCAAAGTCAAAAATCAGGGCACCCCAACTCCAGTCGGTGGCAGCAACGCCGGCGAAAGCTGCAACTTCCTGAAAATCGAGATTGCCGTTGTTCAGGTGCAGACAGTTTTGCAGTATCTGATGATGGTAACTCGCGCGCAACTTCAGGTTTTCAACATGATAGGCGTCGAATAATGTCATTGCCTTGAGACGATAATTATCGCCAGCCAGCATGTCAGTCGTGAATATTTCGGGGTCGCCATCATTGTCGATATCTGCGATATCGGCACCCATACTGGAAATTGAACAGATACTCAGCAGATCGGGAAGACGTTCTTCAAACTTGCCATTGTCAAGATTGACGTAAAGGTAATCTCTTTCCCAGAAATCGTTGCTGATGTAAATATCGGGCAGATGGTCACCATTGAGATCACTTACCGATACGCCCAGTCCAAAACCGATTTTACTTGAATAAATCCCCGACTGCAGCGTTACATCAGAAAAAACGTTACCATCGTTTCTGAACAACTTGTCGCCGCCGAGATCATCGACTTCACTTCTCACATCCTTATAGATTTGAATTTTAGCCGGACTAATGAAACTGTTGTTCAGTATATAACAATCAAGATCACCATCCAGATCATAATCAAAAAAGGAGGCATGGGTGGAAAAGCCGGCGTTATTGAGATTGAATTGTTTTGCCTTCTCGGTGAACGTACCATCCTGGTTGTTGATGAAGAGTTCATTTTCTTTGTTGTCCCCAGCGACGTCCCCCGAGTTACAGACATAAATGTCCAGCCATCCATCACCGTTTATATCAGCAAGGGTGACACCAGTACTCCAGGCCCGTGTTCCACCTACTCCGGCTTTGTCGGTAACATCCTCAAATACGAAATTCCCGCGGTTCAGATAGAGCTTATTGGAATACATATTTGACGTGAAATAGATATCCGGCATTCCATCGTTGTTCACGTCACCAATTGCTACACCACCTCCGTTATAGAAATTGCGGTACGTAAGGATATTGAACAACTCTTCGTCTTCAACCTTGTTTACAAAGTCAATCTTCGACACGTCGGGCGACACCCTTGTAAACAAAGCATCCTTGTTTATCTGCACGGCGTCATTCTTCGTTGAAGAATTACAGGCCAACATCACACAAATCACGATGCATAGATACAGATATCTCATTTTCCCATCTTTAGAATTGACACTTAAATATAGTAATGTTCAACCCATTCGCTGAGCATTATCCGTCGAAAATACACCGGCGAAATCGAACCGCAGAACCTTTTTTTGACAGCAACGTCACATGAATTCTTCGAACAAAAAAAAGAGGCTGTCACAACGACAGCCTCTTTTTTATTTAATGATGATTTACTATTCATAACCAGGATTCTGCTTCAGCTGAGGAACGCCATCAACTGCAGAGAGATCAATTTGGTTCTGAGGTATTGGATACAGGTTGTGTTTTGGTTCAGTGTAACCTGCATACTTGTTGTAGTGCGTTCTGAACTGCTTTTCATATGCTACATAGCCGTCCATAACTTCTTTAGCGATACCCCATCTTCTCAGGTCAAAGAATCTGTGACCTTCCATTCCGAGTTCGAGCCGGCGCTCCCAGCGAATAGCTCTGCGAGCGTAGTCTGCATCGGGGAAGCTGGCATATTGCCCTACTTCGTAGTCAGCCCATGTGATGGCAGCGTCTTCGATATCGTTGATCCACAAGGTTCCTGTCGGTCCCTGAGCGCAGTTACCTGCTCTTGCTCTTACCATGTTCACAAGGTCACGGGCACGATCCAGCGTTCCTGCTTCAACTTCAGCTTCTGCCAACATGAGAAGTACGTCGGCATAACGCATCAGGTGAATGTTGATACCAGAAAGTTGAGTATTTGTCCAGCTTGTAGTGGAAGTCGGATCACTTTCGTTATACATGATCTTCTTGTTCATGAACTCACCGCCGTAAGATGGGGCGCGAACCCAATCCAGCGTATAAGGCATATCCCAGTCGAGTACCGGAACTCCAAGTCTCTGCACGATAAAGTCAAGACGAGGGTCAACGGGCTCGCTATCGAAATCAACTGTACCATTATACAAGTTGTCAAAGTCCGGCAAACCATTGGCGTCGACACGGAACGCATTCACGAAAGCCTGGCTTGGCTGCCTGAAACCACAGCACGCGAACGGGCTACCGGCGTGAGGGAAAGTGAGGCGGTCGGTAAACACTGAGTTTTCAGCATCACCTGTACCATCGTTGATGGAAGCCTGGAATGCAAAGATTGACTCACGTTTCCCGCCAGAACCATTTTCACCGGAGTAGGTCCACAATGACCGATAGCAGTCCTGAAGCGCATAAACACCGCTGTTGACAACCTGGTCAAACGAAGCCTTTGCGGCAGCATATTCCTTGTTCCAGAGCTGTGCCTTTCCGAGGAATGCAAGTGCTGCGCCCTTCGTGGCCCTACCTACCTGAGGTTGGGTATTCGGAAGCACATCTGCAGCCGCCTGGAGGTCCGCCTTAATATTGCCGATGATCTCAATGTAATTACCATTTTCATCAACGTTTGGCTTCTTAAAGAAGTTATCTTCTTCAGTGTAGTACGGAACGTTCTTAAACATCTTGTAGAGGTCCATGTAGAAGTAACCTCTCAGGAAGCGCGCTTCGGCAATTGCCTGAGCTTTTACCTCTTCGCTCACACCCTGCACCTCATTGGCCAGTTTGATCGCTGCATTTGCTCTGGAAATCGCTTCATAGTCCATAATGAACTTTGCATTGAACAACCCTTCAAGAGGAGACCAGGTAAACGTTTCGAGGGTTTCCCACTCAACACCGTCAGTTGATTCAGTTCCTTTGTTGGCGTCATCTGACATGATATCACCGAATCCCCAGTTGCTCTGTTGTCCGCCCCAAGGGCCTGCATTCCAGTCAGCATTCCAACCATCCAGCATGGAGTAGGCCGAGATTAGCGCGGCGTCAAGGCCCGCAGGGCTACCCAGAGTGGCCTGGTTTAGGCCGTTTTGCGGCGGTACCTCAAGGAAGCTGTCGGAACATCCGTATATCCCGATTGCGAGGACCAGCGTCTTTATTATTCCAAAAAATTTCTTCATTGTCGTTTCCATTTTTGATTACGATTAGAACCCAAGGCTTAGACCAACAGAAAATATCCTGGACGTGGGATAGCTACCAAGGTCTGTTCCCAGATACTGGGAGTTGGCATTTCCATCACCGATATCAAAGTTCGATAGTTCGGGATCAATCCCGCTGTACTTCGTAATTGTGAACAGGTTCTGAGCCTGAACATATACACGCAGGTTGTCGACGCGAACACGGCCAAGCGCGCTGGCAGGTACCGTGTAACCGATCGAAAGCGTTCTTGCACGCAGGAATGAACCATCCTCGATGTAGTAAGAGCTTGATACCCCTGCAGACGCATTGTTATCTTCCGTAAGCGCAGGTAATCTTGCACCAGGGTTTTCAGGCGTCCAAGCATCAGTCAGCATTTCCTTGCTGAATGCGGAACCCCAACGACCGGTCTCATAGTAGTAACGCTGATAGTTGAAGATGTCGTTACCGATAGACGAGAACAGGAACATGTTGAAATCAAAGTTCTTGTAGTTCAAGCCGAGGTTCAAACCAAGTACAAGGTCCGGGTGCGGGTTACCGATAATATCACGGTCATTCGCGTCGATTGCGTTGTTGCCATCGATATCCGCAAACTTCCATCCACCGGCGAAGTTGGCTCCGGAGATATTGTTAGTCGGTAGTGAAGCTGCCTCAGCATCACTTCTGATCGGTCCGAGGTAAGTCAGGCCGTAGAATGATGCCATCGGAGAGCCTACGTAGTTGCGGACATAGTCTGCGAAACCATCGGCACCACCCGAATTAAAGAAGGCAAGCTCTTCAGAGATGTGCGTGATCTTGTTCTTGTAGTGAGTCGCATTCAAATCCACATTGAATGTGATATCCGAGGTTAG
This sequence comes from Bacteroidota bacterium, assembly GCA_023428695.1. Taxonomy (GTDB): domain Bacteria; phylum Bacteroidota; class Bacteroidia; order Cytophagales; family Cyclobacteriaceae; genus Ohtaekwangia. The sequence goes on from JAEYWY010000030.1 coordinate 189,678, forward strand.
GTTGCCTCTGTAGCTTACGCCAATATCAATACCCTTGTTCTCCATCGCTCCGACGTTCTGATATGGAGCAGCTGCGCCACCACTGGTCGCGGGGAGACTGGGATTGAACAACAGATCCTCGATCTCACGTTTGTACACATCGATAACCACGCTCAACTTATCGTCAAACAGGGACAGGTCAATACCTACGTTTGTAGTTCTGTTTGTTTCCCAGCCAAGTGCCAGGTTACCACGCGCGGTCAGATTATATCCCGTTGCAAGGCTGTTGTTTGATCCGTTGATATCATAGAAGCTTGAACCCGTTCCACCACCATACACGTCAAATACGCGGCCACCCGGTACGTTGTCGTTACCGGTTTCGCCGTAACCAATGCGAAGTTTCAGGTCGCTTACGAAATCAACTCCCTGCATGAACGACTCAGAAGAAATCCTCCAACCCAAGCTTGCTGCAGGGAAAACACCCCATCTTTTGTCCGGACCGAACCGTGAGGAAGCATCCCGGCGGACAGTTGCACTAAAGATGTATTTATCGTTAAAGGTGTAGTCGATCTTTCCGAACATACCGACGCGCGTCCATGGGCTTGCGTTACTTCCTACACTTCTGGAGGATGGATCAGCAAGAGCGGTGTTCAGATACCATGCGGTGATATTTTCGCTGAAGTAATTCGACATACCGCCCTGGATCTGTTGCCATCTTCCGGCCCTTGACTCGTAACCGAGGAGCGCAGCAACCTGATGTTTGTCGGCAATTGTCTTATTGATTTCAATCGTGTTACTCCACTGCCAGGTGAAGTTCTGCTGCCAGTTTTCGTTGAAGCTGTTGTTTGAAGTAGGTTCGCGTCTTTCGTGAGACGGGAAGTTGAAGCTTCTTGTTACTCCGTTCCAGAAATCGGCACCAACAAGGGTTTTCACTTTCAGCCAGCTTGTCACATCGTAAGCAACAAAAGCACTTCCCACGAAATTGAAACTGATGTTCTTGTTGTCTTTACCTCTGATCTGTTGTCCCACTACGTTAGGACCGTTACTATATTGTTTCGGACCAGCGAAATTCCCGCCGACATCGTAGATAGGCTGGAGCGGGTGGCTTAGCAATATCCCAGTCAACGCGTTTTGGTTGTCCTGGTTAGCACCAAACTGTGCAATTCGTTCGGTCCTCGAAAACGTTGCGTTTTCGCCAAATGAGAACTTGTTTGCCTTGAAAGTACTGTTTGCACGGAGTGTGAAACGTTCGAAACCGGTATGGATCATTGTACCTTCATTCTTCATGTAACCGGCTGAAAAGTTGAACGAGTTGTGATCTGTTCCTCCGGATACATTCAGCGTGTGATCGGTGATCATTGCCGGATCGAAGACTTCATCCCACCAGTCAGTTCCATTCCGGTTAACGCCCATGATGAGGTTACCAGGATATGAGTAGCTGTCAAGGGAGTTTATCGCGTTACCATCCCAGTCAACAATGGTATTATTGTCGCCGGCGAGGTTACCTACGGGCCAGGTAAAATCAGGAAGTGATCCATCCACTGTGTAGCCATAGTAGATACTTTCAGGACCGACGTTATTGGTGTAGCGCGAAAACGCTTCAGCCATTTCGTACGGATCCGTGATCATGAAATCATTATAGCCTTTAACAGGATTCTGAATGCCTACGTAGCCGTTGTAGCTCACCCTTGTCCGGCCAGGCTTTCCTTTTTTCGTTGTTACGATAATCACACCATTCGCAGCACCGACACCATATATTGACGCTGCTGATGCGTCTTTCAAAACCTGAATTGATTCAATATCGGCGGGGTTAAGCCAGTTGTTATTTCTTCCATCCAACTGAACTCCATCAACAACCCAGAGAGGGTCGTTAGCACCACCCTGGTTTCCAAATGAACCCAGACCTCTGATACGAATGTTCGATCCTTCGCCCGGTTCACCCGAGGTTGAGACCGTAACACCTGCAGCGCGTCCATCCAGCTTCTGTGAGATACTGGATGCCTGCACGTTTTGCAGTTTGTCTACATCAACCACCGACACCGCGCCGGTGATATCTTTTTTCCGCTGACTTGAATAACCAGTAACAACGAGTTCACTCAGCGTCTGCACATCTGGCGACATCGCAATGTCAACAGTGCTTCTGGTCCCTACGGATTCCTCTTTGCTTTCGTAGCCGATGAAGCTAAAGATCAGGACAGCGTCATTGCCCGGCACTGAAATGGAATAACCTCCATTAGCATCGGTCGCTGTACCGATTGAGGTGCCACGGACTAGTACGTTGACGCCTGGCATCCCGCTTCCGCTTTCGTCAGTAACCGTTCCGGTCACCGTTCGCTCCTGCGCGAGCACTACAGATGCAAGCATCAGCAGCAGGGCTGCTGTCATACTCAACCTCATGTAGATTTTCTTCATAATCATTTGGTTTGGTTTGGTTTGATAAAAATGTCTGGGATTCACAGTATACCCGAAATATTATTTGGTGTATACCTCTTTCGAAAGTAGAGATTTGCTTTGAAATCGTTTTAAGAATCGAAAAATATTTTTTCGCAAACGTTTGCACACACGTTTACGGTTCCGTTCCCGGGGTGCTTTGCAGGTAACTTTTCGACCGGTTTGGCCGATTCGCCGGATTTTGCCAAAACAACGCAAACGTTTTCGGCGACCGGCTACGCCGAGTGTGGGGACACACAGTCCAAAAAAGCCTTTCTTCCATTCGCAATCGATAGCCGCAAATTATTCGTCGAAATAGCGTATTTTCACGCCTCTTTTACTATGGCGTTATTCGATCAATTCCCAGTCACAATTACTAATTCCCTCACTGGCAAAAAAGCCCTTTTTGAGCCTCTTAATCCCGGTTACGTAGGAATGTATGTATGCGGACCAACCGTCTATAATAAAGTTCACCTCGGAAATGTCAGAACGTTTCTGACGTTCGATATCGTGGCCAGATATTTCCGGTTCCTTGGTTACAAGGTCCGATACGTGCGCAATATCACCGACGTCGGACACCTCGAAAGCGACGCCGATGAAGGGGAGGACAAAATCGCCAAGAAAGCAAGACTCGAGCAGCTTGAACCTATGGAGATCGTGAAGAATTACACCGACGATTTTCACACCGTCCTCACTCAATTCAATATCCTCCCTCCCAGCATTGAACCCTCCGCCACCGGACATATCGTCGAACAAATCGAAATCACAAAGAAGCTCATCGAAAAAGGGCTCGCGTACGAAGTCAACGGCTCAGTCTACTTCGACGTGATGAAATACAACGAATCGGAACACTACGGAATTCTCTCCGGGCGTGTAGTGGAAGAGTTGATGGAAAGTGGTCGGAAACTCGACAGCCAGGATGAAAAACGAAACAAGATCGACTTCGCCCTCTGGAAGAAAGCCTCCCCTGCTCACATCATGCGCTGGCCCTCACCGTGGGGATACGGCTTCCCCGGATGGCACATCGAGTGTACAGTCATGAGTACAAAATACCTCGGCGAAACCTTCGACATTCACGGCGGTGGCATGGACCTCAAGTTCCCGCACCATGAATGCGAAATCGCTCAGGCCGTCGGCGCTTACGGGAAACAACCCGTGCGCTATTGGATGCATTCCAACATGCTCACCGTCAACGGTCAGAAGATGAGCAAATCCCTCGGTAATTCGTTTCTGCCCGCCGAGTTGTTCTCAGGAACACATCCGTTGCTCGAGAAGGGTTTCTCGCCAATGACCGTGAGATTCTTCATGCTGCAGTCACACTATTCGAGCACGTTGGACTTTTCAAACGAGGCTCTCCACGCAGCCGAAAAGGGCTACCGCAAACTGACACAGGCACTAGCCGCCCTCAAGACGATGGAATACCCTGGCAGCAAAAATGTGAATAAGTCTCTGACAGAGTCGCTCGATACTTCTTTCCGTGAACTATATCAGCACATGAGTGACGATTTCAATACAGCGCGCACGTTGGCAACGCTGTTTGAACTCGCGTCCAGGATCAATGACCTTAAATCCGGCAATCAGTCGCTGGCCGAAATCAGTGAAATAACGTTCAACGAACTCAAAAGGAATTACATCGGCTTCATGGAAGATGTGCTCGGCTTCCGCGAAGAAGAAGTTCACAATCACGAAATCCTGAATGGTTTGATCGACGTACTGATCGAAATGCGGAAGAAGGCAAGAATTGATCGCAACTACGCACTTTCCGACAAGATCAGGGACGACCTGAAGAAAGTCGGTATTCAACTCAAGGACGGCAAGAACGGCGAGATGAGTTACACGATCGAACAGTAACCGCGTCGGGAAACCATTGCAGCGGACAGACTGTTCATAGGACCAGGTACGATTTTTTCCACAACGACATGCGTGAACGACTCCGTATATTTTTTCACCTTACCATTTACTGGCTTTCCTTCATGGTTATCGCCAGGATCGTATTCCTCGCGTACAATTATGACTACACCGAAACGCTGACACTGACTGAACAGGTGCTTTCGGTTCTTTACGGATTCCGGATGGATGCGAGCATGGCAGGGTACTTCGTTATGTTCGGCGGGCTTATCCTCACGCTCACGGTCTTTAACAACTCGGTATGGTTTGGGCTCGTCCTCAGATGGACAACGATAGCGCTACTGTTTTTGTGTTCTTTACTGATCGTCGTAGACGTCGAGTTGTACCGTCATTGGGGCTTCAGACTTAATACAACGCCGCTGATGTACGTCAGCAAAGAGGCAGTCGGAAGCGTGGAAACGCTGATCGCGGGTAAACTCCTTTTGCTTTTCGCGCTGATCTTCACGGCGTTCCTGATCGTATTCCTTCGCAAAATTGACCCGCACATCCGATACCTGAGTGACGCGCGTCTCAAGGCTGCTATCCCGCTCTTCCTTTTGACAGTATTGATGTTCCTTCCCATCCGCGGAAGTTTTACGGTCGCGCCGATGAATACCGGCTTTGTCTATTTTCACAATTCAAAAGCATACGCCAATCACAGCGCCATAAACGTAATCTGGAATTTCCTCTACAACGTCCGCAAGGCATCAGAAACAGAATATCCCGAGGATTTCTACGACAGGGATAAAGCCGATCAGTTGTTCTCCTCATTGTACAATGTGCCCGACTCAACAGCAAGTGTACTTCGTACAGACCGGCCGAACATCATCCTGATAATTCTCGAGAGTTTTACAGCAGCAGTAGTCGAACCGTTGGGAGGCAAGCCGGGCATAACGCCTAACCTGAACGCATTGTGCAGAGAGGGCATCCTGTTTGACAGCATTTATTCGAGTGGCGACAGAACTGATAAGGGCTTGATCGCAGTACTCAGCGGATATCCCGCGCAGCCGCAGACGTCGATAATCAAATTTCCGGCAAAGACCGAAAGACTCCCCCAGCTTAACCGGTTCATCAAGGAAATGGGATACCGGACATCGTTCATTTACGGAGGCGATATCGACTTCGCTAACTTCCGGTCTTATCTAAACAACAGTGGTTTTGATCACCTCACAACGCTGGACGACTTCGATGATGAACTTTATACATCCAAATGGGGGGTGCATGACCATCACATGTTCAGGCGTGCAATGGAAGAACTCGATACCACGAAAGCTCCATTCTTCAAGGTGATTCTCACACTCAGCAGCCATGAACCATTTGACGTTCCGACAGAACCACTCCTCCCCGGCAATGATGCCGAATCGTTGTTCCTCAATTCGTGCCATTATACAGATCAGACACTCGGAACGTTTATTGGATACTGCAAATCGATGCCCTGGTGGAAAAACACCCTCCTGATAATCACTGCTGATCACGGACACCGTCATCCCGGCGACCGCAAACTGCACGACCCGGCGCGTTATCATATTCCGCTGCTGTTTACAGGGGGTGCCGTAGCGAAGGATTCCGTAAATCATATGATCGGCAGCCAGACCGACATTGCCAAAACGCTGCTGACACAACTTGGCCGCCAGACAAATGTTTTCATGTTCAGCAAGGATTTACTCAACGCGAAATCAAAACCATTTGCTCCGTTCTTTTTTACGGATGGATTTGGCTTCGTTCTCCCCGGAGGGCACGTTGCTTATGACAACGCCGGCAAACGTTTCCTTCATCCCGGAAACCGTCAGGCGGCGCAGGAAATCGGCAAAGCTTACCAGCAAATGCTGTATACCAATTACAACGCGATAGACAAATAACCCCTACGCTATGCGAAAACAGATATTGGTCGTGTTATTCTTCTTGTGCGCTACCGCCGGACTCGCACAGAATGTAGGACTCTCCTTCTCGTACTTCATCCCGAAAAACGGATACTTCTCCACGCCTATCAGTCCGTTTTCGATACGCGGACTTGGTGTAGACCTCACCCGCAACATCGCTATCGAAACCGGTGCGTCACTGTACCGGATGTCAGGACTGAATATGAAAGACCTGCCTATTAAAAGTAAAGAACCATTTGTCGGACCGAATTTTACGATATTCGTTCCCGTTGAACTTGTACTGCAGCTTCCCGCACAGGGATTTCAGTTCGACATCAAAGGCGGTGCTTTCGGATTTTACGGATTCGCACACAAGCTCAACTACGGAAATCTCGACAGGGCTATACGAAAATATGAAGGCTGGGAAGTGGCAAACAGTTCATTCAGTTATAAGAACAATCCCGGATGGGGTTATCACTTCGGCGCAGAACTCACGGTGTATTTTGCTTCACAGTTTGGGATATCAATAGAAACGAATTACCTGGCGGGCCAATCCGCGTTTCCGCTCAAAGGCTCGTACACAGGCGGCAATCAATCACTGGAAACAGTAGTCGTTGATGAAGCGTTTCGCGACGGCAAAATTGACTTCACCGGTCTTGAGTTTTCAATAGGAATTATTTTCGACACCTCGGGGGGCGCTCCGCCACGGAATAAACCCAAACGCCGTCGATAATTAGCCGCTAGGGCGTATTCCTTCGAATCGGTGAATCTTCATAGAAGTGTGTCTCGAACGTTTTGTTCGATGTCCGTTTGTCTTTCAGTATCCGGACAACCATCCATATCAGCAAACCCTGACTTAACAGGAGAAGCCAGAAGGCGATTGCAAAGCCAACGGATAAGGTGGACGCAATAACATACACGAGCGCGACACCCGTGGTAAGCGAAATCACAGAGCTGATGCTTTTCATAATTAATTGATTTGTCAGCATAGCAGTCTGCCTTTTATTTCACCAACAAGATAAGTACTTTCGTCGATGCGAAACGAACAGATCAGTCATGCCTTTATGAAAAAAACCTCTTTCATACTCGCGATAATTCTCTTTTGTGGACTACACGGCTATACACAGACAGATCGCGAGTACTACCAGATCAGAATCTATCACCTAAAAACCGATGCCCAGGTTTCCACGGTAGAGGCGTATCTCGAAAAAGCCTTGCTTCCTGCGCTTCACGACGCCGGCGTCAGCAATGTTGGCGTGTTCAAGCCTGTAAGCAATGACACTACCGGCCAGCGCATTTTCATGCTTATCCCGTTTCGCAGTTTCGGTGCTATTCCGGTCATCGAACAAAAAGTTCAACAGCATTTGCAGTCATCGGGTGCCGCCCAGGCATACAGGGACGCCACTTTTGATAACCCACCCTACCAACGTATGGAAACCATTCTTCTGAGTGCGTTCAAACTGCACCCGCAACTGACGAAGCCATCGCTAAAGGGGCCGCGCGCTGACCGCGTTTATGAGCTCCGCAGTTACGAAGGTCATACCGAGAAGATTTTCCAGAACAAAGTTCACATGTTTAACGAAGGCGGAGAAATTCCACTTTTCGAGCGACTTGGTTTCAACGCGATATTCTACGGCGAAGTGATTGCCGGTTCGCGAATGCCCAACCTGATGTATATGACGTCGTTTGAAAACATGGCGGATCGCGATCAACACTGGAAAACATTTGGCGCCGATCCCGAATGGAAAAAACTCTCCTCGATGCCGATGTATCAGAAAAACGTTTCACACATCGATATAAATCTGCTGCGTCCGACTTCGTATTCGGACTTCTGAACCGTTAGATCGAACTCAGACTGCGGTTGCTGACCAACAGCTTGATTGCGCGTGCAAGCAATTCGGCACAACTGACGACTTCCACCTTAGGATGATCGACATGCTCGATAACCGAGTCGGAGATATACAACTTCCGGATGCCGGATCGTTCGAGGTTTTCGAGCGCGGATCCGCTCAGAATTCCATGCGTACAATAAGCGCACACTGACTTCGCGCCTTGTTCGATCAATAAGTCAGCGGCCTTCGTCAACGTCCCCGCGGTATCAACGAGGTCGTCAATAATGATTACGTTTCGGCCCTCGACTTCACCGATAATCTCCATGTGGGCCACCTGATTTGGTTTGAGTCGCTCCTTGTTGATGACGACCATTTCTGCGTCGAGGTGTTTTTTGTATTGTTTGATCCGTTTGATACCTCCGAAATCAGGACTGCACAAACAAAGGTTATCCTGAGTATTGGCTTTGATATGATCAACAAATAGCCGCAGTGATGACAGCGGATCCATTGGTACCTTGTAAAACCCTTCAATTGCGTTCGTATGCAGGTCGAGTGTGATGATGCGGTTCGCACCCATCAGTTGAATAATATCGGCGACCATCCGCGAAGCAATTGAGGTACGTTGATTATCGCGGCGCTCCTGGCGACTATGCGGCAGATACGGAAGTACGAGCACAACCTCCTTCGCAGAGGATCGTCGCGCCGCGTCTACTGTTAACAACATTTCGAAAAAGTTCTCATAGGGCATCTGTACCTTCGCTACCAGGAAAACCGTCTGACCACGAACACTTTCGTTGAACCTGACAAACAGTTCACCGTCGGAAAACTTTTCGCGATGCAAAGTATGCAACGGCAAGCCAAGATGGCTGGCAATACTCTCGCCAAGTGCAGTCCCGGACGAAGTAGCGTAAATCTTTATTGAATTTTCCATGAAAACAGTTTCGGTACCCGACAAGATACAAGAAGAATCACCGGACGGGCAAGGATTTTCGATATCTGTGTGATCCTACTTTAGAAAAACTTTCATCAAGTGCTCAAACAACGGCTGATGTTCGCGGGCAGTCTCCCGATCGGACACCATATTTTGAATGCGCGTCAACTCAAACCAATCGATTGCTTCAATGTCATCAGATGCTTCGGGGACACCATCAATGAGATCACAGGAAAAAAGGCTGGTGATTATCTTATCTTTCTCAAGCCGATAGCGCCAGTCGTCAATCCGGAACGAGCCTTCATAGTGCAGTGGTGAATGTTGTATTGGTCCGCACTCCTCAGTGAGTTCACGGCGTGCCGCCTCTTCGAATGAAGTGTCATCAGGATCAGAAAACCCGCCAATCAACCGCCATTTCTTGTCGATGGACTTTCTTCCAAGAAGGAGTTCTCTCCGGTCATTTCTGAATACGGCAATATCCACCGTGGGCAGAACGCGACTGTATGCCGACGCGTGGGCGAAGACAACGCCTTCTCTGAACGCGGCAACATCAGGTTGTTCCTCCGGTTTATCGGTGTCTTTCACGTCGTCCGGAAGAGGCCTTGTTGGAAACCTGCCGGAATAGCGCGCGATAAACCGCGTCGGGTTACCGTACAAGACAACAGTTTTACCCGGAAATTCTTTTTCGACAAGGTTATCGAGATTCTCCGACCACGTTTTGTCGAGCGGATGATCGCTGAGTTGTTCGACAACGATTTCGGGAAACGAGACTTTGAGCATTGCCTTTCTCGATGCCACACTCAACGGATTGGCGGTGCTCGATGGAAGTTTCGATTCTCCCAAAACAATACCGACCTCGTCATTCTCCTTGCGAACAATGTCGATTACCTCAGATATACCTTTTGTCAAATGGGGCGATTGAAACCGGCCGATAATAATTCCTGTTTTCATAATAATGGCGGCAAGGTCTCAAAAATGTTCCTAATTTCAAGATCGGATTTCGATGAGGCGACGACTACGGGAACGTACGCTCCAAACGATAAATTACGACCATGCACGTCTACCGGCTCGATGACAAACAAATGGACAGCGACTTTCTTCGCGGAGTTCCGGTAACGGGTAAGGCCGTTCTCGATGGAAAGAACAATTCGACGGTATCGCCAAACGATACCGTTCTCGTGATACTCAGCAACGGAAAAAAATACAAGGGGCGTGTGACGAATTCGTCCTTTTTTCGGTTAAAGGATTACGACGTGGGTGAAATTGAAATAACCAGAGTAACATAAAAACACAGCGTTGAATTTTCTCAGACGCATATACATCCTTCCTATTCGCTTCTATCAGGTAGCGATATCCCCCCTGCTGGGATCAAACTGCCGGCATACGCCGACGTGTTCGCAGTACACTATTGAAGCCATTCAGGAATGGGGCATACTGCGTGGAACGTGGCTCGGTATCAAGCGCATAGCACGTTGTCATCCGTGGGGAACACACGGCTACGACCCCGTTCCGAAGAAACACAAACACTAAAACACAAATCACGCCACACGCGTACGACGTCGTGTATAAGTGTCGTTGATTTTGTTATCTTACCCTCAACCAATCCCGCCGCTATGAAAGAAGAATCAAATCTCAGCCGACGTTCTTTTATCAAAAACGCAACACTGGCAGCAGGCGCATTTACCATTGTGCCACGTTTTGTTTTGGGAGGCCGGAATTACATTGCGCCCAGCGATACACTATACATCGCAGGAGTCGGGGTCGGTGGCAAAGGTACGAGTGACCTCACCGGGTTTGCGGCGCATCCCAATGCCAGAATAGCATTTCTATGCGATGTGGATGACCGTCAGGCGGTTGAATCGAGAAAGAATTTTCCAAAGGCGCCGTACTACAAAGATTTCCGGGTGATGTTCGACAAGGAAAACAAAAACATTGATGCGGTATGCGTCAGCACACCGGACCACACGCACTTTGCGCCGACAATCGCAGCAATGGAGCGCGGTAAACACGTCTACGTTCAAAAACCACTAACGTACTCCATTTACGAAGCACGCAAGCTGGCAGAAGCTGCGAAAAAATATAAGGTTGTTACCCAGATGGGAAACCAGTATGCGTCCGCAGATCACGTCCGCCGCGCGAAGGAACTCGTTGATGCCGGCCTTATCGGTGATGTCACCCGAGTCATCGCATGGACTAACAGACCTGTATGGCCCCAGGGAATACCACTCCCTACCGGTAAGCACGAGATCCCCAAAGAACTGGACTGGGATCTTTGGCTTGGCCCGGCAAAGTATCGTGACTTCAATCCCATTTACCTGCCGTTCAACTGGCGTGGCTGGTGGGAATTTGGTACGGGCGCCCTCGGTGATATGGGCTGCCACATTATGGATGCAGCGTTCCGGATTCTGCCGATAGACTATCCGTCGGAAGTTGAGTGTAGCACCACGACAGTCTGGGAAGGTTTCTTCAAGGAAGCGAATTATGTTGAGTCGTGCCCGGCAAGCTCCATCATTCACCTGAAGTTTCCGCGCAATGACGGCAAGGGAAATATTTCACTTACGTGGATGGATGGCGGTCTCCTCCCCGAAAGACCGGAGGAACTGAAAGCAGATGAACAACTTGGTGACTGGAACGGTGGTTACATCTTCGAAGGAACCAAAGGGAAGATGATGGGCAATTACAATACGGCGCCTGTGTTGTTGCCTACGAGCCGGATGACGCAGGAAACATTACCGAAAGAAACGATTTCGCGCGTGGCAAATCGCGAAGCCGGACACTACACGCAATGGGTTGAAGCGTCAATAAAGGGTTATGGAAAAATGGAACTAAGTTCTCCCTTCGAATATGCAGGACCGTTCACCGAAGCCGTACTCATGGGTAACCTCGCTTTACGCAGCTATGCAATGCGCGGACCTGACGGACAAGGTTATCCGGGCCGCAAGAAACTGCTCTGGGATGCTAGGAACATGAAGATTACAAACTTTGACGAAGCCAACGCATTTGTCAGAAGAGAGCCGAGGGCTGGCTGGGTTGGATAAAATTGTTCACGCCAGTCCGGTGAAATAAAGATTGAATTCAAGCGGACTGGATTGTTCAAAACCGTCCGCCTCGAGATCGTCGAAAATTTCGCTGTCGAATTCCATTTCACGCATCTGAACCTCACCATCTTTGTGAACGGTGAGTTCAATTCCTGTGAACATGATCGGATTGACCTTCACGAGAATTCTTGCATCTTCAAAGTCTTTCCTGAAGTATTGATGAACAATATTGCTGCTCTTCGCCATGATAACGCCGGTAGCGTGACACAATTCACTTTACCTGAAGAGATTCACACTTCCAGGTTGTTTCTCCGGCGGCTAAGGTACGAAGATGCGCCTGAAATTTTCTATGCATACGCAAGCAAGCCGGAAGCTACGCGATACGTTTCGTGGCCTACTCACCGCAGGATCGAGGATACCTATAGTTTCATCACGTATGCCCGCGCTGCATGGGAGAACGGAAACGATTTCAGCTATGCCATCCGTCTTGCCGGGTCAAACATGCTGGCAGGTAGCATCGGCGTTATTCATAATGACGGGGCAATTCAGTTCGGATACATTTTCAGTCCGGCGCATTGGAATAATGGATACGCTACGGAAGCATGCCGCGCGTTGCTGGCTGAACTGGTGAAGAGACCGGTTACCCGCATCGGAACCTTTGTTGCGCGGGAAAACGAGGCATCGACGCGCGTCCTCCAGAAATGTGGACTGATTGAAGAAGCCTTCCTGCCGGGATGGCTTCTTTTTCCGAATGCCGGACCGGCCAGGAAAGACTGCATTCAGTTTCGCTACCCGCTTGCCAGAATCGGGGGCGAAATTATTCCTGCCGGCCTGCCCGGGGAATAAAAAATTGTTACTTTTGCACCCGGCGAACCGGCACGACCAGCTCCTGCTGAACTCCCCCAGGATCGGAAGGTAGCAAGGGTAGGCGGTTGTAGCGGTGCGATGTCTGGTTTGCCCTTTTTTTCCTGCCATTGATTGACGTCTGGTTGCGTTTATTTTGCCGATCATCATTACATTTGCCCGCGCATTTTACCCTTAAACAACACGCTTAAACCGCTATGAAATTTTTTATCGACACCGCTAATCTCAAAGAAATTCAGGAAGCCTACGATCTCGGGGTTCTCGACGGAGTTACCACGAATCCATCCCTGATGGCGAAGGAAGGCATCAAAGGTCAGGAGAACATCATTAATCACTATAAAGCGATCTGCAGCATCGTTGACAACAACGTTAGCGCTGAGGTAATCGCCACCGACCTCGATAACATGCTCAAGGAAGGCCGTGAGCTTGCCAAGATCGACGACAAGATCGTCGTGAAGGTTCCGATGATCCGCGACGGAGTGAAGGCAATCAAGAAGCTGACAAGCGAGGGGATTCGCACCAACTGTACGCTGGTATTTTCTGCAGGTCAGGCGATCCTCGCAGCAAAAGCAGGCGCGAGTTATGTTTCGCCGTTCGTAGGAAGACTAGATGATGTAGGAACTGACGGACTCGACCTTATCGTACAGATTGTCGATATCTATCAGAACTACGGCTTCGGCACTGAAGTGCTTGCAGCATCGATCCGCCATACCATGCACCTGATTCAGTGTGCTGAAATTGGCGCGGATGTGGTCACATGTCCGCTGAACGTCATCACTGCACTGCTCAATCATCCCCTTACCGACAATGGTCTGCAGAAATTCCTCGCAGATCACAAAAAGGTAAACGGGTAATCGAATATCAATTTCCATTAGCCGGTATGTGGGTTATATTTGTAATTCACATACCGGTTTTTTTATGTTCTCACCCGACACAGTCGTTACCGTTAAGAATACCACAATCTTCCAGGACCATAGCACGGTGCTGGACAATGTAAATTTTGAAATTCAGAAGGGCGAAATGGTTTACCTGGTTGGCAGAACCGGTTCCGGAAAATCATCGTTGCTCAAAACACTTTACGCCGACCTGCCTTTACACATGGGCGAAGTAAGCGTAGCCGGCTTTAATCTCAAGGGACTTCCCAAATCAAAGGTGCCGCTGCTGCGAAGGAAACTCGGCATAATCTTCCAGGACTTTCAGTTATTGAACGACAGAACCGTGGCCGAGAACATGATGTTCGTACTCAAAGCCACCGGATGGAAAGACAACGTCAAGATGCGTTCGCGATTGTCTGACGTGCTGATGCAGGTGGGACTCGGTTCCGTTGAAAAGAAGATGCCGCATCAGCTTTCCGGTGGGGAACAACAACGCGTTGTTATTGCACGCGCAATGCTTAATGAACCTATGATCCTTTTTGCTGATGAGCCCACCGGAAACCTTGACCCGGAAGTCTCTCACGGTATCATGAAGATCTTCCAGCAGATCAACAACAGTGGTACGGCGATATTAATGGCAACACACAGCTACGGTTTGATAAAGAAATATCCGGCCCGTGTGCTTAAGTGTGAAAACGGAAAGGTAATTGATTCCGCGCTCGAGAAATTTGAACTTGTTTCGGATTTCTGATCAGGTCTCCTGACCCTTTTCCTCGTCGACGTATTCTTCCTCAAGCTTTTGCAGCTGCTGATTTAGCAGATTGATTCGCACAAGCAGATTCAGCACCAATGCATCTTTTACCTTTCTTGAAGGATGCGTTCTAAGTTCCTCCTTCAGGACGAGATACATGGCTTCGAGTTGTTTAAAATCGTGCGTAAGGTCCTCCGCACCGTCACCACCGGAAATTGATTCAATGAGTTCAACTTTTTGGGAAATCTCACTGATATAAAAAGCTTCAACGTCTTTGAATTCGTTTAGTGCCAGCTCGTCCGGATTATGTTGGGGAGTGCTTTGTCCCGACAACGCAAAATACACCGATGCTGCCATGAATATGACCGCGGCGGCTTTCCACAGCGCAAGGTTATTCCACCATCCACGGTTTTCCGTGAGATTAAGATTCTGACTTATCCGGTTCCAAACGGACTCCGGCGCTTCCTTGTCATCGAAGGCCTCCCTGTTCCTCCCGATGAATTCTTCCAAACCGTCCTTGCCTGTCATACTGCGTTATCTTTCGATGTATGTTTTATTCCATTCTTTTCAAGCCACTCGCGAAGTTTCGCTTTCGCGCGATTGAGTTGTGACTTCGATGTAGACTCGCTTATGTTAAGGATTTCGGCTATCTCCTGGTGGTCGTAACCTTCCAGAAGGTACAGCGTCAACACGCTGCGGTAACCATCCGGTAAAGCAAGTATCCCCTTTTTCACGCGTTCCACGGTCAGACTATCCGTATAGTCCGGAGGTGATTCCGGTTCCGACACATCCCAGTCTTCGTCGTCGGGAATGCGCTCAAGTTTTCTTTTCTGGAGGCTGTTAAGGGCCTTGTTGATCACAATTCGTTTCAGCCACGCTCCAAATGCCGCGTCGCCCCTGTAGTATTCAAGATTCCGGAACGCGCTGGTAAAAGCCTCCTGAGTTACATCCTGGGCTTCGGCCTCATTGCCCGTAATCCGATACGCGGCGTTATACATTGCCCGCGAGTACAGCTTGTACAATTGGAAATGAGCCTGCTGCTCGCCCGCACGGCAGCGCGCAATCAGATCCTCATGAATATTCCGAAGTAGCTGTTCCAACCTCTACAGGCTTTAGGTATAGACAAGTTACAAATTAAAAGGTTGCACCTGCCGACCCGCCGTTTTAGGCTGGCCTGCCTGAATTTGATGGGCGCCATTGATGGGTTCAGCCCCCTTCCTTTACGGTAAGCCCCTTTTTGGCTGCCAGTTGGCGAAGCAGGCCCAACGCCTCCTCGCGGTCATTGCGAATCTCACCTTCCAGAATGGCCTCTTTGATGTGATCCTTTAACTCGCCAACGATCTTCGATGGAGGCAGCCCAAACATCGCCATGATTTCGTCACCAGAAACCGGAGGCTGAAAATTGCGAATGTGATCCTTCGATTCAACCTCTTTCATCTTTTGCTCAACGAGGTCGAAGTTGCGAAGAAAACGATCCACCTTTTGAAGGTTTTTCGATGTGATATCGGCACGACACAACGCCATCAGCGCATCGATATGATCGCCGGCGTCGAACAGGAGTCTGCGTATAGCCGAATCGGTAACTTCTTTCGCAAGTGGAATCGGACGGAGATGCAGACGTACCAGATTCTGAACAAACGTCATCCGTTCATCCATAGGCAACTTCATGCGCCGGAAAATTCCCGGAACCATACGCGCGCCCCGATCCTCGTGCCCGTGAAATGTCCAACCCTGTTTTTTGTCGTAACGCTTTGTCGCCGGTTTGGCGATATCGTGCAGGATAGCTGCCCATCTGAGCCACAGATCATCCGAGACAGCGCTTACGTTATCGAGTACCTGCAACGTATGGAAGAAATTGTCTTTGTGCGCGCGATTACCAACGTACTCGACGCCGTGAAGTGCGACAAGCTCCGGGAAGAAATGATTAAGTAGTCCGCTGTGAAAAAGAAGTTTGAATCCATACGAGGGCACCGGACTGAGAATGATTTTATTCAGCTCATCGGTTATTCGTTCCTGGGAAACAATCTTAAGGCGATGACCAAGGTCGGTCAGCGCAGCAAAGGTATCGGGATCAATATCGAAATTCAGTTGTGAAGCAAAGCGTACGGCCCGCATCATGCGCAACGGATCATCGGAGAACGTAACAACAGGATCAAGCGGCGTACGGATCATTTTCTTTTTGATGTCATCTGTACCGCCGAAGGGATCGATCAGTTCACCAAATGAATCCACACTGAGCGAAATGGCCATCGCGTTGATGGTGAAGTCACGACGTTTCTGATCATCGTCGAGTGTACCGTCTTCAACAATAGGCTTGCGCGAATCAGACCTGTATGACTCTTTTCGGGCGCCAACGAATTCCAGTTCGAGATCGTGAAACCGAATCTGCGCCGTACCAAAATTCCTGAACACAGAGACATTTGCTTCACGCCCCAGGTACTTAGCAACACTGCGCGCGAGGTCGATGCCACTCCCCACACAAACGAAGTCGATGTCTTTTGAAGGTCGCTTAAGAATTATATCGCGCACGTATCCACCCACCACATAGACGGGCACGTTCATCGCTTTCGCTGCAGCTGCAACGGTCTGAAAAACCGGATGTTTGAGTTCGTGCGCCAGATTCATCCGGCAAATGTAGGAAGACAGGCCGATATGCCAAATCCGGCCGGATCAGTTCCAGAATCCTTCCTTGCTGTTAAACGTCGGACACGGAATCAGCTTGTACTTCTTTTTCACGCTCTTGCTCGATGGCTTGGAGGTAAACTCCCAGATAATCGACAGCTCATGCGCGCCACCCGACGAAGTTCCCAGTTCGGACACCGTAAAGTCGTAGCTGTAGCCGATGTTAAACTGTTTGAAATACATGCCGAGGAAAAGTATGAGTGCATCCTGTTCAACGCTGCTTATGACTGTTTTCTGGAACGGTTTCCCACGGTACCAGAAGCCCACAGAAATGGGGTCGATGTGATAGTTTATTCCGAGATCCAGCTGCGAAAACGTCCTTCCCTGCATTCGATAAATGATCGACGGCGTCAGGTACGAAGGGCGCGAGTTGCGCATTGAATTCGTAAGATCCAGACGTATACCCGCGTGGATAGAGGTCTTCATTGGCAGGCGGCTCACCTCATTCAACACAGAAAGGTTTGGTCTGTTCATGTGGTTGAATGTTGCCCCGAACCAAAGCTTCCGCGAATACAGCAGAAATCCTGAACCGAAATCAAAGTAGTCGTGCCTGCCGAGTTTACGAAGCTCAGCGTCAGTAGTCTCGCCGTTGTACTGAAGCTCGTCACCCATAACAAGCTTGCTGCGATCCAGACCATTCTGACCGTAACCAAATGACAGCCCTGGTGAGAAAACAATATTTTCCGTGAGTTTTACCTTATATGAATACAATAGGCTGGCAGTGTTTGTCCGCCACCCTGCTGACCCCATCTTATCAGTAGTCACAAGCACGCCAAATCCACTGCGGAGTTGATTTACAAAAATGTCATACGAAAACGCATACGTGGCAAAGGCCTGTGGAAGGTTCGGCCATTGTACGCGGTGATTTAATACAAAGCGTTGCTGGGGCGTGATCCCGGTAAAACCCGGATTCAGGTACAGCGGCGCCTGATAATATTGGGACAACTGAAAGTCCTGCGCAGAGGCAACACCGCAAAAAATGGCAAGCAGAAACGGTAATACTCTTTTCATTTGTTCTCCTTTTTCGTTGAGGGATCAGCCGTACCCCGATGACCGGAGTACGGTTTATTATTTTTTTATCTGATCAGCGTTACGTCGCCAACCTTCGTAGTACGTTGTCCATCACCAAGTCGCATCACGAGCTTGTAGACGTACACGCCGGCAGGCATAAGTCTGCCATTCTTGTCGTACCCATCCCAGCCGATATTCGGCTCTGTGCTTTGGAAGATCATGTTACCCCAGCGATCGAATATCTGCATGGTAAACTCTTCCACACCTTCCATAATCGGCAGGAACACGTCGTTGGTGAAGTTGTTATTCTGGATTCCACCACTTGGTCCGTTCACATTAGGTGTGAACGCGTTCGGAATCTTGACTGCACCACCATCGATGATGCGGATTTCCTGTTCCGTTTCATCCGTACAGATCACCTGTTCATCATCCGCTTCGGTACCATCGTCGTTGATATCATAAATACCGTAGTCGACACTTGCGTACAGTTTTACCGTGTACTTCCCTTCAAGCGAATACTGGTGCGTAGGTTCGAAGACATTGTCGTACGTAAAGCCATCACCAAAGTCCCAGGTATAGCAGTCGCCGCATGTGAACTGGGATTGGTTAACAGGTTTGATCAGCGAACCTGTATAGGCCTGATTTTGTCTCAGGAAGAAGTCAGCAAGCGGTTTCGGGAATACTTCAATCGTTTTTGACAATACCTGTATGAAGTTCGGGTTACCCTCCTTCTGCGCCGTCAGCGTAAGCGTATAAGTTCCGGGATCATAGATGTTAAACGTAGGCTCACGCAACGATGACTTTTCGTTGGTTCCGTTCGTACTCGACAACTCCCACAGGAATTTGTCAGCGCTTACAGAAAGGTTCTGAACCGTAACGGTGAGCGGATAACATCCGGCGCGGGTTGCACGGAAGTCTACCATAGGATTCTCGATATCGACATTCAGGGTAACGACATGGGTATCCGTACACTGTGGTCGAAGCGGATTTGTTACCGTGAGCGTAATGTCGCGTTGTTTGTCAGACGAATACACCAACTCCCGGTCAAAACCGTTCTCAACTACTGATTCTACATCTTCCTTGTAATCCCAAACATATGTAAACGCCGGATCAAGGGGATCAGATGTGTTGGTGTATGTTACGTTCACCAGGCCACCAAGCATTTGCGCCGGATTCGGATTGATTGTGAAGTCCGCATCAACGGCGCGGTAAACCGTCACAGGGAAAGAGTACGCAGGACCATTACAGCCAAATGCGTTTTCACTTTCGTAATGAATAGTATAATTCAATGGATTGTCCGGACCCGTGTTGTCTAACTGGAACGTAACCTGGCTCAACGGACCTGCGATGTCCGGTCCGCGATTGCCATGCTCATCGAGTGTGTACCAGATTCCGCTGGACACTCCCGTAGAGTTGTCAGTCATCGTGATTGTTTGTCCCGAACAAATCTGGTTCGGCGCGCCAATGATGTTCAACAGGATCGCCTGTTTCACAGTAACACTCTGGAATGTGAAGTTCGGACAAGCGCCACCATCGAGTGCCGCAGTCAGCTTCACGATGAAGGTTGCGTCCCCTGACGACGATGCGGCCGGTGCATACGTGTGGCCTTCCGTTCCATCAAGGGCAGGGTCATCGGCCGGGAATGAACGCGTTGTTCCGTCACCAAATTCCCACACGTACTGGACACCAGGTTGATTGTTATAGGTGAATTCAAACGGATCGCCCGCACACTTTTCAAGTGCATCAACGCTAAAGTCCGCATCAACCGAAAGGATATCGATATCGATCATTGCGTCATCAGCAATACATCCGTATGAATCGGAAACATTTGAAAATCCGACAGTCAAAGGATTCTGGATATTGGACACCTTATACGGCGCACTTAACTGATTCGCCGTTTGATTGTTGAATGTGAAGTCGCCGTCGAACCACGAGAATCGCACCGGCGCTGTTCCAACATCGAGACGCAACGAGTAGAACTCATCGTTACCCTGACATGTGAAGCCATTACCAATGATAGTCACCATTGGTTTGGGCCGGACGTTAATGGTTACAATATCATTTTCACCTTTGAAGTCATCACAGAATGCAGGTCTGTTATCAAGATCCACAACCGGTCTTACAGAGCGGATAAGGCGCCGATACTGGAACTGACCTTCAAACGCAAACGGATTCAGACCGTCCGGGTCATACGTTGCCGAGGTTGCTCCGGGTATTTCGAAGAACGGCCCGCCATTAACAGCCTCCTGCCAGACGTATTCATAGTTCGAAGAAGGTCCTCCGAACGGAAGGATAACTTCTGTAAATGGTTCCGCATCCCCTGCGGCATCGGGTTGTTGGAAACAAACATCCTGGTCCGTTCCGATCTTACCGGGGAAGAGATCGAGTATGTTCGTGATCGTGGCCGAAGTCTGAGGACCGATACAACCATTTCCATCAACAATGGTGATTGAATAGGTTCCCGCTCCGAGCCCTGTGAATACTGCAGGTACATCGGCAAGCTCGTGGATCGGATTCTGTGGATTCGCAGGATTAATCGTGAAGTCGAACTCTCCTGTTCCTCCCCTCGCAGTTACATGAACCTCACCGTTTGTCGCACCTGCACAGCTGATCTGATTGCCGTCGCTGTCCGTTGGTATAACTACTGGCAGCACTTCGATCGGGTCAGGCACGCTTACGATAACAGGTGAAAATTCAATCTTACATGCCACGTTACCGAAGTCGTTTACCACGACACTGTATGAACCTGGTCTCAGGTTGTCGAAGATACCGGTCTGGTTTGTTGCGCCTCCGGGGAACAGCGTGTAGGTATAATTTCCTGAAGATCCCGTTGCAATAAACTCTACCCGGCCATTGCGATCCTTGACAAGGTTGTTATCAAAGAAACATTCAACAGGCGTTACATCTGTACTGGTCAGTATCAGCGGCGTAGGTTCGGTAATGAGCTGTGACGTCAGAGACGCAGCACATCCTTTCGAATCTTCAACTGTAATGTTATACATCACATCCGGTGCCAGCGCCAGGAAAGCATAGCTTGTGCCCGGAGCGGATACGAACGGTTCAGTATCACGACGGAAGAAGAAAGGGGCTGTACCTCCGGTAGTCACCTCTGCAAGTATACTTCCGTTGTTCGCACCATTACACGTCACGTTGGTTTCAGTAAGTTGAATAGCCAGTGCGTTGTTCACAGTATAGGTAACAGGAACGATCGCGGCGCAACCGAATGCGTTGTCAGTTACCACGGCGTAGACCGGAACGGCGTTTTGCACCGGATAATTAGTCGGGTCACCGATAGTTGCACCCGGGTTTGTTTCGGGATCAGCATCGAACCATACGATGTCCGTCGTAGCCGGATTTGCAATGGTAGCCTCAAGTGTCGTGAGATCTGTTTCACGAATTAACCCGTTGTTCGGAGTTGTTGAACATATCGGCGTGTTCGGTATCGGTGTAACCTGCGGTTTCGGGTTTATGTCCACGGAGACAGGCAGAATTGAGGAACATACCTTACCGCCGAGCGTAGTCACTGCAGTAACGCGGTAGACTACCGTTCCCGGCGTGAAGCTTTCGTTAATGATCTGGTCATCAATCAAAGCGGTATTGCCTGAAGGCGATGTTCCCGGTTCGGCACCACGAAGGTTGGTTGTACTGCTTTGCACAGTCCAACTCCATGCAGTGTTTGCTCCCGATACGTTCGATGCCTCGAGTTCTACACCGACGTTGGTTTCACTACACACCGGGTCCGCGGTAAACGTGATTGCAGGTTTCGGATACACAGCGACTGCAACAGGAACAGAAGGTGTTCCCTGACAGCCTGTGACTGAATTCTTGGCGGATATCCGGTACGTTACAATAAACGGATTTTCAGAATCCTGCACATTCGAACCCGGGTTGACCCATGTATCATTGAAAATTGCATCCGCATTCAGGTCTGTATTTTCAGGCGCAGCCGGACCGACCCTCACAATCGGATTACCCGGATTCGTAGTTTGTTCAATCGAAGTAATCACATACTTATCGGCAGGATAACTGTTGATTGACGTACGAAGCGTAATCTGCGTACTCTCTTCGCTACATACGTTACGTCCTAGTCCCGACTCAAGTGTCGGCTCGGGATTTACATCCAGCACCACCGTTTGTTCCGGTCCGAAGCACGCAAGTGTAATCGGACCAACAGTTTCTTCACTTACAGGAGAAATCTTGTAAGTCACTTTAAGAGGAACCTCAGTGACGTTCTTGAACTGGAAGTCCCGCAACATGTCGAAATCTCCGTTACCTACTACCGGTCCTGGCAGAGGGAACGTCAGGTTAGGATCGATGGTAAACGATGAAAGGTTATAGTAGTCAATCGTGGCCGGACTTGTGACTGCTTGTTGGAATTCAATCCCTGAATCCGTACCACTACACGTAGTCCAAAGCTGGTTATCCATCAGTGGCAGACGATTTACTGTTACCTGGTGGAAAGTTTTCGGACCAACGCATTCACCATTGGATCCGTTTTCCTCCTTGACACTAATAATTACGTTTTCCGCAAGGAAATTAACCAGTATGGATTCCGTAGACTGCCCGCTGGAGATGAAAGCTCCACCTGCCGTACCATCGGATTCGCGTTGAATCTCCCAGATATAGTCGGCGTTTGCGTCTGGCGCGACAACATCAAACTGTACCGATTGTGAATTCTCGCAAACCACGATCGTTCCGGTGATATCGGGCGCAACAGGCACTTCGGATCTTTCGATATCCATTGTGATGTCGGGTGTGCTACATCCGTTGAATTCAATTCGTACACTGATGGTTTCAACCGGGGCGGGTGACGCATACGGGAACTTGATCAGCGCGAAGAAGTCACTCGTCGTACCACCGGCAAAGACAACAAACTGTCCGGCGCCTTGTGGAATATTCCAATGGTATTGAGCACCGGGTATACTCGGCACCTGATACGTACTGATCTGCAGGGTATTGATATCCTGACCGTTGAGACCCATACACACTGTCGGGTCACCACCGATCGATGTTACATTCGGAATTGAGTTAACACGAAGTTCTACCTCGGCAAAATCCGGACATGAAGGCGGTACGTCTGTGTATTCGACCCGGGCATGCACGACTCTGTTCATATTTACGGTAACCGGGGCGATTATTTCATTGGTATTGTTCTGCGCGTCAGCGAAGGTAGGGTACCATCTGATGCTTACGTTGGCTGCACCTCCGGTTACCTGGTCCACAAACGCGGGATCGGTCAGGTCTGCTTCGGCGATATTGGGGAAGTTAACCGGATCTGTTTCACAAATACCCACGATTGCATCCTGTGCCGGCGGGAGTGCGCGTACACCTATCGTTACCTGTACATCACTCTGACAGTTCGTGGTAAGGTCTGTTACGCGTGCAACGAAAACCTGGCCATTACCAATGTTGTTGATCGGAATCGTCGGATCGGGAACCACCGTTCCAACAGGTGGTGTTGCATCGCGATACCATGTAATGCTATTGCTTGCGGGCAGTCCCGGAATTGAGGCGACATAATTATCAAGGACGATGGTCGTCACCACGGGACCACCAGGAGGCAGCACCTCACACTCCATAGGGGTAATTGGCGTCAGCGCTGGCGGGCTTACCCTGTCAAGGATAACATCACCTGACGCGGAGCAGAGTCCACCCGCACTGGTCAGCGTCCACGTCATCGTGACTGTGCTTGGAGCAGCGGGCAGATTTCTTACAAATGTATTTGCCTGATTAGGGTTGTCGATGGTGACTGAAGGATCCGACGAAGTCCAGACTCCGGTTGCTCCAAACGGAGGCGGGTTCTGCGCATTAAGCTGAATAGCATCGCCGCAAATATTTGGAACATCTGGGCCGGCCACGACAACAGGCGTTCTCTCAATGTTGATCAGGATTTCCCGTTCATTCGGTGAACATGGTGAGCCAGCCACTGGACTGGCAACCAGTTTTACACGAATCGGGAGACCTGTGTTGTAATCGTCAACGGTAGGTATATACTGCGCTTCGTAGTTTCCACCTGCTAAATTGGTCGCCGAAACGGTACCGTTACCTGATACGTTTTCCCAAACCGCATCAACGGCACCGTCGTCAATTGTACCTGTGAGATCAATAGGCGCCAACACGGCGGGATCAATACATTCCGTTGCAACATCGGAGGCAATAGCAACAGGAAGTTCAAAAAAGGTGACATCAACTTCATCTTCTTCAGAAGGACAAGATCCACTGGTGATCGTCCAACGGAACGTGTATGTGCCAAATACCGGCGTACCGGTGAGGTTTATGGTTGCCGTCGGCGAAGTATCATTTATAATATCTGCTGTTCCACCAGGAGGTGTTCCTACCAGTGACCATTTACCGAAACCGATAACCGGTGTGTTTCCTTCGAGATTGGTCGACACGCCGCAGACATCCTTTGGAGGACCGGCAACCGGGTCAGTAGGGTCACCACCAAAGTCAACGGTGATCTCATCGAAACTCACGCAGGATCCGTTTTGAACGGTCCACCGCATTACATACGCGCCTGCATTAGCCGGTAAAACGGAAATAGTCGTGTTCCGGTCATTTGCTGTGAAGGTAGGCGTTGGCAATCCGGCAGGTACACTACTTACATATGACCACACCCCGGTTCCCGAACCCGGATCGCTTCCTCCGAGAGGATCGGATAGGAAATCACCACAAAAATTCTGATCGGGACCCGCCGTAGCCGGGTCAGGGTTATCGAATACAATGACCTGGCGTTCAGTACTGAAAACAGGTCCGCAAGGTCCGCTCGCAAATGCAGAACTACTTCTCACCACGGCACGGAACCTGTACGTTCCATCAGTCAAGAGGCCGGGTGTAATACTGTTTCCGGAAGCCGGACCTGTGTAATTGTTGAACGGACCACCATCCAGACTTACCTGCCAGCCAACGATCTCACCCCGGTGACCGGAAAGCGTAATCGTTCCAACGGGTGTCGTCTCGCAGACATCCGGTACAACGGAGGGGGTACCCCCGACGGCGGTATTATAGACCCTGATGTTAAATGTTCTCGAAACCCCGCACTGCG
The DNA here is from genome assembly GCA_023428695.1 of Bacteroidota bacterium. Lineage (GTDB taxonomy): Bacteria > Bacteroidota > Bacteroidia > Cytophagales > Cyclobacteriaceae > Ohtaekwangia. The sequence goes on from JAEYWY010000030.1 coordinate 214,862, forward strand.
GGTTTGATGTGTATCGCCGTGTGATTCTAACAGTCCGGTCGACAAACAACTCACCCGGGCCAAAACTCACGTTCACCTGGTACGTTGCCGAGTTTCCACCGGTTGCGGCAGTTGTCAGAGTGATACCCGGAGACAGCGACGTATTCCAAACGTATTCCGTCGCGCCACCCACGGCGGTGGCTGCCGCCGCTGGCAGTGTTAGCGTAAATGTATTTGGATTATTTGAGCCGTCGCGATTACATATCTCTGTTGGCAAAGCAGGGGTTGGATCCGGAACGTCAATTCTGGTTCGAATCGTTCGTGTCAATAATATTGGTTGACTCTCACAGGAACCGACTACATTGGGTCTTTGGCTTACCCAAACCCGGTATACCTGACCGGCAACCGGGTTGCCGCTCCAGTTGGGGTGCGACGTTATCGGAAGACTTGGGTTCGTGTTGGATCGTATGACTGTACCCGGAACGCCGGCATTGTCCCGGCGGAAAATTATAAGGTTCCCGGCCTGCACATTTCCCACGGTAAAAGCGCCGGGAGTTGTTCCGTTACAAACGGTCTGATCACTACCGGTAAGTGTAGGTGGCGCTGCGACGATACGAACACGCGCGATTCTTTCAACCGGGGCATTGTCTCCGTTTACAGCACTTCCGCTAACAGGAACCGTGGGGTTGCCAGAGTTGTTTGAATACGGATTACAGAAGTTCCAGTACCGAATCCGGAGTTCGAAGACATCGCCCACTTGCGGAAAGCCCGGCCCGAATCCACCGGGGGCGGTAATCGCAAGAGAGTTGCGGCGTCTCGGGTCGTTAATGACCACCGGGGCTGCCATATAATTCACACCGCGCGAGTCTGGCAGGTTTGATATAATAGGTGCACCTGTACCATTCGTTACGGCCACACCGTTGACAGATACATTGGGTATCACACTTATTCCACCGCCCTCATTTACAGTGTTGTAAATGAGGTGCTGCCAGCGATGCTCGATGTTGGGTGTTTCGATTGCTGTAGGCGGCGTGTGTACGTAAGCGGAATTACAGTTGAAGTTGGTGATATCGTTGAAGACTACATTGACGGGCTGTCCCTGACAAACAAGGTGTTCATTCGTACCGGTTACAGGTGAAATCAACTGCACGTTACCACCATTGAAGGCATCTGTTCTCCATGACGCAACCCGTTGTATCTGACGAGTCGTCGGACAAATCACACCATTATGACGCAGGTGAATAGTTACAAGGAATTCGCAATCGCTATCCACCGGGAAAAGGTGTGACATGGTCGCGTTGTAAGCATTGGTACCTGCAGCCCGGTTGACCACGTTAGTCGTACCATCACCCCAGTCGAACACAATATCAACTGTTCCGCTTGGAATATTTGAAATGAAGCCGACATTATACGAGATCTGCGCAGATACCGGTGAACAGAATCCTGCGGGCACCTTATTACTACCAAGGGTAGTTACAGTAGGCAGACCAACACATTGGGCGTGGAGATTGTTGACCGTAGCTGTCAGCAGGAGAAGGAGCAGTCCAACAAAACTTCCGCGTAAAACGTAAGACATAGGTTAGGGCATTTAAAAAATCCTTTGAACATCAGACAAAGCCATGTTCCGCGACAACGGAGCGTTAGCACCCTATAGACTTCCGTCTATCCGTCATCAAAATTCAAAGTAACCGCCGCCGGAACTAAAAAATCGTGAAATAAGCGGCAATTTAATACTTGGACGGCGAACTAGCTAAACTTTTGTATCTTCTGCATTTGCGGGCGATGAACCGCATTACTGCTTTCCGCTATTCTCCTGCCTTATTGTGCCTTCGTCCCTTGAACTTTGCCCTGATAACCCTACCTTTGCCCCGATTTTTTACAGCGGCCTTAACTATTTATGTCATCAACTGCCAAGTACATTTTCGTCACAGGCGGGGTAACTTCTTCCCTCGGTAAGGGCATTATTGCGGCATCTCTTGCTAAATTGCTGCAAGCCAGAGGTTTCAAGGTTACCATCCAGAAATTCGATCCGTACATCAACATTGACCCCGGCACCCTCAATCCCTACGAACACGGCGAATGCTATGTCACGGATGACGGAGCCGAAACTGACCTCGACCTCGGGCACTACGAGCGCTTTCTCAACGTCCGCACGTCGCAGGCCAACAACATCACGACCGGCCGCATCTACCACAATGTCATAACCAAGGAAAGAAAGGGCGAATATCTCGGAAAAACCGTTCAGGTGATTCCGCATATTACGGACGAAATCAAACGCAACATATTCCTGCTCGGCGAAAGCGGCGAGTACGATTTCATCATAACAGAAATCGGCGGATGTGTGGGTGATATCGAGTCGCTTCCCTTTATCGAAGCCGTGCGTCAGGTGAAGTGGGATCTTGGCCCCAACAACTGTGTCGTGATCCACCTCACGCTGGTTCCGTATCTGAACGCCGCAAAAGAGCTAAAAACGAAACCGACTCAGCACTCCGTTAAAGACTTGCTCGAAGCCGGTATCCAGCCCGATATTCTCGTTTGCCGGACAGAAAAGCCAATCCCATTGGATATCCGGAAGAAACTTGCGCTGTTCTGCAACGTACACCTTAACTCCGTCATCGAGGCGATGGATGCAGAAACGATCTATGATGTGCCGATCCATATGCGCAAGGAGAAACTTGATGAACGTGTGCTCGCGAAACTCAAGGTTTCCTCCAAAGAGGAGCCGGATCTTGAACAATGGAAGACGTTCCTGGGCCGGCTGAAGAATCCGATCAATGAAGTTACGATCGGTATTGTTGGAAAATATGTGTCTCTCCCTGACGCTTATAAATCTATTGCTGAGGCGTTTGTACACGCAGGAGCACAAAACGATTGCAAGGTGTCCATCAAGTGGATTTCGTCGGAAGACATCACCAAGGAGACTGTCACTCAGTACCTTGAAGGTCTCGACGGCGTCCTCGTCGCGCCCGGATTTGGCGAACGCGGACTGGAAGGCAAGATCGAAGCCATCCGGTATGTACGCGAAAACCGTATTCCGTTCTTCGGAATCTGTCTCGGCATGCAGTGCTGCGTTGTTGAGTTTGCCCGCCATGTGCTTGGTCTCACCGGCGCGAGTTCGACAGAACTTGATCCTAAAACCAAGCACCCCGTCATCGATATGATGGAGGAACAAAAGAAGATTACGATAAAAGGCGGCACCATGCGTCTCGGATCCTATACCTGCAAGCTGAAAAAAGGATCGAAGTCAGCACAGGCGTATGGCGAGTCCGTGATACAGGAGCGGCATCGCCATCGTTATGAGTTCAACAACAAGTACCTCGAACAAATGGAGGAAGCGGGACTTAAGGCGGTTGGTATCAACCCCGAATCAAACCTCGTGGAAGTAGTGGAACTTAAGGACCATCCCTGGTTTATCGGCGTACAATATCACCCTGAACTGATGAGTACCGTTCTTAATCCACATCCTCTCTTCGTCAAGTTCGTTCAGGCGTCGCTGGAGTACAAGCGGGTAAAACAATAAACAACAAGGATTTTTAAACGATAGTAAATGGACAGGAATTCAGCGATTGGCCTTACGTTGATAGCAGCTTTGCTGCTGGTATATTTTACATGGTTTTCTCCAAGGCCCGAGCCACCAACCCCTAAACAAGACGTACCACAATCTTCCGGAAATACGGTTCCGGATTCGACAACCGCCGAAGTACCCGTTCCTGACAGTGTGCTCGCAAGCACATACGGCGAACTCTCTGCCGCCATGCAGGGTGAAGATACTGAGGTAGCCGTCGAGACCAACGATTTGAGAATCAGCTTTTCGTCGAAGGGTGGTATCATAAAATCACTGGAATTAAAAAACTACCAGACATACGACAAAAAACCGTTATACCTCATCAGCCCGGCCAACACGTCGTTTTCGCTGAAAGGAAAATACAACGGCAGGGATATTGATCTTTATCGACTCTATTATAAAGGACAACAGACAAAGAATGGCGACACTACCGTCGTCACGTTCGCGGCGTCGCTACCCGGCGGAGCAGAACTTACGCAAACGTATTACATCCCGCAGGAGGGTTTCCAGATTCGCTATGCATGGGGCGGAAACGGAGCTGCGCGTCTGCTTGGCGACACTCCGCTGGCGCTGGAATGGCAGAACATCGTGCGCCTCATGGAAAAAGACATTGATGACACCAGGAATCATACGACAATCAACTACTATACAGCTGATGACGGGTTCGACAATCTGGCAGAAGCGAGTTCAGATACCGAAACCGAAACACTGACGTCTACCGTCGACTGGGTTGCTGTCAAACAGAAGTTTTTCCTTTCCGCGCTGATCGCACCAAATGGTCTTCCCGGCGGAGAAGTATCAACATCGGTTGCATCCAACGATCCGACTTATGTAAAGACAGCTTCGATCAAGCTGCAGGTTCCCACGAGTGTTATGAACGATGGACCGGCAGACTTTCTCTTCTACATTGGTCCGAACGATTATCAAATCATCGGCAAGGTACCTGCCGAAAAGTTTGCAAAGAACGTGTACCTGGGCTGGCCCCCGGTTTACTGGATCAACAAGTTTGTCATTTTCCCGGTGTTTCATTTCCTCACGCAGGTCTTCAGCAACTATGGGATTATCATCGTTATCCTGGTGATCCTTCTCAAACTCGTGCTGTTCCCGCTTTCATACCGGTCGTACCTGAGTATGGCCAAGATGAAAGTACTGAAACCGGAGCTTGACGAGATTAAGGAACGCGTTGGTGAAGACATGACCAAGGTTCAGCAGGAGCAGATGAAGCTCTACCAGCAGGTTGGTGTCAATCCTATCAGCGGTTGTGTTCCTGTGTTATTGCAGATGCCGATCCTGTTCGCAATGTTCTATCTGTTCCCGGCGAGTATCGAACTGCGGCAGCAACCGTTCCTGTGGGCGGAGGACTTGTCAACCTACGATTCGTTGATCAGTTTTTCGTTCAGCATTCCGTTCCTCGGCAGCCACATCAGCCTTTTCACATTGCTCATGACTGCTTCGACGCTTATTTACACCTGGCAGAATAACCAGATTTCTTCGGTTCAGGGACCGATGAAGTCCATGTCGTATATGATGCCCGTTATCTTCTTCTTTGTGTTGAACAAGTTCTCTGCAGGTCTTACGTTCTACTACCTTGTTTCTAACCTTGTAACATTCAGTCAGCAGGCAATCATCAAACGTTTTGTTGATGAGAACAAGATCAAGGCGATTATGGAAGAGAACAAGCGCAAGAACGCGGCTGGTGCCGGCAAGAAGTCCAAGTTTATGGCGCGTCTTGAAGAAGCGATGAAAGCCAGCGAAGAAGCAAAACGCAAAGCCGAAGACGAACGCAAACGCCGCAAGGACAACAAGAAATAGGAAAGTGTGAAAGTGTGAAAGTGTGAAAGATTAAAGTTGAAAGGGTGAAAGTCCGTTCGTCGCGTCAGCGATGATAGCGCCCCGTTGCGTCACCTGCGCCCTTGCGGTTTCTGCATTTCAACCCACATCTTAAGAAACGCAACCACGTCATTCAGCTCCACTCGGCCAGAAGCCAGTTGCCAGCTGCCAGTTGCTATTCTGTCCACATTTTATCCCCAAACCTTATTCCCGCCATCCTGCGTCGCCACAGCAACTCACATTAACCGGCAACAACGCCTCCAATACGCGTTTTTGGCCCAATTTCGTGTTAACCGATTGTGGATAATATGTTTCACGACGTTCCACGGCAGGTAGAGTTTTCATCTATATTTGTGACCCGCGCTTTGCGGTTTTTTTATTTTTTAATCTTCAGAAAGAAGGAATGGGAAAAATTATTGCGATTGCAAATCAAAAAGGCGGAGTAGGTAAGACGACATCAGCTATCAACCTCGCAGCAAGTCTCGCGGTTCTTGAAAAACGCACATTGCTGGTTGACGCCGATCCACAGGCTAACTCCACGTCCGGACTCGGCATCAACCCAAAGGATGTTGAACAAGGGATTTATGAATGTATGGTCGATGGAGTCCATCCCAGAGACGCCCGGGTAAGTAACGAACTTAAATATCTCGACATTCTCCCCTCCCACATCGACCTCGTCGGCGCCGAAGTCGAGATGGTGAACATCGAACGACGGGAAGAAAAAATGCGCGAAGCACTTGGTCTCATTAAAGATGATTACGACTACATCATTATAGACTGTTCGCCATCCCTCGGTTTGATCACTATCAACGCGCTCACCGCCGCCGACTCCGTGATCATTCCGGTTCAATGTGAATACTTCGCCCTCGAAGGTCTGGGCAAACTCCTGAATACAATTAAGATTATTCAGACTCGGCTTAATCCCCGTCTTGAAATAGAAGGCATACTTCTTACGTTGTATGATTCAAGAACGAGTCTCGGAAACCAGGTTGTTGAAGAGGTGCGCACCCATTTTTCAAAGATGACGTTTAAAACGATCATCCCCAGAAATGTGAAACTCAGTGAATCGCCAAGCTTCGGTTTGCCTGTGATCGTCCACGACGCGGAAAGCAAGGGAGCCATCAGCTACCTCAACCTCGCGCGTGAGATCCTCGACAAAAACAACCCTTCGAAAGATTGAACACCCGCACATATGTTAATCGGCCACAACGAAAATGATTGAGCAATGAGCAAAAAGAAAGCATTAGGAAGAGGATTAAGCGCGTTGCTAAGCGATAGCACCGCTGACGATAAGCTGGAAGTCGATCTCCCCATCGGTGTCACGACCTCCGGAGAAAGCACGCCGCGTACACCCGTGAGTGGAATGACCGAAATTCCCATCGATGACATCGAAGTAAATCCGTTTCAGCCGCGTACTCACTTTGACCAGGAGTCGCTGCTTGAACTTGCTGAATCGATTTCTGTTCACGGTATCATTCAGCCAATAACGGTTCGCAAGCTCGCGCCAAATCAATATCAGCTCATTTCCGGAGAGCGAAGGTTTCAGGCGTCGCGCCTGGCGGGATTGAAATCTATCCCGGCGTACATCCGCTCTGCCGACGATCAGCAGATGCTCGAGATGGCACTCATCGAAAACATTCAGCGTGAAAACCTGAATGCCATAGAAATTGCACTCAGCTACCAGCGGCTGATTTCTGAGATCGGTCTCAAGCAGGAAGAACTGGGCGAACGCGTTGGAAAAAACAGGACCACAGTAACGAACTACCTGCGTCTTCTCAAGCTCCCGCCCGACATCCAGATAGCGGTACGCGACAACAAACTGTCGATGGGTCATGCCCGCGCTATCATAAGCGTGGAAAATCCCGATCATCAGCTCTATATATTCAAAAAGGCCCTGCAGGAAGAACTTTCCGTAAGAAAGGTCGAGGAACTCGTAAGAGAACTGACAGAAAAAAACCCGTCAAAATCAGAAAACAAGCCGGCCACGCAGCAGGCGTCACGCGAGATCAGTCAGCTTCAGTCCAGGCTGTCATCTCACTTTGGCACCCGTGTTGTTGTAAAGAGCGACGGCAAAAAAGGCGAGATCAAAATTCCGTTCCTGTCCGTTGAGGACCTGAACCGGGTTCTGGATATTCTGAAGATCACCAACGGTTAGCGCGTGTATTGACCGGTTTGTGTTACTTTTGCCGCAGCATTCGACATGAACCGACTGTTAACACTCATTTTTTGTGTCATCATCGTCACCGTGGCGCGTGGACAGGAAGACGTTCCCGCTGTGGACAGTCTGATCATTGAGTCGGCACCCGATACAATCCTCATCGAGAGCTACGCCAAACATTATGACCCGCGCAAGGCATTGTTGTACGCAGCAGTGTTACCGGGCCTCGGACAGATTTACAACAAAAAGTACTGGAAGCTGCCCCTGGTTTATGGTGGCATGGCGGCTACCGGATACGCGATCAATTTTTACAACAAGCTTTATTCGGAATACCGCAGCTATGTCTTTCTTGGGCTTGAAGCCGGTCTGGGTGAAACAGAATTCCCCACACCCGACCTTCAGGCGCGTGGTATGGAGGTGAGTATCCAACAATATCGCCGCGCAGTGGACAAGGTCCGCCGGGAACGCGACTACATGATTATCATTATGGGCGTTGTTTATATTCTCCAGATCGTTGACGCCCACGTCGACGCGCATTTGAAAGAGTTCGATCTCAATCCGCGTTTGCAAGTCCGGCTTGAACCGATGCTGGAGCAAGACGCGCTTGTAGGCAGACAAGCCGGTGCGTCTCTCGTGTTCCGATTCTAGGTGGGGTTTACTACCGGGAAGTGACGGCTGATTATCCGGAATGTTGTATGTTTAGGCCCGAAAATTACCGCACGCTCCCGCAGCGGTCATAAACCTCAATTGATAATGAAAATCATACTGCTAGGCTACGGAAAGATGGGTAAGATCATCGAACAGATCGCCCTTCAGCGCGGCCATGAAATCACAGCCCGGATTGACATCGACAACCAGGATGAATTCGATGACGCTGAGGGCGATGTAGCGATTGAATTTTCTCACCCCAACGCGGCATTCAACAATATAACCAAAGCATTACGTCGTAAACTGCCCATTGTATCAGGCACTACCGGATGGCTGGCACGCCGGGCCGAAGTTGAAAAACTATGCAGTGAACTGAACGGTGCATTTTTCTACGCCTCCAATTATAGCCTGGGCGTTAACCTATTCTTCAAATTGAATGAGCACCTGGCCAGGATGATGAAGGGTTTTGAACACTACACAGTCGAACTCGATGAAATCCATCACACCCAGAAAAAAGACTCTCCAAGTGGTACGGCGATCACGCTTGCTGAAGGCGTGCTGAGGCATATTTCGGCGAAGAAGCAGTGGGTGAATCAGGCATCAGCAAATCCTGAAGATCTTGTAATCAATTCTTTCCGGATCGCCGATATCCCTGGAACCCACACGGTTAAATACAAAAGTACCGTAGACGATATCGAGATCAGGCACACTGCGCACTCGCGGGAAGGTTTCGCGTCGGGGGCCGTTATGGTCGCCGAATGGATCCGCGACAAGAAAGGTGTCCTCAGTATGGACGATTTTCTGAAATTCCCGGACTGAATCTGCGACTAACCCCCTGTTCGGATATTTTTCCGTTTATTTGCAGGCCGATTTTGTATGAAATCGACAGTTTAAAACATTTCTACCGATACCATGAACTGGAAGTTTTGGAAAAAAGACCAAAGTCACGCAGAAAAGAAACCCAAAAGTAAGGCGCGCGAATGGTGGGATGCCATTCTGTTCGCAGTCATAGCAGCTACCCTCATACGTTGGCTGATTATGGAAGCGTACACCATCCCCACTCCTTCTATGGAGAACTCGTTGCTGGTTGGCGATTTCCTCTTCGTGAGCAAGTTTCATTACGGAACCCGCACCACCTCAACTCCGCTTCAGGTACCGCTTACCCATCAGAAGATATGGTTCACAAACATTCCCTCCTACGTGGAATGGATCAAGCTTCCGCAATACAGACTTCCCGGCCTCACTAAAGTGAAACGCGAAGATGTTGTGGTCTTCAACGTGCCTGGTATTGCTGAAAACAACCTCGGTGTGCACCCGGCCAAATGGATTGACTACCCTGTCGACCTGAAGACGAACTACATCAAACGATGTGTTGGAATTCCTGGTGACACCATTTCAATTCGCGACCGCCAGGTTTATGCCAACGGTACTCCAATCGGAAACCCACCCGAGATGCAGTACAACTACATTGTGAACAGCACCGACCGTATCAGCGAGAGAAATCTCGACAAGTTTGAAATTACGGGTGAAGATATTGTCCGTCAGGCAGTCATGAATGACGGTACATACCAATACGTTATTGCGCTGACCGAAGAGCAGGTCAACAACATCAAGTCCCAGAACCTGTCGTACATACGTTCAATCACTATCCTTGAACGCGACGACGACGGCGTATTTCCCGCGTATAACAATCCGGGTGTCAAAGGCTTTGGCTGGACGCAGGATAATTTCGGCCCGCTTTGGATTCCGAGCGAAGGCGCTACTATTTCGATCAATGACAGTACGCTTGCACTTTATGGTAACACAATCGTGCTATACGATCACAACAAGGACGCTAAGGTTGAAAACGGAAAACTGTTTATCGACGGAAAGGAAGTTACAGAATATACGTTTAACCAGGACTACTATTTCATGATGGGTGATAACCGTCACAATAGTCTCGACTCACGTTTCTGGGGATTTGTTCCCGCCGACCACATCGTTGGAAAGGCGTTTTTCATCTGGCTGTCACTCGACAAGGATGCCGGACTTCTGAACAAAGTTCGCTGGAGCAGATTTTTCAAATTGATCAGGTAAGCATCGTCATTTCGTGAGGAACTGCCCGGGAGGACCAGTGCATTCGCACGATCGTTCCTGGTTTACCAGTCGATTTCTTTAAGGCCTTTGCTCTTGAGGTATTGGTTTGCCTTGCTGAAATGGCGGCAGCCAAAAAATCCGCGATCGGCAGAGAATGGCGAAGGATGCGCGCTCATCAGCACCAGATGTTTTGAGCGATCGATGATCTCACCTTTTTTTTGCGCGTAGGCGCCCCACAGCAGAAAGACGACGTTTTGTTTTTCGTCGGAGACTTTCCGGATCGCCGCATCCGTGAATTCTTCCCAGCCTTTGTTTTGATGCGACCCCGGTGACGATGCGCGTACAGTAAGGGTAGCGTTGAGCAGCAGCACACCCTGTTCCGCCCATCGGCCCAGATCACCTGATGCGGGTAATGGTTTACCCAGATCCTGAGCGATCTCCTTGAAGATGTTTTTTAACGAAGGCGGCATAGTGATCCCTTCCGCAACGGAAAAACAAAGACCGTTTGCCTGACCGGGGCCGTGGTACGGATCCTGCCCGATGATAACCACTTTGATATCTTCAAAGCTGCAGCAATCAAAAGCGCGGAAGATGTCTTTTCCCGGCGGGTAGACGACTGCGTTTTGATACTCATTCCTCACGAATTGAGTGAGATTCTGGAAATAGGGTTTACTGAATTCGTCAGCGAGTCGCGTCTTCCAGGAAGCGGCAATTTTTACATCCATTCCGCAAAGCTAAAAGACTGACGGAATCAGGGGAGTGGAATTGTGAATTTTGGAACGCCCACACTTTTCCAGACCGTCAAGAGATTCGCAAAGTTCCGGGGGATTTCCGGCGCATTGAGCGAGGTTTCAGCGAAGGCCAATATAGATCAATATAAGTTCCATACAATATCCATACACGTCGCATAAGGGTTTCGCAACACTCGTTGTATAAATCCAGCCATCAAACCCATAGTGAATTTCTTACCGGCGTTAGCGCACGACAACCGCGTTCAGGGGCGTTTTTATTCACCCGGAGGACTGTGATGACAAAAATTTTTTAAGCGAAAAAAGCTTAAAAACAAGCACTTCCGCGCAAAAGGATATGTTCATTTAGGGAATTCCAAAAAATTGATATTTTTGGATGCGTATGGTTACGGAAATCACAGAAGGGATAAAGGTCAGCGTGGAAACGGAATACCAACCCGCGTATTCGAGTCCGAGCCAGTACCACTATGTATTCACATACCGGATCACAATTGAAAATGGCAGTGAGTACACAATCCAGTTGTTGCGTCGCCACTGGCACATTCACGACGCCGGGTTTAACCAACGCGAAGTTGAAGGTGAAGGTGTTGTCGGGCAGCAGCCCGTTCTCGAACCCGGGCAGACACACCAGTACGTCTCCGGATGTAATCTTAAATCAGGTATTGGCAAGATGGTGGGAACGTACCTGATGGAGCGCGTGGTCGACGGCATGAAACTGCAGATCAATATTCCCGAATTCACGATGGTCGCCCCATTGCGACTCAACTAATAAATTCCTCGGATACATTCCGGCCGTGCCTTCCTTTTTCCAGTTGCGCGCATTCATAACCTGGTGGCTGGACGCCGTCGACGGACATTCTCTGCATTCACCCTTTCTTTTCGATTTTTACAACAACATCATCGTCGCTACGAAGCGGGCCGTGTCCGATGAGCCCGTCGAAACGCTGCGACATGCTCTTCGTCAAAACGATACCATTATCGAGGTTGCCGACTTCGGCTCCGGCAGCTCCCACAACGCGGGGGCTAAACGTAAGATAAGCAACATCGCACGCACCAGCCTGAGCAGTGCGCGATTCTCACGCATTTATCAGCACCTCATCAGGCAGTATGCGGCCCGCACAGCCATTGAGCTTGGTACATCACTCGGTGTGAATACTCTTTATCTCGCGATGGCCGCGAACAGGGTTATCACCTTTGAAGGAGCACCTGCGATTGCGGACATTGCGCGCGAGAATTTCAGGAGCCAGAATCGCGATAACATCGAAATCATAACAGGCGATATCGGCACCACGTTACCGGAATTTCTAAAGGGTTTCAGGGAAATTGATTTCGCTTTCGTCGATGCCAATCATCGTTACGATCCAACGATCCGGTATTTCGACTGGCTGCGACCGCGCCTTCACGAACGGTCAGTCGTCGTACTCGACGATATCCATTATCACCGGGAAATGGAGGGTGCATGGAATACCATCCGGAGTTACCCGGAAGTCATCGTCAGCGTCGACCTGTTTCGGGCGGGAATTCTGTTCTTTGATCCTTCACTGAACAAACAACACGTTGTAATACAGGTATAATCCTTGAATTACGAACACGGATGCCTTATTTTTGCGAACCATTACCCAGAATATGAACGAAGCGAATCCTAACCCGGCTCCTAAGAAGAACAACACCAAAACCGTGGTCCTTATTTCGATCATGGCCATTGTGATAATCGTGCAGTTCATCAAGATCGTCCTTGATTCCAAAGAGCGAAACCAGGTCGTAACTGTGCTTACGTCGACGGAGCAGGAACTGGCCACAACCCGACAACGGATGTCTGAAATCCGCGATGAACTCGATGCGAAGATCGCGGAAGTTGAAAAACTCGGTGGTGATTTCGCCGATCTCGAAAAAGCGCGGGCCGAACTCGATATGGAGTTGAAACGGTCGATCCGGGCTACGGGCAAAGAAATCAAAACGCTGAAAGACAAAGTTGAGGGTTACGAGTTACTGCTCCGCAACAAAGATGACGAGATCGCCAAGTTGAAACTCGTCAATACTGAACTGCTCAGCGAAAACCGCGACCTGAAAACGCAGCAGAACAAGCTGGCTGACACGATAACGCAACTAAATCAGTCCAAGCAGGAACTGGCCTCCAAAGTGGCGATAGCCTCCCAGCTAAAGGCTGAAAACATAACAATTGTGGCGCTCAACGACCGTGGCAAGGAACGAGACTCCCCTTTCCGCGCCCGCCAGATCAGCAAATTGAAGGTTGACTTCAACCTGGCCGAAAACGAGGTTGCTCCCATTGAGGGGAAAAAGATCATGGTCCGGATTCTCGATGAAAACGGGCAGGTTTTGTTCGACGTGAACCGTGGTTCCGGCACGTTTATGTACAACGGAAAAGAGGAATTTTACACGGCTTCCCAGGATATCCTGTTTGATAATACCCGCCAGAAACTGAGCTTTTTATACGATAAAGGCTCTGAATATGCGGAGGGCACCTACGTCCTCGAGATTTATGCGGACGACTATAAGATCGGAAACGGCCAATTCACTGTAAAATAGGCAATTACGACTGATTTTTCGTCATTGAAAGGAACTACAAAGGGAATTTTCAAGATTCCCTTTCTTTTTCTATTTTTGCAGCCTTTAAAACAAAAAACACAATTATGAACAATTACGAGACGGTATTCATTTTAAATCCCGTTTTGTCTGAAGACCAGGCAAAGGATGCTGTCGATAAATTCGTGAATGTGTTGAAAAAAGCTAATGCAGAGATCGTAAATGTTGAGCAGTGGGGGCTGAAAAAGCTGGCCTATCCGATCAACAAGAAATCTACCGGCTTTTACAACATGCTCGAGTTTAAGGCAGATCCAACGGTAATCAACACCCTTGAAACAGAGTACAGAAGGGACGAATCGGTAATGCGGTTTCTGACCACAGTACTTGACAAACACGCGCTTGCCTACAACGAAAGAAGAAGGAAGGGCGAGTTCAACAAAGGAAACAAGAAGGTAACCAAAAAAACGGAGGAGTAAGCCATGACATTAATGAATGAACCCATAAAGCGCGCGGAGATCAAGCCGAAATACTGCCGCTTCAAAAAGAATGGTATCAAATACATCGATTATAAGGATCCTGACTTCCTGCTGAAGTTTATCAATGAGCAGGGCAAGATTCTTCCCCGCCGTCTGACGGGAACCAGCCTGAAGTTTCAGAAGAAGGTAGCGCAGGCAGTAAAGCGTGCCCGTCATCTGGCCATATTGCCATATGTTGGCGATTCTCTCAAGTAACCGTTCACCTAAAACGCAGAACAACATGGAAGTTATTTTGAAACAAGACGTAGCGGGTCTCGGATACAAGAACGACATCGTCAAAGTAAAAGCCGGATACGGCAATAATTATCTTATCCCGAACGGCTATGCATTGATCGCAACTGCATCAAATCGCAAGGTTGTACAGGAGAACATCCGCCAGGCAGCTCACAAGGCAGCCAAGGTGAAGCAGGATGCCGAAGCACTTGCTCAGAAAATCGGTGACCTTACTATCGAGATCGGAACAAAGGCCGGCGAAACCGGCAAGATCTTCGGTGCAGTTACTGCTCTTCAGATTGCAGAGGTACTTAAGAACAAAGGATTCCAGATCGATCGCAAGAAGATCGTACTAAAGGAAACTCCTAAGCAACTGGGAACATACAACGTGACCCTTGACCTTCACAAAGAAGTGAAGCACGAAATCAAGGTGAATGTTGTATCTGAGTAGTTCATTCAGCAGAATTCTGAAGCCATCTGCCTCTGGTAGGTGGCTTTTTTTGTTTTATCTTCCAATGACCATTATTGATTATCGCCGGTGAGGCTTTCGCTTTCGTTACTACTGTTGCTGATTATCCCGGAAGCGCTCTACGCGCAACAATTTCCTGTCCAGCGGCTTACAGTTGAAGAGGGTCTCGGTCATTCGATCGTATACCGTACAACACAATCCACTGATGGGTACATTTGGTTCTCTACCGACAACGGATTGACCCGCTACGACGGTACAGCATTCAGAAACTTTACAACAGCTGACGGCCTCCCCTCAAATTTTATTTTTGATGTCGTTGAATGGAAGGGGGAGTTGTTTGTGTGCACGCTCGGCGGTGGCATTATCAAATACGGTGACGATGGCTTCGTACCAGCTTACGACACATCATATCAAGTGCCAATGCACCCGGTAGAACTCCGGATGTCTGAAAAAGTTGTTACGGTTGTTGATCGATTCAAAGCGCTGCACATACTTACAGGAGACCGTTTCGAAAAAATCACTCACGAACACCTTGGCATCGACCCGATGGACGAATTACTCGTCTTCAACGCCGAAATCCTCGGCGACGTAGTGTTCGCATCCACCAGCAAAGGGCTCTATATTTATTCCAACGGACACTTTAACCGGATTCCGCTTCAACTTCCGTTACACGAACCCTTCATTTCACGAACATACCCCGTTGACTCCAATACCCTGTTTATTGTCATCGAAAAGCATCTCCTTGAGTATGATCTCAGAACACACCAACACCGGATTCTCATTAAGGATGAATTCTTTTCCCGTTTCACGAGGATTATCACTGATAAGGAAGGGAACATCTGGGTTTCAAATGTCGATGGGAACCTGTTCTTTCTTCGTCGCACCCCTGACGAACAGCCTGCGCTTCATGTCCTTGAAGAAATTGTGATCAACGACCTCTTTGAAGATCGCGAGAATAACTTATGGCTGAGCACCTATGGTGAAGGCGTTTGGCTGATCCCGTCAACCAGGGTCCGCAACGTTCCCATAAAAGGCGATATTCTCTCCGATCTCGCGATCGACCCGGCGACAAACAACATACTCGTCGCGACACTCAACTCCGGAATGAGAGTCTATCATCAAGATTTTGGACGGTTTCTCACAGAGGCGAAAGACAATGCAATAAAATCAAAATTTAACGACGACAGATTTCTTGGGCCGGCTGTCAATCCGGGAGACGGGTCGCTACTGCTGGCAAGTGGGCACACGCTATTCAGGGTTAGTCGGTCGCGTGTCGACTCCATGACAGTTCCAAACCCGATCACATCCATTTATTATCAAAAAAGCACGAACCGAATATGGGTTGGTGGCCGTCATCTTCTCGGGTACTGCAGTTCCGGTATCAACGAGTTCAAAAATATCGCCACAGGAGAATTCCACGTTACCCGCGCTATCACTGAGATGACAGACGGAAGAATTGTGCTCGGCACTGATGCCGGGCTGTTCATTGAAGACAAGCAAGACACATTTCGGAGTATTGCTGCCGATGCCTCGTTGAGAAACGCAGACGTCAATACTCTATTTTTTGATCATTTCAGAAACACATTATGGGCCGGAACAAATAACGGACTCGCAGTCCTCACGCGAGATTCGTTGCGCCTCGTCAATAATCCTATAACGCATGTGCGATGCAACGATATCACTCAGGATGAATCCGGAAACCTCTACATCGGCTCTGTAAAGGGACTTATCTTTTTCGACGGGGCTTCGTATGAAATTCTCACCACACGAGAAGGCCTTTCTCAATCAAACATCATCAAGGTAAACTATCAGCCGGAAAAACAATTGCTTACGCTCCTTGCCCCAAATTCAATTTCCACAATAGACGCTCCCTTTTTGCCATCACTGGTTCAATTCGAAGTGCCGGATATATTGATCGAACAAATTAGTTCACCAGACGAAACGTTGCGACATCGTCCGGGGAGAATTCGATTCAACTCACGTGTAAAACAACTCAACATCAAATTAAGCACACCACAAATCCGGAACCGGGATAAAGTCCGGTACAGCTATCGTGTGAACGACAAAGAATGGACGAGTTTCAGCGGTAATGAGATTACGTTGCATTCACTTCCTGTCGGAGAAATGACCTTATCCATCAAAGTCTACAAGATGGATCATGAAGACGATGCAAAGGTGTTGAATCTCTCCTTATATACCCCACCGCCGTTCTACTATAAATGGTGGTTCATTGCTATACTGGTTGTGATATTTCTTCTGTTGCTTGCACTCGTCGTGACCTCCTATTCGCGTAATAAGAATGAAATGCTGCTTCAAGAAAACAAACGCCTCGACCTCGAACACAAGGCATTGCGAAATCTGCTCAATCCGCACTTCCTGTACAACGCGATCAATTCGATTCATGCATTCATTCTGCAAAACGACCAAAAACAAACGCTGGGTTACCTCTCAAAATTCTCACAACTGGTTCGCCTGAATCTCGAACTTCTGTCAACCGATCACGCGTCACTCGACAAAGAGATAAAGAATATCAGATTGTATCTCGAGTTCGAAAAGCTTCGGTTTGCCGATAAATTGAATTACAAGATCGACATCGATCCGCGCCTTGTACAATCCGAGGTGACCGTGCCGTCGTTTATCATCCAGCCATTTGTGGAAAACGCGATATGGCACGGGCTGCTTCCCCGGAAGGAAGGCGGTAAGCTGGAAATTCGTGTGAATCTGGATTCGAATGCTATCATGGTTGTTATCGATGACAACGGCATCGGCATAAATGAGTCATTGAAACATCCAAAGGCCGAGATCGACAAAAAACCTTCCATGGGTATCAAAGTGTTGCTGGAACGTTTCGACCTGCTGCGCAAAGTGAATCCGCACTATCACATTACGATAGAAGACAAAGCGGATTCACCTGACCACACAAAGGAATCGGGTACGCGTGTTACCATTGCGATTCCATTGTAAACGGAAATTCAATTGTTATAATTTGTATCGTACGAAAGCTTCCATTGCTTCGTATTCGGCGAGACCAAGCTGATTGTACGTGTTCGCTGTCGCGTGATTGCGATCCTCTGCACGCATCCAGAACTCACGTTTGTCACTGCCAGGAAACATCGCGCTGTCTTTTTGCGACTGGTGCTTAAAGATCGCGCGGCGCTTGCGCATCAATTCATCAGGGCTAAGCGGTACCGCCATCTCGATTTGATCGATATCCCATTCCTGCCATGCGCCGCGATAGAGCCATACCCAGCAGTCTTTCATCCACGCGCGTTTCTTCAGGCGATTCAACGCTTCAATGATAGCGGCAAGGCACACACGGTGCGTACCATGCGGATCGGACAAATCCCCGGCGGCATACACCTGATGCGGTTTGATTTCATCGAGCAATTCAACAATAATCCGTATATCTTCTTCGCCCAGGGGCTTTTTCTTAACTGCACCCGTCTCGTAAAAAGGCATATCAAGGAAGTGCATTTGTTCATCAGGGATGCCAACGTACCGGCCACCGGCCTTTGCCTCGCCCCTTCTGATCAGACCTTTTATCTTGAGGACCTCATCGCTGTCAACCTGACCCGGTCCTTTTTTCTTTAGTGATTGAACAATCTTCTTGTAAAACTTCGCACCATCCGATTTACTCAGACCAAACTGCTCGTTAAAATCGCGAACGAAGTCGGCAAAGCGGATTGCATCATCATCAAACACGGCAATGTTACCCGATGTTTGATAGGCAACGTGAACTTCATGCCCCTGGTCGACCAGGCGGATAAATGTTCCTCCCATAGAGATCACATCGTCGTCGGGATGGGGCGAAAAAATCACCACGCGCTTCGGAAAAGGTTTGGCGCGTTCCGGACGATGAGAATCATCTGCTTTCGGCTTGCCACCAGGCCAACCGGTGATCGTATGCTGAAGATCATTAAAGACCTTGATGTTCACTTTGTACGCAGACCCGTATTCAGTAACGATGTCACCCATCCCGTGCTCCATGTAATCATTGTTGGTGAGTTTAAGAACGGGCTTCTGAATATGCTGGCACAACCACACTACCGCCTTCCTTATGAGCGAGTCGTTCCAGTCAATACTCGTAAGCAGCCACGGTGTCATTATGCGCGTGAGCGACGAAGAGGCCGCATCATCGAGAACAACGGTACAGTCGCGATGCTTTTGAAGGAAGGACGAAGGTATCTGATCTGTAATTGGTCCTTCAACAGCTTTGCGAATGACAGCGGCTTTGCCTTCGCCCCACGCCAACATGAATACTTTGGCTGCTTTAAGTATACTACCCACACCCATCGTGATCGCCTTGCGCGGAACGTTTTCTTCCCCGAAGAAGTCACTTGCCGCGTCGATACGCGTAACCTGATCAAGTGTTACCAGCCGGGTCAGCGACTTCTCACTCGAGCCCGGTTCGTTAAAACCAATGTGGCCCGTACGACCGATACCAAGAATCTGAATATCTATTCCACCCAGCCCATCGATTTTTTCTTCGTACGCGCGACAGTATTCAAGTACCTCCTCCTTCGTTTGAAGCGTTCCATCCGGTATATGGATATTCTTCCGCGGAATATCGAGATGCGAAAATAAATGTTCATTCATGAACCGGACGTAGCTTTGCAACGCTGCCGGATTCATCGGATAATATTCATCGAGGTTGAACGTGTGGACATTCTTGAAGCTCAGGCCTTCGCGGTGCATTTTCACAAGTTCGGCATACAACCTCGTCGGCGTTGAGCCTGTCGCCAGGCCAAGTACAACCGGCTTGCCGTCTTTTTGCCGCGACTTGATCAGAGCGGCGATTTCGCGGGCGACAAAAACAGAACCCTGTTCCGAATTCTGAAAAATTTTAACCGGAATTTTCTCGAAGGCTGTGAGATCGTTGTTCATATTAGTGTAGCAGTTATGGGCTTTGTGCCATGCAAAAATAAGGAAAAACCTTCGAAATTTTCAAGTGTTTGCGGTAACATAAAAATATGAGTGAATTCCGAACAACTGTTAGTATTAGCCCTTCGACCCGGTTGCTGGGACTAAAAGACGCGTTTCTGACGACCGGATCCTGCTTTTCCGACGCGATTGGTACCCGCCTCCGCGATCACAAATTTGATGTGGTGATCAACCCTTTCGGAACACTTTACAGTCCGCTTGCTATCCACAAAGCCCTTGGTTATGCGGCGTCCGCGGCCTATCCGACCAGCAGTACCTACCTCCGTAACGGTGATGTATATCTCAACTTTGATTTCCACTCATCAGTTGCAGCACTTGACGAAATAACACTGCGCAACCGAATTGAAGATCTGATCAGCACAACACACGAACAGCTGAAGTCAGCGCGAGTTATTCTTATTACATACGGAACGGCATGGCTATGGGAAAAGAAAGACACCAAAGAACCGGTTGCCAATTGCCATAAGATGCCTTCATCGCAGTTTGGCAAACGGCTGATTAGTGCCGGCGAAATAGTGGAGTCTTTTTCTGTATTATATAAACAACTCCGGGAGGTAAATCCGGGAATACGCATTATTCTGACGGTGAGTCCGGTACGGCACATTCGCGACACGCTCCCGCTTAATCAGGTCAGCAAATCCATATTGCGGGTTGCGTGTCATCAGCTGGCCGGCACCTTCACTGACGTCGAATATTTTCCGGCCTACGAAATCATGATGGACGACCTTCGTGATTATCGTTTTTACAAACCCGATATGATTCATCCTACAGAACAGGCAGAGGACTATATCTGGGCGCGATTCCTGCAGACGTATCTGGATGACGGCGCAAGACGTTTCATCGAAAAATGGAAATCGATACGTTCCTCCCTGCACCACAAACCGTTTAACCCGTCTTCTTCCGGGCACAAAATTTTCTTAAAAGATCTATTAGAAAAGCTGAAAGAAGTCGAAAGTATTGTTAATGTTGATGAGGAAATGAAACTGATCAACGCCCAGCTTGATCTATCTGCTCACCTTAACGACGGCTCATGATAACCGAACAAAAAACAAATCGCCTGATTCATTCTTCATCTCCCTATTTGCTTCAGCATGCGCACAATCCTGTTGATTGGTATGAATGGAGCAGCGAAGTCTGGGAACGGGCGAAGGCAGAAGACAAACCCGTTCTCGTCAGCATTGGTTATTCGTCGTGTCACTGGTGCCATGTGATGGAACGCGAGTCTTTTGAAAACGAAGATGTGGCGGCAATCATGAATGAAAAATTTATTTGTGTCAAGGTCGATCGCGAAGAGCGACCGGATATCGATCAGATATACATGGATGCCGTACACGCCCTCGGCATCCAGGGCGGATGGCCTCTCAATGTTTTTGTTACGCCGGACCAGAAACCATTTTTCGGAGGGACATACTTTTCAACCGATCTGTGGAAACAGGTGCTTACCAATATCAGTAGCGCCTTCACCATGCACCGTGAACGACTTGAAGCGACGGCTGACGAATTGAGCAAGCATCTGCAGCGTAATGAAGTCGCAGGCCTTGAATCAGCTGAAACCGCTGCAGATTTGAAACGCGACATTAAGACAATCTATTCAGCGCTGGACAAGAAGTTTGACAAGGAATGGGGCGGTATTGACAAAGCGCCGAAATTCGTGATGCCTTCCGTTTGGTTGTGGCTACTACGTTATTATCACATCACGCAGGACGAGTCGGCATTGCTTCAATTGAACCTCACGCTAAAACGAATGGCACACGGCGGTATCTACGATCAGATCGGCGGAGGTTTTGCACGTTATTCCGTCGACGCATACTGGTTCGCGCCACATTTTGAAAAAATGTTGTACGACAACGCACAACTGCTCAGTCTTTACGCCGAAGCATTTGCAATCACAAAAGACGAAGAATACAAAACAGTCGTCTACGAAACATTCGACTGGCTTCAACGCGAGATGACCTCCGATGGCGGCGGTTTTTACTCTGCGCTGGATGCCGATAGCGAAGGTGAAGAAGGCAGGTTTTATACCTGGACCAAAAAAGCATTCGAACAAACCCTCGGTGAAGATGCAGAACTCTTCTGCGAATATTATAATGTAAGCGATACAGGAAATTGGGAACACGGTACCAACATCCTTAATCGCAGCAAGTCCGATGAAGTATTTCTGACGGAACAACAAGTAGACAAGCGCATTTGGGAAGAGTCTTTGCGCCGCGCCAGGAAGACTCTGCTTCGTGAACGAAACAAAAGAGTTGCGCCCGGTCTTGATGACAAGATCCTCGCAGGCTGGAATGCAATGATGATTTGCGGCCTGACTGATGCGTATAAAGCCTTCGATGACAAACGATTCCTGAAGGCAGCTGTCCTGAACATGCGTTTCCTCGAAAACGAGATGATGGAGGGTACAACAGTATTCCGTGCTTTTCGTGAAAAACGCAGTTCGGTATCGGGCTTTCTTGACGACTACGCATACGTGATACAGTCGCAGATCAGACTTTATGAAGTCACTTTCGATGAATACTGGATCAGGCGCGCTGAATCATTCCTGACACACACCATCGAGAATTTCTTTGACAAAACCGACGGATTCTTCCACTATACTTCGAACCAGGGAGAGGAACTGATCTCCCGTAAGAAGGAGATTTTCGATAACGTTATTCCTTCTTCAAATTCAGTTATGTCGTGGAACCTAAATCGACTGGGCACCATCCTCGACCGCGAGGAATGGAAGTCAATGGCGACAGCAATGACATTACGGCTTTCAAAACTGATCCTTCAGGAGCCTTATTATATGGGCAATTGGGCGTGTGTTCACACCGAGATCCAGAAAGGATTAGCAGAAGTCGCATTCGTTGGAAGCAACATTGAAACTCTGAGGCAGGAATTTCACATCGAATATCTGCCATTCGCGCAGGCGCTGGGCAGCGAATCCGGAAGTGAACTACCACTGTTGTCGGACAAGAAGGTTGTCGGTAAAAAACCGACGATCTACGTATGCCTGAACAAGACCTGTTTTGCTCCCGTCCATTCTGTTTCGGAAGCAACACGTAAGATTTCCGAGTTGAGCTGAGAATTATCGCCTTGAAGTGGCGAAAAAGGCGCAAAAAAAGCATTTTCCTACACCCAGTGGTTTGTATGGTCGCTGCTGTTTACTTTTGTTTGTCAACGCGGATAATAGTTGTAGGATCCGCTCACGTACATGGAAAATCAGACCCCTTCAACACCTGACCTTCCTGAAAAGGATAACCCTTTAGAACAGGAAACCCCGGCTTCATCAAAGCCGACCGGCGAACCTGTGAATACACCGTTAAGGGGCGCAGCGCCACCTGTGAAGAAAGAGTTCTTCGTGCTTAAGAAAGCAAACAGGTTTCTCCGGCTGGTTAAGTACTTCATTCTGAGCGCAATTGTACTTACGATCCTGGAGATTGGTTTTGCATACTGGTTGATCAGTTCGCGATGGAGCCTCCTCCTTTCAAATGAAGAAATGATAGAGTATGCCAGTCATGTGAAGGAGGCGCCACCAATGCCCGAGAACTTCATGCGCGTATACACGGCTATTTTTCCGAATCACGTCAACACCACCCTCACGCAGCAGATATTCGTCAACTACGGTACGCGCTTTCTTTTTCGTCACACTGAAATTGACGACAAGCCGCACTGCATGTGCGACATGATCTATGACATCGCGAAAAAACGTCACCAGGAACTGGAAGACGTTGAATGGGACGGACGATTGCAGGATCTGGAATTCGGCTTTGGAATCGAAAAATACGCGACACCACAGGAGTGTTTCAATTATGTGATGCAGTTCAGGGTTCCCGAACTTCTGAATCAACTCAGCAGCAAACAATACGCTCACCTGAAGGATAAGCAAATTGCCGAGATGAATGACGACGAATTGCTGGAACTCATCCTGTTGATGAAATCGCGCCAGCGCTACAGCAGGCATAAGAATCCGGCGCGCTTCGAAAAGGCGCTCACCCATTACCGCGAGCGCATGCAGCAAAATCTCGAGGCTCAAAACAATTGACGCTGACGACGATTCGGGATTCCTGCATCCAATCTTGTATATTTCGGCAAACCGTGTATGTCCGCTACTGTGGAGGAAAAACACTCACGCACTTTATTTGCCGATCTTCTCCTGCCCGTTCCGATACCGAGACTGTTCACGTATCGGGTCCCGCGCGAGTTGGATGACGCCGTGCTGACCGGCCTCCGTGCCATCGTCCCATTCGGCGACCGCAAAATATTGACAGGAGTTATCATCAACATACACCATACCCCCCCTTCGGATTACGAAGCCAAATACATTCTCGAACTTCTCGACGTTTATCCTGTTACCACTCCGCAGCAGCTGCAGTTCTTTGCATGGATTTCCGACTACTATGCGTGTACCCAGGGCGAGGTGCTCAACGCCGGGCTACCGGCAGGACTCAAACTTTCGAGTGAGTCACGCGTTCAGATAAGACCGGGATTTGATCCTGAGACATCCGACCAGATCCTCGCCGACAAGGAGATTATCCTCCTGCGACACCTGCAGCATGAGCCGATGGACTACACTGCTATCTCGAAACTGCTCGACATCAAGAATGTCTATAACATCCTGAAATCTCTCGTAAAAAAGGATGCGATAATCATTTTTGAAGAGGTTCGTGAGAAGTACAAACCGAAGACTGAGAAGCGCATCCGCCTTTCCGGAGAGTTTGTGACGGATTCGGCACTTGAAGAATTATTTGAACAAGTCGCGTCGCGACCCAAACAGGAAGAAGTGCTCCTTCGGTACCTTCAGCTCGTACCAGTACTCACAAATCCTGAAGAGAATGAAACAGGATGCGCCAAATCAGAACTCCTCGAAAACGACGGAGTTTCCGCATCGTCGTTACAAACACTGGTGAAGAATGGAATCCTCGAAGAGTTTGAAAAAATCGTTTCCCGATTTGGAGACGATGAACAAGGAACAAATGCGGCGATACCACTGAGCACAGACCAACAACACGCATACAATGAAATACTTCGCGCCTTCAACAACAATCCAACCACTCTCCTGCACGGCATTACCGGCAGCGGAAAAACGGAAATCTATATCAACCTCATCCGGGAGGTGATTGCGGCAGGTTCACAGGTACTTTATCTGCTTCCGGAAATCGCACTGACCACACAGATCGTGCAACGGCTTAAGAAAGTCTTCGGCAGTGTTATGGGTGTTTACCACTCACGATTTTCCGATGCCGAACGCGTCGAAGTCTGGAACGGCATAATCAATGGTACGTTCCGTTTCGTTGTAGGAGTCCGATCGTCGATATTTCTTCCTTTCGACAATCTGGGATTGATCATTGTTGATGAGGAACATGAACCATCGTACAAACAGCAGGAACCTGCGCCGCGGTACAACGCACGCGATAGTGCAATTATGCTCGCCCATATCCACCATGCAAAAACGCTCCTCGGTTCTGCAACCCCCGCTGTTGAAACGTGGTTCAACGCGCGCCAGGGACGGTATGGCTATGTGTCACTGATGAAACGCTACGGAGAGGCGGCACTGCCACAAATGCGTATCGCCGACATGGGTCAGGAGCGCAGAAAAAAAACGGTAAAGGGTGAGTTTTCAAGTCTGCTGCTTAATCAGATTTCCGAAACCCTTTCCCGTGATGAGCAGGTGATCATCTTCCAAAACCGTCGCGGCTATTCACCTGTGCTCAGCTGCGAAGATTGCGGCTGGGTGCCACAATGCATCAACTGTGCGGTGAGTCTCACCTATCACCAGTTCCGGCACTCACTTGTGTGTCACTATTGTGGCTATCGCGAAAAGTTGCCGGCAACATGCGTGTCGTGTTCATCGACGCGGTTAAAGACAGTCGGGTACGGTACAGAAAAACTGGAAGAAGAACTCACGTTTCAGTTCCCTGACGTGCAGGTACGCCGCATGGACCTTGACACGACGCGTTCGCGAAGCGGTTACGAAACAATCATAGAAGAATTTGAAAGGGGCGATACGCGCATTCTTGTGGGTACTCAAATGGTGACCAAGGGACTCGATTTTGATCATGTGAGTCTGGTTGGCATATTCAACGCGGACCGTATGCTGCACTTTCCGGATTTTCGCGCCCATGAGCGAGCCTATCAGCTTATTACGCAGGTCAGCGGTCGCGCCGGCCGCAGAGACAAGCCCGGTACCGTGGTCATTCAAACATCAGGCCCGGGGCATCCTGTTTTGCAGACAATTCTTAAAAACGACCAGGAGAGGTTTTATAAGAACGAAATCGACGACAGGCAACGTCATGGGTATCCGCCATTTACACGCCTGATTGAAATCACCGTAAAACATGCCGACAAAAAAGCATGTGTATCGTCAGCGCAGACGCTGGCTGCCTTATTACGCGAGCAGATTCCGGAGGTCAGGACTCTGGGGCCTGCCGAACCATTTATCGGCAAAATCAGGAATCGCTACCTGATGAAAATCCTGCTCAAAATCCCCAAAGGAAAGGGCGACCTCGCACATATCAAGAAAACCATAACAGCACAGACCGAAGTACTGTTGAAAGAAAAGGAACACCGAAACACACGATTCATAATCGATGTCGACCCGCTGTAGCCATCACCTTTCAAGGCATCACATTTTTATACCAATGCCAAAAAAAGATGTATGGAAACAAGAGACCAGGATCGAACCGAAGAAAAGAAACGCGATACACCAATCATTGACGGCGATGCCAGGCCGGATATCAATCTGAATCCTGAGAGCGATTCAGAAAAGGAAAAGGCTGCACAAAAAGACCGTGGCAAAACAACAAAGAATCGCGCTGACACAAATTCGCTGGAAGATTTCCGTGATGCAAAGGAAGGTTGAATGGTAATCCCGCTCTAGTGGAGGATATCCCATTCCTCATTCAAAACGCGGATTGCGGAATGGGCAGTGAGATCGAACTGGCACGGTACCACAGCCACATAGTTGTTTGCGATGGCCCATTCATCGTTGTCCTCCCCTTTATCGAAGTTGACGAAGTTACCTACCATCCAGAAATACCTTCTGCCGTGGGGATCGAAACGCTGATCAAAATCTTCAATCCATTTTGCGTTTGCCTGCCGGCAAATCCGAATGCCTTTGATGGATTCATTTCTTTTTGGCGGAAAATTCACGTTTAGTGCAACACCATTTGGCAGACCTTTCTTTATCACCATATCCGTGATCTTAATCAGGTATTGTTCGATATGAGACATCTCAGCCTTATGGCCGTAGTCGCACAATGAAAATCCGATAGAGGGAGTTCCCTCAATTGCTCCTTCGATTGCCGCCGACATGGTGCCGGAGTACAACACACTTATTGAACTGTTACTACCGTGGTTCACACCGCTGACAATCACATCCGGTTGTCGCTGATCGCGCAGTACAAAGTGCCGCGCCATCTTCACACAATCGGCGGGGGTTCCCGAACACTCGAACGCGCGAACACCTTCAAAAATAAAATTCTCTTCAAGCCTCAGCGTTTCACCAACGGTTATTGCGTGACCCATACCCGATTGCGGGCTATCCGGCGCGACGACGATCACGTCGCCGAGCTGTTTCATCGCATTTACAAGGGTGAGAATTCCTTTTGAAGTTATCCCATCGTCGTTCGAGACAAGGATTAGTGGTCGGCTCATAAACAAAAATAAACTCGCTGCTATTTACTGCATTCGGTATTGGCAATCAAGAAAGAACACTCAAATGGCTACGTTCCCTGCAGAGAATTATAGTATGCCACGATTCGGGCAAAGTCGTATTTATCTTCAACCCGGAGCCGGTTCGCGCGCATGTACTTCTCAACGTTCTCAGCATTCCGGCCCATACGACTCAGTAGTTCGGACTTGCCCCCGGAGAATTCCTCAAGCTGACCCTTTTCATTCAGGAAAAAGTATTGGTACACAAGCACCTGTCGGGTGTACGTGCCGCCATAAAAACCATACGACTGGGTTTTATACTCTATGGACTCGCGCGATAGCAAAGTCAGCTTGCCATCTTCCAGCAGCTCAAAGAATATGGGTGTCTCGTATGTACCGGCAGCCGCATACGGGAGTGTATAGAATTGGCGGTATCGGTTAATGGTAACATCAAAGATCTCAAAGAAAAGAACCTTACGCGATGAATATGTATCAAGCGTGCTGCCGCTGCGGCCGAGAAGTACGATATTTTGGAGAAGGTCATATTTGACGGAGCCTCGTAGCGTATCCCCCTGCAGGAGTACGATTTTTCCTT
This sequence comes from Bacteroidota bacterium, assembly GCA_023428695.1. Taxonomy (GTDB): domain Bacteria; phylum Bacteroidota; class Bacteroidia; order Cytophagales; family Cyclobacteriaceae; genus Ohtaekwangia. The sequence continues at coordinate 242,797 of JAEYWY010000030.1, forward strand.
CGTGCCAATACTCTGAGGGCCATCGCTGTGCATCGGCGTAAGTAGCAGACAAGAGTACCAGCATCAGGCTAAAAACCCCGACAATCGTTTTCCTTCGTATGTCACAGGTTGTTATTCGCATCTACTTCTTCAGAATGTTATGCCCCAGTTTATCACGCTTCGTTTGAAGGTAACGTTGATTGTGAGGATTAGGTACAATTTCAATCGGAACATTGTCCACAATCTCCAGGCCATATCCCATCAAACCAACGCGCTTCTTAGGATTATTCGTAATAAGCATGATTTTGGTTATACCTAAATCGCGTAGAATCTGTGCACCGATTCCGTAATCCCGCTCGTCCATGTCAAAACCAAGCTGGAGATTTGCTTCCACCGTATCGAGACCCTGCTCCTGTAGCTTGTATGCCTTGAGTTTGTTGATAAGCCCGATACCGCGGCCTTCCTGCTTCATGTACAGGACGACACCCTTGCCCTCATCGTTTACCATTCGCATGGCCGCGTGAAGTTGTGATCCGCAATCACAACGGCAGGATCCGAAAATATCACCGGTCACACATGATGAGTGGACCCGCACGAGTACAGGTTCGTCTTTTTCCCACGTGCCCTTGACAAGAGCCATGTGAATTTCCTGACTGTTCTTTTGTTCGTAAGCGATAAGATTGAAGTGACCCCACTCCGTCGGCATATCAACCTGGATCTCGCGTCGGATTAATGTTTCTTTCTTCACACGGTATTCGATCAGGTCTTTAATCGAAACCAGCTTGAGATTAAAACGTTTCGCGACCTTTTCCAGATCTGTGAGACGTGCCATCGAGCCGTCTTCATTCATAATCTCGACAAGCACACCGGCGGGTTTGAAGCCAGCGAGCCGGGCAAAGTCGATTGCCGCTTCGGTGTGACCTGCACGCCGAAGCACTCCGCCGCGTTTTGCTTTCAAAGGAAAAATATGACCGGGTTTGCCCAGATCCTCAGGTTTCGTTTCCGGATCCACCAATGCGCGTATCGTTTTAAAACGGTCGTGTGCGGAGATACCTGTTGAACAACCATGTCCGAGTAAATCCACCGACACAGTGAACGGAGTCTCAAACGCCGCAGTGTTTCTTCCCACCATCAACTCAAGACCCAACTCCTCGCATCGATCTTCAATCAACGGTGCACAAATCAATCCACGTCCATGCGTAGCCATAAAATTGATGATCTCAGGCGTCACTGACTCCGCAGCACAAATAAAGTCGCCTTCGTTTTCGCGATCCTCATCATCGACCACGATAATCACCTTGCCATTCCTGATGTCCTCAATGGCCTCCTCAATTGTATCCAGTTTTATTTCACTCATCTTCATATTGATAGTAGCGCACTCATTGTTCTTTTATTTCACGATCGTCACTTGGGTATTACGATGCCGAGTACTGACGCAAGTTCTTTCTCCGCATCCTTGAGTTGTTGTTGAATCGTAATGTACGTGTCAATTTCGTCGTCTGTTTTTGCTTCTCTTATTTGCCTGAGATTTTCGTCAATCAGTTTCTGAATCATTCTGAATTTTAAACGTAGTACATTCGAATAAGCCATATCATTCAAAATGTCACGTTCATGCGGAAAATAGATATGATATTTATCACCCCAGTGCGGGCTCGTTTCATATCGGGAAGTTGTTAGTTCGGCCACCGTGTTCCTGACAGTTACGTCCGCGTTCTCCATAAAATAAAGCGTATCCAGCGCCTGTCCCCTTTCGGCAGCCTGGCGGAACTCGGAGTAGATAGACTTATATATCGGATTGGTAAACTCTACGTCTTCCAGTTCTGTCACCATAAAATCGAGCAGCCGTTTCTCGTCATAGCTGTTTTCTGCATAGTTCAACAACAAACGTATCGATTCCCGTTCCTGCATCTGAACCATATTATTCACATCCAGCCTGACTGAAGGCAGCGGATCGTCAACAGGGGGCTGGGGCATCGGGGCTTCGCGGGAATCCTGCTGCTTCTTTTTCCGCTCAGAAATGAGGATTTTGTTGAGTTCGGTGACCAGAACCGCTTCCGAAATCTTTAGAAGTTGGCTGGTTTCCTGCAGGTATACGGACCGTTTTATCGGATCCGGTATGAACCCGATGCTGGTGACAATCTCACGAATAGCCTCCGCCTTGCGAATCGGATCATTTGCGGCTTCCGCCGAATAGAGGTCGATTTTGAAGGAAATGAAGTCCTTTGACTGCTGCTTCAGATATTGAGACAGCTCAGTACTACCTATACGGCGCGAAAAGCTGTCGGGATCCTCTCCGTCTGGCAGAAGCACGATTCGCACGTCCAGTCCCTCTTTCAGCACCAGGTCGATGCCGCGCAGCGCAGCCTTAATACCAGCCGCGTCACCGTCGTATAGCACGGTTATGTTTTCGCTGAACCGGCGAATCAGTTTGATCTGATCTTCGGTCAGGGCGGTACCCGAGGAAGCGACAACATTGTCAATGCCGGATTGATGGAGGGAGATCACATCGGTGTACCCTTCCACCAGGTAGCAGAAACCTTCGCGTCGGATCGCGTTTTTGCCCTGAAACAGGCCATAGAGGACGTTGCTCTTATGGTAGATCTCCGTTTCCGGCGAATTGATATACTTGGGCTGGTCCTTCTCCTTCTTGAGTATGCGAGCCCCAAAGGCGATCACTTTGCCCGAAAGGTTGTGTACCGGGAAAATTACCCTGCCCCGAAAGCGGTCATAACGTTTGCCGCCTTCTTTACGGATCAGCAGACCCGCTTTTTCAAGCATATCCTCGCTATGGCCATCGGCAATTGCCTTTTTTGTAAGGTGATCCCACTCATCCAGGCTATAACCGAGTTCAAATTTTTCAAGCGTCCGATCGTTGAAACCCCGTTCGCGGAAGTAACTCAACCCAATACTGCGGCCCTCTTCGTGATCGAAAAGCAACTTCCGATAATACTCCTTGGCATAGTTCATCAGGATGTAGAGGCTGTCGCGGGTTGTCTGGCTGGCGAGTACCTCGTTTGAAGGCGTACTTTCCTGAATATCAACGCCATACTTTTGCGCCAGATAACGGATCGCTTCCATGTAGCTCATCCCTTCGTGCTCCATCACGAAGGTTATCGCATCACCGCCCTTACCACTGCTGAAATCCTTGAAAATGCCTTTTGATGGAACTACGTAGAATGAAGCTGTTTTTTCATTCGTAAAAGGGCTTAAGGCCTTGTAGTTCTGCCCCGAGCGTTTGAGCGACACAAAGTCGCCCACGACATCAAGGATGTCCATTCTGCTCTTAATCTCATCGATGGTATCGCGCGAAATCATGCCCCGGGGTGAAATCTGGTGTGTAGACAAAAACCGGACGGTAAAGATACTAAAACGCGGGTACGCGGGATCACACGTAAGGAATTAGTGCGTCTTAAGGCGATGTAACGTTTACTGAAAACAAATCGAAACTTCGCCTTTAACAATCCGGTTTCCGACCTAAATTGCAGCGTTTTTTGGATTCTTTTCACTTCTTTTTTGTTTGCAAGGCATGCAGTATACCAAGGCCGACATCCTGAACGCCCTCTCTACAGTTGAAGATCCTGATCTCAGACGGGATCTCGTGACATTGAACATGATCAAAGACCTCGAGGTTTCCCCGGGTAAAGTCAGTTTTACGGTGGTTCTTACCACTCCGGCCTGTCCGCTGAAGGAAATGATCCGCCAGAATTGTGAAACCGCAGTGCGCAAAGTGATCGGCGACGATACGCTCGATATCACGATGACTTCATCGGTGACAACACTTCGAAGCAACGCACCGCTGCTCCCAGGGGTAAAGAACATCGTAGCGATTGCATCGGGTAAAGGTGGTGTGGGAAAATCAACAGTGACGTCCAACCTGGCCGTTGCGCTTGCAAAAAGCGGCGCGCGTGTCGGTCTGATTGACGCAGACATTTTTGGCCCGTCAATTCCAACGATGTTCAACTGCGAATCGGAACAGCCTCACGTCAAGCAGGTGAATGGCAAAAATATCCTTGTCCCTATTGAACAATACGGCGTCAAACTGATGTCAATCGGCTTCCTGGCTCCGCCAGACAGCGCAGTCGTGTGGCGCGGACCAATGGCAAGTTCGGCGCTGAAGCAATTCTTTGGCGATGCCGATTGGGGTGAACTCGACTATTTGTTGATTGACCTTCCTCCGGGTACCAGCGATATTCATCTTACACTTGTACAAACCGTTCCTGTAACGGGCGCGGTCATTGTGACGACTCCGCAGAAGGTGGCACTCGCTGATGCAACGAAAGGACTCGCGATGTTCAGGCAGCCGCAAATCAATGTGCCTGTGCTGGGCATCATTGAGAACATGGCCTACTTTACGCCGGAAGAACTTCCTGACAACAAGTATTACATCTTTGGCAAAGACGGGGGTAAGAACTTATCAGAAAAATTCGATGTTCCGCTTCTGGGGCAGATTCCCCTTGTTCAGGGGATTCGCGAAAGTGGCGACAGCGGTTTGCCTGCAGTACTGAAAGAAGGACCCGCTGCAGTCGCATTCCAGGAACTGGCGGAAAATCTTGCGCGAAAAATTGCGATAAGAAATGCTAACTTTGCCCAAACACAAAAAGTCGAACTCAAAGTCTGATGATCACACTCGAAGAACTGTCCGGAAAAATTGAAGCTTCCCTCGATTCTATTAGGCCTTACCTTGAGGCTGACGGCGGTAACGTCAAGGTTATTGAGGTTACTCCCGAAAATGTGGTCCGGCTTGAATTCGTAGGTGCTTGTGGCAATTGCCGAATGTCGGCCATGACGTTTAAGGCTGGCGTTGAAGCCGCGATACGCCGGGATGTACCCGAAATAAAATCAATCGAAGTAATCAATCTTACTCCCATTCAGTAAGAAGGCCTCCGGATACTACGCGCCGCCTGACCATAAACCGCAGTCTTTTGTCGGTTACTCTTGTTATATTTAGACGATTAATATCAAAATTCCGCTGTGTCTGTTGTCAGGGTTCATTCGCTGCTCCTCGTCGTCACGTTGCTCATACTGGGAGGAGCGGTTTCAAACCTGCGTGCACAGGAGCGTTGTGGCACTGTTGAGTATCAGAAGAAACTGACTTTGTCCGGGAGCGAACCAGAACAACAATTTGAACCGTGGATTAAAGAGCGCCTCAAGTCAGTTTCAAAAAAAACAAAAGGCAACGCACGTACGCATGATGGTACGTACAAGGTCCCCGTTGTGGTTCATATCATTCACAGCGGTGAAAATCACCCTACGAACATTTCAGATGAACAGGTGCTTTCGCAAATCCGCGTTCTCAACGAGGATTACAACCGCGAAAATGCCGATGCGTCAAACACACCTGCTGAATTCGAGGAACTTGCAGGGAATCCGGGAATAGAATTTGTTCTCGCAAAACAAACACCGGAAGGTTTGCCGACGAACGGAATCGTGCGCATTCAGGGCCCAAAGCCGTCATGGACCGTCAATGACAATTACCTCATTAAGTCGCTAAGCTACTGGCCCGCGGAAGACTATCTCAATATCTGGGTTTGTAATCTCACCGACTTCCTCGGTTACGCACAGTTTCCGCAATCCGATATCCTTGAAGGCCTGGAGAATTCTTCATCGAACCGGCTCACTGACGGCGTAGTGATCGCAACCACTGTATTTGGCTCAATCGACGACGGTAATTTCAATCTTCAAAACAGCTACAACAAGGGCCGCACAGCCACACACGAGATCGGTCATTTTTTTGGGTTACGCCACATCTGGGGTGATGATCAGGGCGCATGTGGCGGTGATGGCGACTACGTGGATGACACACCGGATCAGGGGGACAGGACGTTGAACTGTCCGCCGCATCCCCGGACGACTTGTTCAACAACTTCGATGTTTCAAAACTTCCTTGATTATACGAACGATGCGTGCATGAATTTGTTCACGATCGGCCAGGTAGAACGAATGGCGGTGGTACTTGAAAACAGCCCGCGTCGTAAAAGCCTGTTGACCTCACGTGGATTATCGGACCCCCAGCCAATCGCCAACGACATTGGTATCCGTGCGATATCCAGTCCGGCCGTTGGCGAATGCAGCGGCGATGTTGTCCCGGTTATTGAGTTACGAAATTACGGCAGCAATTCCATTACCACTGCCTCGATACGTATTCTCCGGAATGGAACACCGGTTGAAACCAAAGACTTTGCGTTGAACATTTCGCCCCTTGAATCGGCAGAAGTTGAATTCACGCCCGTCAATCTCTCGTCGGGAACAACAACCTTCGGCTTTGAAGTCGTCAGTGTCAACGGCAACCCTGATGACGCAGTATTCAACAACAACCTTGAAAGAAGCGTCTTCGTCCCCGAGACAGCGTCTACGCCGGTTCACGAACAATTTGGATCGTTTCCCGATCACTGGCAGCTCTTCAATCCGGATGGCCTGTACACCTGGGAAATCGTTCCTGCCATAAATGGCGAGGCCGGGAACACAGCGATGAAACTGAACTTCTACGACTACGAGGACAATGAAGGTGAGATCGATGTCCTGCTAAGTCCGGTTATCGATTTGTCGGATGCACCGGCCGCGCTCGTGCTCTTTGACGTTGCCCACGCCCAATACCAGAGTTCAAAGGATGGATTGAAAGTCGTCGTACTCTCAAATTGTAACGCGGATGTAACCCAGGGCCAGGTGATTTATGAAAAATATGGAAGCGACTTGTCGACCGTGGGAAAAATGAATGAAGGTTTCACTCTGCAGTCTGCATCCCAATGGCGAACCGAAGTTTTGAACCTTGACGACTTTATCGGGGCGGGCAGGATTCAACTTGCCTTTGTCGGGGTGAACAACTGGGGCAACAATCTGTACCTGGACAACATCAGGATACTGACCGACGATTTTGCAAACGTATCACTTCGAAGTATTACGTCGCCTCCCGCTGTGATCTGCTCACCAACGCTTAACCCCGTCGTTGTTTTCAGAAACTCCGGAACAACCATAACGTCGCTGGAAGTTGAATACACACTGAATGGAACAACGAACATACATTCCGTCAATGGCGTTACGATCGCTGCCGGGACTGAAGCCGAAATTGAACTGCCCGCGATAACATTCGCGGCCGGATCCAATTCTTTTGCGATCAACCTGATTAATCCCGGGGGCCAGCCTGATCTCGATACCCGTGATAACGAAGGTAGTCTTACCGTTGTTTACAACGCCGGCACCATTCCGGTTCCCTTCAAGGAAACCTTCGAAAACGAGTTTGCCTCACGCTGGACAAACCTGAGTCCGGCGGGAAATGCCACCTGGGAAACCCATTCATTTCCGGACAATCGTGCTATTGTATATCGGGCGTTTGAGAACACGGTCTCCGAAGACGAAGCATGGATGGTAACCTCGGCGTTTGATCTTTCGGAGACAGAGGCAGCTAGTATCTTTTTCGACGTCAGCTATGCAATGCGCAATGGCATTTCCGAAATATTTGAAGTGCGGGCATCCCGGGGTTGTGCCGAACCTTTTGAAACCATCATGTCACTTAGCGGCGACGATTTGTCGGTGATATCGACAACCCAGCCATGGGAACCAAAGAATGAGAACGGCTGGATACGAGACATTTATGTCAACCTCTCAGACTTCACCGGAGAACAAAGCGTGCGACTCGCATTTGTGGTCAGCAACCGGAATGGCAATAACCTGTACATGGACAACCTGCGATTCTATCTTTCAGATGACGAGGATCCGGTTACGGTCGACGGTGTGTTCAACGTCTATCCAAATCCGGTCCGGCAGGGAGACGCACTCCGCCTTTCATTTAACTTCGAGGAATTGAATGACATCTCATTAGAGGTCGTCGACAGTATGGGCAAACAAATTTTAACGGGATCAGACAACGCCATTCTTAATCAGACGTTATCACTCAATACCAGCGACCTGTCGCCGGGGTTATACGTTGTTCGCATTAAAACTGCAGGAAAAGTTTACCACTCCAAATTCCTCGTTGGCCATTAGGCCCGCGGATTGTACGTCCGAATAACTATCTTGCACCATCCTAAAACCATCCGCATGCCGAAGAAGAAAAAAGTTGTTATTCTGTACGGAGGACGATCCGTGGAGCACGGCGTTTCCGTGAACTCAGCCCGGAACATCTTTGAATTTATTGACCGCCGCAAGTTTGTCCCTGTACCTGTAGGCATCAGCAAAAAGGGAAGGTGGTTCCTGACAAAGACAGTAAGCAAGAACATCGAAAAAGGCGAACCGCTGTCATTAAATCTCGACCCTTCCAAACCATTCATGATCACACGTGCAGGGAAAAAAATCAGACCGGATATTGTGTTCCCGGTGCTTCACGGAACCGACGGTGAAGACGGCAGCATACAGGGATTGATTCGGGTGCTCGACCTCCCTATGGTTGGTACCGGTGTTCTCGGGTCTGCGCTTTCCATGAATAAGATTGTTGCGAAGCGCTTGCTTAGCGACGCCGGCCTTCCCGTATCGGATTTCCTGACGTTTCGCTTTGATGAGAAAGACAAGATTTCATTCTCAGCGATTTCAAAAAAACTCGGACTTCCGTTTATGCTGAAGTCGGCCAGCCTCGGTTCGTCCGTAGGCGTATCCAAAGTCAAATCCAAAAAAGATTTCGATCGCGCGGTGGCTGAAGCGTTCCGTTACGACGATGAAATGATCGCCGAGCAATTTATTTCGGGACGCGAAATAGAGTGCGCCGTCCTTGGAAATCAACCTGCGGAAGCGTCGTATCCCGGCGAAATCGTCATCAATTCGTCTTATGAGTTTTATACGTTCGATGCAAAATATGTTGATCCGGATGCGGTGAAGATTGAGGTACCCGCGAGTATACCGAAAGCAGTAGCCGAAAAAGTGCGCAAAGCCTGCGTACAGGCGTACAAAACATTGCATTGTGAGGATTTCGCCCGAATCGATCTTTTTCTCGATAAAAAAGGGAATATTTTCATCAACGAAATCAACTCGATTCCCGGATTCACGAATTCGAGTATGTTCCCAATGATGTGGAAGGAGCGCGGCATCCGTTTCACTCAACTGATTACGCGGCTGCTTAACCTTGCCGGGGAGCGTTACGACCGCAGTAAACGACTGGAGCGGGATTTCGAGTCTTCGCTTAAATTCTAGGCGTTGTTATATTTGTAGTTGACAGATTTGAAAGCATGAAGTTATCCCTGAAGAATTTCCGTAACAATTCACCTGCCGGCGTGCTGCTGCATCTTTTGCTCGCCGGAGGAACACTGTTACTCCTCGCGATCTTTTATTTCTACGTTTACCTCCCCCACGCAACGAATCACGGCGAATCGATAACTGTCCCGGATATTGAAGGGAAGTCGATTGAACAGATTGAAGCAGAACTGACGCAGAAATCACTTCGGTTCGAGGTCAACGATTCTACATACTCTCCCGATCATCCACCGTTAACTGTAATCAAACAGTATCCGCATCCGGGCGCGAAAGTGAAGGAAGGCAGGAAGATATTTATTTCCATAAATCGTCTGACTCCGCCCTCTGTTCCTGTGCCGAATCTCATTGACGGATCTGTAATCAATGCAGATGCACAGCTCCGGAGTAATCAGCTCAAACGCGGACAGATTCACCTTGTGCCAGGTCCGTTCAACGTCGTCAAGGAAATGCGCTATAAGGGTGAAAAGATCGAACCCGCGACGCGCATACCGAAAGGCTCAGTCATTGATCTTGTTGTTATGGACGGAGGCAGCCGCGAACAGCAGATGCCCAACCTGCTTGACTATAGTTTCGAAGACGCCAAGTTCGTGATACTGGGGTCAAATCTCGCGCTTGGGGAAGTACACCTTGTCGGCGATACGCTGCAGGCCAGACCTGTGATCGTAAGACAAACTCCTGAAGCCGGACAAAATATAAAGGTCGGTGACGCCGTTGATATCTGGATAGGCGCCCCAGGATCAATCCCTGAAGATGAATACGACGAAGAGACTGACTAGTTCGTATACGACCGGCCTCGCTGGTAAGCGTATCATGGTCGCATTCGCATGCGTCATGGCTTTCTCCTCGTTTTCTGCAACTTCATCACTGGCCCAGTTAAGACTGGAGCCGGTGGAACGCAGTGTGCCTGCCGAAATATCAAAAAAGAAAACCCCTTCTACCGCCAGAACAGAAAGTACCGATCCGTTGCTTCTCCCCTTCTTTGACGACTTTTCATCCACGCCCGTAAACGACAAAACAAATCCGGCTGCCGGATTTCCCTCAGAGGATCGCTGGGAACGCAGCAGCAACGTGTGGGTGAACGAAGGCCTGGGAATAAATCCGCCATCGGTCAATGTCGCCACCCTTGATGGTCTTACCGGTGCGGGTACACGCTATTCTGAGCAGGTTCTTGACAACGGGTTCAGGGACACGCTGATGTCGCGACCCATTGATCTCAGTACCGACTATGTGGGCCTGGGTGAACGTTCCAGCGTCTACCTGAGCTTCTTCTATCAATGGCATGGAAACGGCGAACCACCGGATGCAAATGACTTCATTCGCGTTGAGTTTCTCGATGTCGACGGTGTATGGACAACCGTCCAGGAAATTACTACACTACCAACACACGTACGTGACGAATTCATACAGGTGCTCATACCCATCGGTGATGAGAAATTCTTTCATAGTGGTTTTCAATTCATGTTCAGGAATTATGGTCGTCTTTCCGGTCCGTACGACACATGGAATCTCGATTACATCTACCTTGACAAAGGTCGCAACGAAAACGATTTGAACTACCTCGACCGCGCGATCGCATCGCGTATCGGCCCTGCCTTCGATGGCTACTACAGTGTTCCGATTGATCACTTCAGGGCTACTCCATTGTATACACCGCCTCAGGTTGACATCAGGAACCTTCGCCCGGGCCCAGATGGAGCGCCTACGGATTACGAAGTCCTCTTTACGTTTGATAATTACACCGATGGAAGCCTGGATCGCATCACGATGCCGTTCGGACCGGTAGGGTCCAAATATCCCGATAACAATCTCCAGCCCGGCGAACGTTTCCGCAGCACAATCAAAACCACATCCAACGGTATCGATATTGGCGATCCGTCATTTGACCACGAGGATTACTTCCTGCCTTCTGCGGACAGCATAAAACTAAGACTTGCCCTCAGTATTTACGAACCTGATCTCGGTGACTTCGCTGCCAACGACACGATTTCCCAGGTGTATGTCCTGGACGATTATTATGCGTACGACGACGGAACTGCGGAGTATGCTGTCGTTCTTTCACAGGCTGACGATCAAGTGGCATACCGGTTCAACACGATAACACCGGGGCCGCAGCAGCTGGTGGGATTTGATGTATACATTCCACCTTACAGCATCAATGGATACACGACAGCGGAATTCTTCGTCATGGATGCCGATGAAAACGGAGAACCCAATCAGCGCCTTATGACGGCGACGCACATTGTACGGAGGACCGCGCGGGATGCATTTCAGCGCGTTGTGATCGAACCTGTGCCCGTAGAAGGTCAATTCTTCATTGGATGGAAGGGTTCTTTCACAGGTCAAATCCGCGTTGGGATTGATTACAGTAACAATACTGTTGATCGAATCTATGAAGACATCAGCGGGATAATGGAAAACGGGAAGATAAAATGGTTTCCGGTTAACGGTCTTACTGAAGGTAGCCTGATGATCCGGCCCAACTTCGGCGAACCCGGACCGATAAGCGGCATAAAACCGGAAAAGAAAAGCATTGCGGTTTATCCGAATCCATCGCGAGGTATCTTCTACGTTGACGGCAAAGTAACCGACATCATGATCACTTCAGTGTCCGGGCAGACGATACGTTACCAGGCAGAACCCGAAGGTGAAAGAACGCGCGTCTCCATATACGAACCAGCCCAGGGTCTCTACATCATGCGCATTCGTAAACCCGAAGGCGTGTTTACATCCAAGATAGTGATTCATTAATTTTTGAAACTCACACCTCGTTTCGATTTTCCTTGGCAAAGCTTTTTGTCAACAGCTGCAAGCTTCGGGCAGCAAGTTGCAAGCTTGTTAAGTGCTAACTTAATTGCTTACGAATCTCTCCAAGCGGATTTTTCTTCACCGCAGAGGCGCGGCAAGGAGACGTGTCCCTATCCAATTGGAAATCATAAATTGTGAATTAGAAATAGCCAACTTCTTCAGCACCGCTCACAACTTGGTTTACCAAAATGTTTTTCGAAGGAACCTGCCCGCCACAGCGTTTCGCGACGGCGGGAAACCTTTCAACTTTCAACCCCCACCTCCGAAGCAGGCCCAATAATTTCAATCGTAATCGGTTCCGGACTGAAACATAAGATAAAGATGACCAGCATAAGCCATCCGAGGATGATGCGTTTTGTGTCGAGAGGCTTTTCAACTTCTGCTGGTGGATGCGCAACACCAATCAGTCTGCCTACGATTACGCCGAAGAGCAACCATCCGCGGTAGCCATTTACTTTGGGGAATATGGCGACTAATGTGAATTGGACGGCGAAGACGAGGAGCGCGATCATGATCGTATTGCGTTCGCTCCAGCCCAGTCCATGAAAACAAAAGTAATTGAACCAGACTGCGACAACAGTCCAGATCAGAATTTCAGGCACAAATCCGAATACAACACCTTTGTCGGTGTGAACATTGGCGAACCCGAGGCCGGCGTAAAATATCAACAGGATAAAGAATATCGTCGCAACAATGTTGTGTCCCTTTCTTCCGAACAATCCATAGATGATGTGCCCGCCGTCAAGCTGACCAATAGGCAGTAAGTTAAGGGCGGTGAAGATCAGCGCGATGTAACACGCCATGAGCACGGGGTAGTGCATCGTCTCATGCGGATGTGGAATTCGTTCAGGATCGGCTACAAATTTTTCGAATATTTCAAACAACAGGTTGCTGCCCATCTTGAGATAAACCGCACCGTCATGCTCCCTGACATATTCATCTTCGTATACGACATCAGCGAATCGTTCGCCATATTGTTCGTATTCCGGGTGGAATTGAAACACGTAGTCCTGCGTCGGTAACGTTGTGAAGCCATAGTACATCACGCCGACAATGGCAATGAATCCCGCAAGCGGACCAGCAAGACCGATATCGAAATTCTGAAGATTGGTGGTTATCCGCGAGCGGAGCCGAATGATCGCCCCCATTGTTCCGATAAAGAAAATCGGCAGCGGCGGAAATGGAATGTAGTAAGGAAGCGATGACTTAATACGGTGATACATCGCCGTGAAGTAGTGCCCGAATTCGTGAACGGTCAAAATAAGCAGAAACGGAATAGAGAAGCCTGCGCCGCTCCAAAAGTCAGCCCACGTGTAATCGGTATTAATGACCAACCAGGCGCGATAGATGTCTTTTGAAAACGCAAAACTCGCACCGGCCATGGTGGTCGTAATGAATGTCAGGACGAACAAACAAACCTGAAGGATGATGCGTTTGGTTTCCTTATTCATTAAAATACGTCAAGATAAAATCCGGGGTGTTCACAAAGGCAGTCTGCAGCCCAACAACTTTGGCGCCTTCAATGTTTTCGGCATTGTCGTCCAAAAAAAGTGATTCCCGGGCCTGAAGTCTGTTTTCGTCTAAAACCTGTTCAAAGATTTCCCTCTCCGGTTTGCGCTTACCCATAACGTGCGAATAATACGCCCTGTCGAAATACGTATCGAGCGAGGGTACCGATTCGGAAGGTGAGAGAATCGTTGAATTGATGTAGTTCAGATGTATCGTGTTCGTGTTGCTCAGCAGGAAAACCTGATACTTTTCCCGGAGAGATTGTATCAAGGTGAGTTTACTTTTCGGAATTCCGCCAAGCATCGCATTCCAGCATGCGTCGAGCTCAGCATCGGAGATGGAAACGGAATAAAGGTCACGAACGAAATTGCGGAATTCAGTATCACTGATTTCCCCACGCTCATATTTCATAAATCCCTCGCTATGGCGAAAGCGGTGCGCTACCTCGTCCGGCGCCAGCCCCGAAACACGGGCGAATTCGCCAATCGTTTTAGGGACATCAAGGTCGAGAATTACCCCACCAAGATCAAAAATTAAATTCTTAGCTGCCATTCATTACAGGGCGGAAATGTTAACTGGTTTCCGCCAGTGTGGGCAAAAATAGAAAGTTTTAACTGAAGTTGGCCCATTTAAAAAACAACATGCCCGGCTCCGGCCAGGCATGACGCAGATTGAATCGGTACTGCTGTCTATTTCTTCTCTTTGCCGGTAGTCGACATGTAGATAGGACCATCAGGCTTCAGCGTGATAAAGTCAATTTCAGTTCCAACAAAGCCAATATAGTTTGTCGTCGAACGAATAATATTATCGTATTTGAAATCTACCACCTGCTTCTGTGAGAGAAGCGAGTACAGACCACATTTTCCATTTGAACGAATAACAAGGAGGTTATCGTTCTCGGAAACGACATCTTCAAACTGCGGCTCCATAAGTGTCTTCCCGAGCTTGTCGATTACTCCGTACTTTCCATTCTTATCCTTCGCCTTCAGGTAAAGGAAAGAGGGCGCATAGTATGATTCACGTTGCGTACGATAAAGCGGCGCGATGTCAGAAAAGTTGCCCTCAGTTACGACCCTGCCCTGCTCGTTGAGAAGGAAGAATTGTTTGCCTTTAGCTGCGCGATACATCGGCTGATCACCATCGCGATCCTTCAACGGCTCAAGGGTTGTATATTCGATTTCAGTCACCTGTTTGCCGAACTGGTTCAGCAAACCAAACTTGCCACCTTTTTCAACAACAAGTGTTTTTGCTCCGTCTGAGATATTATCAAATTCGCACGTCAAAATTTCAGTGGGCATCCCGTTGTTCACACGAACAAGACCACACTTGCCATTCTGAATCGAAATGATGTTGTTATAGTAGCCCTTCTTCACGTTATCGTAATTGAACGGCAGCGTTACCCGGCCATCGATGAGCATGAATCCATACTTACCATCCTTGTTTCTCACAAGGTAAGACCCGTCGGAGTAGTGACTGTCACCAAATTCGAGATATGTGATTGGAACGATAATCTTTTCATTCCTGTCAACCACACCGTACCGGCCACTCTCTCTTACGATAAAGTATTCACTGTTCAATGACGACGTGCGGACCTCATCATACCATTTTTTGAAGATCGGCTTGTTGTTAATATCGACGATGTTCGCCTTCGTTCCTTTGGTTACAACAAAGTATGATTCGCGATCCAGTCGCCGCAGTCTGGTATATTCACACGGAACAGTGAGTTTTCTTTCGATAATACTGTAAATACCCCATATATCATCGACGGACACCATTACATAGTTGTCGATGCCATGCACACGTTCCTGGCGATTCCACGCAAAAGGCGCAAGCAGGACATTGTTATTGTCAATCAGTCCCCACTTATTATCCTTTTTGGCTGCGAATACATTATTCCCGAGACTGTAAAGTTCCTGATAAATGATCGGGATAGTCCAACGCTTTTCGTTCAGATTGAACAAACCCCAGGCGGCACGGTTTATGGAAAGCACAAGTTCGTAGTTGTTCGGGTTCGATCCTGTGCTGAAAATATGCGGCAAAAGCACATTGCCGTCCTTATCAACAACACCCTGACCGGCGTAACGGTTTTGATCGTTCTTTATCCAATAATAGTCGTACCGGTCGTTAATACTTCCTGATACGGCATACTTCGGATTGAAACGAATGCTTTTAACAGGTTCAAAGTTGAAATTCGAAACATTCGAAACCTGCTGCACAGGTTCCTCGACTACCATAACAACTTCCTCAACCACATCATCGTCATCAAGTGAAATCGAGAATTCTTCTGCTTCGGCAGATGCGGGTTTTGTTTTTGAAGAGGCCTTGTCAGATTGAACTGCGGGGCGATTGGTAGCACATGAAAGCGCCGTGATGCAACAGAGTGCGATTAAAATGTTTCGTAACATATGATTGCTAACTGAATTACAATAACAGGCGGCAATTTCGAAAAATTATCCAACTGCCGGCAATAGTCTTAAGACAACCTCGTGCAGGTAATGACAGAAAATCCCCCGGCACAGCAGCTTACATCACAAAATTCACCTCCTGCGTAAGATCGAGCTACCTTTGATAGCACCATAGCGGGTACCAAAAAGCGTGCTTCCTTCAAAAATCGGCAGACCACCCCTATTTCCTTACATACGTCGCGTTGAGCGCAAATGTGTTTCCGTGATGATACCCCACGGTGAAAAAGTCATATCGCAAACTGCTATAGGTCAACCCTGAAAACCGGGCCGAGCCCTATGTTTGGACAAAGACCAAAATATGACAGGCGACAATATACAATATGAACTGAATACGCGCCTGGATATCGAATATGTCGTGCGCGATTTTATCGAAGCACATTGCAGTAGCCATGGTTTCGGTCAAGGCAACGAAACGAACGTAGAAATCCGGGGCGATGCAAGAGAGGTAGCCGCTCATATAGCACGACTGGAGGCGATCCGGCAAATCATCCATCATGTACCCGATGGTCACCTTACAAAGTGCCTTACAGAAATCAGTAATCTTTTGGACCAGTTTCTCAGAAAGCATGCGTTGATTGGCTATGCGTCAACAAGAAAGATCGCCAAAGCCGAACACAATGACGAAGTACTGTCACTGCTTTCTGCAAGCGTAAGCACTGAAAGTGTTCTCGAGCAGGAAGTCTCTGCCTGACTAATATTCTGATTTTTCGGGATAAGCCTCTTCGCGCATGCATCCAATAATCATGGCATTCGTGAATAAGAATGGGGAGATTCCGATATACAAACGCTTATGAAAACGTGGAGCTTTTGTCTTGTGCTGTGTGCAATGTTCATCATCAACGGCTCCGAATATGTTTCGGTACACAAGACTGTTGCAACCATAAGTGAAGATTCACAGGTCCGGATTGACTCCGTCTGGCTTAAGCAACAGGACCTCTTCGCGCATAAAAGTGTTAACGCAATTTATCGTGCAAATTCCTACGCACTGATATGGCATCATGGCCGGATAACGCTACCCCGGGCTACAGCCCTGCTTGAAATGTTGACAAACGCCGATCAATACGGACTGATCGGCGCGGAATACAACCTGGATAAAGCAGACAGTCTTGCTAACGTTGCTCCGTCCGACGCGGTAACAGCCCAACGGGATGTGATAATCACGGATGCGTACTTCAAATTCGCGTCGCATCTTCGGAGTGGAAGGTTAAAACAAGACGGAACGCTGCGTTCAATAGAGACTGATGTTGATACGACGCTGATATCGTCCGCACTGGAACCGGTATCCACCGAAGCGTTTCGCAGTGTGCTCGAGAATAGTCAACCGGGTGACATACACTTCAAATCGTTAAGTAAAGCATACAGGACGACGCTGGTTGAATACAAACGCTATCTGATCACGGAAGACACAATTTCAGCCTTAGGGACACAACTTTTGAAGATGGCCATCAACCTCGAGCGGCTGAGGTGGGACTACGGCAATTTCGACGCCCAACATATACTTGTAAACATTCCTGCATATGAAGTCGCAGTCTACGAAGATGACTCGCTGGTGCTGTCATCCAAAGTGATCGTCGGCACAAATGTAACACGGACGCCCGAACTCAGTAGTTACATTTCCTGTTTTCGGATTTATCCTTACTGGCACGTTCCGCGAAGTATCGCCACGAAGGAAATACTCCCGACACTAAAACGGGACCCCGGCTACCTTGAGCGGATGCGGTTTGATGTGCTGAATACAAAAGGCCAACGGGTTGACCATTCAAACATCGATTGGAAAAAATACTCCGCGTCGAACTTCCCGTTCATCCTCCGCCAACGTGAAGGCACGGACAACTCGCTGGGCATTGTGAAATTTGAATTCGAAAATCGCTACGGTGTGTATCTGCATGACACGAATGCGAAAGGACTTTTCAATCAGACGGTTCGCGCATTCAGTCACGGTTGCGTTCGCGTGGAGAAGGCAACCGAACTTGCACGTTATCTCAACCGGACCAATGGCGGTGGAGCATCAGACGAAGACCTCACGGCGTATTTTCAGGAAAAGAAGCGAAGAGATGTAAACTTATCGCGCCAAGCACAAATCCTTATCCGATACTGGACTGCGGATGAGAAGGGTGTTTATGATGATGTATATGGGCGGGATGAGAAGTTGCTTGAAATGTTTAGCGAGTTGCTTCCTGAGGAGAGAGGACTGGTATCAATGGAAGCGCCCTGAATTCGCTCGCACAAAGGAATTCGGGATCGTCGCTGAATGATACTTTGATTTCTAGTTGGAGAGCCGTACAGAAATTCCTTGCGCTCCATCGCGTCGATGCGACCTCGCGGTGAAAAAGGGTCCGCTTCGCCAAAAAGCTAGGCACTCAGGTCCCGATAAAAAAGGCTAGTCGCCAGAAGCTATTCGGCCCTCCTTTGAATCGGAAATCGTGCCAGTCAGGATCAACCCATGAAAAAGGCAGTCACATAATGTAACTACCTAATTATCAAGGTGTGGGCCCAGCAGGGCACGATCCTGCGACCCCCTGATTATGAGTCAGTCCCGATAGCTATCGGGATAACCAGCTGAGTTATCTGAAAATCTGTTTATTAGTTTCTCCCGCATTTCAGGATAACGGGCCAAATTCTCTATATATCTGGAGCTCTTCATTGATTTGATATGAAACTCCACTTTTAATGCAGTCGATTTGTCGGGACAAGGAATCAACAGATACAGTTCCCAGTCTTTTGCTTTTGATGTATACGTTGAAAAACCAGTCTTATGCATTTCCAGACGCATGGAGAAATCGCTCGTTTCGCCAACGTAGTATTTTTCCAGACTAAGGCTGCGAAGGATGTAACAATAATGAGGCATAACGTAAAGACTCCGGCGTATGGCCGAAGTCTTTGTGGGCCCAGCAGGGCACGATCCTGCGACCCCCTGATTATGAGTCAGGTGCTCTAACCAGCTGAGCTATGGGCCCTGAAACAGTTCGCAATTTTAGCGCATTGCCTCCTAAATCCCAAGACCCGCCACTCCATCTTCTATATTTTCCATGTTATCGGCCCTAAAACTCATCTGCCCCATATCATACTTCGCGCCGTTAAGCCGGATGTCGCCAAAAAATTCGCTGGGAATCGCGTAAGCCGAGACATGCCTTTCTCCCGCGCAGGCGAGCCGCTGGCGAGCCGGTAACTGTCGGCGCCCGATTTACACACTTCAGATCCGCGATACTTTTGGTGACGATGTTATAATAAGACTCAACGTTCGTCATTGAATTAAGCTTCATAATGCATGCACTGTCGCCGTATTTGGAATAAAGTCCCGGATTCACGACGATGTTGTTCATTACAATGTTCCTCGGCACTTTTTCGGCGTACACGCGAATTCCCCTCGACTTCCGATTTACCAACCGTCAACCCTTACAGGCATTCGATACTCTTGATTTATCCTCCGACGTCTCAACGCATAATGGCCTGAAAGCAGATCGCCGTATTGATCCGGTCGTCAGAAATGTTTCAAAGGAAGGTAGACTTTGAATACGGACCCCTCGTCGACTTCGCTTTTTACTTCGACCCTGCCTCCCAGGGATTCGGCCTGAAAGCGAGTAATGTAGAGACCAAGACCCTTTGCATCCGGGACGTCGTGAAATGTTTTGTAGAGTTGAAATAGCTGACTTCCATACTTTTTCAGGTCAATACCCCGACCGTTATCGCTAACGGATATGCAGACCGTATCTCCTCGCACAACAGCACTGACGGTAACAGTGGCGGGACGCTCGGGATGGCGATATTTAATTGCATTTGAAATCAGGTTCAATAAGATACTCTCGAGGTACGCGGGAATAACAGGGACGGACAGATCATGATCAATCCGGTTGATTATTTTCGCCTCGGAGGATTCGATCTGCGTTCCGAGGATGGTGATGACCTTGTTAACGTACTTATACACTTTGACTTTTTCGCGCTTCAGACAGTTGAGGTTTTGCACCTGGACGATGTCTTTAAGATTCTCGACTGTAAATGAGAACGCTTCCGAAATGGTTCGCAACTTTTCCATAAGAAACGCATCCTGATTGCCGGATCCCGGCTCTTCAAGAAGCCTGAGGATATCTTTGAAATTGCGAGAATAGGTTACCAGATTGTGTGATACCACGTTTGCGAAATTCAGCAACCGCTTGTTTTGCATTGAAACAATAGCGTTTGTTTGCTGGAGCTTCTTTTCGAGTTTTTTTACACCTGAAATGTCAGCGACATGCACGAAGAAACCAATCACCTCGCCGTCGGAGATGTCCGGAATATACGTGGCCAGCGAATAGCGCAGCTCTCCGGAGGGTGTGGGTATCTCACGTTCAAAAACCTGTTCACGCCCGAGAAGCGCGCCTGAAATGTATTTGAGATTCTTCGCATAAAGATCCGGCCCCAGTAAATCCTTCAAATTGATTTTATCCACCATTTCATCCCTGGTTTTACCGAACCAATCGACGTAAGCGGCATTTGCGAAACGGCACATAAGATTGCGATCCCAGTAAGCCAGCATCGCTGTCACATGATCTGCCACCCGTAATCCAACCTCCCGTAGTTTATGAGTATTCATACTATTGTTATTAACCAGTTCGGTTCAATACTTCCCGGAAGAAAAAGACTAACAGGCAATCGCAGGGATTTTGCACATCGTAATGAAAAGTTTTCACGTGGCAGACGCTACCGAGGAGAACCCCCTGTATACCTTTTCGGCATCTTTCTTTTTCAGTAGACTTGATGGCGATTGTATAATGAATATGCCTGATTTTCTTTTTCAGCGCCACGACAAGACCTGCCAGTTGTCATGATTTTCATCAGTACGACTTGAAATCATCGGGAATGACAAGTGACCGAGACCAATAATCAGCCAATATTCGGGAAGACCGGAGGTCATGACTCTTGTGTCTCCTTGCGGGACAGCGTCCTCTTGTTATCCACATGAAAAAAATCAAACGCTCAATCCGACACCCTTCATTTGCCTCTTCAGTCACCACCCGGACGTAAGCGTCAGCATCATAAAAAAAGAATCATCAGGGCGGCAGCGACAAGCGAGGTAAGTGAGGGGAACACTGCGAGCGGTCAAAGGTTGGTTTTTGAGCGCCTATCGATTGAAGATGATGTATTCCATGACATGGATCCAATTGACCTAAGCGCCCTGCAAGAGAAAAAAAATAGCACCTAACCTCCTCGTTAAGTGCCATTTTGAAGTGGGCCCAGCAGGGCACATCCTGCGACCACTGATTATGAGTCAATCCCGATAGCGATCAGATATGGGCCCTGAAACAATTCGCAATTTTAGTGGACTGCCCCCGAAATCCCCAAAACCCCTGACTCACTTATTCTTTTTCCTTTTCGGTCGAACTAAAACTCATCCGCACCGATATCATACTTCGACCCGTTTAGCCGTTTGTCGCCGTAGAAGTCTTTAGGGATATCGTAAATCGATACATCCTTGCCTTTTTCGCGCGCGGGCGAACTGCTCGTCAGGCGATAGTTGTCCTTACCCGAATCCACAAACTTCAGATCGGCAATCTTACGAGTCAGGATGTTGTTGTATGACTCCAGGTTGTTCTGCGACGCCTTCACTTTCATGATGTATGAGTTCTCGCCCCTGGTTGCATACGCACCGGGGTTCACAACAATGTTATTCATCACAATGTTCTTCGGTACCTTTTCACCGTACATGCGAATGCCAACTTCTTTGGGATTGACGACTGTGTTATTCATCACCCGGTAACCATACCCCCAGGAATCGGTGCGTTCATCGGTGAAGATACCGTCCTTGCCCGCCGCGACGATGATGTTGTTGTAGATCATGTTTTCACCCAGTCCGAAGACAGCGAGCCCCGTACCTGAACCACCCTTGATAAAGTTGCCGTAGCATCGGCCACCGGTGCCTGACGAAAGTATCATCCCATAATTCTGATCCGACTTCTTTGCCGTACCTGCATTCTGAATCGTGTTTTCGTAAATGTTCGCATTCTTCGTCGCGCACCCAACCTGAATGCCATCCCACGCCGTGTAGGTCACCTTGTTACGGAATATGAAAGAGTTCTCAATCGTATGAGGCAACTTCACACCACATGAGAGTGTGTATCCGCCGTAAAAACTGTGACCGATGTACATTCCTTCGCCGCCGGTGTGGTGGATATAATTGTCGTGGATATAGATATTTCTCATCGTGAAGTTGCCACGATTCGTTGCGTCGTCGCATGTCGGGTCGGTCTTCGCCATGATACCTGCAAAACCGACATTAGAAACTTCAATGTGATCGACTTCGAAGTCGGTTGACAAATCACACAGTACAAGTCCGTTTGATTTTGATCCTGACATTTTGATGCCGTACTCGCCATGCACATTTCCTCCGGTGAAACGGAAGTACTTGCTATTGGAGAACTTGACATTGATCGGCTTCCCTGAAACGGTGAGCGTCACCTTACCACCGCAGTTGGTAACGACGACAGGTTTGGCCTTCGTACCGACAACATTCTTAAATGTAACGCTTGTCGTGTATTTCACGGAAGAACTGAAACAGATTACGTCTCCCGGTTTGATACCGAGAGCTTTCGCATCCACAGTAGATGTATTTGCAGGAACAATGTACTTACAGGTACTGCAGGTAGCCGCTGCCTGAGCTTTCACAGCCGTGGAATCAAACGTCGACGTGGGTTTCACCACTGCGTCTTCTTCACAACCAAACAGAACAGCAGAAACAAACAGCGCAAAAAGCAGGGAACGAAGGTGCCACTTCAGAATAATTCGCATAAGCAAAGTTGATGTGTGTTAAAAAAATCAATCGCGAATAACGGGCAATGGGCGCGATTTTCGGAATCCAAAAAGCCGGACTAACGAATTACGCCGGCAGGATTCAAATATGAAAGAAGAACGGACCAGTAAATCCAACGGAGCAGCTATACTACATACGACTAACGAATAACATGAATCCAGCTGCGACATGTACCATAGTCATCAACACTTACTTCATAGTAGTATACACCCGCAGGAAGTCCGGAACCATCCCAGTCATTTTTGTAATCGTCGGACGTGTACACGGGTCTTCCCCATCGATTATAGATGGTGAGCTTTACAGCAGCACCGATATCAGCAGGCGTCTTTCCCGTATCTTCACCGAGTCCGATTACAAACGTATCGTTCTTGCCTTCGGGGTTCCGGGGTGTAATCACGTTGGGAACAAACAGCGGCTGGACAGTGACCGGGACAACTTTTTCATTGACACAAATGTCGCGCGCACCAACAAGTCTGATGACATAATCGCCACCGTTCGCGTATTCATACAATTCCTCGTCCCTGTCGGACGTGTTCCCATCGCCGAAGTCAAAGTAAATCTGATCCGTATCCCGAACATCTTCGGTAAGATTCGTAACGCGAATCACCGGAAGACCTTCACAACTGCCAATACGTTCCATTTCAAATTCCGGTTGAATGTTATCAATGACCGCAATCGTAACGCTGTCGAGGTGCGTACACTTTTCATGTTCTGTCGCAAGAACGTAGTACTTTGTTGTTTCGCCCGGCGACACAACCGGCGTGCGCTGGTTTGAAGTAAATGCACCGTCCTCGGTGTACCAATGGTATGAATCAGCTCCACTTGCCTGCAATACATATGTATCACCCGAACAAATAACGTCGTCTTCCTGCACGTTCATATCTACATCAAACACGTCCACAAACGTAGTGGCGGAATCCACGACCTGGCAGGTACCCTTATCAATGGCCTTCAACCAGATTTGATAGCGCCCTTCCTGCTGGTACACGTGTGTAAACCGAACCGTATCCAGTTTTGTAAACTTCGTTCCATCACCAAGGTTCCATTCAAAGGTTTCGCCGCCGTTGCTGAGGTTTTGAAACACAATCGGATCTTCAAGGCACACACGGTTCAGACCGGGTTCATCCAGTCTGACTGAATTGGTTTGCAGGCGCGCCTTGAGCAATGACAAATCAAACTTGAAGACGGCGTTGTTGCAGTTCGTGCTCCTGTTTATCCTGTGCTTAGACCCTACGTTGACAGCAGGAAAATCCGAGAACCCACCACAGCCTGCGCAGACGGCGTGATAAACGATTCCCTTTTTATCGAAGCGGCTCGTGCCACCATCCACGTGCGTTGCCGACTGACTTCCACCGAGGAAGGTCGCGTACAGATTTTCGGTTCCGTCGGATGAGAGTACCAAAAGGTAAAAGTTGTTACCGGTAGTCGTCTTTTGATATGCGTCGGGCGTAACCGGTAGCCCGATCGTATTTCCGCCGATGTAGTTTCGGGTAATCGGGCCGTTTACGGTGTTGACCGTCGTTGCGTTAACTGCCCCACCCCAACCACTCAAATAAATATAGCCACAGTCACTGACGAGAAATGCCGTGGGCGATATCGTACCCGGGCCAATCACCCGGGCCCAATGCGAAATCGCAAGATCGTGATCAAGCTTATGAACAAATTGTCGTCCCGTCGATCCGCTGACATACGTTCCCAACGTTTGCCCAAAAACAAACACTTCATCATCCGAATTGAGATCAATAAAATAAGCCTGATCGTATTGCGATGTTCCGAGGAATGTGCCTGCGAGGTGGTCACCATCATTGGTAAATGACAACACCCACCCGTCGATGTTGCCGGTATTCGTTGTCTTGAACCCATTTATCCCGGTAAAAAAGGAACTGTTCGAACCTCCGGCAATGAAAATGTTGTTTTCCGAATCGAGTTTCACAGAGTACGCGGCATCGGTCTGGTTCCCTCCAATGAAACGAGACCAGACGATGTCACTAAGATCGGGTGTCAACTTAACAAGTACAGCATCATGCGTACCGCCTCCGTACGAATTCAAAGCTGAAAATCCGGGCCGGGGAAAATCCGCCGAACGTGTAGACGACGCGATATAAACGTACCCGTCCGCGTCGGTGATCACGTCACCCCGGAGTTGGTCACCGTAGTTTCGCGCGAGCACGCTCTCCACTTTGGTGGGCGAAAGCATGGCCCCCGAAACGAAATTCACACCATCATTCGATGTTCCGCCGAGATACGTCGCACCCAGCAACGCGTCACCATCAGGACTGAGCTTTGCGATGAAAATGTCGGTTCCACCCGTGTATGGCACTGCACCCAATGGATCAATCGTCGTTCCCCCCTGAAACTGGGTTCCGTTTGTCACCGGAAAATCAGTCGAACTCGTCGCACCAAGGATAAGCAGCTCACCCGCGTCATTTACCACGAGGCTTTGTGGCGTCTCCGTCCCTGATCCGCCGATAAAGGTGCAGTACAAAAGGTTTGCTCCGGACGAATCATACCTAAGAATTCCGACATCCCACGCACCGCCGGCGTGATCTTCCTGATAAGCTCCTGTTGTGACAGGATACCCCGTTGCACCTGCGCCGCCTTCCACAATCCCGCCGGAATAAACATGTCCACGTTCGTCGTAAGTTGCTGTATTGCCCCAGTTATCAAGGAATGATCCTGAGTACGCGGAAAAGATCAGGATGGGATCAATGATCAACGAAAGGCATTCATCGTACCCTTCAGGAAAAGCATACGTAACGATATTGCCATTGAGAACATAACGGCACGAAATTTCAACCCTCTTTCCATTCACAATCTGGTAGGCGTATGGTTTCATCTCCCAGATTTCATTGACCGACGTTTCGAGATGAAGGTTTTCGTTATCGACGTAGAAACGCGTCAGCCCTTCATACTCCATGCGTATAACATCAGGGTTAACCTGAGGCGCGACAATCCACTCGTACTTCATTCTCCCTTTGTCGGAATAGTAACGCATGTCGATGTCGCAGTACACATCGTCATAATACAAGGTCTCAAACGATGCGGCGTTTGACGCCCATTTCGACGGATCATTACCAAAGAGATAATTGTAACGTGTCGGGCGTTGATTTTGCCCGAACACCTGCGTATAGGGGTTGGCGTTGAGAAACCTGACCTGATACACGTGTCCGTTTCGCCTGAGTGTCCCTTCCCCGCCTTCGGTATACGCGGGGGCATGAGGAATTACACCGGAGCCATCCTTGCCATCCGGGTTGCGAACGTTTTCCCAGAACGAAAAGTAAATACGATCAGCTGCAAAAAGAACGCGGCCCGAGCGCACATCAGCGCCAAACCGGATGTGATCCGGCCACTGATTCTTGTTTTCAATGAAGTGCGGTTCTGAAGGCGGTCCGGCAAATACAACTGCAGAAGCCAAAAGCCACGGCAACAGCAAAACGTACGGTCTCATAACGTCTCAGTTTCTTATTCGGATAGCTGAATAAATGGCTCTGAAACGCAATATAAGGAAACAAATCAACTTTCTTTGCGCAGAACCTGCAGTGGCGGGGTACTGATAACCTCGCGTGAATTCCACCATCCAATCAAAACCGTCAACAGAATAACTCCGGTTCCGATAAACAGCAATTCGGGCCAGTCGAATGCAAATTCCATTTCGAAGAAGAAACGCGTCAGAAGGTACCCCGACACGAGTGATAAGACCATGCCGGTCATAGCCGAGAACAGGCCCAGCCAGGCATACTCAATTAAGGTGATGAACGTGATCTGGCGGGTACGCGCGCCGATAGTTCGCAATAGTACATTTTCCTTCATACGAACGAACCTGCTATTCGCGACAGCGCCGGCAAGTACAACGAGTCCGGTAATCAAACAAAAGAGCGCCAGAAATCTTACGACGAGTCCAAGTTTGTCAAAGAGTTCGTTTACGGTATCGAGAATCAGCCGCAGATCAATCAGGGATACATTTGGAAACTGTTGAACCATCGCGTGTTGGAAGGCGGGCG
This sequence comes from Bacteroidota bacterium, assembly GCA_023428695.1. Taxonomy (GTDB): domain Bacteria; phylum Bacteroidota; class Bacteroidia; order Cytophagales; family Cyclobacteriaceae; genus Ohtaekwangia. The sequence continues at coordinate 269,517 of JAEYWY010000030.1, forward strand.
CTGTAGCATCGTCGATCCGCGTGGCCGTTACAAAAGTTTGGGGAGCCTGTTCAAGGACACCGGAAGGAAATACGAAAATAAAGTTCGGCGGATCCTTCGGCCATTCGACTTCCCTGATACCACTGATATACGCGGTTATCGGAACACCCTGCACATCAAAAATCAGCGAATCACCAATAGTTACCTCAAGGTTTTCTTCCATTCCCTGTGAAATCGTAACCCATACGGAGTCTCTCCCCGAATGAAGCCGGTGCAATTCACCCTTGACCAGTTTTTCCGAATGATGCAGACTATCCCGGTACGTTACCCGGTATTCGCGTGTAATCGCCCAGTTGGGAATGTTATCGGTTGTGTCCCGCTGGAGCTCGCCCACAGATCTTCCTTTCACTTCTGCGATACGGCACGTGACAATTGGCACAACCTGGTTCACAGGCAGCCCTTTTTCCTTTATGAGTTCCACCACCCCTTCGCGCTGATGCGGCTGGATGTCGAACATAATCGTGTTGCTCTGACTTTCCTGGCCGGCGAATTCAACCTGGCTCAGCATACTTTGTTCAACGATGTTCAGCGTCGAAATAATGAATGCGCCCAGCCCTATCGTGACGAGCAAGACCCGCGTCTGGTTATTCGGACGGTACAGGTTTGACAACGAATGGCGCAATACGAAACCCGCACCCGACGGAAAGAAACGTCTGACAAGAAACAACAACAACATCGCTACACCGGTAAGACACGCCAATGCAACGGCGAGTCCGAAGAAAAATAATCCACCGGTTATCCAGCTTTTGGTTTGTATTGCGGTGAATACTACCGGAAACAAAACGATAAGCACCACCACGACCAGTGTCGTCATTGAAAACCGACGAAGAGGCGTTATTTCCGAACGCAGGACTGTGAGCGGCGGAACAAACCGGACCGAAACCAACGGCAATACGGAAAAAAGCACAGACACAACCGTACCCAGTGTTATTCCCATCAGGAATGAATTCCAGCTGAAGCTGAACGTCAGTTCAAATGGAATAAGATCGGCAAGCAGTGAAGGCAACACCTGCTGGATACCGACACCGACCAACGCGCCGGCTACACTCGCGACAATCCCGAGGAGAAAAACCTGAATGAAAAATATACTGAACGCCTGCCAGCCCGTCGAGCCGACACAGCGTAGAATGGCGACTTCTGAACGTTTCTCACGCGCGTAAAGATGCACGGCACTTGCAACGCCGATACAGCCCAATATCAACGCAATAAAAGCCAGGAGTGCAAAGAAGCGGTAGACCGAACCAAAACCACGGCCGAGGCCTTCCTTCCGGCTCTCCACGGTTTCAAATGAATATCCTTCCCTGCGAAGGCTCGGCCTGATCTCTTCAACGTACTGTTCAATATTTACCGATACCGGCGCTTTCAGAAACTTCTTATAATTAACGCGACTACCAAACTGCACGAGGCCTGTTGAATCAAGGTCGGCCATGCTGATGTACACCGAGGGCGTGAATGTCGCCATGATACCACCGCCTCCGGGAATCTTGTCCACCGCACCGGCTACAATAAATTTCAGATTGCCAAGCTTAATGGAATCCCCGGAGCTAACTTCGTACTGACTCGCCAGCGTCTCATCCATCATGGCATACCCTCCGTTCTTCACGCGGTCGTATGCATCGGGCGGAAGGGTTTCAATTTTTCCATAAAAGGGAAACGGACCGTCAAAAGCAACCAGTCTGATCAGCCGAGACTGGCCACTATTCAGGAACAATACCATCGACGCCATATCGGCCGAAGATGCCTGCTCCAAGTTTGAGGAATCCAGCATCTCAATGATGTGGGGCGGGAATTTTTTGTCGCCGTTGATAACGAGATCCGCGCCAAGCAATTCTTTCGCGTTGTTCTCGATGTCATTCTGCATGCTATAGTTGATCGCGTCAAGCGCCACAACCGCCGCGATACCGGTAATGATCGATGCAATGAACAACGCCAGCCTTGAAAAATTATGACGCGCATCCCGCCAGGCCATTGCCCACACCCAGCGGTCGAAAATCGTCCACTTTTTCTTACGCCTCAGTTTGATTGTGTATTCGATCAAGGGCTGGATCTTTATGGTTAGCCTTACTGTTCCGTCCTGACTGATGTGTGACTGGTAATCTCTTCAACGAGTTTACCTCCTTTCATCCTCAGAATGCGTTGCGTTCTGCGCGCGAGTTCAAAGTTGTGCGTAACAAGAACCAGGGTCGTGCCCTGCTCTTTATTCATCTCAAAAAGAAGCTCGGTAACGTGATGTGCATTCTCCTCATCAAGATTTCCGGTGGGTTCATCGGCAAAAAGAATCCGCGGATCATTCATAAAAGCACGCGCAATGGCAACGCGTTGTTGTTCACCTCCTGAAAGTTGTGTCGGGTAGTGATGAAAACGTTCGCCGAGCCCGACGCGTGCGAGCAACTCACGCGCCTTCGCTGTCACATTGCGCTCACCACGCAGTTCCATCGGCACCATTACGTTTTCAAGGGCGGTTATCGTGGACAACAACTGAAAATTTTGAAACACAAATCCGACATATTGATTTCTGATGTATGCGCGATCATCCTCGCCCATTGCATCCAGTTTATAACCCAGAATTGACAACGTTCCTGATGTTGCTGTGTCAAGTCCCGCGCAAAGACCAAGCAATGTCGTTTTACCGCTGCCCGACGGACCGATAATAGCAAGAGACTCGCCTTCTGATACCGCAAACGTTACATGATCCAGAACCGTGAGGGACTTGTCGCCCGAGCGATAAACCTTGGTGATATTGTCGGCCTGCAGGATATACTTCGGCATAATTTTTCGAATCAATTCCGGAAATAACGCGTTATTAGCTACGAAAACTTTAGAAAAACGTAAGATAATCGAGTTTTATGGGTATGGTCGTAAAAAATCTCCTTATTATTTCAATGGTATGGCTGATTCAGGCCGCCAACTCGCCGAAGACCATACTATTTTACGGAGACAGCCTTACGGCGGGTTACGGCCTCTCCCCGGAAGAAGCATTTCCTGCTATTGTCGGACAGAAGCTGAGCGCGAAAGGCAAACAGATCAAGGTCATCAATGCAGGCTTAAGCGGCGAAACTTCCGCGGGCGGACTTACGCGTATCGATTGGGTCCTGCGTCAGCCGGTTGACATATTCGTTCTTGAACTTGGACCCAACGACGGTCTGCGTGGTCTGCCACTGGAGCAAACAGAAAAAAATCTGCAATCCATAATCGACAAGGTCAGAGCAAAGAATCCTGATGTCAAGATCGTTATTGCCGGGATGCTCGTGCCGCCGAACATGGGCCCGGATTACAGTTCGAAATTTCAGGCATTATTTCCCAGGTTAGCAAAAAAAAACCGTGCTACCCTGATCCCGTTTCTACTGCAGGATGTGGCAGGAATCGAAAAACTCAATCAGCCGGATGGCATTCATCCCAATGTTGAAGGCCACAGGATTGTCGCCGAAAACGTTCTCCGCGTAATCGACCCGTTAATTTGACTTACGCATACAATACATTTCCCCTATTTCCGACACCGGTAAAGATGTCACCATTTTCACTTAATGAAGAATGAACGCCTCCTGTTGCTGACCCTCGCGGCAGCGATGTTTACCCATATTGTTGACTTCATGATCATCATGCCTCTGGGGCCACAGCTCCAGGGTCTGCTTGATATTGAGGCACGACAGTTCAGTCTGCTCGTGGCATCGTACTCGGTAACCGCAGCAGTGGCGGGGTTGTTGGGTGCATTCTTCATTGACAGGTATGATCGAAGAACATCGCTTCTGATAATTTATTCCGGATTCACAATTGGTACACTTGCCTGTGCATTTGCGCCATCGTATGGAGTTTTGCTCGCAACGCGTTCCTTAACCGGTGCATTCGGTGGAATACTCGGCGCACTGATCCTGTCCATCGTCAGCGATGCTGTGCCGCTCGAGCGTCGCGCCAAAGGTATAGGCGTCGTGATGGCTTCATTTGGAGTTGCGTCCGTTGTTGGCGTTCCGTTTGGACTTTTCATCGCAAGCAAGACATCATGGCACGCACCGTTCCTCTTTCTGGGTGGCCTCGGTGTGATTGTATTCGTTCTGATGATATTTTTTATTCCGGTACTTCGCGGGCATCTCGAAAAGATTCAGACGCGCACTCCGTGGGAAGTGGTTGCAAAAATCTTCTCGACGCGGAATACGCAGCTCGGACTCACGTTCACATCATTGCTGATGCTGGGCCACTTCACCATCATTCCGTTTGTAGCGACGTACATGGTTGCGAACGTCGGATTCACCAACGCACAACTTACGTATATCTACCTCGTTGGCGGGATGTGTACGCTCGTGTTCTCGCCGTGGGTGGGCAAGATGGCAGACAAACACGGGCGCCTGAAAATATTCACCATCTTCGGATCGCTCGTGATAATTCCGATACTGGTAATCACAAACCTTCAGCCGGTACCGCTATGGCTCGCACTTTTTATAAGTGCAGTTTTTTTTATTTTTAGCAATGGCAGGATGGTGCCGTCAACAACGATGGAGACGGCGGTGATCGAACCTGAAATGCGCGGAAGCTACATGAGCATACGTTCATCCGTTCAGCAATTGACATCGGGAATCGCCTCCTTCCTCGCCGGAATTATCGTTACAGAAGCCCCCTCACAATTTGGTAGCGATGTAAACGCTTTGGTCCATTACGAGCTTGTCGGCTTTGTAGCTGTATTCTTCAGCATCGCTGCACTGGTGGTTGCACGTCGCCTGACGGTAGTGCAGGGCGCATAGTACGTTCGGGATATCACGCCCGGGCGGTCAGTATACCGGGGTCAAAAGAATGGGAAACTTTTTCAATGGTTGTCTTGCTGTCACCCATGATGAGCAGGTGGTCGCCAGCCTCAATCACAGTGTCACCCTGGGGTGTAAGGTATTTTCCGTCGCGGTGAATAAGAACAATCAGCGCACTTTTTGGAAGATTCAAATCTACCAACGCCTTTCCGACTGCATGTGATCCCGTTACAATGTCAAGTTCCATGAGTTCCGAACTCATACTGTCTTTAACCTCAACGTCAAGAGGAAACCGTCTTTTGACTTTTTCGGGTACGCTGACGTGAAGCCACCGCGCCATTATGGACAGCGTTGTACCCTGAAGCAATACGGAGATCGCTGAAATAAAGAACACGAGATTAAAAATCGTATCCGCATAGTGAACGCCCGCCAGTAGCGGATAGGTGGCGAACACGATGGGTGCGGCGCCGCGCAGGCCAACCCATGAAATAAAGAGTTTCTTTCTGAGGTTAATGTCTCGTGCAAAGATGAGTGAAATAAAGACGGCAACGGGTCGCGCTACAACAATAAGAAAGACTGAAATAAGAATTCCTTCCGGGATGATGGGGACAATTTGCGTCGGGAATACCAGCAGACCCAGGGCAAGGAACATCACAATCTGCATCAACCACGCCTGACCGTCATAAAACTTCATCAGACTTTTTTTGTGGATCAGACTCCCATTGCCCAATATGATCCCTGCGATGTACACGGCAAGGAAGGCGTTACCACCGACCATGTTCGTAAAGCTGAACGAAAAGAACACTAATGAAAGGGTCAGCACCGGGTACAGTCCATCGACTTCAAGCTTGATCCGGTTGACGATCCACCGCATCATTATACCGAATGCATAGCCACACATACCACCCAGTCCCATACTAATGAAGAATTTGGGGACCAAAGTGGTGAACGACGCATCCGGTTCCTGAATCAGATATATCAGACTAATTGTAAGGAAGTAGGCCATCGGGTCGTTGCTTCCGCTTTCGAACTCAAGCAATGGTCGCAGCCGTCCTTTAAGTCCTACGCTTCGTGAACGCAGGATACTGAAAACGGCAGCGGCATCCGTTGATGATACGATGGCACCCAGCAGGAGACCTTCCAATATTGTAAGACCAAGTACATAGGAAGTAAAAACTCCGACCAGCGCAGCCGTTATAAAGACACCGAGGGTGGACAGAACAAGCCCTGACTTCACCACAGGTTTTATACTTTCCCATTTTGTGTCGAGACCACCGGAGAAGAGTATGAACGTAAGCGCGACCATACCGAGAAACTGGGTGGTCTTGGGATCGTTGAAATAAATTCCGCCCGGGCCGTCTGAACCGGCAACCATACCCACAATCAGGAAAAGGATCAGGGTCGGTATCCCAAACTTGAACGAAGTCTTGCTGGCGATAATGCTTATGAATAGCAGTATCGACCCGAGGAACAAAATATTGTCGGCAGACAACGCCATCTTCTTCCGTATTGGTATGAATACACTTTTTTTACAATGTACTCACTGGACGGCAGCTTCGCAACTGCGCCTGGTTATGGAAAGAAGAAAAACCCGCTAGATTGGAATAGAACTTTGCACGGACTGCTGGCCCTGGCTGGTCGCAACCGATCCCGCTTCCAGTGAGGCAGATGGAACAATAAATAAGGGTACCTGGATGGTGCCGAGAAGTGACAACAATGGTGGAGTCTTGTGATCGTACAGCCCCCGTGCAATTTGTTCGCCCAATACCACTACCGTGGAAGGGTTCTTACGGACAAAGTTCTCGATGTTATCAGCATAGAAACCGATTTCGGTAATAAAGGAAGAGGGCACCAGGGTAGTATCCTTCAATTCCGCGGTCAGCGCCAGGTAGTTGCGTCTTGCTTCCTCCTCTGCTTTTCGTTTAAACGAAAGGATATCAGCTACCTTGCCCGTCGGTATCAGGCGGTACGAATACAGGACAGCAAGGCTCGCCCCCATGCCGGCGGCAATCCTGTTTGCCCATCGCAAAACATTCACGGAGGACTCGGAGAAATCAATCGCACATAGAATATGCTCCTTCATTTTACAGTTCGTTCCGGGTAAAAAGCGTTCACAATACGAACATACGTCCAGAAAAGAAACAGGATTCGGATTTACGTCAGGACAAAAACTGATTTTTATCATTTGCTCCAGACGTGTAAATTGCAGCACCATGTCAGGGTCTGAACAGTTTAATCTCCACATCACATCGAACGATACGTTTCGTGAGATCTTTCAGGGGTCCGCGGAAGGGATCATCATGGTCAACCGCGAAGGTATAATCATGCTTGCCAACCCTGTCTCGGAGCAGATGTTCGGGTATGGTGAAGGTGGACTGATCGGTCAAAGCCTGGAAAACCTGCTTCCCGAACGATACCGTGGAGGACATTCCCACCTGCGCGATAATTTCAACAGACACCCTGCACCCCGACGCATGGGCGTAGGGCGGGACCTGATGGCAATGAAAAAGGATGGCAGTGAGTTTCCGGTTGAAGTCAGTCTGAGTTATAAACAAATCCAGAACGACTTCCTGGTCGTTGCATTCATCATCGATATCACTGAGCGCAAACGCGCTGAGGAAGCGCTTAAAAGCAGCGAAGAACAACTGCTGATCTATGCGGCTGAGCTTGAACGCAAAGTCCAGGCAAGAACTGAGGCACTCAATAAGAGTGTCCATGAACTTGAGAAGGAAGTTGACGTGAGGAAGAAAGCTGAGGAGGAAGCGCGAATTGCCCTGATCAAAGAGCGTGAACTGAATGAACTCAAAAGCAAATTCGTATCCATCGCGAGCCATGAATTCCGTACTCCACTAAGCACAATTATGAGTTCGGCTTCGCTGGTATCGCAATATCTCGAAAAAGGAGACTTCGAAAAGATTGACAAGCATACGTTGCGCATCAAGTCGAATGTTAATCACCTGACGGCGATCCTGAATGATTTCCTTTCCCTTGGCAAACTTGAGGAGGGTCGTATAGAGATCAACCGCGAAACCTTTGTATTGGATGAATTCCTGAAGGAGATTCAGGAAGAATTGAAGCCATCTTTAAAAGATGGACAACAAATATTACTTGAGTGCACTCCCAGGGGCCAGGAGGTGACTACTGATCCGAGAATTATTCGAAACAGTTTGTTCAACCTGCTCTCGAACGCAATCAAATACTCTAATGTAAACAAAAAGATTTACCTGAGCAGCGACGTCAAAGACGGGCACGTTACGATCAGCGTTCGCGATGAAGGCATCGGCATTCCGGAGGAAGACAAGCGCCATATGTTTGACCGATTCTTCCGCGCCAGTAATGCCACAAACATTCAGGGAACCGGTCTTGGACTTAACATTGTAAAACGATATATTGAATTGCTTGAAGGAACGATAAGTTTCGACAGCGAGTACGGAAAAGGAAGTACATTTACGATTTCTTTCCCCGTCTAACCCCTCGAAAATCAACATATGAAAAAAATCCTGTTAATAGAAGACAATTCCGAAGTGCGGGAAAACACGAGCGAAATTCTTTCACTTGCGCATTACGAAGTCGTTACGGCGCCTAACGGAAAGGTTGGTGTAGAACTCGCACAGAAGGAAAATCCCGACCTTATTATATGTGACATCATGATGCCCGAACTCGACGGTTATGGTGTACTTCATATCCTGAGCAAGAAACCCGAGACCGCGAGGATACCCTTTATCTTCCTGACCGCGAAAACTGAAAAGTCAGACATACGCAAAGGCATGACGCTTGGCGCGGATGACTACCTTACCAAACCCTTCGACGACACAGACCTCCTTAACGCAATAGAGACGCGCCTGAAGAAGAGTTCCATGCAGTACAAGGACTACCCTCCTACTGCAGAAGGTCTCGATCACTTCCTCAGCGATGCCCAACAGGCGTTGAATCTGAAAGACCTGGCCAAAGACAAGAAGACAAAGCTCTTCAAGAAGAAAGCCGACATATTTATGGAAGGCGATCTGCCAAACCATATTTATTTCATCAAATCAGGCAGTGTCAAAACGTACAAGACAAACCTCGACGGAAAAGAACTGATCACCAACCTTTATAAGGAAAACGACTTTTTTGGATTTGAATCTGTGCTTGACAACGCGGCTCAGCAGGACTCAGCAGTTGCCATTGAGGATTCGGAAATTGTCATGATTCCGCGTCATGATTTTCTCACGCTGCTTCAGGGTCACAAGGATGTTTCTCACACGTTCATTTCGATGCTCTGCAAGAAGGTCGCCGAAAAGGAAGAGCAATTGCTGAACCTCGCGTACAATTCAGTTCGTCAACGTACAGCGGAAGCGTTACTTCGAATCCATCACCACCAGGACGAACGCGAAGCGCTTTCTGTGCCGCGCGAAGACCTGGCTAAAATGGTTGGGACCGCCCCGGAATCTGTGATCCGGGTGCTTTCTGATTTTAAAGACGAAGGTCTGATTGAAATCAACGCGGGCAAGGTGAAGATCAAAAGCGCGTCAAAACTGGAGCAGGTTGTCAAGTGGAATTTCGCACGCCACTGATCAACGGCAAAAGATAATGCTCGCGGGATCACCCTCGTGAACAGGCAAATGGTGCTGCGCAAGAAAGAGTCTCGCAAGCACTAACAATCCGATAAACACGAAAGAAAAACGCGCAAGCGTTGCGTACTGTATCTTGTACCGGCTTGACACGTATGTGATGACCGTGGGCAGACCGAACATTGCGGGGAACGTACCAATTCCAAAAAAAAGCATAAACTGAAAACCGTCCAGCGCACCTTCCAGCGTAAGACAATACGTGAGTGCAAGGTAAGTAAGCCCGCACGGGAGTAATCCATTCAGCATGCCCGTAACCCACATGGTACCGATCGTCCTTCGCTTAAGCAATGCCGAAAACGAATTCTTCACAAACGACGAGAATCTGACGAGCAACGGAGTAACTACAGGGATACGAAGACCGGTTATGCCTGAAAGTCCCATTACAATGAGCGTTACTGCAATCGACAACGTCAGTACCCATTGAAATCCCGAAAAACTGATGACAGCACCAAACACAGCAATCAACGCGCCCATGATTGCATAGGTGAAAATCCGGCCTCCGTTGTAGATAACCCTGTTCCTCAGACTGCGGCCGTTCATCGAGGTTACAGCCAGCACCAACGGGCTGCACATCCCCGCACAGTGAAGACTTCCGGCTAATCCAAGAACAAGTGCTGTGATCCACATTGTCGTTTCGCGTTACGCGTATCAGAGAATTACAGTCCTCTCAATATAGTATTCCTTCTCCCCTTGTTTCCACGTCATGTGCACGCGGTACAAACCGGACACAGGGTTATTGATAATAAACGAATGCTCATTCGTGGCAAATGCAGGCATGTGAAATTGTTGATCCAGCGATGCGTCGGACGGCCGCACCAGTTTTATTGTTCCCGCATCAATGGCCGGAAACTCTTCGTAACGAACAGTGAGTTGATTTCCCGTTACCGAAATTTCCGGAGCCTTAAGAAGGCTATTTGCATTCTGCATGCGAACAATCTGATCCTGATAGACGAGTTCTTCTTTATAGTACTCACGACTGACCAGCGAAACATCCTGCCGCACACAAATCGTTACCAGCGTTCCAATGAACAAGGCAAACAACACAAAGGCTACGACAATCCATTTTCCAAAGTTCATAAGATCAATCTTTTAATTGAAAACTAATTATCCTGTCCTGGCATACGCGAAAAAGGTCCGACAAATTTTGTCCTGATAGTTTCGATGCGCTCACCGTCTCGATATACGCCGAGCTCTATGACGGTACGCATCTGACTAATCGCCTCAGGTTCCATGTTAATGAAATACACACTCTTGAGAATTCCCTGAGCCGGAATCTTAAGGCCGGCCTCTCCTACCTGTTGAAGCGTTGCGCCAGTCGGTGATTCCACCTTAATCTCAAGGTTAATTTCATCAAAGGTCTTATTCACGAATTCAATGTTGTAAAGGTTGGTGAACTGGCCGGCTTCATTCTTCTGGAACGTAGTACCCGGAATCTTCAGTACCGTTATTTCAACATCCGAACGCGTAAATAAGGTAACACCCAGTACTACGGTAATTGCCAGCAACACAAGTGAGTATCCAAAAACGCGACCCGTGAACAACTTCTGAACGCCATTCTTGATTGAATTGTACGACGCGAAGCGGATCAATCCTTTTGGTTTACCAATTTTGATCATAACATCGTCGCATGCATCAATACAGGCTGTACAGTTGACACACTCGAGCTGCGTGCCATTCCGGATGTCGATTCCGGTAGGACAAACGTGAACACAAAGCTTACAGTCGATACAGTCACCGGTTGCAACGGTTGGTGTAGTCGCATGTTTTCTGATCTTGCCACGGGGTTCGCCGCGGAGCCAGTCATACGCCACGACGATAGACTGCTTACCCAGCAACACGCCCTGCAATCGACCGTAAGGGCATACAGCGACACATGCCTGTTCACGGAAGCGCGCAAACACACCATAGAAGATCGCTGTAAACCCAAGAATGCCCAGAAATCCGGCCAGGTTATCAAGCGGCGAATGTGTAACAACTTTTATGGTCGATTCAATACCGATAAGATACGCCATTGCGGTGTGTGCGATCAGCAACGAAATCAAAAAGAAGATCACCTGTTTCGAAACCTTCTTTATAATCTTGCGACCATCCCAGGGTGCCTTGTCAAGACGGCGTTGCTCATTAGCGTCGCCTTCGATCCAGTATTCAATCTTCCGGAATACCATCTCCATAAAAAGCGTCTGCGGACAAGCCCAGCCGCACCAGACCCGACCAAAGACAACCGTAAAGAGAATGATAAACACAAAGAATGCGATTAGCAGTAACGCAAGCAGAATAAAATCCTGCGGCCAGAATGCCTGGCCGAATACAACGAAGCGCCTTTCAAAAACATTGAGCAACAGAAAGGGCTGTCCGCCGATCTTGATAAACGGTCCGGCAAAGAGTATTGACAACAAAATAACCGTAACCACTACCCGCATACGGTGATAGTATCCGCCCGGTTTCTTGGGATAAATCCAGACGCGCTTGCCCTGTTCATCTACCGTTGCGATGGTATCCCGAAACTCCTCTTCAAACTGATATAACTTGTTGTGATTAACCATTACAGTCGTTTAAAAAACAGAGATACGCGCGAATACACGTATCTCCGAAAAACTACTCCTATCAAAGTCTTGCCTGAACGCCAGTGGAATCCGGCGTTGCCACCGGCGCCTCGTGTTTATAAATCGTTCCCTGAGGAGCTTTCGCACCCGGAGGATTTGTGCCCTGCAGACTCAGCACATAAAATGCGACATTCCTTATTTGTTCAGGCGAAAGCGTATTCGCCCATGATATCATACCCTTTTCCGGAACACCATTCTTAACCACAGCGTACACATTCTTCACGTCTCCACCATGCAACCAATATTCGTCTGTGAGGTTTGGTCCGATCATACCACCCCCGTCTGCCTTGTGACACGAACCACAATAGCTGGTATAAATTTCTTTCCCCTTTGCGATGATTGCATCGTCCTTAATATACGTAAGTGTTGACTCATCTACTTCAACCTTAGGTTGTGTTGCCAGATATTGCTTCTTCACCTCTTCAGCCTTAGCCACCTGGTTTTGGTACTCGTCGATCTGAAGCGGCAACGAGTCGGTAACGTGATACGCAATCAGATATATAACTGCCCAGACTATCGTGAAATAAAAGAGATACTTCCACCACGGCGGCAGGTGATTATCCAGTTCGCGGATTCCGTCATAACTGTGATCGAGTTCTATTGAGCCCTCCTGTTCAACCGGAACGGAAGCGTTCAAAGATCGCATCAACCGCTGCCAGTATGTAGGCTGAGGTACATAGGGGACACCAAGTTTCTCAGCACGTTCCTTTGCGAGATTCTCCGAGAGCACGTTCAGCACGCGGATCATCGCGATGGCGACAAACGCGATCAGCGCAATAACCACGCAGATCAATACAATGAGACCATAAACGGGTGTCATCGGATGATTAAACGGATCCTGCCAGAACGACTGTGGTTCCGCCGTTGCCTGTGCCATCAGTGAACTTCCTCCGGCCATCATTAAGGATAATAACATGACTCTTTTCATAATGTGTCAGCGTTTTTATTCATTCCGTTCTGCGGCCGCGAATCATCGAGGGGCAGCGATTCTATTTCCTTGATCAGTTTTTTATCAACCGTGAAGACCCACCACAGAAGGCAGATAAAGAAAACGAAGAAAATCACGAACGATATGACCGGCCAGATGGCGACGTTATCGATACTTTGAAGGACGTTCTTATACATTGTCTTGCGAATTAGGTGCTACACTATTTTGTCGTTGTTTCGGCATCAGCGGTCTTGGTTGCTTTGATGTCTGTACCCAGTCGCTGCAGATAGGCGATCAATGCAACAATCTCCGCGTCCTTATGGATTTCAATGTCCTCTTTCTTCAATCCGTTGACAATTGCGGTAGCCTGTCTGTCGAGGTCATCGTTCGCCGTTTCTTCATAACCAGATTCATACGGTACGCCTATCGCACGAAGCGCTGATATCTTGCCTGCAGTTTGGCTGCGATCAATGAATTGTTCGAACAACCACTTGTATGAAGGCATGATTGATCCTGGAGAAATATCACCGGGCTCATACATGTGAGAGAAGTGCCACTTGTCATTATATCTTCCGCCAACACGGTGAAGGTCCGGACCGGTGCGTTTTGATCCCCACAGGAAAGGGTGATCATAAACAAACTCTCCGGCCTTCGAGTATTCGCCATAACGTTCAGTCTCTGAACGGAAAGGACGAACCATCTGTGAGTGGCAGTTCACACAACCCTCTCGGATGTAAATGTCACGACCGTGAAGTTCAAGCGGCGTGTACGGCTTCACGCTTGAAATCGTCGGCACATTGGACTTCACCAGGAACGTCGGAACCATTTCAATTATACCTCCGATCAGAATGGCAACCAGCGTGAGTACTGTAAACAACACCGGCTTTCTTTCAAGTACCGTATGATGCCAGCCCGCGCCCTTTGCCGGAGTATACGCCTTTACAAGCGGTGCTGCTTCAGCATCTTCATTTGCAATAAAGCTTCCGGCATAGGCAGTCTTGATAAGGTTGTACGTCATCACGATTGCACCGGTGAGATATAACCCACCCCCTATTGCACGAAGCGCATGCATCGGAAGAATCTGGACCGTTGTTTCAAGGAAGTTCTTATAAACAAGGAGTCCTTCGGGATTGAACTCTTTCCACATCAGGCTTTGCACAACACCCGATACATACATTGGCAGCGCATAGAAGACAATACCCAGCGTTCCAACCCAGAAGTGGAAGTTGGCGAGTTTATTCGAGTACAACTGTGTATTCCACATGCGCGGAACAACCCAGTAAAGGATACCGAAAATCAGAAAGCCATTCCAGCCAAGTCCGCCCACGTGTACGTGGGCAACAATCCAGTCGGTAAAGTGGGCGATAGCGTTTAAGCTCTTAAGCGAAAGCAGCGGCCCTTCAAGCGTAGCCATTCCGTATGCTGTAACGGCCACCACCATGAATTTTAAAACGACGTCTTCGCGAACGCGGTCCCAGGCTCCGCGTAAGGTCATCAGACCGTTAAGCATTCCGCCCCAGGAAGGTGCGATAAGCATAATGGAGAATACGGTTCCCAGTGATTGTGCCCAGTCAGGCAATGAAGTATATAACAGGTGGTGTGGTCCTGCCCATATATAAATGAATATCAAAGACCAGAAGTGAATTATCGAAAGCTTGTAAGAGTAAACCGGACGGTTCGCAGCTTTCGGAAGGAAGTAGTACATCAGCCCGAGGAATGGTGTCGTAAGGAAGAACGCAACAGCGTTGTGGCCGTACCACCATTGAACGAGCGCATCCTGTACTCCGGCGTACCAGGAATAACTTTTCATGAATGTAACGGGAATAGAGAAGGAGTTGACCACGTGCAGCACGGCAACGGTCACGAAGGTGGCAATGTAAAACCAGATCGCAACGTACATATGCCGCTCGCGGCGCCTGAGGATTGTACCGATCATATTCCAGCCGAACACTACCCAGATTACTGTGATAGCGATGTCGATTGGCCACTCAAGTTCGGCGTACTCTTTTGAAGTCGTGTAGCCCAACGGTAACGTGACCGCGGCTGCAAGGATGATCAGCTGCCATCCCCAGAAGTGAATCCAGCTGAGTGTGTCGCTGAACATCCTGGTTTTCAGGAGTCGTTGCATCGAGTAGTAGGTTCCGGCAAACATCGCGTTGCCGACGAACGCAAAGATGATTGCGTTGGTGTGCAGCGGACGAATCCGGCCAAACGAGGTGTATTGAAGATCGAAGTTAAAGATCGGGTACACCAGCTGAATGGCGGCCGTAAGGCCAACCAGCATGCCCACCAGCCCAAAAACCACGGTGGCAATGATGAAAGCCTTTACAATCTTGTTGTCGTAACTGAATTTCTCGAGTTCCATAGGCGGTTTAATATCAAGCTGTAAAACTAGAGGGGCCCTATAGGCTGAAACCTGACAGGTATTAGTGCCGGAGATGATTTTTGTCATTGAATGGCGGCCACCTTTGAGCATGATTTTTATCATAGGCGCGGGTAATGCGCATCATTCAGGGCGGTCTGCAAAAGCGCTTTCTTTGAAAAACCTAAAATTTTTGCTTTATGACCAGGTATATATCCGGTGAGGAGGCTGTAAAAGTGATCAAATCCGGCGATCGCGTATTCGTGCACGGCGGAGCCGCCACTCCTCACTTTTTATTAAGAAAGATGGTGGAACGCGCCAATGAGCTTTCGGACGTTGAAATCGTAAGTATCAGTATGCAGGGTGAAGCACCATTCACCGACAAAAAGTATAAAGGCATTTTCAGAGTGAACTCGCTTTTTGTTTCGCCCAACGTCCGCGAAGCCGTCAACGAAGGCCGGGGCGATTATGTACCGATATTCCTTAGTGAAATACCGGTGCTCTTCAAGCGAGGAATCCTTCCCCTTGATGTCGCGATGGTTCATGTAAGTCCGCCTGACCGCCACGGCTACTGCTCTTTGGGTGTTTCGGTTGACGTCGCATCCACTGCAATCAAAACCGCCAAATACGTTATCGCCCAGGTAAACCCGCGCATGCCGCGTGTCCTCGGTGACGGTATCGTAAAAATCGACAAATTTGACGCGGTCGTATACGCTGAACAGGAGCTACCCGAAATTAAAGGCAACGAGCATCACGACGAAATCTCGATGCGAATCGGTGCTTATTGTGCGGAACTTGTTGAAAACGGTGCAACCCTTCAAACCGGTATCGGATCAATACCCGATGCAGTGCTCGCGAGCCTCACGAACCACAAGGAACTTGGATTACATACCGAGATGTTCTCCGATGGTGTGATTCCACTCGTTCAAAAAGGCGTGATTACGAATCAACACAAAACCAAGTATCGCGGTAAGATTGTAACGGGCTTTCTTCTGGGAACACGTAAGCTTTATGACTTCGTGGATGATAATCCCTGCGTTGTGGGTATGAATATCGACTATGTCAACGATACGGCTATCATCCGGACAAACCCGAAAGTAACTGCGATCAACAGTGCAATTGAAGTTGACATCACGGGTCAGGTTTGCTCCGACTCGATTGGAACGTATCACTACTCCGGCGTCGGCGGGCAAATGGACTTTGTTCGTGGTGCCGCACTTTCTGAGGGCGGTAAGCCCATCATTGCACTGCCGTCGACAACGTCGAAAGGTGCATCCCGCATCGTGTCATTCCTCAAACCCGGTGCCGGTGTCGTTACTACCCGCGCCCATGCCCACTACATCGTAACGGAATATGGAATCGCATATCTCTACGGCAAGAACATGAAGCAGCGGGCCAAAGCTCTCATTGAGATCGCGCACCCCAATCATCGCGAAGCCCTTGAAAAAGCTGCCTTCGAACGGTTCAAAAGTTACGAGTTTGAAAGAACGATCTACTAATAAAGGATAGCTGTTAGCCAGTTGAGCGTACGCCGCGAAAGTGGCATACGCTTTTTGTTTGTGGGATAGCAACTTTACGCTGCTCCACATTGTTATCTCACCGTATAAAAGTCCTCGATATGGCTAACGCTTCCTTTAATGATTTGATTAACAATGACACGCCGGTTTTGGCAGACTTCCACGCCGAATGGTGTGGGCCCTGTAAGATGATGAAACCAATTCTCGAAGAATTAAAACAGCTTACCGGAGACCGGGTAAAAATTATCAAGATCGATGTTGACCGCAACCCGGCTGTATCAGGGAAATACAACATTCAGGGCGTGCCCACGCTGATACTTTTCAGAAACGGTGAAATCAAGTGGCGCCAGTCAGGTGTAGTATCCATCCAGCAACTTAAGCGTATCGTTGAGGAACACGTCTGTATTTAGATCGCCTTGCTGAAAAGACGCGATGCAGGACTTCCACCATCGCGCGACCTCTTGTCAAACACATTGCAAATATTCCTGACGAACACACGACCCGTCGGAGTAACTGACATGCCCTTCTCGTGCATTTTGACAAGTCCCTCGCGCTCCATCTGTTCCAGCTGCATGGATGTTGTTTCGTCCATGGTTGCAGTGAGCAACACTTCTGAAAGTTCACCCTTGCATGCAATATCAAGTATTATGCGGCGGTACAACATATCCTCCGCAGTATGCAGGTGACCTTTAAAGACGGCGCTTTCATTTTGCCTGATGTGGCTTTGATAGTCCTCGACCTTCTTGAGATTTTGCGCAAACGCATATTTCGCATCGTTGATGGCCGACGTACCTAGTCCGATCAACAAATCTGTCTGGCTGGTCGTATAGCCCATGAAATTCCGATGCAGCCTTCCCTGATCAACAGCTACTGAGAGCGCATCATCAGGTAAGGCAAAGTGATCCATGCCAATGTCGCGGTATCCCGCATTATGAAAGAGGGTCCTCCCTGTTTCATACAGTGACCGTTTCGTTACATCCGACGGCAGGTCCGCATCTTCGTAGCCACGCTGACCCGGCCGCAGCCATGGAACATGCGCATAACTGTAGAATGCAATTCGGTCAGGGCGCAGTGATATGACCTTGTTTACGGTTTCAGTAACACTTTCCACTGTCTGATAAGGTAAACCATAAATCAGATCAAACCCGATGGACTGATATCCAAGTTCGCGGCTTGCTTTTACAACCCGCTCCAGGTTTTCGAATGGCTGGATGCGATTGATAGCGGTCTGAACTTTGATGTCAAGATCCTGCACACCAAAGCTGACCCGGTTGAAGCCAAGACCAGCGAGTACAGTCAGGTGCTCGAGTGTTGTATTGTTGGGGTGGCCTTCAAAACTAAATTCATAACGCGGGTGCTTACGGCAACCCTTGAGAAGTCCGTTGACCAGGCGTGAAAGATTTCCAGATGAAAAGAACGTAGGCGTGCCCCCGCCGAGATGCAGCTCCCGTATTACCGGCACTGCACTGAAACGCTCCTTGTACATAGCCCACTCTGCCAGCACGGAGTCGACGTAACCACTCTCTACTGCGTGATTCTTTGTAATTCGCGTGTTGCAGGCGCAATAGGTACAGAGGCTTTCACAAAATGGAAGATGAACATAGAGGCTTATTCCTTTAAGATCATTCGACTCGTTGAAACATTGCGCTACCGCTTCCCACCAGCCTGACACGGTAAACTTGTCCGTTTGCCATAAAGGAACCGTTGGATAGCTGGTGTAGCGCGGTACCGGTACGTCATACTTTTTTATCAGTTCTGTCAGGCTCATCCTTTTTTTTTGGTTTTGTTTTGTCGTCAAATAATATTCTTACCGATGGTGTGTACGTATCCTCGTACTGACCGGTGCGCATGTTCCAGAGAAAGATCCCCAGGAACACGAGTGCGATCGTAATGCTGATTCCAATGAGAAGAACAATAATTCCCATAACTAAAGTTTTTTTCGTTTGGCCATAAATGACACAGCAACAGAAGTAAATCCAACCACACTGATACTACTCAGCGGCATGAGTACCGCGGCAATAAGCGGCGTCAACAAACCTGATACTGCAAAGCTCAATGCGATTGCGTTATACAGGAACGAAATCACAAATCCTGTTTTCAGAATTCGCGATGCGACTTTCGCAAGCGCGATAAACTTGTCAAGCGAGCCGACGCGACTGCCGTGAAGGATGGCATCACAAGCTGGTGTAAATACACCCGTATCGTCGGTAACGGCGACACCGACATCGCTTTGTTTGATTGCACCGGAGTCGTTAAGTCCGTCGCCGATCATCAGAACACGCTTACCATGACTTTGCAAATTCTTAATGTAGTCAAGCTTATCATGCGGCGACTGATTGAACAACGTCGGAACGTTATCGCCAAACAGTCGCGCCATACGTGACCGATCCGAATCATTATCTCCCGAAATCAAGGCAACAAAACGATTCCCGAGACGCGCCAGCATCGGCCTGAGTCCGTCACGTATTGCTGTAGATATCGGATAGTATCCAATAACGATGTCATCAACGGACAGGTAAACAACAGAACCGGATTCGCGATCTGCCAAAGCCGCACCAACAAAAGATACGGAGCCAAGTTTGTAATTATGTCCCTGGCTTTCGCCTTCAAGCCCTTTACCCGGCAATTCTCTGAAACCGGAAATCGCTTGGGCACCGGTTGCCCTGATACTTCTGTTAATCAGTGTACTCAGCGGATGCGTAGAGTAGCCCGTGAGTTGCTTCACCACGGCCTGCTGGTCTTCGGTGAGTGTTGTTCCCACAAACCGGATGTAGGGTGCGTCGCCATGGGTCACAGTGCCCGTCTTGTCGAAAACAACTGCATCAACGGCCGCGAGCCGTTCAATGACGTCAGCGTTCTTCAGGTAAAAGTGATGTTTACCAAAGACGCGAAGCATACTTCCATACGTGAATGGCGCGGAAAGTGCAAGCGCACATGGGCATGCCACCATTAACACGGCAGTGAGTACAAGCCACATCCGCGACGGATCGGTGACAAACCAGTATACTGCCGTCACCGCCGCGATGCCAAGCACCGCCCAGGTAAAAAGCCGGGCTGCGCGGTCAATCGTTTTGCGATATTTACTTTCCGCTGACTTCTGAAACGCGTCACTGTTCCATAAACTGGTCAAATGACTTTGTGAAGTTTTCTTTTGTACAACCAGTTCAACCGGTTTACCTATCAGTCTGCCGCCGGCATAAACCGTGTCACCCTGCGTCGCAGTTACCGGCTTTGATTCACCTGTGACAAAGCTGTAGTCGATAATGGCTTCACCTTCGATCAGTACGCTGTCAGCGGGAATGATTTCGAGGTTACGAACACGAATGTGATCACCCTTTTCCAATTCATAAATGATGACGGGAGTCCATTCACCGGCTGACAAACGCTGAACTGCAAGCGGAAAGTATGACTTGAAATCCCTGTCAAAGGCAAGACTTTCATATGTTTTTCCCTGGAACCAACGACCGATGAGCAGGAAGAACACCAATCCTGTAAATGAATCGAGATATCCGGGGCCTGTTGCCGTGACGATATCCCAGGTGCTTCGTGCAAACAACGCGATTAGCCCTACCGCTATTGGCACGTCGATATTGATTTGCCGTTCGCGAAGACTCCGGTAACAAGCCTGAAAATAGTCGTAACCACTGTAAACAAGCACAGGGATCGAAAGGCCAATATTCAGAAATGAGAATATCCGCTGCAATGCGTAGTCGTTGTGATCAAGCCCGAGATATTCGGGAAAGCTGAAGAGCATCACATTCCCAAAGCAAAAACCGGCAACTGCCAGTTTGATGAGAAGGCTTCGGTCAATCGTTGCGGCTGCCGTGGCCGATGCTTCGTTCGCCAGGTTGATTTTGGGTTCATATCCAAGCGACGCGAGCAGTCGCGCAACCTCGCTCAGCTTCACGCGTGACGGTACAAAATCAAGTTCAACCGTCTTGCGCGCAAAGTTCACCTCCGACCTCAGTATTCCGGCATTGAGCTTTTGAAGATTTTCAAGAAGCCAGATGCACGAAACACAATGAATTGCCGGAACGTAAAATTTTGCACGAACAAAATCCTCTACATCAAACGCAACAACCTTCTTCCGGATTTCCGGTTTATCCAGGTACGCGTATGCGTCGTCACTGATGTCTCTGACCTGGATCCCCGCATTACGGTCGAGTGAATAATATTCACAAAGGTCATTCGTGTGAAGGATTTCATACACCGTCTTGCACCCAAAGCAGCAAAAGCTCTTGTCGTCCAGCCACAGAGTTTCTTCACATGTGTTTCCACAGTGAAAGCAGGCCACGTCCGTCTTAAGCGGTACTTCTAATTCCATGAATCAGCAACTGGATTAATTGATCACTCCTGTTTGAGATTACAAGTCCATATCGGAAGGTCGGCATGATTAACCACGTCTTCGGTCACACTTCCCGCAAAGAAATGCGCGAGCCCCTTTCGGCCATGTGTTCCCATCGCCAGCAAGTCGGCACTGATGTGGTGACTGAAGTTGATGATGCCTGACTCTTCATACAGGTCGTTGAAAATATTGATGGTATAGTTCTGAAGCATAAACCTCGTCGCGAATTCCTGGAGGCGCACACGAGTCGTGGCATCTGCCGTGAAATTCGCCGGCGTATTAATCCAGACGATATGAAGTTTTGCATTAAAAAAATTCTGGAGGGCTTTAACCCGCATGACAAGTCCCTCCTGGTTAGCGGTTTCGAGCGTGCTGGGAAATACGATATCATGAATCGATCCCACGTCGATTGTATTTCGGACCACGAACACGGGCACAGTCGCGTGTCTCACGATTTTTTCGGTATTTGATCCTATGAGAACCTCACGGATTCCCGAGGCACCGCGTGTTCCCATGATGATCAGGTCAATTGATTCGGAAGCCGCGTAATCAAGAATCATCCGCGACGTCTCACCAAAAACAACTTTTGTCTTAAGCGGAATGTCGTTCTTGTTTTCTTCAATCAGTTTTGCAAACTCAGCTTGCGACTTCTCCTCCAGTTCGCGAAAAAGGGTTTCTTCCAGGGAAAGGACGGGCATCAGCACGGCGTCGTGCAGAACGGGCAATTCGATCACATGCAAAACATGAACTTCGCCGCCGGAACGGGCCGCTACCGAAAGCGCTGATCGAAACGCGTGCCTGGCAGGCGTCGAAAAATCGCAGGGGACAAGAATCTTTTTCATGGTTTGACAGGATTAATGAACAAAACTATCTGATTCTTAAGGCACGGGTATTGACCGGAGTCACGGAAATCCATGACAAAAATCAGTTGGCTGCGGCAGGCACGTGGATTATCAATATTTGTCTGATAACACACTAAAGTTCAAATCAATGAAGATGATCAGCGATCAACGCGTGGCGATCCTCGCCCATCATGGTGTCGACCAGCAGGAACTGACGACGATCCGGGAATTCCTCGAAAGAGCAGGGGTTAAAACAGATACCATTGCCACGGAAGGCCGGGAGGTAAAGGGCTGGGAACAACATCAGTGGGGAATCCGGCTGCGGGTTGACAAGCAGATCAGTGCCGTCAAGCCCCTTGATTACGATGGGGTATTCATTCCTGGAGGGCCGCTGCACGCCGATTCATTACGTGGAAAGTCACACGTGATAGCATTCGTAAAAGAACTCTTCGGTGCCGGAAAGGTTGTCGCGAGTATAGGGCATGGTGTCCAGGTGCTGATAAGTGCAGGCGTACTCAACGGCCTGAAAGTAAGCTCGCTTTCGTCAATCACCGCCGATGTCCGGCATTGTGGCGCCCTTGTTCAGGATGACGCAATCACGGCCGACAACGGCGTGATAACGGCACGAAGTGGTGACCAACTCGATCGTTTTGCACAAAACATGATTGATCTGCTAAAAACGGATGTCAAACAGCGTGTTGATGTGATCATTTAGGCCCCCGAAGGTGGCATTTTTGTACCGATCAGCAATTGAAATTCGGTTTCGGATTCCTACATTTACGGGATTTCGTAAATCCGGCATGCAAATCACCCTAAACCAATTCAAAACCTTACTGCATTCAGTGAAGGATCAGCAGATTGGCGTGAAGGTAAAAACCCACACAGGCTGGAGTTCAGACTACCTCAATATTATTGGTTTTATTGCGTCAACCCGGGATAAGGAAAATAAGACCTTCACCGGAGTCGTCCTTTCAAATACAACTGAAACCGAAGGTATCCTGATTAACAACATATCCTCGATCACCGCTTTTGAACTTCAGCACGAATGCGAAGACTTTAAAGGCGGCATTGTCTATCACCTTCGCGATAATATTTCGCTGAAGACGCTCATTCTTAATTGACTCCCTGCCTCGATATCACTTGCACTGTTTCAACAGCCCTCGCGTACTGATCCAGTATTTGTTGCAGTTGGTTCACCAGGTTTTCCTGGCTGCAAGGCTTTGTCAGAAAATCTGCAGCTCCAAGTAGGCGGGTTTCTTCCACGTCGCGCTGATTCGCCGATGTCGAGTAAATTATCACGGGAACATCAGCATACGCACCAACCTTCTTCAGCTCAGCAAGAAACGTTCGTCCGTCGACAAGCGGCATATTCAAGTCAAGAAATATGATATCAGGCATCGGAACGTCGTGATTCTGAAACGCCTTTAATGCACTTGCCGAATCAGAAGATTTGAAGCAGATGATTTTCTGATCAATTGTGTTTACTGCTTCGCAAAAAAAGTCCAGGTCATCGGTGTCGTCATCAATCAAATAAAGTGTCCTCAAGCTTTCCATAGGCGCCGATTTCAGGTCAAGTTACGGTACAACAAGATCATTAAGAACCTGCGATAATTGAGCGTTCAATAAGTAAGGTCAAACCATCGTCACACACGATAAACGACAAGTGCACTCGCCTGCTTAGAGAGACACAAAACTGTTTAACGCCCGTCGCCCGATGGATGTAAAAACTTCTTGATTTTCTGTAGTAATACCGAAATTGAAAAAGGTTTCTCGAGATAGTCTTCAGCGCCGGCTTTTTTCGCCAGCATACCGATCTCCGGAGTGGCGGAAATCATGATGACAGGTATATCCCGGGTTAATTCACGCGACTTCAGGTATCGACAGGCCTCAAGCCCGTCGATACTGTCCTTCAACTGCCGGTCGAGAATAAATAGATTGGGCAGCTGCCTTCTCTCCTCGTACACAATCCGGCCATCCGATGAGACTTCAATCTCATACCCTTCCCGCTTAAGGATGATCGAAAACAGCTTCTGAATCGAAGGATCATCCTCTGCAATCAAAATTCTTTGTCCCATTTTTTTGTGAGGTTTTGACTTCCTTTTCAAAAGACCATACCAGTCATGGGCGATAATGCCGGTCGTCAATATCACGGGGTAATGGTGAGAAAAATTCACATTTCTAAGGCAGCGCGGTTTACAATGGCTACTTTAATTCCGACAAACAATCATTAAGAGCGGCGATCAGATCCTCAAGTCTGCTCGACTTGACAACGTAAGCAGATGCGCCCAGTTCTCTTGTCTCAATAAGATCACGTATATCGGCCGATGTGGAGTATATGATTACCGGTATTTGTTTCAGATGCTCCTTTTTTCTGATTTCCGCGAGACATTGTTTGCCACCGATCTTCGGCATATTAAGATCCAGAAAAATAATGTCAGGCAGGCGCTCTGCCGAATCAAGGCGGTCGAGCGCAGAAGATGCACTGTACTCACTCACCAGGTCGATCGAAATACCAGCATCTTCAAGTGCCATGGAGAATATCTCGTGATCATCCACATCATCATCAATCAACAAACATGTCCTGATATTCTTCATCGGAATTTTAAATGTACGAGTTATTACCTCAGAATAACGAAAGCGATGCAATATCGTTGACCAGGATCAGTGCGAAATAGATCACAACCTTACACCTGCTGTTCACCCGTTACAACTTCTTATCTACTTCATCGATAATTTTCAGAGCATCCTTTGTCCGACGGCTCGGCTTAAAACGATAAACAAAATTCATTCTGAATTGACCCGAATTTACGTTTACCGTTCTTTCTTCATGCCGTGGAAAGTGAAATCCTGTCGAGATCGCAAAAAAATTGATACTCCACCTGTCCGTATTGTAACCTGCGGCCCCACGCAGAAATGTATTCGGACTTACTCCCACGTTAGTGGTGACGTTATTACCATCGAAAAATTGTTTTATCGTTGCATTCAGACTCGCCGATGCTGACGCTGTCAGGAAAACTCTGCCCAGGACCCATGTGTACGCGTAGCCACCATTAGGTCCAAACTCGAGATAACGCATCTTATCTGTGTCGATTTCGGATTTGTTCATCATAGAAGGAACGATCGCACTATCGCCTTTGATCCGACCTACATACATTTCCATCCCAAGAAGAAATGAACCGGCTGATCGTTTCTGTACTTCTGTTTGCTGAAAAACAGCGCGATATGAAAATTTTCTATGATTCAACACATACTGAAAACTTCCGCCAATCGAACTTGCTGATAAATCAGGACGCACATAAAATTCATCTCCGGCCGGAGCCATAGATCGGTCGGGCAGATAAAAACCCTTGTATAACTGCAGGATAAAATCAATGACAAATCTGCGTCCGTAGTTGTTTAGCTGCAGATCCAGATCACGCGTCTCTCCGCGGGTAAGATCCGGCTTCAGAACACCAAATGCAAGATTGATAGTCGCGAACCGATACGAAGCACCAAGACCTGCGCTGAACGTCTTATTCGGACTATAACGGATCCGGTAGTCGTCCTGCTTATTGGTGAATGTCATTTGCGTGTACTTGCGACTGACAAGGAGCCGCCCTATGAGCATACCGTCATAAGAACCGATATATGCAGAATCATATTGACCCGCGCATGGAAGAGCGATGACAATCAACACAACGATACATACCCATCTTGTCATTTCTAAAATCAAAAAGAGCCGGCATTCCCGGCTCATGGTGGTTGTTTTTGATGTAGCACATGTTGGCTTAAAGAGTGTATTCTATCTTCTCTTACAAACTCCGCGCCTCCGTGTCTCCTGCGTTCAGGCGCATCCAACACGCTTATTACTTGTCGGGTATCCGCTCCCCATACGTATTGAACATGAATGTGGACGCCTCATTTCCATTCATTATTTCAATTCTGTAATCTCCTGTGAGCAGATGCCTTGTGATCACGCCTTCCTCCCAGCCCCTGTACTCGGGAGCCTGCAGCGTACTTCGCAGTATCGCCGGGAGTTGATCCGGGTTCAACTGATACGAATTTTCTTCTGTGTATGATTCCTTGTTGTTTAAGACCGGAATATCATGACCAGGCGTGGCCGGAGTGCGAATATCCTCTTCGACCGTGTCTTGTGAGGTACCACGTGCGAGTTCATCCTGTGCGAGTAACGTACCACTCACAGCAACCAAAAAAAGGAAGGTGACAAAAAGTTTTTTCTTCATGCCGGTACGCTTAAAAAAAAGATGCCACCTCTAGATTTCGTTGTTTCTGACCGCGGCTCTGTCAGTTTTTTTCGAAACGCGCCCGCGTGACTTACGTGATTCGGCGTCTTTGCCCTTTATGCCAGTATCGTCATCGTTGTATCGCGGAAGCAGGCGATTTGCGATTGATGCAAGAGTGCCAACCCATCCCGGGGCCATTCCCTCCAGCAGCACAGCTGCTTTTGTTGTCAAACCAAGCAATGCTTCAACTTCTCCGTACTCAAGCGCGCGAATGATACTCCTTGCAGCGCCATTGACGGACTGTGATAACAACGGAGCGGACCCGGATATTTTGAACCAGGCGTACTCAGCCTCGTGCTCCCCCTTGACGGTGATATTTCGTGGACTCCCGGTACGCATAAGATTCGGAACGACTGTCGTAACGTGAATATTTTTCTTTTTCAACTCCGCGTGCATCCCTTCAGATAGTCCAACGAGAGCGAACTTGCTCGCGCTATACGGCAGCAAATGCGGAACGGCGATCTTGCCACCGATGGATGTGATGTTAATGATCCGGCCTCCTCCGCGTTGTATGAAGTGTGGAAGCACCGCATGTATTGTATAAAGCGCAGCCCAGAAATTCGTGTCCATCGCTTTTTTGTAATCACTTATTTTCATCGCATCCTGCGGGCCAACCTGAATGATACCCGCATTGTTGATGAGCACGTCGATCTGACCGAAGTGACTCATCACCCGTTTCACAAGTGCGCTCACTTCTTTCCGGCTTGTCACATCGGCAGGGATTGCGATCACATCTCCACCGAGACTTTCGACTTCAACTCGCGCTTTTTCCAACTGATCAACAGAACGCGCGCAAATCGCGACTCGTGCACCTTTGCGAACCAATTGCCGTGACAACTCAAGACCTAAACCACGTGAACCTCCTGTTATCAGAAACACTCTTCCCTCCACAGAAAAACGAGTCAGCATTTTGTAGATGGAGGTCGCAGCAAGGGCCAGCGCGAAGCCTGTGGCACCCCACTTGATGATTGTGCGAATCTGCGAATCGTTATCAGATCTTTTTTGTATAGTCATATCGTTGGCCGGGATTAGTCGTCGTCAGAATCGGTATCATTGCTTCTCTCCCACGGTGCAACATTGGAATCTTCCTCTCTGCGGTAGCTGTTATTCTGCGGTTGCGTATCGTGAGACTGAGTTGGCTGCGGCGCCTCTTGTTCCAGATCGCGATAAATCTGTGAAGGATTATTGTACCTTTTTCCGTCTGCATCAAAGTAGAATATCCGCACCGTATCCAGCCACGACTGCTGGTCATCTGCCGGGCTGTTGTAACGCAGTGGAGAGGTTGATTCTTCGAACCCCGGCCGCCGAATGCCAGACCCCGGCGTGTAGCCCTCCGTTACAGGAAGCGGCGTCGTCCTCGGGCCCAGTCGCGGCATCTGCTGTGGCTGACGATTCTGATAACGGAGTGACGGACTGGGACGAACGTGCGCCGGCATTCCGGTCTTATCCAGAAGATATGGATCGTTAACAACCTGGCCCGTTGCCAGGGCGCAGGCTGTACAACAGATCATGGTGAATATTTGCTTTAACATGCCCCTCAGTTTTACCACGAGGGGTATAAAGTGATGCCATTGCCCGTGGTTTCTTGGCTCAATAAGGGAATCGTTCGTCCCAAAATTGCCCGGCAACCCGGTCAGACGAAGCGTAAAAGCCGTCAGAAAAGATTTAAACCCGCACATACGGACAAACAGCCGACTGGCATGATTCTTCATTATCCCCGCCGGGCTGTTGGCTGCCCTGAGATTATGAAATTGTGTTTGTTTGAGGATCATCATCCTGACCGGTTTATTTTTGAAAAGATATTCGAAACCCTGGGGTTTGAGTCATATCAGATCTTTGAGGACCCTGAATCAGGACTGGACGTCGCCCGAAGAGAGCAGGTTGATGTCGTTATTATTCCGATTCATTTTTGGGGTCCCAATTACGGATTGGAAATACTTCGTCGGTGGAAGCAGTATTGCGTTAATCAGCCGATGTTTATCGGTTCGACGGCATTGATTCAGCTGGAAGACAAGGACTTATTAACAAAGGGTTTCGATCGGCTTTGCCAGAAACCCGGACTGTTTTCGATTGTCCAGCAAAAAATCTTGTCCTGGAAAGAAAACCCGGTTGAGATCCCCCTTCTGTTGGCCGATTGTCCGAAATAATATCCCGCTCCCGGGCTTTCGCTGGCAAAACCTCGGGTTTTTCATTTCTTTGTGGGCAACTTACCACAAAGCAAGATGAGATATTTTATCCTGGCGCTGGCTATGAGCATTTCCTCACTGACGGCCGTCGCACAATCCAAGAAAGAACTTGTCAGACAGGTTGAAGAACTTAAGCAGGAAATCACGCGGCTTCAAAACGAAATCGCAGACCTGAAAAAACCCAAAGTAGTCACGATATCGGGGGAACTCCAGGAAGTGAGTTACGGACTCGGAATCTTGATGGCTTCAAATGTTCAATCCCAGGGCGTTGATACTATCGACGTCGATGTACTCGCTGAAGGATTCAAAGACGTTTTCAATGGCGATTCACTCCAGCAGGATCAACAAAAATCCATGATGGTTGTTCAATCCTACATGGAGCGAGCCTATGAGAAGAAAGCCGAAAAAATGCGGGAGGGTAATGTTGCTTTCTTTAATCAAAACCGGACCAAAGCGGGTGTAAAAGAAACGGCAAGCGGACTCCAGTATGAAGTCGTGAAATCAGGCAACGGAAAAACGCCCGGACCAAATGACCAGGTAACTGTTCATTACACTGGCAAACTTCTCGATGGAACGGTCTTCGACAGCTCAATACAGAGTGGCAAACCCGCGACGTTTGGCGTATCACAGGTAATCCCCGGCTGGACAGAAGCGCTACAACTCATGAAAGAAGGCGATAAATTCATTCTGTACATTCCGGACGAACTCGCATACGGCGAACGTGGTGCCGGTGGTCGAATCCCACCCTACTCGCCATTGATCTTCGAAGTCGAACTAATCAAGGTAAACTAAAATACTAAAGCCCTTCGGGGCTTTTTTTAATACACTTCCTGCGGGACAACAGTGATACCAACCCCCTTGAACACATCGTCACTGCTGCGCTCGAACTTGATGAACAATCTTGCATCAGGGTTGCTCTCCATGAACTGCGCGTCTTGATCAGTCCATTGGTAAACAGCGTCAGACAGACAGCATACCTTTATTGTATCACCCACGGAAATATCTACGAGTGCGGTTCTGTCAATTTCAAAAAGGACGGTGTTACTTCCAAGTTCGTAAGTCATAGGAACGTTTTATACAACATTCCTAAAAACTGATACCGGGTATATGATCTAGGTCGTCAGCCACCTGACGATTTTTCCCCAAAGTGATTTGGGTTTCTCAGGTTCCTGAGACAGGGTTTCGTGTTCCTCAAAACGTCTGACCGCTTTAGTCGGACCTTTGGGATTCACTTTCTTATGATAATGCTGTTTGCGCCGTTCTTTCTCACGCTCGATTTCCTCTTTGCGTTTTTCGGCAGCTTCGCGTGCGAGACGTTCGCGTTCAAGAGCGACAGGATTCCGTGAATCGCGCCGTGGAGACGTACGCTGCCTGCGTTCTTTGCGTTCGCGATTTTCCGGGCGAGTTCCAGGACGCTCCTCTCTGGGTTCTTCTTGCGTTTTCGGTGCAGCCTCTTCTTTCTTGCGAGGTTCCGGCAGTTCAATTTTCCCCAGGACTTTCAAGCCCTTCAGTTCGACTTTAGGCGCCTTAATAACGCCGCCAACTTCATTCAAAAGCGTCAACTCTTCCGCCTCATTTGACTGCGGTTCTTCAGATGGTTTCGTTTCTTCAATGGCAGCGACGGGTTCCGGGGCCTCTACAGGTTCGGATGTTTCAGATAATTCGGTCGGCGGTTCGCTTACAACTATTTCCTGCCCGCGCTCGTCCTCTTCGTGGCTCTGAGGCGCAAAATGCGCAATCACAATCGTTAGCGCTGCCCCTTCAACCTTGGCATTTGCCGATGGTTCCAACGCGATGTTATGCCGGGCAAGAAGGTCGACGATTTCTGCAGGACGCACTGAAAATTTCCGCGACAACTGTGCTAATCTCATTCCGTATTTTTTGCGCGCGTAAATATATTATCCAGCGCGCACAATTAAAAACCGGCCTACAGTGCCTTCACCACACGAAACGGAAACAGCAGGATACCGCTAATGAGCTTGAAGATTACTTCGAGTGTGAATCCAACGATCCTGAATGGCAAAAGAATTAGCCATAACAATGGGAACAACACGATCAGCACCAGCGCCAATGGCCAGCACAAAACAAAAAGAATACACCAGAGAATTATAGCGATGAGTGTTTTCATAGTAGCCAGTCTGTGTTAGGTTCATCAAATAAGATTCCAAATTTTGAAAGCCATCATTCGCACGATCTTTCGACCTCATCAATTTCGTAGCATTCGATTTTGAACATAACGATGCACGGAAGTGTACACCAGAACAAAAAGTGAAAAGCTGAAAAAAAGTTGAAAGGATAAAGTTTCAGGATTGAAGTTTCAGGTTTCCCGCCGTCGCGAAACGCTTTGACGGGCAGGTTGGTTTTCAGGTTCCGGCATCCTTCGAAAAACATTATCGAAAAGCAAGTTGGACGTATCGTTGAATGTGTGGCTAATTTATAATCTCTGATTGATGGAACGAAACTTCTTTGCGTTTCCTGGCGCCTTCGCGACTTTGCGGTTAAGCCCGGCCTTGTCTGAAGAATCGTAAACGTTCAAGTTATCGTAAACAAACATGCAGCTTGCAGCCCGTAGCTTGCAACTGTTGGAAAAGCGTTGTCCTTTGATGTAGCATTCAGATTGAAAGAATTCCGAAGAAATCGTCAACCAAGACTTACCGAAATTCTTGACGCCGCTGCTACGGCTTTTGCGCGGGCAACTTCGATGGTCTCTCCCCGCGCAAGACACACCCCCATTCGACGCTCACCGTTTATTTCAGGTTTTCCAAACAAGCGGAGTTGCGTATCAGGTTCAGAGAGGGCATCATGTATTCCCGTATAGGTTATATCCGATGAATTGCCATGAACCAGGAGTACACACGACGCCGACGGTCCGAGTTGTCGGATCACCGGAATCGGCAAACCCAAGATGGCACGAACGTGCAACGCAAACTCTGAAAGATCTTGCGAAATCATTGTTACCATGCCCGTATCGTGAGGACGCGGCGACACTTCACTGAAATATACGTCGTCACCTTTTACAAAAAATTCAACACCAAAGATTCCTCTTCCACCAAGCGCGTTAACAACAAACGCAGCTAACTCCTGTGCCTTCTCAAGCGCGGTCTGACTCATCAGGTGGGGTTGCCACGATTCGCGATAATCACCACGTTCCTGGCGATGTCCGACAGGCGCACAAAAGCTCACACCGCCAACGTGCCGGATTGTTAGCAAAGTGATTTCGTAATCAAACGAAATGAGTCCTTCCACGATAACGCGACCTCTCCCGGCACGACCTCCCTCTTGCGCGTAGGTCCACGCTTTTTCAATCTCGTCTTCATTTCGCACGATGCTCTGGCCTTTCCCGGACGAACTCATGATCGGCTTGACAACGCAAGGCAGTCCTATGTGGTCAATGGCCCCTTTGTAATCATCAAAGTTCCCGGCAAAACGATAAGGTGATGTTTTGATGCCGAGCGTTTCCGCCGCGAGCCGTCGGATTCCTTCACGATTCATCGTAAGCCGCGCGGCGTTCGCCGTTGGTACTATATTAAACCCTTCCTTTTCAAGTTCCACCAATGCATCTGTTGCGATCGCTTCAACCTCCGGCACTACATACTGCGGTTTCTCTTTTAAGATAACTTCGCGCAACACATTAGCATCAAGCATAGGAACGACATGGCTTCGGTGCGCGACCTGCATAGCCGGAGCATTCGCATATCGATCTACGGCGATTGTTTCTACACCATAACGTTGAAACTCCAGTACCACTTCCTTCCCCAATTCCCCTGCTCCGAGTAACATCACTTTTGTCGCGGATGGCGTTAACGGGGTGCCGATTCTTACAGTATTCATATAGGTAAATGAGTTGAAGACAAACATAATCAAAGACCTATCACAGGGCGCCAAAGAGGCGTGGAACTTTTTGGTCGATGAATTGCTTTATCAGTCGGTACGCAACAATTATCTTATGTAAGGTTTTGGCTGTATTTGCAATAAAAAATAAAAATCTTTTTATAGGGCGATTTCCAATGAGTCAGAACGTATCGAAGTGAAAAAAATTGAATCCCAAAAACCCGTTTTTCATAATCAAAAGCGCAAATATTACCGGGTATACAAAAATTCCGGAAACAAAAAAATCAAACTTTCGCAGCGAAACCACGTATCTTTGTATTGGAATCAAATGAATGCGAATTAGCGGGGATTTTGATAAAAACGCAGGGGGCAATAGCCTCACAATGCCCTTAGAAAGCGCAGGATTCGGTTAGGGATCCGGCGTGGATGTTAAACTAAAATAACCAACATGAAACGTTTGTTACTGGTAGTGGGAGTCGTTCTAACCATCGGATTATTGGGTACCGGATTTGTGCAGAAGGGTGCTACAGAGAGCACCAGTCTTAAAAGGTCTTGTACAGGGTATGTTGTGATCGAAGTCGATAAAGGCATCGATTGCAACGGCGACACAATCCGGTTGGTCAAGAAACATGGATTCTTTGAAATCGCAGCGACCCAGGACTAAAATTTACTGACATCATTACACTGAAACGAAGGTCACCACATGGTGACCTTCGTCGTTTTATGAAGTTTTGATGAACTCAAAAATTATAGAATTGACTATTTTTATTTTGTTATGGCAGCGATCACCTATTCCACAAAAATTGAAAAGTTTGACAAAAAGGGCGAGAAAACCGGCTGGTCATACATCGTTGTTTCACCCACCCAGGCCCAGAAACTCAAACGAGAATGCAAGGTGTCTTTTCGCGTTAAGGGTAAACTCAACGACATGCCGCTCAAACAGGTCGCGCTGCTCCCGATGGGTGATGGCAGCTTCATTCTTCCAATCAATGCATCCATGCGGAAAACATTGGGTAAAAGAGCGGGCGATACAATTAAGGTGCAGCTCGAAGCTGATGACCGACCTCTTCGGGTTTCGAATGATTTTCTCGTATGCCTGAAAGATGACGAGAGGGCCTACAGTTTCTTCAAATCTTTACCCAGGTCACATCAGTTGTACTTCAGTAAGTGGATCGACAGTGCTAAAACTGACGCAACGAAATCGAAACGAATCACAATGGCGGTTATCGGACTTTCACAACATCAGGGTTACCCTGAAATGATCCGCGCGAATAAGAACAAACCATTATAATGGTTTCTGACGCCACTGTTTCTTCTCCGACAATTGTTTTTTCCTACGTATCCTTTCGTCTTTAGAAGCCTTTGTCGGCTTCGTTGGTCTGCGTTTCTTTCTGCGTTCGAACGCTTTGGCCAGCATGCGATCGAGTTTCACAGTGACGGCCTCACGATTCTGATACTGAGACCTGCTCTCCTGCGCATCAATTACAAGCTCGCCATCTTTTGTAATGTTCGCGCCCAGTTTCTTATGAACGGTTTGTTTCTCTTCTTCCGTGAGAATACGCGAATTGTCAATATGAAAACGGAGTGTAACGCGCGTGCTCACTTTATTGACATTCTGTCCGCCGGGACCACGGCTACGTGAAGTCGTGAAGGTGAGTTCGGGTGCAAGGAGTTCAGCATTTAGTCGTGTTGCCATAGACAATTATCAAAAGTCCATTAACATGGGATCATCATATACGAATTCGTAGTCGAGTTCCTGTCTTAATTTTTCACTAATCACATACCTGCCATCAGTTGTCCGCGGACCAGCAAACAAGGGAGGCGGAGTTCCGGCGAGCCTGCACGCGTGGGAATAAAACTGCTCTTTGGCAGGATGTGCGCTACTGCACGCGTTGTATATGCCATTCCGCACATCGCGTGAAATGACCTTTTCAATGATCCCGATACAATCACGCTGATGGATGAGGTTGACAGGATCGTCGGCACCAGACACCGTTTTCCCCGACAGGAACCGGCCAGGATGCCGCAACGGCCCGACCATACCTGCAAATCGGATTACAACAGTTGAAAGACCAGACTCCTGAATAAACATACGTTCCGCGCGAAAAAGCAAACTCGCCGGATTTGCATCGTCTTCGATAACACCCCCACTCCTACCGTGGTACACTGATGATGCACTCAGGAAAATTATTGTCGATACGTTTGCCTGCCGACACAGTTTCACAGCCTTCGCTATGTGCGATAAGAAGACCGATTCATCACCAATCTTTCGCCTTGGGGGAATGCTTACGACGAGGAAGTCACAATCAAAAAAATCACCGGCATCATTCACATCAGAAAGATCTATGAGATGGGGTTCAATTCCATACCTGGCAAGTAGACTAAGGTTTTCGTCGTGTGTTGTCGAACCTTTGACCGAATACCCGGAAGCAAGCAGGGACGCGGCTAACGGTTTGCCCAGCCATCCACATCCCAGTATGCTAATCTTTTTCTTCACTTTTTAATTATCACGTAGCTATGGTTGTGCAGGCATCCAATTTATTAAAGATAAACTTTATTGGTTGCAACCACGAAATACGCTACATATCAAATGATACGAACATTAGGCATTATACTTACCATCATTGGAATGGCCGGACTTATCACCGGTGTCCTGGGTATTTTTGGACAAAACCTTGTGGCACTCAGCCCCTGGGCGATGGCGATCCTCGGATTAATCTTTTTTTCTTCCGGCATCGGATTGCTGAAGCGGTACCGATCCTGAGGACCACATCCAGATGCCGCCGCTGCCTTTGATGCGCTTAAGCTCGGCGACAATAATAATACTTACGATCACAAGCAGGCTCCACGATGTAATCTTGTGCCAGCCAACCATCTTCCACCCTTTGTGTTGATACGTGTACTGCCAGGCTCCAAAGAAGGTCGCGATATTTTCAGCAAGCCAGATAAAAAATCCAACCGCGAGGAAAGCCAGCAGTGCGTGAATCCGGTATCGGTGTCCGTTCAATGAAAATGAAAACGACGCCTTTCGAAAAACTACAAGCAAAACTATCACAAGGTAAAGTCGAACATCTGCAAAGTACGCATTGGTAAAAAAATTGGCGTAGATCAGCACCGCGCATACTGATGACGCGAAAAAGCCCGGCCACAATTCCGCTTTCAGATCGAGGTTTCGCCATGCCTGACAAATGTAACTTCCAACGCTCGAATACATAAATCCCGCATACAGCGGAACGCCAAAGAATTTTGTGTATGCGGGTTCGGGATATGACCACGACCCGTGAAGCACCTTAAACCATTCGAGGCACACGCCAAGAAAATGAAAGAGACAGATGACAAGCACTTCGTCACGTGTTTCCATTCCGGACTTATACATCACATACTGAACAACAATCAGTACAAAAAGAAGGAAATCATACCGTGGTATTGCATCCGGAACGAAATGCGAGAACGCCAGCGATACGAAAATTATTACAGGAAAGGCACATGAAATTGCCTGCAGATATCCAAACAACAGGAGTTGCTTTGAAAAGAATTGACCTTGTGACTCTGCACCGTGCAGTACGAGTTGATCAGATATTGCCTGGTGTACGCGTCTTAATATCACTGCCTGCAACGGGTTTCAAGTACAACATACATGCAAAAATACGGCATTTTGACAAACCAGGTTCCTAGGAAACTGACTTTACGAGTTCTCCCCGCGAGGTTCACGTGAAATGCGTTGGTCGGCACGCTGTTCACACATCCAGTGCGCGGACCTGGGCCATGTATTGTTTTGGCAGGATGAGTTTCTTGAGATGCCAGTCCAGTTTCAGCCGCGCGAAAACTTTATAAATCCGGATCACCATACCGAAGAAAAATGAACGCGACAAAGAAAGTTGCCCGGCAACGACCTCAGGAACAATTTGTCCCTGCGCGGACCGAAGGAGAAAATATCGAAATGGCCCGAGATGTTTTTTGTACTGATGATATAAGTCCGCCGAAAAATGAGAATACACAAGGTCGTTTTTCAAATGGCGTTTGCGGTCCTCGGTCCACTCCTGGTGCGACAATGGTAATTCCTCAAGCCCCATTCGTGCGCCTACACGACGGAAGACATCGAACACCTCAACTTTTTCACCATCATTCATAGGACCATGTAATAGTTCACGGGAACGAATGGAGTAGTCGATAAGCATGTACAATACATCGCGATACGCCCAGGCGGGAATGTTGTATCCGCGCTTCGTCTCCACTGCCTGATGAATTCTCGTCATACTGTCTATGACTGCATTCGCTTCCTGCTCGGATGAAAAAACAATTTTTCGTGCGTAAGTCACAGTCGAGAAAAGTCTGCCTAGCGGGTCAGCCGGCAATCTTCCTGTGAAGTAGAGCCAGTCAACGGCTTTGTTAAGCGCGAATTCGGCGGCAGCGCCCGCAAATATAAAAAGGATCGTATCTGTACTCCCCCAGATTTTTCTTACCACAGAATCTCCAGACACAAAAGGTTGCATAGGCTCACCTTAACGGTTCGTTCCAAAGGTACGAATTACGCATCGTCTTTGAAGAACCTACTTGTCAGGAAAATCATTCCCATCACGGCCCATTTCGCCATCGCCCACGCCCTCATCGGCATCTTCATCCGTTTCACTGGCACTCAGATCCTCATTGTCCACTACTCCACCGAAAAATTCGTCGGTCTCGGCCTCGAGCCGGCGCAGTTTTGTGGAACGTTCCGGCTGGCCGGAAGATTCATCGCCCGCATTATCCAATTTTCTTTTTTCCATATATCAGACAATTGAAGAACTTTGTGCCAATACTATCGCAAACTATTGCTCCCTGACAATGGTTATTAAAACAAACCCTCACAACATGAGACTCATGACTTTGGCACTTTTGGGCAATCTTTTTCTACTGACGTCCTGCAGCGGCCAGACTGCGGGCTCGTCCGAAACTACCGGGCGGGACAGCACGGCGATCTCGCGTTCGGAAGCAGAATGGAAAGAAATACTAACTCCGGAGCAGTTTCATATCCTTCGCGAAAAAGGTACCGACAGGCCATTTACCGGGAAGTATTACAAGACCAACGATAAGGGGGTATACTCATGCGCAGCATGTGGAAATGAACTCTTCACATCCGATATGAAATTTGATTCAGATTGTGGATGGCCGAGTTTCGACAAGGCAATGGCAGGTGGGAAGATTAAAACCGCAGTAGATCGCTCCTATGGCATGATACGCACCGAAATCATGTGTGCGCGATGCGGCGGCCACCTCGGCCATCTGTTTGAAGACGGGCCAACCGAAACGGGATTGCGGTACTGTGTAAACTCGACATCGCTGAACTTCGTGCGCAACAAATAGACATAATCCGATACCGCACCTTATGGGATTTGTTGCCACCGGTGTAAGATCTCTCAACCACGCCGCGCGTTGCTTCGTTAAAAGCAGTTACAACCAATCCTGAAATATGAAGAAGTACGCCCTCCTCATCGCATGGCTTCTGCCCTTAACCGCATGTACTCAAAGCCATCCCGAACGTTCTGTCGGAGGCCGGTGTGAAAACTGCGAGTTGCTGTATGCCGGTCTTCCAACATCGATTCCGACAAATGGCCGCATCGCCCCTGAGGGTGAACCCGGCGAAACTCTCACTATTCGTGGGACTGTATTCCGTAAAGACGGAAAGACACCAGCCGGGGACGTCATCATTTATTTGTATCACACCGACATCAACGGTGTTTATCCGCCCGACAAAAGCACGGCCGTCAGGAATGTACATGGTCGGTTACGCGGGTGGGTGAAGACCGACGCAAAGGGTGCATACAGCTTTACAACAATTCGTCCTGCCTCCTATCCAAACAGTCGTGCACCGCAGCACATCCATGTCATAATCAAGGAAGATGGAATCGCTCCCTACTGGATCGACGAATACCTCTTTGAAGACGATCCATATCTCACCGACCAGGAAAAATCCAGGCAGGAAAAACGTGGTGGATCGGGGATAATCAACCTGAAAAAGAATGCCCAGGGAACCTGGCAAGGCCAACGGGACATCATCCTGGGAAAGAATGTTCCCGGATATTGACGCCGTCTATCGTCGCATAACGCAGTGACTATCGGGAAATCCGCCCCTGAACACCGTCGTCGAGCGTCTTGCCGGCAATGGCACCCGCAGCCATTTTAATCAGTTGAATCATCTTGTTGTTTTTGGTGTCCCAATAGTAAGCGTCGGCAACATTGACCCGGAGAATACTTATCGACGGATCGTCTTTGCCCTCTGTAAACCAGGTCTTCGCTATCGGCGACCAAAGTTCTTCGAGCTTTTTTCGATCCTTTATTTCCTCGGCATAGCCGAACACAGACAGGTATTCCGAACCACGTGTGTTCCCGTATAGCAACTGGACCTCCGGGTCATTTTCGATGTCATGATTTTTTTCGCTGTCGTTGCGGCTCAGGAACCAGAAATTGCCCTGGTCATCGACTTCCTGGGTTGCCATCGGCCTGCTGCTTGGCGGCTTCTTTCCGAGGGCCGTTACAAAATGACAAATCCGCGCGTCCATGGCGATTTCACGCATTTTTTCTATGCCCTCTTCACGGGTGAGGTTTTTGGTTTCTCCCATATTCTTTAAGGTTACGTTTGTACTGCGTGAACTAAAATCTCATTCCCCGGCGTCCATTCACGCTAATGACCGGATAGGTAAAAACCAAAAATTTACCTTCGCTTTGTGCAACGACCGGGCGCTGAAATACGTCATCAGTAAAAAAACCGCTCTGCATGCTCCTTAACTACTTCCGGATAGCGTTTCGCATCATGGTCCGCCAGAAGGTCTATGCCTTCATCAATATCATCGGCTTATCAGTAGGTATTGCAGCCAGCCTGCTGATCCTGCTCTATATCACCGACGAACTCGGTTTCGACAAGTTTCACAGGGACGTCGACAGGACATACCGGGTAGGTTTGCTCGGACGATTGCAGGGCAGCGAGATGCGTTCCGCCATCACCGCACCCCCACTTGCCGAAGC
Source organism: Bacteroidota bacterium (assembly GCA_023428695.1). Classification (GTDB taxonomy): domain Bacteria; phylum Bacteroidota; class Bacteroidia; order Cytophagales; family Cyclobacteriaceae; genus Ohtaekwangia. The sequence goes on from JAEYWY010000030.1 coordinate 308,798, forward strand.
CATGCAACGTGAAATTCCGGAGGTCGAAGAAGCGGTGCGTTTTGGCTTGTGGCGAACAATGCCAATGAGTTACGAAGACAAACACTTCACGGAAAACCATTTCCTCGTCGCCGATTCAAACTTTTTCAAGTTCTTCACTTTCCCACTGTTGCAGGGGGATCCGCAAACCGTCCTTATCGGAACAAATAAGATTGTAATCACCGAATCGGTGGCTAAAAAGTATTTCGGTGACGAAAATCCTATCGGGAAAATTCTGTTACGGGGTTCCGACCACAAAGCATCGGAAGTAACGGGCGTTGCTGCGGATCCGCCTGCAAACTCACACATCCGGTTTGACGTCGTACTTTCGGGGGAGTCGTGGCCGGACTACGGCACCTCACAATGGACCAATAACAACGTCTATACCTATTTCAAAGTGGTAGCAGGTTCCAACGTTGCAAACATAAAACCGAAACTCGACGAAATTGTTGAACGAAACGTAGGCAGCGAACTGGAGAAATTTATTGGAATGACGTTCCAGGAATTCCGACAGCAGGGCAATGAACTCGGGATGTTTTTACAGCCCATTACGGACATTCATCTCAAATCTGATTTGTCCGATGAGATCTTGCCCAATGGCAATGTCAAATACCTCTACATCTTCGGTGCGATTGCAACATTCATTATTCTCATTGCGTGCATCAATTTCATGAACCTCGCGACTGCACGGTCAGCCAATCGCGCGAAGGAAGTCGGAGTACGAAAGACGGCGGGAGCTTTACGCAGGCGACTGATTACACAGTTCCTGTCGGAGTCGATCATCTACAGCGTACTTTCAACGCTTCTCGGAATAGTGATCATCCTGGTGTGTCTTGAACCGTTCAATTTGCTCGCTGGAAAATCATTGAACATTCAGACACTGTTTACCCCTGCGTCCATCGGCCTGCTCGTCGCATTTGCGCTGATTATCGGACTGCTCGCGGGAAGTTATCCTGCGTTCTACCTTACGGCGTTCAAACCAACGGACGTTCTTAAGGGAAAAATCCGCGCCGGATTCAGGAATTCACGACTGCGCAACATCCTTGTTGTCCTTCAATTTATGATCTCGATCGTGCTGATCTTTGGAAGTATTGTTGTTTTCCAACAGCTGCGCTACATGCAGGAGAAGAATCTGGGGTTTGACAAGGAGAACGTGGTAAGTCTGCTCCACACAATTTCTCTTGGCAATAATGCCACTGCTTTTAAGAATGAACTTGCCAGCCATACGGAATTTGTTGCATCAAGTTATGCTAACCGGCTGCCTCCGAATATTGACTGGACAAGTGCATTCAGAAAGGGCGGCTCCGAACAGGACTTTCTGCTTGCGGTTTACCAGGTCGATCATAATCATCTTGAGACCATGGGATTCTCAATGGCACAGGGTCGTTTTTACTCCAGGGAATTCCCTTCGGACACACTTGCCATCATTCTGAATGAAAGTGCATTCAATGCAATGGGCTTCACCAGTCTTGAAGAAGCTGAAGTGATTTCATACAACTATGAACAACCGACAACCCTCAAGGTCATTGGTGTTATTCGTGATTTCAATTTTGAAAGCCTTCGTTCGACGGTGCGGCCTATGGCAGTACTACTCGGCAACGAACCCAACTACGAGATGGCGATCCGACTGTCTCCCGGCAACACGCAGGAACAAATCAGCCTACTCGAAGACATCTGGAAAAAGTATGCGCCGGGTTCGGCGTTCCAATACTCATTCCTCGATCAGAACTTCGACAGTCTTTTCCGTTCAGAACAGCGGTTAAGTGTAATCGTGGTGATATTTACCGGACTGGCTATTGGAATTGCATGTCTTGGACTCTTCGGGCTTGCTGCTTACACCGCTGAACAACGTGCACGCGAGATCAGTATCAGAAAAGTAATGGGCGCTTCCGTGACGCAGGTAATGATCCTGTTATCAAGGGACTTCTCGTTACTAATTGTTGCGGCATTCGCGATTGCGATGCCAATGGGGTGGTATTTTGCCGAAGGCTGGCTTCAGGAATTCGCTCACCGCATTGACATAAGTTTCTGGATGGTGGCCGTATCCGGCATCATCAGCCTGGTTGTTGCCGCACTGACAATCAGCTATCAGGCTTTCAGTGCTGCCAGAGAAAATCCGGTTAAGGCAATGCGGGGTGATTAGACTTCCGGTAACTACGACTTCTGTCTTTTGTATGCCATCTCACGAAGCTGGGTGAACACGTCCCTGTACATTCGGCGTTCGTTTCCTTTCATCGTATCGAATTCGTCGAGTAGTTCCTGAAGCTTCGCGTCCAGATCAGAAGTGCGCCCTGCTTTTTCAAGAAACCGGCAAAACTCCAGGCGGTGAATATAGTTTGTGAACGAACGATCCATACTGGTGAATATTCGCGCCGCCTCATCCACATCTCCGGTATGGAAACAGGACCACGCATATGCGATGCGCTCCTCAGCCTGCTGGAATGATTTATCATTGATGAGCAGGTTACCTGTCGAAATAGCTGATGCATAATCTCCTTTCAGATAATACGCCTTAAGTAATTTCATTCGGACCACAGGATCGTCGGCCATGAAGCCCGTCAGAGTTTTTTGATACAACCCGATGGCTTCATCGATCCGGTTGACATCGAGGTACGCATCGGCGAGCTGGACCCGGCTCGTGGCCGTATCCGAATGCCGCACCTGTTTTTCAAGTTGTTCGATTTTGTAGTTGCTGTTGACTACCACCTTAACACCTTCGGCTACTTTTTCGAAATTGGAGCGACTTCCAAAATGATGAACAATATACAGGACACATCCTATGAGCGAAAAGAGCAAAATGAACCAGTACCAGCGCTGCTCAGCGCGTTTCTGATATGCGTGGTACAGACACAACGCCTGAAGAATCAGAATAGGAGCATAAAAACCTAACATATTGGAAAACCCGTAAAGGCCTGTTTCCAAATATACAAATTCGGGAGATAAGCGCGGCGAACTAAAAAAACGGTGTCACTTCGACGACAGGGAGGCTGCCAGATCTGCAGGTTTTCGCGTTCGTGTAACCCGCTTTTCAAGGATTGTCTCCCCTATTTTCAGCATCAAAACGATCAATAGTTTAATCAGGACACTAAACCCGGGGCTGTCACCGAATGCATTAATGAATGGTTCGAGGAAGAATTCTTCAAGTACAAAGAGCACAATTGCTATGGAGTAGATAATGGCGTACGCACTTCTCGACGCCTGAATACGCATAAGCTCCATAAGTGTCTTGTGAAGAGCGGCATTGTTTGCATTCAACTCGCGGTTCGTTCGATGAAGCCGGCGTTCGAGTCTGCCGCTGATCCATGTGAGAAAGCGGGTTTGCTCAAGCAGGTTCTTATACCTCTTTGTCAGATCCCGAAGTCCGTCACGCGCCTCTTCCCTGCTGAGATCGTCGTTAAGTATAGCAGTGTACTTCTCAAGTATTTCATGCTCACTCTTGAAAAGCTTCGCTTCGCGTGACATCTTGCCCATAGGTGGTCCGTTTGAATTGAATCAAACCAAATATAACCCAATTGATGGAACGCGGGCTTGCAATGTAAGATACACGCCATTAAACGAGGCAAATGCCAGACACGTCAGTCGAAAACGTGTCGTTTTTCACTTTTCTCGCGATCCTCTTCTTCCGTAATTAGCGCCGCAACGTGTTCCTTTTCAAAATAACGGCTAACAAACATGCGGATCGGTACAAGAGCTGCAATGAGCAGTGGAAATAGAATTCCTATACTCGATGACTTTAGCACCCACAATGCCACGAAGCAAATGAACTGAATGATCGTGAATATATGAATCACCTTGTGCGGTACTGTTCGTGTATAGTGTGTATCAGGATATAGTTTGGGATCCGTAACCCAAAGCATAATGCGATCAAAGAACTGATTTCCGGAAAGTGAATTAATACCCATGTACAGAAACAATCCAAAAAGGACCGCCATCGGAATATACTGTACATAACCAAGCAGAAATATAGACGCGGCAATCATGATGTGAATGAGTAGTCCGGAGATACGGTTCTCCCTGACCCAGCCTATTACCTCCTTTTTGATTCCACCCACGTCGACGATCTTCATTTCGGCGAGGCTCTTCACATGATTAAGTGAATGTACCGTGGCTGCCACGATCCATGGTAGTGCGAACAAACTTCCAACCAGTGCAATTATTCCAACGATGGCAAGATCAAGATGATAGCCGTTTCCTTTTCGCAACTTGTAATCAGGACTGTTAACCAATCGCGTCGTGATATTCTGATCAAGAAACAAGAGTATCGTGGCGAGAATCGCGGGACCGATAGATGCAAAAATAACCCAGACGGGAACTTCAAATAAGTCTACAAGCCAAGGTCTGCCTGTTGTGGTTGACATCTTCGCTGGTACAGCTGGTGTTTCAAGGTTAACGTTTGGGAACTGAGCTGCGAGAATCGTCATTATGATGATTGCAATCGCTGGACCGAAGTCACTGAGAAAGTCGCGGAAGCCCTTGCGGAGATACGGTGTAGCCGTAGCCCTTTTCAGATTTCTTGCCACGACAAACGTACCGAGTGCAAGGATCAGAGCGAGAAAAGCTGCCTCCAGTCCGTTGCCATCCGGGCCAAATGATTTTCTTACACTATTGACTGCCTCCACAATGAAAATTACGGAGATAAGTGCCGCAAAAATTTCATCTGTAAACCTCGTAAAGAAACGCATGAGTGCGCTCGCATCTGTGAAGGCGCAGATCAATAACAATACGCCAGACCAGATACCAACCCAAGCATACGTAGCAAGGAATGAAATTTCGAGTTGGTTACACGCCTGATAAAGCAATCCTGTGAAGATTACAATAGGCCCGGTGCCTCCGAGAATTGTAAGTGGCTGGCCAGCGAAGAGCGCGAAGAAGATTCCGCCGACTGCAGTTACCACTAACATCTCCATTATTCCGATTTGGTTGCCGGTATACACCCCGGAGAGCGCACCGAATGCAATCGCATTTGCAATAGCGGCGAAGTAGAGAAATAAAGTCGTACCTGCGACTTTCGAGTGGAACCCGTCACGAAGATCACTCAGGTAATAAGGTATCTTGCGCTTGATATCTTCCGCGATTCCACCAAACAGTCTGCCTGTATAATGCAAGCCGTCACCGTGATTAATTTGTTCCGGGTTCATTAGAAATTTTCCATTTACAACAAGGAAGCAAGATAAAAAACGAGGCCTATTCTGCAACAAAATCTGATGGACGGTAAGCTTAGCCCCGCCTGCTGACTCTCATGGGCACGCGGTCAGGCTTCAGGGTTACCAGAGCTTTCACGTGTGGCGACGGTGCCACAGGTTGGAATTCAAAGGTCTGCACAAAGGCCTTTAGAAATATTGCCATCTCGGCGATCGCAAAACTGTTCCCGATACACAACCTCGGTCCAGCTCCAAAGGGAAGAAATATTTTTGACCGTTCCTTCCACCTGCCGTTTGCAAACCTCCCCGGGTCAAACGAATCAGGGTTTTGCCAATGCGCGGGATCGCGGTGCAGTCCGTAATAAAACAGGATCACAATAGTATCAGCAGGAAATGTGTAGTCACCATAGCTGTCATCTTCCAGCGAGACGCGATCGCTTACGTATGCCGGTGGATACAAACGCATACTTTCATTGAGCACACAGTTCACGACGTCATTGGTAACGGCAGACTGAGTATCCAGACCTTCTGTTGCTTTACGCAATTCAGTCAACCACCGGGGATGCGTTGCCAACAGGTGAAGCGTCCACGACAGCGCGTTCGCAGTTGTTTCATGGCCGGCAATTATTAGGACAAGAATCTCGTCGATGAGCTGGTTTTCGGCCATCGGTTCGCCATTATCCTCATAGCGCGTATCGAGTAGCATATCGAGAAGGTCGGAATGCCTGCGACCAGAATTCTTTCGCGCAGCAATGATACCTCGAATGATATCGCGCGCCTCCTTCGACTTATCAAGGTTCTTCTGCAACTCACCATTTATCCGGAACCACCAACGTTTATGCGGCTGCCGAAGGTCCTTCATAACAAAATCCTGCGTCTCTGCAACAAAGCGCCCCAGCTTATCCCGAAGTTCATCAGGGATAGCAACGTTGAAGAGGGCGTTCATCACAATATCAAACGCGAGACGATTCATGAGGGGATAGATGTCCACCGTGCCCTCAGGAAAAGTTTCCAGGAAACGCGAGATGGTGGATTCAATATTCGAATACAATGCATGTATCCGTTCGTGATGAAACCCGGGCTGAATGAGACGACGCTGCCTCAACCAGAAGTCGCCGTTTGATGTCAACAGCCCGTAACCGATAAATCGTCCCAGGGCGTCTGTCTGAATCTCCGACTTGTTATAGTTCCTGTGATTCTTTTTGAGAATGTATTCGATAAACCCGGGGTCTTGTGTAACAATAAACTGCTTCGTGCCTAGATGAACCTTGTACGTACCATGATAAGCGCGCATGCTCTCTCTCATCGCGCCGATGGGATCCTGAATTTGTTTGTATGTTCTGTAGATTGACCGGAAGAAATTATAGCCCTCCGGAAGTCTGTAGCTTTTCCCCATGAACCCAATTCTAAATAGAAATCGGATTTCAATTTACACGCCGGCGGCGGAACGAAAAAACGATTCACGCACCGAAAGCCTGTGCAAAGGAAGTGTTTGCAGAAATGATGATTACTTAACGGCCGGGTGGCGTTGACTTACATCCTTTTCCATCGTGAGGAAATAGTTTTCAGTCAATTGAAGCAGCCCTATTTCCGAAATCTCAATCGTAAATCCTTTATTGAGTGGTTTGTCGTGGCTAAGTGGTCTTAGTACACCATATTTTTCCCGGGCCAATACAAGGATGAAACGGTAACCGTTCGTCTTCCAGCTGTCGAGAAAAGAAGTTCTGAACGCTATCATAAATGGGATTTAACTCCCAATATAACAATAGGGTCCAAGCAATGTAAACCGGATTTTTCCGGTAAGGTAGGTTATTCAGGCAAAATTCCGGGTTCCGAACTATCGGTCATACCGGAAGACCTTTCCGCGCCGAATGGTTTCACCACCACGTCTGACATTAAAATAATAGAGTCCGGCAGTGGAAAATACGCGTTCATACATGTCATCCGTCCAGGGACCTGTGTGCAACTGTTGCAGGTTTTGGCCCCAGATATAGTAGACGCATTCCGCACATCCGGAAATTTGCATCGGGTTACCCAACACTTCTTCCGGCACGGTTGCGGCCTCCACAGTCACCATCACGTCATCGCTATGTGTTGCGCCTTCTGCGTCGGTTACAGTAAGGCGGAACGTGTACTCACCTTGTTCCAATCCCGAAACATGAAGCGCTGGCTCGTAGACATTTGTCAATGTCGCAGGAACGCCGGAAAACTGAGTCCACTCAAAAGAAAGGGCTCCTTCTTCATGATCACTTCCGCTTCCCACAATCGTCAGAGAATCGACCGGAAGAACCAGTGAATGATCCGGGCCGGCATCTGCCACCGGGGCCTCATTTGCAGCGTGTACCACAACAGTTACGTTGTCGACAGACTTCGCACCATGATTGTCGATTACTTCCAGGCTGAATACGTATGTGCCGACCTGCAGATCAGACAGCTCAAAATTGGAAGTAGTCTGGCCTTTATAAACCATGCCACCTCCTGACGTCTTTCTCCACCTCCAACGGCTGATCTCGCCATCGATATCCTTTGCCGTGCCTTGCAGATGCACGGAATTTTCCGGCAATTTCAGATAGACGTCAGCGCCGGCGTCGACAACGGGCGGTGTATTCACAACAACCTGCACATCATCCGTGTGACGCGCTCCATCATTATCGACAACTGTGAAACGGAATATATATATACCAGATTTCAGGTTGTCAACGGTGATGGTATTGGTCTTGTCACCTGAGAGACTCACAGCAGCACCCGAAACTTTTGTCCATCGCACCGAGGCAATGGATCCATCGGCGTCGGTAGCTGTTCCGGTTAACTCAATGGTACTCTTCGGAAGGTGAACCAACATATCTTCACCTGCATTTGCGACAGGAGCTTTGTTTACTTTCACTTTAACCGTAGAAGTGTGTGTGCCCCCGGAATTGTCGGTGACTGTGAGCGAGAACACGTAGGCCCCGGAAGTAAGACCGGTAATCGTCGCGTGGGCTGACGCGGGATCAGATATGACACCAGCTTTGCCAGATACTTTTTGCCAAAGATATTCGACCACCTTACCATCCGGGTCAGAACCGGAACCCTGAAGTACAACAGAGTTCTCCGGCACATTAATAACCTGATCCGGACCGGCATTCGCTACAGGCAACTGATTTGCGGCCACGGTAATCTTAACCTGATCCGAGTGAGTAGCCCCGTCGTTGTCGGTGACGGTGAGCTCAAAAACGTACACGCCCACGGCAAGTCCCGTCAGGCTCACGCTGGCAGTGTTCGCGCGCGCCAACGACACTGTAGCACCTGAAATCTTCTTCCATGCATAAGCAACAACGCTGCCGTCAGTGTCCGAGCCGGAACCTTTGACTTCAAGTGCTGCCGCTGACTGAATGACTTTCTTATCAGCTCCTGCATTGGCTATAGGCGGCGCATTAACGCGCACCTTTACGTCGTCAGTGTGCACGCCATCGTTATTGTCTTTAACCTGGAGGCGAAAAACATATTCGCCTGCCTCAAGATCGGATACATCAAGTGATGCCGTACCTGTTCCTGAAAGCGCCGCTGTTCCCCCGGAAATTTTTGTCCACTTGTATGAACTTACCTGACCATCCGGATCGGTAGCGGAACCGGTAATTTTCAGTCTGTTCATCGGCAGCGATATCACACGATCAGGCCCTGCATTCGCGACGGGAGGTCGGTTTACCGTGACCACGACCTCATCGCTCGCAATTGAACCACGATCATCAGTAACCGTTAACCTGAATGTGTACACGCCGGCAACCAGACCTGACGCTGATGTGCTTGCATTTGCCGCATCGGCTAATGTTGCGGCACCACCGGAAACCTTCGTCCATTGGAATGAAGCAACCGATCCGTCGGAATCAGTTCCGCTTCCTGAAAGCGTAATGCTGTTCTTAGGCAGAGTGATCACGATATCGGCACCTGCATTTGCCGTTGGCGTGTTATTCCCGGGTACAGATGCCCGGACAGTCACGGTTACTTCATCAAAAGCAGACGCATTGTTATTGTCCGTGACTGTCAACCTTAACACATACTTCCCTTCAATGAGGTTGCTGATCGTGAGATCAGCTCCGGACGCTCCTGACATTTGAAGATCAGGCCCTGAGACTTTCGTCCACGCGTAGCTCTTGATACTTCCGTCTGAATCTGTGGCCACGCCCTTAAGCGTTGTTGAATTCTTTGGCAAATTGAAAGCCACATCGGCGCCTGCGTTTACCTTTGGTGCGGTATTTACAAACACCACTACGTCATCCGATGATGAGGCTCCCCCATCGTCTTTGACTGTAAGCCTGAACGTATAACTTCCAGCCTGGAGGTCGCTTAACGCAAGATTTGCAGTGGTCGCACCATTCATTGCAGCCGCACCTCCCGAAACCTTGGTCCATTGATACGATGCTATTTTGCCATCGGAATCACTTCCGCTTCCTGACAACGTAGTTGAATTCTGTGGCAGTGTAATTACTTTATTCGCACCTGCATTTGCCGTTGGTGCTTTGTTATTGGGTGCGGCCGGTAAAACGGTGACCGTTACTTCATCGAACGCGGATGCGTTGCTATTATCCGTGACAGTTAATCGAAGTAGATATTTTCCTTCAACAAGATTGGTTATCGCGAGCTCAGTACCGTTGGCGCCGGACATCTGAAGGGAAGGTCCCGATACTTTGGTCCACGCATAGCTCTTAATGCTTCCATCTGAATCAGAAGCCACACCTTTCAGCGTTGTCGAGTTTTGCGGCAGGGTCTGGGTCACATCCGCGCCCGCATTTACGGTTGGCGCCTTGTTCACAAACACCTTCACGTCGTCCGACTTCGATGCACCTCCGTTGTCTTTCACGGTGAGCCTGAATGTGTAATTTCCGGCCTCCAGTTCACTTGCAGTCAGTTTTGTTGTTGTTGCTCCCGAGAGTGTCGCGTTACCCCCCGAAACCTTGGTCCATGTGTAGGAGGCAATCTTTCCATCCGGGTCAGAGGCTGTGCCCGTGATTTCGACAGAGTTTGTAGGGAGTGTAATCGTTTTGTCGGCACCGGCATTGACTGTTGGTGCCGCGTTGCCAGACCCGTCAACGACAACTGTGACGTCATCGCTCGCGATCGCTCCATCGTTATCGCGGACCGTGAGTCTGAAAACATAAGTGCCTTTTTCCAATCCGGAAATGGAAACATCCTTTGATGTAAGTCCCGTCAGGGTGGCGTCGGGCCCTTTCAACTTGACCCAGCTGTAATTGGAGATGGAACCGTCCGAATCGCTACCCTTACCGTTGATTACAATGGTGCTGCCCACGCTTGTAGTGATATCGGGGCCCGCATCGGCCGCCGGAATTTTATTGCCGTGGTCATTTTCCCAGGACAAGAGCCACGTATAAAGATCAGGTGAGTGATATTTTTCGCCCAGGTCGTATGCATAGTTGTGCGCATTGTGTCCGAGACCTTCATAGATGGTCATGCGCGCCTTGACGCCCGGGTTACAAGCGTTGATCGCGTTCACCATGTTCACGCTGCGTCCTAATGGAACGACATTGTCTTTGTCTCCGTGAAACGCCCAGACAGGAAGGTTGGACCTGGCGATGTCACACGCCTTTCCAACACTGTTTCGGCTACCCGCCACGGGTGCGATAGCGGCTAAATAGTCGGGATAATCCTGGGCTGTAACCCACGTTCCACCGCCGCCAAGGCTTGACCCCGTGAGGTAAATACGCTTTGGATCCACACGGAGGTAGGTTCTCACGTGTTCAATAACCTCCATCACGTACCATGAAGGCCAGTCTCCATAATTTGATTTGAGCGCTGGTGTTACGAGGAGAAAGGGAAATTGCGTGCCGTTTTTGACGTAACGCGCCGGCCCGTACGAGACGAGGTGATGGTACCCAGTCTCAAGCACCTTGGGATCGGTGCTGTTTGGGCCCCGCTGACCAAGGCCGTGCAGGAAAATGACAAGGGGATAATCGAAATTATTGTTTTCGTAGTCCGGTGGAATATATTCTATGTAGCCGATGACTGATTTTGGGGTGGTCTTGAACTCCTGTTCCGTCTGGCCATGGCTGGCGATTACAATTATCAGAAGCAGAAACGAGAATACAGAGAGAGTTTTTTTCATTTTCCGGTAGTGGTCGAAAAGAATGAAGGATTAAAGAGTCGAACAAAGGAAGGTTGGGATAGAAGTCCGAAGGGCTATGGTGCGTTTTTCATGCGGGGAGAGTTTAGGTCTTATATTGATTTCATTCTCGCGTGCGAATAACGTCAATGATCACTAATGACCAACACACCTCCGACAAACGGACATTGCGTCCGATAAACAATTCATTAGTACCGAAATGCTCAATGCAAGTGGTGTATAAAAAGAAATACCAATACAATTATCACATAAGAGAATCGCTTTCAGTTCATGTCAACTGCACACATGGAGCGTTGTAGTACCACAGGATGCGGACAGAATGCCGGGCAATATGAAAACTGCATCAGCATTAGTGATCTCAAAATGCGTTATGAATGCCTCACGAGAAATCAGCGGTCGCGGAATTTTGAGGAAGATATTACCGGTTTGTCTTCAATGACTACTTCATCATCTGCCCGTTTGTAGCTGACTTTCAACATTTAATCACCACAGTTTTTTTTGAGAAGCCTTCGGGTGTGATGACCCAGGGCGAAGTCGCTGATCGAGATGTTTGTGATTTGCCCAATGTGTACCATTGACAGAACCGGAAGATTCCGATCCGGATGCGTCCGCTCCCAGTTCCGCGACCGCCGAAATCCATGGAAACCTTTTCGACACAAGGCTCAGCGGCACCAGTATGATTGGACCCGCGAATGTGACGATTTCGCCAAAGAAAATACGCCGGGCTATTCCGCCATGTGATATTCATTATCTTAACCCCGAAAACATCATTGGCGGTGAACATCCGGGTTAACTTCAGGCGTTTGTTCCTCGGAGATCAGCAAGGGATCTCCCGAAATGAGCTGAAACGTTTGATGCTTTCCGGATTCCTTGCCGTAATGTCCCTCACTGTTTCCGTTTTCTACGCAATTTTCGACATTGTCAATCACGTCAACCATTCACTGATTGCTTACGTCGGACTTGCCGCAGGTTCCCTGCTTTCGCTGTACCTCCTGAGAAACGGCAAGTTCAGGCTCGCGAAAGTCATCCTGATGGTCACCTCCAATCTGGTTGTCTTCTGGGCTGCGGTCACTGACCCTTTCGAAACCGGAGTCTACCTCTTTTTCATTCCTGCGGGGATAGGTGCTTTTGCCATGCTTGGCTCGGACGAAACAACGGTTGCCATCCTTCTGGCCATTTTTACCACCGCGCTTTTTCTCGTCGCCTACGTTGCCGAGTGGCGACCGATTGACGTCGAAATTTCATCGCGCGAATACATCAGGTGGAGTTTCCTCTTCAACTACTTCATTTCCCTCACCATATGTATTCTCGCTATTAGTTTTCTGATCAGTCTCAACCGGCAATCAGAAAACGAGCTGATCCAAAAAGAAATCGCAGCCAAGAAAAAGAATGAAGAGCTTGAAAAAGTAAACGTTGAACTGGATCGTTTTGTCTATAGCGTTTCGCATGATCTCCGGTCGCCACTCAGCTCTATTCTCGGACTGATTAACATTGCAAAACTGACTGAAGATCACGAAGAGGTGCGACGAATTCTTGCAATGATCGAAGGACGTGTCAACTCGCAGGATCATTTTATTCGCGAGATAATCGACTATGCCCGTAACGCGCGCACAGAAACTGTCAGTGAGACTTTCTTTCTGAAACCGCTTGTCGATGAAGTCATCAATGCACTGCGATTCTCGATGCACGCGGAGAAGATCGATTTCCGCGTCAACATCTCCGAGCTCACTCAACTCACAACTGACCGTATCCGCCTCACAGTAGTATTGAGCAATCTTATTGGCAATGCGATCAAATACCACGACCGTCACAAGGCCGGGCAATATGTCGACATCGTACTTGACGAAAGCAGACCCGCACTTATTGTCAGCGACAACGGAGTGGGTATACTGCCAGCATATATTGACAGGATCTTCGACATGTTCTTTCGTGCATCCGAAAATTCAAAGGGCAGTGGTCTCGGACTGTTCATAACACGGGAAACGATTACCAAGCTTGGAGGCCGCATTGAAGTGAGGTCAGCCTTTGGTGAAGGTAGCACATTCACAGTTTTCCTTCCCGGGGGTTCATTCAAATCATCCGAACAAGACGTACCGGTCACTTCCTGAGCAATCGCGCGGCAGTCAGATTCCGGAGCCGACAGCAAGCGCCGGGAAGATCACAATTTGACGACGGGTATTAGTTTTTTATATACGCTGGTGCCGGTTCCAACGGTTACACTATGCTTCAGCGGATCATCTTAGTTTTGCTTTTTGCACTCGTTGCCACCACAGCCTTGCCGCAGGTGAAGGCCTCCTATCTGTACAACACGTCGATGCCATACGGCACACTCGACCTTCGGACCGGGATAAGCGCATCGAATTACTACTACCTCGTACCGGGTAAAACATTTAGTTTCCGCGAGAGCAGTCCGGGAGTGAGGACGGATTCGTGGTTTGACATGACCAATTGGGATTCCAGTCCCTACGAGCAGGGTCACATGCGTCACCGTAACGGATCGCAGGACGACTTTGTGATGAACTACCGTCTGTTGTTTCCGGAAAATTATCAGTCGACCTACCAACAAGGTTATCCATTGATTGTAATCATGCATGGCGCCGTCGAACGGGGCAATTGCTACTATGCGGAATGTTATCACGGTGATTGGGAATATGATCCCAATAGCAACACACCTCCGGCACCAACAAATGCGGACCACAAGCTTTTGAACAACGACCACCACCTTTCCATTGGGGCGAACCAGCATTTGGCGGCAAGAAACCGTGCAGGGTCAAATCCCCGTGCGTTTCCCGGTTTTGTGCTCATGCCGCAGATGTTCAACGACTGGGATTCGCTGAATGTGGAAAAGGCGATCAAAATAGTGCTGCTTCACATTAAGGAATATAACATAGATCCGAATCGTGTTTACATACATGGTCTTTCAATCGGAGGATACGCAACGTATGAAGCGATAAAGCGCGCACCATGGCTCTTTGCTGCTGCATTGCCAATGTCAGCGGTGCGCGAGGCGGGAAACATTTTCAGGCACAACCAACAACATCGCATTACTCACATCCCGTTATGGGTATTTCAGGGCGGGCGCGATAGCGACCCAACTGTAGCATGGACCGCGGGCGTTCTCAATAAATTACGGCATGCAGGAAGCATCGTTCGCTACAGTGAGTATTCCGATCTTGGTCACAACGTCTGGAATCGCGCCTATAACGAGCCGGACTTTTTTTCGTGGATGCTGAGTCACAACAAGGCAAACGTTCATGCCCTTCATGGAAAGACAGTCATCGATTTCACGGCAAATACATTTCCGACACTTGTCGTGGCAGAAGGCTTTTTTGTTTATCAGTGGGAAAAGGATGGTCAGCGCATCGCAGGTGCTACAGGAAACGTATTCACACCGAATGCGCCGGGCACCTATCGTGCGCGATTTTCACGTGTGGCGTCTCCATCTGCATCCGATTGGAACCAATGGTCGGAGCCTGTAGTCGTAACGAGTGTCGGAACACCACCGGGCGATGACGAAGAAGAAGACAACCCGGATGATGACGATCCCGGAGACGAGGCCACCCCGGACAACGGCGACGACTCCGAAGGCGAAGACACCACTGGCGGTGAGGATGATCAGGACAATAATTCCGATGAAGAAGATAACCCGGGCGGACAAGATAATTCTGACGGAGAAGACACCGCTGGTGGCGAGCACAATGATAATTCCAGTGAAGACAATTCAGGAGAAGACAACGATGCAGGCGGAAATGATAACACGGACGAAGATGAAGGTACTGAAGAAGAGACGCCGGCGGACAACGACGAGAATCCAAACCCGGTAACGCACATTCCCGCGCAGACAAATTTTGAGGTGTCTGTGTTCCCGAACCCGGGACGAGCCGAACGCATACGGGTCACGCTACCGGATGCACCAATTGAAAATTACCAATATCGTGTGATCGACCCGCTGGGCAGAGCAATTGCAGGTGGCAGCAGCAATCGCACTGACGATGTCCAACTTGGATTGCCACCCGGTCTTCCACCGGGCATCTACATTCTCGTGATTTCAGGCAAAGCACGTGGACATGTAGCGCGCATTGCCATTACGAATGAATGAGAGCAAGCGGTTTGTTGGTCAATTCCCCATGACAGCAGCCACCGGGTACAGCAGCCACCGCTGATCGAAATACGGTGAGCGCTGGTAAAACCATTGATAAATCCGCATCGGTTCCTTTGCGAAATCCGGATCATTCTTCATCTTTTCCTCAAACTCTTTTTTCAATGCGGGGTCCTTTTCAAGCATTTGCGCAGCCAACGGTTCCGCGGCATACTGTTCAATATACTCTGTGCGGGAAAATATCTCGGGAAAGAATCCCCATTGGAAAAAAGAGTCCGGCGACTGCGGATGCAGGAGTATAACAGCAAGGTCGCCGAGTGGCTGATCCGTTGAAATGATCACTGAACCGGGATGAAAAGTTTCTTCACGCAATTGGGTTTCCACATCCGCGTTCACGGTGAAGTGACCTTCAAAAGGCTGTCTCGAAAATGTGTACTTTCCAACCCGGTAAAAATTACCCTTGACAGTGCGTACCTCCTTCAATGTTTCCATTTCTATTCCATGCGACCGAAGGCGTTCGATCACATCTTTATGGGTTCCGGGTACGACAAAGTGCCCGGGACGGAGAGTTGTCAAATTGGGTTCATTTGTACGTATAAACAGTATTCGCTGAGTGACCGGTTTTCCCGTCCACGCCACGTACTCGCTATTGGTAATCGGTGACATCCTGATTTGCGTCTCTATCCCGAGAAACTCAATTGTATCAGGCTTTTCTGACCGGCGCCAGCTTAGTACAACTTCCTTGGTTCGACGTGCGCGGTCTGATACAACTGCTTCCTGGAGAGATTTTCCTTCAGAAGCCAGCAGGCGGATCGTCGCCTCGAGAAAGACGTACGTTCCCAACACGCGTTGACGGAACGGTTTCAACGAGTGATTTTCAACGAGGACTGTCGGCAGATGGATAATATCTCCATAGCCGTTTGAAAAGCGTGTTGAATAGCCGAACTCAACCATGCCTTCAGCAAAGTCACGATCATTTGCAGCGAAGACAAGGGGCCCAGGAATGTGTCCGGATGATGTCAGACTCGCATCAACGTTGGGTCTGAATTTTTCCGTTAGCCATTGCGCGATTTTAGGAGAAAAACTTTCGCTATATCCATAGGTGACGTCGTACTGGTAGTCTGCCCCATCTGTAACATGGATATCGAGGTACAGGTCTGGTTTGTATGCGTTTATCACCGCAACAACAGCCCGAAGTTCTTCAGTATCGAGTTTGGCATAATCGCGATTGAGGTTAAGGTTGCGTGCATTGGTCCGCCAGCCCATATTGGAAGGTCCGCGCTGATTCACGCGATTGTATGGTGAAGACCTCTCGTGACCGTCAACGCTGAGTATCGGGATGAAGAGAATGTTCACCTGGTTAAGCAGATCTCTCTTTGAACCATTTACCATGTCGCGCAGCAGCATCATTCCTGCATCCTTGCCATCGATCTCGCCGGAGTGAATTCCAGCTTGTATCAACAACAACGGTTTCGATGATAGCGCCAACGCCTGTGCCGTGAACTTTTTTTCAGCGGTAGCGATCACCATCTTTATCTCCCTGCTCTGTGCGCTCACCCCTATCGTTGTTATTTCCAGTACATCAGAAGATTTGCAAAGCCGCGAGAGCCATGACATCGTCTCGGCATAGTCCGGCGTGGACACAAATCCTGTTTTTTCTGCAGGTGTAATCCATTTATTGTCTGGCCTGGCAATCAATGCCTCGCTTTTACCGGACCACGGCATCAACGGGGGCAGGATTTCCTGGCCATGCAACGCGGCGATCATGCCAAAGATGATCACGCAGGTCAAACAAATTGACTTCATTGGATTGGTGTTATTACTTGTTATCATCATCTCCGGTATTAACCATAAACATGGCAGTGGGGACAAGGCGTTTGAAGATTTCGTCCTTAATACTCATGTCGACGTCCAGGCCATGCAATGCCTCCGACATACACGAAAGCCAGGCGGTTGCATGTTCCTGTGTGATCGGGTGCGGCAGGTGTCGCGCGCGCAGACGCGGATGGCCAAAGTGTTGTGAATACAGCGGTGGCCCACCAAAGAACTGCGTCAGAAACAGACGCTGCTTCTCCTTTATCTCTTCCTTTTCAGTAACAAACAGGTGACTGATTATTTCGTTTGAAAATACGAGGTCGTAAAAGCGGTCAAGCAGCCTGCGCAGCTTTTCTTCTCCCAGTTGATCGTACAACGATTGATCGAGCGATGATTCAGCCATGAAGCAACAATCGTGAAATTTTCAAATCAGACCAAATGGTCTTCCGCATTGATCCCGAGTCTTCTGATAAAATCGATCATTTCGCTTTTATTCCCGGACTCCATTAATTCAACTTCCGGCATCAGCAGATGATACGAATAAATATCCCCGGCCGGAGGTTGCATTTGTGAACCCCAGATCGAACGACATTGAATTAACCGGTATTTGTCGTTGCGAATGTCATATACCACAATCGGATTAACCTGATGCTGCTGGAACGCGAAACAGTTCAGGAAAACCGGGTAATCAAAAAGGTCTACATCCTTCAACTCAGGGAATAGTGCCGCATCGAAGAACTCGTACTTGAACAGCTGCGATTCAATTTCCATCAGCTTCAATAACTCCCGGAGATCGCGCAGATTTTCTTCCATGATATCATACGGACTCTTTTCAAACTCTTCAACCGGTTTCCACGATGCCGTCTTAATATCATAATATTCCAACGCCTCGCGTCCCATCTCGAGTTTGTAGTTAAAAAAAGAGTAGCCTGGCACGAAGTACCCTGGATAGAAATACTCAAAGCCCTGCTCCCGGCACCAGTGCATCTTCAGGTAAATGAGGTATTTACCGAGACTGTACTTTTTGTAGTCGGGATCATAGAAAGAGGTTATGCCGGCTGCGGCGTTTTCACCAAGATCGAAATATCCGGCAGCAACGAGTTTATCATCGTGATAAAGGGTAATCTCGCGTGTATCAAACAGGTTGTAAAAGACCTTTCCATGTAACAGATGATAAAGCGATGGCGAGGTATCAAAGGCTATCCCCTGCTTGTAGCGTGCAAAGAGTTCCTCCTTCCGGATATCCAGGTTCGCATCGCCAATCGCCATTCTGAAAATCCGGTTCCGTTTGAACAACTTCTCCTGTGTTCTGTCCCGGACAAAACGTTTCATGTCCACCCTTAACCAGATGGCGCTGTAGAACTCCTGTTTGAAATGAAGGAAGTTCGTGGTAAAAAGAGATTGCCCCATCCGAAACCATCCGGACTCCAGATATTTATCCAGTTCGCCTGGGGCAAGTCGGTCGGGGTAGTGCACCTGGGCATACATGGGATGCAAGATAATAATGAATATTAACGAGACCACGCCTTGAGTCAGGCAGCTGCCGACTGGGTAGAATTAGCACATGGAGTGTTGACTTTTTCAGCATGTATTACATTCAGTTACGTTCTCTTTCTACCGGACATTTTCCCGGTGAAATCGAAAAAACGCGGTTTGGCGCTCAGTAGCCCGCGATCCCGTTGGCATCCAGCCCTTTCGTTGGATTCGTGCGGTCAAATGGTATTAAAGTTTAATCAAAGAAGGAAAGTGATGTTAAATCTTAAATGAATGATATGAAAAAGATATTCTTGACAGTGGTAGCCGCTGCGCTTATGAGCGGAGCAATGGCTCAGGTTGAAACCGACACGACGGACGCAAGCAGCAGTTTCCGTCAGGAAGCAGAACAGGCGGGTGATCAGGCCGAAGATGCAATTGAGCAGACCGGCGATGAAATAAATCAGGAGGCCCGGGAAGCTGGTGAGGCTATTGAAAATGAAGTGCAGCCAACACAGGAGGCACTCGAGCAGAATTCTGAAGAAGCCATAGAAGACCTCGAACAGGCCGGTGAAGAAGTCCAGGATGAAGCTCAGGAAGCAGGACAGGAACTTGAGGACGAGAGCCGTGAAGCCGGTGAAAAACTTGAACAAGGTGCAGAAAAAACCGGAGCAATCATTGAAGAGGGTGCTGAAGAAACAGGAGAAGCTGCTGAGCACGCTGTAGAGGGCGTTCAGGAAGGTGCGGAAGCCGCCATGGAAACAGCAGATGCGGAGGTTCGTCAGATGAGCTATGGACCGGAGGTTGAAGTTGTAACCGACAAGGAAGGTCCGCTTAATGAAGTCGTCTACAAGATCAATGACGAACTTTACTATGTTGATCGCGAAAAGCAGGAACTTGTTAAAGCCGAAGAATCAGACTTGAATGACGCCGAAACAGAGGTAATGATACACAATGCAGAGAGTGAACAGAAATAATTCTCATTCAGTCTGCCATTGAAAGAGGCTGTCTCAAAAGGGCAGCCTTTTCAATTGGAGTAAATTCCCAGCGAACCTTACAACCGATTATTATTTAATTCTCGTGTACGTCATTCGGCCGTTCACATCCCAATCAGTAGCCGTTTCAGGCATGCGCATGGATTTCACAATAAAACTGTCATCCGAGATGACCGTGGACGTGACACTCAACTTTACCGTTTTTCCATTCGCATACGCCCAGGTCCTGTCGAAAATTATCTTACCATTTTCAATTGCACCTTCGAAGTCTATCAGGACGCCGAGTGGTCCGTCTATGAATACGCGTTGATATCGACCGGTCTGACTGTTGAAAGCAAATAAGGTTTTGCCCGGAAAATCTTTGCCCTCCCTCTGCTTGAATTCTTCTTCGATAAGGTTATTCTAAAGCGTTCTCGTGAAAGAGGACCGCGACGTACTCTTTTCCCACGGCCCTTGCATCGACAAGCGCCAGTCGACCTCTACCGACCACTCGCCAGTCAGAAAGTCTAATGCCTTCCAGTTTTGTTTGATTCTGGGCTTTTGCGGAAACGCCAGGAACCACCAGAAAAATCAATATTCTCAAAAATAAATTTCAGGAAAGGCATTCGCTGGTGAAAATCCCACCGGTTGCGTGAGGTCATAATTCTTTATGCTACATACACTCAAAAATGACCCTTAACATATCTATAACAAAACTCCGGCAAATTTTGGTAACCCGCCGGCGAAAAACGAGTATTATGAGTGGCTATCGGCCGTTACCATGACAAGAAACCTGCTCCCCCTCCTGCCCCTGCTGTGTGCACACCTGTCGTTTAGCCAGGAGGCCGTCAAAGCTGACTCAACAAAACAGACTAATGTCCCAATCGACAGCATGCGCACTTACGAAACGGCTCGTTTCAGCGGTGCCCCTCCCGTTATTGACGGCAAGCTTGACGATCCGGCCTGGGACCAGGTAGAATGGGGCGGAGATGGCTTCCGGCAGATTAGTCCCGACAAAGGCAAGCCCGCAAGCGTTCAAACACTCTTCAAAATCCTATACGACGACAAGAACCTTTACGTTGGTGTTCGTTGCCTTGACCCCGAACCACGCAAGATTGCACGTCGTATGTCAAGGCGAGATTCGTTTGAAGGTGATTTCGTCGAAATCAACATCGACAGCTATTACGACAAAAGAACAGCATTTTCTTTTACAGCATCGGTATCTGGCGTAAAGGGCGACGAATATGTTTCCAATAACGGCGATAACTGGGACGCAGGATGGGATCCGATCTGGTACCTCGATACATCAATTGATTCTGCAGGTTGGATCGCTGAATTCAGGATACCGCTTAGCCAACTTCGTTTCACGAACAAGGAGGAACTCGTTTGGGGTTTGCAGTTCACACGCGTTTTATTCCGCAAGCAGGAACGTTCCGTATGGAAATACATTGCTCCCGATGCCGGTGGATGGGTGCACCTGTTTGGCGAGTTACACGGACTGCGCGGTATCAAACCACAAAAACAACTGGAGATACAACCTTTCGTTGTCGCGCAGACGGAAACGTTTCAGAGGGAAGAAGGCAACCCGTATCAGACAGGAAAGAAGAGTCTTCTTAACGCCGGGTTGGACGCAAAGATCGGTATCACCAGCGATATCACACTTGACCTCACCGTTAACCCAGACTTTGGCCAGGTAGAAGCGGATCCGTCACAGGTAAACCTCTCGGCGTTCAGGTTATTCTTCCAGGAAAGACGGCCCTTCTTCACCGAAGGCAACAATACGCTTGATTTTCCAGCCGGGCAAATTAGTAATGCCAACCTGTTTTATTCGCGACGCATCGGAAGACCGCCGCAAATCGATCCGGATACCGACCGAAGCGGCGAAGACGGCGTCACAGAATACGTGAAGCCGAATAAACACACAACTATTCTCGGCGCGGCAAAGATCACAGGCAAGAACAAAAAAGGTTTCAGTTGGGGTTTACTGGAAAGCGTAACTGAAAAAGAATACGCCGAGATTGACAGTCTCGGATACAAAAGAAGTATTGCAACGGAGCCGTTAACAAACTACTTCGTCGTGCGTGCCCAGCAAGACATCAACAAGGGCAACACGGTTGCAGGTTTGATTTTCACGGCTGTGAACCGGAGGCTCGACGAAGAACAATTTTCCATTCTGCATCGCGCCGCATATTCCGGTGGCGGCGACTTCCTTCACCATTGGAAAAAAAGAACGTATTACGTAAGTGCGCGTACGGCGTTCAGTCACGTACGCGGATCGCGTGAAGCAATTCAAAACACACAGCTTGCTTCAGAGCGATACTTTCAACGGCCCGACAACCACCACGCAGAATTTGATCCTGATCGCACATCGCTTACCGGAACGTCTGGACAAATTCTGCTCGGAAAAAAGAGCGGCAATATTGTTTCCGACCTCGGAGTTGTCTGGCAATCACCCGGGTTTGAGTTGAACGACATTGGTTTCCTTTCACAGACCGATAACATCAGCCAATGGTTCTGGATGCAGTACCGGATTTTACAGCCACGAGGCATTACCCGGAATCAACGCTATAATATCAATCAATGGCGCGACTATGACTTCGGTGGACGATTGACCAGCGATGGGTACAATGTGAATGCTCATTCGCAGTTTAAGAACTTCTGGTCTGTCGGCGGTGGTGTTACGTGGCGACGGACATCGGTTTCGAACGCCGACTTACGGGGCGGTCCTTCGATTCGCTACCCCGGCGGCAAGTACCTGTGGGGTTATATCCGCTCCGATGCACGCAAGAAATTTTTCGGTGAACTTTATTCAGAGCATTTCTTTGGCGAAGAAACCTATTCGCGCACGAGCGACTACGGACTTGATCTGGTATTCCAACCAATGAACGCGCTCAACATCCGGGTGTCGGCCAGCGTATTTCATAACAACAACAAAATGCAATGGGTAACCACAACTGACGAAAGCGGAAGTAATCGGTATATCGTAGGTGAAATTGACCAAACCGTTGCGCGAATTGCAATGCGGATGACGTATATGATTACGCCAAACCTTTCGATTCAATACTGGGGACAACCCTTTGGTTCGGAAGGTCATTACAGCAACTACAAGTCAGTCACCAATGCACGTGCCGAATCATACAATCAACGATACTATGCATTGCCCTCGCATCATCTCACGTTAGACGATAACGGGTATCACGTCGACGAAGATGGCAATGGCACGCGTGACTACGGATTTTCGAATCCGAATTTCAACTTTGGTCAGTTTCGTTCGAATCTCGTTATCCGCTGGGAATATATCCCCGGATCGACTCTCTTTCTGGTATGGACTCAGGAGCGCAACGGAGCGTTTTACAAAGACGAACCCGGTCACGGGCGCTACTCACTCAGGTTTGACGAAAAAGCCTATAACATCTTTCTTGTCAAATACACATACCGAATCGTCTTGTAAAGACGTCATCTAGACCGTCGGTACTTTCCAGCCGTTGTGATAGGTTGCAGAAATCAGTTTGTTAGCTTCCTTGTTGTTTGTGAATTCACCCTTCGCAGCATCCCAGAATACTTTTGAACCGGTGCGGAACGCGATGTTACCCATCTGTGCGTTGATGGCCGCAACGCTTCCCGATCGAATCGGCGTATTAAGCATTTTCTGATCGTTCTTCTTCACGGCTGCGATAAAATTCTCCGTGTGAAGATCAAGATAGTTGAGCTCATTCGGTTTTTGATACTTCTCGATAGGCTCCATTTTTGGCTTGCCCGATGCTGAATAGCCCTGCGCCTCGTGCTCCTCTATGACCTCGTAGCCACCTCTGTTTACAACGAGGGTACCGTTGTTGCCGATAAATGCAATTCCCTCGGAGCGGTTGTACGGTCCTGTATTGATACCTGTGGCGTGTTCCCACAGCATGTTGAAATTCTTATACTGATAAATCGCCTGCAACGTATCAGGTGTTTCGGACGCGTCATCCGGATACGCGAGCTTACCACCTGTTGACATTACGGATACGGGCGCGAGTTCTTCCATCGCGTACAACGCTATGTCTATTTCATGAACGCCCCAGTCTGTCATCAGTCCGCCGGCATAGTCCCAGAACCAACGGAAATTAAAGTGAAATCGATTTGGATTGAAGGGACGTTTCTGCGCCGGACCAAGCCACATGGCGTAATCGACACCTTCAGGCGGCGTACCATCGGGAAGTACGGGAACTGGTTTCATCCAGCCCTGATAGGCCCATACTTTTACAAGACGGATTTTTCCCAATACACCAGAGCGAACTATTTCAATTGCCTTTCGATAGTGTGGGCCGCTTCTTTGCCATTGACCGGCCTGAACAACCTTGCCAGTCTTCTCCTGCGCGGCAACCATGAGATTGCATTCATGGATCGAATTCGCAATAGGTTTTTCGACATAAACGTGTTTCCCTGCCTGAACGGCATCAACCATCATGCGGCAATGCCAGTGATCAGGCGT
Organism: Bacteroidota bacterium; assembly: GCA_023428695.1. Taxonomy (GTDB): domain Bacteria; phylum Bacteroidota; class Bacteroidia; order Cytophagales; family Cyclobacteriaceae; genus Ohtaekwangia. The sequence continues at coordinate 332,904 of JAEYWY010000030.1, forward strand.
TCCGATCACAACAGCATCGATATTACGGTTGCTGAGGAGTTCGCGATAATCTTTATATACCTGCGGCTTGTTATCACGCAGTTTGGCGTAGTCGGCAAGACGGCTGTCTATAACGGATTGATCCACGTCGCTGATCCCCACGAGATCGACGTCCTGCATTTTTAACAGGGAGTGCGTATTGGCCCAGCCCATGCCTTTGCATCCAATGACACCAATCTGAATTTTGTCGTTTTGCATCAGGCCACCACGGAGAATACTGGGAGCGAATGCAAGGCCACCTGCAAGCGCAGCAGATGTATTGCGGATAAAGTTTCGTCTTTTCATGGCAAATCGTTAAAGGGATTTAAGATAGGGATTAATCGCTTTGGAGCAAACGATTACGGTACTATCGGAATCAGACAATATCCTCCCGCCGGGTACGGCCTTTCCAGTAAAGCATCAGCAGGAAACCAATGAGCGCCCCACCGACGTGCGCGAAGTGAGCGATGCCGCCGCCAAAGATTGAAATGCCTGTAACACCGGAGAATAGATCAAGACCGATAAGCACGGGTATAAAGTATTTTGCCGGAATGGGAACAGGAAAGAATATCAGTGCAAGTTTCGCGTTGGGGTACAACATTCCAAAAGCGACCAATACGCCATAGATCGCGCCTGACGCACCAACCGCCGGGATGTTGAAGATCCCGAAGAATTCCACAAGTTCCTCCGCCGACGGCGGTGACTGAGCAGCAGGTATGAACTCGTATGACGGTTGGTCAGCTGCAAGAAATGACCGAATGTTTTCCGCGGAGATGCCCGCATCGAGAAGCGCGTGCATCGCTTTGTCGTAGTTGAATTGATTTACAAGAAGATAAATCAGGCTCGCACCAATTCCTGAAACAAGATAAAAGAAAAGAAAACGATGACGCCCCCATATTTCGGCAAGCGGCGTACCGAAGGCCCACAGTGCGTACATATTGAACAGCAGGTGCGTGTAACCACCGTGCATAAATATGGTGGTTACCGGTTGCCAGAGCCGGAATTTTTCATTCTTGTGAAACCACAGGGCGAGCAGGTCATACGGATTGTCAAATTGTGAACTGATCAGGAATACCAGTACAGTAACGCCAATAATTATTGTGGTAACTCCCGTTGATTTTCGCACGTAAATTCCTTTTTCGATACCTTCCCACAAAAAAGCGATTCCCCCAACGATTTGAAACAAAAAAGAACATTATTATGAAAAGATTAACCCTCGTCGCAGTTTTGTTGCTTTCATCCGCTATCATGACTCACGCACAGAAGAAAGAATCACAACTAAGACACGTGGTTCTATTCAGCTTTAAAGAAACATCATCTGAAAAGGACATAGAGAATGTTGTTCACGCCTTCGAAGCGCTGCCTTCAAAGATTAAACAAATAAAATCCCTGGAGTGGGGATTGAATAACAGTCCCGAGAAGCTGAATGAGGGACTGACGCATGCATTTATTCTCACCTTCTCAAGCGAGAAAGACCGGGACGACTATCTTGTTCACCCCGACCATCAGACGTTTGGAAAACTTGTGGGCTCGCATATTGGAAAGGTAGTGGTGGTTGATTTCTGGATAAACTGAGAACAGGATCCTGCAAAAGAAGAGGCTGCCAATTTCGGCAGCCTCTCATTTTTTCGTTAATGTTGAACTGGTGACGTAACCTCTGATGGCGCTTCCGGTTCGGTAACGTCGCGGGCCATCAGCATATCTATAACACGACCGGATGCTCCGTGATAAAATCCGGTTTCGTGTTCGAATGTTTCGGGATTGCGAAATGTACCGAAGATTATGTCGAACACCGGAAGATCCGAATAGTTGTACTTGTGGATACCCTTTGCGTGATGAAAAGTATGACTCTCCGGACGCTGAATGATATACCCGAGCCATCGCGGCGTCTTTATGTTCGCATGCTGAAATATCGACTGGAAATTCGTAACGAGCAGAATTACCGTAATTGCCTGGGGCGAAAATCCTGCAATGATGCTGAAACATAACGTACTCAGCAGAATCCAGCCAAGCATGTCGAACGGGCTGAAATAAAATGCTCCGTACGTATCAAGGCGTTCCGCGCTATGATGCATCTGATGAAATGTTCGCCAAAGGAAATTGTTTCGATGCATTGCGCTATGCCAGAAGTACATCCCGAAGTCGTAGATCACCACCCCAATCAATCCGCCAACGACAGCACCAAGTCCGGAAAGATCAAATATCCGCAGCGGCGAAACATAAGGATCGATCAGAATAGGAATGTACGATGACATGAAGAAGAAGACCACGAAAGCAGTCAGTCCGCGGAGTTTCCACCCTTTTACGTGTGGAAGAATTCGCGCGGGAAACAAGGCTTCCCAGATCATGAGAGCAGCGTAAATCCCGAGAATCATCAGGGTTACGGGATCGAGTATAAGGTCAAGTGGCGAGGGCATAGTATTACGGTTTTTTATCCCTTATGGCGTAAGTCCTGAACTTACAGCGGAAGTCCATCGCTAAAGTTGAACTTCCCATTCCTGGTGTGTTTCCGGCCTGTAGGAGCAAAAAACCCCGGTTTTAATGGAGGCATTAAGGTGTCGCGCCAGGAACGAATTCTCCTTTTCCAGAACGCGGATCGCCTTTCGAATGCGCCACGTAACGGCCGATCTGACTTTGTCAACCGTATCGTTGGTCTTTCGTGCCTTGCCTCCCAACCCGAGAGACGACGACAGGTGGGCCACAAGGGCGTCATATTCATTTTGAAGTGCGGCTTTACTTTCGTGGTCCTGCATTTCCTCGCGCTCAGCAATCTCGTCCCGCAGTTCCTGCAACCTCCGTCGATATTCGTGCTTCGCTTTGGCATCGAGTACAACTTCACCGTTGGATTGTACGACCGCGCCCATAAGTTCTGTGCAATGAAACTCTGTTCCGGGACTTCTCAAAAGCGCAGCAATGTCATACAAACCTTTCAACTCTATGACGCGCGTTAACGAACCCTGGTAAGTAATCTCCCAGAAACCGTTCCGTTTAACAAAACGGTTCAACCACTGCGATGACGGCTCACTTGCAGACGATGTGTTTTCCTCCGGAATCAATTCATCGGCGCCAATGTGATCGAGGAACTTGTAGAAATAGTTTTCTGTCCTGAATGGGTTTACAATACGGAGCCAGTTAACTGCCTCGCCGATATTTTCGACAGGTCTTTTGAGAATTCGTGCCTCAAATTTCTCGATGAATTTTTGCCATGACTGCTGCATGTTCGAAGTATCTCCCGCGTGATAGTAGGCAGCTGCGAGATACGCATCGAAGTCAAGCCAGGGCATTAGTCCGTATCTTCCTAATTCAATACTCTTCTGGAAATCGCCACGCGCAAAAGCGATAGCCGAACCGATGTGCCGATAACGCCCGGGGTTATCCGAATTAAGTTGCAGGATGCGTTCAAATAATTCACTGGACTCATCAGGATAGCCGAGAAAAACGAACCCCACAGCCACCTGCACAAGGCAGTCAATGTCATTTGGATTCAATGACAACGCCTGCCGAAAGTAGTATTCCGAGAGGCCCCAATCGCCTTCGTATGCATACGAGCGCCCAAGCACCATGGCAGCGATGTAATTCTGCGGATCAAGTTCAATGGCCCGTTTCGCCCAGTGGAAAGCACCCTTGTGTGAGTTGTCCCAACGATCCCAAAGCTGACAACTCCACTCGTTAAAGAAACTCAGGGACATACCTGAATACGCAAGAGAAAATGTCGGATCGAGTTCTATGGCACGGTTGAAAAATTCGCGCGCTTTTTCATCGGCTTCGACTGTTCCTTTGTGCAGCTCTTCCATGCCACAAAGCCAATACTCATAAGCAGAAGGATTAGCGGTACGGCGACGCGCCTGATTGAGCAGATCGTAGTTCAGTTGTTGCTGCAAAGTTGCTGCGAGTTTCTCGAGCAGAAGTTGCTGGATCGTTTGTACCGACTCCTTGCTGCCTGTGAATTGATCCGCCCAAACGATCTCGTCCGAGCGTGATCTGATCAGTCGGGCGTTTACCCGGACGCAGCTGTCGTCGATGCGTAGTGAGCCTCTGATTTGATAGGTCGGATTTGCAGAATTTTCGTTGTCTGCGGATATGTCATCCCGGGCGATGATCCTGAATTGGCGAAAGCGCGACAACTCTGTGATCAAATCGAGGTACAACGACTTACAAAGGAATTCGTCGCCCGACTGACCGGCGAGGTTTTCAAATGAAGAGATACCAATGGTAATTTCGTGGTTCTTCTCTTTCACAGTTTGAGGGATAGGCCGCAGGGTTAAGTGATCCAAGTTCGTTTAAACGAACCTCGTGTGCAAGGGTTGCACTTCAGGAAGGTCATTTTTGTCCAAAGGTACCCCTGGAATCCAAATAGAACCGCCAATAAAAGAAGGAAGAATCGATGGCTTTGTTTTCGTGAAATCTGCAAATTTGAGAACTCAAGCGGGAGTAGCTCAGTTGGTAGAGCATCAGCTTCCCAAGCTGAGGGTCGCGGGTTCGAACCCCGTTTCCCGCTCGATTCTCAACCTGATTACATCATTTCCGAATCCTGACTTCATACACCCCACCCTGATCCAGCCCCAGGAAAATGCGGTCTTCTTTTGTCGTGCTTTGAACCTGAAGATCGAATATGCCGCCCTTGTCTTCATTCGGCCATTCGAGCTCGCTCCATTCATCACCATTATCGTTGCTTACAAATAGCTTTAGCGGCTGGGTCTCCTGCCCTTTCAGCCATCCACCTGCATAGACACGTCCGGGTGTTACACTGACACCAATCCCAAAGAAGAATCTGTTCTCACCGCTTTCAATGATTGTCTCCCACGCTTCTCCACCGTCCCGCGAACGAATCAAGCCTCCTTCAAACCCGGCGAAAATGTCGTCCTCGCTTTTGAATTCAATCTCTTTTACAACGGTTGGATTCGGCATCAGGTCATACCAAACCGTTTCGTTTTCGAGCCCCGGATCGCGCATGAGAAATCCGTTCTCAATCGCACCCTGTCCGCCTGCCCATACTTTTTTATCAGTAGGCGACAGGGTTACGATACTGACGCCCGTCGCGATACGTTGCCACTCACCCCACATTGGAGTCCAGGAGGCTCCGCCGTCAACAGACTTGGCTATAACACCAAGCCCACCACCGAAAAGTATGTCCTCGTCATCGGGATCAGCAACTAAATCGAAAACCGGCTCGGGCGTATCGCCACCAAAATCAGATTCGAGTTGTGTCCAATCCGCACCGGCATTCGTCGTGATAAATAGTCCGGGAGTCTCGGTATACGTGCGATCTACAAAGCTTGCCAGGATTTTCTGCTGTGAATAGATAACCATATCTTCCACATTCTTTCCGGCCAAACCAATTCGGTGGAATTCGTCACTATTGTTCAGATTCTTCCTGAAAATTCCATCCGATGTCGCAGCGTAAAGATTGTCGCCATTAATCGCAAGCTCATTTACTTTGAGTCCGTCCAGTCCAAGCTTAATCCAGGAGCGCGCATCCTCCTTTTCATCCGAGTCGCATGCGGAGCAAAATACGCACACGACGATTGTGAGTAGTCTTTTCATTTTGTCTTTCCGTTTTGCCTTTTGACACAAGACAAATCCGAAAGGTTCGAATGAAATTTTCAGAAAAGCGTAAGCTGCGGTGATTGCGAATCTGAGACAACCTGTTGCACTCCACCAAAATTGGATATGGTCACACCCAACAATCGGACTTTCTTCCCGTCAAGATCGGAATCACGAAGAAGCTTATAGACAACTGCGGCAATTTCACGTCGCTCCATAAGTGGTTCAGTCAACGTTTGACTTCGTGTTATTATTCTGAAATCGCTGAATTTTATTTTCAACGTGACTGTCCGGCCTCTCATATTCTTTCTTATCAGTCTTTCGCTGACGACTTTGCATAGTTTGTCAAGTTCATATTGCATCGCATCGGTTTCTGACAGGTCGACGGGAAAGGTATCTTCCGCGCCAATCGATTTTGTTTCGCGATCGGGTTGAACCTCCCGATCGTCAATGCCACGTACGATCCGATAGTAAAAGCTTCCGGCCTTTCCGAAATGCCCAATAAGTTCCTGCTCAGACAACCGTTTCAAATCTGCACCGCAATGCAAACCCAATGATTTCATTTTCTCCGCAGTCACACGGCCGACACCAAAAAACTTTTCAACAGGTAGTGCGTCCATGAATTGTTCTATACGCGACGGTCCGATGAATGTGAGTCCATCGGGTTTATGAAGATCGGAAGCGATCTTTGCCAGAAATTTGTTGACTGACACACCGGCGGAAGCGGTAAGATGCAACTCTGCCCTGACTTCATCTTTGATTCGTTTGGCGATATCAAGTGCTGAACCAATACCTGCCTTGTCATTCGTTACATCGAGAAACGCTTCGTCAAGTGACAGGGGCTCAACGAGGTCGGTGTAGCGGTGCATGATAGCACGCAACTCGGTGGATACTTGTTTGTACACGTCGAATCGCGGCCGGATAAAAATCAGATCCCGGCATAGTTGTTTTGCAGTGCGCGATGGCATCGCTGATCGCACACCAAATTTCCGTGCTTCATAGCTCGCGGCCGCGACAACGCCTCGTCCTTCAGGTGAACCACCGACGACCACGGGCTTCCCCTTATAAAAAGGATTATCCCGCTGCTCAATCGAAGCGTAAAATGCGTCCATATCGACGTGAATGATCTTGCGCATAGTGCGGGTTCTGCGAACAAAAGTAGCGAATGGAGTTTTCGTATGAAATGAGAATGAATTATCGTTGCAAAATGCAGCCACAAACGGCCGCGACTAAGAAAAAATGGTTATGCTTGCAGGGCAAACGTCTCATGAAAGCGATTTACTCCTTTGTTATCATTTCCCTCTTTTTTCTCCAGTGCAAACCGGAGACTATTTCAGGGACTGTCGTTAAGGTTGCCGATGGCGATACGTTTACCGTGCTCACGGCCGACAAGCGTACGGTGAAGATTCGCTTGTACGGCATTGACGCTCCCGAAAAAAACCAGGACTTCTATCGCGTTTCGCGCGACCACCTTGCGTCATTGACGATGCACAAAGAAGTAAAAATTGTTGTGATCAATAAGGATAGGTATAACCGTACCGTTGGACGAGCCAGTGTAAGCGGAGAAGATATTAACGAGGCGATGCTTAAGGCCGGGCTTGCCTGGCATTACACCGAATACGATAACAATCCTGAGTGGGCGAACCTGGAACAGCGCGCAAGAAGGGAACGATTGGGCATCTGGTCGATGCCACATCCCGTTCCACCGTGGCAATTCCGAAAAAAACAGCGCACTGCAAAACAATAGGGATCAATCAAATTAACACGCTCACGCGCTCACCGTCGTATGTTGCCGGTACGCCTGCACGAATGTTTTTGCAAACTCCCCGAACGTTGACCAGGAAAGGATGATGGGGTAAAAAAGACAACAAGAACTAACTCATTTACCGTTCTTCACCGCGGCAGTCACGTGGTCTTTCACGCGACAGGGCCATCGCAACGGTTCCCGGCACAGAAACGCGGCCTCCTCACGGGAATTTCCGATTTGGATGATCGAATTTTTCATCAATCCGTCTGATTCAAACCAGGGTTGTGTTTATTTAATTACCGTTTGCATCAAAAAAGTGGTGGCAACATTTTTATATTAGCATATTCAAATTATTCTATTTGAATTCACCACTCGCAGTTTGAAAGTCAGAAGCGTATGAAAACCAGGAAGTTAATTCTGCTGACGAGAAACCTCGCGGCATGCTCCGTTTTCCTTTTTTTCGCCCAGTGCGGACCAGAGGAGCCGGAAACAAACGGTAAGATCAACACAACTATTACACTTTTCTCCAACGCCGCGCTACAAGGGAAGATTACGGTGAATCAGGCATTTCTTAATGTCTCGCAGGTTGCAGTAAACGGAACCGCGCCCACTCAGGATGTACTCACATTTTCCCGGAAGCTGAGTGGCGACGATGCATGGTTATCGCTTCTCAACAAAGACCAAAAACCACTGGAGATCGTCGGAAAAATAAACGACTACGATCCTTTTAACGTAACACTCACACTGACCAGCGATACATCAACACCTGTAATCACGGAAGATGAGTCCGGCATTTCCGCAAACCTCGACGAATATCTCCCGACGGCAAGGCCTTCGCTACTGCTGGTTGGCAAATTCGACAACAGGGGCCGTTCAATGCCATTGATCATCGCCGTGAATGATGTTTTTCCACTTACAACGGCTGGCGTTCAGTATGGAAGTCCACAAGTGCGCGTTGACCTTGAGAACCGACTCGACATTCAAATTAGTACGACACACATTTTCAGTGGTGTCACAACCACAGCCCTTGAAAATGCGCAACGTGTCAATTACCAGGGTCAGGAAGCGATTTTCATTCACCCGCTCTTAAACTCAGGTATTTACACGAGCATTGAGAAAAGTCTCGAAGAAGCGAGTTCGTCCGTTATTGCAAAAATTACGGTGACGAAATCGCGTCAGGATAAATAACACAGCAAAATTCAGAGACGCCCAAAGGTCTTGAGCAGTTTCACCATCACTGCATTGAGATCAATAGCTTTTCCCAGTACGCCTGCGAACAGATCACCTTCCGAACGAACTCTCGCAACTGCGTTGGTAATATTGAACATACCCATTGAGAGTCCCTTCTTAACTTCATCCCAATGCAACGGCATCGAGACCGGCGCTCCCGGTTTAGGTCGAAGGGAATACGGACCAGCAACTGTTGCCTGTGGTCGGTTTTGCAAAAAATCGAGATACATCTTCCCTTTACGATCACTCACCTTACGCTCAATACTTGTGGTCGTTGGTAACTCAGCATGAACGACTTTTACAACGGCACGTGCAAACTCCTTCGAATCTTCATATGTGTACTTTGCTCCAAGCGGAATGTAAATATGAAGGCCTGTTGATCCGGACGTTTTACACCAGGATCTTACGCCGACAGAATCAAGTACCTCCCTGGTCACCTGTGCAGCATTAATTACCTGTTCGAAAGAAGTCCCTTTATCCGGATCGAGGTCTATGATACACCAGTCAGGATGATCCGGCGACTGTGCCCTGCTGCTCCATGGGTTCATCTCAATGCATCCCAACGTAGCGATATAAAGGAGACTCGCTTCATCGGAACAAACAAGAAAATGTTTCTGACGTTTGTCGCCTTCACTGAAGTACGGAAACATCTCAACCCACGCGGGCACCTTTCCTGTGACATCCTTTTGATAGAAACTCTTCCCGTTTATTCCGTTCGGAAACCGGTTTAGCGTTTGAGGCCGGTCCTTCATATAGGGAAGCATGAACGGCGCAATCTGATAATAGTAATTGAGCATGTCCCGCTTGGTGTAATTCTCCTTTGGCCAGAAGACCTTGCTCAGGTTCGTAAATTTTATTTCGCGGTTGTTTACCTTTTTTACCTGCGTCTCCTCCGAGGGATTAAGCAGCGACTTCCGCTCCTGTTTTCCAGGGGCAGCAATTATCGCTGTGTCGGATCCTGCATTGCCTGTCACAGCTGCCGGTGACACGGCATTCTCAAACTTTATCTCGTCAGGTGACTTATCCTCGCGCAGGCCGCGAAACGAGGGATGTCTCAGGGAACCGTCTTTCGCCTTCGTTCTATAAACAACTTCAGCAACCACCTGTGGCTTTACCCATGTCACCGAAGCCTTTGGCGGCTTTGGCCGAAACCGCGACGGTTTGTTATAATCAGGTTCTGTTTCAAACGGGCACTTTTTTGTTTCAAGTGGCTTCAGGCGTTGCAGTATTTCCTCCTGTGACTTCTTGTCGAAACCTGTTCCAACAGGGCCAATGAACTGAAGTTTTTTTCCTTCGTACACGCCAAGCAAAAGTGCACTGAATGGTTTCCGGGTATTTTCGTTACGGGTGTATCCGCCGATAATAACGTCCTGATGTTTTTGGGTTTTGATCTTCGCCCAGTCACGTGTGCGTTTTCCCGAAACGTATACACTGTCGGCTTTTTTTGCCATGATCCCTTCGAGTGAAAGACGCTCCGCTTGTTCGAACAACTCACTTGCAGTGACATCAAAGTTTTCGCTGTATCGTATTAATCCGGATTCAGGTACGACAGATTGAAGCAACTCTTTGCGCTTGTGAAGCGGAACTTCGCGCAAATCATAACCATCCAACCACAGCAGATCGAACACATAGTAAATGAGTTGACCATCTGCTTCGCTGCGCCAGTCCTGAAGCGCCCCAAAATCAGGTTCACCTTTTTCATTCACAACGATGATTTCTCCATCCACGACGGCATGGACATCCAATTCCGCCAACGCCTTATGTACCGGATAAAACTTTTTATCAAAAGATTTGTTGTTTCGTGAACGCAACTGAACGTCGCTTCTATCGACGTAGGCGAGTGCGCGGAAGCCATCCCACTTCACTTCGTAAAGCCATCCGGGTTCATCAAAAGGTACATCAACCAGCGTTGCAAGCATGGGTTGAATATCCTTCAGCATCGCCGACTTTTTCTTTTCCCTGAGTTTGGACAAACCGCTCTTGTTCGACGATGCCTTCTTTGACGAAGCCGTCTTTTTTCGCTTCGATCCCGAATTCCCGGACTTATTACTTTTCCACACCCGCGAATCCGCATCGGATTCAGTTTCTTCAATAGTTCGTCCCGACACGACGGACTTATCATCGAGAAGTACATCCTTGTCAGATACAAAGTCATCTCTGTGCTTGATCAGCAGCCACGAATTTTCGCCGCGGCTATTTGTTTGAACGAGTGCGAATTCACCCTGCAGTTTCGCTCCGAACAGTCGGATCTTAAGAGAGCCTTTCTTCAATCCGGCGGCAACATATTTCTCACGTTCCTTCTTGTTCCTGAATTCGCCGACAGGTTCATAAGTACCCTGATCCCAAATGATAACCGTCCCGGCACCGTAATTTCCTTCCGGGATTTTTCCTTCGAAATTGTTGTAGTCCATGGGGTGGTCTTCCACCTGCATAGCGAGTCGCTTTTCAGAAGGAATCAACGAGGGTCCCTTTGGAACCGCCCAGCTTTTCATTACACCGCGCAACTCAATGCGGAAATCGTAATGGAGGCGTGAAGCGTCGTGCTTTTGCACAACAAATGACAAGTCCGCTGATGATGACTTCCCTCCTTCCGGCTCAGGTGTTTTATTGAACCGTCGTTTT